>NZ_JBIBDE010000002.1:752550-865222 GCF_042901625.1 Paeniglutamicibacter sp. NPDC012692
CACCCAACCCCAATTTTTTTGGGGCCCCCCCCCCGGGCCCCCCCCCCCCCCCCCCCCCCCCCCCCCCTACCCCGGGGGGGGGCCCCCCCCCCCCGGGGGGGGGGGGCCCCGCCACAAGTCTTTAACCGGAGGCCGTTCCTAGAAAAGCCCGACGGCCTGCCCGTTTTCGTCGACATCCATGCGCATCGCCGCGGGGACCTTGGGCAGCCCCGGCATGGTCATGATCGCGCCGGTCACCGCCACGATGAAGCCGGCCCCGGTCTTGGGGATGAGGTCGCGGACCTGCAGCGTGAAGCCCTCCGGGGCGCCCAGCAACGTCGGGTCGTCGGAGAAGGAGTACTGGGTCTTGGCCATGCAGACCGGCAGGTTGTC
Organism: Paeniglutamicibacter sp. NPDC012692; assembly: GCF_042901625.1. Classification (NCBI taxonomy): domain Bacteria; kingdom Bacillati; phylum Actinomycetota; class Actinomycetes; order Micrococcales; family Micrococcaceae; genus Paeniglutamicibacter; species Paeniglutamicibacter sp. NPDC012692. The sequence continues at coordinate 752,923 of NZ_JBIBDE010000002.1, forward strand.
CCAGCCGTTCTCGTGGATCTGCTTGAGCATGCGCTTGGCTGCCGCGGAGTACTCCACGTCGGCGCCGCCGTAGATCTCGCGGACCACCGTGAGGATCTTTCCCTCGATGCCCACCTCCAGCTCGTAAAGCGGGGCGAAGTTGCCGGGCGCCTCGATGGCCCGCAGCACCGCCTGCGCCAGATCGGCCCCGCCGGCCGCGCCCTGCCCCCAGACGTCGGCCACCGCGCACTCGATGCCGTTGGCCGCCGCCCAGGAGGTGACGACGGCAAGTTCGGCGTCGGTGTCCAGGGTGAACCTGTTGATCGCGACGACGGGCTGGATCCCGAACTTCCTGATGTTCCGTGCATGGCGCGACAGGTTGGCCAGGCCCTCGCGGACGGCCTGCACGTTCGGCGTCTTCAGTTCGTCCTTCGGCACCCCGCCGTGCATCTTCAGGGCGCGGACGGTGGCCACCAGCACCACGGCGTCGGGGTGGGCGCCGGAGAAGCGGGCCTTGATGTCCATGAACTTTTCGGCCCCGAGGTCCGCGCCGAAGCCCGCCTCGGTGACCACGACGTCCGCCAGCGAGCGCGCGGTGTTGGTGGCGATGACCGAGTTGCACCCGTGGGCGATGTTCGCGAACGGGCCGCCGTGGATGAGCGCCGGGGTGCCCGCCATGGTTTGGACCAGATTGGGCTTCACGGCCTCCTTCAGCAGCATCGTCATGGCGCCCTCCGCCCCCAGGTCGCCGACCGTGACGGGGACCCTGTCATAGGTGTATCCGATGGTCATCCTGGCCAGTCGGGCCCGCAGGTCCGCGAGCCCCGTGGCCAGGCAAAAGACCGCCATGACCTCCGACGCGACCGTGATGTCGAATCCGGTCTCACGCGGGACGCCCTCGGTCGGGCCGCCCAGCCCGATGATGATGTTGCGCAACGCGCGGTCGTTCATGTCGATGACGCGCCTAAAGGTGATCCGGCGCGGGTCGATGCCCAGCGCGTTGCCCTGGTGCAGGTGGTTGTCGACCAGCGCCATCAGCAGGTTGTTGGCGCTGGTGATCGCGTGGAAGTCTCCGGTGAAGTGCATGTTGATTTCGTCCATGGGGAGGACCTGCGAGTATCCGCCGCCCGTTGCCCCGCCCTTCATGCCGAAGATCGGGCCCAGCGACGGCTCGCGCAGTGCGATCATCGTCTTGGTTCCGGTGGCCGCGATGGCATCACCCAGCCCCACCGTGAGCGTGGATTTTCCTTCGCCGGCCGGCGTCGGCGACATCGCGCTCACCAGAACGACCTTTCCGGGTTTCGTCCCGGTGGCGGGCAGCAGGGTCGTGTCGATCTTCGCCTTGTACTTGCCGTACGGCTCGAGCGCTTCCTCCGGGATTCCGGCGCGTCGGGCGATGGCGGCAATTGGTTCGAGTACTGCCCGTGAGGCGATGGCAAGGTCGCTCGTGTCGGCTGCTGACGTCGTTGTCATCCTAGGTGTCCCCTGTCTGGATTCCCGGTGTTCTGAAGTTGGGATCGGCCGATGTTTGCGGTCTTCCCCAATACAGTCTTCAAGCTACCACCGTCCGACTGGGTCATGTCAGATATGCGCACCATCTCCGTGTTCCCCGTTTGCAGGGCCGCCGCCGTCAGGAATACCCACAGTTTCGTGAACTCATGCGATCCTTGCGCCCTGGGCCTGGTTCTTACATGCGCGGAGGGCCATGGATTCTGTGTCGCGGTTTCACAATGGGAGAATGGGTATCATGCCCACACGCCCCGCTTTTGCCTTGCTGCTTGATGTCGACGGACCCATTGCTTCCCCGGAGACCCGCGACGTAGCCCCGGAAATCATCTCGCTCCTGTTGGAACTCGCCGGCGCGGGAATTCCGGTGGTTTTCAACACCGGGCGCTCGGACGAGTTCATCAAGCGCCAGGTGATGGCGCCGATGATTGCAGCCGGCATGCCTTCGAATCTAAGGATTCACGCAATCTGCGAAAAGGGAGCCACTTGGTTTACCTTCGACGCCAACGGTGCCGGGGGTGTTCACGTGGACCACGAGCTTGCCGTCCCTGCCCACTACGCCGATGAGATTCGCGAGTTGGTGGAAACCAACTTTGACGGGCACATGTTCTTTGACGAAACGAAGCGTGCCATGGTCTCCGTTGAGCAACACATCGATGCCGACAACCTCGAATACCGCGACGCACAGCAGGACTTCGACACGGCCGCAATGCAGGCCATGGGTCGCCTCGACCTCGGAGTGGAACGCCTTGACGTCCGCCAACCGGATAGCGGCGAGTCCGTCGACTACCGTGTTGATCCGACCATCATCTCCACGGACATTGAATCAGTCGAGCTGGGCAAGGATCTGGGCGCTCGGCGAACCATTGAATTGCTGTCCGCCGATGGCATCGAACCGGCGGCATGGTTTACCGTCGGGGATTCCCGCACCGACTATGCGATGGCCGATTGGCTGGCAGAGAACGGCCACACGGTAAGCCATGTGGATGTTCGCCCGGGTGACGGCATTCCGGCCGGCAAGCCGTATCCGGTTCTCACGGCCAAGGACCTGGGTCTCGGCAGCGAGGTCATCCACGACCGCGCGGGACTCGCTTTCCTGCGCCATTGGCGCTCGCTGCTTGGCTAGCTAGCCAACTACGTTGAGTGCTGCGGGAACGCAGCAACGTGATCCCTTAAGCGGCAAAGCCCGCCGGTGAAGCCGGCGGGCTTTGCACTTCGGGAATCAATATATGTCACGTTGCATCTCCAAATTGAATGAGTGATTTGAATTCAGGATCCGCCGCATCAGCAGCGTGATCTTAATTCACTCATCGAATTCGAAATTGCATGTCCATCGGTAAGTGGTTGCGTAGTTCTCGATCCCGCGGTGCGGGGTTGAACTGCGTCTGAAGCCAGAGCTGACTCTTTGGCTTGCGGTTTTTTGCGTTCACGGCGTTTCCCTCCCTTCAACCTTTTTCGAGGTGCGGAAGGAGACCTGTTCCACTGCCTTCGCGGTGCGAGCATGCAACACTTCTGGCCCGGTGAAAATGAATTCAGCGGAGCGGACAGCCGGGGAGTTGATCGAGGTGATCGGGGTAGACATGATGAAAGTTCCTCAAGGATTTGGTCGATTAGTGACTCATCAGCCTCGGGAACTTTGTATCGCTAGTTTTTTGCTAGCAGGGCGCCATTCCGGAGGCGGGGGAAGTTGCTCGGACGCTAGAGCCGCCGAAGCCATGACGGGGCACGTAGAAGCCCGCGAAATTCATTGAAATATTCATCATTCCCACCTCCTTTTCTGGAAGAACTTGCCAGACGAATCCGGCGCCAATATTGTCTTGTCGATCGCGATGTCTCATTGAGACTTCTCAATCACAGGTTCCACGATACACACCCCCCGGCAAATGCGCTAGCTTTTGCCGAAGAATTATTAAGATCGCCGAATGAAGCCGGTGCCACCATGCCACTCTTCCCGGAAATTGATTCCCATTGAATTCACCGGTCGAAGGCAATCAGACAAGGCTTCTGCGGCTCCCCGGTTCGACGGCAGGGACAGATCGGGGACGCGCGAATGAACAATCATTCGTCGCCGGCCAGGGCAAATGCGTCAGCCCATTGCAACCTGGACCAACCGTGCCGCCAGTAGTCCGGAGGCCCCCCAACCAACGGTTGGGGGGCCTCCTCATCAACGGACCATTTGAGAATTTTTCCGGCTAGAGCGCATCTTCCACCGCCCGGGAACTCGCCCTTGATGCCATTGCTTTCCGAACATCAAGCCTGTCCGCCAGCCTAAGCAGACCGTTGGGCCTGGTTTCCACCAAGGACACGTAAAAAGGCACTTCGAACCAACGACTCACGAAACCCATGGCTCCCAGGGAAGCAAATGCCGTGAGGCCTTTGTCAGTCAGGGAATGCACCAGGTTCGAGATGAACACGGCCAGGGTGAGGGGCTCTCCCATGTCAACGAGTGCATCAGTGGTCTGCTCTGCGGCGTGCCCTGTGCCGCCATTGAAAAGTAGAACCAGTAGCGTGGTCGCAACAAGGGTGCACGCAACGGCGACGATGGCATTGAGCAGGACGTAGCGGGAAAATGACTGGCACAGCCGAAACCGCCGCGCGCCGTAGCCCCAAATCAAGGCGCCAACGATGTTGACCAGGGCAAAGGCGATCGACGAGGAATCGGTTATCGATAGTCCAATCGCGTTTGTTGCGAGCCCGACGGCAACGCCATGCCACGGACCCAATACGAGGGCGGCAATTGCCGTGCCCACCATGTCCAGATACAGGGGCAGAGATAGCCACGGAACGATTGAGAATCCCGCGACGTTGATTACGACACACGCCACCATGAGAATCAGCGAAGCCCGAAGCGTGGAACGTTTCGGTTTTTGCCCGGTTTCGATCAGCTCCACTCCGGGAACCGGCGTCTCCGCTGGAGGTTCCGGCTCAAGCTGCCTGCGTGCCTGCAGACAGCGGGCCTCCCACATTGCCACGTCCTCCTCGGAAACGTCGAGGGCGCGGGCAATTTCGCCGACCAATGTTGGGTTGACACGACTCCGGCCCAGACGAAACGCGTCATAGACAGTTGTCCGCGCTGGACGTGACGCCGAGGCCGGAACACCGCTCTGCTCACGGTGCTCCGCGATACGACGAACTATTTCCGCATAGGGAATATCTCCGGCATCAAATCGGAGCCGCTGCAGGTCCTTGGCGATCGCGTCATAAGATTCATTCCGCAAGGCAGGGTCCTGTTCTTGCTCCGACATCGCCAACCTCTTCCAGTAGACAAGTTCCAGTAGGAATGCACCCTGGCGGCACACGGAACTCTCCAGATTATAGCTATTCAGACCCCTTATTTGGCGTTTTCTAAGCGGTCGTCGGGAATCGGCCGGACGCGTTCGGGGTTGTTCGGAACACGAGAAATCCGTGGCATCCCACGACCGGACCACCTAGCGTCGTACGAGGGGCTTGCAAGGAACGGCTTGCAAGCCTTGCCATGGACGAATGGGGGGGCGTCCATGCACGGCCCGTGAACCCGCGGGAAAACGTCTCATCGTTTTGGGTGCAGGCCGGGGCCCCGGATGTCGTCGCGGGGTTCAACATTCCTCGCGGGGAATGGTCACGGGTTATGGCCGGGAGATTTGGGTCCGCGTCTGGCCTTGCCCGTTGTTGCGTGGGAACAACGATGGGAAAGCGACGGGGCACTACACAGGAACCCTGCAAGGACCGTGTACCGATTTACCGGGGAGTTTGGCGTGAACATTTTGGGGGCATGCCAAACGCCCTGGCCAATCGGTGCACGGCCTTCGACCGGGCGAGCCCGTGAAAATCCGTGACGGCCTAAATCTCAACTGAACCGCAAGCACGGACAATGCGGCGGACAGCGGAAGCTCTCACGTACGTTTCAGGGGCGGATTGGGCCCGGATTACTCCTGTGCCGATTCCGGCTGTTCGGCCCACCACAGGCGGAGTGCCTCGACGGCAACCTCGGGCTCCGTTGGCCCTTCGTCGAGGCGGCGTTCGAGCATGAAGTTGTAGGCGCGTCCGACCACGGGACCGGGCTTGATGCCCAAGAGCTCCATGATCTGCTGTCCGTTGAGGTCCGGACGCACCGCGGCCATTTCCTCTTTTTCGCTGATCTCCGTGATCCGCGCCTCGAGGTCGTCGTAGGCGAAGGACAGCCTGTCCGCCTTCTTGCGGTTGCGTGTTGTGACATCCGACCGGGTGAGCCTGTGCAGGCGCTCCAGCAGGTCGCCTGCGTCGTGGACGTAGCGGCGCACCGCCGAATCGCTCCAGCCTGCATCGCCGTATCCGTAGAAGCGCATGTGCAGCTCCACCAGGCGGGCAACGGCCTTGATGGTGTCGTTGTCGAAGCGCAGGGCGCGCATGCGTGCCTTGACCTGCTTGGCGCCGACAACGTCGTGGTGCCTGAAGCTCACGGCGCCGCTGGGTTCGAATTTTCGGGTGGCAGGCTTGCCGATGTCGTGCATCAGGGCGGCGAAACGCAGCACGAAGTCCGGTCCGGGGACCGGGCCGTCGGCGTCCGTCTCGTGTCCCATGGCCTGTTCCAGGACCGTCAGCGAGTGCTGGTAGACGTCCTTGTGTCGGTGGTGCTCGTCGATCTCCAGGCGCAGCGCGGAGACCTCCGGCAGCACCAGGTCGGCAAGCCCGGTTTCCACCAGCAGGTCGATTCCGGCGCGGGGGTCGATGCCGTTGATCAGTTTGACCAGTTCGTCGCGCACGCGTTCGGCGGAGATGATCTCGATGCGCCCCGACATCTCGGTCATGGCCTCGAGGACTTCCTTGGCCACGGTGATTCCCAGCTGGGAGGCAAAGCGGGCAGCGCGCATCATGCGCAGCGGGTCGTCGGAGAAGGACATCGACGGGGCGCCGGGGGTGCGGACCTCGCCCTCCGCCAGGTCCCGCGCGCCGTTGTACGGGTCCACGAGCTCGAGGCTCGGCAGGCGCAGCGCCATGGCGTTCATGGTGAAGTCCCGGCGGTACAGGTCGTCCTCGAGCTTGTCGCCGAAGGCAACGATCGGCTTGCGCGAGGACGGGTCGTAGGCGTCGGCGCGGTAGGTCGTCACCTCGATGGTGTGCTCGCCCTTGCGCAACGCAATGGTGCCGAAGTCGCGTCCCACTTCCCAGGTGGCGTCCGCCCATCCGGCGACGGTGGCGAGGGTCTGGTCCGGGCTGGCGCTTGTGGTGAAATCAAGGTCGGGCGACACCCGGCCCAGGAAGAGATCACGCACCGGTCCGCCGACCAGGGAGAGTTCGAATCCGGCGTCAACGAAACGCTGCCCCAGTTCGAAGACGACGGCGGGCAAAATCTCGGACAGGACCTGGCGGGTGGGAAGCTGCTGCATAGTTCTTTAAGGGTGCCAGATTTTCCCGATAGTGCCACGTTCGAAGACGCCCCAATCCGCAGTTAGCTCCGACACGCTCTGAAATAGGTGCGATATGCGCGACTCGGGTGCCTTCAACGGGCGGGGCAAGCCACTATGGGTGCCAAAAGATAGATAGAGTGGTTTCCATGGCCCATCCAGTTCCCAGCGCCCCGAAGCGCACGCCGTTGACCGCGTCAATGGCGCATGCGCAGGCGCAACCGGGTTCCGGCCACCATCCGCTGCCCACCGTGGAGGAAGTTTCCGCAGGTGGCGTGGTCATCGATACGTCACTGCCGTCGCTGCCGGTCGCCATCATCGCCCGCTACAACCGCGGCGGACGCCTTGAGTGGTGCCTGCCCAAGGGACACCCCGAGGGCGTCGAAAGCAACGAAGAAGCCGCCATGCGCGAGATCGAGGAAGAGACCGGCATCGCCGGGCGAATCCTTGCCCCGCTGGGTTCGGTCGACTATTGGTTCACCGTCACCAACTACCGCGTCCACAAGACCGTGCACCACTTCCTGCTGCGCTCCACCGGCGGCGAACTCACCATCGAAAACGATCCAGATCACGAGGCCGTTGACGTGGCCTGGGTTCCCCTGCTTGATCTGGGCAAGCGCCTGTCCTTCCCCAATGAACGGCGCATTGCCGATCTAGCGCGCGAAGTGCTCCCGAATTATGTCCCAGGTATCTAAACACCCCGCAAAGCCCAGCAGCCCTCCCAAGGTGCCGCCGTCGCCAAGCGAACAGCAGTCGCGTGGCCAGTCGAAGGCCTACGCCCTCATGGCCTCCGGCACCATGGTCTCGCGAGTGCTCGGATTCATCCGTACCGCACTGCTGGCGGTTGCCATCGGCGCGAGCACGACCATGGCCGACATCTTCGAGAAGGCGAACGTCATCCCGACGATCATCTTCATGCTCCTGGCCGGCGGCATCTTCAACGTCATATTGGTTCCCCAGCTGATCAAGGCCTCCAAGGCCAGTGACCGCGGTTCCGCCTACACCTCCAAGCTGGTGACCCTCACCGTCGTGGTGATGGGCCTGGCCACTGTGTTGCTGACCCTGTTGGCCGGTCCGCTGATCAAGACGCTGACGTTGAACTGGACGGCTCCCATGCTGGCCATGGGTACCGCGTTTGCGTACTGGTGTCTGCCTCAGGTCTTCTTCTACGGGGTGTACGCGGTCTTCGGGCAGGTCCTGAACGCCCACGGCCGCTTCGCCGCCTACATGTGGGCCCCGGTCGCGAACAACGTCGTGCAGATCCTCACCATCGGCACCTTCATCGCGTACTTCGGCGCCTACCGCAGCAGCACCGACCAGCTCGCAACCTGGACCGACTCGCAAACCATCCTGTTGGCCGGCGGCTCCACCCTGGGCATCGTGGTCCAGGCAGTCGTCCTGTTCTGGCCGCTGCGCCGGCTCGGGCTGAAGCTGCGCCCGGACTTCGCCTGGCGCGGCATGGGCCTGCGCCATGTGGGCAAGCTGGCCGCCTGGACCCTGGGCTCCATGATGGTCGGCAACATCGCCTCGCTGGTGAACTCCAAGTTCGTTTCCTCCGCAGCCGCGGCCCGCCTGTCGTTGCCCAACGGCGGGGCCAACATCCCGGGCGAATACGCACTGAACACCTCGCAGCTGATCACCGTCCTGCCGCACTCGATCTTTGCCCTCACGCTGGCGACGATGCTGTTCAACGAGTTCACCAAGGCCTTCCACGAGAACCGCCGGAACGACATCGCTCCCTTGCTCTCCCGTGGCCTGCGCACCACGGCGGTGCCGATCGTCTTCGCCTCGGTTGCCTTCATTGTTCTCGCAGGGCCCTTGGGGCGCCTCTTTGCCGGCAGCTCATCCACTGCCATGCTGCAGGGCGCTGCCATCGGCCAGCTTCTGCTGCTGACCACGCTTGGCTTGCCGTTCAAGTCCATCCACTTCTTCATGATCCGGGTCTTCTTCGCCGAGGAGGACACCAAGACCCCCATGCTCATCCAGACAGTGATTGCCGTCCTGTGCGTCGTCCTGGCGTTCGGTGCGGTGCAGGTGCTCCCGCCAACGGACATCGCCCGGGCAGTGGCCCTGATCTACGGGGTCACCAACATCCTTTCGGCAGTGATCGCCCACTTCCTGGTCGTCCGCCGCTACGGGGACTACGGCAGCGCAAAGGTCATCGACACCTACATCCGCATCGGTGTAATGGCCGTATTGTCCGGCCTGGTGGGTGCCGCGGTACTGTGGCTCATGGGTGGCTACAGCTGGGGATTTGCTTGGAATTCCATCACAGGTGCCATCGTGACCATCGTTGTCGTGGGAAGCGTCATGGCCTTGGTCTACGTGGTGTTGCTTCGCTTTACCCGCTCGGAGGAACTGGACAACTTCCTGGGTCCGCTGGCCCGGCGCATCCCAAAACTACGTCGCTAACGCCCGCCTCCGGCAGGTGACGAGCCCCCGCGCCGGGGACACTTCTCAATAAAACTTCTCCCGCCCCGGTACGATGGAATGGGGCATCCATGAGGGTGCCGGCATCACAAAGCAATCCCGGGAGGGAACCGTGTCGCAGCCCATCGAAGCTGGAGCCGTTATTGGCGGCCGCTACCAGGTCACAGATTTGGTTATGACCTCCGCCGATGGAGACGAGGTCCTCCAGGGCATCGATCAGGTACTCAACCGCCCGGTGAGCGTGCTTGTCGGGTCACCGGCCAATTCCGAACAGCTGTCCATGAGCGCGCGGGAAATTGCCACGGGCGAGCGATACGCGGCCGTGCAGGTGCTTGATTTGGGCATCACCGAAGGCAGGTCCTACCTGGTGACCAACCTCGCCGAATCCGCCGATCTTCTGGATCTCGTGATCCAGTCGGACGCCCCCTACGTCGAGCCGTTCTACACGGACACGCTCGGCACCGAAATCTTTGGCGTTTCCCGTTCCAAGGAGCCCGTCACTTACGAGGACGACGCCGAGTACTACGAAGACCTGCGTTCCCAGGAAGAAAGCCGACCCGCTGTGCTGGGCAAGCTTCCCGAAATCAACCTCGGCGACAAGTTCTCCGGTCTCAAGGATCGTTTTGGCCGCGCCAAATCCGCACCGGCCCCTGCGGCTCCGGTAGTACCGCCGGCAACCGTGGGTTCCACCACCGAACAGGCACCCGCGGTGTCCCCCGGTGTTCCCACTGCCGCAGCCCCGATCGCAGCACCAGCAGCCCCTGCTGCGCCCGCACCGAAGGTCACTCGCTTCACGCCTGCGGATTCGGCCGCTGAGCCTGCCGTTACCTCTGCCGCTGCCTTGGCTGCCGCGCAGAAGTCGCGCGGTATCTCCGTGGACAATGCAGGACAGCGCGTTGCCTCCAGTTTCCCGGCAGCCGCCCAAAGCTACACCGAGCCTGCCTACGACGACTATGAGGAAGAAGAGCCGCAGGAAGGCGGCAAGAAGACCACGCGTCTGCTGGTCGGTGCCATCCTGTGCGCGGTGCTCGTCGCCGCCGTGGTCTTTGCCTACAACGCTCTCGGTGGCGGACCCGCAACGCCAGTGGCTTCGACTTCATCGGCCCAGTCCAGTGAATCAGCGCCGGGCGGCAGTTCGGAATCTCCCAACGTTGAGCTGACCAAGCCAAAAATCGCAGACATTTCACGTTTGGTGCCAGGCAATCCATCATTGAATGCCGAAACCGATAACACATTGTCCAAGGCCATTGATGGAAACCCTGCCAGCTTGTACAAGTCATATTCATACACGTCTCCGCAATTCGGTGGACTTGCATCAAATATGGTTTTTGTTATCGAACTGAAAGAGCCTTCCGATATTTCGGAAATACAGCTCGATGGTTTGAACGGGACCGGCGGCGCATTTGAAATTCGTGTCGGTGACAGCACCGATCTGGCCGACGCAAAAGTTCTCAGCAGTGGCTCCTTCACCGGACCAACCGTTACCGTTCCAGTAAGCGGGGAAAACGGCGAGGCGCTCCGGGGCCAATACGTATTCCTGAACGTCACCGAGCTTCCACGCCGCGCCTCCGGCGCCAATGGATCACGCCCCTATGGCCTGCAGATCGGTGAATTCCGCGTTTCCTAGCGGTTTCCCGCCGGGAATACTCCCACTGGATCGGCTGTTATGCCACATAGATCCCACTTACTCGCGGTCTTGGAAATCGAGCCCGCATTTACGAAAGGTTCGCTCCCTCGTGGCCACAGAAGTAAACGACGTCGTCCGTAACGTCATCATCATTGGTTCGGGCCCATCGGGCTACACCTCCGCGATCTACACCGCCCGCGCCAACCTGCAGCCGCTGGTCATCGCCGGTTCGGTTACCGCCGGCGGTGAGCTCATGAACACGACCGATGTGGAGAACTTCCCCGGTTTCCCGCAGGGCATCATGGGTCCGGACCTGATGGACAACATGCAGCAGCAGGCCGAGCGCTTCGGCGCCGAGATCCTCTTTGACGACGTCACGGCCGTAGATCTGACCGGCGACATCAAGGTAGTTACTCTCGGCGACGGCACGACCTACCGTGCGCACGCGGTCATCGTTTCCACCGGTTCCGCATACCGCGAACTCGGGCTTGAGGATGAAAAGCGACTTTCCGGCCACGGTGTATCCTGGTGCGCAACCTGCGATGGCTTCTTCTTCCGCGAGCAGGAAATCGCCGTCATCGGCGGCGGCGACTCCGCCATGGAAGAGGCGCTCTTCCTGACCAAGTTCGCATCCAAGGTCACGGTCGTCCACCGCCGCGATTCCCTGCGTGCCTCGAAGATCATGGCCGATCGCGCATTGGCACACCCGAAGATCGAATTCATCTGGGATTCCGAGGTCGTTGGTATCGATGGCGAAGCCAAGGTCACCGGGATGCGCCTGCGTAACCTGAAGACCGCCGAAGAGCAGGTAGTGGCCGTCACGGGCATCTTCGTCGCCATCGGCAACGATCCGCGCATCGACCTAGTGAAGGGCCAGCTTGAGCTGACCTCCGAGGGCACCATTGCGGTCGAAGGCCGCACTTCGAAGACCAGCCTGCCAGGCGTATTCGCCGCCGGCGATGTCATCGATGCCTCCTACCGTCAGGCAATCACGGCTGCCGGCTCGGGCTGTGCAGCAGCCATTGATGTTGAGCACTACTTGGCGGATGTAGAAGCTGCGGCTTCGACGGAACCGCTCGCTGTTTCCAACTAATCTCATTTCCCTCTCCGGAGGAAAACATTCAAAACGAAAGGTGCAGGCCATGAGCCAGACCAAAGATGTAACTGACGCTACTTTCCAGGCTGAGGTCCTCGAGGCCTCCAAGCCGGTCATCGTGGACTTCTGGGCAGAATGGTGCGGCCCATGCCGCCAGCTGACTCCGATCCTTGAGCAGATCGCTGCCGAGCACGCAGAGAAGGTTGACGTCGTCAAGATCAATGTTGATGACAACCCGGCCATCGCTGCCAAGTTCGGTATCACGAGCATCCCTGCCGTGTACGTCTTCAAGGATGGCGAACACGTTGCCACCTCGATCGGTGCAAAGCCGAAGCCGGTTTTGGAAAAGGAATTTGCGGCTTACCTCTAAGCTGACCCCGACGGCCTTAGAAAGTGTGGAGTGCTTCCAAAAGGAAGCACTCCACACTTTTTTGTCCCTACCTCGGACCCATTGGCGGAACTCGGCCAGGTACAAAGAATCTGCCGCAAGTGATGATCATAAACAGCTGATAACTGTTGTTTTTCAATTTGATCCGAATTCGATTCCGCAACGACAAATTTTTACCTTGGATCAACCCGAAGATTCGGGTTCTTTGAGTTTTTCCGCGCGTCAGGATCCTTTGCCGACGGAGTCAACCAGTTGCCGGCTCTCAAAAAATCCTCGACAGCAAATCCCGGCTCTGTTAGATTTCTTGTCGATTGTGGTTTTGGGGGTTCTTACAAGGTACATCCCTGGCAAGAGCACTGGCATCCGGAGCATTGCATGAGTCTTTGACACCCGATGCCACTTCTTGCTGCCCCCTAGATGCACTGACCTGGAACTGAGTGCCCTCCTCCCCCGAGCCGGGCTGACACCGAGTCCCACGCGATCTCCCTTCCTGCTGATACCGCGTCTCACTTTCTTGATCCGTTTGCTGGAATTGGATTTCGTTGGCCTCCCAAGGCTGCACACTTCCGGTCTTTCGCCCGAGACAGGTCCTCCCCCGGCCGGTCCTTGGGCACCCCGCTGGCACAAGTAACTTCTAAACGGAACCATCCATGGCTCACCGCTATGGGTGAGCACCCTTCTCGGGGCCGTGTCCCCCGTGCCAGCTGCCATTCAAGGTGGCCCTTCGAAATTAGGATCCAAGGCACTGCTATTGCTTGCAGTCGCTTTTCTTTCGAGGCAGAGCTTTGTCTCGCCTTTCTCCTTCCGGGGGATCATCCGACAAGAAGACTGTCTCGATGGTCCCCAGGAATCGGCTGTCATGGCCTTAGGAACATGGCCTGCGTGCAACCAGCACTCGATATTGTCCGGTGTCTCGTTGGTAGTCATCACGGCCAACGTTGAATCGTGGGCTGTGCGGTAGGAGTGCGTCGAGGCTGATTAGTGGCCCTTCGAGCAAACGCAGCAGTGACCGGCTATGAGCCAATGCGACGTTTCTTCATGTCTGGTTCAGGACACTTCGCGCTCGTCCAGTCGATGGATTGTTAAGCGCGGTTTATGGGTCCCATGCTCCGACAAGGCAGCCTTGAACCGACTGTCAGGCCGCCAGCGCGACTCTCGGCCATGGAATTAGATGAAGGCGGGCACGGTGAGCGACACCGTCTCTTGTTGCCTTAGAGAGGCCCTACGCGGCTCGGAACCGTAGCCTGCCTAGTGCGCCAAAGCCTGTGGCCCGCCTGTAGTGGACACCTTGTTTCATTCCACATGGCACCATCGATGGCCCGCTGCAGAGCAACCGACCTGTTTCGAGATTCCCCCTGAAGGCATTATTTGATTCTTCGTGCTCCGTAGCGATACTCCCCAGATACACCAATTCCCGTGTTTGCGCCGATACGTCGCAATAGCGCCTATGCGTTGAACTGTTCGTGGCGCACTTGGTTCGGAGGCTTCCCAAGCCCCCATGCCCGATTCATTGCCATATCCCGAGGAGCGTTTTTGCCCCGCACAGGATTCTACTGAGGCTTGCGCGGGTCTACTGCCTTACAGACCAGAAACTCCCCTCGTACTCGCGGCGGGCGCCAGACCCCTCCAAGATTCTCCTGATACCTTGGTCGGCCGAGGCATCCCAGCCGAGAACTTGCTCCTCTCTGCAACCAACATGGGAGGCCCCAAGCTCGTACTTCAGAGTCCCCCACGTGGCTGCATGGTCTTGGCGATAAGCGCTCGACGGTCTTGCTGTCTATGGATTCGTTGCTCTCCTGCCCAGCACTTGAGGGTTCCAAAGCTCCACGTTTTTGATCCGAATTATCTTTTGATGGCTCTGTGGCCAGGTTGCTTGAACACGGGTCGGCGTGATTGGCTTCTCGATCCCGGCGTGCCTCGTCCTAGGGCATGCCACATGATCCGGTGCGTGCTGCCACTGGAGTTCGATGGGCACCAAAGGCACCGCTCATGCGCCAGTCCGATCGAAGTACGATCCTTCCGCGGTCGGCAGCAACGTGGAGGTCGAGCCGTGGAACCTCCGGATAAGACGGCACCGGTTTTTCCGAGAGCCCGGTTGTTGAGAGGATGCCCGAGATGATTAGGGACCACGAACTCGTCAATCTCTTCGTCCGAATCGACGCGGCAAGAAGCGATTCTTCATGACCCCGCCGTTGGGCGGAACCTCTCCCAGGGGGGCTCACCGCACCGTCAACCTATGGATGTCCTGTTCGCCCGGGAACGGCTGGCCGGCATCGACGCCCTCGCCGGTCATGGTGTCACCGGCGAGGGACATCCATGTTGTAGGCGGGCCGGGGTTGGCGATGCGCTGCATCGTGGACGTGTGCTCCCCTCCGAATCTGAAACCGGGGCCAGAGACCATGGCTTGTGCCGGGGCGGCACGACCTCCGCGGCGCATCCTCGAAACGCTGGATCCCGGCCCTTGAATTCTTCGGTGATCTGGGCGGGTGGCTCGTGGCCATTCGTGGTGCCGGACGCATGCGTCGCAGCTCCCCGACGCAAGCCCCCGCAGACAGGACAGCTTCCAGGAAATGATCAATGTAGTGGTCGATGCCCGCAAGTGGCGGGGACTGTTCCCGTTGCGTCGATGCCCGGATTCCGTTCAAGGCCGCAGCCAGAATCCTCACCGCGACATCCTACATGGGGTCGCATTCGCATGCCGTCCGACCACCTGCGGAGGACTTGCCCCCTGTCGCTCGGAGCCCCCGACTCTCGGTCCTTGGCGACCACTCCCCCGGAGAGGAACAAGCCCCCGTGGCGCGCCTTGTCCTTCTCCGCCTGTGCGTCAAAGAACTGCAAGGCACCGCCAGTCAGAATCTGCGTCGACGAGAGTCGGACCAAGAGAACAAGCGCAACCGCACCGGGGGCGTACTGGCCCGGCGCCGCCGCAACGTTCTGGGGTCGCGGACCCTAGGAACGGAAAGCTCTCACGAAACCTCGGAACAGTCCGTGTCTGCACAGCGAAGCCCGCCCGCAAAATGTTCGAGTCCAGTCCGAAGGCAATCGCCGCAGTACTTGATGGCCTCCCGGATGCCGGCGCCACGATTCCCTCCGGGTGATCTCGTGAGCTGCATGGTCGACTGCTGGCTCTTGGGTGCTGGTGTCATGCGTGATCTCCTGCGCCCGCAGCCGCCCCGCTGCCGGCTTGCTGATTCCATATCTTTTTGGCCCCGGGGCGATGGAAGTGCAGAGAAGGGCGACACCATCCAAGGCCAAGTTGAGCCTGTCATGTTTCACGTGAAACATGCGATTTCGCTACATTGGAAGTTGTGCACGTGGATCCCTTGATGTCGTTGTTTTTGGTGTTTCACGTGAAACATGACCATCCAATGCTGCTCCCCACCTCTATGGTTTTCCTTGGCTCACACGACACTCCTCGTTCGGATTTGCTCGCATTCGCTAGGTCGATGCCGGCCTCAAAATGGATTCGATCCGGGCCGTGAAGTCGCTCCGACCCTCTAGTTCCCCTCCCTGTGGCATGGACTAAGTCGGTAGGACAGGCACCTGATCGACTGCCACGTGCTGTGGTCTTGGTTGCCAGTTGCAAGCCGCAGCTCATGTTTAGCAACGGGTTTGAGAAGGTCCACGGTTCACGAAGAGATGGCTGCGTCGAATGTCGGTTAAGTGTTTTTACCTTCAGGACGAGTGCCGCTCTGCGACGTCCCGGCGGCTAGGTTTCCAGGCTTCCCGTTCCAATGGATGCGGGTACAAACTTTAGGTGGTCGATGCTCCTCGGGGCTTGTCCCGTCGAAAGGTAGCCTCGGTCGAACGACCCCGATGGCTAGTCGATTCCCATTGCGTCGGCTATGTATCAAATGGTTGGGGATCGACCAATCCACGGAAGGGACGTTTCGGCGAACACATACCTCCGGTGGCGCATGGATGCCCGCTGCTTTCCCGCTGCTTGCCTCCGCCAACAGCCCCCAGTGAACATCCTAAGGCTCGTCGTCGCACCATCTCGTGCTCACCAAGACAGTCGCTTCATCGTCGCTCGTGGTGTGCGCCAAACGTAGTGTGTCGTCATAGGTCCCCCGTTGGAATCCGTGCGAGAAGTTCATGCTGGTGGCGCTGGCCAGACATCGCATTGAAGAATTCTGCTTTACAACGAATAGTGGCAAGCCGAGGAGGTGTCCATGGGACTCCGTCCAGCCGCGACCACGTCCTTCAGCGAGAATCATCGCTCGCACCAAGTTGCTTTAGTCTCTCTCCGGAACAACTTGGGAATGCCCAGCACCGCTATTTCAGAAGGGGCGGCGACTCCGGATACCGTCTTGCCTGGCTGAACTGAGCGCGCCAGAAGTCAACGATAACTGACCTACACTTCAACGAAACTCGAGACGGGAGTCCGCTACGCAGTTCACTAACCAACCTAAACGGCCACTCCCCCTTCGATCCGTGTGGGACATCTCTGGTCGGTGCAGCCGGACTCGGAGACGCCCCAGGCTTACAAGCCGAAGGATTGGTAGTTGCTTATGCCATTCCCGTTCAGGGTCACGATGATCAGCTGGGATCTGATCTGAGCAGCCGGTTTTTCGTTGGCTGGCCAGTTGCTGGAGGTTTCTCTTTGGACCCCCGGGGTCAACTCTTGGTTCCGATGGATTGTTGAGGTCGACGTACACCGGACAGTTTGGGAGACGAGATCGGCCACCGCCGAATAGTCTGTCGACAAAGTGAGTGTCTACCCAGGTTCTTTTGGAACGAAGACCTCTTGGTGGCGGCTGCCCAGTTCCCTGAACATATTCTGTTCGACTGGGTCACCGGCTGTAATCCGGACGGGCGGAAGGTCGATCCGATTGCAGACACGTCGTTCGAGACTGCCGAGCTGCTACGTTCCCTTCCTCGAAGTTGGTACGGCGTCTGGTTCTCAAATGACTCCGGTGGTGGTGTCTCACCCTTAACCGCCGGATGCAACGCTGCCGCCCCGGCTTGTGTTTGAGAGTGGTGGAGGGATTCTCAGCGGACGCCGCATCTGTCTGATTCGGGCGACTGGAGCGCGGCCGCAGGAACGGAGCTATTCCAGCCGCGTAGATCCATCAGTTTCATTGCTACCCCTCGATCTTCAAACGGTCGTTCAGCGTCGGCGGCTTACAGCCCACCGCGCATGCGGTCCGCAGAACGGTTTCGGATTGCTGGTCTTCGTGCTTGCTTCAACCCACTCCGCGGAGCACCCTGCACTGCCGCTGGTTGGCCCCGTGAAGGTACACGGGGGTGCCCCTGAATCACGCACTTTCCATGGTTTGCCAGATGATCCCATCGGCATACCAGGCCCACCGTTCGCGGTGTTGTCCACTCCCCCAACCGTGGCGGGGCCTTCTCGCGAATTTTCGGCGAACCGAAAATTCACCTTCCACCATGGCGGTGGTTCGGGTCAGCTTCAGCTTAGCCCGCGTGCCATCCCACAACTGGGTTTCCCCGACGTAAAGGTAGGCCCGGGCGGAGAAACCTCGAGGGCCTACGCCGGTGATGCCCGCACCGCCTGCATAGGGCCAATCAAATGCTTGAGATGCCGATGCGCCAGCCACCTAAGAACTCGGTTCCGGTGTCATGTCTGTTCCCAGCGACCTCCTAAGATTGCGGCATGGGAACACTTCGCCGTGGTCCATCGGCAAGTCCCTTGCCCGACGTGTCATTCGAAAACTAAGTCCCGGTTGTCGGACACGCCCACATCGTCGAACCTGATTTCCACGCCGCCTAGACCGATGGGTGCTGCAACGGGTTGCAGCACCCAAAGAGCCATCAGTGTTTTCGAGCCACGTTCAGAGATCACGGCCAACATCAACGGCGTGCCCCGGGAACTCTTCACGCTCAGGGAGTTGATCCCATAGCCAGGGCAATTCATCGACATCGAACGTGACAACCCGGAGGCAGGGTGGGGCTCTCACATCCACGCTTGCAGGATCGTCAAGGGCCAGAGGCAATGTCCCGGGCCTTCCGCCGTTTGAACTGTCGGGTTTGTCAGAGTTCGACCTCACGCGCGGGGTGGCTACCTCGCGACAGTAGAGGCGGCGCGTAGTGCGGCGCGCTCCGATCGCCACCAACGGCCGCTCGGAGCGGGCAAGAGGCCAACACCAGCTTCCCCTCAAAACGGGCGTATATGCCCCCCTCCGTCGCTTCCGGCGTACGTCTTGAGTCCTGGATCCGATGAGCGGCCAGATTCCCCAGAACCCTCGTGGGCCATCCGTTTGCCTCTGGCCCTCCGGGAACACGCTCCGCGGGAATGCGGCCGAAGACCGCCCTGTGGCGCCGCCGGGAAAACACGGCCGGGTCCGAGGCCATCGCACCACAGCCGACGGCGCCCCAACCAACTGGATCAGTACCGTCGGCTGCCGGCGCACAAGCAGTAGACACCGACGCTTCAGGATGGGACCCGAGGTGTCGGCACGGAGATCGTTGGTCTGGACGCGGTGCGGTTCGGTGGTCGAGGCTGTCGCTGTGCTCAGCGACAGCCTCGACCCACTGTGCTGGACGGCTGGATTGATCCAAGACCGGAGCGCCGTCGAGCAACAAGTGCCCATGCTGCCGTCCGAGCAGTTGGGCTCGGCTTCGACCGTGACGCCTGTGGGATTCCGCTTCGCCACCACGAATACGCCCGGCTCCTCCCCTGCCGGTTCCGGCGATGCTCTGGAGACTCCGTGTGCACGCCAAGGCATCGCCCGGCCGTTGGGCAGTCGACGCCAGTGCCCAATCGATACGATCTCGCACTCCTCCAAAGACGGCTCGGGGCTACGGCTGGTGCCTGTGACGTGACGTTGACTCTCGACTCCGTACCCGGTCATGCCCACTCCGTCCTGGCCCTGGTGGTGCGCATGACGGGACATGCCGCATGGGGTGACGTTGGAAGCCGCCGGTGGCCGACCACGCGTGGCCGATGCTGTGCGGAACCTCCCGGGCATTCCCTTTTCCAGTCACGGACAAAGCCAACGATTCGCTCTCGAATGGCCAACCCAGCTGGCGTCGTTTGGGCAGACGTTGTTGATCGAGGGGACCTGCCGCTGTCGCCACCATGTGGCTCCGTTGCGTTGTCGCCGGGACGTAGTCGCTCTGTTCGTTCGTCTCCCCGGGGTTGGCGCCATGCTGTCCCCTGTTCGATGAAAGGTTTGCAGGCCCCGGCCGGTTCGAGGAACCGGTGTGAGGGAGCCGTGGCTCCGACGCCTCTTCTAGTGTCGTTCGCATTCGGACGACCATAGCGTTTCCCGTGTCGCTATGAGAAGGCCCGCTGGCGCGGGCGGAACCTGCTGCTCTTCCCCCGTTATTTTTTAGTGATCCCGGAATCAAGAACCGTGCGAGAGGATGGGATCGCTGGCCTGTCGGGCCCGGCATCATTCAGTCCCCCAGTCATCGATGGTCCCGGGATGCTTTCACCGGGAATCGATGGGCACCAGGGATGTCGCCAATAGGGGCCGGGCCAGGACAAGGCACCACCCGTCCAGGTCGGTCGTAACGTGGATGTCGCGCCTTGGCGCCACAGGGGCAAACGAGCATTCGTTTCACCCGTAGGCACGTGGCAAGTTTCCGGAGGGCGCATCTTGATCCACGACCATGAGTCCATCGGCGTCTTCATCGGCGTCGATGTCGGCAAGACCAACCACCACGCAGTGGCCCTGAAGCGGGCCGGGAAGAAGCTCCTGGACAAGGCCCTGCCGCAAGACGAAACCAAGCTTCGGGACATCATCCGTTCCCTGGCCCGGCACGGGCGGCTGCTGTTCGTGGTGGCCCAGCCGGCGACCATCGGCGCCCTGCCGGTCGCCGTCGAACAGTCCGAGGGCATCCCGGTCGGATAGCTGCCGGGGCTGTCGATGCGCAGGGTCGCGGACCTGCATCCGGGCGAGGCGAAGACCGATGCCCGCGACGCCTTCATCATCGCCAACGCGGCTGTGCCCTCCCCCAGACCCTGCGCTCGGTTCAGGTGGCCGACGAGCAGGTCGCCGAACTGTCGATGCTCTGCGGCTTCGACGACGACCTGGCCACGCAGGCCAAGGCAACGTCCAACCGGATCCGCGGGCTGCTGACCCAGGTGCACCCGGCCCTGGAACGGGTCATCGGCCCGGCCCAAACGAGGGCCGCCCGCGCCGAGGTGCTGGCGCAGGAAAGAAGAACTCGTGGAGGCCCGCCCTCTTCACCAACTCCTGACATCCATGCCAGCGGTCGGTGCCAGGACCGAAGCCCGCATTCTCACCGAGGTCGTCGGCAAGGACTTCAAGACCGCAGGGCACCTCGGGTCCTACGCCGGGCTGGCCCCGGTCACGTGGCGGTCAGGGACCTCCATCCGCGGGGACCACGAAGGGCAACAAGGTCCTCAAGCGCGCGTTGTTCCTTTCGGCCTTCGCGGCACTCAAATGCAAGGACCTAAGTTCGCGGGCCCATTGCGACAGCAAGCGGGCCGAACGCAAGAAACAACCAGGCCGTCATCGCGCTGGCCCGGCGCCGCTGCAACGTCCTGTTTGCGATGCTGCGCGACGGGGCACTCTACGATCCGACCGAAGTCCAGCCCGCCCAGGCAACACCCGTCAAACGCCAAGTGGTCCGATTCAACATGCGAACCGGACCACTCAACAACGCCCGCTGGAACACCAAGAGATTTTCTGGAACCCTTGAAACCCTTGACGAACCAGATAGGGGCACCCCCGGTGCCACAATCCCTTGCCTGCGTTTGTGCTCCTCGCGGGCCTTGCCGTTCTTGTTTGCAGGGCGGGGTCGGATGAGGGCGCTAAGCCATCCTTCGCCAAGGCGTTTGAGTGTTCCACTGACGATCGTGGTCGAAGCCATCCCGCCGACGTATTTCTCTGATGCTTCTGCACGCTTGGTGCCCGACGGCATGCTCGTTCCTGAGCTGCTGTGGCATGTCCCTCGCGTGTTTCGGACCTTCGGTAACACCGGCGGGTCCCAACCCGAAAGTCTCCGTCACGACGGATCGTCGGTTCGGTCGGACCATTGGCTATAGCTGGATCAAGGGACGGGTAACCCAACAAAGCGTGCCGCGCCGGAAACCTGTCTTGCAATGTTCCTACTCCAGGTCGATGCCGCCCATGTCGGACATCAACACCTCGTAGTGGATGATCGTTGCCCTGATCATCATCGCAAGAAGTACGCCCACTCCCCCGATGCGGACACCCATGCCATCATCAGCACCATACGCGGCAGCTGCGCCGGCTGCGGTCCTTTCCCGCCACCACCGCGGGAATGAAACGCGCCATTGGATGGATCCGCCGGAACCACCAAAGGACAGTCTTCCTCGCAGAGGAATAGGCTGCTGTCCCACGATGAACCTCCCGCCCCGGCTCCAACAGGCATGATCCCACCGTGGTCGAAATTGACCCGTGGAGGACACCTGGCACCGAGGAGGTCATTGCGGCCCCTCCGCGAAAATCAATCGGTCCTGCCAAGCCCATCACCGCGGTAGAAGACCGGCGGAAGCAGAATGCGCCACAGCCTGCACACCAGGCCGAACAGCTATCGGCAGGGTTCCCTGTCAATCCTCTGCTGCTGACGGCGACCGGCCGGGTTCATCTTCCCTGTCAGCGCGCACCGCGATACGTTTCGTCGGATGCCGCGTTCATGTTGTTGTTCAGGGTCGGGAGCCTTCGAACTTCCTCGGGAACACCACGCGACGCCGGCTCCGTCGCCGGCACGACTAGCAACCGAACCTCGTCTCGGACCCAGCCATCAAATGGCAGGCGGTACGCGGGCCACCTACCAAACACCCAGGACAGGACCTTGCTCCGCAACGACAGGTCTCCCCTGCAGCTGGCAGCAGTCGTTGACGGCAAGGCGCAGGGAACGCGCTCGGTTGCCGATTCCGTCTTCGCGACCGACCACGTTGATTTCCACGAACCGTTGTACAGCTTCCCCTGATTCGGCCCAGGTGCAGGTTCAAAATCAGGATTTGAGCCGTGCCGCGGTTTTGGCGTGGACGGTCGCGCCGGGGCATTTTCGTCGGCGCGCCCTTCAAGGACAGTGGTAGACGATCATGAAACTTTGGCGGTCCTGGGCGCTGCGACACTCTCAAGATGGCCCTTCATCGACGACCGGAAGGACAGTCATCTCCACGAATGATTGCTGCTTTTGGCTCTGGAACCTCGAGGTATCGCGGCTGTCGTTGAGGGCGCAGGGAAGGGCAAAGTCGGGCTTGCGGTGCCGTAGTGCCCACCAGGGAACCCCGAAGGTCGTGGATCGGGTCGCGAGCCGGCGCAGGATGAATCTTGGAAGTTTGGCTCCTCCGGCAGGAAACATACGGCTGAAGAAGTTCGAACTCGCCGGGCCAAGCGGTGCATGCACGAGAACCGGACTTTTCCTTGAGCCGCTCGGTTCAGGACCTTCCAACCAAAGCGTGGAGGCAGTGGCGTCATGTGCACCCAACCATAGGAGTGCATTTAATGGCGACTGATCCTCCCCGCCGGCCTGGGTCGTTCAAGACTTTGCATCGAGGCGACGCCCTGGGCTGACAGGCGTCCCATGGTCCGGGCACTGAACCCTTCTGCGAGGCCCACAACAAGGACGTGGCGTAGGCCCGGCCCCTCAATCCCTCACGATTCGAACCGGCCGCATGAGCGGGCCTACAAAGCCGCCCCTCGCGTCTGAGCCTTCCAGACACGATCGTGGCCTTTCGCCGAACGACGGCGTTCCTGTTGAAGTCCGCTCAAATGTACGCAGCGAAGCTGTTCGTGAAGATTCCTGACCGCCCCTGCGGTGTCAGGTGATCTCCATGCTTCAGCGATCCTGCAATCGATCGCGCCCATTGGCGAGGGCCATCCCGGGCATGAGCTGTTGACCCCAATGGCGGGGCCCTTTCACTGCACACTGCCGGGATCCTCGCCGCTTTCATGGGCGAGGTCGTTGACGTGCATCCAGTGTTTCGGACCGCGTGGCTCTGGCGGCGTGGATATCGGCGGCGCTCCCAGCTCCGATCCCTCCTCCACGGCCGGCAGGATCCTCAGACTGGTCTTGCGCCGTTTCATGTTCTCATCTCCAAAATGAAGAGTCCGATCCTCACGCCCGCTGCGAAAACAGTATAGAAAGAGTGGCGCAAGCGGGTCCTGCCTGACATGAGCCAGCAGCAGCGTTCGCGAGTCGCTCGTGGCATATCGCCCTCTCCTCATGCTGAGGGGTCCTGCACGCTGCCTTGCGCCCTGTTTCACATCCATCGAGCGTGGCTGCGAAGACATGCCCGGCAACGACGTCAGGAGATCTTCTGGCGGGCAACGACTACATTTAGGTGGGCCGCTTCCATGCACGGTTCCCATTGCACGGCTTCCTCAGGACATTTCATTGCTCTTTGGCAGGGTCCGCGACGACCGTCCCAGCGCTCATTCTCGATGCTCAACGAAGCGTTCTCGCACACGTGTTTCACGTGAAACATTCGCGCAAGTCCGCCCGGTTCGTCCGAGCAACAGGCACATTTTTCTCACCACCTGCATTTTAGCCATTCGCTTCGATCCGGCTTCTTGCTGTTCCTAAGCAACGATGCCTGGCACTATCGCAACCGGCGAAGGCTCCGCGTACTTGTTTCGACTGCGGTCTCTTTGCTGTTCCGCCGCGTGAGGTCTGCAAAGGATATCGAGTCCAGATCCCCGAGTGCCGAACCCATGCGCTTCAAGTGCGAGGCGGCCAACCCCGTTCTTTAGGCCGCTCACCCGTTGGCGGTCAGACCTTGCCATGCAACCTTCGACCCGTCGTGGTCCGGTGTGTATCGCGACCAGAAGAGGGAGGATGTCGCCAGTTGCTCCATTACCGGGGACGTGTGTGCACGGCTGTCTATTTCCCTGGCAAGACGCGTGTGGGCATCTGGAAATGGTCGCCACTAAGCATGTGCGGGGTCATGGATTCACGGCTGGTGATTCACTCGGAAGGACCTCAGCTCCAGCCTGACTCGTCCTTGTTGTTGCCCAATATCGCACGGCCCGTGGTTCTTCAAAAGTGCGTCACACCGCGTTGTTCCAACCGCCACCGATGGAGTCGCGGCCGATCCTTTTGGGCCCCCTTTCTAGAGCCGGTCCGGAATGCTACGGGGAGTTCCATTGCCTGGTCCTGTTTGTCCGGCCAGTCCGGGGTTGCCCCTCCATACGCAAATGGTGTGATTGTTTCACGTGAAACAATCACACCATTTGCGTATGGAGTGCGGCTACTTCTCTGCGCCTTCCGGGGTCAGAACACTCATGATTCGGTTCAGGTCGTCAACACTCGCGAACTCGATGCTCACCTTGCCCTTGCGGGCTCCAAGGGTAATCTTCACGTTCGTATCTAGACGATCCGAAAGCGAGTTGGCCAAGAAGTCGAGACGCTCATGACGGGGGCTTTGCTTTGGCGGCGCAGTCTTGTTTGCCTTTTCCTGCCCTGCGCTGAGAGCGACGGCCTCTTCCGTTGCGCGCACCGACATGCCCTCGTTGACAATTCTCTGGGCCAGCTGTTCGATTGCGATGGCATCAGCCAGACCCAGGAGCGCTCGAGCATGGCCCGCGGAAATGACTCCGGCGGCCACGCGGCGTTGGACCAACGCCGGCAGTTTCATGAGACGGATGGTGTTGGAAATCTGGGAGCGTGAACGACCGATCCGCTCGGACAGGACTTCCTGCGTGCACTCGAACTCGCTCAGCAGCTGCTGGTAAGCAGCGGCCTCTTCGAGTGGATTCAGCTGCGAACGATGCAGGTTCTCCAGCAACGCATCGCGGAGCAGATCCACGTCCTGGGTCTCGCGAACGATCGCGGGGATCTTCGTGAGACCGGCGGCCTGGGTTGCCCGCCAACGGCGTTCACCCATGACGATTTCATAGGGCTCTTTGTCATCTTCACGGGATGGCCGAACAACGATCGGTTGCAGGAGTCCGACTTCGCGAATGGAATGGACGAGCTCGTCCATGTGTTCTTCGTCGAAGTAGGAACGCGGCTGCTTGCGGTTCGGGTGGATCTGATCGACGGAAAGTTCCGCAAAGGTGGCACCCGGAACAGCAACTAGATCGTTGAGATCCAGTTCGTTTTCGCTCTCCCCTGCGCGTCCACCCGAGGCGGCAATGAGGCCGGGCATCTGCGCGCGACGCTTCTTGGCAGTGGCGGATTGCGCGGAACCGTTGGACGATCCGCCGTTTTTCTCTGCCGCGGCTTCTTCCTCGGTCTTCCCCGGAACGAAGAACATGTCAACGGGACGAACCTTTTTGCCGGATGCGGAAGCGCTTGAAACCTTGCGTTTCGGAGCTTCGGTACCGACAGCGGCTGTTTTGCTCGCAGCCGTCAGCTTTGATGTTTCACGTGAAACACTTTGGGGAGTTTCCTCCTCGGATCCTGCGACAGGGCTGCTGGAAATCAACGCACCAAGACCTCGTCCTAAACCACGTCGCTTCTCCGACATTGGATGCATCTCCCTTTCAACACCATTGCTACCTTGAACTCAAGGCAATTCTACTTGTAAGCGATAGATAGTTTTGGACGCGGCTCTTGGGTGTGGCCTTTTGGACCACCCGAATGTGGCCTTTGGGCCCCTACCCCAGGTAGGGGCAGCTCCACACGTGCTTAGAATCAAGATTCGTCAGAATCTTGAACAAAACAACGTGGCTTGAGTGTTTATGTAAAATCCACGTCTCATTCAGAAAATTCGAGGTCGTGCAGTCAACAAACTTGACCGCACGACCTCGTGAAAGATTAGTGGTTGGCGCGCTCCGCGATTTCAGCAGCTGCTTCCAAGTACGAAAGCGCGCCGGTTGAACTCGAGTCATATGTAATGACGGTTTGCTGGTAGCTCGGAGCTTCCGAAATTCGCACACTTCGCGGAATCAAGGCTTGGAGGACCTGGTTCGGGAAATGTTCGCGCACTTCGCTGGCAACTTGAGCTGCCAAGTTGGTGCGGCCGTCGTACATCGTCAACAGGATCGTCGAAACCGTCAGATCCGAATTCAAGTGCTTCTGAATCATCTCGATGTTCTTGAGAAGCTGGCTCAGGCCTTCCAGCGCGTAGTACTCGCACTGGATCGGAATCAGGACTTCTCGCGCGGCAACAAAGGCGTTCACGGTGAGTAGGCCGAGGCTTGGCGGGCAGTCAATGAAAACGTAGTCGAGACGTTCCATGTCGTTGGTCTCGCGGTACTTGGCATACTGGTCCAAAGCCCTGCGCAGACGCTGCTCACGGGCCACGAGAGAGACCAGTTCGATCTCCGCGCCGGCCAGGTGGATGGTCGCAGGTGCGACGGTCAGGTGCTCGATGTCCGGGCATGGGGCAACGACATCCGACAGCGGGAGATCATTGATCAGGACATCGTAGATGCTGTCCACATCAGCGTGGTGTTCAACGCCAAGGGCCGTAGAGGCGTTGCCCTGCGGGTCGATATCAATCACCAGTACGTTCAGTCCGGCGATTGCCAGTGCTGCCGCGATATTGACGGTGGTCGTCGTTTTTCCGACGCCGCCCTTCTGGTTACTGACAGTCATGTACCGAGTTGTTGGCGGCTTGGGCAACTTGCGGCTGCTCAAGCGCTCGCGGCGCTTGTGTTCACTGGCCAGCTGGCTGGCAAGCGGTGAGCTGTCGTCAGTGGTATCGAAAACGTTTGGTGCTGGCGCAGGTTCCCTCGTCACCACTGTGTCCTCTCCATCGGAATCGGTCAGTTCAACCGCTTCATCCGCATCCAGTTCCAGATGCGTTGAAAAAATTGTTTCACGTGAAACATGCCTTGCCTTAGACAAAACAATCTCTTCTGGTTGTTCTTTGTTGTCAGATGAACTGAATGAAGCGAAAAGGGCTGCAAACGGTGGAATCTTGTTGACGCTTCGCTTCAAAACGGTTCTTTCTACTAACCCAGTAGGTGGCGTTATGCCACCTGATACAGCCTATCGCTAAAGCGCTAGGCGACGTGGATACGTACCACGGTGGTCGGCTCGGCAAGAATGTCTTCGCCGACGGTGACAACTTCGGTCTTCTTGCCGCCCAAGCGGCGAATGACCTTTGAGGCTTTTTCTACTTCTTCGGCCGCCGAGCGACCCTTGATTGCCAATACGGTGCCCTTGCCATGAAGCAGGGGAATTGTCAGGCCGGCCAAATTTGTCAGCGCCGAAACCGCGCGGGCCGTAGCAAAGTCAGCGTTCACGTGATCGACAACCTGTTCGGCGCGGCCACGCATGATCGTGACGTTGTCGAGGCCGAGATCTTCAACGACTTCGTGCAGCCAGATGCAGCGACGTTCAAGCGGCTCGATAAGGGTCAGCTCAAGGTCGGCGCGGGCCAGGGCAAAAGTGAGCCCTGGCAGACCGGCGCCGCTGCCCACGTCTGCAACGTGGGCATCCTTGTCAATCAGGTTGGCAACGACCGCGCAGTTCAAGACATGGCGGGACCACAGCCGTGGGACTTCACGCGGGCCCAGAAGGCCGCGTTCCATGCCCGAAGTCGCCAAGTGCTGAACGTATCGCTCCGCAAGGCTCAGTCGGTCGCCAAATACGGTCTCGGCCGCCTGGCGTTCCTCGGCTGTAAGTTCTACTTCGTTGCTCATAAAGAGAGTTCCTTGATTCTGTGCTTAGGCGTCGTCGTTTGAAACGACGATGTGGCGACGGCTTCCTTCGCCATCGGACTCGCTGTGCATTCCAAGCGCCGCAACGCAGTCGTGCACCAGCTTGCGCTCGTACGCGCTCATCGGTTCGAGAGGTACTTCCTCGCCCGTCTCGCGGACCTTCTGGACTGCAGCTTCGGCGATGCTCTTGAGTTCGCCGGCGCGGCCCTGACGGTAGCCGGTAATGTCCAGCACAAGACGTGAACGGTTGCCCGTGGCGGTCAGTACGGCCAGGCGGGTCAGTTCCTGAAGGGAGTCCAGGATCTCTCCGTTGGAGCCGACAAGCCGCTGAAGAGCCTTCTCGTCCTCGGCTTCGCCGACGATGGAAATGTAAGTGCGTCCGCCACGAACTTCGATGTCGATGTCGCCATCGAGATCAGCAATATCAAGTAGTTCTTCGAGGTAGTCGGCGGCGATGTCGCCTTCCTCTTCAATGCTGCTCACAGCATCTTCAAGCTCTTCAACTTCGGTACCTGCAGGCTCTGAAACTACGCTCTGATCAATATCGCTCATGGCTACTTCTTCTTCCTGTTCTTACGCTGTGGCTGTACGCGCTGCACCTTGGGTTCTTCGACGATTGCGGCTGCGGCAGCTTCGTCGCTCTTCTTCTGGCCCAGCGGGGGCAGTCCCTTGGCGGCGCGGCGCTCGTTGAGTTCGCGCTCTGCCTGGGATCCCGGGGTCGGGTTGTTCCGAATGACGTAGAACTGCTGGCCCAAGGTCCACAGGTTGGTCGCGGTCCAGTAGATCAGGACACCGATCGGGAAGTTGATGCCACCGACGCCGAAGACGAGGGGAAGGATGTACAGCATGATCTTCTGCTGCTGCATGAAGGGGCCTTCGAGGGCCTCCTTGGTCATGTTCTTCGACATGATCTGCTTCTGGGTGATGAACTGCGAAGCGGTCATGGCCAGAATCATGATGAGGGCAACAATGATCACTGCGGCACTCGGGGAGCCGGAGTTGATCGTATTCAGGAAGGTGTCAGAAAGACGCGCGCCAAAAATCGAAGACTGGTCGAAGCTTTTGATGTGATCGGCCGAAAGCGCACCAATGCCCTGGTTGGAGCCGCTGGCTTTGGAAGCGTTGTTCAATACGGTGAACAACGCGAAGAAGAACGGCATCTGGATCAGCATCGGCAAGCACGAAGACAGCGGGTTGGTCTTGTGCTTCTTGAACAACGCTCGCTGCTCGGCAATCATGGCCTGCTGCGAGAGCTGGTCCTTCTTGCCCTTGTACTTGGCCTGAAGCTTGCGCAGGTCAGGCTGCAGGGCCTGCATCGCACGCTGCGCCTTGATCTGCTTGACGAAGACGGGGATCAAAGCGGTACGGATCAACAGCACCAGGAAGATGATGGACAGCGTCCAAGTCCAACCGGAATTCGGATCAAGGCCAATCTTGGAGAACAGTTCGTGGAAGGCCCACAGGATCCACGAGACTACGTACCGAAACGGGCTCAGTATCAGGTCAAAGAAGTTTGTCATTACCGGTCATGCTCCTCAGGCCGCATCTGCGGCGTCTTCGTCGGCGGGAATCGGAGGATGATTCAACACCATGATCTTTGGGGTCTTGCCCTCTGGCCAAATCCGTCTGCCTTCGGGAACGTAATCGATCCCGCCATGACTAAACGGATTACATCTTAAGACACGCCAGACCGTTAGCCCGATGCCTTTGATAGCGCCGTGTACCGTCACTGCTTCGAGGCCGTAGGCCGAGCAGCTGGGAAAGTATCGACAAACATCGCCGTAGACGGGCGAAATGATCTTTCGATAAACCATGATGAACCCAATGAGAAGGTTCCTGGGGATATCGATCAGGAACCAAACAATCCCGGTGCGGGGTTTAGAGTCCTTTTTCATGCTTGGCACCTGCCTTGCGAACAACCGATTCAAGTCCGGAAGAGACCTGCTGGCTTAATTCGTTCCAGTCGATTTCGGAGGAGCCA
Source organism: Paeniglutamicibacter sp. NPDC012692 (assembly GCF_042901625.1). NCBI lineage: Bacteria > Bacillati > Actinomycetota > Actinomycetes > Micrococcales > Micrococcaceae > Paeniglutamicibacter > Paeniglutamicibacter sp. NPDC012692. The sequence goes on from NZ_JBIBDE010000002.1 coordinate 782,814, forward strand.
GGCAAAGCCCGGAACACGAAATCGAGACCGCTGGCGTTCGCAGGAATCTGCGCGGCCAATGCACGCATTCGTCGCTTGACGAGGTTGCGGTGCACGGCATTGCCAACGGCCTTGGAAACGATGAAACCAAAACGGTTATCGCCCTGGGGTTCGTCAGTACGAACCCGTGCATATAGCACTACGTTCCGGCGCCCAGTGCGGGCGCCGGAACGTACAGTGGCTGTAAAGTCCTGCGAAAGGCGCAGTCGTTGATTCTTTGGCAACACGACGTCACGCGTCGTGTCTGATAAACAAAGAACCCACGAAAACCTGCGCTATTTCAGGACTGTAGTGCTTAATGGTTATGCAGAAAGTTCGGTACGGCCCTTGCCACGGCGGGCTGCCAGGATGGCGCGGCCTGCACGGGTACGCATACGAAGTCGGAAACCGTGCTTCTTGGCACGACGACGGTTATTCGGCTGAAAAGTCCGCTTGCTCACGGTAGTAACTCCAAGACGATCATGTGATGCGCCTTACCCGTTGCTACTAAAAAGGGAAGAACAGGCCGACGCTCGTATTCGGTGGCGCCTCATGGATTGTTGGGAGCTTTCGCGATTCAGAAGAATTTCGAAGGCGTCAACAGAGCCAAAAGTGCACACATAGGACTACACAACGATAGGGGAGCCGGAGAAGGTACGTCAAATTGGGGCCAAAGCCGGCCCTGACACACCCTGTGCACAATGTGATCTTAATTGTGGATACAGCGGTTGATAATCACCGTTCCGGCATCAAAAGCAGACCTGACACGCGCATCTTAGGACTCAATATTTACTTATAAATCCGCAGATTTGCAAGCTCCCATGCGTTATCCACCACAAGTTATCCACCGACTGTGCATAACGCTGTGGATGACCGTTAGAATCTATTCGTTGGGGTTCCGTAGTTATAGTCCCCATTCGTCGACCGTTTGGTCGTCGAATTTGATTGAAGGGGCCAAAATATGAGCACGGACGAGTCGAATAGCGTCGGTAGTTCCTGGCGCCAGGTAGTACGCCACATCGAACAGGATGACCGCGTTACTCCTATGCAGCGTGCCTTCGCCGCTCTGGCTCAGCCACAGGGGCTCATTGGTTCTACCCTCTTGCTGGCAGTTCCCAACGAATTGACCCGCGATGTTCTCCAGACCCAGCTCAAGGAGCCGTTGGAAGAATCGCTGAAGTTGGTCTTCCAATCCGACATTCGATGCGCATTCAGCATTGACTCAGATCTGATCCCCGAAGAAGTGGTCGTTCCGCCTGTCGAACAGCCTCCTGTTCCCAAGGCCCGCATCAGCGACGCGTTGCCACAGCCAGCTCCCCCGTCGAATTCCCAGGAATTCGGCCGGCTGAACCCCAAATACATTTTTGACACCTTTGTCATCGGCTCATCGAACCGTTTTGCCCATGCAGCAGCCGTTGCCGTTGCCGAAGCGCCGGCGAAGGCATACAACCCGCTGTTCATCTATGGTGATTCCGGACTTGGCAAGACCCACCTGTTGCACGCAATCGGCCACTACGCCCGGCACCTCTACAACGGAATTCGCGTCCGCTACGTAAATTCTGAAGAGTTCACCAACGACTTCATCAACTCCATCCGCGACGATGAAGGTGCCAGCTTCAAGCAGACCTACCGCAACGTGGATATCTTGCTTATTGACGACATTCAGTTCTTGGCCAACAAGGACGCCACCCAGGAAGAGTTCTTCCACACGTTCAATGCGCTGCACAATCACAACAAGCAGGTTGTGATTACTTCGGACCTGCCGCCCAAGCAATTGGCCGGCTTTGAAGACCGCATGCGTTCACGTTTCGAGTGGGGTCTGCTGACCGATATTCAGCCGCCAGAGCTTGAAACCCGCATTGCCATTCTGCGTAAGAAGGCCAATGCGGAGAATCTCTCGGCTCCGGACGAGGTCATGGAATACATCGCGTCAAAAATCTCCACGAATATCCGTGAGCTTGAAGGCGCACTGATTCGAGTGACGGCCTTTGCATCGCTGAACAACCAGTCCGTCGACATGAGCCTGGCCGAAACTGTGCTCAAGGACTTGATCACCGATGAAGGCGCCCAAGAGATCACCCCGGCGACCATCGTTGCGCAGACCGCCGAGTACTTTAACCTCACGATCGAAGAGCTCAACAGCAAATCCCGGACGCGAACCCTGGTGACCGCCCGACAGATTGCAATGTATCTGCTTCGCGAACTGACTGACATGTCCCTGCCGAAGATCGGGCAGGAACTGGGCGGGCGCGACCACACCACGGTGATCCATGCGGACCGCAAGATTCGCGAACTCATGGCCGAACGCCGCGCCATTTTCAACCAGGTCACCGAATTGACCAACCGCATCAAGCAACGGCAGCGCGAGGGCTAACCAACCGAAAAGTCTTTAACCACAGGTGTGGATAAAGCTGTGGATCATTAAGTGGACTACCCCGTCAAGCCTGCGGATAACTACCTCCCAAGCTGTGGATCCCTTAAATCACGCGGAAAGTTGTCCACGGGGTTGTGAGACTCAGTGTCACGCCCAATCACATGTTGTGCACATGCATAATCGGTGCACCCTCGCGGGCTAGCGGGCTTATCCACAGTATCCACAGGGGTTATTAACACTACTAACCCCAAATTTCTACTTCATCCAAATAACAAGACCTGTTTTGCCCCCATCCGACGAAACGACGCCCAAAGGACTTTTTGGGACGAAAATTGGAACTTCGCCGGAGGACCTCAACCGGAATGCCGGCGAAGCGAAGGCGAAAGATCCGACAGCCGATGCTGAACAAATCTCGGGCCTAGTTTTTGGATCGGATTCCAAACGGAAAATTTGGTCCACTGGTTTCCTGCCCTGGACCCAACAAGCTTTCGTCGTGAAATGAATCGGTTCACAACATTCGAGGCTTCGCCCCAAGCGCTGTCTACGGGGAATCCGGAGAACCCTCGATAGTGAGCTCCGACTCCCTTCGCGGAGGACGTTATGCTCACAATCCAAAAAACTGCGCATCCAAGAGCGTCGAGACTTAAAAGCCGGTAAGCTCAAACTCCATGTTGTCGTTCGGGCACAAGATTCGTTGCCCGAAAACGTGAGACAACGCATCACCCCACCACTTTGAGAGCTCCGCGGTTCGTTATTCCTGTCCCAAGGGAACCGCTAAGCTTGCTTTCAAGTACTGTCGACTTCGTCGTGAAAGGCGGACCACTTCGTGAAGTTCAGCGTTGAAAAGGATGTATTGGCCGAAGCCGTATCCTGGACCGCCCGTTCACTCTCCCAACGTCCGCCTTCTCCGGTGCTTTCCGGAATCTTGATCACGGCTGCCAACGGCACGGTGTCACTGGCTGGTTTTGACTACGAGATCTCCGCGCACCTCGAGATCGCAGCCGACGTCGCCGAGGAAGGTACGATCCTCGTTTCGGGAAAGTTGCTGGCAGAAATTTGCCGTAGCTTGCCGCAGTCGACTGCAACTCTTGAAACCGACGGCACCAAAGTCACGCTGTCGTGTGGCCGAAGCCGCTTCCACTTGGCAACCATGCCAGTGACCGAATACCCGGAACTTCCTGTTCTCCCGGAAGTCACTGGCGTTGTCGACGGCGAAGCCTTTGCCCACGCAATCAACCAGGTCATCGTCGCTGCCTCGAAGGATGACACCCTTCCCATCCTCACCGGCGTGAAGATGGAAATCGAAGATGACCTGATCACTTTCCTTGCAACCGACCGCTACCGTCTGGCCATGCGCGAAGTTCGCTGGAAGCCGGCACAGGCCGGAATTTCCACCTCCGCGCTGGTCAAGGCAAAGACCCTGAACGAAGTTGCCAAGACTCTGGGCGCGGCTGGTGAATTGAAAATCGCCTTGGGCGAAGGTAACGAACTTATTGGGTTCGAAAGCGGAAACCGCCGCACCACCTCCCTGTTGGTGGATGGCGACTACCCAAAGATTCGTTCGCTCTTCCCCGAAAATACTCCGATCCACGCAACCGTACGCACCTCTGACTTGGTTGAAGCCGTTCGTCGTGTCGCAGTCGTTGCAGAACGCAACACACCCGTTCGGCTATCCTTCACCGGCGGACAGCTCTCGCTGGACGCAGGAACCGGCGAAGACGCCCAGGCTGAGGAATCGATCGAGGCGCAGATCGACGGCGAAGAAATCACCGTCGCGTTCAATCCCGCATACTTGAGTGAGGGCCTGAACGCATTCAACAGCGAATTCGTTCGTTTCTCGTTCACCAGCGCACCCAAGCCGGCGATGATGACCGCACAGTCTTCCCTCGACGGATCTGACAGCGACGAATACCGCTACCTGGTCATGCCGGTTCGCCTTCCAAACTTGCCCAACTAGATCACCTCGCGGGAATCTTCCCGCCACGTGGTCACGTGTTCGACCGCTCCACGATCGCTCCAACCGGGGCGGTCGAACACACTTTTTAGTGACAATTCACGTTTCATCATCCGACCATCCCCGCTGGGGTGTGCGATCTCATAGCAGGACGTCCAGGTGTACATCTCACATGTCTCTCTCACCGACTTTCGCTCGTATGCGCAAGCCGATGTAGAGCTGGGGCCCGGCACCAATGTCCTGGTCGGTTCCAACGGTGTCGGGAAAACAAACATCGTCGAGGCCATCGGCTACCTGGCTTCCCTGTCCTCGCACCGCGTCACGAACGACGGCCCGCTGCTGCGTTTCGGGACCGAAAGGGCCCTTGTCCGGGCACGCATTCATCGGGCAAAGCAGGTCACCACGCTCGAAGTCGAAATCACCGCCGGCAAGACCAACAGGGCACGCATCAACCGGGCGAATCCGGTCCGTGCCCGCGAAATCCTCGGCATCGTCCGCACCGTCCTTTTCGCCCCGGAAGACCTTGCACTCGTCAAGGGAGATCCCTCGAACCGCCGCAGGTTCCTCGACGAATTGCTGGTTGCGCTGCGCCCTGGAGAGGCCGCAACTCGCGGCGACTACGAACGGGTGCTCAAGCAACGCAACGCCTTGCTGAAATCGGCACGTGCCGGCGGAAAACTCTCCACCGCACACGAATCGACCCTCGACGTGTGGGATACCCACCTGGCCCAGACCGGGGCAAGGCTGTTGCGCGGGCGGTTGGACATGCTGGAATTGCTGTCCCCCTACATGGCCGCCGCGTACGCATCCCTCGCCGACGCCAACAAGACCGCATCTGCGTTCTACCAATCGACGATCGTCGACGATTTCGACGAGGAATCCGCGCCAAACCCGGACACCGTTGCCGAAACAGATCCGAACCTGGTTGCCCCGTCCGCGCTGTTGGATGCGACCCAGCCCGAACTCGAGGAAATGTTCATTGCGGCGCTGCTCAAGAAGCGCGGCAAGGAACTGGAACGCGGAATCACCCTGGTCGGCCCCCACCGCGACGACGTCCTTTTGCGTTTGGGTTCCGCACCCGCCAAGGGCTACGCATCGCACGGCGAGACCTGGTCGTTGTGCCTTGCCCTGCGGCTGGCCGCCTACAAGGTGTTCGGCCAGGACGATCCGCGCCCCGGTGCCGGACCGATCCTGATCCTCGACGACGTGTTTGCCGAGCTGGACGCCACCCGCCGAAGCCGCCTGGCATCGATCGTCGCCGGGGCCGAACAGGTCATCGTCACCGCCGCGGTCGCCGGGGACGTTCCCGAGGAACTCGGCGGAACCTTCCTGAAGGTCAGCCCGGGCCAGGTCCACTCGTGAGCGAGCAAGATCCGCACAAGCCTGAGGCCCTCGACGCATCGCGCGCCATCCTCAACAGGATGCGCGAGGCGGCGCAGAGCCGCGGCGAAGCGCGGATCGATGCAGCCAAGGCCGCAAAGTTCGAGGAAAACGCCGCCGCGCGAAAGCAACGCCGCAAGGCCAGCAGCGCACCCGCAAAGTACTCGGACGGGCGCGATCCGCAGGAAATCGGAAACCTGTTTGGCAAGATCGTGCGCGACCGCGGGTGGAGCGCCCCGGTCGCCGTCGGTTCGGTGCTCTCGCGCTGGGCCGAGCTCGTCGGCCCGCAGATCGCCGAGCATTGCACCCCGGAGTCCTTCGAGGATTCCACCGTGGTGGTGCGCTGCGACTCGACGACCTGGGCCACCCAGATGCGCCTGCTCTCCCACGAACTGCTCAAGCACTTCGACAAGGAACTCGGGCAGGGCGTGATCACGGTCATCCGGGTCATCGGCCCCACCGCACCGAGCTGGCGCCACGGCGGACGCAGCGTCAAGGGCCGCGGTCCGCGCGACACCTACGGCTAAAACCCGAAGCGCGTAGCTGGCTCACTGGCGCTCCGGGAGGCCTCGGGGTACATACCCACCCGTTTAAGGATGAAATGATCGTTCCTATGCGCATTTGGTGGCCATTTACAGCATGTTGTGGGTGGTCAATGCCCGGAAAATTTGGTGCCACACGGTAGAATCGAGAGCAGAGCGTTTCCCCGCGCGGGCGAGACGCTGGTTCACGATCGGGCACCTCCGGTGTTCGGCCTTCCACTGTTTGAGGAGTCTGTAGCACCTGTGTCTACCGATAACACCACACCCCAGGAACCAATCGATTCCGTCGAAGGCAGCGCAGCACCCGCGGCCGAGCAACCTGAAGATAGCGTCAGTGGACGGGTGGAACACACCTACGGCGCCCAAGACATCACGGTCCTTGAGGGGCTCGAGGCTGTTCGCAAGCGCCCGGGCATGTACATCGGTTCCACCGGACCGCGCGGGCTTCACCACCTTGTCTACGAAGTCGTGGACAACTCGGTCGACGAGGCCCTAGCCGGCCACTGCGACCACATCAAGATCAACATGCAGGCCGACGGCGGTGTCCGTGTCGAGGACAACGGCCGCGGCATCCCCGTGGACATCCACCCCACCGAGGGCAAGCCCACGGTCGAGGTCGTCATGACCATCCTGCACGCCGGCGGCAAGTTCGGCGGCGGCGGCTACGCCGTTTCGGGCGGCCTGCACGGCGTGGGCATCTCCGTCGTGAACGCGCTGTCCTCGCGCGTCGAGACCGAGATCCGCCGCCAGGGCAGCGCCTGGCACATGTCCTTCGCCGACGGCGGCAAGCCGCAGGGCACCTTGGTCAAGGGCGAAGCCACCGAAGCCACCGGCACCACGCAGACGTTCTACCCGGACGCCTCCATCTTCGAGACCGTCGAGTTCGACTTCGAGACGCTGCGCGCCCGCTTCCAGCAGATGGCCTTCCTGAACAAGGGCCTGCGCATCACGCTCACCGACGAGCGCACGCTTGCCGTCGACGCCGACGAGATCGCCACCGAAGAAGACGAGATCAACGACGCCACCCCGAAGCACCGCGTCGTCGACTACCTCTACAAGGACGGCCTGCTCGACTACGTCAAGCACCTGAACTCCTCCAAGAAGGTCGAACTCGTCCACGAGGACGTCATCGCCTTCGAATCCGAGGACACCACCAAGGGCATCAGCGTCGAGGTCGCCATGCAGTGGACCAACGCCTACTCGGAGTCGGTCCACACCTACGCGAACACCATCAACACCCACGAGGGCGGCACCCACGAAGAGGGCTTCCGCGCCGCGATGACCTCGCTGATCAATCGCTACGCCCGCGAGAAGACCATCCTGCGCGAAAAGGACGAGAACCTCACCGGCGACGACATCCGCGAGGGCCTGACCGCCGTCATCTCCGTCAAGCTTTCCGAGCCGCAGTTCGAGGGCCAGACCAAGACCAAGCTCGGCAACTCGATCGCCAAGGGCTTCGTCCAGGGCGTGGTCAACGAGGAACTCGGCGACTGGCTCGAGCGCAACCCGAACACCGCGCGCGACATCATCCGCAAGGCCCAGCTCGCCTCCCAGGCACGCCTGGCCGCGCGCAAGGCCCGCGACAACGCCCGCCGCAAGTCCCCGCTGGAATCCTTCGGCATGCCCGGCAAGCTGTCGGACTGCTCCTCGAAGAACCCCTCCGAGTGCGAGGTCTTCATCGTGGAGGGCGACTCCGCAGGCGGCTCGGCCAAGCGCGGACGCAACCCGCACACCCAGGCCATCCTGCCGCTGCGCGGCAAGATCCTGAACGTCGAGCGCGCCCGCCTGGACCGCGCACTGGGCAACAGCGAGGTCCAGTCGATGATCACCGCGTTCGGCACGGGCATCGGCGAGGAATTCGACATGGCCAAGCTGCGCTACCACAAGATCGTCTTGATGGCCGATGCCGACGTCGACGGCCAGCACATCACCACGCTGCTGCTGACCCTGCTCTTCCGCTTCATGCGCCCGCTGATCGAAAACGGCTACGTGTACCTGGCCATGCCGCCGCTGTACCGCATCAAGTGGTCCAACTCCCCGCACGAGTACGTGTACTCGGACAAGGAGCGCGACCACGCGCTGACCACCGGCGCGGCGAAGAACAAGCGCCTGCCCAAGGACAACGGCATCCAGCGCTACAAGGGCCTGGGCGAGATGGACTACTCGGAACTCTGGGACACCACCATGGACCCCGAGCACCGCACGCTGCGCCAGATCACCGTGGACGACGCCGCCGCCGCGGACCAGATCTTCTCCGTGCTGATGGGCGAGGACGTCGAATCGCGTCGAAACTTCATCCAGCAGAACGCCAAGGACGTGCGCTTCCTGGACATCTAGTCCGGATCCCGCCACTCCCCCGCGTTCACACACAGACTTTTGACTAGAGGAAGAAATCGATGAGCGATCAGACTCCCGAAAACCCGCAGGACGGCGCCGGCGCCAACGAGGAAATCGTTGAGGGCGCGGTGATCGACGACGCCGTGGCCGTTCCCGCCGGCCACGACAAGATCGACCAGATCGACCTGCAGACCGAGATGCAGCGCTCCTACCTTGACTACGCCATGGCGGTCATCGTGGGCCGCGCGCTGCCGGACGTGCGCGACGGCCTGAAGCCCGTGCACCGCCGCGTGATCTACGCGATGTACGACGGCGGCTACCGCCCGGAGCGCTCCTACAACAAGTGCGCCCGCGTGGTCGGCGAGGTCATGGGCCAGTACCACCCGCACGGCGACACCGCCATCTACGATGCGCTGGTGCGCCTGATCCAGGACTGGACCATGCGCTACCCGCTGGCGCTGGGCCAGGGCAACTTCGGCTCCCCCGGCAACGACGGCGCCGCCGCCCCGCGTTACACGGAAACCAAGATGTCGCAGCTGGCCATGGAAATGGTCCGCGACATCAACGAGGACACCGTCGACTTCCAGGACAACTACGACGGCAAGAACCAGGAACCGACGATCCTGCCGGCGCGTTTCCCGAACCTCCTGGTCAACGGCTCCTCCGGCATCGCCGTGGGCATGGCCACCAACATCCCGCCGCACAACCTGCGCGAGGTCGCCTCCGGCGTCCAGTGGTACCTGGAGAACCCGGAGGCCGGCCGCGAGGAGCTGCTCGAGGAACTGATGCTGCGCATCAAGGGTCCCGACTTCCCGACCGGCGCCATGATCCTGGGCACCAAGGGCATCGCCGACGCCTACCGCACCGGCCGCGGTTCCATCACCATGCGCGCCGTGGTTTCTGTCGAGGAACTCCAGGGCCGCACCTGCCTGGTGGTCACCGAGCTGCCCTACCAGGCCAACCCGGACAACCTCGCCGTGAAGATCGCCGAGCTGGTCAAGGACGGCAAGATCACCGGCATCGCCGACCTGCGCGACGAGACCTCCGGCCGCACCGGCCAGCGCCTGGTGATCGTGCTCAAGCGCGACGCCGTGGCCAAGGTCGTGCTGAACAACCTGTACAAGCACACGCAGCTGCAGGACAACTTCTCCGCGAACATGCTCGCGATCGTCGACGGCGTGCCGCGCACGCTCTCGCTGGATGCGTTCATCCGCCACTGGGTGACCCACCAGATGGAAGTCATCATCCGCCGCACCGCCTTCCGCCTGCGCAAGGCAGAGGAGGAGGCGCACATCCTGCGCGGCCTGCTCAAGGCGCTGGATGCGCTCGACGAGGTCATCGCGCTGATCCGCCGTTCCCCCACCACCGACGCGGCACGCGACGGGCTGATGGAACTGCTGTCGATCGATGAGCTCCAGGCCCGCGCCATCCTCGACATGCAGCTGCGCCGCCTGGCAGCCCTGGAACGCCAGAAGATCCAGGACCGCCACGCCGAGCTCGAGGGCATGATCGCCGAATTCAAGACGATCATCGCCGACCCGCAGCGCCAGCGCACCATCATCTCCGAGGAACTCGCCGAGATCGTCGAGAAGCACGGCGACGACCGCCGCACCAAGGTGCTCATGGGCTACGACGGCGACATGAGCGTCGAGGACCTGATCCCCGAAGAGGAAATGGTCGTCACGATCACCCGCGGCGGCTACGTCAAGCGCACCCGCTCGGACAACTACCGCTCGCAGCACCGCGGCGGCAAGGGCATCAAGGGCGCCGCGCTGCGCGGGGACGACGTCGTCGAGCATTTCTTCGTCACCACCACGCACAACTGGCTGTTGTTCTTCACCAACCACGGCCGCGTGTACCGCACCAAGTGCTACGAGCTTGCCGAGGCAGGCCGCGACGCCAAGGGCCAGCACGTGGCAAACGTGATGGCCTTCCAGCCGGACGAGCACATCGCCCAGGTGCTGGACCTGCGCGACTATGAGCAGGCCCCGTACCTGGTGCTGGCCACCCGCAACGGCCTGGTGAAGAAGACCCGCCTGGCGGACTACGACACCAACCGTTCGGCCGGCGTCATCGCCATCAACCTGCGCGAGGGCGACGAGCTCGTCTCCGCACAGCTGATTTCCGAGACCGACGACCTGATGCTGGTTTCCCGCAAGGGCCAGTCGGTGCGCTTCACGGCCACCGACGAGGCGCTGCGCCCGATGGGCCGCGCCACCTCCGGCGTGACCGGCATGAAGTTCCGCGACGAGGACGAATTGCTGGCGGCCGACGTCGTCACCGAGGATTCCTATGTGTTTGTCGTCACGGAGGGCGGCTACGCCAAGCGCACCAGCGTCGAGGAATACCGGGTCCAGTCCCGCGGCGGCATCGGCATCAAGGTCGCCAAGCTGGCCGAGGAACGCGGCGATTTGGTCGGCGCGCTGATCGTGCACGACGAGGACGAAGTTCTCGTCGTCATGGAGGGCGGCAAGGTCGTCCGTTCCGACGTGAACCAGGTTCCGGCCAAGGGCCGCGACACCATGGGCGTCATCTTTGCCAAGCCCGACAAGAAGGACCGCATCATCGCGGTGGCAAAGAACACCGAACGCGGACTCGGAGAGAACACCGAGGAAGATGCAGTACCGTTGAACGCGGAAAAGACACAAGAAACGGCCTCCGAGGCTCCATCGGGCGAAGATAACCCGGCGGAAAATCAGGAAAACCTTGAGCAAAACGACGAGGCCACCAACGACGGAGGTAACGCGTGAGCACCCCGAATACCCCCCGCCCGGCGGGCGGCACTGGTGGCACCCGTCCCGCAGCGCCACGACAGACCCCAGTAGGCGCACCCCGTCCGGCAGGCGGAGCACCGCGTCCCGGAACGGCACAGCGTCCGGCCGGCGCCCCGCGCCCTGCCGGCTCCGCCCCGCGTCCCGCAGGGCAGCGCCCCGCCGGAGCGTCGGGTGCCCGCCCGCAGCCGCAGCAGCTGGTGCGTCCCGCACCGAAGGCCAAGGTCCGCAAGGCCCGCCTGCTGATCTCCAAGGTCGACCCCTGGTCGGTCCTGAAGATGGCGTTCCTGCTTTCGGTGGCACTTGGCATCGTTACCGTTGTCGCATCGGTCGTCTTCTGGTCCGTCCTGGACCTGACCGGCATCTTCAACAGCATCAACGGCTTGCTGCGCGAGGTCATCGGAACCGAATCGGACTTCGACCTCACGAAGATCGCATCATTGGGCCAGGTTGCCTCCTTCGCCACCATCATCGCCGTGGTGAATGTGGTATTACTCACAGTGCTTTCGATGCTTGCGGCAGTGCTTTACAACCTCTCGTCGACGCTTGTTGGCGGAATTGGCGTGACTTTGACCGACGATTAATCGTCAAAAATGCCTAGAATCCGGCCCTCGGGACACTTCGTTGAAGTCGACCCGGGGGCCGATTTGTTTCTTTGGCCATTCCTCATGTAAAGTTTTATCTCGTTCCCAGCGGGAACAAAGAGGGCGTATAGCTCAGGCGGTTAGAGCGCTTCGCTGATAACGAAGAGGTCCCTGGTTCAAGTCCAGGTACGCCCACGGATTCCCTCATCCGTACGGTAGGTGAAAGGAAGTGTCCCATGCGGAAACTTCTGGTGTTGGTGGCAATAGCCGCTGGCATAATAGGCTATCGTAAACTGAAGGAATCATCGGCCGATAAGGCCAGCTGGAGACATGGTACCGATAAGGTATTATGAATTCATACGGGGACTTAGCTCAGTTGGTAGAGCGGTAGCTTTGCAAGCTTCAGGTCAGGGGTTCGACCCCCCTAGTCTCCACAGCAACAAAAGGCCCGGAACAAATGTTCCGGGCCTTTTGCATGTTCAGGACCAATCCGCCCCGGGCCCGCGTTCAAGAGCGGCCGCCGGATCCATAGAGTGGGACTCGTGAGTATTCTTCTTGCAATCGTCGGCATCCTCGGAGTTTCCGCTTCGGGGCCGATCATTGCAGCCTTCCCAACCGTTCCGGCCCTTTCCATGGCCTTGTGGCGCAACGCCATCGGTACGGCCGTCATGGCCGTCCCTGCCGTGGCGTCGGATCCACGGTCGTTTGGTCGCCTCAGGCGCCGAGAATGGGGATGGAGCGCGGTTGCAGCCGTCTCGCTGGCGCTGCATTTTGTTTGCTTCATGACAGCCATCCGAATGACTACCGTTGCGGCAGCCACCGCGTTGGTGTGCCTGCAAGCCGCCTGGATCGCGTTGTTCCAGTCCTTGCGGGGAACGAAATACGGTTGGCAGGTGGGCGCGGGGGTCCTACTAGCCTTCGCCGGGGTGTTGGTCATGACGGGATTCGATATTGGTTCGGGCAGTGAAGCGCTGATCGGCGATGTGCTGGCGCTTGCCGGCGGCATTCTTGCCGCGGCCTACACCCTGGCGGGGGCAAAGGCCCGGGCAACCATGACCACGAGCACATACACGACGCTTTGCTATGGCATGACATCGATCGTCCTCCTGGCCATCTGCCTGATATTCGGCGCCCCGGTCTGGGGATTCGATGTAAGGGGATGGATCGGGATCCTGGCGTTGGCGCTGGTCTCACAGGTGCTGGGGCACTCGGCATTCAACCACCTGGTTTCCAGCCTGGGTCCATTGACCGTCTCGACCCTCATCTTGTTGGAAATCCCGGGTGCCGCATTGCTGGCAGCCCTTTTCCTGGGCCAGAACCTACCCGCCGGAACTGCACTTGGCTTGGGCATCATCCTTGCAGGCTTGGTATTGGTTGTACGCGGCCAAGGACGGATGCTGCCAAAGACCCCCACAAAGGCCCGTTAGCGCCACTCCAAGGGGCCTTGAAGGGCTCGCAGGCCCTATTGCCTGCGACTGCACATACCTGAATGGGCTGTTTCGGGTTCCTTGTCCAGAAAATGCCCGCCAGAGAAAGAAGCAGGGCGGTATGTTTCGCGAATCTCCCTGAAATTCGCCAAACATACCGCCCTGCTTCAATTTTCCGTCTGTACGCCTATTTCTTCGGGCGCGGCGAGGGCTTGGGAGTATCGGATTTGATACCGGAAACAACCTCGGTGACCTTTTCCTCGACGGCAGAGACGGCTTCTTCGGCCTTGTGTTTAGCCGCGCTTGCCGCCTCGGTCAGTTCTTCCTTGACGGATTCAAGGGTTTCCTTTGCTTCGTCCGTTGCTTCCTTGATGGCGTCTTCGGCCTTGTCCTTGGCTTCGGCCGCAGACTTTGCAACCTGTTCGCGAACTTCATTGACGGAGGCGGGCGTCTCCGTCGCGACGTTTGCGCGCACGGTCGTCGGCTCCACGGGAGCCGGAGTCTTCCAAGGATCGTCAATGGGCTTAGAGGCCCGCCATGCGGCTACTGCGGCAGTGCCGGCCGCAGCGATGATTGCGAAGATCAGCAGGCCTTTTTTCTTCTTGGCTGGTTTCTGCACGTTTTCTAGCTCCTTGGCTGTCGTCTCAATGGCAACTGTCGCTGCCTGCTGCACTCGTTCAATGGTTTCCGGCTCAGGGGTCAGCGACTCCGCAAGGCTGTTCAAGGCGGCAGGAATCTGGGCCTCTTCAATCTTGCGGGCGGTGAACTGGGCGGCCTGGCTGATCTTTTCATTTGCCGCAGGAATGTACTCGTTCAGAACCACTTCGCGGGCGTGGTTCAAGGCCGGGGCCGCTTTGTCCATGGCTTCGCTCAACGCGGGAGTGGCGCGGTCAACAGCCTTTTGCACCCGTGGAGTGGCTTCATCGATTGCGGCAGTAATCTTGGGGCCCACTCGTTCAAGGGACTCCTGCAACAGTGGGGTTACTTTTGCGACTGTTTCCGAGAGTTCATGCGCGGCCCAGCTGAGGCCTTCCTGGATCTTTGGGGAGGCCGTCTCGATGCCTTTCTCAATGCGTGGAACAGCCCACTTAACAGCGGTGTCTATCTTGGGCGCTGCCCAGTCCAGTGCATGTTCGGCGCTTGTTGCAACGCTTTCACCAAAGTCTCGAGCGATACGTTCTGACTTCATAGTGAACCCCTTTGATCGTTTCGGTAGCTTCGTCCTAGCCTACGACGTGTGAACGCATCCAGCCATTGCCGCCGAGGCATATATCCATGGCATGTACTGGTGTTCACTGAGCGCGTAGCCATTCGTTTACGGGCTTGCAGGGCTCGTGGAAGAATGACTTTATGACTGCAATCCCTACGCATACCGCGACCATCCACACCAACTTGGGCGACATCGTCGTCAACCTCTTCGGCAACCACGCCCCGAAGACCGTCAAGAACTTCATCGGACTTTCCACCGGTGAGCAGACCTGGAACGACCCGCAGAGCGGCGAAGAGAAGGTCAACACCCCGTTGTACAACGGAACGATCTTCCACCGCATCATCGCTGACTTCATGATCCAGGGCGGCGATCCGCTGGGCCAGGGCATCGGCGGCCCGGGCTACCGTTTCGACGACGAAATCAACCCGGACCTTGACTTCCGCGAGCCGTACAAGCTGGCCATGGCCAACGCCGGAATCCAGATGGGCAAGGGCACCAACGGTTCCCAGTTCTTCATCACCTCGGTACCGACCACCTGGCTGCAGGGCAAGCACACCATTTTCGGCGACGTCACCGACGCCGAATCACGCAAGGTCGTTGACGCACTCAACGCCATCGCCACCGATGGCCGCGACAAGCCGCTGGAAGATGTTGTTATCTCCAGCATCGACATTGTCGAGCTCTAAAGATTCGATGTTGACGTAGAGGTTTCTGCGTCAAGATTCCTGGCGGCTCCGCATACCAATCTCGCTTCAGCGTGTGGGTATGCGGAGCCGCTTTGTCTTAGCCCCATGCCGCCGGGAGGCACCCCCCATGGGTGCTTAGTAGACCAAGCTTCCAAGTTTCATGGGGCAGGATGGATATTGACCCTTCTTAGGGCCGATGACCGTAAACAAGCAGGAGAATCATTCCATGTCGTATGGACTTTCCAACCAAGACCCGGCCCTCTCACCCCCGGTATGCCCCCGGCATACGGACCGCATCTCCTATGTGACCTGCCAACGGTGCGGTCGCCCTGTTTGCGCTGAATGCCAGGTGACTGCGGCAGTGGGGACACAGTGTGTGGATTGCGTGCGAGAGGCGAACCGCAACATTCCGACGACACGGACAGTGTTTGGCGGCAAGGCCACAGATGGCAGGCCATTGGTGACATACGTACTCATCGGAATCAATGTCGTGGTGTTCGGCCTGCAGATGCTGATCTCCGGGCTGACCAACGAACTCATGTATGCGGGTATTTTCACCAGCCCCTATGCTCCTGCCGAACCGTGGCGCATGCTGACCTCGGCATTCGCGCACTCCCCCAATTTCATCGGTCACATCGCGTTCAACATGTATGCCCTGTATATATGTGGCCGGGTACTCGAACCGATGCTGGGCCGGTCGAGATTCCTTGCGCTCTATTTGATATCGGCCCTGGGCGGATCAGTCGCCGTCCTGCTGATAGCAAACCCTCTGGTCTCCGTTGTTGGAGCCTCGGGTGCGGTCTTTGGCCTCTTTGCCGCCATGTTCGTTCTGTTGAGATCGCGCGGAATCCCTGTGGTCCAAGTTGCCGTCCTGGTTGCCATAAACCTGGTGATCGGATTCGTCATCCCGGGCATAGCCTGGGAAGCCCACGTGGGCGGTCTGGTTCTCGGGGCGGCCTGCGCAGGGATCTTTGCATACGCGCCCAAGGGTGCGCATCGCTCGCTGATGCAATGGGCAGGACTTTCAATCGTGGTATTGCTCCTAGTTGCCATGACTTTTTGGGGAGCTGCAAACATTCGACTGCCGCTGTCGTAGCGGGGCGGATTCGAAAAGCTTTCCACAGGCGTTATCCACATTGTTAATAACTCACACCGGTGTAATTCACGTGTCCAGCAGGGGGTTATCGCGCCGCAATGACGCAGATTCCGAGCGTGCAATGAGAGATTCGCCCCAGTATGCACAATTTCATCCACAGCTGTGGATAACTTAGTGCACAACCTGTGCATCGATCGGCGTTCCGAATGTAGCTCGATCCATGGCGGAATGTTCGAAAGTATGACCTAGTCCGCGAGAACTCGCGGAAAATTAACGCTCACCACCCTGGTGCAATCCGTTTTCCACACACCTTGTCCACAGTGTTAATAACTCGCGGCCAGGGGTTTGGATAGTGCGCACTCGCCGCCGCTCCGGGAAATTTCGGCCTTCATGCGACATAACCCACAGCCTTATCCCCAGTTGTGGATAACTTCTGTGCACAGTGCGTCGACGCGTACTTGTTTTCGTCAGGGTATCGATCTTCAGGTTTCCGTGGAATCCTCTTTGGCGGACGCGGAAGGTGCGATAGCTTGAATCGACTCCATGCGGTGCAAATCCCACGGTGGACGACATTGAAAGGGAACAGCGTTGAACCTGCTCTATGACTGGATTCGAAACGAGAATGTTCAGGCCTGGGCTGAGCTAACCAACCACCTCGCCGTTGTGGATCGCACCGACGAGTTCTATGAAGCCGAGGATCTGCTCGAGGAGCTGCACGAACCGGGAATGGAGCCGGAACTCGACACCGTGGCGGTGTGGGATGCCAACAGGCTCGTGGGATATGCCCAGCTGCGTGTGGGGCACCAGCTGCGCGAAGGACTTTCCCGCGTATCAATTACCGGTGGTGTCCATCTCGATTATCGTCGCCAGGGCGTGGGCACAAGACTGATGGACATCATGGAGTCCCGCGCCAGGCAAAAGTCTGCACAGCTACATCCCGGCGCCCCAGCCGCAGTCGACATGTGGGGAAACACCCCGGGACACGGCGCCGGTGCCTTGGCCGAAGCCCGGGGCTATGCGCCGGCCCGGTTTTTTCAAGACATGACCGTCAAAGCAGAAGGTTTTCGGAAATCAGTCACGGATCTTTGGGTAAATGATTCCCTGGCCGTGTTTCCATACTCCCCCGAATGGGCGGAGGAAATTCGCTTGCTCGACAACGAAGCATTTGCGGACCACTGGGGATCCACACCAAAGACGGCTGAGGAATGGGAAGCAATGACGTCAGCCCGGACGTTCCGGGCGGAATGCTCCCGAATATTGGTTGAGGAGCAACCAGGCGGCCTTAGACCGACGGTGTTGTCTTATGTCCTTAGCTCGGAATGGGTCCCAAACAAGTTGTATGTGGCCCGCGTCGGCACCGCACGGGGGTCCCGCGGGAGGGGATACGCCGGATGGCTGATGTCTGATGTCATTGCCGCGGCCCTGGCTGATGGCTTTACCGAGGTTGGGTTGAGTGTTGACGCCCAGAGCCCAACCGGGGCGGTGAGCGTATATGAAAGGCTGGGCTTCTCAGTTACGAGGACGGGCACCATGTACCGGAAGGTCATCCTTCAGGCCGCTGAAACATCGTGCCCAAGCTTAGGGCCTATGTGAATACCGGAAGCAGCAAGGTCACTGCCAGGGCCAACATGATGACGGCGATGATGCCATCTAGGATGCGCCACGACAGTGGGCTTGCAAAAAACCCGCGCAGGTAGCGGGCGCCGTACCCGAGTGCGCTGAACCATGCAATGCTGCCAAGCGCCGCGCCCGCGCCGAACAGCCAGCGGCCCGAAGGACCCTGTGCTGCGGCGATAGACCCCAACAGAACCACCGTGTCGAGATAGACATGGGGGTTCAGCCAGGTGAGTGCAAGTGTTGTGAGCACGACTGCGCGCAGCGTGCTGCCTGAGTCATCGGCGACCGGGGTCAGCGCCTGCGGATTGAGTGCGCGCCGGGCAGCAAAGATTGCATAGACAACAAGGAATCCCGCTCCCCCGAGTCGCGCCACCGTGATGAACCAAGGCGCCACGCCGAGCAGTGCCCCGAGCCCCGCGATGCCGGCAAAAATGAGCAGGATGTCCGAGACCATGCAGATAAGCACGGCGGCGCCCACGTGTTCGCGGCGTATGCCCTGCCGCAGGATGAACGCGTTTTGTGCGCCGATGGCCACAATCAGCGAGAGCCCAGTGGCAAGACCGGTAAGCAAAGGAAATAGAGTCACCCATTGAATTTATGGGAGCACCTATCGGATGTCGAACTAATTATTCTTATCCTTCATTAGAATTCCTTAGTATGGACTTCTCCGCCGAACAACTCCGAACCTTCAAGACGGTCCTCGAGGCCGGCACGCTGGAACGTGCCGCGCGCGAACTCAACGTCACCGCGTCGGCAGTGAGCCAGCGCTTGAAGGGCTTGGAAAAGCAGGTGGGAAGCGTGCTGTTCATTCGCTCGCGGCCCATCAAACCCACTTCCAGTGGTGATGTGTTGCTGCGTCTGGCCCGTGAGACCGAACTCCTGTCCGCCGAGGCCCGGCGACAACTTCGGATGTCTCAGGACGAATCACTGTCATTGCCGCCTTCGAAGGTCAGCATTGCGGTGAACTCAGATTCCCTCGCGAGCTGGTTCACCCCTGTGCTCCACGGATTGGCGAATCAGGACCTCGTAGCCTGTGAGATCTTGCGGCACGACGAAGCGCATTCCACGGAATTGCTGCGCTCAGGCCAAGTCATGGGCGTGGTCACCACTAAGTCCACACCGGTGCAGGGATGCTCGTCGGAGCCACTCGGGGCCATGTCATACCGTGCGATGGCCTCGGCCGACTTTATCCGGAAATGGCTCCCGGGAATTGATCCCGTCGATGAACTGGCCGCGGCACCAATGGTCAATTTCGACAGGAACGATGACCTGCAGCTGTCTTTGCTGAGGACCCTGACGGGAAGTGCACGCCAGGGTGTCCCGGTGGAGCACTTCGTGCCGGATTCGCGGCAATACGTCGCTGCAGTTGCCGCTTCGCTGGGCTGGGGCATGATCCCCGAGATCCAGGACCCCAAGGACGATTCCCTGCTTCCTATAAACTCCGAATGGGAAAGCCGGATCCAGCTGTATTGGCAACGTTGGAAAATTCCGTCTCGTGCGCTCGATACGTTGACGGACTTGGTCATCGCTGCCGCAGGGAGTGCCGGTTTGATGGCACCAACGTAACAGCGACCAATAATCTACCTATTAGTAACAAGCGGACCTAGGCTGAACCCATGGACGCCACGAATCGGAAACCAAAGGCCTCAATCCTGAATTTCTTCCGCAGGTCCATTCCCAAAATTGCAGGCGACCCGCGATTAGCTAAGCACGGAATGTCCCTCTGGCCACCGTTCTGGGGAGCAGGTATCAAGGTTCGGGAAATATCAGCAGACTGGCGCAGTGCGACCGTGCTGATGCGGCAACGGCCGTGGAACATGAACTACGTGGGAACCCACTTTGGCGGGTCCCTCTTTTCCATGACGGATCCGTTTTGGATGATGATGGTGTTTCACAATGTCGGACCCGGCCATATCGTCTGGGACAAGGCCGCGGAAATCAGGTTCCTGAAACCGGGCCATGGAACCCTGACCTGTCGTTTCGAACTGGAAGAAGCCCAACTTGAAGAACTCCTGAAGGAAGTTGCCGACTGCGGCAAGGCTACAACGTGGTTCGAGGTCGAGATCCTTGATGAAGCCGGCGGCGTAGTGGCAGCAGTGCGCAAGGAAGTCTATGTGCGCACAAAAAACCCGGCCTCGGATTCGCAATAGGCGACCAGGAAGCCGGGTTTTGTGAGGCGCGACTACTTGCTGCCGCCCGGAGGACCGATGATCAACAGCACGGTGGTGATTGCAGCGACCAAGACGATTCCGGCGACGGCCGCAATCCACGGGCTGCGTAGCGCTGTGGCCTGGATCTTCTCAATGAAGCCACGGGGTTCGTCGCGCCCTGGAGCCAAACGCCAGGCATCGCTGAGCAATCCGCGGCGCAAGACGGAACGCTCGAATGGCAAAGTGGCGAATGGGATGATCGCCGTAGCCAATCCAAGAATGCCCCGGGAAACGCTCCATCGCTCGTTCGCCCAAACAAAGAGGGTCACCAAACCGTAGGCGATGAAGACCACACCGTGCATCATTCCGAAAATCCTGACAAACTCCGGCTGGTCGGCACCGTACTTCATGATCATGGCGAAGATCAGAAGCGCCCACGTCACCATCTCGGCAGCCGCAAGGAAGCCATAGAGTCGCTTGGGCGAAAGCTTCGAAGGAGACGGCTTGAGGACGGGGGATGAATCCACTGTGGACTCGGGGCGAACCATGTGATTGCTGCCTTTCTGGAAGTTTGCCGGGATTATTTCAGTACCCCGGAAGTTGCTACTGTTGGTGTGATGGAGCGCCTCAGCGTTCCCCGGACGATGGAGCCGTACCCGGACAGCGACAAGACGGCCACCGAAAGGAATCGGTGACGCGCAATGTCGTGGATCATACTCATTATTTCTGGTGTATTTGAGGCAGTCTGGGCCATAGCCCTGGGAGCTTCTGAAGGCTTCACCAAGCTCGTTCCTCCATCGTCTTTGGCGGTGGACTCATCGTCAGCATGGTCGGCCTGGCGTGGGCCATGAAAGAAATCCCCACGGGAACCGCCTACGCGGTGTGGGTGGGAATCGGTGCATCCCTGGCGGTGGCCTACGGCATGATCTTCGGTGACGAATCGATCAGCCCCATCAAGATTCTCTTGATCCTTGGACTGGTCGGCTGCGTCATCGGCCTAAAGGCAGTTAACTAACGCCATCCGGTTGTCATGAAGAAACCAACCATGGCGACGCCAAACCCGATCACGATATTCCATCCACCAATCATGGGGATGGGGAAGAGCGTCTGGGAAATGTAGTAGACCATGATCCACACCAAGCCCAAGAGCATTAGGCCGAACATCACCGGCTTGTACCACTTGGGCAGGGGCTTGTCGTAGGTCCGGGCTTCGCCGCCGCCCTGTGGCTTGCGGTTCTTCCGACGGGTCTTGGATTCAGGCACTGCATCTCCTTGAGTCTTCAGTCTTCGGACCGATCCAACGAGTGGTTGTCCGAACGGTAGGCTAGAGAGGCGGTATGGAAAGCGAATCCCGTGCCACCCATAGCTAATACTATCTGCTCAAGCTGGAGGTTTCCGGGTTCACGGTTGCTCCGCGGAAGCACGAGGGAGCCCCCATGACACGATCTGAGACCAGGCTCCGGACCAAAGCGTCCGTCGGCCAGCGCCTGCTTGGCGGGTTCGGCGAAATTCTCATCACTCTTGGAATCATCGCGCTCCTCTTTGTTGCCTGGGAGCTGTGGTGGACAAACCTCGACGCAAACCGTGCCCAAAGCGAAGTCACCTCTGAATTTGCCCAAGAGCTCACGGTCGGTGACTCCGGCGGTCAGGACTTCGGTCCGGCACCCATCGCCAAGATCCCGGACGGCGAAACCTTCGGAATCTTCTACATCCCCCGTTTCGGTAAAGACTTTGCCCATCCCGTGACCAACGGGGTCGGCCCCGAGGTCTTGAACTCCGTCGGCATCGGCCACTACCCGGAGACCCAAGCCCCCGGCGAACCGGGAAACTTCGCCGTTGCCGCCCACAGGCAGACCCACGGACAGGTGTTCTGGGACATCGACAAGTTCGAAGCCGGAGACAAGATCTATCTGCAGACGCGCGAAGGCTTCTATACGTATGAATGGCGCAACACGGAGATTGTCCACCCATCCCAGGGTGAAGTGCTGCTTCCCGTTCCGCACGAGCCCGGCCAGGAGCCAACCACCTCAATCCTGACGATGACCAGCTGCCATCCGCCGTTCACCACCCGGATGCGAATCATTGCGTATTCGGAACTCACATCGTGGCGCCCGTCCGATGCGGGTCCCCCGGCGGAAATTGCCGATCTGGTCCACAAGACGATGAAAAACTAGGAAGGGAAGCACCCAAGAATGTATGCGTGGATTTTTAACCACCTCCCGGGCCCGCTGTGGTTTCGAGTCATCCTGGCAGCGGCATTGCTCGTCGCAGTCGTACTATTGCTGATGAACTTTGTTTTCCCGTGGCTGAGCCAATACAGCCCGTGGACCGAATCGACGATTGGCCTGATGCTGCCGTGAGCGCACCCAAGATCCTTGTGATCGACAACTATGACAGCTTCGTCTACACCCTGGTGGGATACCTCCAGGAGCTGGGCGCCGAAACCACTGTTGTGCGCAACGACGACCTGTCGCTGGCGGAGGTCATTGAACTGGCCGAGGCCCGCGACGGCGTGTTGGTTTCCCCGGGTCCGGGCAACCCCGCGGAAGCCGGCGTGTGCATAGAGATGATCAAGTGGTGCGGCACCGTACTCAAGCCGATGCTCGGTGTCTGCCTTGGGCACCAGTCGTTGGCCGAAGCCTACGGCGGCATTGTCACCCATGCCGAGGAGCTCATGCACGGCAAGACCTCGCCGGTTTTCCACACCGGACACCCGATCTTTGCCCACATCCCGAGCCCCTTTACCGCCACCAGGTACCACTCGCTTGCGGCCGTGCGCTCAAGCATCCCTGAATGCCTGGAAATCACGGCAGAGACCGAAAACGGCGTCATCATGGGCCTGGCGCACCGCACCGCGCCGCTGTGGGGCGTGCAGTTCCACCCTGAATCCGTGCTCACCGAGGGCGGCTACCAGATGCTCGGCAACTGGCTGGAATCCCTGGGACACGTTGGTGCTGCAGCGCACGCGGCGACCCTCAGCCCGCTGATCAGGGAGACCGGGCACTAGAAGCCCCGCTCCCCCGAGTTGCAGAAGAACCCGCCAGAATAGTGATTCTGGCGGGTTCTTCTGCAACCTGCATGGATGGGTCTGACAGACCGCGGCTAAGGAACCCTAGTCGTCCGAGAGCCCGTGGCCGCGACTCCAGTTATCCTGATTTCCCGTACCGGTGAAACTCCTGTTCGAGGATTCGTCGAATGATCCGGGAACGATATCCGTTCCGGTGGAATCCTCCGGTTGTGTGGATTCGTCAGTGGGCTGGTCGGTCGGCTCGCCAGTGGGTTCGTCCGTAGGTTCGTCAGTGGGTGTGGGGGTTTCAACCACCGGCTCCTTGGCGACCGTGACCGTCACCGTTCCACCTTGAGGCGAAGTAGAACCGCTGTCGGGGTCCTGGTGGATGATGGCGCCAACCTCGGCTCCGAGGGGCGCGTCTTCCTCATGCACGATGATTTTTAGTCCAAACTTGGGGTCGGACAGAAGTTCCCTTGCTTCGTCTTCAGTCAGGTTGAGCAGTTGGGGAACAACGACAAGACCCGTGGACAGGATCAGGTCGATCTTGCTTCCGGACTTCACCTGGCTGCCAAGAGACGGCTCGGTTCCCACCAAAGAGCCCGCGGGAATCGTTGGATCGTTCTGTCTGGTTACGGAACCAATGGTGAAGCCCAAATCCTTCAAGGTTTCCCTGGCGGTGACCTCCGTTGCCCCTGCAAGAGAGGTTGGGATCTTTAGGCTTTCCGGGCCCTTGGAAACCATCAGGGTCACTGCTGTGCCCTTGACGACTTGTGCCTGGGCGGCGGGGTTGCTGGATACCACCGAACCGGACTTCACAGTGTCGCTGAAGACGTCCTCGGGCTTGGGGGTGAGTTCCAGCCGGGTGAGCGCCGCTTCGGCTTCCACCTGAGTCATATTGGCAAGGGAAGGTATGGTCACCAAGGCATTGCGTGCCGCTTCGGCCTGCATCCAGTTGTAGAAGAACAAGCCGCCAACGGCAAGGGCCAGAACCATGATGATCGAGAGCACCACGGTCCACGCCTTTTTGGATTTGGCGCGGTAGTCATCGACAGGCGCAGAACGGCTCTGCTCCCACATGGGTTCTTCATCCCAGTGGTGTTCCGCGCCCACCGGCTCGAGGTGACCCGTATGGAATGGCTGTTCGGGTTCCGCCGCGATCGCGGCAAAGGCGCTTGTGGCGGGAGCAGGTTCCTGCGGAAGGACGGCCGTGAGCTCTTCAGGAGGCAGTGGTATCCCGTTGCGGGCGTTGCGTAAGGCCACGGCAAAGGCAGGGGCATCCGCAAAGCGATCCTCGCGGTCCTTTGCCAGAGCCTTGAGCACCACATCGTCGTAGATCAACGGAAGCGTCGTCTTCAGGGTGCTGGGAGCGGGAGCGTGCTCCCCCACGTGCTGGTAGGCCACCGCTACCGGTGAGTCCCCCGTAAACGGAGGTCGGCCGGTAAGCAGTTCGTAGAGGAGGCAACCGGTGGAGTAAAGGTCGGTTCGTGCGTCGACCGTTTCTCCGCGTGCCTGCTCCGGGGACAGGTATTGTGCGGTGCCCACCACGGTTTGCGTCTGGGTCATGGTGCTCGAGGAATCGGCCAAGGCACGGGCAATGCCGAAGTCCATGACCTTGAGTGCGCCTTGGCTCGTAACCATGATGTTCGCGGGCTTGATGTCGCGGTGAACAATTCCCATGGCGTGGGAGTGTTGGAGCGCTTCAAGGACACCCAAGACGTAATCGACTGCCAAATCGACGGTTATCTCACCGGCCCGGTGCAAGTCGCGCAGCGTGCGGCCGGAGACGTATTCCATCACGATAAAGGGCAGATCGACGAAGGAGCCGTTGATTTCGCGGTTTTCTTCGCCGGTGTCGTAGACGGAGACGATGTTGGGGTGGTTCAGGCCGGCGACGGCCTTTGCCTCGCGTCGAAAACGTGCCTGAACCATCGGATCGCGCGCCATCTCGGGTCGCAAAAGCTTGATTGCGACCTTTCTGCCCAGGATCTGGTCGGTTCCCAAGTGGACATCGGCCATTCCGCCGCGGCCGATGAGCTCACCAACGACGTAGCGACCGTTCAGAATGCGTTCACCGGTCACCGTCTATTCACCATCATCATCTAGTTGGTCACCGGCGGCGCGGGAGTCTTGTCCTTGCCCAGGATGCCCCCGACAGCCCCTTTCGCCTTGGGCGACTCGGACGTCTTCGATGGCGGCGCACTTGTCTCCGGTGCTTCCGTGGTCGCTGACTCGTCGGTTGGCTCCGGGGTCTCTGACGTGTCCGTCGGTTCCGACGTTGGCGTCTCGGTTGGTTCCGGCTCTACTGTCTCGGCCGGACCCAATGACCACCTATAGGAAACTACGGTTCCCGGCTCCACCTTGACGCCGGCTGCAGGAAACTGCTCAATGACAGTGCCGAACGGGCGCCGATCGTTGACGGGATCAAGGGACTTCGGTACAAGACCGAGATTCTTGAGCTTGTTTTCGGCTTCTTCGACTGTCAGTCCGGAGAGCCTGGGCGTACCAACCTTCTGGGCCGTCGGGGACTCCGTGGGCGACTTGGAAGGCGACTCGGTTGTAGGTTCGGTCGTGGGTTCGCTGCTCTTGGTGGTCTCCGAAACGGATGCGCTGGTGTTCGCGGAAGATTCCACGGGTTTGTTCCCGCCGGTCAGCATCGGCAGCAACAAGGCGCCAATCACGGCAAAGACAACCAAGATGATCAGCGCAATCAGCGGCGTGGTCCAAGGACTGCGCCCCTTCTTGACCGGCGTGCGGCTGTCGGCCTGCTCGTATGCCTGCTGGTAGGCCGGCTCGTAGGCAGGCTCCTCTTCCGGTTCCCAGGGCTGGGAGGCGCCCAGAAGCGAATCGAAGTTCTCGGGCGCGGCCTGATCGGAGCCGGGCGCGGGAATCTGGGGCATCGCATTGGTGGCCGGGGCCGCAGCGGAAATCGTTTCATCGACGGGTTCGAGGGCAACGGTCTCATTGCCCTGCGTAATCGGCGTCTGCCCCAGTGCCTGGGTAGCCATATCCGAACCGGAGAAGAGCAACATCCCGGGTACGGCCATCGTCGCGGTCTCCGGGTTGCCGGCACGAATGGCATCGGCCGCAACGGCCAATGCCTCGGCGTCTGCCGGGCGATCCGCGGGATCCTTGGCCAGCATCGACATGATCAGGGAGCGAACCGGAACCGGAATGGATTCGGGCAGCGGCGGAGGGGTGTCGTTGACCTGCGCGAGGGCAATGGCAATCTGCGACTCCCCGGTGAACGGGCGGCGGCCGGCCAAAAGCTCGTAGCCGATGACGCCAAGCGCGTAGATGTCCGAGCTGCCGGTGGCCTGCTGGCCCGTGGCCTGTTCGGGGGCCAGGTACTGGGCGGTGCCCATGACCTGGCCTGTGGCAGTCAGGGGAACCTGGTCGGCGATGCGTGCAATGCCGAAGTCGGTGATCTTCACGCGGCCGTCGGGCAGCATCAGGATGTTGCCCGGCTTAACGTCGCGGTGGACAAGTCCCTGGACATGCGCCGCGGCAAGTGCCTTGGCGGTTTGGGAAATGATCGAGAGCGCACGGTCCGGAGACAGCACGCGTTCGCGCTCGATGATGGTGGACAGCGGCTGGCCGGGAACCAGTTCCATGACCAGGTAGGCGGATCCCTCTTCTTCTCCGTAGTCAAAGACGCTGGCGATGCCGTTGTGGTTCAGGAGAGCCGTGTGGCGGGCCTCAACGCGGAACCGCTGGAGGAAGCCCGGATCGCCGGTGTACTCCTCCTTGAGGATCTTGATAGCCACCAGGCGACCGAGAACCTGGTCCCGGGCCCTCCACACCTCACCCATACCGCCAATGGCAATACGGTCGGTCAGCTTGTATCGACCGCCCAGGGTGATACCGGAAATTGGCCTCACTGGTTGAACACCGCCTCTAGGATCTTCTTCAGGTTGGGACTGGTCAACGAGGATCCAGTCTTAAAATCAATTTTTTCAAACACAATTGTCACAGCTACTTGCGGATCGTCCGCCGGCGCGAACCCGGTGATCCAGGAATTCACCAGATCGGATCCGCCGATCTGCGAAGTTCCGGTCTTGGCCGCAATGTCCAGGCCAGGCACCTGCGCCCTGACGGCGGTTCCGCTCTTGACCGGGCCGCGCATCAGGTCGGTGACCTGGTCGGCAACGTCCTTGCTGGTGGCGGTGGCGAATTCCTTGGGCTTGGTCTCCGAGAGGACCTTCAAGTCCGGGCCGATCACCCGCTTGATCAGGTTTGGCTGCATGATCTTGCCGTCGTTGGCGATGCCCATGGCAACCATGTTCATCTGCATGGCGGTTGCCTTGACATCGCGCTGGCCGATCACCGACTGGCCCAATGCGGCCGGGTCGAGGTTTGGCGGGAAGACGCTGGGGACTACCCGCAACGGGATGTTCAGCTGCTGGCCGAAGCCGAAGTTCTTGGTGACCTTTTCAAACGGCTCGGCACCAAGTTCTTTGCTCATCTCGACGAACGGGGTGTTGCAGCTTTGCGCCACGATGAAGGACAGCGGAGCCTCCGTCTTTGCGGCACAGTTTCCCCCGAAGAAGTTCCCCAGGGTGGTTGTGGTGCCCGGCAGGGTCACCCGCGCCGGGTTCTTCATGACGGTATCGGCGTCGTATTTCCCCGATTCGATGCCGGCAACCAAGTCCAGGACCTTGAAAGTCGATCCGGGAGCGGTCAGGTTGCCCAATGCTGGATTCACGTACGGGCTAAGTCCCGGGACCTTGAGCAGCTTCTTCATGTTCGCCGCAGCCTCTTTCGAGCTTTGGACGGCCAGGAGGTTGGTGTCGTAGCTGGGCTTGGAGGCCATGGCCAGGATGTTTCCGGTTTTTGGCTCCGAGACGATGATGGTGCCGCGGGTTCCATCCGGGATCAGGTCGTAAACGAACTTCTGGAGTTTGCCGTCGATGGTCAGCTCGACCGAGGCGCCCTCGTTGGCCCGGCCGGAGAACAGGTTGATCATGCGGTCGAAGAACTGGTCCTGGCTTTGCCCGGTCAGCTCGTCGTTCATCACGGATTCCAGCTGCGTCGAGCTGTTGGTCAGCGAGTAGAACCCTGTCAGGAACGCATAAAGCTCGGGGTCGGTGTAGACGCGCTGGTACTTGAACTGGCCCTCGGAAGGCTTTGATTCGGCGATCGGCTTGCCATCGACCAATATCGCGCCGCGCGGCAAGTCGAACTCACGGAAAAGCTGTCGCTTGTTGAGCGCGTTGTTGTTCAAGTCCTCTGCGGCGAAGAACTGCACATAGCTCAGGGCGCCCAGGCACAGGACGAAGAGCAGCACCACTGCGATCCACGTATTTCGGATTGCCTGATTCATCGCTTCGCCTCCTTAGCGAGTTTTTGTCGACGGGGTGCTTCCGTGGCGACCTCGGCGGTCGCGGAAAGGCCGGCCTGCATGGGGCGGCGTGAATTGTGGGAAATCAGGAGCAAGAGCGCCACGATGATCCAGTTTGCCAGCAAGGATGAACCGCCGGCGGCCATGAACGGCGTCGTCAGGCCGGTCAACGGGATGAGCCGGGTGACGCCGCCAATGACCACGAAGCACTGCAGCCCCAGGGTGAAGGACAGCCCGGTGGCCAGCAGTTTGCCGAAGGCGTCCCGCGAGCCCAGTGCTGCGCGCATGCCGCGGCTGATGAGGATCAAGTACATCAGCACAATTGCCGACAGGCCGATGAGCCCGAGCTCTTCGCCCAGGGCCGCCACGATCATGTCGCTGTTGGCCAACGGGACCAAATACGGGCTGCCGTTGCCCAGACCCGTTCCCAGCAGCCCTCCGTCCCCCATGCCAAAGAGGCCTTCGACGATCTGCCGGCTTCCGCCCGTCGCGTAGTAGATGTCGGGGTCGAAGGCGTTTAGCCAGCCATTGACGCGTCGGGTCACGTGGCTCATCGTCAGATATGCGAAAACGCCGCCGCCCGCGAGCATGAGCGTGCCGATGACAATCCAGCTCACCCTCGCCGTTGCAACGTAGATCATGACCATGAACAGCCCGAAGAAGAGGATCGATGAACCCAGGTCGCGCTGGACAACCAGCACGCCGATGCTCACGAGCCACGCAACGAGCATCGGGCCCAGATCCCGGGCGCGTGGCAGCTGCAACGGTCCGATCTTTTTGCCGGCCAAGAGAATTAGTTCGCGGTTCGAGGAAAGATACCCGGCAAAGAATATGGCCAGGGTGATCTTTGCAAGCTCACCTGGTTGGAAGGTGAGGCTGTTGCCAAACTTGACCCAAATACGGGCACCGTTGAGCTCAATGCCGAGCCCCGGGATCAATGGAAGCAAGAGCAGCACAATGGAAGCAGCCAGTGCGGTGTAGGTGAACTTCCGCAGGACCCGGTGGTCGCGGATCGACCACAAAACGACCATCGCAACCACCATTGCCACGCCGGTCCAAAGGATTTGGCGGAAAGCCTGGTTGTCGTTGCGGGCAAGGTCGATCCTATGGATCATGGCAAGGCCGATGCCGTTCAGTGCCACCGTCACCGGAAGTATTATCGGATCGGCATATTTTGCCCAGATGCGCAGGACCACGTGGAAGACCAGCGCGAGGCCGGCCAGGAAGAGCCCCTGGGTGATGAAATCTTTGCTCAACCCTTCATCGCTATTGATGCCGACCAGGTAGTAGGCTGCCATGGCGACGGCTAGGGCAAGAAGGAGGAGCAACAGTTCCAAGTTGCGCCGTGGGATCGGCGCCGTCTCTAGCTCGCTCACGGTCTGATCTCCTGACAGTAAGAGGGCAGTGGAGTCGACGCCGCGGGTGCTCCCGGGTGCTCCGGCACTACCACGGGGCAGTTCTGTCTAACGGTCACTGTCAGCTCATTGACAATCATCTGGGCGTGCGCCAGATCCCGGGCCGGGAGCGATGATTGGATTCGCTGGCGGGTGTATTCAGGCAACACATCCAGCGGGATATCAGTCACGGTATCCACGTGGGAAAGCTTGAGAGGGCCCAGGTCCTGGGAAACGCCCTTGAAAATCGCAACATTGCCGTCGTGGTTCCCCACGAAGTATTGGGTTTGGGTCCATAGGTAGCCCCAGATGCACACGGCCGCCAGGATCAGGGCCATGAGAGCCAGGAAGGTGGGAACCAGCCAGCGGCGCGGACGATGCTCGCTCTGTTCGAAATCTTCGGGTGCATCCGTCTGGGTCCCGGGGCCCTTGTGGGTGAGGATTGCCGCGGCACGCTTTTCGCCCGAACGCTGGGTCACGACCGGGATCTTGCCCGTTTCGGTGGCCAACTGAGCGGCTCCAACCAGCAGGTGGGGGCGCTTGGACATTTCGTGGCGGATCAGGGCGGCACCGGCTTCCAGGCCGCCTTCTGCGGCAATGGTCAGCTGGCCGGTATCCGGCGCTGGTTCGGCGGCGGATTCTGCGGCAGGTTTGGAGTGGTCTTCGGGGGGCAGGTCGGCTTCGGGATCGGCGTCGACCACTTCAAAGACCACGATCGTGACGTTGTCCGGGGAGCCATGCGCCAGCGTGGTCTCCACGAGGTCGTTTGCGGTTTCCTCCAGGGAGGCGGTTCCGCGCATGATTCGCTCGGTGATGGAGTCCGGCACGACGGCGTTGAGTCCGTCGGAACACAGCATCCACCGTTCACCGGCTTCAACCGGGTACTGGTTGATGTCCAGTTCCGGGCTGGCGTCGGAATCGCCAAGAACGCGCAGCAAAACGTTCTTGTGCGGGTGCATTTCGGCTTCCTCCGGGCGCAACCGGCCCTCGTCGACAAGCCGTTGGACAAACGTGTGGTCGTGGCTGACCTGCTCAAAAACGCCGTTCTTGAGCCGGTAGGCGCGGGAATCGCCGATGTGGGCGAACTGCAGGACATTGCCGGTCAGCAACATGGCGGTGACGGTGGTTCCCATGCCCGAAAGCTTCGGGTTGGCATTGACCAGCTCATTGAGGACCAGGTTTGCCGCCTGGATCTCGTCGGGCAGCACCGTTTCGGCATCCGGGGTATCGGGGACATCGAGATGCACAAGATCCAGGACGGTCGAGGCGCTGGCGACGTCGCCGCCAACGTGCCCACCCATGCCGTCGGCAACGACGGCTAGGTATCGGCCGACATAGGCGGAGTCGTCATTCTTGGAGCGGACCTTGCCAACATCCGACCGCGCCGCAAATTTCAGCATCAACGCCATGGTTACGGCCTCAGCTCCATAACCGTTTTACCGATCCGGATCTTCTGGCCAAGTTCGACGGGCTGTGCGCGTGTGAGCTGCACATCGCCAAGGAATGTTCCGTTGGTGGATCCCAAATCCTCGATGAACCACCGCGTCCCCTGCGGGAAGAGACGTGCATGGCGTCCGGAGGCGTAGTCGTCTTCGAGGACGATGGTTGCTTCCTGGGCGCGTCCCAGCAGGATGGGGCTGGCCGTGAGCTGGTGCTGCATCCCGGTTAGCGGCCCTTCCAGGATCACCAGCGTGTTTGCCTGCTGCTTGGCCGGCGCCTCGGTTGCGGGGGAAAGTGCTGGATTCTTCCGAATTTCACGCGCTGTCGGTGCGCCCGTGCGGGCCTTGCCGCCAATGGCAAGATCCCGGCGCAGCGCCCCCATGATGCTGAGGATCAAGAGCCACAGCAGAATGAGGAACCCGAGCCGCAGGACGGTGAATACTAGATCGTTCACGCGCGGCCTCCTTGTGCTTGAGGTAGGAGTCTAAAGGTGATGCGGGTCTGTCCCATGGAGATGTTGGAACCGTCAAACAGTTCCGTCTCGCCGACGACTCGCTGGCCGTTGACGAAACTTCCATTGGTGGAACCCATGTCGACGGCCCACGTGGTGTTCCCGCGCTGCTCGATTTTCAGGTGCCTGCGGGAAACGCCTGGATCGTCAATGGGGATGTCGGTTTCGGCGGATCGACCCAAGACGATGCTTGCGTGGTTCAGCGCGTACCGCTGTCCGGCGATGTCGAGAACGGGCTGCATCTGGGCAGGCCCGCGAGGGGGTGCCGGTGGTGCGGGGGGTGCCGTCGGAGCCTGGCGGACTTCTTGCCGGCTCGGTTCCGAAATGGTTGCGTCGATTTCAAAGACGCCGCCCCTGAGCTCAAGGTCCTTTCGGAAATTGACCTCGATGGCCCCTTGAAGGGTGTAGCCCTGGCTCTTGGCGTGTTCCATGGCTATGGAGCACAACTCCTGGGCAAGGGGCGCGCCCCATTCCCGGGCCTTCGCAAAATCGGTGTCGGACAGGCGAACCGCGAAGTGGTTGGGTGCCAGCGTGCGACCCTGCGAGATTGTCAGGGACTTGGCATCCATGGAGTTCCGCAACCGGGATGCAATCTCAACCGGTTTCACTTCCGAGCCGCTAGTGCCGCGGAAGACGCTAGTGACAAGCTTCTCTAGTCCGCGTTCAACATTGTCGATCAGACCCATCGCTTCGCTCCCTTCCTTGGTTCCATTCGCGTGGTTTCGCCATTTCTGGCAGTGCGGTGCAGAGCGTGGATGCTCTACACCACCTTCGATACTACTGGTCTTGCCTTTGTGTGGGATGTAAATGTGGCCAAAATTGCCACTTGGTATGCAACGAACAACACCGCGGGAAGGTTGCCGAAATGTGCCCCTGATCACAAAGGTGTTCTCGATTAGTACTTTCTGACAATTGGTGTATATGATTGATCTCGCTGCTGAAGTCAACGACTGAAGCAGGTTGAGATATGCGCGAATGGCGGAATTGGTAGACGCGCTGGCTTCAGGTGCCAGTGCTCGCAAGGGCGTGGGGGTTCAAGTCCCCCTTCGCGCACATATGAGAAAAGATCCTCGGTTTTCGAACCGGGGATCTTTTCGTTGTGCCCCCAACCGGATGTTCGCCAACCCGCGCCCCCCAACGGCCGCGAATCACCCCCGTGCCGAGCAATACGTGCCATCCCCAGGTGGGCATTTCGGCGGTTTGCCGGTCGGGGTGAACCCCCGGATGCATAGACTGGGACGTGTTCAAGCATTCAAACGTTAGAGCGTATGAGAATGACAGGGGCAGTCGACCATGGCGTCTAAGACACCACATCAGAATGTTTCATTTCCGTCCAAGGGGCAGACCGCCCATGGATACCTTGCGATGCCGGAAGAAGGCAAAGGCCCAGGCGTCATTGTCATTCAGGAATGGTGGGGCCTGACCGACCATATCCGCGACGTGGCAGATCGCTTGGCTGCCGAAGGGTTCGTTGCGCTTGCGCCGGATCTTATGGGTGGCTGGATAACCCACGATGGCGCAGAGGCCGCACAGATGATGAGCGATCTTCCCGCGGAAGCCGGCGCCGAACTGCTGGCCGGCGCCGTCGACTACCTGCTATCGCTTGAAGCCGTTACCAGCGAGAAGGTTGGAACCATCGGGTTCTGCATGGGCGGGG
Source organism: Paeniglutamicibacter sp. NPDC012692 (assembly GCF_042901625.1). NCBI lineage: Bacteria > Bacillati > Actinomycetota > Actinomycetes > Micrococcales > Micrococcaceae > Paeniglutamicibacter > Paeniglutamicibacter sp. NPDC012692. Next base: position 816,310 of record NZ_JBIBDE010000002.1, read on the forward strand.
GTTTTGTTCTGGCCCTGGCGGCGCAGCAAGGGGAAAAGATTGCCGCGGCCGTGCCGTTCTACGGCGTTGGCCAGGCAGTGCCTCAAAGCTACGCCGGCGTTCGTGCCAGAATCCAGGGCCACTATGCCGAGGCGGACGGCTTCTATCCGGTTGAAAAGGCGCGGGCCCAAGAGCAGCAAATCCGGGAAGAATCGGGTGCCGACGTCACATTCTACTATTATGACGCGCCACATGCATTCCATAACGACGAGAACCCCACGGGTAACTACCGTCCCGAACAGGCGCGCTTGGCATGGAGCCGGGCTGTGGATTTCCTCAAGCAGAACGTCTCGTAACCAGATTTACCCATAACAAACCCCTGCCGCCACAAGCGGCAAGAAACACAAGGAGCGTTAGAACATGGCAGAAACAATTATTGTTGGCGTAGACGGCAGCGACACCGCACAGCGTGCGGCGGAGCGTGCAGCCCGCATCGCTGTCAACATGGATGCCGAGCTGGTCGTGGTGACCGCGCATGCCTCCGATAACACCGAGGTCGTCAAGATCGGTACCGACACCTGGATCCTGGATGACGCAGAGCAGGCCGAAAAGCTTGCCGAACAGTGCGCTGCAAGCCTGCGCGTCACGGAGCCGACCGCCAAGGTCAGCGCCACTGCAGCTCACGGAAAGCCGCAGGAAGTCCTGGTTGCGGAGGCAGAACGCCTCGACGCCACGCTGATCGTGGTCGGCAACGTGGGCATGAAGGGTCTGGGACGCGTGCTTGGCTCCGTGGCCACCTCGGTGGCACACGCAGCCCCGTGCGATGTCTACATCGTCAAGACCGTGAAGTAGACACCGCCCTCAAATGATGTGTGATTAGCTGCGGTCGCCCTTGGCGGCCGCAGCGTCGCGCACGCGCTTTTCTTCGGCGCGGACCGCGGCCAGCGACGCGCGTTCCTGCTGCAGCCACTCGGGACGATCCGCCAGCAAGGCCTCGATCTCAGCCGTGGTCAGTGCTTCGGTGATTTCGGCACGGGCCAATCCGGCGATCGATACGTTGAGCTTGTGGGCTACAACCGGGCGAGGGTGCGGGCCGTTGGCTCGCAATTCTTCCAGCCAGGCCGGGGGATTGGACAACAGTTCGTTGTACTGAGCCCGGGTGACTGAGCCCTCCTGGAACTCGGCCGGAGCTGCGGGCAGGTAGATGCCCAATTTCTTTGCGGCAGTTGCCGGCTTCATGCTCTGTGGGGTTTTCTCACTCATATCCCCAAGCGTACCGGTACGCTGGGGTAGTGGTAGGACTAAAAATCGCCTATGTACCGGGGGTCACCCCCGGCAAATGGCTGACGCGCTGGAACGAACGATATCCCCAAAACCCTCTAACGGCTCTCCGTTATGACGGGGAAGACATCTTGGGGAGGCTCGAGAGCCAAGAATCGGACGCCGTTTTCGTCAGGTTCAAGACGGGGGAATCCCCCAAGACCCCCAAGATCCACGTGATTCCGCTCTACGACGAGCAGCCCGTGGTGTGCGCGGCCAAGGACCACGACCTCGAGCTCTACGACGAGCCGGTTGCGCTGGCCGATCTTGCCGACCAGACCTTCCTCGACCTTGCCGATTACCCCGAAGAAATCGGTGGAACGGCAATGGCAATGGAGGTCTGTTCCTCCGGTGCCGGCCTGCTCGTGCTGCCGCTCAGCGTCGCCCGTCTGCACCACCGTAAAGACGTGTTCCACAAGGAACTTTCCGATGTTGCGACAACCAGTATCGGTATCGCATGGGTTGCTCCGGTGGGGGACGAGCCTGACGATCCGGTGATCGCGGAATTCATTGGGGTCGTCCGTGGCCGCGGCGAGAACTCCTCCCGCCAGGCCTCGGTTGCGCAAAAACAGCAGGAAGAGGCGGAGATTGCGCGCAAGCGCCGCCAGACTTCGCAATCAGAACAGGCCAAGGCGGCCAAAAAGGCCGAAGCCAAGAAGAAATCTGCGGCCCGCACCGGTCGGAAGCCCGGCGCGAAGCGCGGCGGAAAGCCTGCTGGTCGCGGCGGCAAGCGATAGCGGACTTTCGTCGGTTCCAGCCCCGGTGTGGGTTAACAACGATTAACACGCCGGGGCGGAATCCTTGCGTTCGCACCACTCGTGAGACGCTGGGATGAGATACCAATCACAAGGGAGTGCGCGTGGACTTCGGAACCTATCAGACCCTGCTCGTTGAAAAGCACGGGAATGCGTTGTTGGTGAGCATCAACCAGCCCGAGTCGCTCAACGCATTGGCTGCAGCTGTCGTTGAAGACCTGCACGCGCTTACGGGCGTGCTGGGCGGGATCGGGCGCGATGCCCAGTGGCCCGTGAGGGGCGTGATCATCACCGGATCCGGGGAGAAATCCTTCGTGGCCGGCGCGAACATCCTGGAAATGAACTCCATGGATTCCACTGCAGCCGCCGCGTACGGGCGACGCATGCATGAGGTGACGCTGCGCCTTGAAGCGCTGCCGGTGCCCGTCATCGCCGCAGTCAACGGATTTGCGCTCGGCGGAGGCTGCGAACTGGCCATGGCCTGTGACTTCCTCTATGCATCGACCAATGCAAGCTTCGGCCAGCCCGAAGTGAACCTTGGCCTGGTACCGGGCTTCGGCGGCTCGGTACGGCTGCAACAGCGGGTGGGCATCGGCATGGCCCGAGAGCTGATCTATACCGGCCGCCGCATCAAGTCCGCAGAGGCGTTGCGCATCGGCCTGGTCAACCAGGTCTTCGAAGACGTCGAATCGCTTCTGGCCGGGGCGAAGAACACCATCGAGGAAATTGCGGCCAAGGCACCTACCGCCGTGTCCAACGCAAAGGATGCAATCAACGAGATTGCCGGCCTGAATGTTGCCGATGGGCTGGAGGCCGAGGTCCGCTCCTTCATGAAGGCTTTCGAGACCGCCGATTCGGTGGAGGGGCGCGCGGCATTCGTTGCCAAGCGTGCCCCGGAGTTCCCGGGACGCTAGTGGAACCCGTGTACGAACCGCAACGCTTCGACTACGGGGAACACCCCAGCCAGTATGCCGAACTATGGGTTCCCGATTCGCGGGCACACGCCGCAATCGCGATCATCATCCACGGCGGTTTCTGGCGCCAGGCCTACGGAGCGGAGTACGGCCGCCCCTTGGCCCGCGATCTGCGAGATCGGGGCTATGTGGTGTGGAACCTGGAGTACCGGCGCACCAATGGCGGCGACGGGGGATGGCCCGAAACCTTCCTCGACGTTGCCGCGGGGTTGGACGGGTTGGAATCCGCGCTTGAATCATCGGGCCTCGAGCCCGGGCCGCGGGTTGGTATCGGACACTCCGCAGGCGGCCACCTGGCCTTGTGGGCGGCCGGCCGGCACCTGTTGCCGCCGGCTGCCCCGGGCGCGCTCCCGGAAACCCTGCGGTGCCTCGATGCCGTGATCTCCCAGGCCGGGGTGCTGGATCTTGCCCTGGCAGAATCCTTGGCCCTGAGCGACCACGCAGCGAGGCTCCTGATGCGCTGCGCCCCCGCGGAGGATCCCGAGCGTTGGAAGTGGGCGGACCCGGCGGATCGCATTCCGCTGGGCATCCCCCTGCTGATGTTGCATGGCACGACGGACGAGGACGTTCCCGTGGAACTGGGCAGGTCCTTTGCCCGGCGGGCCATGGCCGCAGGAGGGCCCGTGGACTACCTTGAATTCGAGGGAGACCATTACGGGCTCATCACCCCCGGCGACAGGGCCTGGGAAATGTGTGTCGAGGGACTCGGCATGCTCGCGGCCGGCAGGTCCGGTGGCGAGTAGCCTCGCCGGAACCCCTGTTCACGGGCGCTTGAACGGTATATTGAAGGCTCATAACAAATCGGTGAGGAGACGGATGTGCTAACCGTCATTGGCGAAGCCTTGGTCGACGTGCTTTCGGGCGGGATAAGCGCACCACGTTCCTTCGTTGGGGGCAGCCCGCTGAACGTTGCCGTTGGCTTGGCGCGTTTGGGTCACCCCGTCACGTTCATTGGCCGTTGGGGTTCAGACGAATACGGCAGGATGATTCAGCAGCAGCTGAGCGCCAACAACGTGCAGCATATCTGCGGCGAAGACGGGCACTCGACGTCCACCGCCCGCGGCATCCTCGACCCGGTCGGGGCCGCCACCTACAGTTTCGACCTGCTGTGGGATCTGCCCCCGATCGCCCCGGACACGCCGGCACTGGCCGATGCCCAGGTGGTCCATACCGGATCCCTGGCGACGATGGCCGAACCTGGCGCGCAGAAGGTGCTTCGGCTCATCGAACGGGTGCGGCCGCACGCCACGATCTCCTACGACCCGAATATCAGGCCCTCGCTCATCACTGACCATTCCGAGGCCGTGGCCAAGGTCGAACGATTCGTCGCCCTCGCCGACGTGGTCCGGGCCTCCGATTCCGATTTGGAATGGCTCTACCCGCAGCGCAGCGTCGAGGAAACCGCTGCGGCATGGCTGGAACTGGGGCCGGCAATGATCGTGGCAACCTATGGGTCACGTGGCCCCTGGGGTCTTGTCGCTTCGGGTACGGCGCGTGCCGCTGCCCCGTTGGTTGATGTCGCTGACACCGTGGGCGCCGGGGATTCCTTCATTTCCGCGATGATCTCGGCCCTCGCCGACCGCGGATTGCTCGGCAGCGGGCAGCGGGAGAGGCTACACAAGCTGGACACCGGCACCCTCGAAGAGATTCTCGACTACGCGGCAAGGGCCGCCGCAATCACCGTTTCGCGGGCCGGGGCGAATCCGCCGTTCCGCGAAGAAATCCGCTAGCGGGAAGGGCTGTACTTCCCATGACTGTGCGTTTGATCGCAAGCGACTTGGACGGAACCATCATTCGCGAAGACGGAAGCATTTCCGTACGCACGATCGAGGCGTTCCACCGGGCCCGTGAGCGCGGTATCAGCATCGTATTCGTCACGGGCCGCCCCTTCCGCTGGCTGGCGCCGGTGCGCGAGGCATTTGGGCACCTGGGTACCGTGATCTGTTCAAACGGGGCGGTCCTTTACGACCTTGAACAAGAGAAGCTGATCTGGGCGCAAACCATCGATGTCGACATCCTCCAGCGCACCCGCGAAATCATCACCAAGGCCGAACCCACGGCAACCTTTGCCGCCGAGACCACCAGTGGTCTTCACCTTGAAGAGGGCTTCGCCGAGCCCCACGAGCTGGAACTCATTTCACGATTTGAGCGCCTCGACCTGCGGTCCACCCTGCTCAACGAGCAGGGTGTGGTGAAGTTCCTGGCCAAGTCGCGGACGCGAAGCTCCGATGACTTCCTGGCGGCCGTGGCGGACGATCTTGCCTCCCTTGTCACGGTGACCCATTCGGCGCAGAATGTTTCCCTCCTGGAGATGGCCCATGCCAAGATCAACAAATCCGTGGCTCTTGCGAACTACGCCAGGGATCTGGGGATTGATTCCAGTGAGGTGGCGGCCTTCGGGGACATGCCCAACGACCAGGAAATGCTCGCCTGGGCCGGTTACGGCTATGCAATGGCCTCCGGGCACCGGACCGCGCTCGACGCGGCGACGTTCAAGGCGCCGGGTGTCGAGGACGATGGCGTTGCCCAGATCATTGAAAACATCCTGGACTCCTCCGAACCCCCTGTGTCCTAGCTCCGGCCGGGACCGTCAGCCCAGCACAAAACCAAAGGCCCGTTCATGAACACTTCCCGCGTTGGCTCGGCACCCTATTTGTTGAACACCCCGGGCGGGGAGCTTCAGGGGCAGCCGCTGGCGTTCTCCCACCGGGGGTTTGCGCCCGACGGCGAGGAAAACACGCTCAAGGCATTCCATGCCGCCTACGATTTGGGTTTCCGCTATCTCGAAACCGACGTGCACACCAGCCGCGATGGCGTGCTTGTGGTCTTCCACGACGAAGCCCTGGAACGGTTGACGGGTGCAACCGGCAATATCGCCGACCTCAGCGCCGCCGAGATCCGTGAACTTCGCGTGGCGGGGGAGCCCGTGCCCACGTTTGAGGAACTGCTCATGGAGTTCCCGCTGGCGCATTTCAATGTTGACGTGAAAGACGAGCCAAGTGCCCAACAGCTGGCTGCGGTCATCGAGCGGAACGGGGCGCACGATCGGGTTCTGGTCGCTTCTTTCTTGGGGCGGCGCCGCATTTCCGCCCAGCGTCTCCTGAGCCGTCCGGTGGCGACGAGCCCGGGGGTGTTGGGGGTTGCGGCGGCAACAATGTTGGGCAAGCTGGTTCGGCTGCCGCATCGCGGGCTTGGCACCTTTGCCGCTCTGCAGGTCCCGGAATTCCACGGGAAATTCCCCGTGGTGACAAAATCCTTCGTGCGGCATGCGCACGAAGCAGGCATCCAGGTTCATGTCTGGGTCGTCAACGATGCCCCGGGAATGCACAGGCTGCTGGATCTGGGTGTCGACGGCATCATGAGTGACCGTGCGGACATCCTGGCCGAGGTCATGCGGGAGCGTGGGCACTGGCCCCAAAACGACCCAGGCGTCTAGACCTCGGGTGCGCTGCTGGCGTTGCTACGGGGCTGGCATGGCCAACACGGCCAGCGGTTCCAAGGCCCGCGGGGCCCAGCGCCGCATTTCGGCCGTTCCCGCTTCGGCCAGCAGCCTCAGCCAAGTCTCGTGGATGTGCAGGGGTGCGATTCTCAAGGCCGGGGCGACAAGCTCGTAGAGTTCATCGGCCGTTCCGTAGTCGGACCACTCGGTCAGATATGCCCCGATGGCCTGCATGATGCGAGGGTCGTCGGAGTCGGCCTGGAAATCGATGCGCATCCGATCGACGGCCCGGCCCAGCGACGCAAAAGGGTGCGCCCAATGGGCATCGGACAAATTCAACAGGCGCGGCGCCGCGACTTCATCGGTGGGCACGAAGGCCCGGCGCAGATCGAACGAACCGTGCTCCAGGCTGAGCGGGATGGGCCCGGCGCCAAGCTGCCGGCAGGCCTCTTCGATTTCTCCGAAGACTTCAAATGCGTGGTCGGCATCGCGGGCCGGTATCCCCAACGGGTGCTCTGCCGGCAGCGAGGCATGCAGCATCAGGGCATTGTTGAATTCCTCCGGCAGCCATTGAGGATCCATGACCTGTAGTCCCGCATCGAAAAGCGGTTCCTCGTAAGGCACCAGGCTGCTTTGCAGCCGCCCCAGGGAACCCAATGCTCGTGCCCAGAGCTCCGGCGTTGGAGCCAGCTCGTCGAGGGTTGCACCGTAGTCGGGGCTGAGCATCCAGCCGCGTTCGGGGTCTATGGCCATGGGCATCACCAGCTGCTCCGGAGCCAGGCTGGCAGCCGCAGCGGTCAACCGAGCCTCAAAGAGCTGTCCGGGTGCCAGTGCCTTGAAGAAAAGTTGTCCGGCATCGGTATGAACGCGGACATGTATGGATCGAATGGATGGAATGCCTATCTGAATAGGGGATATGCGTTTTATCGCATATGTCTCGCAAGCCATGTCGATCCATGCCTCAACATCGAACTGCCATTCTTCTTCCGCCCACGTCTTCATCCACTCAGCCACCCATCCATCGTATCGAGAGAACCGTCGACTTTTCTGTGAGGTTGGCCATCAACGCGTGTATTGGGTGGTGGGAAGCTGCTCGGTACCGGGTTTGCTCCGCATTTTGCGCGTGGCCGGGACAAACTTTCACCGAATTTTTAGGTCCAACGCAGTAATTTTGTGCTTCCCGAACAGTGCGTGTGGTTAGGCTTGGCCTACCTCCGAATCGAGGACCCCCGGGTATTCCTTGACTTGCTGATCGCGTGATCCTAGCGTTCGAGGTGCTTCGATCGACACGGAATGGATGATCTCAATATGCGTGAACCCTTCGCCCCCGCCGTGCCTTATCGGCACCGGGATTTCAAGGCTGTGCTCTTTGATTTGGATGGGGTCTTGACGCCCACTGCCGAGGTCCATCGAGAAGCCTGGCAGCAGTTGTTTGATGATTTCTTTACCGCGCTGGGTGAGACCCGGGCCTACACCGAAGAAGACTACTTCGGGCTCGTGGACGGACGTCCGCGCTACGAGGGGGTTGCCGCGGTCCTGCAGGATCGAGGCATCGATTTGCCCTGGGGGCATGAAACCGACGCCCCGGGGCAGACATCGGTTTGTTCGCTGGGCAATCGCAAGAACGATGTTTTCCGGGCCATTTTGCATGAACAAGGTATCGCCCCGTACCCGGGCTCGTTGGACTACCTGCGGCAGATCCAGGAGGCAGGCCTGGACGTCGCGGTCGTGTCTTCATCACGGAACGCCGAAGACGTCCTGGAAGCCGCGGGCCTGCGCAATGAATTCAGCGTCGTGATCGGAGGGCTTCAGGCATCCATGCGGGGCCTGTCGGGAAAGCCTGCCCCGGATACCTTCAAGGCGGCAGCCCTTGACCTCGGATGGTCCGTCAACGAATGCGTGATCATTGAGGATGCCATTTCCGGTGTCCAAGCCGGCGCTGCGGGCGGTTTCGGATTGGTGGTGGGCGTTGCCCGCGACCAGCCGGCAGAAGCGCTGCGGGAGGCCGGCGCGGATGTGGTGGTCGGCGACCTCAGCGACCTCGTCGGCAAAAAGGCCAGGGACGCCTGGAACCTGGACTCATGGTCCTACAGTCGAGAACATCCGCGACCGGCAGACCCGTCCGTGGAACAAACCGTTTTCGCACTGGGCAACGGCTTCCTGGGCATGCGCGGAAATTCGCTGGGAATCGGCGATTGCGTCAAGGGGATGTTCATCAACGGACTGCACGAAACCTGGAAAATTCGCCATGCAGAGTCCGCCTTTGGCCTGGCGGAAACCGGACAGACGATGGTTGCCGCACCCGATGCCCGAACCGTTCGCGTGTACATCAACGACGAAGCGCTGGAGGTCGGCAGGACGGAGATCCTGAAGGACGACTTCCGGCTCGACTTCAAGGACGGAACGCATATTTCCGACACCCTGTGGCGAACGGCGGAGGGCCATCGCGTCTCAGTTCGGACCCGCAGCATGGTTTCCTTTTCCGAGCGCCACCTGGCGTTGTTCCGCATCAGCGTCAGATTGCTCGATGCGCCGGCACACGTCTTCGTGCAGTCCTCATTGATCGGGCAGGCTACGGGAGCCCCGGTGATCACTCCGGCCGAGGCCGACGCGGGAGAAGCCGCCTTCGATCCGCGGAAAAAGGAAGAAAGCGGAGAAGAAAGCCTCCAGCCGGGCGGCACCTACGACGACGGGGAGATCGAGGCCCTCAGCTACTACGTCAAGGGTTCAAACATGTCCGTGGCAACGGCGATGCAACACGTCATCAGGGTCGCGGGCGGCGAACCGGAAATCGAGAAGTCCCACGTGGTCACCGATGCCAGGGCGGAATGCAACGTCTCGGTCTACCTGGACCGGGACCAGGCCCTGCACATGGACAAGTTCGCCACGTACCATAGCTCGCGCCGCCACACCACGGAGGAAATGACCACCAGGGGCGTCCGGGCACTGAAGCACCTGGTGCCACGCGGAGCCGACGACCTCTTCTGGAAGCAACGCGAATTCCTGGGCGAGTTCTGGTCCCATGCCGATGTGCTCGTGGACGCCGATCCGCTTCTGCAGCGAGCGATCCGCTGGAACCTGTTCCAGCTGGCGCAAGCCTCGGCTCGCGCCGACGGCATGGGCATCTCCGCCAAGGGCGTGTCCGGGGACGGCTACAGCGGACACTACTTCTGGGACACGGAAATCTATGTGCTTCCGTTCCTGACCTATACCAACCCGCAATGGGCCCGCAACGCACTGAGGGCCCGCGTGAGCATGATCCCGGCGGCGCGCCGGCGCGCCGCAACGCTCAACGAGCACGGCATCCTCTTCCCCTGGCGCACCATCAACGGCGAGGAAGCCAGCGCCTACTATCCCGCGGGAACGGCCCAGTATCACATCAACGCTGACGTCGTTTATTCATTGGCCAGGTACGTGCGGGCCAGCGGCGACTCCGGCCTGATGCTCAACGGCGGCGCGGAAATCGTCGTGGAGACGGCACGGCTTTGGAACTCCCTGGGGTTCTGGCGCGACAGCTCCAAGGGGCCCAGCTTCCACATCCACGGAGTGACGGGCCCCGACGAATACACCGCGGTGGTCAACGACAACACCTTCACCAACGTCATGGCCCGCTTCAACCTGAACTACGCGGTGCGGCTCATGGGATACCTGGCCGATGAGTTCCCCGCGGACTACGCACGCATCGCCGGCGAACTTTCGCTGACCCGGGATGAAATCGACCAGTGGCTGCGGGCAGCGGACGCCATGCACATCCCGTTCTCCGAATCGGTGGGGATCCACCCGCAGGATGCGGGCTTCCTCAACCGCGAGGTATGGGACGTGGCGGGAACACCCGCAAGCCACCGCCCCCTGCTGCTGCACTACCACCCGCTGGTGATCTACCGGTTCCAGGTGCTGAAGCAGGCGGACACCGTGATGGCGCTGTGGCTGCGCTCCTCGGACTTCAGCGCCGAGGAAAAGCGCGCTGACTTCGACTACTACGACCCGCTGACCACGGGGGATTCAACGCTGTCGGCCACGGTGCAGTCGATCCTGGCGGCCGAGGTCGGCTACCGGGACCTGGCCTACGAGTACTTCGAGCATGCCCTGAACGTGGACCTGAAAAACCTGCACGGGAACACCGCCGACGGGGTCCACGTGGCTTCCACCGGCGGTGTCTGGGCCGCCCTGGTCCATGGATTCGCCGGACTGCGCGACGACACGGGGGAGCTGAGGTTCGACCCCCGGCTGCCGATCAGCTGGAACGCCCTGGAGTTTTCCCTGCGCTGGCGCGACAACCAAGTCCGGATCCGGGTGGAGCCGGACGTCTTCACGGTGCAACTCGCGGCCGAAACGATCGACAGCGAGTTGCCCGTGACGTTCTTCGTGCGCGGCGCGGAATACGCCCTGACGCGGGAAACGCCGCGCCTGGACATCCCGCTGCAGGGCCAGGGGCCGGTGCTGGACGGCGCGCCCACCATCGACTCGGTGTTTGCCATGCAGCGCGAGGACGGCTCGCCGCTGACTTCCAGCATCAAGAAGCTCACGCACGAGGAGGAGCTCCAGGCCGAGCCGCCGATCGTGGTCAACTGAGCGCCTGATCGCCTGGCCGGCGACACGCAAGAAGCCCTGGGAATGGTCCACAAGGACCTTTCCCAGGGCTTCACGCCGTTGCGTCGCTAGCCGAGCTTCGAGTGGGTGGCCCCGCCGAGTTCCTCGGTGTCGGTGGGTTCGGTGCCGCGGGCGCGGGCGATGGCGCGCATCAGGTGGAAGACCACGAGGGTCGCCGCGGTGCCCAGCGCTATGCCGCCGAAGTTCATGGAGCCGATCGACAGCACGTTCTCGCCGAAGAGCGCGATGGCGATGATCAGGCCTGTGCCGGCGGTCATCAGGTTGATCGGGTTGGAGAAGTCGACCTTGTTCTGCACCCAGAGGCGGGCGCCGACGATGGCGATCATGCCGTAGAGCACGATGCCCGCGCCGCCCGCAACGCCGGCGGGGATGGTGTTGATCAGCACGCCGAACTTCGGCAGGAACGCCAGGGCGATGGCCACCATGCCGGCGATCCAGTAGGCGGCCGTCGAGTAGACGCGCGAGGAGGCCATGACGCCGATGTTCTCCGCGTAGGTGGTGGTGCCCGAGCCGCCGCCGAAGCCGGCGATCACGGTCGCGGCCCCGTCGGCCATCAGGGCGCGGCCGTTCACGTCGTCAAGCTCCTTGCCGGTCATCAGCGACACGGTCTTCACGTGGCCGACGTTCTCGGCGATCAGCACGAACACCACGGGCAGGAACAAGGTCAGGGTGTCCAAGTGGAAGGTCGGCGCGGAGAAGTCCGGCAGCCCGACCCAGGGTGCGTCGCCGATCTTCGAGAAGTCGACCTGGCCCTGCGCCCAGGCCACCAGGTAGCCGACGATGATGCCCAGCAGGATGGACAGGCGCCCGAGCATGCCGCGGAAGAACACCGTGGAAACCACGATGGCCAGCACCGTGGCGAAGGTGGTCAGAGGGACCGTGGTGATCTTCTCCGTGGTGGTGGTGGCCAGGTTAAGCCCGATCAGCGCGACGATGGTGCCCATGACCACCGGCGGCATCAGCGCGTGGATCCAGCCGGTGCCGGCCTTCTGCACGATCAGGCCCACGATGAACAGGCAGGCGCCGGCCATCACGATCCCGCCGAGCGCACCGCCCATGCCGTGCGTGGCCATGGCCCCGGTGACGGGCGCGATGAACGCGAAGGAGGAACCCAGGTAGGACGGGACGCGGCCCGCGGTGATGAGCAGGAACAGCAGGGTGCCCAGGCCCGTGAACAGCAGCGTGGTGGTGACCGGGAAGCCGGTGATGGTCGGCACGAGCACCGTGGCGCCGAACATCGCCATGACGTGCTGGACTCCCACACCGATGGTCTGCGGCCAGGCCAGACGCTCGTCGGGCGCCACCGCGGTGCCCGGGGTGATGGTCTTGCCGTTGCCGTGCAGTTTCCAGCCAATGCCGAATCGGTTGCTCATGGGTGCCTTCCGGGCGCGAGAGTTCAAGATGGGTGATGCCAAACGGGTTTCACGTGGAACGAAATGCGTGGAAACCCGTTTGGCATTTTACCCACCGGGATCAGCGATCGGCACCTTGGCGGTCGGCGGCCGTCTGCGCGAAGAAGTACAGCTCGTGGGCGCTTGACGCCTCGAACGCCTTCCACATGTTGGTGCGCGTCCGCGCATCCGCCGCGTCGAAGAGCGTCCGGCAGACCTCGATGGCTTGGGCCGTCGACTTGTCGAACTCGGGGGAGGAGTAGGTGGACAGCCAGTCGTTGTACGGGTGGGCGGCGTGGTTTGCCGCGGCCAGCCGCGCGCCGACGTCCTGGTAGATCCAGAAGCACGGCAGCAGGGCCGCCACCAGCACCGCGTAGTCGTTGGAGCACGACACCAGGTGGTTCAGGTAGGCGGTGGTGGTGCCGCTGGGGTCCGGCACGCGCTCCTCCAGCCGCCCGCGGTGGAGCTTGAGCTCCTCCTCCAGGCAGCCGCTGGCATTCGCCGCCCAGAACCGCTGGTCCTCGGCGGTCGGCGCCAGTTCGGAGGCCCGGGACATGACCCGCGCGTAGGTGCGCAGGTACAGGGCGTCCTGCCCCAGGTAGTCCTCGAAGTCGACGCGCCCCAGCGTGCCGTCCTTCAGCCCGCGGATGAAGGCGAGGTCGTCGATTCCGCCGCGGATGGACTCGATGGCTTCCCACCACAGCCACATGGAGTCGTCGGCGGTGGCCAGCGGTTCCCCGGCCCAGAGCTGGCCCAGGTGGTTGACCGGGCCGTGCCCGCTGCCGACCCGCAACCGGTCCGCGCCGGCGATCGCGGTGGTCAGCCAGCGCTTGGCCGCGATGAGCGATGCTGTCCAGTCGCCGGTCCGTGCGTAGTGCGTGGCCAGGGCCGAGGAAAAGGAACATCCGGTGCCGTGGGTGTTCTGGGTGTCCAGACGCGGGGAAACGACCTCGTGCAGCACCCCGTTGGCGTCGATGAGCGCATCGGGGCAGTCGGAACCGGCCAGGTGGCCGCCCTTGGCAAGCACGAGCACCGAGTAGGTCGCCGCGACCCGCCGGGCCTGGGCAATGACCTCTTCCCAGGTGGTTGCGACCTCCGCGCGGGCAATCACGGCGAGCTCGGGGATGTTCGGGGTCAGCACGTCGGCATGTTCGAAGAGCCGGCGCAGGGCGTCCTCGGCGTCGGCGTCGAGCAGCCGGTCGCCGCTGGTCGCGATCATCACCGGGTCAAGGACCACCGGAACCGGGGCCGAGAGGCGCGTTGCGGCCAGCCAGTCGGTGAGCGTGTCGATGATCCCGGCGTTCGCCAGCATGCCGATCTTGATGGCATCGATGGCGATGTCGTCGGACACCGCGAGCAGCTGCTCGTTCAGGAACTGCGCCGGCGGCACGTGGACGGCCCGCACCCCGTGGGTGTTCTGGGCCGTGAGCGCGCTGATGACGGCCATCCCGTAGCCGCCGCAGGCGGCAATCGCTTTCAGGTCGGCCTGGATGCCGGCGCCGCCGGACGGGTCGGAACCCGCAATGGACAGGACGTTCTTGATGGCTGGCTCGATGCTTTCGCTCATCGGGTTGCCCCTTCCCAGGCTCCGAGCAGCTCGGCGCTGGCGGCCTGCGGGTCCTCCGCCGAGCAGATGGCGCGGACCACGGCCATGCCGGTGGCCCCGCCGGCGACGACACCGTCGACATCGACCAACCCGAGGCCGCCGATGGCCACGCACGGCAGCGCGCTCTGGGCGACAGCGCGGGCCAGTCCCGCGTGGCCGAGCGGTTCGGGGTGGTCCTTCTTGGTGGGGGTGGCGTGGACCGCCCCGACGCCCAGGTAGTCGATGGTTCCGGGGAAGCGGGCGTTGAGCTCGTTGGCGGCGGCGATCTGCGCGTCCTTGGAGGCGCTCAGGCCCAGCACCGCGTCGGGGCCGATGAGCGCACGGACCAGCTCGGCGGGGATGTCGGACTGGCCGATGTGCACGCCCTGCACGCTGGCGCCCGCGGCGCGCGCGGCCAGGTACACGTCGACGCGGTCGTTGACCAGCAGGTCGGCCCGCCCCTCGGTGTGCACGGAGGACTTGCGGACCACCTCCAGGAACTGGGCCGCGGGCATGTCCTTGCAGCGCAGCTGGACCGTCTTGACGCCGCCTTCGACCGCGGCCGCAATGATTTCATCCAGGGGCCGGCCGGCGGTCGAGGCCGAATCGGCGACCAGGTAGACGCTGAGGTCCCGCATCAGGAAAGCACCGCCTTTTCCATGAGTTCCTGCGGGCCGACCAGCGACAACGCATCGAGGAAATTCACCGCGAAGGAGCCGGGCCCGTTGCTGAGCAGTTCCGCGCGCTCGGCGGCGGCAGAGTAGAACGCGTGTGCCGCGACCGTCGCGACCAGCGCGTCGTCGTGGACGGCAAGGAATGCCGCGCAGATGGCCCCGAGGGCGCATCCGCCGCCGGTCACGCGCGTCAGCAGGCTGCTGCCGCCGTGCACCAGCACGGTCCGGGCGCCGTCGGTCACCAGGTCCCGCGGTCCGGAAACCGCAACCACGGCTCCGGTGCGCAGGGCCAGCGAGCGGGCGTGGGACGCGGCGGATTCCACCGAATCCGTGGACTCGACCCCGCGGCCGCCGTTGCCGGACTCCGCCAGCACCATGATTTCGGAGGCGTTGCCGCGGATGACGGTCGGGTTCAGCCCGCGCAGCTCGAAGGCCAGCTCGGTGCGGACCCGCAGGGCGCCGACGGCGACCGGGTCCAGCACCCACGGGGTGCCCGCGGCGTTGGCGGCGGCGACGGCCTCAAGGGCGCCGGCACGCTGTTCGGCGTAGGGGGTGCCCAGGTTGACGAGGGTTCCGGAGGCGATCGCGGCAAAGTCGCCGGCCTCCCCGGGCAGGTCCGCCATGGCCGGCGAGGCGCCGGCGGCCAGCAGCACGTTGGCCGTGAAATTGGTGACCACAGTGTTGGTGATGCACTGGATCAGGGGGGTGGAGGCGCGCAGGGCCGACACGCAGTCGGCCAACTCGCCGGGGCTTACAACAAATGAAGGCGCAATGGATTCCATTAGCAACATCCCTCCGCTAGTACGAACTAGATCAGGTGCGACGGGTCTTATCTCAGTTGGTCGCGTGCGCGCCAACACCCCGTGTCACTAAGCGCGAGCCTACCCCACGGGCAGGCCCGCAGTGCAACTACGTTTCCTCCGCCGGCGATTCGGGCGGGGCACGCCGGGCGCGGCACCCTGTTGCAGCAGGTGGCTGCGCCGTAGGCTCTGGGTATGGGCATTTTTCCTTACACTTCCGAACCCGTGGCTCCCCTGGAGAGCGCGGCGTCGAACGAGCTTGAGCTACCCCGGGTCGTCGCCGAGGACCCCGCAAGGATCGTCGAAATCGTCGACGCCATGCACGACGTGGTGGCCACGCGCCTGGCGCACCCGCGGCGCTTCAGGGCATCGCAGCTCAAGGCCCTGGAACGCATGCTGGATGCGCACCAGCAGGACTTCATCGATGCGCTGGCCGACGACCTGGGCAAGAGCGCGGTCGAGGCGAAGCTGACCGAAATCGACATGGTGCGCGCCGAGATCGACCACGCCCAGCTGCACCTTTCGGAGTGGATGGAATCCAAGGCGGTGAAGATCCCGCTGGCGCTGCACCCCGCGGCGGCCAAGATCGAGCCGCAGCCGCTCGGCGTGGTGCTGGTCATCGGCCCGTGGAACTACCCGCTGCAGCTGATGCTCGCCCCGCTCGTTGCGGCCATCGCCGCGGGCAACGTGGCGGTGCTCAAGCCCTCCGAGCTGGCCCCCGCCACCTCGATCGCCCTGGGCAAGCTGATCCCGCAGTTCCTGGACCAGCGTGCCTACGCGGTGATCCAGGGCGGCGCCGGCACCAGCAAGGTCCTCCTGGAACAGCGGTTCGACCACATCTTCTACACCGGCGGGGAAAAGGTCGGCAAGATCGTGGCCCGTGCCGCGGCCGAACACCTGACGCCCGTCACCCTGGAACTGGGCGGCAAGTCCCCGGCCGTGGTGATGGACGGATCCCACGCGGCGGTCGCCCGGCGCCTGGCCTACGGGAAGTTCATGAACGCGGGCCAGACCTGCGTGGCGCCGGACTACGTGCTGGCCGTCGGCAACGCGGCCGAGACCCTGGAAAAGCAGCTGGCCAAGGCCATCACCGGGTTCTACGGCAAGACGCCGATTCACAGCCGTGACTACGGGCGCATCGTCAACCGGGCGCACTTCGACAGGCTCGTCTCCTACCTGGCGCAGGGCGAGGTGGTGATCGGCGGCGGATACGACGAGGCGACGCTCAAGATCGAACCCACGGTGATGATCAACGTCGATCCGGATTCGCCGCTCATGCAGGAGGAAATCTTCGGGCCGATCCTGCCGATCATGAAGGTCGACAGCTTCGACGCGGCGGTGCGGTTCATCAACTCGCGCCCCAACCCGCTGGCGGCCTACCTGTTCAGCGAAAACCCGCGCCTGCAGTCGTCCTTCGGCGACCAGGTGCGTGCCGGGGCGATCGTGCACAACGCCCCGAACCTGCACCTTGCCGTGCCGTCGCTGCCCTTCGGCGGGGTCGGGGCCTCCGGCATGGGCTCGTACCACGGCCGCCACGGATTCGAGCGCCTCTCGCAGATGCGCCCGGTCATGGTCAAGACCGCGGTGGTCGACACGCTCAAGGCCATCTACCCGCCGTACACCTGGGCGAAGAGCAAGATCATCGACAGGCTGCTCTAGGCGCCGGGACGCGGGCGGCCAGTACCGCAAAGACAGCGGCGGGGGGGGGGGGGGGGGGGGGGGGGGGCGGGCCCCCCCCCCCCCCCGGGGGGGGGGGGGGCCCCCCCCCGGGGAAAAAAAAAAGAAGCGACCGAGACAACCCCCGCCCGCCCGCCAACCCGGCCCCATAGATAAATAACACCCCCGGGGGGGGGGGGGGGGCGGCCCCGGGGCCCCCCCCCCCCCCCCCCCCGGGGGGGGGGGGGGCCCCCCCGCGCCCCCCCCCCCCCCCGCCGCTGTGTCTAGACGTTCCTAGCCGAGGACGGCATCAACGATCGTCTTGGCCTCGGCCTGCACCCGGGCCAGGTGCTCGTCGCCGAGGAAGGACTCGGCGTAGATCTTGTACACGTCCTCGGTGCCCGACGGGCGCGCCGCGAACCAGGCGTTTTCGGTGGTGACCTTCAGCCCGCCGATCCTCGCCCCGTTGCCGGGGGCCTCGGTCAGGCGAGCCGTGATGGGTTCGCCCGCAAGCACGTCGGCCGAAACGTCGGTGGCCGACAGGCTGCCGAGCCTGGCCTTCTGCTCGCGGGTGGCCGGGGCGTCGATGCGCGCGTAGCTGGGCGCACCGTGGGTTTCGGCCAGGCGCGCGTAGTGCCGGGACGGGGTGGAGCCGGTGGTCGCCGTGATTTCGCTGGCCAGCAGGGACATGATGATGCCGTCCTTGTCCGTGGTCCACACCTTGCCGTCGTGGCGCAGGAACGACGCGCCCGCGGATTCCTCGCCGCCGAAGGCGCCGGAGCCGTCCAGCAGGCCCGGCACGAACCACTTGAAGCCGACGGGGACCTCCACCAGCTTGCGTCCGAGGCCCGCGGCGACGCGGTCGATCATGGAGGAGGACACCAGGGTCTTGCCGATCGAGGCGTCCCTGGACCAGCCGGTGCGGTTGGCGTACAGGTAGTCGATGGCCACGGCCAGGAAGTGGTTCGGGTTCATCAGCCCGGCATCCGGGGTGACGATGCCGTGGCGGTCGGCATCGGCGTCGTTGCCCGTGGCGATGTCGAAGGAATCGCGTTGGGCGATCAGCGAGGCCATGGCGGAGGCCGAGGAGCAGTCCATGCGGATCTTGCCGTCGGTGTCCAGCGACATGAACGCAAAGCGCGGGTCGACCTCCGGGTTCACCACGGTGAGGTCGAGCCTGTGGGTTTCGGCGATCGCCCCCCAGTAGTCGACCGAGGCCCCGCCCATCGGGTCGGCGCCGATGCGCACGCCCGCGTTGCGGATCGCGTCCAGGTCCAGCACCGAGGGCAGGTCGTTGACGTAGGAGGCCATGAAGTCGAAGGCGCCGATCTTGCCGGTCAGCCGGGCGGCACCCAGGGAGGTGCGCTTCACGCCGCGCAGCCCGGCGGCGAGCAGCTCATTGGCGCGGTCGGCGATCCAGGAGGTGGCGTCGGTGTCCGCGGGGCCGCCGTGCGGCGGGTTGTACTTCAGGCCGCCGTCGGCCGGCGGGTTGTGCGAAGGGGTGATGAGGATGCCGTCCGCGCGTGCGGCCGCCGGGTCGGCATTGTGGGTGAGGACCGCGTGGCTGAGCGCCGGCGTGGGGGTCCAGCCGTTGCGGGCGTCGGCCAGGATCGCCACGCCGTTTCCGGCCAGGACCTCCAGCACGGTGTCCTGGGCGGGGTCCGAGAGCGCGTGGGTGTCCTTGCCCACGAAGACCGGCCCGGTGATCCCTTGCCCGGCCCGGTACTCGACGATGGCCTGGGTGATCGCGGCAATGTGGTCATCGTTGAAGGACCCGTTCAGCGAAGAACCGCGGTGTCCGGAGGTCCCGAAGGCCACCTTCTGGGCGGGGTCGGCCGCATCCGGGTGGATGGAGAAGTAGGCGTCGCGAACCGCGGAAAGATCGATCAGGTCATGGGGCATCGCCGGGGTGCCGGCTCGGGGATGAGACATGAACCAATATTCTCATGTGGCACCCGGCGAGACCCGGTCAACGTGCCGTCTTGATGACGTGTTCGGCCAGTTGCCGGGCGGGTCCGGTCAACAGGGTGTCCGGAACCCGGTGGCCTTCGCCGTCGATGGACAGGAACCAATCGAAGGCGTCGCGGACCTGTCCGGGATCGACGTCGGCGTCGAGGCGGCGGAGCTGTTCCAGCGCCCCGAGCGCCAGACGAACCCAGGGTTCGTCCTCCGGCGGCGAATCGTGGACGTGAAGCTCCAGGACGCCGACGCGGGAAATGCCGGCCACCCCGCCGCTGCGCCGCACCTGCACAATGAATAGCTCGTTCATGGTTTCACGCGGCTTCTTGTTCGTCCTTGAACTGGGGAACCACTCCCACGCCGTCCCAGGCCGTGGCCAGTGCCTTGTCCTCCGCGGACCCGACGCCGTAGTCCCGGCGGGCCTGCAGGAGTGTTTGCGCCGCAAAGGTCGCGAAGGTTGAATCCTCCGGAAGCGACCGGGTGACGATGACGTTGAACCACACGGACCCGGCACGCTCCCACGCGTGGCCGCCCAGTGCCGTGGCAAACAGGTAGAACGCGTGGTTGGGAATGCCCGAGTTCAGGTGCACGCCGCCGGAGTCTTCCTTGGTGTGGATGTAGCCGTCCATGTGGGCCGGTTGCGGGTCGCGGCCCATGATCGGGTCGTCGTAGGCGGTGCCGGGCGCGGCCATGGATCGCAGCGCCTTGGCGTTCACCCGAGGGTGGAACAGGCCCTTGCCGATGAGCCAGCTGGCGTCGGCGGCCTCCTCGCCGGCGACGAATTGTTCCACGAGCGCACCCAGGACGTCGGCAATGGATTCGTTCAACGCCCCCGACTGGCCGTGGTACTTGAAATTCGTCGTGTACTGCAGCAACCCGTGGCCCAGTTCGTGGGCGATGACGCTGAGCGACGAGGTGAAGGAATTGAAGATCTCGCCGTCACCGTCGCCCATGACCATTTGCGTGCCGTCCCAAAACGCGTTGTCGTACTCGTGGCCGTAGTGCACGGTGCCGCGCAACGCCATGCCCGCCCCGTCCAGGCTGGAACGCTTGAACTGGTCGGCGAGGAAGTCATGGACGGCGCCGAGCCCGTCATAGGCCCGGTTGACGTCGCCGTCGTCGACCGGGGCGTCGCCCTCGGCCCGGGCCAGTACGCCGGGGGTCACCTCGATCCCCTGTGCATCGCTGATGGTGCGCTGCAGGCGCCCGGAAGGCTCGATCAGGATCGTCCGGGAAGGAGTTTCCGCAAGCTGCCGGTCGTGGCGCAAGGCCTGGTCCAGCAGGAGCGTTTGCCTGGCGCGGGCGGCAATCCGGGTGCGGGTCTCCGGCCCGACGGGGTCGGACTCCTCGCCGAACGGCGCGCGGGCAATGAATTCCCGCATGGATGCCGGGGCTTCCCAGGCGCCGTCGCATGCGGCCATGGACGCCAACAGGTACGGCGGAACCGCCCGGTGTTGACTGTGGTCGTTCGAGGTTTTCTTCATGGTTTCGTTGGCCATGCAGCCAACTCTTTCACCGCATCCTGAGCGGCCGGTGTGAACGTGCTGTGGCCGGCGAATGGATAAGGTGGAGGATGAAACCGCGTGCGAAGGCCGCCCGTGGCTGGTGTTGGGAGTAGGCCATGCAGGACCCCAAGGACGCGAAGAACAACGACGGCAACGAGCCATCCTTTGCCGATCCCCACGATCCCCGGTGGTCGCAGGGACCCCAGGCAACACCGGCGCCGGCACCCGCACCGGGCAACCAGCCATTCCCGGGCCGGAATCCGTACCAGGACCAGCCTCTGTACGCCCCGCCGGGAACCCCGCAGAATCCCTACCTGAACCAGGCGCCCCACGCGCCCCAGGCAAATCCGCAGGCCGGCCCCTATGCGCAGCAGCAGCCGATGTACCAGCAGCCGATGGACCCTGCTTCCATGGCGGGCGTTTCAAACGTCCTGGGCATCATCTCGATGGTGGCGGGCATCCTCGGCCTGGTCACCGGCGGCGTGCTGTTGCTGCCCCAGCTGGCCGCCGTCGTGTGCGGGCACCTGTCGCTGCGCCGCGAAAAGCCCCGCCGCGGCTTTGCCATTGCAGGCCTGATCACGGGCTACCTGGTCCTGGCCGGCGGGGTCTTGGTCATCGCCGGATCCTTGGCGGCGGTTGGCAACGCATCCCTCGGCCTCTAGGCAACGTCCGGGGGTGCTCCGGCCCTCCCCGGGAAAACAAAAATGGTGGTCTTGCCTTTTGGCAAAACCACCATTTTTTGTTGGAGCTTGGTGCGCTGTTTAGCGGACCTCGCCCATCAGCTTCTTGAGCGGACGTGCGCCGATGGCCAGGGCCGAGGCCAGCACGATCGCGGTTCCGCCAAGGGCCAGGAAGTACGTGATCTCGTTGCCCTCGGTGTAGAAGCCGGCCAGGATGCCGGCGAGGGTGGTGCCCAGCGAAATGGACAGGAAGAACAGCGCGATCATCTGCGTGCCGAAGACGGCCGGGGCCAGCTTGGTGGTGACCGACTGGCCGATCGGGCTCAGCAGCAGCTCGGCCAGGGTGCAGAGCAGCAGGATGCCGACCAGCGCCATCAGCGGGGTCTTCTCGAAGGACTCAAGCGGGATGAAGGCCAGGAAGGCCAGACCCACGATGAACAGCGAGAGCGCGAACTTGATGACGGTGCCCGGCTGGCGGGTGCCCATCTTGGTCCACATTGCGGCGAACGCGGCGGCCAGGATGATGATGAAGACCGGGTTGATCGACTGCACCCACGAGGCCGGAACTTCCCAGCCGAACAGGGTGCGATCCAGGCGTTCCTCCGAGTACACGGCGATGAACGTGAACTGCTGCTGGAACAGCGCCCAGAACGCGGCCGAGGCGACGTACAGCGGGATGAAGGCCAGCACGTGCTTGCGCTCGGTGGTCGTGATGCGCTTGGAGCGCAGCATGATCGTGAAGTAGACGACCGAGGCAATGATGACCGCGTAGGCGATGGTCATGGCGAGGGTCTCGACGGTCACGATCTTCAACGCGAAGAGCGCCACGACGACCGCGATGAACGCGGCGACGATCCAGACGTACTTCATGCGTTCGTTGGCCGGCAACGGGTTGATGACCTGGTGGACCGAGGCCGGCAGGTTCTTGCGGCCCATCATGTAGATGACGACGCCGATGGCCATGCCGACGGCTGCCGCAGCGAAGCCGACGTGGAAGCCCCAGGACTTCTGCAGGAAGCCGGTCAGGATCGGGCCGAGGAAACCGCCGATGTTGACGCCCATGTAGAAGATGGAGAAGCCTGCATCGCGGCGGGTGTCTTCCTTGGAGTACAGCGAACCGACAAGCGCGGTGGCGTTGGCCTTCAGGCCGCCGGAGCCGATGGCCACGAGGACCAGGCCGACGGCCAGTCCCGCTGCGCCGGGGATCACGGCGAGGCCGATGTGGCCGGCCATGATCATGAATGCCGCGTACAGCAGGACCTTTTCGGACCCGAGGATTCGGTCTGCGACCCAGGCGCCGAGGATGGTGCTCAGGTAGACGGCGCCGCCGTAGGCGCCGACGAGGGAGAGCGCCAGTTCCTTGGGAAGACCGAGTCCGCCTTCTGCAACCGAGAAGTACATGTAGTACGCGAGGATCGCTTGCATGCCGTAGAAGGAGAAGCGTTCCCACATCTCGATGCTGAAGAGATTCGCCAGCGTGCGGGGGTGGCCGAAGAATCCAGTCGAGGACTGGCCCTTAGGCAGCGTAGTTGTAGACATGATTCAATTTTTCGCCTGTGAGGCGCGTCATGCCCACTTTGTTGACCAATCTCACATTTCGGAAAGTTGCGCCGCGAGGGCCAAAAGCTGGATTTCCGACCCCGCCCGGCCGATAATCTGCACGCCCATGGACAGGCCGTCGGCAGTCGTCAGCGTGGGAACCGTGACGGCAGGCAAACCCGAGACGTTCACCATGGAGGTGAACGGCGTGTACTGGCACTGGCGCATGTAGTCGGTGTCGGCGTCCTGCGAGGTGTAGTAGCCGATTTCCGGGGGAGTGTGCGCCATGGCCGGGGTGAGCACCACGTCGTAGCGGCCCCACTGCGTGCGGAAGTCCGCGGCGATTTCGGTGAGCTTGGCGGCGGCGGCCAGGGAGACCGCGACCTCGCGTGCGGTGGCCCGCTCGCGGAAGGAGCGCGCCAGCGTTCCCAGTTTTTCCTCGCTGCCCGGCGGCAACGGCGCCGATGCCAATCCGGAGGTCCACACGGTGGAGAAGGTCTCGGGATACATGGCGTCGTAGTAGATCTCAGCCTCCTCGACGTGGTGCGCGCGCCGGTTCAGGATCTCGATGGCCTTGTTCAGGGCGGCGTGCGCCTCGGGGGACAGCGAAATCGGGTAGGCCGAGGCGAACGGGCTGGCGGTGCTGACCCCGACGCGCAGCCCGCGCAGGGAGTCGATGCCGCCGGAGCGCAGCGTGTCCAGGAAGGTTGCCTGGGACGGGTCGATCATGGCGTCCATGAGCAGTGCGGCATCAAGGGCGTTGTGCGCCAACGGCCCGGAAACGGTGAGCCGGGGAGCGCCAAAGGGATCAAGCGTTCCATCCAGCACGTCGCTCGGGATGGTGCCGAGGCCCGGCTTGAGCCCGACCAGCCCGCAGGCGGACGCGGGAATGCGCACCGACCCTCCGCCGTCGTTGCCGGGGCCGAACGGCAGCATGCCGGAGGCGACGGCCGCGGCCTCGCCGCCGCTGGACCCGCCCGCGGAAAGCGCCGGGTTCAGCGGGTTGCGCGCGGGCGGGGCGATGTCGTTTTCGGAGTGGCAGCTCAGGCCGAATTCCGGAACCTGCGTCTTTCCCAGCGAAATGGCCCCGGCACTCGAGAGCGTGGCGACCAGGGCGTTGTCCTTCTCCGCGGCCAAGGCCGGAAGCGCGGCGGTGCCGTAGCTGGTCGGAACCCCCGCGACATCCAGGAGGTCCTTGTAGGCCAGCGGCATGCCGTGCAGCGCCTGCAGCGGTGCCCGTTTCGCGGCGAACTCCTCGTCCGCGAGCCGGGCCGCGTCCATCGCTTGTTCCGCCGTCACCGTGATGAACGAACCCAGCGACGGGTTGAGTGCCTCGATGCGCCCCAGGAAATGCTCAGCCACCTCGCGTGCGGAGAGTGCCCCGGCCGCCAGCGCGTCACGGAGCTCCAATGCCGTGAATCCTGAAATCTCGCTCATGGTGGTTTCCTCCGGTCGGGCGCTGCTGGTCGAATGCGTGCCGATGCACTGCGGGCCTTGTGGCGCCCACGTATTGACACTAGTACGAGTCGCGGGGAGGCGCGCGCCGCCAGGACGACCATTCCGGACCGGGTGCGGCCGGCTGCCGGGTGCGACGCAAACGGGAACAGGGGACGGGGGAACGATAGGCTGGATTGGAGAAGAAGTATGCACCCTGCGCAAGGAGAAGCATGAGTGATTTTGAAACCGTTTCCGTCAAACAGGTGCCAGCCGGAGCGCTTGTCCTTGACGTCCGCGAGGACTACGAATGGATCGAGGGCCACGCGGCAGGTGCCGTGCATATTCCGCTGGGGGAATTGCCCGCGCGCTTCGAGGAGCTCGACCCGGACACGGACACCTATGTGATTTGCCGGACCGGCGGCCGCTCGGCCCGGGCCACGGCATGGCTGGTGTCCCAGGGCTACTCGGCCCTGTTCGTTGCCGGCGGCATGGGGGACTGGCTTGAGGCCGGCCTGCCGTTGCAGAGCGAGAACGGTCAGGAGCCAACGGTTCGATGATCTACACCTACTTGGGCCCGGCAGGGACCTTCACCGAAGCGGCGCTGCTGCAGGTCCCCGACGCACGCACCTCCGAACGCATCCCTGCGGCGAACGTCAACGCGGCGCTGGACAAGGTCCGTTCGGGCGCCGCCGATGCCGCCATGGTTCCCATCGAAAACTCGGTGGAGGGCGGCGTCTCGACAACCCTCGACGCCATCGCGAGGGGCGACGCGCTGCAGATCGTGGCCGAGGCGCTGGTCCCGATCACCTTCGTGCTGGCGGTGCGCGAAAACATTGATTCGCTGGAGCAGATCCGGACCATTTCAACCCACGGTCACGCCTGGGCCCAGTGCCGCGGCTGGGTCGAATCGAACATTCCGCAAGCGGAATTCATTCCGGCATCCTCGACCGCTGCCGGCGCGATCGCCCTGCTGGACGGCGAATCGAACCACGATGCCGCCATCTGTTCGCCTCTGGTGGCGCAGGAGCGCGGGCTGAAGGTGCTTCGCGAGGAAATCGAGGACTACAAGGGCGCGGTCACCCGCTTCATCCTTGTCACCCGGCCGGGTCCGATCCCGGCGCCGACGGGCATCGACAAGAGCACCGTGATCCTGCCGCTGGCGGAGGACCGGCCCGGCGCGCTGATGGAGATCCTCGAGCAGTTCGTGGTCCGCGGCGTGAACCTCAGCCGCATCGAATCGCGCCCTACCGGCGAGGGCATGGGCCGCTACTTCTTCTCGGTGGACGTGGACGGGCACGTGGCCCAGGCGCGGGTCGCCGATGCGCTCACCGGCCTGCACCGGGTGTGCCCGGACCTGCGCTTCCTCGGCTCGTACCCGGCCGCCGCGGGGCTTTCCTCATCGGTGGACGCGCACAACTCGGACGAGGCCTTCGACCGGGCCCAAAGCTGGGTTGGCGGACTCCGCGCACGGCTGCTTGGCTAGGCCAGGCGGATCTTGAGTGAAGCGGGCTTCACGTCTACGTGGAGCCCGTTCACCAATCCCGTCGCATCCCCGTCGATCTGCGTGTTCATCGGTTCGTGGCAGCGCAGCGACAGGGACGCCGTCGGGTAGAAGCCCATTACGGGAATCGCGCCGCGGGCCTTGAATGCGGTTTTCAGGAAGATCCAGCCCCACCCGGCGGCGCTGCGTGGGCTGAGTACCACCATGTCCAAGACCCCGTCGTCGATCCTCGCCTCGGGGACCAGGTCCAGGCCCTGCAATTTGCCGCAGTTGGCAAAGAGGACCGAACGCACGCTACGTGTTTGCTCACTTCCGCCATCGAGGGCGACCGAGATCTTCTTGCGTTTGCCCGGAAGATGCCGGAATCCCGCCTCCGAATACGCGAGCCAGCCCACCTTGGCCTTGAGATCCTCGTTGGTGTCGTCCATGATGTCAGCGTCGGTGCCGACGCCGGCGATGACAAGGAACGCGTGTTCGCTTTCGGAGCCGTCGATGTGTTCAAGCCTGATGCTGCCGGTGTCGATGGTGCGCAGGGGGCCGCGGACGGCACCGAAGGCCGCCGTGGCAATGTCGTCGAGCGGAACCTCCACGTTCCTGGCCAGCAGGTTGCCCGTGCCCAGTGGAATGAGTCCCAGGCTCGCCTCGGTGTCCCGGAGGACCTCTGCCACGGCACGCACCGTCCCGTCGCCGCCCGCCGCGATGACCACGTCGCATCCGGCGTCCAGCGCCCGGCGTGCGGCCCCTTGTCCGGGGTCGTCGGGTTCGGATTCAAAGACCAGCGGCGCGGCGAGCCCGGCTTCGGCACACACATGTTCAACGGCGGAGACCGCTTGGGCCGTGCCGGACTTGGTCGGATTGATGACCAGCGCAATCTTGCGGGCGGACGTCGTGATGCCTACCTTCGGCGTCAGGACCTGGGGCTTGTTGCGGTCAACGAGCCTACGCACGGAGAGCCAGCTCAGCGTCGAGGCGACGCCCGCGGCGCCAGCCGCAGCGAGGGCAATTAGTCGATTGCGTTGCATAGTGCACTCAGCCTAACCGGGATTGCTAGGCTTAGGTCGTGATCGACGTAAAACTACTCAGTGAAAATCCAGATACCTTCCGTGCCTCGCAGCGTGCCCGTGGGGCGGATGAGTCCCTGATTGATGCGATTTTGGACGCCGACATCCGGCGCCGGGAGTCGATCGCATCCTTTGAGGCGCTCCGAGCCCAGCAGAATGCCTTCAGCAAGAAGGTCGGTGCGGCCAAGGGCGAGGAAAAGCAGGCCCTGCTCGCCGAGGTCAAGGAATTGTCCCAGAACGTCAAGGCGGCCCAAGCCGCCTCCGACGAAGCGACAGCCGCCTACACCGCCCTGCAGCGTTCAATCCCGAACCTCATCCAGGACGGCGTTCCGGCCGGCGGCGAGGACGACTTCACGGTCGTCAAGCACGTGGGCACCCCGCGGGACTTCTCAGCCGACGGCTTCGAACCCCGCGACCACCTCGAGCTGGGCGAGCTGCTCGGCGCCATCGACATGGAACGCGGCGCCAAGGTCTCGGGCTCGCGCTTCTACTTCCTCAAGGGAATCGGCGCACGCCTTGAAATCGCGCTCATGAACATGGCCCTGGACCAGGCGGTGCAGAACGGGTTCATCCCGATGATCACCCCCACCCTGGTTCGCCCGGAGACCATGCAGGGCACCGGCTTCGACGTCGAGCACGACGACGAGATCTACAAGCTCGAGCGCGACGACATGTACCTGGTCGGCACCTCCGAGGTGGCCCTCGCCGGGTACCACGCCAACGAGATCCTAGACCTGAGCGACGGCCCCACCCGCTACGCCGGCTGGTCCTCCTGCTACCGCCGCGAGGCCGGTTCCGCGGGCAAGGACACCCGCGGCATCATCCGCGTGCACCAGTTCAACAAGCTGGAAATGTTCGTCTACTGCTCCCCCGAGGACGCGGCCGCCGAGCACGCCAAGCTGCTGGCCTGGGAAGAGGAAATGCTGGCCAAGGTCGAACTGCCCTACCGTGTCATCGACACCGCGGCCGGCGACCTGGGCATGAGCGCAGCGCGCAAGTTCGACTGCGAAGCCTGGGTCCCGACCCAGGACGCGTACCGCGAACTGACCTCCACCTCCAACTGCACCACCTTCCAGGCACGCCGCCTGAACATCCGCGAACGCGAAATCGGCGCCGACGGCAAGCCTGGCAAGACCCGTTCGGTGGCAACGCTGAACGGCACCCTGGCGACCACGCGCTGGATCGTCGCGATCCTGGAACACCACCAGAACGCCGACGGCACGGTCAACGTGCCGGTTGCACTGCGTCCGTACCTGGGCGGCATGGAAGTCATGCCGCTCGTCTAAGGCCAGCCGCCAGAGGTTTGGTGCCCGCGAGGCGCCGCACCCAGGTCCACGCCTTCGGTTCACGCTCCCCGCGGGGCGAGCCCGAAGGCACCGTCCGGGAGTGCGGCGCCTTGTGCTTTTAACCGCGGATTCATGAGGATTTCATCCAGGATGTGCGCCAGCTCATGACGAAAATTCGCTTTTGATGCTTCACTGGATAAATGACAGTGATGACAAGAACCGGCATCGAAGACCGGTCAGAAGCAACCCAAAAGTACATGATCTGCCTTGACGTGGACGGCACCCTGGTGAACCACGACGGGGCGATGAGCCGGGCCGTGAAGGATTCCGCCCGCGCCATCGTTGCGGCCGGACACGAGGTGGTCATTTCGACGGGGCGTTCCCTCGGGGCGACCCTGCCGGTGATCCGCATGCTCGGCATCGAGAACGGCTACGCGGTGTGCTGCAACGGCGGCGTGACCGTGCGCCTCGATGCAGGCCTGGAGGAGGGCTACGAGGTCGTCGAGCGCAAGACCTTCGACCCCGCCCCCGCATTGCACGCCCTGCGCGAATCCCTGCCCACGGCCAAGTATGCGCTGGAGGACGATCAGGGCAGGTTCCTCTCCACCGAACGCTTCCAGGATGCCAGCTTCGGCGTCGTGGCAAACCCCGTGACCCTGGACGAAATGCTCGAGGCGACCGCGGTGCGCCTGGTTGTCTTCTCGACCGACGCCACCGCCGAGGAATTCGGCGAGGCGGTCAGCGTGATGGGGCTTGCCGGCGTCACCTATTCGGTGGGCTGGACGGCATGGCTGGACATCGCCGCCGAGGGCGTCACCAAGGCCAGCGGGCTCGAGGTCCTTCGCGAGAGGCTCCGCTACGACATCGAACAGACCGTCGCCGTGGGCGATGGACGCAACGACATCGAGATGCTCACATGGGCCAGCCGAGGGGTGGCCATGGGCCAGGCTCCCGACGAGGTCAAGGAATCGGCCGACGAAGTCACCGACGGCGTGGACCAGGACGGGCTGGCAACGGTCCTCTGGGGCCTGCTGGAGAACGCCGAGTCCTAGGACGGAAGGAAGGCCAGCCACCGAGCACATGCCGGCGGCTGGCCTTCCTGTTTGCCCGCGGGTGCCGGGCCGGTATTTAATCCATTCGAAAGCCTATTGGTCGGGCTTGTGGCAAGAGCGCGAATAGTGAGTGCTGACCAGTCGAAACGGGCGGGGCGTGTTTCTCTGGCTATGCTTAAACCCATGAAACGCGCCGGAGTCCTCGCCCTGTCCCTGCTGAGCGCCGGGGCATTGCTGACCGGTTGCGCATCCCCGGACAGCGTCTGCAACACGGGGGAAGCGAGCGCCACCGCAGCCATGGACCACCTGATTGAATCGACGCTTGCCGGCGATCAGATCGAGGTTTGCCGGGTCACCACCATCGGAGGCACCGACACCGTGGGGGCGCAGTTCGGGCGCCTGGCCGCCGAGCTGGGGGACCTCGGCGTGGACGCCGGATACACCGTGGAGCCCGTCCAGGATTCGACCCTCGGCGGATGGTCGCAGCTGGTGCTGACCACCCCGAGCCATCCCGAGGGCAAGCCGTTCGACGTCTTCGAGCGCGGCGGAAAATACACGATCGGGTGGCTTGAATTCGTCCAGACGCCGTTGCCGAGCCAGAGCCCGGCCAAGTAGCGCACCGCCGTCGCGGTGCGGCGGGCTAGATGCCGAAGAGCCCGATGATCAGGGCCATGACCAGGAACGTCACAAGTTCGTGGACGCAGTTCAGGACGGTCAACCCGACGGGGCGCCCCTCAAAGGCGTCGTGGGTGATGAACCGCGCGGCGGTGAAGCCGCCCCAGAGGATCAGCGCGGTCAGCATCGCGTTGGCGAGGAATGATCCGCCGTAGAACTGGAACGACAGGTACGTCGCCCCGGCCAGGACCCAGGCGCTGATGAAGCTCACCACCAGGGTGATCAGGATCGGGACAACCGCACTCTTCGTGGCGCCGGGGGTCACCTTGGCCACGCGCATCCAGTAGTTCCCGAAGACCTTCGGGGTGTACCAAATCGAGCCAACCACCATGGTGGAAATGGTGGCAACAACCACTGCGAGCCAATTGATGTCGGGGACCATTGTGCGCTCCTGATGCAATGACCGGGAGCCGCGGGAATCACTTGGCCCTCTGGTCTATCTTGATTTCGATAAGACGATCCTACGTCCGAAAATCACAGGTCAACAACGGAGAAAGCGGAATTGCGCCGGGCTAGATCCCCGGAACCGCTCCGGGGGCATCGATCCATTTCAGGAGCCGTGCCGCGGCGGGCCGCGCCGCCCACTCCTCGACCCAAGCAGATCGCACAACCGCCTTGGAAACGGCCTGCGCGCTGATGCCGAGTTCGGCCGCAACGTGCTTTTGCTGGCCGCGCACACCGGGGGTCAGCAGGTCCAGCACCGCCCACTCGGCACTGCTGCGCGTGGCAACGATTTGGCCCAGCAGGCGCAACACCGCCTCGGCCTCTCCGGCCAGCTGCATGTCCGGGCCCACGACGCTCAGTGGAACGCGGTCGCCCGTGTGCTCCGCCCGGTCAACAGCCGTTTGGGCATGGCCGAGCGCGGACCCCTGGAGGTATTGGGCATCGCGGGGAACGGGTTCATAGAGGCTTCCCACTCCCAGGCCCACCACCCAGTGGCGTTGGCGCAGGGCGTGAAGCACCGCGCTCACCGCGTGTTCGGCGGTCTCGGGGGAGCCCAGGATGAGCGATGGTCCCGAACGCTGGAAGGGCGTGGGTGCCGGAATGTCGGACAGGGCCCGGAGCAATTCGTCGCCAAGGTCCCCGGTTTCACGGCGATCACGTTGTTTTAGGGTCACTACGTACACACCCCCAATTATGCAGGGCTTTGGGAGCGGCCCTTCGAGCCGCGCCCGACCCTGGGGTGGGTGCGGCCCGAAGTCGGCGGCTAGATCCGCGGAGCTTCCGCCTGCACCGGATCGACAGTGGCCTTCTGTGGAAGCCCGACGATGCAGTAGCGCAGGAAGAACTGCGTCACGGGGCCAATGGATACGGCATAGAGAATGGTGCCGAATCCAACGATTCCCCCGAGGAGCCAGCCGATGGCCAGCACCAGGACCTCGACACCGGTGCGCGCCAGGCGAAGGCTTATTCCCGTTCGGGCATGTAGGCCCGTCATCAATCCGTCACGCGGGCCTGGGCCCAATTGGCTGCCGATGTAGAGGCCGCCGCCCAGCCCGTTGACCAGCAGCGCGCCAACGAAAAGGGCGATCTGTGCGGGCAGGCCCTCGGCCTGCGGAATGACGGCGAGGCCGATGTCCGCGGCAATGCCGAGCCACAGGACATTCGCGATGGTTCCCAACCCCGGCATTTGCTTCAGCGGAATCCAGAGCAGCAGCACGATGAAGCCGAAGATGATCACCACGGTTCCCAGGCTCAGTCCGGTGTGCAGCTTGACGCCGTAATGCAGTACGTCCCACGGGGCCAGCCCCAACCCGGCGCGGACGAAACCTGCCATGGCGAGACCGAAGAGCGTGAGCCCGACGAAAAGTTGGATGATGCGGTACGGCAAACGCCCGGCTCGGAGTTGTTCAAGAGGTGCGAGTCGGGCCAGTTCTGGGGTGGAGCGTTTCTTCATGTATCAAGCTTCACCCAAAGTGGCATTGGAAAAAAGTGCCAATTGATGGAAACTGGACCCATGAGTATGACCCAGCGCCAATTGCCGGCGCGCCGCCTCAGCAGCATGCTCGGGGAACGCCACGGCGAGCAACCCGCCTACTCCTGGCTTTCGGAGGGAATCCGCCAGCTTGTCACCAACGGGCGGGTGCTGCACGGAACCATGCTGCCCAGCGAGCGCGAGCTGGTGGGCGCCCTTGGCCTGAGCCGGACCACCGTCACGCGCGCCTACCAGGAACTGCGCGAACGCGGTTTTGCCGAGGCGCGCCAAGGCTCCGGAACGCAGATCACGATTCCCGGCGGCAACGTTGGGGGAGGCTTTGAACCGCTGACCCCCGGTTCCCCGGAACTCGGGGCACCTGGCGGCATCGACCTGACCTGCGGGGCTCCGACCGCTCCGACCGGTCTTGCCGGATACTACGAACGCGCCCTCGACCACCTTCCCGGCTACATCGGAGGCATGGGCTACTACCCGCTGGGGCTGCCCGTGCTGCGCGAGGCAATTGCCGCGGACTACGCCCGCCGCGGGCTGCCCACGAGTCCCGATCAAATCATCGTCACGGCTGGGGCGCTTTCGGGCGTGGCAAGCATTGCCCGTGCCGTCCTTGGGCCCGGGGCCAGGGTGCTAGCCGAAAGCCCCAGCTACCCCAATTCGGTGTCATCGCTGCGCCAGCACGGCGCCAGGTTGACGGCGCTACCCATCGGGCCCGAGGGAAGCGATGTTTCGGGCATCGAAACGGCACTGGAGCGCGGCGGATTCAGCGCCATGCTGTGCCTGCCCGACTTCCACAACCCCACGGGCACGCTTCTTGGCGACGAGGGCAGGGAACGCTGGGCCCGGGCCCTCGACAGGTCCGGGGTGCACGGCATCGTCGATGAAACCAACGCAGAACTGTGGCTGGATGCCAGGCCCGACGTGTCGCCCATGGCCAAGTACTCGAACAACCTCATCACCGTGGGAAGCGCCAGCAAAACCTACTGGGGAGGGCTGCGGCTTGGCTGGATCAGGGCGCCCCACGCCCTGGTCGGCGCCATCCACCAGGGCCGGGCGACCATGGACCTCGGGGCCCCGGTCCTGGAACAAATCGTGCTCAGCCTGCTCATCACCGAACGCGCCGGGGTCGACGATTCGACACGCACCAGGCTGCGCGAAAACCGCGACTGGCTGCATGCGGGTCTTGCCGAACTGGTGCCCGAATGGAAAATCCGGAAACCGCCCGGCGGCATGTCGCTGTGGTGCAACCTGCCGGCCCCGCGCTCCATGGCGCTTGCGGCGCAGGCCAAGAAATCCGGGTTGGCCCTGACTCCCGGCTCGGTCTTCGCCGTCAACGACCACGGGTTGGACCGCTGGCTGCGCGTGCCGTACGCGTTGGATCGCTCGGAACTCGAGGTGGCCATGCCGCTGCTGGCCGACGCATGGAAGGCCGTCGCCTAGCGCCGGCTCACCGCGAATGCCGTCGGCGAGCCTCGGCTTAAAGACAAATCGGGGGTTGGTTTCCGCCCGCGTGTGCGGACGGAAAACAACCCCCGATCAATGGCAGCAGGCTGCCGGAAAATCCTTAGGCCTGGGCCTTGAAACGCTCGATCGAACGCTCGAGCTCGGCTTCGGCTTCGGCGCGGCCCAGCCAACCCTCTGCCTTGACCCACTTGCCCGGCTCCAGGTCCTTGTAACGGGTGAAGAAGTGCTCGATTTCCTTGACGAGCCACTCGTCGAGGTCCTCGAACTCCTGGATGTGGTCGAAGCGCTTGTCGGCAGGAACGCACACGAGCTTGGCATCTCCGCCGCCGTCGTCGGTCATGTTGAACACGGCGATCGGGCGGGATTCAACGACAACGCCCGGGTACAGGTCGACGCCCGGGATGAAGACCAGGGCGTCCAGCGGATCGCCGTCTTCGCCCAGGGTGTCATCGAAGAAACCGTAGTGGGTCGGGTACTGCATGGAGGTGAACAGCACGCGATCCAGACGCAGGCGGTGGGTCTCGTGGTCGATCTCGTACTTCACGCGGGATCCGGCAGGGATCTCGATGGTGACGTCGTGGCTCATAAAAAGTCTCCTCGACTCTCGTGACCAGGGGCACGTGCGGACGCGGGCGCATCCGATTGCCGTCTAGTCTTATGGGTGCTGCGCTTAAGGGTATATGGCGCACACGGACTACGACGATTTCGGGGATTTTGTAATGAAGCGCGCACGCCCGCGGTGGGGCACCTGGCTACTGGTGCTGGCAATAGGTGTTGCCCTCGGGCTGGCGGCATTGTTCCTGGTCCCCGTCGTGGCAGGCACGGGCACGCCCAAGGCCGTCGAACCGGCGGCGGTCCCGCCCGTGGTTTCCCAGGCACGCCCCACGGCGCTGCCACCGCTTGACCCGGGGGCGCCGCAACCGGAAACCGGCGTGCTGGGGGCCGGACTGGACAAGATCCTCTCCTCCGTCGAACCGGACAGCACCGTTTCAGGCAGCGTCATCGACATCGCAACGGGCGCGGAGGTTTATTCACGTTCCGGCGCCCAGGCGGGCATCCCGGCCTCGAGCCTGAAGGTCCTCACCGCCATCGCGGCAACCGACGTGCTGGGCGAGGACCACCGTTTCACCACCAAGGTGCTGCTGAAGGACCCGCAGACCCTGGTGCTGGTCGGCGGGGGAGACGTCCTGCTTGGCTCCGGCAAGGACTCGACCGCGGTCAGTGGCCGCGCCGGGTTGGAAACCCTTGCCGCGCAGGCCGCCAAGGAAATCCTCAAGGAGCAGGCAGCCGGCCGGCTGGGGCCGGACCTGTCACTTGAACTCGACGATTCGCTCTTCACTGGCCCGGGCTTGAACCCGGCATGGGACAACTCCCTGGTGACCACCAACAACATTTCAGTCGTTGCACCCCTGGCGCTGTACGGGGCCCGTGCCGACGCCGGTCCCAAGGCCCCCCGGGTCAAGGACCCGGCGATGGCCGCCGCAACCTCCTTCGCGAAATCGCTGCGCACGGCACTGGGCAACGGTGCCGACGCCCCGCGCCTGGCCGCGGACATCGCCCGCGGCCAGGCCGGGGAAGGCGCCACCGAATTGGCAAGCGTTGCCTCGGCGCCGCTGGGCGAACAGATCCGGTTCATGCTCGAGGTCTCCGACAACTACGTTGCCGAAACGCTGGGCCGGCTCACCGCCATCGCGCAGGGATCCCCCGGGGACTACCAGCACGGCGCACAAGCGGTGAAGGAAAAGATCGCCGAGCTCGGCATCCACTCCGAGGCCCTGGAACTCATCGACACCTCGGGGCTGGCCGACGGCAACAGGGTCTCCCCGCAGACCCTGGCCGACGCACTGAAATTCGCCGCCACCTCCAACCACGCCTCGTTGCGCGACCTCAGCTACCAATTGCCCCTCGCCGGCGCCACGGGAACGCTGGGCGCCAGGCTGAACGCCGCAAACACGCGCGGCATCGTCCGGGCCAAGACCGGTTCGCTGGTCGATGTCTCGAGCCTCACCGGCATCACGGTCACCAAGGACGGCCGGGCGCTGGCATTCTCCTTCATGGTCCACTCGCACAACGGCGAACTGGCTCCGCACAAGGACACCCTTGATGCCGCCGCAACCTACCTGACCGGATGCGGCTGCCGCTGAACCGAACGCATTGCGCGCACTGCATATTTTGCTTGACGCGCAATCCGCCCCGTCCGCGGCTAATCGTGATGGGATGGGATGCATGGATACCACCGACTTCCGGCTGATCAATTGGGAGCTCGCGGCCAACACCGCGGCAACGCTGGTCGGCGCCGGGCCAAAGCTCAGCGGCGCGGAAATCGCCGAGGTCGTTGCGGACCTGCGACTCAAGGCCGATGCGGCCGTCGACCACGTCCACCGGATCACCGGGCTCGACGCGGCCCGGGACCTGCGCGATTCCCACGTGCTGATCGTGGACCGCCCGGGCTGGGCCCGTGCAAACGTGCAAAGCTTCGAGGCGCTGCTGGATCCGGCCATGAATTCGCTCGCGCAGAGCCGCGGCGCAAAGATCGGCGAAACCACCCAAATCCTTTCCTCCACGGCAACCGGCGTGGAAATGGGAGCCATCCTGGCATTCCTCTCCTCGAAGGTGCTTGGCCAGTACGACCCCTTTGCGGGAATGCTGCGCCGGGACGTTCCTCCGGGCGGCAGGCTGGTCCTGGTGGCCCCGAACATCGTTGCCATCGAACGCGAGTTGAAGGTCGACACCGACGACTTCCGGCTCTGGGTGGCCCTGCACGAACAAACCCACCGCGTGCAGTTCGCGGCAGCCCCCTGGCTGCGCGAGCACCTGCGCGGAAAGATTTCCCAGCTGCTCGAATCGCTGCTGGCCGAACCCGATGCCCTGGGCGAGCGGATCAAGGCGGCCGCGGGCTCCCTGGTCGGCGGCGCCCCGAAAACCGAGGTCCGGGGAGCATCACCGGATGGGGCGGAATCCTCCCTCGGCCTGCTCTCCGCCCTGCAGACCAGCGAACAAAAGGAAATCCTGTCCCACGTCACGGCCGTGATGTCGCTGCTCGAGGGGCACGCAAACGTGGTGATGGACGCCGTGGATTCAAGCATCGTCCCGACCGTCAAGACCATCCGCCAACGCTTCGGCGGGCGCGGCAAGAACCGCGGCCCCGTCGAAAAGTGGATCCGCAAATTGCTGGGCATGGACGCAAAGATGCGCCAGTACGCCGACGGACAACGCTTCGTGACCAAGGCCGTTGCCCTTCTCGGTATGGAAACCTTCAACAAGGTCTGGGAACGTGCGGAAAACCTTCCCACGGAAACCGAACTGCACAACCCCGAGCAATGGGCGGCACGGATCAGCGCCGCCGACGCCGCCTAGGGGCGGCAATGGGAGGAAACCTTCCCCGCGCCCTGGCGACGGCTCGCACGGCCATCCGCGCCGCCACCGAGCCCGGGGACTTTGTCCTGGTCGCCTGCAGCGGCGGCGCCGATTCGCTTGCACTGGCCGCCGCCGCAGCTTTCCTGAACCGGAAGGGCGAATTGCGCGTCGGGGCCGTCGTCGTGGACCACCGGATGCAGGACGGCAGCGATGCCGTGGCTGCCCGGGCGGCGGAGCAATGCCGGGAACTCGGGCTGGAGCCGGTGTTGGTGCTGCCGGTCGACGTGGCGGGGGACAGCGAACAGGCTGCCCGGGCTGCCCGCTATGCGGCCTACGAGCAGGCGCTGGAAACCACCGGAGCCACCCGGATCCTGCTGGGGCACACCCTTGACGACCAGGCCGAACAGGTGCTGCTCGGCCTGGGCCGCGGCTCGGGGACGCTGTCGCTGGCCGGAATGCCTGCGGTGCGCGGCCCGTACCTGCGCCCCCTGCTGGGCCTGGGCCGGGCGGCCATGGAGGAAATCTGCGCCCACGAGTCCCTGGCCTTCTGGACGGACCCGACGAATTCCGACCCGAAATACCTGCGCAACCAGGTCCGGCACCGGCTGATGCCGGTCCTGGGCGAGGTGCTTGGCGCCAGCATCACGGAATCCCTGTCCCGCACGGCAACCCTGGCGCGGCAGGACGCCGAGTACCTGGATTTCCTGGCGGGGAGGGAGCTCGAGGCGGTGCGGACTGCCTCCGGCCCCGGCACCGTGGCGCTGGACCTGCCCGCGCTGCGGGAACTGCCCGACGCCCTGCGCTCGCGGGTGCTGCGGCTGGCCGTCCAGGGGCTCGGCGCGCCGGCCCCGGATTTCGAGCGGGTCGCCGCGTTGCAGGCGCTGGTCTTCAAGTCGAAGTCCCCGGGTCCGGTGCAGCTGGACGGGCACGCGCAGGCCGTCAGGGTTGCGGCCAACCGCACCGGGACGGGGCCGCGGGCTACGCTGAAATTCACCCGGGCGGTGCCCGCGCCGGGCTAGGTGGTGAGAATTGCCTCACATTGGAACGCCTACTGCCGCCAAGTGGCGGCAAGTAAGCCGACGGCGCTCCCCACCGGCCCGTCGACTGTGGCACTCTAGTTCTTGAGTAGAAAACCCTTCGACCGGTCTATTCCCGACCCCAGAACCAGGAGCCCTCGTGGATTCGAAAGACGTCAGCGCCGATCTCGCGCATGTCCTTTACACCAAGGAAGAAATCCAGGCCAAGATCCAAGAGCTTGCAGCTCAGATCGACGCCGACTACGAAGGCCGGGACATCCTGGTTGTAGGCGTCCTCAAGGGGGCGGTCATGGTCATGGCCGACCTCGTCCGTGCACTGCACTCGCACGTCACCATGGACTGGATGGCGGTTTCCTCCTACGGCTCGGGCACCCAGTCCTCCGGCGTCGTCCGCATCCTCAAGGACCTGGACACCGACCTGCTCGGCAAGCACGTGCTGATCGTTGAAGACATCATCGACTCCGGCCTGACCCTTTCCTGGCTGCAGGCGAACCTCGAGTCCCGCGGCCCGGCCTCGGTCGAAATCTGCACCCTCCTGCGCAAGCCGGAAGCCGCAAAGGTCGAGATCGACGTGAAGTACGTCGGCATGGAAATCCCGAACGAATTCGTGGTCGGATACGGCCTGGACTTCGACGAGAAGTACCGCAACCTGGACTTCATCGGCACCCTGGCACCGCACGTTTACGCGTAAAGTCCGGTTCTGCTCGATTTACTGAATACGTAGTGGCCCCTGGCCGTTCCCGCCCGCGCGGGGACGGCCAGGGGTCTTCTTACGCCCAAAGGGGAACTTATCCCGCGGCCCATCCGTAGAATCCCAATAAGGCGTTTACTTATTAACGTGTAGAAGGTAGTGGCGTCGCCCGGGCGCCCGGGCGAACATGCGTCCGAAAGCAGGAGGGATGGGGCGGGACCCCCAATCAATGAACGCGAAAAAGATCTTTAATAGCTGGATCGTATGGGTGCTTCTGGGCGCCGCAGTGCTGCTTATTTTCCTTCCGACGCTCTTGAACGGAAACAACGGCCGCATTGACACGAGCGTCGGCATGCAGCTGCTCAAGGACGACAAGGTCTCCGAGGCGAAGATTTTCGACGGCGAACAGCGCGTGGATCTGACGCTGAAGGAAAACCTGAACGTCGCCGGGGTCGACAAGGGCAAGAACGTCTCGTTCTACTACTCCTCCCCGCGCGGAACCCAGGTTGTCGACGCCGTCAACAACGCAAACCTCACCGGTTACACCGACCAGCCGCTCCAGAACAACTGGTTCCTGTCCATGCTTGGTGTGCTGATCCCCTTCATCCTGATCGCGGGCCTCTTCTGGTTCATCCTCGCCCGCTCCCAGGGCGGCGGCTCCAAGGTCATGCAGTTCGGCAAGTCCCGTGCCAAGCTGATCACCAAGGACATGCCGCAGGTGACGTTCGTCGACGTCGCAGGCGCCGACGAGGCAGTGGAAGAACTCCACGAAATCAAGGAATTCCTCCGCGAACCCGGCAAGTTCCAGGCCGTCGGGGCGAAAATCCCCAAGGGCGTACTGCTCTACGGCCCTCCGGGCACCGGCAAGACCCTGCTGGCCAAGGCCGTTGCGGGCGAAGCGGGCGTCCCGTTCTACTCCATTTCCGGTTCCGACTTCGTTGAGATGTTCGTCGGCGTCGGCGCCTCGCGCGTCCGCGACCTGTTCGAACAGGCCAAGGCGAACTCCCCGGCCATCATCTTCGTCGACGAGATCGACGCCGTGGGACGCCACCGCGGCGCCGGCATCGGCGGCGGCAACGACGAGCGCGAACAGACGCTCAACCAGCTGCTCGTCGAGATGGACGGCTTCGACGCCACCAGCAACGTCATCCTGATCGCGGCCACCAACCGCGCGGACGTGCTTGACCCGGCGCTGCTGCGCCCGGGCCGCTTCGACCGCCAGATCCCGGTGGAGGCACCGGACATGCTCGGCCGCGAGCAGATCCTCAAGGTCCACGCGCAGGGCAAGCCGATGGCGACCAACGTCGATCTCAAGGCCGTGGCGAAGAAGACGCCGGGCTACACCGGCGCCGACCTGGCCAACGTGCTCAACGAGGCCGCGCTGCTCACCGCGCGCTCCAACGCCCAGCTGATCGACGACCGCGCCCTGGACGAGGCCATCGACCGCGTCATGGCCGGCCCGCAGAAGCGCAGCCGCCTGATGAAGGAACACGAACGCAAGATCACCGCGTACCACGAGGGCGGCCACGCCCTGGTCGCGGCCGCCATGCGCCAGACCGCACCGGTCACCAAGGTCACCATCCTGCCGCGCGGCCGCGCCCTGGGTTACACCATGGTGGTCCCGGACGACGACAAGTACTCGGTCACCCGCAACGAGCTGCTGGACCAGATGGCCTACGCCATGGGCGGCCGCGTCGCGGAGGAGATCGTCTTCCACGATCCGTCCACCGGTGCCTCGAACGACATCGAGAAGGCGACATCAACCGCCCGCAAGATGGTCACCGACTACGGCATGTCCGAGCGCGTCGGCGCCGTGAAGCTGGGTTCCTCCTCCGGGGATTCCATGTACGGCCAGCCCGCCAGCCGCGACTACTCCGACGCCATGGCCAACGTGGTCGACGAGGAAGTGCGTTCGCTGATCGACACCGCACACGACGAGGCCTACGCCGCGCTGACCGAGAACCGCCACGTCCTCGACCGCCTGGCCCTGGCCCTGCTGGAGCACGAGACGCTGAACCAGAAGGAGATCGAGGAGATCTTCCACGACCTCGTCAAGCGCCCCGAGCGCGAGGTCTGGTTGAGCAAGGACACCCGTCCGGTGCACACCGAGGGACCGGTGCTCAGCCCCAAGGAAGTCGCCGGACAGCAGCAGGATGCCGCCGTAAGCGAGAAGACCGGGGAATAGCCCCCGAACCGCACTCGGCTATTATCGGGAAGGTGAACGAGATCGATCAGTTAGAAGAAGCCAACGTCGGGAATCCCGGCGCCGTAGATTTGGTGCGCATCGAAAAGGCCGTGCGGGAAATCCTGCACGCCATCGGCGAGGACCCGGATCGCGACGGGCTGAAGGACACCCCCAAGCGGGTGGCCAAGGCCTACTCCGAGTTCTTCTCGGGCCTCCACGAGGACCCGGCGGACCACCTGGGCACCACCTTCGACATCGAGCACGATGAGCTGGTGTTGGTGAAGGACATTCCCTTCTACTCGACCTGCGAGCACCACCTGGTCCCGTTCCACGGAAGCGCGCACATCGGCTACATCCCGGGGCCGGAAGGCAAGGTCACCGGGCTGAGCAAGCTCGCAAGGCTTGTCGAGGTCTTTGCACGCCGCCCGCAGGTGCAGGAACGCCTGACCACCCAGATCGTCGACGCCCTGATGGAACACCTCGAGCCGCGCGGCGCGATCGTCGTCGTCGAATGCGAACACATGTGCATGTCCATGCGCGGGGTCCGCAAGCCCGGCGCCAAAACCGTCACCAGCGCCGTGCGCGGCCAGCTACGCGAGTCGGCGACCCGCGCGGAAGCCATGAGCCTCATCCTCGGAAAGTAGGAGTCACCTTGTCACTTGGAGCGATCCCCGGAACCGGACCGGCCACCAGCCCGTTGCCCGTCATCCGCAAAATCACCGCCCGCACCCTGGCGGACCTGCCCACGGACCGCACCCTGGTCATGGGAATCCTGAACATCACCGAGGATTCGTTCTCCGACGGCGGCAAGTACACCAAGGTCGACGACGCGATCGCCCACGGCCTGCGCATGTACTACGGCGGGGCGGACATCATCGACATCGGGGGCGAATCAACCCGCCCCGGCGCCGAGCCGGTGTCTCCCGCCACCGAACAGGCCCGCATCATCCCGGTGATCGCGGCGCTGGCCAAGGCCGGCGCGATCATCTCGGTCGACACCATGCACACCTCCACCGCACGCGCCGCGCTTGACGCGGGCGCGCACATCATCAACGACGTCTCGGGCCTGACCCACGAGGCGGACATGCCCGCGTTGATCGCCGAGACCGGCGCCCCCTACGTGCTGATGCACCGCCGCGGGGATGCCGCCACGATGACCACCGAGGCAAACTACACCGACGTCGTCGCGGAGGTCATCGAGGAACTCATCGCCCTGCGCGAGACGTTCACCGCCGCCGGCGTCAAGGCCGAACAGCTGATCCTGGATCCGGGACTCGGCTTCGCCAAGGACGCGGAACACAACTGGGAACTGCTGCGTTCCCTGGACCGCTTCAGCGATCTGGGCCACCGCGTCCTGGTGGGCACCAGCCGCAAGCGTTTCCTGGGCTCGCTGCTGACGGTCGACGGCAAGGCTGCCGCCCCGGCCGAGCGCGACGCGGCAACCACGGCGACCACCGCGCTCGCGGCGGCCAACGGGGCCTGGGGCGTGCGCGTGCACGACGTCGCCTCCAACCTCGACGCAGTCAAGGTGGCCCACGCCTGGTCCGCGGCCACCGTCCCGGCACTCTAGGGGGCGGCGGCATGCGCACCGACACCATCACCCTCACCGGCATCACCGCGATCGGGCACCACGGGGTGTTCGAAAGCGAGAAGCGCGACGGCCAGCCGTTCACGCTCGATGTCGTGCTGCACACGGACATCCGCCCCGCCGCGGCCAGCGACGACGTCGCCGACACCGCGCACTACGGGGAACTGGGCGAACTTGTTGTCGCGCAGATCCAGGACGGCCCGTGGGACCTGATCGAAACCCTCGCGGAGAAGACCGCCGCGGCGATCCTCAAGGAATTCGCCGTGGTCTCCGCCGTGGAGGTCGTCGTGCACAAGCCCAAGGCCCCGATCACCGTGCCGTTCACCGATGTGCGCATCCACATCTACCGGGAACGGGAGTGAGCCAGATGGCCTCCTGCATTCTTGCCCTCGGCTCCAACCTGGGTGAACGTGCCGGAACGCTTGAGGCGGCCGTCGCCGAAATCGCCGCCACCGACGGGATCGAGCTGGTGTCCGTCTCCGGGACCGCCGTGACCAAGCCGGTGGGCGGCCCCGCCGGGCAACCCGATTTCCTGAACCTGGTGATGCGCGTCGAAACGAGCCTTGCTCCGCTGGATCTCCTGGCGGCCTGCCAGGCGGTCGAGCAGACCCACCTGCGCACCCGCGAGGTCCGCTGGGGCCCGCGCACCCTGGACGTCGACGTGATCACCTACGGGGAAACCAGCAGCGACGACCCGGTGCTGACCCTGCCGCACCCGCGCGCCGCGGAACGCGGATTCGTGCTGGTGCCGTGGCTGTGGATGGAACCCGACGCGATGCTTGCCGGGACGCCGGTTTCCGCCCTGGCGGCGGCGGCCGCGGACTCCGCCGACGTGACCCGTTACGGGGATGGGGCCTAGGACCATGAACTCACTGCGTCCACTGTGGGTGGTGACGGTCCTGGCCGTGGCGACGGCGACCGGCTACATCATGCAGTCCATCGCCGCCTCCAACGGCTATGCGGCCCCGGTGCTGCACTGGACCTCGCTGCTGACCATGGGTGCCGCCACCGTGCTGACCCTGGTCATGGGCATCCGCGTCAAGCGGTACACCGGCGGCAAGGCCAAGACGCCGATCAACCCCATCGCCGCGGCCCGCACCCTGGTGCTGGCCCAGTCCTGCACCTACGCGGGCAGCGCGATCGCCGGCTGGCACGTCGGCATCCTGGTCGGGCTGCTGGGCGCTTCGGGCACGGGCAGCAACGCGGTGAAATCATCCTTGGTGATGATCGGCGGGGCGCTGGTCATGGCTATCGTTGGATGGGTTGTGGAACAGTTCTGCAAACTTCCCCCGGAGGAGCCCTCCAGCCCGGAGGGTCGCGCCCAGGGCAAGGACGAGGAAGGCTATGCCGCAGGAACCAATTGACCCGGCCGGGATCCAGTGGATGCGGGTTTCGCCGCAGTACGCGAAGGTCCGCATGGTCGGCTGGGGCATCTCCGTGCTGATCACCCTCGCGGTGCTCTGCGTCCCCCTGGTCCTGCATCTGGCCGGCCTGTGGCCGGGCTACCCGCTGTGGCTGGGCATCGCCCTGCCGGCCGTCGTGCTGGCCGCCGAACTCGTCCGGCTGGCCGTGATCCCGCGCCAGGTGGCCGCCATCGGGTACGCGGAACGCGACGACGACCTGCTGGTCCGCCACGGCCTGATGTTCCAGAAGGTCCTGGTGGTTCCCTACGGCCGCATGCAGTTCGTCGACGTGGCCGTCGGCCCGATCGACCGGATGCTGGGGCTGTGCAAGGTCAAGCTGCACACCGCGGCCGCCGACGCGACGGCCGAGATCCCCGGGCTTCCGATGGCCGAGGGCACCCGGCTGCGTGAACAGCTTGCCGCGCGCGGCGAATCGCGATTGGCCGGTCTGTGAGCGTTCCGGCAGCCGAACCCGCGGCCCCCCGCACGGAGCCGTGGCAGCGGGTCCACCCGGTCTCCCCGCTGGTGCGGGGCTGGCTTGCGGTGGTTGCCGTGGCCTTCGTCTACGGGCAAAACACGCTCTCGTCGTTCTTCGGCGAGGAGGAGGCCTACCCCGGCGAGGAGTTCATCGACGGCGGATCCCTGCTGGTGCCCGTCCTGATCGGCTCGGGCATCCTGGTCCTGATCCTGCTGGGCTTCCTGGGTTCCTGGTGGTTCACCAAGTACCAGGTCACCGACCGGCACGTGAACGTGAACTCCGGCATGGTCTTCCGCCAGCAGCGCCAGGCCCGCATCGACCGGGTGCAGTCGATCGACATCGCCCAGCCGCTGGTGGCCCGCATCTTCGGGCTCGCCGAGCTCCGCTTCGACGTCGCCGACTCGGGTTCCGCGGCGATGAGCCTGGCCTTCATCCGGCTTTCCGAGGCGCAGCAGCTGCGCAACACCATCCTGGCGCGCGCGGCGGGGCTGAAGGCCGCCGAGTCCACGCAGCCGTTCCGCACCCCTGAACCGGGCGAAACGGCCGGCCGTGGAGTCGAGGCCGATCCGGGCACCGGCGCGCCGGCACCGGCATCCGCCGCGTCATCCGCCCCGGTGCCGGCCGCCAGCGAGTACGTCGTGGCGACCGTTCCGACGGGACGGCTGGTCGGCTCGCTGCTGCTGCGGCCCGTCACCATGGTCGTGGTGCTGGGCCT
Source organism: Paeniglutamicibacter sp. NPDC012692 (assembly GCF_042901625.1). Taxonomy (NCBI): domain Bacteria; kingdom Bacillati; phylum Actinomycetota; class Actinomycetes; order Micrococcales; family Micrococcaceae; genus Paeniglutamicibacter; species Paeniglutamicibacter sp. NPDC012692. The sequence goes on from NZ_JBIBDE010000002.1 coordinate 861,037, forward strand.
CGCCGGCCTGGCCATCGGCATGTCGAGCATCGAGGGCTTCGCCCCCTTCTACCTGATCCCGGCGTTCCTGGGCCTGGGCGGGGCCCTGTGGAACCACATCAACACCGGATACAACTTCAAGGCGGCAACAAGCGCCGACGGGCTGCGGCTGAGCTACGGGTTGCTCGACACCCGCCACCAGACCGTGCCGCCCGGACGCGTGCAGGCCATCAAGGTCAGCGCGCCGTTCTTCTGGCGCCGCTTCGGCTGGTACAAGGTCTCCGTGAACGTGGCGGGCATCGGCGGCGCAGGCGCCGAGGACTCCGCGGAACGCTCGGTGCTGCTTCCCGTGGGAACCTACGAGGACGTGCTGGCGGTGCTTTCGGTCGTGCTTCCCGATCCCGGCACCCCCGCCGCCCGCGAATTCTTCGCCGAGGCCATCAACGGCAGCGGCGAGGGCCACGGCTTCATCGTTTCCCCGCGCCGGGTGCGCCCGCTGTCCCCGCTGGCCCACCGCCGGCAGGGCTACGCCGTCACCGACACCGCGCTGGTGGCCCGCGGCGGCGCGCTCCACCGCACCACGGCCATCGTCCCGCACGAACGCACCCAGGGCATCCGCCTGCACCAGGGGCCCCTGGCCAGGCGCTTCGGCGTGGCCGAGCTTCGGCTGGCGACGATCGCCGGCCCGGTGGTCCCCGTGGTGCGCCAGATGGACCTCGACGAGGCGCGCGCCCTCTTCCTGGCCCAGTCCGACCGCGCGGCCATCGCGCGCAAGAAAAAAGACACGAACCACTGGTTGGAGGAAGCCTGATGAAGGCATCACGTCCCGGGCGCCTGGGCGTCGGAATCATCGGCGCGGGCAAGGTCGGCGCAGTGCTCGGCGCGGCCCTGCGTGCCGCCGAACACCAGATCGTCGGGGTGCACGCGGTGTCCGACGCCTCGAAGGAGCGCGCCGAAATGCTGCTCCCGGGTGTCCCCGTGCTGGAGATCCCGGAGATCCTGCGGCGCGCGGAACTGGTGCTGCTGGCCGTCCCCGACGACGCGCTGGCCGACCTGGTGTCGGGGCTGGCCGCGGCCGGACACTGGCAGGTCGGGCAGCTGGTGGTGCACACCGCCGGGCGCTATGGCACCAAGGTGCTGGCCCCGGCCAGCCGGGCCGGGGCCATCGCCCTGGCGATCCACCCGGCCATGACCTTCACCGGCATGAGCATGGACCTGGAGCGGCTCAACGACTGTGCCTTCGGGGTCACGGCCCCGAACATGGTGCTGCCCATCGCCCAGGCGCTCGTGGTGGAGATGGGCGGCGAACCCGTGGCCATCGCCGAGGAAGACCGCGTGATCTACCACGCGGCGCTGGCGCACGCCTCGAACCACCTGGTGACCATCGCCGGACAGGCCGCGGGGCTGCTGTCCGGCATCGGCGTCGAGCACCCCGAACGGGTGCTTTCATCGCTGATGCGCGCCTCCCTGGAGAACGCCCTGGCCTCCGGCGAGGGCGCGTTGACCGGCCCGATCGCTCGCGGGGACGTGCAAACGGTCGCCGAGCACAAGGCGGCGCTTGAATCCGCCGAGGTCGCCCGGGACACCCGCGAGGGCTACCTGGCCATGAGCCGGGCCACCGCGCTGCGCGCCCACGCCCGCGGACTGATCGGCCCGGACAAGCTCGAGGCGGTCCTCGCCGCCATCGACGGCGCCGGGCACTGACCCGCCGCACGCCGACCCGCCGCAACCAAACGTAGCAACCGGGCTCCGCCGCCGGCGCGGCGATAAACTGGGCCGGTGAGCAACGATGCTGTTAAGCGCAACCAAGAACCGCTGGTGGTCCGTACGGCCCGGGAACTTTCGGCCGCCATCTCCGACCGCCTGGTGCGGGCGGCTTCCGTAGGCGGCACGGCCACCCTGGGCCTGGTGCCGACCATGGGCGCCCTGCATTCGGGGCACGAATCGCTGGTGGCAACGGCACGCGCGCAGAACGACGTGCTGGTGGTCAGCGTCTTCGTCAACGAGCTCCAGTTCAACGACGCCGCGGACTTCGAACGCTACCCGCGCACCCTGGACGCAGACGTCCGGATCCTGGCCCGCGCCGGGGCCGACATCGTGTTCGCGCCGGAGGCCGCCGAGGTCTACCCGGACGGCCGTCCGCTGGTGAAGCTGGACTCCGGCGCGCTGGGCGCCAAGTTCGAGGGCGCCTCGCGCCCCGGGCACTTCGACGGCATGCTTGCGGTCGTGGCCAAGCTGCTGCACCTGGCCATGCCCCCGGCAAGCTGCCCCGTTCCCGTGAAGTACAGCGCCTACTTCGGGCAGAAGGACGCCCAGCAGCTGGTGCTGATCAACCGGATGGTCAAGGACCTGAATTACCCGGTCGAGATCTGCTCGGTACCGATCATCCGCTCCGCGCAGGGTCTGGCGCTCTCCAGCCGCAACCAATTCCTCACCCCCGAACAGGCCGAGGCCGCGCTCGTCATTTTCCGGGCGATGAACATGGTCAAGGTCCGCGCCGATCGGCACGAGCCGCTCTTCCTGGACGATGCCGTCGCGCTCTTCGAGGCGGAGCCACTCGTCGAGCTCGACTACTTTGAACTCGTCGACCCCAACACCCTGCAGGAACTCGCCTTCAACTGCAGGGAAACCCCCTTCACCGGCGAGGGGCTGCTGCTCGTGGCGGCGAAGGTCGGCCAGGTCCGCCTGATCGACAACACCCCGCTGGGTTACTAGCCCTATGTAAGGCGTCTCCCTAACGGGAGTCCCAACGCCCGGCCGCCCGGTTGAGCAGCTCGCGGAATCCGGCAAGGTCCGCCACGATCCGGGCGGCGCTCTGCCCGGTCGTCGACAAGCCGGCGGACTGACCGGCATACACCGGGGCGGTGCTTACGTCGGCCTTCACGCGCGCTTCATCGACGGCCCTGCTGATGTCACCGCCCTGCCCTACCGCCGCACTGAGCCCTTCGATGTCATCGGCCCAGGCGTCGCTGAAGTCGTTTCGCAGGGCCCGGCCGCCGTACTCGACGGGCCAGGCAATGCGTTGGGCGATATCGAACGCCCTTGTATATACGGTGTCGTCGATGCCCGCGCTGCCGATCGCCTGCTTGATGTTCGGGTGGCTCAGGGACTCCGTGGCCGTGGCGAACCGGGTGCCGATCCATGCGGCCGATGCGCCTGCCCCCAGAACGGCGGCAACACCTGCCTTGGTGGCGATCCCGCCGGCGGCAATGACGGGCTTCTCCGTGCTGGAGAGCGCCAACTGTAATAAGGGGAGTGTCGAAACCTCGTTCCGGCCGTGTCCGCCGCCTTCACTGCCGCGACAGATGACCACATCGATGTCGGATTGAAGGGCACGCTCGAGTTCCGCCGCGTTGCCCACCTGCATTCCGACCCACGCGCCGGCCTCGTGTGCCGCGGCGGCAGCCGGTCCCGGTTCGCCGAAACAGACGCAGATGAACGAAGGTCCATGCGCAAGCACCTGGTGCAGCGGATCGAGCGACTTCTCCAGGACCCACGCCATCAAGCCGGCACCCCATGGGCGGGAGGCCGAAGCGGCAAGCCCGGACTGCTGGTCGATCCATTCCTTGGTGTCGTTTCCTCCGATGCCCAGCATGCCGAACCCTCCGGCCGCGGATACGGCAGCCGCTAGGGCGCCGCCGGCAGCGCCGGCCATCGACGCGTTGAAAATCGGCTCGGTGTACCCAAGGCGTTGTTGCAGCGCGTCGGCTTCCGGTTGTGGTTGGGTGTTTCGCGGGGAAGATGCAGCCATGTATCGAGTCTATGACCGTCGGGGCAGGGCTCCTGTGATGCAGCACTCAAATCTTCAAATCCTGGAATTGAGGGGTAATTTGCGGTCCCAGGGGTCCATGGCCCCGTCTTCTAGGGGTTTTGCTGCGTCATTGCGAGGAGGGTGGTCGTTTGGACTTCCGGGGGAAAGGCGCGTAGAGTTGTTTCTCGCGCCGGACACCGCAGCGTAGCCCGAAAGGGAAACGGGCGGGGAACGGCACGGAGAATTCCGGAGGAACCCTGGATGTCGTTTTGACTTCGGGTGGTCTTCGGACTAAGGTAGTGAAGTTGCTCCAGAGCGAAGCGCCGGCATGAGATAAGCCCGGGTCGTGGAGGTTGGAAGCGTCTGTTGTTTGAGAACTCAATAGTGTGCCAAGTTTGTTGATACCAATTTATTTATTTTATTGGTGAATGGTTTCAGGGTCCGCACCCCCGTGTG
>NZ_JBIBDE010000003.1:0-531972 GCF_042901625.1 Paeniglutamicibacter sp. NPDC012692
AACCCGGAAGCTAAGACCCACAGCGCCGATGGTACTGCACTCGGGAGGGTGTGGGAGAGTAGGACACCGCCGGACAACCTGTCCCGGAACCCCCAAGCCCCTGGCTTGGGGGTTCCGATGTTTAACCACCCCGGTTCCCCGGCACACGCCAGGGGCCGGACCAGAAGGGGGGCCCCGCACGCGGGCCCCCCTTTTTTGTCTTTAACCGGGGGTCCCGCCCCGCGTCCGCGGGAACGCCGGCCCCCGCACCGCGGGCCCCTTCCCCGCACCGCGGGCCCCTTCCCCGGCCCGGCGCGGACTCGGACGGAACCCTGCGCCCTAACTAGTTATCCACAGAAGTTGTGGATAACTAGTTAGGGATGAAAGTAGTGGTTGGTTCACCGCTGGAGTAACCAGGAAAAATAGTCTCAAATTCTTATTTCAGACGCGTAAAGTGAATCATTGAGACCCAGGACATATCGCTCGAGCCCGTACCCGTGGGAAAGAGCCCGCTCATGTGAAGAGGACAATGATGGATGCCAAATCTCTAGTTCCAGCCGATGAAGCAGAAGAATCGACAGTTCGTACGAGCCATCGGGATGAGAACGTTCGCCCTCAGGACGACCTATACCGCCATGCCAACGGTTCCTGGCTGAGCACCGCACAGATCCCCGCGGATCAAGGTACCTACGGATCCTTCATGGCCTTGCGCGATGACTCCGAAGCAGCGGTGCGCGCCATCATTGAAGCTGCGCAAGAAGAGACGTTCCAAGCCGCCGGCGAAATCGACGGTCGCAAAGAGCGCATTGCCAACATCTACACGAGCTTCATGGATGAAGCGCGAATCGAAGCAAAGGGTGTCGAGCCGATCCGTGAGGATGTCTCAGCAATCTACGAGACCACCAACATCGAGGAACTCATACGTCTGAGCGGCTCGTTTTACCGACGCGGAGTATCAGGGTTCATCCAGGCTGGCGCGAGCTCGGATGCAGGCGCCCCTGAGCGTAACCTGCTGACCTTCACCCAGGGTGGCCTCGGATTGCCCGACGAGTCGTACTACCGCGAGGAGCAGTTTGCCGAAATTCGCGGAGAGTACCAGAAGCACCTCGCCCGTTTGATGGCATTGGGTGAGCTGAAGGACACCGAAGCGGCAGCCCAAGCCGTCATCGACTTGGAAACCAAGCTTGCTTCGCACCACTGGGACCGCGTGAAATGCCGGGACGCACAAGCCCGATACAACTTGATGAGCAACACGCAACTGCTTGAACTCGGTCCTTCCCTCGAACATTGGCTGCAGGGTGCTGGCATCGCTGAGAAGTACTACAACGAGGTCGACGTGTGGCAGCCCAGCTACCTCAGCGGCCTTGAAGAGATCTTGCGTGATGCTCCATTGGAATCCTGGCAGCACTGGCTTGCCGTCCAACTGATTCGCTCGAATGCCCCATACCTGTCGAGCGCTTTCGTTAACGAGAACTTCTCCTTCTACTCAGCAAAACTGTCCGGTGTGCAGGAGCTGCGTGATCGTTGGAAGCGCGGCGTTGCCTTTACGGAAGGAGCCGTCGGCGAAGATATTGGCCAGCTGTACGTGGCCGAGCACTTCCCACAGCGCAGCAAGGACAAGATGGAGGCGTTGGTCGCCAAGCTGATTGACGCTTACAGGATTTCCATTGCCAGCCTCGAGTGGATGAGCCCGGAAACCAAGGAGAAGGCCCTCGATAAACTCTCGATGTTCCGCTCCAAGATCGGCTACCCCAATGAATGGATCGATTATTCCTCGATTGCTGCGGTTGCAGATGACGTTATTTCCAACGTTGCTGCCTCTAACGAATTCGAGTTCCTGCGCGAGCTAAAGAAGATCGACGACGGAGTCGATCGCGAACTTTGGTTCATGTACCCGCAGACCGTCAATGCCTACTACCACCCGCTGCTCAACGAGATCGCGTTCCCCGCGGCCATCCTTCGCTTCCCGTTCTTTGACGCAGATCGAGACGCTGCATCGAACTACGGGGCAATCGGTGCCGTAATCGGTCACGAGATCGGCCACGGCTTTGATGACCAGGGATCCCAATTTGACGGGACCGGTGAGTTGAAGAATTGGTGGACCGACGAGGACCGTGCGGCCTTCGACGCACTGACCGGAAAGCTTGTCGAGCAGTATGACGCGCTTGTGCCGCCGGAAGCACCCGAACACCACGTCAATGGCAAGCTAACCTTGGGCGAAAATATCGGTGACCTTGGCGGATTGGGCATCGCCTACACCGCCTACAAGATGGACCTTGCCGCAAACGGCGTGGACCTTGATGAAGTTGTCGACGGGCTCTCTGGAGATCAGCGATTCTTCTACTCTTGGGCTGAATGCTGGCGTACCCTGATGCGTCCGGAAACCATGGTCACGCGAATCACGACTGATCCCCATTCGCCGGGCGAGTTCCGCTGTAACCAGGTTCCGAAGAACATGGACGCCTTCCATGAAGCATTCGGAACCAAACCAGGCGACGGAATGTGGCTTGATCCGGAAGAGCGCGTGAAGATCTGGTAATTGGCCGGCACCATTCGCAACAGAATATTTGTGAACAACGATGATTCCTCCGTTCCAAGGAGAGCTTTCCCCGGAACGGAGGAATCATCTATTGCATTCCATCCCAAAGATCGGCTCCGATTTCAACCAGATGTACCTTAAGGCCGCTGGCAAAGAGCCGCATATTCCTTTTGGTGTGTCGATAGGTCCAGATGCTCATTGCTGACTCGGGTATTGCCTTGCCGGCAGAGGGCAAGATGGAACCGTCGTCCGACACAGGAATGCCTTCTTCCGTGTTTCATATTTCCTGGAAGTGGTTGTAAACATGCGTTGTGGTGTCGCTGGACACCTCGCAGCCCACACTCAGCAAATGCAACGTAGAATTAACGATTGTGACTGCCGAAAAAACTTCCCCCGTAGCTAACACCACCGACCCCAACGACCAGCGTCAAGTACGCATGGCTAAGCGCGCCGCATTGTTGGCACGCGGCGAAGAAGCATACCCGGTGGGAGTCGCACGCACTCACTCGCTTCAAGAAGTCCGCGCGCTTTTCCCGGAACTTGAACCGGACACCGCAACCGGTGTTCAGGTGGGCATCGTCGGGCGTATCGTCTTCATGCGAAACACCGGAAAGCTCTGCTTTGCCACTTTGCAGGAAGGCGGTCCGGAAGGCTCGGGAACCCGCCTCCAGGCCATGCTTTCCCTGGCCAATGTCGGCGAAGAAAAACTTGCCGACTGGAAGTCGCTGGTCGATCTCGGTGACCATGTCTTGATCACCGGTGAAGTAATTTCTTCGCGCCGCGGCGAACTTTCCGTCATGGCCACGGACTGGCAGATGGCTTCCAAGGCCCTGCGTCCGTTGCCGGTCCTGCACGCAGAGCTCAACGAGGAAACCCGCGTACGCCAGCGTTACGCCGACCTGATTGTCCGTGACGAAGCCCGCCAGATGGTTTACAAGCGTGCCGCAATCACCCGCGCGGTCCGCGACACCCTGCACTCGCATAGCTACGTTGAAGTTGAAACCCCGATGCTTCAGCTGATTCATGGTGGCGCTTCTGCCCGTCCGTTCGAGACGCACCTGAACGCCTTCGACCAGCACATGACCCTGCGCATCGCAACCGAGCTCTACCTCAAGCGCGCGGTGGTTGGCGGAATCGACCGTGTCTTCGAATTGGGACGCATCTTCCGCAACGAGGGCGTGGACTCCACCCACTCGCCGGAATTTACCACGTTGGAATGCTACGAAGCGTATGCAGATCAGTTCGTGATGGCCGATCGCATCAAGGAAATCATCCTCAATGCGGCCGATGCGATCGGTGCTGGCCGCGTTCTTGAAACGTCCAGGGGTACCGTAAACCTTGACGGCGAGTGGGCATGGCTTAGCGTGTACCCGGGCCTCTCCGAAGCGGTAGGCCAGGAAATTACTCCTGACACTGATGCTGAAACCCTGCGCGCAATCGCAGACAAGCATGAAGTAAAGGTTGATCCTAAATGGGGATCTCAAAAGCTTGTCATGGAATTGTTTGGCGAAATTGTTGAGCCGACTTTGATTAATCCGACATTCGTCTACGATTACCCGCCGGCAGCGCAGCCGCTGGCCCGCCCACACCGTAGCAAGCCGGGTGTCATCGAAGCCTGGGACTTGATCATTGGTGGCATGGAACGCGGCACCGCTTTCTCGGAGCTTATCGACCCGGTGGTGCAGCGCGAACGCCTGACCGAACAGTCGCGGATGGCTGCGGATGGCGATGACGAAGCCATGCAGTTGGACGAAGACTTCCTGCGTGCGCTTGAGTACGGTGCCCCGCCCATGGGCGGCATTGGATTGGGTATTGACCGACTGGTGATGCTCTTTGCAGACACCGGAATTCGCGAAACCATTCTATTCCCGTTGCTCAAGCCGGAGGCATAATATGCCTTATATCGAGGCCTTGCTTCCAACGGTAGTTGTAGCGCTGATATTTTGGTTTGTTATTCGAGCCGTATCAAATGTCGACCGCACCGAACGCTTGGCTGAAGCAGAAGTCGACGAACAAATGAAATCGAACTCAGATGAAACAGACAAAAATAGTTCGTAGTCTGAGAATTAGCTGAATGCCATAATTTCTACTTGTTAGATGATGCTTACTTGTGTTTATGATATAAGTGAGCGCGTGGATTGAATCCGTTATTAGGTTCATGCGTATTCCCATCAACACAAGGAGTAGCTAATGGCACGTCAGGTCCAGATTGCATTGATTGACGATATTGACGGTTCTGAGGCAAGCGAATCCATCGTTTTTGGCATTGGTGGGCAACACTATGAAATTGATCTAAACGAAGCGAATGCTGAAGCATTCCGCGAGGCCTTGAAGCCGTACATCAAGGTAGCGCGTGCGTCGAAGCAGTTCACTCCCAAGGAAGCCCCGGCCATTCGTGCCTGGGCCAAGGAGAACAACGTGAAGGTCAACGCCCGTGGTCGTCTGCAGGCAGATGTAATTGCCGCCTACCATGCTGCGATGGCTAAGAAGTCTCGTTCGAAGTCGAAGTAGTCATGCCCGCAGGGCTGCCACATTCCTATTAGTGGGAGCCCCTTTGGGGAAGTGATTGTCTGCAAGGGGATTGGGTCCAAACGGGCTCGATCCCCTTGCTCGTTTAATGCTTATGGAAAACGCCGAGGGTGAACAATGTTATCCCTTGGGCGAACATTCCACACGAGCGGGAAATTGATGCGTAGCATCGAAATACGTGTTAGCTAGGAGTGTGCCGCATGTTTGAGAGATTTACCGACCGTGCCCGTCGCGTTGTCGTGCTTGCCCAAGAAGAGGCGCGCATGCTCAACCACAACTACATCGGAACCGAGCACGTTTTGCTCGGCCTCATCCATGAGGGCGAGGGAGTCGCGGCCAAGGCCCTTGAGTCGCTGAACATCTCCCTTGGTGCAGTCCGCGAGCAGGTCCAAGAGATTATCGGTCAGGGCCAGCAGGCTCCTTCCGGTCACATCCCCTTCACCCCTCGTGCCAAGAAGGTTCTGGAACTTTCCCTGCGTGAAGCGCTGCAGCTGGGCCACAACTACATCGGAACCGAGCACATCCTGCTTGGCCTGATTCGCGAAGGCGAGGGCGTTGCCGCCCAGGTTCTGGTGAAGCTCGGGGCAGACCTGTCCCGCGTCCGACAGCAGGTCATCCAGCTGCTCTCCGGGTACCAGGGCGGCAAGGAAACCGCAGGTGCCGGAGTAAGCTCGGGCGGCCAGAGTGAAGGCACCCCGGCGGGTTCCGCCGTGCTGGACCAGTTCGGCCGGAACCTCACCGCAGCCGCTCGGGAAGGCAAGCTCGACCCGGTCATCGGCCGCGAGTTCGAGATGGAACGCGTCATGCAGGTCCTCTCCCGCCGTACCAAGAACAACCCGGTGCTCATCGGTGAGCCCGGCGTCGGCAAGACCGCTGTCGTCGAGGGCCTGGCCCAGGCGATCGTGCGCGGCGACGTCCCCGAAACCATCAAGGACAAGCAGCTCTACACGCTGGACCTTGGCTCGCTGGTGGCCGGTTCCCGCTACCGCGGCGACTTCGAGGAACGCCTGAAGAAGGTCCTCAAGGAAATCCGCACCCGTGGTGACATCATTTTGTTCATCGACGAGATCCACACCCTCGTGGGTGCCGGTGCCGCCGAAGGCGCAATCGATGCAGCCTCGATCCTCAAGCCGATGCTGGCCCGTGGAGAGCTGCAGACCATCGGTGCCACCACGCTGGACGAGTACCGCAAGCACATCGAGAAGGATGCGGCTCTTGAGCGTCGCTTCCAGCCGATCCAGGTCAAGGAACCCTCCGTGGAGCACACCACGCAGATCCTGCGCGGCCTGCGCGACCGCTACGAGGCGCACCACCGCGTCTCCATCACCGATGGCGCCTTGGTTGCCGCAGCCCAGCTGGCCCACCGCTACATCTCAGACCGATTCCTCCCGGACAAGGCGATCGACCTGATCGACGAGGCCGGTGCGCGTCTGCGTATCCGCCGCATGACCGCCCCTCCGGCCCTGAAGATGATGGACGAGGAAATCTCGACCGTTCGTCTGGAGAAGGAAGCGGCGATCGATGCCCAGGACTTCGAGGGTGCTGCAGCCTTGCGTGACAAGGAAGGCAAGCTCCAGGAAGCCCGCGCCGAGAAGGAAAAGGCCTGGAAGAACGGTGAGCTCGACGAGATCGCAGAGGTCGACGCGGAACTCATCGCCGAGGTCCTGGCCAACTCCACCGGCATCCCGGTCATCAAGCTGACCGAGGAAGAGTCCACGCGCCTGCTGAACATGGAAGAGGAACTGCACAAGCGGGTCATCGGCCAGGACCAGGCGATCAAGGCCATCAGCCAGGCAATCCGCCGCACCCGTGCAGGCCTGAAGGATCCGAACCGCCCCGGCGGCTCGTTCATCTTCGCCGGCCCGACCGGCGTCGGCAAGACCGAGCTGGCCAAGGCCCTCGCGGAATTCCTCTTCGGTGAGGAAGATGCGCTGATCACCTTGGACATGTCCGAGTACTCGGAGAAGCACACGGTTTCGCGCCTCTTCGGTGCACCTCCGGGATACGTCGGCTACGAAGAAGGCGGCCAGCTCACCGAGAAGGTCCGCCGTCGTCCGTTCTCCGTCGTGCTCTTCGACGAGGTCGAGAAGGCCCACGCCGACCTGTTCAACTCGTTGCTGCAGATCCTGGAGGACGGCCGTTTGACCGACTCCCAGGGCCGCGTGGTCGACTTCAAGAACACCGTGATCATCATGACCACGAACCTCGGCACCCGGGACATCTCCAAGGGTGTGATGACCGGCTTCCAGTCGGCCACCGACACCCGCACCGGTTACAACCGCATGCAGGCCAAGGTGCAGGAAGAGCTGCGTCAGCACTTCCGCCCCGAGTTCCTGAACCGTGTTGACGACGTTGTGGTCTTCCCGCAGCTGACCCAGGACGAGATCGTGGAAATCGTGGACCTGTTCCTCGCCCGCTTGCAGAAGCGCCTGGTCGACCGCAAGATGACCATCGAGCTTTCCCCCGCGGCTCGCGTGTTGCTGGCAACCCGTGGCTACGACCCGTCGATGGGCGCCCGCCCGTTGCGCCGCGTCATGCAGCGCGACATCGAGGACCAGCTCTCGGAGAAGATCCTCTTCGGCGAACTGAGCTCCGGCCAGCACATCAAGGTCGACGTCGAGGGCGAAGGCGACGAAGCGACCTTCACTTTCAAGGGCGAGGGCGGCACCCCGCAGCTCGAGGGCGAACCGGCTCCGGTCGCCATCGAGGGCTAAGCGCCAAGCGAACCACCAACAGGAAGCCCGCAATCCGAGAACTTGGATTGCGGGCTTCCTGGTGTCCCGGGGCTGCTGCTACATAAAACACGGAACCCAACCCCGGTGGGCATAGGATAAAAACATGACTTCCTTTACCGTCAGGCGCGCCCGTACCAGCGATGTGAAAAGCATCCGTGAACTAGTCAAGCCGCTGGCCAAGGACAGGGTGCTGCTGGAAAAGGAAGCCGTTGCCTACTACGAAAACCTGCAGGAGTTCTTCGTCGCCGAGGACGAAGCCGGAGCGGTGATCGGCTGCGGCGGCCTGCACGTCATGTGGGAGGACATTGCCGAGGTTCGCACGCTGGCCACCGACGGCGCGTGGCGCGGCAAGGGAGTTGGCCACCAGATCCTGGACAGGCTGCTGGCCGAAGCCCGTGAACTTGGCGTCGCACGGGTGTTCTGCCTGACCTTCGAGGTCGACTTCTTCCTGCGCCACGGCTTCAGCGTGATGGAAGAGCAAAGCGCCGTGGACCCCGAGGTCTATTCCGAGCTGCTGCGTTCCACCGATGAAGGCGTGGCCGAGTTCCTGGACCTGGCCCGGGTCAAGCCCAACACGCTGGGCAACACCCGGATGATCGTCCGCTTCTAGCCTGCCAGCCCGCCGATTCCCGGCGGCTTCTCAGTAGCCGGACCGCGCCTGTGCGCAGATGCCCAGAAGCATTGCCGCCGGCCCTTCCGTCGGGGCCGGCCCCCTCCAGATGGCCTGCAGGTTCCTGACCAGGTTTCCCTCGTGCAGGGGCACCTGGATGAAGCTGCCCATGCGCAGGGATCCTTCCACGGCCAGACGGCTCAGCACGGCCGGGCCCATGCCGGCCGAGACCGATTGGCAGATCGCCGAGTTGCTGTTGAACTCCACGATCGGCGTTGCCCTGGCCGCGCCGACGCGCTCATCGAGGAAGGCCCGGGTCCCGGATCCGGCTTCCCGCTCCACCAGATGCGTCGCCGCCAGTTCCCGCAGGGTGACGGGTTCCTTGCGGGCGGTCCAGGGGTGCCCGGGAGGGGCTATGAGCACGAGCTCGTCGGTCCACACCGTCGCGGCGGACAGCTGCGGGGGCACGTCCGGGGTCTCGACGAAGCCGAGCGCGACGTCGCGGTTGTTCACGGCGGCAATCACCTCGCTGGAATTCATCACCCGCAGCTTGGTCTTGATGCGCGGATCGACCTCATGCAGCCGGCCGATCCAGGTCGGCGCCAGGTGCTCGGCGACCGTCATGCTGGCAGCGAAGGTGAATTCCCTGTCCGCCGGGGCGGCCAAGGCCTGCGCGCCGGTCCACAGGGTGTTGAGGCTCTGGAGCGCCTCGCGCGCCCATTCGACGACCAGCGTTCCCTCCTGGGTGAGCTTCGAGCCGGTCGTCGCACGGGAAAGCAGCGGGAATCCCAGGCGCCGCTCCAGGGTCTTCACCGCCCGGGTGGCGTTCGATTGGGCCATGCCCACGGAGCGTGCGCCGGCGCTGAGGCTGCCGTGGTCGGCGATGCCGACCAGCAGCGCGAGCGAAGACATTTGTATCCAGTGTTCGATCCCGGGCATTCGTCCCGCAGCGCTATCCATATCAACATCATATGTCCGTGATGGCCAGCCTGTGCCTACCCGTGACGGCCCGGGCGTGAAAACGTCGTAGTATGCGAAAAGAAGACATATCACTCGAAGCCCCGAGGAGCATTCCCGCCCCGAAGGCAGCGGAGCCGACGCCGGCCCCGGCCCCCGGTTCGGGGTTCAGCCGGCTGCTGCCCGGCCTGCTTGCCTGCGTCATCGGCGGGGCGCTCGCATTGGCGGCCTCCAAGCTGCTGCCCGGGGCAAGCCCGCTGCTGATTGCCATCCTGCTCGGCGCGATATGGCGCAACACGATGAATGTCCCGGCGATCCTGATGCCCGGGGTGACGGTGTCTTCCAAGAAGCTGCTGCGCACGGGCATCGTGCTGCTGGGCCTCCAGCTGTCGCTCTCCCAGATCCTCGGCCTGGGCCCGGGGGTGCTGCTGGTGGTGCTGCTCAGCGTCGGCGTGACCTTTGGCGCCGCACTGCTCATCGGCAAGTGGCTGGGCATCGAACTGCCGCAGCGCCTGCTGATCGCCGCCGGCTTCTCCATTTGCGGTGCGGCGGCCGTGGCGGCCACCGAGGGAGCGACCAAGGCCAAGCAGGACCAGGTGGCCACGGCCATCGGCCTGGTGGTGCTCTTCGGCACACTGATGATCCCGATCGTGCCCGCGCTCGGCGCCCTCATGGGCATGAACGACGAGGCCATCGGCATGTTCATCGGCGCCTCCACCCACGAGGTGGCCCAGGTGGTCGCCGCCGGCGGCGCGGTCAGCTCCAGCGCCCTCGCCGTGGCCGTGACGGTCAAGCTGGCCCGCGTGGTCACCCTGGCCCCGATCGTGGCCGGCGTGAGCATCTACATGCGCAAGAAGCATGACGTCACGGATGCCAAGAAGCCGCCGCTGGTGCCGCTGTTCGTCCTCGGGTTCATTGCCATGATGCTGCTGCGCACCACCGGCTTCGTGCCGGAGGGGCTGCTCGACGCCGCCAAGGTGGCCCAGACCTTCCTGCTGGCCGCCGCCATGTTCGGGCTCGGACTCGGCGTTCACATCAAGGGCCTGATGCGTTCGGGCAGCCGCTCGCTGGTGCTCGCGGCCCTGGCAACGCTGGTGATCCTGGTGGTTGCCGCCGCCGGGACGATGCTCTTCCCGCCGCTGTCCTAACCGACGCCGGCTGCCGGCAGCCGACGCCACGGGCCGTTTCCAAACGAATCCCGGCACGCATACCCGAAACGGGGCGCGTGCCGGGATTTTGCGTTGCCCGGGAAACCCCGGCGGACCCCAAGGCGTTCGGCACTCCGCCGACATGGGGCGGTGGGCCGCCCCGGGGCTTCATTCCGCCGTGACGGGCCCGCGTCGGCAACTGCGGGCTCGGAAGTCGCCCGCGGCGGGCGCGGCGCCTCAGCCGGCGCTGTGGGCGCCTGCGGCCCCCGGACCAAGGCCGCTCCGCCATGTCCTTACCCGCGGTCGCCGGGACAGGCGGTTGCAAACTCCCATGCGCCAAGCCTCCAAGGGGCCGGAGGCGCCGGGCGCGCCACTCCTCCTCGTGCCGAATGCCTCGTGTGGCACGCCTCGTGCGCTGTGCCGTTTGCCGGAGCACGGGCTGCCTTGCGTGGAGCCCGCTCGGGCACCAAAAAACCGCCGGCCCACACCCCGTGAGGGGTGCGGGCCGGCGGCCTGGGATGCTGCGGGGATCAGCGGCGGATCGAGCCGCCGTCGACGACCAGCGTCTGTCCGGTGACAAACCCGGAGCCCTCGGAGAGGAAGAAGCGGGTCGGGCCGACGTAGTCCTCGACCACCGAGGCGCGCTTGATGGCGCGGGTCTCGATGTTCTTGGCCTCGCCGCCGGCGAGGCCGGCGGCGAGCGGCGTCATGACCAGCCCGGGGGCGATCACGTTGACGGTGATGTTGCGTTCGCCCATCTCCACGGCGAAGCTGCGGGCAAAGCCGATGATGCCGGCCTTGGATGCGGCGTAGGCGGCAGTGCCACCCGGAGCCTTGAAGACGGTGCCCGAGGAGTACAGCACGATGCGTCCGCCGTCCTCCACCAGGTCGGCCGTTCCCTGGATGAAGTTCAGCGTGCCGTGCAGGTTCAGCAGCAGCGCGCGCTCCCAGTCGGCCTTGGAGGTGTCCAGGAACTTGCCGAACAAGCCGACGCCGGCACAGTGGATCAGCGAGTGGATGCTGGTGCGGCCCTGTGCGGCCAGCGACTCGCGCACGGCCTCCGGTGCGTTTCCGGCGACATCGCCCGCCACGTAGTTGACCCCGTCGAGCGGGTTGGCCGGCAGGGAGCGGGAGACCGAGGTGATGTCCCAGTCGTTGCGCAGGTCGTTGACCAGGCCCTCGCCGATTCCCGAGGAACCGCCCGAAATTACCAGTGCTGGAGCGCTCATGCGTTGTCACCCTTCGTGATCTCGGTCAGGAACCCGTTGATGAGGTCCCAGGTCTGCTGTGGCTGGCTGATGTTCGGGCTGTGCTTGGAATCCATGACCTCGGTCTTGGCCTGCGGCAGGAATTCCTGAAGCTTTGCGCTCCAGCCGCTTTCGAACAGGGTGTCGTCCTTGCCCTCGATCAGCAGGGCCGGGGTGTTCACGCCCGTCAGGTTGCCGGGGTACGGGTCCGCCGGACGCTGGACCGCCATGGCCTCGGGCACCGCGGTGTGCGGGGCCTTCATGGAGGCGAAGTGCCCCGGCGCGACAGCCCACCGCATGCGGGCCTCGAGCTGGGCGTCCTTGCCGTCGAACGGTTCGCACAGGTAGCCGACGATTTCCTCGAGGCGCTCGGGCGTGCCGTCGAAGTCGCCGATCTTGGCCAGGTCCGCCCCGCGCCACGCGCCGCCGGTGCCGGCGATGGTGGTCACCGAGGCGATGCGCTCGCGCAACGCCGGGTTGGTCAGTGCGCGCAGGGTCAGCGAGCCGCCGAAGGAGTTTCCGACCAGGTGCACCGGTTCGGTGATGCCCAGGTGGTCCAGCAAAGAGAACAGGTGGGTCAGGCGGAACGCGAAGGGCGAAACGTCCAGGCGGATCGACTTGGCCGACCCGCCGTAGCCGAGCAGGTCGGGTGCGATCACACGGAACTTCTCGGCGGCCAGCGGGAGGATGCCACCCCAGGTCACATCCGAAGCGCCGCCCCAGGCACCGTCGTGCAGGAAGACGACGACGGGGGCGCCGTCGGTCGGGCCGCCGGACAGGTAGCGGGTCTCGAGGTTGGCGACGACTTCGGTCGTCTCGGTGATCAAGGGTGTCTCGGTGAGCAAGGTGGCCTCCGTTGAAGTGGATCTGGTAATGGAAGTCATGGGGGATTAGCCGAGCTTGTAGTCTTCGGTGCGCACGCTGGAGGTGCGCTCGAAGTAGTTCCGGGCCGGCAGTGGCCACATGATGGTGGAGCGGCCCTCGGCGTTCATGTACCAGGAGTGGGTCTTGGACCAGCCCCAGGTGCGCTTGGCGCTTTCGGCGACGATCTCCTTGTCGTACTCGGCGAACACGTCGTCGCGCAGGTCCATCGACTTGTGGCCGCCGGTCGCCAGCGTCTTGATCGCATCGATCATGTAGACGGCCTGGCACTCCAGGAAGAACACCAGGTTGCCGTGGATGACGGTGTTGGTGTTCGGCCCGTACATGCAGAAGAAGTTCGGGAAGCCCGGAAGCGTGGAGCCCAGGTAGGCGCTGGCGTCGATGCCCCAGGTCTCGTGCAGGTCCTTGCCGCCGATGCCAGCAACGGACATCGGGAGCAGGAAGTCCGAGGCCTTGAAGCCGGTGCCCAGCAGGATCACGTCGGCCTCGATGTGCTCGTCGCCGAGCCACACGCCGGTCTCGTCGATGCGGTTCACGCCCTGGCTGACCAGGCGGACGTTGTCGCGCTTGAGCGTCTTCACCCAGGTGCCGTCGTCGCAGATGATGCGCTTGGCGGCCGGCGGGTAGTTCGGGATGATCTGCTTGGCCAGCTCCTTGTCGTCGCCGGCCTGCTCCAGCAAGTACTCGGTGAGCTCCTTGCGCAGAGCCTCGTTGGCCGCGGAAACCGAGACCTCGGTCGGCGGGAAGCTCGGATCGACGGTGGCGGCCGGCAGGTTGCCGACCACGCGCGGGAGGAAGATCGAGAAGCGGTAGTAGGCGCGGTACTGGTTCAGGTTGTTCAGCAGCCAGCGCTCGCCGTCCGCGATCTCCTGGCGGAGCACCGGGGTGGAACGCAGCCACGGGGCGCTGCGCTGGAAGATGGTGACCTGCTCGGCGACCTTGGCCACGGCCGGCGCGAACTGCAGCGCGCTGGCGCCGGTGCCGACGACGACGACCTTCTTGCCGGTGAAGTCGATGCTGTGGTCCCACTGCGCGGAGTGCACGATCGGCCCCGTGAAGGTGTCGATGCCTTCCAAGTTCGGGATCGAAGGGCGGTTGAGCTGGCCCACGGCGCTGACGACGACCTTGGACTCGATGGTTTCACCGACGCCCTCGGCGGTCTTGGTTTCCAGCGTCCAGCTGCTGGTGTCCTCGTTCCAGCGGGTCGCGGTGACCTCGGTGCCGTAGACCATGTGCTCAAGCAGGCCGTTGTCGGCCGCGAACTGGTGCAGGTAGCCGTGGATCTTGTCCTGGCGGCCGAAGTGCGTCTCCCAGTCGTGCTGGGTGAAGGAGTAGGTGTAGATGTGGCTGCGCACGTCGGTGCGGCAGTCCGGGTAGGTGTTTTCCCACCAGGTGCCGCCGACGTCGTGGCTCTTCTCGATGATCTTGAACGGGACGCCCGCCTGCTTCAGGCGCAGGCCGGCGAGCAGGCCGGAGAACCCGGCGCCGATAACGACGGCGTTCAGGGCGGTGCCCGGGGCAACCTCGTCGAGCTTCCACTCGGGCTGGCGCGGGTCGGTGTTGTTCGGGATGAACGAGACCTCCGACATGGCCAGGGCGTCCTCGACGGGAGCGCCCATCAGCCAGGTGCTCATGGCCAGGCGGAGTTCCTCGCTGGGAACCGAATCCCAGGTGTTCTGGGTCGCGAGGTGCGGTGCCAGCAGCTCGAAGCAGACGGCGCGGGCGGCGGCCTCGGTCTCCGCATCCAGGCCGCTGCTCGGCAGGGCCCGAAGGTTCGGGCGCCATTCGTCGCGCAGCACGCTGGTGTCGCCGGTGACGTGTGCGGTCAGCATGATCAGCGCGGGGACCTGGGCCGACTCAAGGTGGGCGGCAAGTTCTTCTTCGCTGACCTGCGTCGTGGTGCGATCCAGGGTCTTGTTCATTTCTTCTCCGTAAGGCAGTTATAGAGGGTGCGGCGGGCTCGAAAGGCCGTTAGCGTGTCCAGCAATCAAGGCTGTCGAGGAATGGCCGCACGGTTGCGGCGACCTCGTGGGGGTTCTCGAAGGCGACGAGGTGGCCGCCCTTGGCAAAGAGCAGCTCGGCCCCGGTGATCGAGGCGGCAAGCTGTTCGACGACCGCGCTGGGGATGCTCCGGTCGTCGTCGCCGGCGACGACGAGGGTTGGCGGCGGCGAGTCCAGCTGGAAGTCGCCGACCGTGGTCATGGCCTCGAAGTACTCGGCGATCGTGTTGCCGCCCGCCCCGAGGAACTGTGCGCGGGCCTGCTGCACCATGGGGTTGGAGGCATCGGTCGAGTTCTCGCCGAACCAGCGGTGCATGGTCACGTCTCCGACGTCCTCGAGCCCGTTGGGGGCCCGGACCTCCGCCGCGCGTGCCAGGGTTCCGCGGGTTGCGGCCTCGTCGTAGGCGCCGCGCGTTGCCATCAGGATCTGTGCGTCGACGCGCTCGGGGAAGCTGCCGGTGACGGCCTGGGCGACCATGCCGCCCAGCGAGATGCCCAGGATGACCGAGCTCTCGACGTCTTCGGCGTCCCACATGGCTGCGATGTCGCGGGCAACGAGGCCCAGCGTCGGTGCGGTTTCGCCGCGCGCGCTTTCCCCGTGGCCTCGGAAGTCCGGCGCAAGCAGGCGGTACTCGTCGCCGAGCGCCTCGGCCAGGGGGGCGTACCAGGATCCGTCCAGCGCCAGCGAGTGCAGGACCGTGATCAGGCGCGGGCCTTCGCCGTACTGGCGATAGGCCACGGTCGCGCCTTCGGCGCCGGCAACTTTTTGCAGGGTCTTAGCCATTCTTGCTCTCCTCCCGGATGCGCTGTTCGGCGAGATCGACTTCGCTCCGGAGTCGATCGGACATGTCGTGGAAATAGGACTTGAAGAGTTCGGAATCGCGGCGCATCTCCTGGCGTCGCGGGCGTTCGAGCTCGATCTTCATGTCGACGACCATGCGGCCCGGGCGGCTGGCCATCAGAATCACACGGTCGCTCAGCAGGATGGCTTCCTCCAAATCGTGTGTCACGAAGATGACGGTGGGGCGCTCTGCCTCCCACAGGCCGGTGAACTCCTCCTGCTGGATCGCACGGGTCTGTGCGTCGAGGGCCGCGAACGGTTCGTCCATCAGCAGGACCTTGGGGTTCTGCACCAGGGTGCGTGCGATGGCAACGCGCTGCCGCATGCCCTGCGAGAGGTGCAGGACGTCGGAATCGGCGAACTCGTGCAGGCGGACCTTGCGCAGCCATTCCTCGGCGCGCACGCGGCGCTCCTCCTTAGGCACGCCGCGGATCTCCATGCCGAGTTCCACGTTGCTGCGGACCCGGCGCCAGGGGAGCAGGGCGTCGCGGGCGAAGAGGAACGCCGCGTCGTTGCTTCCGGGGCGGACCGGCTTGCCGTCGATGAGGACCTTGCCCGCGCGAGGCTTCAGGAGGTTGCCGACCATGCCGAGGGCCGTCGTCTTGCCGCAGCCCGACGGGCCGACGATGCTGACGAACTCCGAGGGCTCGATGCGGAGATTGAAGTTGTCCAACACCCGCACCGGCCGATCGCCATGGAGGAAGCTGTGGTTCACGTTCTGGAACTCGACCGAGACGCCGCTCGCCGTGGACGCCTTGGCCGTCGATTCCATGGCCAGTGTTTCGCTATCGCCGGTTGAACGGAGGGTTGAATTGGGCATTGTCGCTCCAGTCATTAGTTTGCGGGGCCGACCCGTTGTGGCAGTCTGCTGTGGTTCACGATTGCTGAGCCGGCGCCGTCATTGGTCACGCTGGAACAGCCTTGAACAAGGGGAAACCGGGGTGGTTTGAGTTGTGGTGCACGTCACCAACTTGTCAATGAATCGTTGAACACCTTGGCGGCAGAGTCAAGAAAAAGTCGGCCAATCCGGGCCTATCGCCTCGATAGCGATTCCAACATTGCCCTTGGTTGCAAATGGAACGAAGCTTTCTCAAAACGCACCATTGCCATGAGGGCCCGCCGTGCGTGAGTCAGCCGCACACACCGGGCGCGCACCAATCCAGGAGGACGTCAGATGACGAACACAGCCATCACCAACAGCAAAAAGGTGGGTACGACCACCTTCGATTTCACCGGCCAGGTCGTCATCGTGACCGGCGCATCAGGCGGCATCGGTCAGGCGCTCGCCGACAAGTTCGCCGCGGCCGGCGCGGACCTGATCCTGCACGGGCGCAAGGCCGAGACCTTGGAAGCCAAGGCAGAGGAGATCCGCGCGCTCGGACGCAAGGCCGTCGTGGTCACCGGCAACATCAAGGAACCTGCGACCGCCGACGCGCTGGTCAGCGCTGCCCTCGAGGAGTTCGGCCGAATCGACGTCCTGATCAACAACGCCGGCGGCAACTTCGCCGCGCGCCTGGAGGACCTCTCCGCCAACGCGTGGAACGCGACGATCGGCACCAACCTCACCGGCGCGTTCCACACGGCAGTCGCCTGCCTCCCGGTCTTCGAGAAGCAGGGCGGCGGCAACATCATCAACGTCGGCTCGGGCTCGGCGAACTACGCACACCCGATGCGCGGCGCCTACGCCGCAGCCAAGGCCGGGCTTGCCTCGCTGACCAAGACCATGTCCTGGGAATGGGCCGACCGCGGCGTGCGCGCCAACTGCGTAGAGCCGGGCGCGACCCTGACCCCGTCCTCGCGCTTCGCCTCGGAAGAGGTCGAGAAGTCCTTCGGCGAGTTCCTGGCACTCGGCCGCGTGGGCCTGCCGGAGGAAGTCGCCGACGCATGCCTGTACCTGTGCTCCGGCGCGTCCAGCTTCATCACCGGAACCGTCCTGCAGGTCACCGGTGGCCCGCACACCTCGTCGCCCCTGGACTCGAAGCTCGTCCGAGCCCCGCGCGACGCCTAATTAATCCAGCACCACCGAATACCGTTAGGGAAAGGTTTGACATGGAAACGATCTCCACGGCCGAGAAGGTGGTCGCCACCGCCGGCGCCCCGGCCTACAGCGACGACACGATCCTCGCGGAACGTCGCCGATCGCGCATCAATCGACAACTGAGCGTCTGGGCCCTGAGGGTCGGCGTGCTCGCCGCCTTCGTCTTCGCCTGGGCCTTCGTGACCGGCCAGGGGATCATGGATCCGACGCTGGTTTCCACCCCCGGCGATGTCGGGACGTCCTTCATCAAGCAGCTGGGCGACGGGACCTTCTGGGTCGACGTGTCCGCGACGTTCAGTGGTGCCATGGCCGGGCTGGTCTCCGGTGCCATCCTCGGCATCCTGGCGGGTGTCGTCTTCGCCCGCGTCGAGGTCCTCCACGTGGCAGCCAGGCCCTTCCTGACCTTGATGAACAGCCTGCCGCGTCCGGCGCTGGCG
Source organism: Paeniglutamicibacter sp. NPDC012692 (assembly GCF_042901625.1). Classification (NCBI taxonomy): domain Bacteria; kingdom Bacillati; phylum Actinomycetota; class Actinomycetes; order Micrococcales; family Micrococcaceae; genus Paeniglutamicibacter; species Paeniglutamicibacter sp. NPDC012692. The sequence continues at coordinate 17,943 of NZ_JBIBDE010000003.1, forward strand.
CCGATCTTCATCCTCTGGTTCGGACTGGGCTTCGGCCCGAAGGCGCTGGTTGCCTTCAGCGTCGTGTTCTTCGTCCTGATGACCAGCACCATGGGCGCCCTGCAGAGCATCGACCACGACATCAAGCAGCTGACCAAGTCGCTGGGCATGACGCGCAGGCAGCGCTTCTTCAAGATCGAGCTGCCCTCGGCGTTGCCGTCGATCATCGGCGGCCTGCGCCTGGGCGCCGTCTACTCGGTGCTTGGCGCCGTGGTTTCCGAGATGGTCGGCGCCTACACCGGCCTGGGCCAGCGGTTGGTCGTCGTGACCAACAACTTCCAGGTTTCGGAGACCTTCGCGATCCTGCTGGCCATGGGCCTGTTGTCCATGGTTCTGGATCTTTCCATCTCCGGCGTTCAAAAAGCAGTTACCAAGTGGACGCGCTAACTCAATAGCGGATCCACCATGACCGTACGTAGTGCGACACCGGCCGGGGCAGGCATCAACGCTGCCCCGGCCGGTGTCGATTAACGAAAGGGGCACCCCATGCAGATCGAGAATCCGACCGTTCCTGTCCAGGCCAGCGACCTCGACTACCCGGGCTTGTTCAGGCTGGACGGCAAGGCCTACGTCATCCTGGGAGCCGGCAGCGGGATCGGGGAGCACATCAGCCGCACGATCGCCGCGATGGGCGGGCGCATGCTGTGCGTCGACATCAACGCCGATGCCGTCGCGGCGGTCGCGGAATCGCTGCAAATGCCGTTCCTGGTGGCCGATGCCACGACCGAGGAGGACATGCACCTGATCGCGGCCACCGCCGCCTCGGAGCTCGGGACGATCAACGGGTACGTCGACGTGATCGGGCAGATGCACCGCAACCAGATGTCCGGGTACTCGCTGGACGCCTGGGAGCAGGACTTCAAGACGAACCTCGGCCATGCTTTCCTCGCCGCACGGGCGCTGGCCCCGCTGGTGGGCGACGGGTCGATCGTGCACGTCTCCAGCGTGGTGGGGTCGCACGGCGGGCTGAAGGCCCCCGGCTACGGCCCGGCCAAGGCCGCGCTGCAGGTGTGGGTCAAGCAGCTGGCGGCCGAACACGGGCCGCGCGGCGTCCGCGTCAACGCCGTGGCGCCCGGGCTCTTCCTTTCGCCGCGATACGTCGCCAAGGAGCGAAGCGGCGACGATGCAGAGTTCCTGGCCGGCCGGCCCATGCTCCGCCGGTTGGGCCAGCCGTACGAAATCGCCGCAACAATCGCGTTCCTGCTCTCGCCGGCCGCCGGCTACATCACTGGCACAACGATCCCGGTCGAGGGCGGTTCCCTGTCCCGGGACTCGACGGGGATCGACGAGCTGTTGGGCTGAAACCGGGTGGAAGCATTTGGTTCGATAGCTTCACGAAGTCTCGCCCGGCTGTGTGATCAGGGTAACGTGGGCCACCTGCGGCCTGTGGCCGCGCCAGTTAGAAAGAGGTTGCCATGAGATTTGCGCAGTTGCGCTACCTGGAGGCGGCATTGCGAACCGGATCGTTCCGGCAAGCCGCCAAGGAACTCGATATTTCCCAGCCGACGATCACCAACCAAGTGCAGCGACTCGAAGAGGATTTGGGCGTCATCCTGGTGACCCGCGGCGCCAAGGGGGTCCGCCCGACCTATGCGGCGGACCGGATCCTGCCGCACGTGGTTGCCGCGGTCCACGCAGAGAAAATGCTGCGCGCCGAAGCCAGCGCCATCGGAGGCCTGAAGCTGGGCACCGTGCGGCTCGGAACCGTGCCGGCGGCGTCGCAGACGATCCTTCCCCGGACCGTCAAGCGTCTGCTGACCGAGTTCCCCAACGTGCGGTTCGAGGTCGATGAGGGGCCGTCGAAGGTGGTGGTCGGCGGCGTCCTCAGCGGACAGTTCGACGTCGGCCTGGTCACCCGCCTGCCCGGCATCGAACTGGCCCCGGCGGAGGACACCCTGCTGCACCACATCGACCTGATCCCGGGCCGGCTGGTGCTGGCGGTTCCGGAGGGCCACAGGCTTGCCGAAAAGGACAACTTCGAGCCCTCCGACCTGGAGGGGGAGGCGCTGATCTTCCCCGCGGACTCGAGCATCCTGCGCGCGGCCTGGGATCGGCTGCTCGAGGGAGTCGAGGGGCGGATCGTCTACTCCACCCCGAATGCGGAGGCGTCGCAGGCCATGGTGCGTGCCGGCGTCGGCATCTGCATGTCGAACACGCTGCTGGATTCGACCGTCAGCGGAAACGGGGTCTCCCTCGTGCCGCTTCCCTTCGAATGGGCGCATGCCAGCACCTCCGCCATCGTCCGGAAGGACGAGGCCCGGTCCTCGGCCGTGCAGGCCTTCCTGCGCCTCCTGCGGGAAGCGGCCAAGACCTTCTAGCCGCAAGGCCCTCCCGCCGCGATCCGATGCGCCAGCAGGGGCCGCGGCGGGGCCCGGGGCGACCCGGGCAGGGCGCTTCACATTGGCGCATGGACGGGCCTTGCGGCGCCACGGCGCTGCAAGGCCCCCGGACAGCGCTCGGCTTCCGGTTTCCGTGGCACGGATCCCTCGAACGCCCGTTTTCGGGCTGGATTCCGGGGCGCGGCGCCGATTGCCCGGCCCCGGAAAGCGCGTCGGCCGCGGAGTCCCGATAGCGCGGTGGTATCACCCTGCCAGCGCTGGCGAGCTTCCCAGCGCAGGTATCACTGGAGAGACTGAAGTCACACCGGATGCGATAGTTTGCCGTCCGGATCCGACGTCCAGTGAGGTGCCCCAGTTGTTAGTCGATACAGCCCAGACGAGTGGCTCTGAAACAATCGTCGAGTTCATTGCCCAGGCCAAGAACCGCGAATCGGCCATGTTCACCGAAGCAGAGGGAAAGTCCCTGCTCTCGGCATTCGGGATCGATACCCCCCAGGGCGTGGAAATCGAAGTGGGCCAGGAACTTCCGGCCCACCTGCGCGAGCCATTGGTCGTCAAGGCGATCTCGACGACGCTCGTGCACAAGTCCGACGCCGGCGGAGTCCGCGTCGGCGTCACCCGCTCCGAGCTCGATGAAGTCGCGCTGCAGATGCGCGAATCCCTGGCCTCCTTCGGCCACGAGCTCGATGGCCTGCTGGTCGAGGAAATGGTCCCGGCCGGCCACGAAATCATTGTCGGCGCCGTGCGCGCCCCCGGGCTGGGCTGGACCGTCATGGTCGGCCTGGGCGGCGTGCTGGTCGAGGTCTTCGAAGACGTGGCCTTCGGCCTGGCGCCGCTGTCCGAAAACCAGATCCGCGACATGCTCGCCGAATTGCGCGGCATGAAGGTGCTCAACGGCGCCCGCGGCGGCGTCAAGGCAGACATCGACGCGCTGGTCGCCCTGATCTCCCGCCTCGCCGGCCCCACCGGGCTGCTGGCCTCGCTGCCGGAAGACGTCACGGAAATCGACCTGAACCCGGTCATCGTTTCCGACACCCGCGCCGTGGCGGTCGATGCCCGCTTCGTCGTCGGAGAGGTCGAGGCCAAGCAGGCCACCGCGAACCAGGCCAAGGCCACCGACTTCACCCCGCTGTTCGCCCCGCGCCGCATCGCGGTGCTCGGCGCCAGCGGCAAGCGCCCGAACCTGGCCAACCGCTTCATCCGCAACATCCTTGCCGGCGGCTTCGACGGCACCATCATTCCGGTCAACCCGACCACCGACGTCATCGAGGGCCTACCGGCCGTTGCCTCGCTGGCCGAAGTGGCCGAACCGATCGACTACGCCTTCGTGGCACTGCCGGCGGCACGCGTCGCCGAGGCCCTGGGCGCCGGTGCCGGACGCGTGCGCTTCGCACAGGTCGTCTCCAGCGGCTTCAGCGAAGTCGAGGAGGGCATCGAACTCGAGGCAAACCTCGTGTCGACGGTCCGCGACGCGGGCATCCGCCTGATCGGCCCGAACTGCCTGGGCACCCACGCCTCGGCCGGGAAGCTCTCCTTCGTCCCCGAGGCACCGCTGACCCCGGGCACCACCGCGGTGGTCTCGCAGAGCGGCGGGCTGTCGGTCGACATCCTGCGCGTCGGCGCCTCCAGCGGCATCGACTTCCACTCGGTCGTCAGCATCGGCAACAGCGCCGACGTCAGCGCCGCCGAACTCGTCTCCTCCCACCTGGGCAACGACGAGGTCCGCGTCATCGGCCTGTACCTGGAGTCCCTCAGCATCGCCCGCGAGGTCCTGGACGTGCTCGACGACGCCGTTACCCGCAAGCCGGTGGTCCTGCTGGCAGGCGGACGCACCAGCGGCGGTTCGCGCGCAGCCACCAGCCACACCGGCGCCCTGGCAGGCAACCACCGGCTGTGGCCGGCCATCGCCCGCCAGGCCGGAATCACCCTCGTCGATTCCCTCGCCGACTTCGCAACGGCGCTTCACGCGCTCTCGACCGTCGACCTCGGCGTCAAGCCAAACGGCAACGAGGCCGTCCTGTTCGGCAACGGCGGCGGAGCCAGCGTGCTCGGCGCCGACGCACTCGACCGCCAGGGCATCTCCACCACGCCGCTCCCGGAATCCGTCATTGCCGAGCTGGAATCCCTCGAGGTTCCGCCGGGCAACGGGTTCCACAACCCGATCGACGTGCCGGCCGGAACGCTGGCCGTCAAGAGCGGCGGCGTGGCAGGGGACATCCTCAAGGTCGTGCTGGCCGGCAGCGAACCCGCGGTGCTGATCACCCACCTGAACGTGGGCATCATCCAGCGCAACCTCGGGGCCACCCACGGCGACGTGACCGGAACCATCATCGACTCGATCGCCGCGGCCCGCGACGAATCCAAGTCAAACACCCACCAGCTCCTGGTGCTGAAGTCCGACGGCAGCGCCGGCACGGGCGACATGGTCAAGGAATACGCGCAGCGTGCGCGGTCCATCGGCATCCCCGTCTTCGGCGCCTTCGAAGACGCGGCACTGGCCTCACGGGCAGTGCTCGAACAGAGCAAGCAGATCCACCAGGCGTCGCTTGGCGCAGACGGAAGGCAGTAGAGATGACAACCGAAGCAGTCAAGATCGACGCGACCATCGCCGAGGAAGCCCCGCTCACCCGCGAGCAGGCGCACGAGAAGAAGCGCGCGGCCGCGCTGGCCATGGGCGGGGCCCGGAAGCTTGAGGCCCGCCGCGACAAGGGCCAGCTGAACGCACGCGAGCGCATCGCCCTGCTGCTGGATCCGGGAACCTTCCGCGAATCCGGCCTGTTCGTGACCTCCGCAGTGCCTGCGGACCGGGACAAGACCCCGGCCGACGGCAAGATCACCGGCACCGGCGAGGTCGACGGCCGCCGCGCAAGCGTTGTCGCCTACGACTTCACCGTCAAGGGATCGTCCTCGTCCCCGATCAGCAACAAGAAGATGGCCCACTTCAAGGAACTGGTCGTCCGCACCGGCCAGCCGCTGGTCTACCTGTCCGAGTCGACCGGCGTGCGCATGCCCGACGCCATGGGCGGTACCGGCATGGGCTCCGCCAGCGGCAAGACCCGCTTCCTGCGCCAGCGCGAAAGCCCGTGGGTATCCGCGGCCTTCGGCTACTGCTTCGGCTCGGCCGCCTGGCACACCATGGCCTCCGACTTCGCGGTCTTCCGCAAGGGCGCGGTGCTCGCGGTGTCCAGCCCCAACCTGGTGGCCCGCGCCACCGGCCAGCAGGTCGACGCGCAGGAACTCGGCGGCTGGAAGATGCACGCGGAGGTCACCGGCTTCGCCGACGCCGTCGCCGACACCGACGAGGAAGCGATCGAACTGATCCGCCGCTTCCTCTCCTACCTGCCCTCGCACAACGGCGAGACCCCGCCGCTCGCGCCGATCCCCCACGGGTCCGGCGAACGCGCCGAGGAAATCAAGGAAATTGTTCCCCAGGAACGCACCAAGACCTACGACGTGCGCAAGGTCATCGAGATCATCGCGGACACCGGCTCGGTGTTCCCGATCAAGGCCCGCTACGGCAAGTCCCTGGTCACCTCGCTGGCCCGCATCGGCGGCCAGTCGGTCGGCATCATCGCCAACAACCCGATGTTCAAGGGCGGCGCCCTGGACGGCCAGGCCTGCGACAAGGCCACCAGCTTCCTGGTGATGTGCGACTCCTACAACATCCCGATCATCCACCTCGTTGACCAGCCTGGCTTCCTGATCGGCCTCGAGGCCGAGCGCAGCAAGGTCGCCGGCAAGATCATCAACTGGATGAACGCGCTGTCGCTGGTCACCGTGCCGAAGATCGCCGTCACCATGCGCAAGAACTACGGCCAGGCCCTGATCAACATGGGTGGCGGCGGCACCGCCGACGCCACCGCCGGCTGGTGGTCCTCCGAGGTCAGCTTCATGGATCCGACCTCAGCGGTTTCCGTGGTGCACGGCATCGACAAGGAAACCGACCCGGAGATGTACGAGCTGCGCCTCGCGGAGATGAACAAGGGCACCACCGCCTACGACGTCGCCCAGGTCTTCGGCTTCGAGCAGGTCATCGATCCGTCCGAAACGCGCGAGTTCATCCTCGGCGCCCTGAAGGACCACTACCGTGCCCGGACCAACGGTGTTGGCGAACACCTGTTGCGCACCTGGCCCACGAGCTTCTAAGGAGCGCATCATGAGTTCATTCCCGGATAGTCTGCTGATCGCCAACCGCGGCGAAATCGCACGACGCATCATCAGGACCGCCAAGCGCGTCGGTGTACGCACCGTCGCCATCTACCACCCGGTCGATGCGGGCCTCCCGTACGTCGCCGAGGCCGACCACGCCGTCCAGCTCGAGGGCGAGGTCCCGGTCAAGTCCTACCTGGACAAGGACCAGATCATTGCGATCGCCAAGGAACACGGCGCCACCGCAATCCACCCGGGCTACGGGTTCCTGGCCGAGAACGCCGGCTTTGCCCGCGACGTTGCCAACGCCGGGTTGACCTGGGTCGGCCCGTCGGCCGAGGTTATCGAGGTCATGGGTGACAAGGTCGAGTCCCGCCGTGCTGTTGCAGTCGCAGGCGTGCCGATTTCCGGCGACGCGGGTGCGGCGCTGAAGACCGGCGACGAGGCTGTTGCAGAGGCCGAGAAGGTCGGCTACCCGGTCATGGTCAAGGCCTCCTCCGGCGGTGGCGGCATCGGCATGGCCGTTGCCTACGACGCCGAGGAACTGCGCAAGGCGTTTGAGAGCACCAAGTCGATGTCCGAGCGCAGCTTTGGCTCCGACCGCGTCTTCATCGAGCGTTTCGTGCAGTCCGCACGCCACATCGAGATCCAGGTCCTGGGCCTGGACGACGGCACGATTGTCGGCTTTGGCGAGCGCGACTGCTCGACCCAGCGCCGCCACCAGAAGCTGATCGAGGAATCCCCGGCGCCGAACCTGGACCCGGAGATCCGCGCCCGCTTGATCCAGTGCGCCATCGACTCCGCGGCCGCCGTTGGCTACCGCAACGCGGGCACCGTTGAGTTCCTGCTCGACACCGTCACCGGGGACTTCGTGTTCCTGGAAATGAACACCCGCATCCAGGTTGAGCACCCGATCACCGAACTCACCCACGGTGTGGACCTGATCGAGCAGCAGCTGAGCATCGCGGCATCGGGCACCACCACCGCAGATTTCAACCCGGTGCAGCGAGGACACGCGTTCGAACTGCGCATCTGTGCGGAAGACCCCAAGAAGTTCTTCCCGCGCCCCGGCCCCATCGATGCATGGGTGGAGCCGACCGGTCCGGGTATCCGGGTTGATTCCGGCTACGTGGCCGGTACCGAGGTCACCCCGCACTTCGATTCGCTGGTTGCCAAGGTCTGCGCGTACGGGGAAACCCGCGAGGAGGCCCTGGCCCGCGCCATCAAGGCCAGCGAGGACTTCGAGATCGAGGGCCTGGTCACCAACCAGCCGTTCCTCGAGGAGATCCTCGCCGACGAGGAATTCACCGATGGACGCTACGACACCGGACTGGTGGAGCGCATCCAGATACGACTTAAAGAACAGGCCAAGCTGGCCAAAAGGAGTGCATGAAAATGGCAGAGACAATTGCGGCTGACATGGGCGCCAACGTGTGGAAGATCCTCGTGGCCCCGGGCGACAAGGTCGAGGAAGACGACGTCTTCATGATCCTCGAGGCCATGAAGATGGAAATCCCGGTCACGGCCGAGGACGCCGGCACCGTGCTTTCGGTTGACGTGGCAGAGGGCGACGTCGTGGCCCCCGGCCAGGCGCTGATCCAGTTCGAGTCGGAGTAACCATGTCGATCCCCAGCACCCTGAAGGCATGGTCGGTCACCGAACTCGGTGAACCCGTCGATGCCCTGCAGCTTGTTGAACGCGCGGTTCCGGTACCGGGCGAAGGCCAGGTCGTGGTGCGCGTGCTTGCCTCGGCCGCCAACTTCCCGGACGTGTTGATGTGCCGCGGCGTCTACCAGGTCAAGCCCGAACTGCCGTTCACCCCCGGTCGCGAGGTTTGCGCCGAGGTCGTTTCCACAGGCCCGGGCGTCACCCGTGCCGCGGTGGGCGACAGGGTGCTGGGCCTGACCACGCTTCCGCACGGCGGCTTCGCCGAGTACGCGCTGATGGACCAGGACAAGGTGCACCAGGCGCCCGAGTCGCTTGACGACGCGCAGGCCGCCAGCCTGTTCATCGGATACCAGACCGGCTGGTTCGGCCTGCACCGGCTGGCCCGGATCCAGCCCGGCGAGACGCTGCTGGTCCACGCCGCCGCGGGCGGGGTGGGCAGCGCAGCCATCCAGCTCGGCAAGGCTGCAGGCGCCAAGGTCATCGGCGTGGTCGGCGGGGAAGCCAAGGCAGAATACGCCCGGAAGCTCGGCGCGGACCTGGTCATCGACCGCCGCAAGGACGACTTCGTCGAGCAGGTCAAGGTGTTCACCGGCGGCAAGGGCGCGGACGTCATCTACGACCCGGTCGGCGGAGAGACCTACCAGCGCTCGACCAAGTGCATCGCATTCGAGGGCCGGATCATCGTCGTCGGCTTCGCCGGCGGGGAGATCCAGAAGGTTTCGTTGAACCACGCACTGGTGAAGAACTACTCGATCCTCGGCATCCACTGGGGCCTGTACAACACCAAGAACCCGGCGGCCGTCGACGACTGCCACAAGGAACTGGTCAGGCTGGCGGACTCCGGGGCGATTAGCCCCTTCGTCAGCGAACGGTTCACCTTGGACGGCGTCCCGGCGGGACTTCAGCGGCTTGCCGATGGCAAGACGGTGGGCCGAGTGGTCATGGAGCACGCGGGGAGCGACAGCTAGCCACGTTGTACCCAGGCCGGAAACGAGCACAGCTCAGGCCGTCAGGCACGAATCAACCAAACAGGAGTATGAATGTTTGAGTCACAGAATGGCGGATCGCCCTTGGGCGTTCTGCGGACGTTGGACAACGGGGTCTCGCGACGTTCAATGCTGAAGTACCTCGGCCTTGGCACTGCGGCACTTGGCTCGGTCCCGTTGCTGGCGGGCTGCGGCGGTTCCGGCGCAGGCACCGCCTCGGCCGGCCAGGCCCAGAAGTTCTCCGTCGCGTCGTTCCCCGGCGACGCCTACTTCTTTGATGCGGTCAACCTTGCCAACAAGGACTACGCGAACCACAAGCTCGAGGTCCCCAAGCACGTCAGCCCGCAAAGCGGCGTCCAGTCGTTCCAGCTGATGGTCGCCGGTGCCGTTGACGGGTACGCCGCCGACACGGGGCTCCTGATGGCAACCCACGCGAACAGCTCCAAGGGCAAGCGTCCGGTGCTCGTCGGCTTCCGTGCCGTCGAAACCACCTACGGGATCGTCGGCAGCAAGGATGTCACCTGGCCAAGCGCCGACGCGAGCTTCGAAGAGAAGATCCGCTCGCTGAAGGGCAAGAAGATCGGCGTCACGAGCGTCGGCTCGGGCGGCGACCTGCAGCTGAAGCTTGCCCTTGAGACGGCCGGAATGAAGTACGACGACGTCACGGCGCTTGCCGTGGGCCCCAGCGCCCAGGCGATCCCGAACCTGAAGGCCGGGCGCATCGACGCCTACGTCACCGTCCAGTGGACGTCGACGCGTTTCATCGCCCAGGAGACCGGCGGAACGATCGTGATCGACTTCGCCGAGGCGAGCGTGCCGGACAAGATGCGCAACCAGGCGGTGCTCGCGATTGCAGTCCGCGAGGAAATGGCGCAGCAGCACCCGGAGGTCGTCCAGAACTGGCTGGCCGCCCAGGACGACGCCCGCCAGTGGATCAAGAACAACAAGGCCGCAGCGGCCGAATTGCTCAACTCCAGCGGACTCGGCGGCAAGGCGCCCGACATCGCCACGGCATACATCGAGCACTACGTGACCGAGGTCGAACCGAAGCTCCAGCCGATGTTCAAGGCGCCGCGGGAAACCGTCGAGCACATGGCCGAACTGGCCCTGCGCTTCGGAAGCGTCAAGAAGGGTGCCATCACCTACGAACAGCTCGTTCCTGACTTCGCGAGGGCATGAGCGACATGACGAACATTGCAGAGGACCAAGACATTTCAACGCATACAGTTTCGCCGACCGGACTCGACCTCGACCGGGTCACCGACTGGCTGGCCAAGGAACTCCCCGGCGTGGTTGCCGGGGAACTCTCGGCCAGCCTGATCACCGGCGGGAAGTCGAACCTGACCTACGAGCTCACCGACGGGGTCCAGCAGTGGATCCTGCGTCGCCCGCCGCTGGGCACCATCATGGCCACGGCCCACGACATGCGCCGCGAGTACAAGATGGCGGATGCGCTGAGCACCACCAACGTCCCCGTCGCCAAGATGGTCGCCTACTGCGGCGACAAGGACGTGCTGGGCGCCGACTTCTACATCATGGAGCGGATCGAGGGCGTACCCTACAGGTACGCCGATGAACTCAAGGCGCTCGGCGAGGACCGCACGCGGGCCATCGGCACCGAGCTGGTGAGCACGTTGGCGAAGCTGCACAGCGTGGATCCGGCCCAGGCCGGACTGGGCGACTTCGGCCGGCCCGAGGGCTTCCTGGGACGTCAGGTGAAGCGCTGGAAGACCCAGCTCGATGCCTCGTTCACCCGCGAACTCCCCGGCGCCGACGAGCTGTACGAAAAGCTCGTTGCCGCAGTTCCGGAGAAGTCCGCATCGGGCATCGTCCATGGCGACTTCCGCCTGGACAACGTGCTGATGGGTGCCGACGACCTGCCCGCGGCTGTCATCGACTGGGAGATGGCCACGCTCGGGGACCCGCTGCTCGACCTGGCGCTGATGCTGACCTACCAGCGCCGCGCCAAGATCGTCGCCGGCCGTGAAACCACGGATCCGGCCACCTACGACGTCACCCTGGCGCCGGGATACCCCTCCGCGGAGGAGATCATGGCGCAATACGAAGCCGAGAGCGGACGCTCGCTGGACGGCTTCGGATTCCACCTGGGACTGGCCTGCTTCAAGCTCGCCGGGATCTCCGAGGGAGTCCGCTTCAGACACATCAACCGCCAGACTGTTGGCGAAGGCTTCGAGGATAGCGGCAGCACGGTTCCCTTGCTGCTGGAACTCGGACTCGAATCAATGAAGGAGTACAAGTAAATGGATTTCTCGACCGACGAGCGGACTGAACTGCTCAAGAAGGAACTTGTCGACTTCATGTACGGGTACGTGTACCCGAACGAGGAGGCGTTTGCGGAGGAGCTCAAGGGCATGCCGGACCCGTACGCGTGGTCCGAGTCGAAGATCCTGAACGAGCTTCGTGCCGAGGCCCGCAGCCGCGGGCTGTGGAACCTCTTCCTTCCCGGCGAAGAAGGTGCAGGGCTGACCAACGTGCAGTACGCGGCGCTGTCCGAGATCACCGGACGCGCCCGCACGCTGGCCCCGGCCGCACTGAACTGCGCGGCCCCGGACACCGGAAACATGGAGCTGCTGGCGCAGTTCGGCACCGAAGAGCAGAAGGAAAAGTGGCTCAAGCCGCTGCTCAACGGCGAGATCCGCTCGGCCTTCGCGATGACCGAGCCCAAGGTCGCATCCTCCGATGCAACCAACATCGAGACCTCGATCGTGCGTGACGGTGACGAATACGTGATCAACGGCTCCAAGTGGTTCATCACGGGCGCCATGAACCCCAACGCGAAGATCTTCATCGTGATGGGCAAGACCGACCCCACCGCCGAGCGCCACCGCCAGCAAAGCCAGATCCTGGTTCCGCGCGACACCCCCGGCCTGACCGTCAAGCGTGCCATGAAGATCTTCGGCTACGAGGACCACTACAACGGCGGCCACGCCGAGCTGGTGTTCGAGAACGTCCGCGTTCCGGTCACCAACATCATCGGCGGGGAGGGCGACGGCTTCGCCATCGCGCAGGCCCGTCTGGGCCCCGGACGCATCCACCACTGCATGCGTGCCATCGGCATGGCCGAGCGCGCCATCTCCATGATGTGCGAACGTGCGGATGACCGCGTGGCATTCGGCAAGAAGCTGAGCGACCAGGGCGTGATCCGCGACTGGATCGCCGAGTCCCGAGTCAAGCTCGAGCAGCTGCGCCTGATGGTCCTCAAGACCGCCTGGCTGATGGACACCGTGGGCAACAAGGAAGCCCACACCGAGATCCAGGCCATCAAGATCGCCACCCCGTCGACCGTGGAGTGGATCCTTGACAAGGCCATCCAGGTGCACGGCGCCGCGGGGCTCTCGCAGGACTTCTTCCTGGCCTCATCCTTCGCCTATGCGCGCACCATCCGGTTCGCCGACGGCCCGGACGAGGTCCACAAGAACTCCCTGGCCCGCAACGAGCTCAAGCGCCAGCGCGCCCGCCGTGAGGCCCGCGCGGCAGCGGCAGCAGCCAAGGCCTAACTGGTTCAAAATCCCCCGTACCGCCACCGCGGTACGGGGGATTTTTTGTGTCCACTCCCTGTTCAACAGTCGATAGCTGTCTGCTATCACCCTGCACTTGTTGTTGCGCTTCCAATGGGTCCATTCCTTGAAGAGACTTGGGTCACACCGGGTGTTCGAGTTCGCCGTCCGGATCCGATGCCCACAGTGAGGTGCTCCCACATGTCAGTTGAAACAGCCCGGACGCGTGGCTCCGACACTGGTATCGAATCCGCGGGATTGGTCCCGCAGGTGATCTCGAAGACGCTTGAGCCCACATTCGAAACCGCAATTGTTCGAGTCGACGGTTCCTGTTCGAGAGGCGGATCCCGGGTGCCAAATGCGCCGGGGAAAATGCCCAGACCGTGAATCCAGGCCGTGGATTGGCCAAGAACCACTTGGCCACGGGGATCCACTGGAGCCTGCAACACCGGAAATCTTGCGACGGACTGTCAACGCCGAGGGAAGCCGAGCAGTCGGGTGGATTTCGTGACAAGGTGCCCGCCGCACATCAATGTCTCGCCGATGGCGAGGCAGCGTGAGTATCGGCCATGGATCGTGCCGGGACCAGAGTCAACAAGATTTTGCATTCAAAGCAACCACTATCACCAAGCACGAATCAACCACACAGGAGAATGAATGTTTGAGTCAAAGAATGGCGGATCGCCTTTTGGCGGTCTGCGGGCATTGGACAACGGAGTCTCGCGCCGATCACTGCTGAAGTACGTCGGCCTGGGCACCGCAGCGCTTGGCTCTGCCTCGCTGCTGGCAGGCTGCGGGAGCAACGCGGCGCCTGCGGCGACCGGTGCCATGCAGAAGTTCGGCGTTGCGGCGTTCCCGGGCGATGCGTACTTCCTTGACACCATCAACCTGCAAAACAAGTTCTACACCTCGCACCAGCTCGAGGTTCCCAAGCACGTGACCCCGCAAAGCGGTGTCCAGGCATTCCAGCTGATGGTTGCCGGCGCCGCCGACGGTTACGCCTCCGATACCGGCCTGTTGATGGCGACCCACGCGAACAGCTCCAAGGGCAAGCGCCCGGTGCTGGTGGGCTTCCGGACCCTCGAAACCACCTATGGGATTGTTGGCGGCCCGAACAGCCAGTGGCCGGCCGCGGATGCAAGCTTCGAGGAGAAGATGCGCTCCCTGAAGGGCAAGAAGATCGGCGTCTCTGCCGTTGGCGCCGGCGGCGACCTGCAATTGCGGTTGGCCCTTGAGCTGGCGGGCATGAAGCCCGGCGACGTCACTGTGCTGGCCGTTGGTCCCACCGCCCAGGGGATCCCGAACATCAAGGCCAAGCGCATCGACGCCTACGTCACCGTCCAGTGGACGGCAACTCGCTTCATTGCCAAGGAAACCGGCGGAACGGTGTTGCTCGACTTCGCCGAAGCGGGTGCGCCCGATTTGATGCGCAACCAGGCGGTTGTGGCCATCGCTGTGCGCGAAGAGATGGCACAGAAGCAGCCCGAGGTGGTCCAGAACTGGTTGGCGGCGCAGGACGAGGCCAGCAAGTGGATCGGGGCAAACAAGGAAGCAGCGGCCAAGCTGCTCAACGACAACGGACTTGGCGGCAAGGGGCTGGAGATCGCCACGGAGTACGTGGAGCACTACGTCTCCGAGGTGCAGCCGAAGCTGAAGCCGATGTTCAAGGCGCCCCGGGAAACCGTGGAAAAGATGTCCGAACTCGCGCTGCGCTTTGGCAGCGTCAAGAAGGGCGACATCACCTACGAGCAGCTCGTCCCCGAATTCGCGCGCGCCTAGGCATGAGCCAGAGGGTGAATCGCACACCTGCCTGAACCCGGGTGCGTTGCCGGCCTGGTTGCAAACGGCCCGGATGGAGCCCGGGCCCCGCGGGCCCGTAACAAGCCCGCGCCAACGCCCCGGCAGGACCAACGTCCCCGTGTACCGCATACGCGGTACACGGGGACGTTTTTGCGTCAAAAACAGCCGCGGTTCGCTGTCAAGCAAACGTCGACTGCAGCGAGGCTATCACCTCGATAAGTCATGTGAGATTGCTTACAGCACCCGCCAGCACGCATGATCGAACCATGCCTACTACAGCCGCTTCGCTCCCGGTCGATGCCTCGCCGACCACCAAACCCGCTGTCGGCCGCCCGGGAATCCAGTCCTTGAGGGTGGCGCGGAAAGACGTCCTCGCCGACGGTGTCGTGCGGCTGAGGCTCGAAGAACCAAACAACGCCCGCGTCCCCGACTGGACGCCCGGCTCCCACATCGAACTCGTTCTCCCCACCGAGGACCAAGGGGCGCTCTCGCGCCACTACTCGCTGTGCGGGGACCGCTGGGACGCACAAGCCTACGAGGTCGCCGTGCTGCGCGAACCGAACTCACGCGGCGGATCGCACTACATCCACGACGTGCTCGCCGTCGGTGACATGATCACCGTGGGCACCCCGCGCAACAACTTCCTGCTCACCCAGGGCACCCGCTACGAATTCATCGCCGGCGGCATCGGGATCACCCCGATCATGACCATGATCGCCGCGGCCGAGAAGCTGGGCATCGACTGGCACCTGCACTACGGCGGCCGGACGCGCGCCTCGATGGCCTTCCTGGACGAGCTGGCCCAGTACGGCGACCGCGTCACCGTCTGGCCACAGGACGAACTCGGCCACCTGAACCTTTCCTTCCTCAACGAACCGATCGAGAACGGCCGCGTGTACTGCTGCGGCCCGGAGCCGCTGCTCAACGCCGTGGCCGGGGCGGCCTCCGAGTGGCCCAAGTGGGCGGTGCGCTTCGAGCGCTTCGTGCCGGCCACCCAGCCGCCACCGGTGCGCACCGAGCCGTTCGAGCTTGAACTGGTCCGCTCCAAGAAGTGCGTCACGGTCGGCAGCAATGAAACCGTCCTGTCGGCCCTGGGCAATGCGGGGGTTCCGGTGCTTGCCTCCTGCATGGAGGGAGTCTGCGGCACCTGCGAGGTCTCAGTCCTGCGCGGAACCCCCGAGCACCGCGACTCGCTGCTCAACGACGGCGAACGCGCGAAGAACGACCGGATGTTTGTCTGTGTCTCGCGTTCCATCACCGACAAACTCGTCCTGGATCTTTAGGAGATACCCCCAATGACTGCCCCCACCCAATGCCCGGTGAACCACGGGACCATCCCCGTCCTTGACGACGATCCGTTCTCCCCGGAAATCCTGGAAAACCCGGTGCCGTTCCAGGAACGCATGCGCGAAGCCGGACCGGTCGTCTTCCTGTCCAAGTACAACGTCCACGCCATGGGCGGGTACGCGGAGCTCTCAAGCGCCGTGGCCAACTGGCAGGGTCTTTCCTCCGGTTCCGGCGTAGGCCTCAACGAGCCGTGGCGCGCCCGCGGCCTGCTGCAGATGGACCCGCCGGAACACGACGCCCCGCGCGAGGTGCTCCAGGAAATCCTCTCCTCGCGTGCGCTGCGCGCCATGAAGGACAACTGCCTGGAACGTGCAGGAACGCTGATCGACGAGATCCTGCAGGGCACCACCTCCGGCCAGCAGATCGAAATCGACGGCCACGGCCAAATCGGCTCGGTCTTCCCGGTGAACTTCTTCCCCGACGCTTCCGGCATCGACGAGACGGGCCGCGAGAACCTGGTCCCGTACGCCGACCACGTGTTCAACTCGCTGGGCCCGACCAACGACCTGGTCAAGAAGGGCGAATGCCGTGCAGCTGAGCTTCAGGAATGGGCCACGGCCAAGTGCCAGCGCGAGAACCTGAAGCCCGAGGGCTTCGGCGCTGACATCTGGGCCGCCGCCGACCGCGGCGAGATCCTGCACGAACACGCACCGCTGCTGACCCGCTCGCTGCTTTCGGCCGGCGTTGACACAACTGTCTACGGCATCTCGGGCCTGCTCTACGCCTTGGCAACCCACCCCGAGCAGTGGGAGGCGCTGCGCGCCAACCCGGGGTTGGCGCGCGTGGCCTTCGACGAGTCGTTGCGCTGGGAATCCCCGGTGCAGCAGATCTTCCGCAAGACCACCACGGAGGTGAACTTCGGGGGAACCACCATCCCCGCCGAGAGCCGCGTCCTGCTGTGCTTCGCCGCGGCAAACCGCGACCCGCGCCGCTGGGAAAACCCGGACAAGTTCGATCTCTCGCGCGACCCGTCCGGGCACCTGTCCTTCGGCATGGGCATGCACCAGTGCGTGGGCCAGCATGCGGCACGCCTGCAGGCGGCATCCCTGCTGGAGAAGCTGATCCCGCGTGTGAAGAGCATCGAGCTTGCCGCACCGATCGGACGCCAGCACAACAACACGCTGCGCGGCATTGCCAGTGTCCCGCTGCGCCTGACGCTCGCCTAGGTAGATCCCTTAGGTGTGTGCACGCCGGCATCGGGGAGGGACCCCTCGATGCCGGCGGGGGTGTGCACCGTGATTCACAACGAACACCAAGGAGCTTGACGCATGACCGCTTCCGTTGAAACCACCGGGCTCCACCAACTGACACTGGCGCAAGCGGGGGAGCTCATCGGCTCGCGTCGGCTCTCCCCGGTCGAGTACGTCGAGGTGCTGGTCGCCCGCGCCGAGGCCGTCGACGGGCAGGTTCAGGCGTATGTCACCCGGACCTTCGAGCATGCGCTCGACGGGGCACGCAAGGCGTCCGACGAGATCGCGGCCGGCCGCTACCGGGGTCCGCTGCACGGCATCCCCTTTGCGCTCAAGGACTGCATCAACACCGCGGGCATCCCGACCACCGCGCATTCCCGGGTGCTGGCGGACAACGTGCCGGCCCGGGACGCCGCGGTGACCCGGAAGCTGCAGGATGCCGGCGCACTGCTGATGGGCAAGCTGGCGCTTTTCGAGTTTGCCCATGGCGGACCGTCGTTCGACCTTCCCTGGCCGCCGCCGCGAAACCCCTGGGACCCGACCCGCGTCACGGGAGGCTCCTCGAGCGGCTCGGCCGCGGCGATCGCCGCGGGCATGGTGCCGGCAAGCATCGGCACCGACACCGGCGGCTCGATCCGCGTTCCCGCATCGCGCTGCGGCATCACCGGCCTGATGCCGACCCCCGGGCTGGTCGGCCGCTCCGGGGTGATTCCCCACTCGCACACCTTCGACCGCAGCGGCCCCATGGCGCGGACCGCCAAGGACTGCGCGATCCTGCTCCAGGAAATCGCGGGCCACGACCCGGCGGACCCCGCCAGCGTGGCCCGCGGGATCCCCGACTACGTCGGCGCCCTAACCGGGGACCTGCGCGGCCTGCGGATCGGGGTGCTGCGGCACAACTGGGAGGAAGAGGTCGCGGCAAGCACTGATGAGCGCCGGGCCATGGAAGTTGCCATGGGCGTGCTGGAGGAACTCGGCGCCACGCTGGAGGACTGCCGGATCCGGCCGATGCAAAGCTACGGCGACATCAAGACGATTATCGCCGAAACCGAGGTGCTCAACGTGCACCAGCCGGAGCTGATCGCGCGCCCGGACCACTTCGGCGACGACATCCTGGGCCGCATGCTGCCGGCCGTGCTGTTCACGGCCAACGACCTCATCCGGGCCGGGCGCGAACACCAGCGCGCCATCGCCGAGATGCAGCCTCTGTACCAGCGCTTCGACGCCTTCATCACCATCTGCTCGGGGGAGGCCCCGACCTTCTCCGCGCACGACCCACTGGCCTTCTGGAAGCATTCCAACCACTTCACCGCCGCCAACGTCACCGGCCAGCCGGTCCTCGCGCTGCCCAACGGATTCGGTTCCGGCGGGCTCCCGCTGGGCATGCAGATCCTCGGCCGGCCATTCGGCGAGGCGACGGTCCTGCGCATCGGCCACGCGTACCAGATGGCCACGGGGTGGCACCTGAGGCATCCCGAACTGGCCGCCGGCGCCGCTGCGCCGCCGGTCGAGGAACCGACATCGACCGCGGGAACCCTGGGGGACGTCGACCCGGCGCTGCGCGAGGCGTGCCTTGCGGCGGCCGGCCGGGCCGGCCTCGACCTGGACGGGCGCCTGCTCGAGCAGCTGCTGGAGGGCGCACCCTACGCCCTCGCGATGGCAGACCGCATGCCGCGCGACCACGCCTACGCCGAGGCACCGGCCAACGTGTTCTCGCTCCGCTCGTCCTGAACCCTTCCCGCACCCGCGCCGACCGCGGGATGCGCCGGAGCGCAAACAATTGAACACTTCCTGTTGAGCATCACCCCTTGACCTCGCCCGTTGGACATCCAGCAACGGGCGACCCATAAAGAATGCCGCCGACGCGGGGCAACGGCCTGCACCGAAGTGCCGGGCCGTCGCGCCCGCGGCCACGGCGGCCGTCGAAAGGTAAGGCACGTGAAGGAAAACACCGAGTACATGTGGCTCGTCCAGCTGGACATCCCGGAGGAGCTCGACGACGAGTTCAACCGCATCTACAACGACGAGCACGTTCCATTCATCGCCAAGGTCCCGGGTGTCCTGGGCGTCCAGCGCTACGTCCTGGAACGGCCGAACGCGGGCGTGCAGCGCTACGCAACGGTCTACCGCGTCGATTCCCCGGACCTGCCGCAGACCCCGGAGTGGAGGGCCGCATCCGCACAGGGCGAATGGGCCTCGAAGATCAGGCCGCACACCTCCAACGCCTCGCTGTCCATGTTCCGGGCCATTCCCTAGCCCGTCCGCGACTTCAGAAACCCCTTTTTCCGAAACCACCCGAAAGACAGGTCATGACACTCACCCTCGCACAGGCAAACCTCGTCATTGCAAGCGCCATCGACAAGGCCACGGAATTGGACATCAGGATCAGCGTCTCGGTCTGTGACGCCGGCGGCCGGCTCCTCGCCTTCGGGCGGATGGACGGCGGGCACTGGGGCGCCGGCTATGGCTCGCAGGGCAAGGCCGTCGCCTCCGCCGGCTTCGCCAAGCCCAGCGGCCTGCTTGCCGAGCGTGCCGCCTCGCCGATCATGTCCGGCATCGCCCAGGCCGAGGGCGGGCACATCTTCTACGCCAAGGGCGCCGTCCCGATCTTCAGCGACGGCATCCTGGTCGGTGCCTGCGGCGTGGGTGGCGGCACCGGCGAGCAGGACGAAGAATGCGCCGGCGCCGGCGTCGCCGCGCTGGACGGGCTGCCGAGCCTTCGCGGTTGAGCAGCCCCGACACCGAGAACCCGTTCGACCAACACGAGAAGGAAATGCCAATGATTTACGAAATCCGTTCCTACCAGGTGGATTCGGAGAACGTGCCGGAGTTCGAGCGGCGGTTCGGCTTCGGGTACGTCGACCGTGCCGAGTTCTCGCAGCTGGCCGGCTTCTGGCGCACCACGGACCAGCCGCAGAGCGAAGTGATCCACGTGTGGCCCTACCAGGACCAGGCCGAGCGCACCGAGCGGCGCGCGCTCGCCGCCCAACACCCGAACTGGCCGCCGGCAACGGGCGGATTCGTCGACCGCATGATGGTGGAACTGGTCATCCCGTTCGACTTCGTCGAGGAACCGGTGCCCGCTGCAGTCGGGCCGGTCTTTGAGATCCGCTACGACTACTTCAGGGTCGCGGACCTGCGCGCCGCCGGAGATGCCTGGTCGAACGCGATCCAGGAGCGCAGCAAGCATGATTCGCTCGTGCTGGCCGGGCGCCTGGAGTTCGGGCAGACCAACGGGATCGTCCAGATCTGGGCGCACCCCGACGAGGAACACCGCGCGCGGGCCGTCGCGGCCGCCGGGGCCGGGGCCACGCGTCCGGCCGACTGCCCGGCACCGCTCTCCACGTTGGTGAAGCGGCTGGCCCCGGCGGAGTTCTCCCCGCTGCAATAGCGGGTTGAAAACGACTGCGGGCGGTTCCCCCGGTATGATGCCCGGGGGAACCGCCCGCAGTCGTTTCCGCGGTGTTTGGCGAGCCCGCTTAGCGCGCGACCTCGAAGAGGCCCGCGGCTCCCATGCCGCCGCCCACACACATCGAAACCACCACGAACTGCGCATCGCGGCGCCGGGCCTCGAGCAGCGCGCTGCCCACGGCCCGCGATCCCGTCATCCCGTACGGGTGCCCCAGGGCGATCGCGCCGCCGTTGACATTCATCTTCTCCGGGTCGATCCCCAGGAAGTCCCGGCAGTAGACCGCCTGGGAGGCGAAGGCCTCGTTCAGTTCCCAGATCCCGATGTCGTCAACGGTGAGCCCGTGGTTCTTCAGGAGCCGGGGGATGGCCGTGACGGGACCGATCCCCATCTCGTCGGGTTCGCACCCGGTCACGGCGATGCCGCAGTAGTAGCCAAGCGGAGCCAGGCCCAGGGACGCGGCGTAGTCGCTGTTCATCAGGACGTTCGCCGAGGCCCCGTCGGACAGCTGCGAGGCGTTGCCCGCCGTCACGGTGGGATTCGCCGTGAATTCACCGGGCTTCAGGACCGTGCGGAGGCCCGAGAGCGTTTCGAACGTGGTTCCGGCGCGCACGCCCTCATCCTGGGAGACGAGTTGCTCGGTTTCGCTGACTTCGCCGCTATCCTTGTCGGTCTTCAGCGTCGTCACCCAGATCGGCGCGATCTCGTCGTCGAACCTGCCGCTCGCCTGGGCGCTTGCGGCCCGCTGCTGGGACGCCGCAGCCATCGCATCCTGCGCCTCGCGGCTGACGCCATAGCGTTCGGCCACGAGCTCGGCGGTGCGCAACATCGGCAGGTAGGTGCCGGGGATGTTGGCCTCGAGCCAGGAATCACGGATCCGGTACTTGTTGTAGTGCTCGTTCTGCACCAGCGAAATGGATTCGACGCCGCCGCCGATTGCCACATCCATGGAATCGAAAAGGATCTGCTTGGCCGCCGTGGCGACCGCCATCAGGCCGGAGGAGCACTGCCTGTCGATGGTCTGCCCGGGAACCGTCACCGGCAGGCCGGCGCGCAGCGCGCCCTGGCGGGCGACGTTGAAGCTTTGCGTGCCCTGTTGCACGGCCGCACCCATGACGACGTCCTCCACCAGCGACGGGTCGATTCCGGTCTTGGCCAGTGCCGCGGCAATCGCATGCCCGGCCAGCTCAGGTGCCGAGGTGTTGTTGAAGGCCCCGCGGTGCGCCTTGCCGATCGGGGTGCGGGCGGTGGCGACGATGGCTGCTCTGGGCATGGTGGTTCTCCTTCGGGAAGAGGGTTCTACGGAGTATGCGGGGCAGCGAGGGGCGAGCGATCCTGCCGTGGACTAAGCGGCAGGGGCCTCGTAGAGCCGGGAGACGACCTCGGCGACACAGCCGGGCTTCTTCGCTTCCCCGTTGAATTCCTGCTCGACGGTGACCTGGACGGTCGACTGGGCCCACTTGTCCTCGCGCTCGACGGACACCAGTTTGACCCGGCCGCGCACGCGCGAGCCGACCAAAACTGGGGCCGGGTAGCGGACCTTGTTTGATCCGTAGTTTACGCCCATGGACAGCCCGTCGATGCGGTACGTGTTGAACATGAATCCGGAGACCAGCGAGAGCGTCAGGTAGCCGTGGACCAGCGTGGTGCCGAACGGGCCGGTGGCGGCACGCTCGGTGTCGACGTGGATCCACTGGTGGTCGTTGGTCACCTTGGCGAACGCGTCGATGTCTTCCTGGGTGATGGTGCGCCATTCGGTGACGCCGATTTCCTCACCCACAAGCTGTGCGAAGTCGTCGATGCCGTTGAAGATCCTCATGCCTTCGGGCCACCCGCCACGTACAGCACCTGGCCGGAAACGAACCCGGCGTTCTCGGAGGCGAAGAAGGACACGGCATTGGCGATGTCCGCGGGCTTCCCGGTGCGGCGCACCGGGATCGCGGCGGCGGCCTTGGCCGTGAACTCCTCGAAGGTGATGCCCATGCGCTCGGCGGTGGAGGCCGTCATGTCGGTTTCGATGAAGCCCGGGGCGATCGCGTTGGCCGTGACGCCGAACGGGCCAAGCTCCAGGGCAAGGGTCTTGGTGAAGCCCTGCATGCCGGCCTTGGCGGCCGAGTAGTTGGCCTGGCCGCGGTTGCCCAGCGCCGAGGTGCTCGAGAGGTTCACGATGCGCCCCCACTTGGCCTCGACCATGTGCTTCTGGGCGGCGCGCGCCATCAGGAAGGAGCCGCGCAGGTGCACGTTCATGACCAGGTCCCAGTCTGAGACCGACATCTTGAAGAGCAGGTTGTCACGGATGATGCCTGCATTGTTGACCACGACGGTGGGTGCACCCAGTTCGTCTGCGGTGCGGGCGACGGCCGCGTCGACCGCTGCCTCGTCGGAGATGTCGGCGACGATGCCGATGGCCGAGTGGCCCTGGGCGCGCAGGTCGCTGGTGAGGGCGTCGAGGCCCTTCTGGTCGAGGTCGATCGCCGCGACGTTGAATCCGTCGGAAGCAAGGCGGCGCGCAATGTCGGCGCCGATGCCTCGTCCGGCACCGGTGACGATTGCCGTGCGCTTTTGTTCAGTCATGGTGAAACCTGTTCCTTGTGTCGGGGGTGAAGTGAAAGCTTGTTCCCTGGCCGCCCTAGCGGTAGGTGATCCAGGAGCTGGGAAGGTGGCCGTGGTCGTTGAACGTCACCATCGTCTTCCCGGAGGCGCCGGAGACGATCTTGGTGACGCCGGAATTCACGGTGACCCGGTTCAGCGCGAGCCATTGCTCGAATCCGCCGTTCAGCAGCCGGGCCGCGGCCCAGGCGATGACGCCGGAGCTCGAGACCACGACCGCGCTCTGCCCGGATCCGAGCCCGTCGACGGCCCTGTCGAGGGCGCCGTCGACCCGGTCGGTGAATGCGGTGAACGTTTCGAGGTAGTCGGCGTCGTGGTCGCCGGATGCCCAGCGGGTTGAGGCCTTTTCGAGCAGGCGCTGGAAGGCCCGTGAATCGCTCTTGGCGCTCGGGTCGTCCGTGGGATAGGCGCCGATTACCGCGGAGGCGTTGAATTCGTCCCAGCCCGGGTCGATGTCGAGCTTCGTGTCCCAGCCGGCGGCCTCGATGAGCCCCTGGGCCGTCTGGCGCTGGCGCTTCATGTCGCCGCTGGTGATGCTGGTCGGGGTGGTCCCGGCCCGCATCAGGAAGGTGCCGAGGGACTGACTCTGGTCCTTGCCGCGGGGCGACAGGCGGTCATAGTCCTCGGTGCCGAAAGATGCTTGTCCGTGCCGGACCAAGTAGAGAACGCTCACAGGCAGGACGCTAGCCCAACAAGACTCTCGTCCGGTAGCTTTTGCCCGCTATAGCCGCGATAGGTGGAGTCGCCTACGCCCCGGCGCTGCGGCCGGGGCGTGAGCCAGTGAGCGTTGAAACTGGCGGTGATGCGCTGTTGGCTGGCGCCGGGGTGGCGTGCGTTATTTAAGTACGGGCCTGCCAATGCCGGCTGAACCGACCGTGCACGAAGAGAGCCTTCCTCAGGGCATGGGGCCGCACCTATCACGGTGATTGGCTGAAGCGCTCGGGCCAAGGCCCGTGCCGGGGCCTGCGCACCGTCAATCCGGGCTGCTGGAAACGACGGGACCGAGTGGAACCCGAGACGATAATTCGTGGATATCATGCGGAATTTTGCGTCTTGCGAGGCTGCCACCGGTGACCTTCGTGCCGGATCAAGATGTGTCAAGGGTTGCGTTCAGGGGCTTGCTCCAATGCCGGTCCGGGGGCTGCCGGCCTCGTTCCGTGTGGCCGTCACGCTTGTTAGTGTGGTCTGCACTACACTGCGGCAACTCTCCGTGGGTGAAAGGGCCCAGGGCGTTACCGACGCCCGGGGTATGGGGCGGCGGGTTTTGATAGGCATGCCGCCTCTCCTGTTCCTGCCGTTGGTGCCCTTGCCGTTGAGGCTTCCGGGTAACTACTTATCCCGATGGAAACGAAAAGAAAGTATGGACCATGACCTCGGTTATTGACCACCCGGACTATTTCTTGCTTGATGCGGATCTCACCGATGCCGACCGGGCGCTCCGCGACCGGGTACGTGCCTTTGGCCAGACAAGCATTGAACCAATCATCAACGATTACTGGGAACGCGCAGAATTTCCGCGCGAGGTCATTCCGGGTCTCCGCGATCTTGGAATCATCGGCACCTTCATCAAGGGCTACGACTGCCCCGGCTTCTCCCGCCAGGCGGCAGGAATCGTGGCCCGCGAAATGGGCCGCATCGACGGTTCGGTCAACACCTTCCTGGGTGTGCACTCGAACCTGTGCATGGGCTCGATCTACATGCTGGGCAACGAGGAACAGCGCCAGCGCTGGCTGCCGGCCATGGCACGCCTTGAAAAGACCGGTGCGTTCGCACTGACCGAGCCGCTCCACGGTTCGGACTCGGTGTCCCTGGAAACCTCGGCGCGTCTCGAAGGCAACACCTGGGTGCTGAATGGCCACAAGCGCTGGATCGGCAACGGCCACGAAGCGGACGTCATTGTGGTGTTCGCCCGCGACGAGGCCGACGGAAACGTGAAGGCCTTCATCGTGGAACGCCAGGCCTCGGGTGAGTACCCGGCTGGCTACAACCCAACGCCGATCGTTGGCAAGATCGGCAAGCGTGCCATCCTGCAGGCTGACATCGTCATTGAGAACCTGCGTATCCCGACCGAGAACCGCCTGGAAAACTGCGAATCCTTTGACGGTGTCAACCGCGTGTTGAAGGCGACCCGCGGCGGCGCCTCGTGGGAGGCCGTGGGCCATGGCATGGCGGCCTTCGAGATGGCGGCCAAGTACGCGCTGCAGCGCGAGCAGTTCGGGGCGCCCATCGGCAGCTACCAGCTGGTCCAGGAGAAGCTGGCCACGATGCTTTCGGACCTGACCAGCATGCAGCTGATGTGCACCCGCATGGCGGAGCTGCAGGAGCGCGACGAGCTGACCGCGCCGATGGCTTCCTTGATCAAGATGACGACCTCGCGCAAGGCCTTGGCCATGTGCCGGGAGGCCCGCGACATGATGGCCGGCAACGGCATGCTGCTGGAGAACCACGTGGCACGCCACCTGACCGACATGGAAGTCGTCTCCACCTACGAGGGCACCGATTCCATGCAGGCACTGATCGTGGGTCGCGACATCACCGGAATCTCGGCGTTCACCCGCAAGCAGTCGCTGCAAACCGCAGCCCGATAAGCAGTGGTCCCCGCCGGCCGGGGAACGCAATAGAATCGCGACGAAGTCAGGGCACAAGATCCCGTGCTCTGGCTTCGTCGCGCTTGGCATACGGTTTGAGGGTGGCAACAGGACTACACGGACCTCTTGCCTCCCACGATGGGCGGCGGGATCCGACTTGGATTCCTGCCCCTTTGACGCGCCCGGTGTTACAGTCGCGTTTGCAGGGTGTGGCTCCGGGCACCGTAGCGGTGGAGTTGCGCCCGGTGCTGGTGTTTTCGATGCAAGAAGGGAACGACGGGCCGCGGCCTGCGACGTGGGCATCCCCACCAGTGCGTCGGCCCGCCTGCAGGCCGCATGCCTGCTGGGGCAGCTTGGTTGCCCGGGCCATGACCATCGAACCAAGGCCGTGCGGTGCCCGCCGGCCCGCGACCGTACCGCCGGCAACGCAGCACGTAGTGTGTACGCCCGGCCCCGCCATGCGGCACCGCAGCACTGAGTGCGGACGAGTAGTTCCATCAGCTCCGTTACACAAACTTTGGACAGGAATCGGCCCCATGACCACCGATGTTATATTGACCCGCACCGAAGGCGCGGTCTTGGTACTGACAATCAACAACCCCGCCACGCGCAATTCGATCGGACCCGAGTTCTTCCGGGCGGCCAGCGAAGCGCTGGCCGGGGCAACCGGCGACCCTGCCGTGGGTGCAGTGGTCATTGCGGGTGCAGGGGATTTCTTTTCCTCCGGCGGCAACCTCAACCAGCTTGCCGCCACTAGGGAGATAACCCCCGAAGCCCGCCGCGCGCGGCTCGAATTGCTGCATGGGCTCATCCGGGAGATCAGGAGAAGCCCGAAGCCCGTCATCACCGCGGTGGAAGGCGGGGCCGCCGGAGCGGGCATGTCGCTGGCACTTTCCGGGGACCTTATGGTGGCTGCCCGCAATGCCTTCTTCGCTGCTTCCTACGTCAAGGCGGGGTTGACTCCCGACGGCGGGCTGACCGCGCTGCTTGCCGAATCCGTGCCGCGCCAGCTGCTGACCCAGATTTGCCTGACCGGGGAGCGCGTCTCCGCGGAGCGGATGAACGCACTCGGCGTTGTCACCACCCTGACGGAGCCCGGCCGTGCGGAGGCCGCTGCCATCGAAATGGGCCGCCAATTGGCACAAGGCCCGGAACGCGCCACCGGCCGGATCCTCGACCTGTGCCGTACCGCTCCCATTCTTCCACTGGAGGAACAGATGGACCGGGAAGCCCAGTCCATGGTGGCTAGTCTCGGTGACCCCGAAGCGGTCGAAGGCATTGCCGCTGTGCTGGGGCGCCGCAGCACCGATTTCGTTTCCCTGCGCCGGACGGCCCGGCAAGGGGGAGCGTAGGATCCAAGCCCCCAATGGTTTGTGGTTCGCTCCCGCTTGGGAGTGACGTGCTTGGGAGTCGTGCTCCGGTGCCCGTCATCTAGTGCGGCAGGCTGATGCCGGTTGCACCTTGCTGTGCGAGCCCGTCGGCCAACAACGAATCAAGTGCCCGTTCGCGCTGTTCGGCGAGGGCGGGGAGCGCATGCAGGGTCACCCATGCCTCATGGGCGGGGTCTCCCTGCCGGGCGGAGACAGCGATCCGCGGTTCGCTTGCCAGGGCTGCCAGGGCTGCCAGGTCTGGCGCCCCGAGCAAGTCGTCGCGGTTCACCGGATCCGGCGAGTGGCGCAGCACGGCCATCATCGCGCCGCGGACCTGGCGGTCGGTTCCGTGCCATGGCTGGCCCTTGGGAACATAGTGCGGTTCCGGTCGGCCTGCCGCGATCCACGCGCATTGGTCGATGACAGGGCAGTCCTCGCAGCGCGGCGAACGCGCGGTGCAGACCAGGGCGCCGAGTTCCATGACACCGATGTTCCACGTGTTTGCCAGCGCAACCCCGGCGGCATTCTCCGGGTCCGATTCCGGCATGAGCCGGGCGGCCAGGGCCAGCTCCGCGGCATTCTGGTTCTGCTCGGGCAGGGCCTTGCCGCTGACCAAGCGCGCGTGGACCCGGCGGATGTTCGTGTCAACGACCACCGTGGGCACGCCAAAGGCGAAGCAGGCGATTGCGGCCGCCGTGTAGGTGCCCACCCCCGGCAGGGCGAGCAGTTCCGCTTCGGTCCCGGGAACCTGCCCGCCGTGCTGCTCGGTAATCACGACCGCCGCGGCATGCAGGCGCAGGGCGCGGCGCGGGTAGCCCAACCGGCCCCAGGCGCGGACGGCCTCCGACACCGGTTCGGCGGCAAGGTCCGCCGGCGTCGGCCAGCGTTCCATCCATGCCTCCCAGACCGGCAGGACCCGGACCACGGGGGTCTGCTGCAGCATGAATTCGGAGACCATGACGCCCCAGGCGCTCGCCGATTCTTCCCGCCAGGGCAGGGTCCTGGCATGCGTGGAGTACCAGTCTGCGATGTGCTGGTGGAGCAACGGTAATTGCGGGTGTGGCACGTGGAACCTCGGGAAAGTTAAATGGGACAACATTACTCTAACGGGCGGCGTGGGAGCCGTGGCGAAACGCGATGGCTTCGTAGCCTTGAGGTATGGCAGAAAAGCAGGTCCGTTCCACTCGCCCGTCCCCAAAGGTGTATCGCCGCCGTCGTCTGGCGGCGCTGATCGCCGGGCTCCTGGTGATCGTGCTTCTGGTGTGGGCGGGAATCGCCATTGCCTCGTCGCTGCGCCCGAAGGCGGCGGATGGCAATCCAGCGCAGGCCGCGGCGCCGAGCAACACCCCGACGGCGCCGGAAAGCAGCGCCCCCGCGCCGGAGCCAAGCGCCGGACCCGCGGTGTGCGCCGAAGGTGACGTCAGCGTCTTGGCTACTACCGCACAGGCAACGCACGGGCCCTCGCAGAACCCGGTGCTCGTCATGACCATCAAGAACATTGGCAAGTCCGAGTGCGTTGTGAATGTCGGTACAAGCCAGCAGGAATTTACCGTCATGAGCGGCACCGACAGGATCTTTTCAACAGCCGATTGCCTGGCGGATCCCAGCGACATCGACATCACCATGAAGCCGGGTGGCAGTGAAAGTGCGCGGTTCACTTGGGAACGGGTGCGCAGCGCTCCCGGTTGCAAGATCGTCAACGCCAAGCCGCGCCCCGGCTGGTACGGGTTCACCGCAAAACTCGGGAACATCACAAGCGAGAAGGCCGGCTTCGAACTGAAATAGTCCGGAGGCCGTCCGCAGGCATGCGCCTGAAGCGGCTGCTAGATGAAGCGGTCCAGCAACGAGGACTCCGCAATCCGGGAAAGCCCCTCGCGCACCGTGCGTGCGCGCTGCTCGCCGATGCCGTCAACCGCCATGAGATCTTCGATGTTGGCGGCCATCAGGCGTTGCAGGCCGCCGAAGCTTGTGACCAGGCGATCGGCGACCGCCCGCGGAACTGACTTGATGCCGGCGAGCAAGCGGTATCCCTTGGGGGCGACGACCGCCTCCAGCGAATCGATTCCGGGCGTGACTCCAAGAATCGTGGCGATCTTTCCCAGATCGATGAGGTCGGTGCTGTCCAGGTGCTGCAATTTGCGCAGGGCAGCCTCGATGTCGAGCTCTTCCTTGCCCAGGGACGAGTAGTCCTTCAGAAGAAGGTCCGAGCCGGGTCCGAGCCCGGCGGATAGCTCGTCGAGCTGCAGGGCGAGGAGACGGCCATCGGCTCCGAGCTCAAGAACGTACTGGGCGATTTCCTCGGAAATGCGCCGAACCATTTCCTGCCGTTGCAGCATCGCCGCAACGTCCCGGACGGTTACCACTGCCTCGATCTCGGCCGCCGAGAGCGCATTGGTGACCTGGTCAAGGCGTGAACGGTAGCGTTCGAGCGTTGCCAGGGCCTGGTTGCCGCGGGCCAGTACCGGCTCGGAGCCTTCCAAGACGTATCGAATGCCCTGGACGTAAAGCGCAATGATGTGCATCGACTGGGATACGGAGACCACGGGGAATCCCGTTTGGATGGCAACGCGTTCGGCCGTGCGGTGGCGGGTGCCCGATTCCTGGGTGGGAATGCTGTGATCCGGGACCAGCTGGACGCCTGCGCGAAGGATGTGTGAGCCGTCCTTGTCGCAGACGATTGCCCCATCCATCTTGGCCAGTTCGCGAAGGCTGGTGGGGGTGAAGTTGATGTTGATATCGAATCCGCCGGAACAGATCGCATCGACGACCTTGTCGTGGCCCAGGACGATGAGCGCGCCGGTCCGGCCGCGCAGGATGCGTTCAAGGCCATCTCGCAACTCCGTGCCCGGGGCAACCCGCGCCAGGGTGGTGCGCAGTGCATCTTCGGGGCTTTTGGACATGGCCATTTCCTTCCGGGGGATTATTACAATGGTATGGCCATGTCTGTGGTGGTGAATGCGGAAATGAACGCTAATGCCCGGTATCGGTACCGCTTTGTTACCAATGTGTCCAAAAATCTAGTTTTTGACCCGTTGCTCAAAGGCGATGTTGAGGGCTTCGTGCACCGAGGAGACGGTGAAGACCCTGATGGAATCCGGGATGTTCTTGGGTGGCTGGGGCGAGTCCGGAACCATCGCGTACCGGAACCCGAGGCGTTCGGCCTCGATGATGCGCCTGCCGATTTCCGGTACCGGGCGAACCTCCCCGGCCAGACCGACCTCGCCGAAAGCGACGAACTGCGGTGGCAACGGATGGTTGTGCATCGAGGAAGCCAACGCAAGCGCCGTGGCCAGGTCGGTTGCCGGCTCGCTGAGCTTGACCCCGCCGACGGTTGCCACGTAGGAATCCAGTCCGCCGAGCTCCATCTTTGCCCGCGATTGCAGCACGGCAAGGATCATTTGGGTGCGGGCCGCGTCCAGGCCGCTGGTGGCCCGGCGGGGGATCGCGCCCACCGCGCGGGAGAGCAGCGTCTGGACTTCGGCAACCAGGGGGCGCCGACCCTCGAGGGTTACGGTGATGCAGGTGCCCGGGACCGGGTCCTTGGTCCGGGTGACAAACAGGCCGGAGGGATCGGCCAGCCCGTGGATGCCGGTTTCTGTCAGGTCGAAGCAGCCCACCTCGTCGGTGGGGCCGTAACGGTTTTTCAGGGCCCGCAGCAGGCGCAGGCGGGAATGGCGTTCGCCGTCGAACTGGCACACCACATCGACCAGGTGCTCCAGCAGCCGGGGCCCGGCAATCGAGCCTTCCTTGGTCACGTGGCCGACCAGCACGGTGGTCATGTTCCGGCGCTTGGCCGCGTTGATGATGGAGGCCGCTACCTCGCGGACCTGGGAGATGCCGCCGGCCGTGCCGTCGACCTCGCCCGATGCCAGCGTCTGCACGGAGTCGACGATCAGCAGTTCCGGGTCGATCTTCTCGATCTGGCCCAGGGCAATGCCCAGGTCGGTCTCGGCGGTCAGGAAGAGCGTTTCGGCAATCGCGTCGATGCGTTCGGCGCGGACCTTGACCTGTGCGGCCGATTCCTCGCCGGTGATGTACAGGACCTTGCGGTTGCCGCGGGCGGCGCGGGCCGCGACATCGAGCAGGAGGGTCGACTTGCCCACGCCGGGTTCTCCCGCCAGGAGGATCACGGCGCCGGGCACGAAACCTCCGCCCAGGACCCGGTCGAGCTCGTCCACCCCGGAGGGCCGGTAGGAGGCGGCCGAGGCGTCGATGTCGCCGATGGGCTGGGCGGGGCTGGCGATGGTGGTGGCGACGGTGGTCTTGGCGCTGACGGCTCCCATTTCCTCAACGGTGCCCCACGCCTGGCATTCGCCGCAGCGGCCCACCCACTTGACCGTGCTCCAGCCACATTCCGCGCAGCGGTAGGACGGAGTGGATTTGGTGCGTGCGCTCTTTGCCATGTGCTCGATGCTAGTGCCTTGCGCCGACAGTTTGCGCAAGCGAGGCGTGCCGTTCGCTAGAGGCGGGGGAGCAGCGCCACCGCATCCTCGTGCAGGGTTCCCGTGGCCTCGAGCAGGTCCACGACCAGGGGCCGCAGCAGCAACACCATGCCTTCTCCCTGCATCCCGCTGACGTGCAGGGACTTGGGGTCCAGCCGGGCCGCGCAATCGGACAGCTCGCGCTTGGCCCGCGAAATGGCGCGCGAGTATCCCGATTCCGTGGGCTCAAGGACCGCGTGGCCCAGCGCATCGACAGCCTCGGAGAGCTCGGTCAGCAGGCCGGCAACCGTCTCCACGCCCCTGTCGCTCAACGCCGCGTTGTCGATCACGGTGGTGAGCCGGCGGGCCAGGACCCGGGAGTTCCTCACCGCCAGGTCCGTCTTCTCGGCGGTCACCACGAGCCTGCCGATGTCCGATCGGTGCCGCCGGTGTGCGGGGGCCAGGGTGGCGACCTCCCGGGCCAGGTCGAGCGCGCCGGGCAGGGCGTCCATGAGCGGTTGGGTGGCGCGGGCACGGATCAGGGCGTGGAAGGCCAGCGTGGAATCGGAGTTGCTGACCGCGCGCCCGCATTCTTGGAGCACGCCGGACAGTTCGCCGAGGAGCTTGCCGAGGTCCGCCATCGGTGTCCGCCGGGGATCGCGCGGCAGGATCATCAGGATCAACAGGGCGCAGGCCGAGCCCACCACGGCGTCCAGCGACCTGGCGAACGGACCGGCCTCGCCGATGGGCAGCAGGACGACAAGCAGGGACTGCAGGCCCAGCTGGGTGGTGAAGATGGGTCCCGAGTCCAGGAAGCGGGCGATCGTCAGGGAAAGGAACAGGACGGTGGCGGCCTGCCAGAGGCCGGTTCCCAGGAAGGTGAGGAGCAGGTCGCCGACGGCCACGCCGAGCGTGCAGCCGATCGCTACCTCCATGGTGCGCCGCACCGTGGTCTGGGCGCCGAAGCCCAGCGCGAGCAGGCCGCTGGTCGCGGCAAAGATGGGGCCCTCGTGCCCCAGTACGCGTTCGGCTATCCAGTAGGCCAGGATCGCGCACAGGGTCATTTGGATGATTTTCGGCATGGAGCTTCGCGCCCTGCGCATACCGACGAGGTTGCGACGCTTGATAAAGCCCCAACCGGTGGCAATCGAAGTTTTCACGCCCATGCCCCCAGTCTGTCACGGCCCGTAGTTCCGCGGTTCGCGCGGCGGGAGTGACCCGAATCACTGAACTATCCCTGGGTTGTTCACCCTCCGTTCACCTTCGTCGCAACCTCTGGTTACCTGCGGGGCCTAACTTCGTATTGAAGCGATGTGCCAGCGCGTGCATCGACGGGTGCGAACCACGACGATTCGGACCATCATTGACAGGTATTTGAAAGAGGAAAATTCGTGAAGCTCAATCGCATTGGCAGCGCGGCTGCTGTCCTTACCGTAGCCGCCCTGGCACTGACCGCGTGTGGTTCGGACAGCCCGACCGCCACGGCAGGAACCAGCGCCTCCACCGGAGGAGCAACCGCCGGTGCGGTTTCCGGAACGCTCACCGGTAGCGGTGCTTCCTCGCAGAAGTCGGCCATGGAAGCCTGGAAGGCCGGCTTCGAAGCCGCCAACGCCGGCACCATGGTCCAGTACTCCCCGGACGGATCCGGCGCCGGACGCAAGGCCTTCCTGGCCGGCGGCGCGCAGTTTGCCGGTTCGGACGCCTACCTGGCAACCGAAGAGATCGAAGCCTCCAAGAGCGTCTGCGGCCCCGAGGGCGCATTCGACGTTCCGGCCTACGTTTCCCCGATCGCCGTGGCCTTCAACCTGCCGGGCATCGAGTCGCTGAACATGGACGCGACGACCATCGCCAAGATCTTCAAGCTGGAGATCACCAAGTGGAACGACCCGGCCATCGCCGCGGCGAACCCGGGCGTGGAACTTCCGGACACCGCAATCACCGTGGTGCACCGCAATGACGAGTCCGGCACGACCGAGAACTTCGTCGACTACCTGTCGCAGGCCGCCAAGGACGTCTGGACCTACGACGTCAGCGGCGACTGGCCCGCAGACCTGGCCAGCGAAAACGCCAAGGGCACCTCCGGCGTTGTCGCAACCACCACCGGCACCGTCGGCGCCATCACCTACGCCGACCACTCGGCCGTGGGCAAGCTTGGCACCGCCAACGTGAAGGTCGGCAAGGAATACACCAAGATCTCGGCCGACGCCGCAGCCAAGGCCGTCGAAGCCGCAACCCCGGTCACCGGCCGCGGCGCGCAGGACATCGCTTTGGACCTGAAGCGCGACTCCACCGAATCGGGCACCTACCCGATCATCCTGGTTTCGTACCACATCTTCTGCTCCAGCTACAAGGATCAGGCCACCGTGGACCTGGTCAAGAGCTTCGGCAAGTACGTCCTCTCCGAGGCCGGCCAGAAGGAAGCTGCAACCTCCTCGGGCAGCGCCCCGCTCTCCAGCAAGATGAGCGAAGCCGCCATCAAGTCGGTTGAAGCCATCAAGGTCGGCTCCTAGCCAGGCCTTGCCCCCGCCGCCGGATGCCGAAGTGACGGCATCCGGCGGCGTGGCCCCGAATTTCCACCCCTCCAAGAATCCCATCGCAAGCGGCCACCCGATCCCCGTATCCGCCTGCACAACCTTTGAAGGCTCACCCTCATGACCACCAACGCGCTACGGCGCCAAGGATCCAACGGGCAGGCCGGAGACAAGATCTTCTCCGGCGCCGCGCTCGGCGCGGGCATCCTCATCCTCGTCACCCTTTTCGCTGTGGCGCTGTTCCTGTTCATCCAGGCGCTGCCGACCTTCACCGCCAACCCGGCGCTGATCACCGGCGGCGAAGGCTTCGGCAGCTACATCTTCCCGATCGTCATCGGCACCGTGATCGCCGCCGGCATCGCCCTGCTGATTGCCACCCCGGTGGGCATCGCGGTCGCGCTGTTCATCTCTCACTACGCGCCGCGCAAGCTGGCCGCGGGCCTGGGCTACGTGATCGACCTGCTGGCAGCGATCCCGTCGGTCATCTACGGCGCCTGGGGCTACCTGGTGCTGGCCCCGGCGCTCGTGCCGGCCTACCAGTGGCTCGCCGAGAACCTGGGCTTCATCCCGATCTTCGCGGGCCCGGCCTCGCAGACAGGCAAGACCATCCTCACCGCCGGCATCGTGCTTGCCGTGATGATCCTTCCGATCATCACCTCGCTGAGCCGCGAGATCTTCCTGCAGACCCCCAAGCTCCATGAGGAAGCCGCGCTCGCCCTGGGCGCCACCCGCTGGGAAATGGTCACCATGTCGGTGCTGCCCTTCGCCCGCCCCGGCATCGTCTCGGCAGTCATGCTGGGCCTGGGCCGCGCGCTGGGCGAGACGATGGCCGTGGCGCTGGTGCTCTCCACCGGCGCGCTGATTCCCTCGCTCATCAAGTCCGGCAACCAGACCATTGCCGCGGAAATCGCCCTGAACTTCCCTGAGGCCTTCGGCCTGCGACTTTCCGAACTTATCGCCGCCGGCCTGGTGCTCTTCGTCATCACGCTGGTGGTCAACCTGATTGCCCGGGCCATCATCGCCCGCCACAAGGAATTCTCGGGAGCGAACTGATGAGTGCCACCACAACCAAGCAGACCAAGAACACCGTTCCCGGCGCGCCGGGCCAGGCGCCCAAGGCGCCCCTGGCGCGCAAGCGCAACTCGCTGGCCAAGGGGCAGCTGCCGCGCTTCGCGGTTCCGGCCATCGCCGCCGGCTCGCTGGTGCTCGGCGCCGCCGCCTCCACGCTCACCGGGTTCTCGGTCGCGTCGCTGGCAATCTACACCGCCGTCATCTTCGTGATCGCCGCAGCCGTCATCACCACCGCGGTCGAAGGCCCGCGCCGCGGCAAGAACGCCCTGGCCACCTACCTGGTCTACGGCGCGTTCCTGCTGGCGCTGGTCCCGCTGGCAAGCGTGCTGTTCACGGTGCTGCAAAAGGGCCTGCCGGGCATCAACATGCACTTCCTGTTTCACTCCATGAACGGGATCACCGGCGCCGTCGACAACGCCAGCGTCGAGAACGGCACCCCGGTGCTGGGTGGTGCCTACCATGCGGTCATCGGCACCCTGCTGATCACCCTGTGGGCCACGGTCATCTCCGTGCCGGTCGGCATGCTGACCGCCATCTACCTTGTCGAATACGGCAAGAACGGCCCTCTGGCCCGCGCCATCACCTTCTTCGTGGACGTGATGACTGGCATCCCGTCGATCGTCGCCGGCCTGTTCGCCACCGCGCTCTTCGCGGTGCTCCTGGGCCCGACCGCCCGCATGGGCATCGTAGCGGCCGTCGCGTTGAGCGTGCTGATGATCCCCACGGTGGTCCGCTCCACCGAGGAAATGCTCAAGATCGTCCCGAACGAGCTGCGCGAGGCTGCCTACGCGCTGGGCGTGCGCAAATGGCGCACCGTGGTGAAGGTGGTCATCCCCACCGCGATCTCCGGCATCGCCTCCGGCGTCACCCTGGCCATCGCCCGCGTCATCGGCGAGACGGCACCGATCCTGGTGACGGCCGGCCTGGCCAACAACATCAACACGAACGTGTTCGCCAACTGGATGGCCACGCTGCCGACCTTCATCTACTACCAGATCCTCGCGCCGACCTCCCCGACGAACGTCGACCCGTCGATCCAGCGCGCCTGGGCTGCGGCCCTGCTGCTGATCGCCATGGTCATGGTGCTGAACCTGGGCGCCCGGCTGGTTGCCGGACTGTTCGCCCCCAAGAAGGGCCGTTGAGCACCCCGCTCCGGACCCGACACACACAAACTTTCTAAGGAAAAACCAAAATGTCCAAGCGCATCGACGTCAAAGACCTCAACGTCTACTACTCCAAGTTCCTCGCGGTTGAAGACGTGAACATCGAAATCGAAGCCAAGTCGGTGACTGCCTTCATCGGCCCGTCCGGCTGCGGCAAGTCCACCTTCCTGCGCACGCTGAACCGCATGCACGAGGTCATCCCCGGCGGCCGCGTCGAGGGCGAGGTGCTGCTGGACGGCGACAACCTCTACGAAAACGGCGTCGACCCGGTGACCGTGCGCAGCCAGATCGGCATGGTCTTCCAGCGCCCGAACCCGTTCCCGACCATGTCCATCAAGGACAACGTGCTCGCCGGCGTGAAGCTCAACGGCAAGAAGATTTCCCGTTCCGACGCGGATGACCTCGTGGAGAAGTCGCTGCGCGGCGCCAACCTTTGGAACGAGGTCAAGGACCGCCTGGACAAGCCCGGATCGGGCCTCTCCGGCGGACAGCAGCAGCGCCTGTGCATCGCCCGCACCATTGCGGTGAAGCCGCAGGTGATCCTGATGGACGAGCCGTGCTCGGCCCTGGACCCGATCTCCACCCTGGCCATCGAGGACCTGATCAACGAGCTCAAGAGCGAATTCACCGTGGTGATCGTGACGCACAACATGCAGCAGGCCGCACGCGTGAGCGACAAGACCGCGTTCTTCAACATCGCCGGAACCGGCAAGCCGGGCAAGCTGATCGAGTACGCGGACACCGCGACGATCTTCTCCAACCCGTCGGTCAAGGCCACTGAGGACTACGTCTCGGGCCGCTTCGGATAACCCCGAGGCAGCACAACAGTAAAGCTTCGCCCCGGGTCCAAGGACCGGGGGCGGTACCGGAAGGGGGATCTTCCGGGGATCCTGGAGGGGATCACAGCGGCGGGGCATCGCGCGGAAATTTCGCGTCGTGCCCCGCCGCTGCCGTATTTAACGGGTGTCTACGGGGCTGCGCGGGCGGCACCGAACCGCGCGACACGCCAAGACCAACTGCCGCAATATGCGCACTACTGTGCAAAGCGTAATACTGTGGTGTGCGGAGAAGGGAGTGCCTGGTGGACACCACGCAATTGCTCAAGGGAGTGCTGGACGTCGCGGTATTGGCCGTGGTCCGAGAAGAGGACGGCTACGGCTACGACATAGTCAGGCGCCTGCGCGCCGCGGGAATAGCGGAGATCGGCGATGCCTCGGTGTACGGGACGCTGCGCCGGCTCTACGCCGCGGGGGCGCTCTCAACGTACGTGGTGCCCTCCGAGGGGGGTCCCAACCGCAAGTACTACGCGATCAAGGCGGAGGGGCTCGCCATGCTCGATGAGCAGCGGGAAACCTGGAACGAGTTTGCCGCGGTGTTCTCCGCATTGATCAACCAACAACCACCATCGGCAGCCGCCGCGAGCCGGAACGGATCCAACTGATGAACACGAACCACCAGAACACCGTCGGCGAGTTCGCACGCTCCGTACGTGCCCAGCTGTCCGACCTTCCCGCACTAGACGTCGAGGAGCTCACCGAGGGTCTCGAAGCGGACCTGACCGAACGCCTGGCCGAGGGCGGCGAGGAGCTCGGCGACCCGGTTGCCTACGCGGCCGAGCTGCGTGCATCTGCCGGCCTTGCCGCCAAGCCGCCGATTCCTGCTGCGGTTCCCTTGCGGCGGTCGCTGGCATTCAAGGCACGTGAAACAGTGGCGGCCCTGCGACGTCATCCTTCCACGGCCTCGCTGATCGATTTTCTGACTGCCCTGCGCCCCGTGTGGTGGGTGCTGCGCGGTTGGATCGTTTTTGGCCTGCTCGTTGTTCTGCTGAAGCAGGAATGGCCGTTCTTCCCCCGCAGCTTCTTCGAGTTCGTCCTGTGGGTTGCTCTGATCACCGTGAGCGTCCAATGGGGTCGTGGGCGTTGGCTTGGCACTGGCCAGATTGGCACGGCTTTCAAGGCCACCGCGAGCGTTGTTGCGGCGCTGTTGCTGTTGCCGCTCACGGTCATCTCCTTTGACTCGGTCAATCGCGCGCTCTCCGGCCAATTGTACGACTACGCATCCGCGGTTTCCCCGGTTCAGGAGGGCGTCTCCCTTGACGGGGACAACGTGTCGAATGTTTTCGCCTACGACTGCTCCGGCAAGCCGCTGCGCAATGTACAGCTGTTCAATCAGGATGGCAGGAAACTCTCGGTCAGCCCGTTCGACGATGAGTATTCCTCGTACTACAACCAGGAACGTGGCGAAGAGATCTACGGCGTGACGAACAGGTTCGTCTCCGCGGGCGAGGGGTGGAACATCTTCCCGCTGGATGTCACCGAGGCGGACCCGTATGAAACCGACGGAACCAAGCTTGGGCGTGTCCAAGCTCCCCTGCCATTCGCCACCGTCCAGCCGTTGCTGAACGAGTGCATTCCGGAGACGCCGAAGCAAAAAGAGGCCATCCTGCCGACCACCATGCCGACGGTACCGACCCTCGAGCCCGAGGAAGTGAAGGCCACAGATGCCAAGGGCAGCGAAGGTACCACGCCAACGCCAAGCCCCATCCCGGGCGTCCCGGAACCCGGGGGATCAAAAACGCCCAAGGAATCGGCCAAGCAGACGGCACCGTCGGGCGAACAGTCCGGCGAACCGTCGGAAGACCCGGAAAGCAATTAGGGCACGCCGCCGTTGGTCGGTGGCGCTGGGCAGAACTCTGTGTCAGCCGAGCAGCGGGTTCATGGCCAGGAACAGGACCCCGGCCAGCAACGCGCAGACCACGGGGGTCGCCACCCAGTGCCGCGCCACGCGGTTCACGTGCCGCCAGATCACCGATTCAAAGCGCTGGTTGGCGCCGGCTCCCACGATGGAGCTGGTGAC
Source organism: Paeniglutamicibacter sp. NPDC012692 (assembly GCF_042901625.1). Lineage (NCBI taxonomy): Bacteria > Bacillati > Actinomycetota > Actinomycetes > Micrococcales > Micrococcaceae > Paeniglutamicibacter > Paeniglutamicibacter sp. NPDC012692. Next base: position 56,998 of record NZ_JBIBDE010000003.1, read on the forward strand.
CGCCTGCGTGGTGGACAGCGGCAGGTGGAAGACCATGGCGCCAAGGAACAGCATGCTCGCGGACACGGACTGGGCGATCATTCCGCGCAGCGGATCCAGGCTCACCAGCCGGTAGGCGATGGTGTGGGCGATGCGCCAGCCGCCGAACAGCACGCCGGCCGCCAGGAACGTGGCACCAAGCAACTGCGTGCCGAGCATGATCGACCCGGGTTGGGCCGCATGCGCGGTCACCAGGGTCAAGGTGAGCATGGCTCCGGTGCGCTGACCGTCCTGGATGCCGTGCCCCAGCGCCACGGCGCAGGCCGCGACGGCCTGGCCGGCGCGCGAGACCCCGTTGACGTCAGCGGCGCTCGAATGCCGCACCAGCCAGGTGGCCGGAACAACCAGTAGGTACGAAAAGGCATAGGCGACCAGCGGGGTGAGGACCAGTGGGATCAGCACGCCGCCGAGGAGCATGCGCAGCGCATCGTGCACCCCGTCGTTGCCCAGGATCGCCGAGGCGCCGCTGGCCCCGGCCAGCGCAGAGATCAACGCGTGGGTTGAGGAAACGGGAAGCCCCCGCCACCAACAGAGGATTCCCCACGCCCCGGCGGCCAGGAGCGCCGCCAACAGCAGTGCCAGCCCAGGCGTTCCGGCCGGAACGTTGAGTTCAACTGCGGAAATCAGGTAGACGCCGAAACTCGTGGAGAGCATGGTGCCGACAAAGGTGAAAAACGCCGCGACCAACACCGCATAGGTGGGGGTCAATGCCCTGGTGCGGACGGCCGCCGCAACGGAATTCGAGGCGTCGCGGAACCCGTTGAGGAACGCGAAGCCGCAGGTGCACGCAAGCACCAGGAACATCATGAGGGATTCGCCAGTCATCGTCGGGATCAGGATTCCTTGACCAGGACGCGTCCCAAGTGGTCGGCCACGGCGCGCAACGATTGCACCGAGGCAAGGAATTGCTCGGCCACCGACCGGTGCCGGATGATGGTGCCGGCCTTGCTCAGCTCCCCGATTTCCCCGACCCAGGTGCGGTGCGTGCGATGGGCGCGCTTGGAAATCCTGACCAGTTCAAGCCATAGGTCTTCGAGGTCGTCCATGCGCTGCAGGTTGCCCAACGCCTCGGTGGTGAGCTCCGCCTGGCGGCCGATGAGTTCGAGCTGCTCCGCTGCCCGGTTGGAGAGCTGTCGGCTTCCCAGATGCGCGATGAGGTCTCCGGCGCCACTGAGCTGTTCGACGGCTTCGTGCAGCAACCGGGAAAAGGTGTAGATGTCCTCGCGCGGCAGCGGGTTCACGTAGCTGGTACGAAGGTGGGTGAGCACCGCGTAGTGCAGATCCGTGGTTTTCACTTCGGAGGCGTTCAGCGCGTCCAGGTGCTGTTCGCGGTCGTCGTCGGATCCCAGCATTTCGGAAAGAATGCCGACGCATTGGTGGACTTCGGTGGCCAGCTCGCGCAACAGCTCGAGGCCACGCGTATCCGAGGGGAAAAATCTAAACTTCACGAAGTACCACCGGGTGCGAATGTATGGAAACAGGTCGTGCCCAGTTTACGGGGCTAAGGTTAACAAGCTTGGCTTCGTAAGTAAGGGTCTGCCCGGGGCAGGGATCCTGGAGCCCGAATGGGGGAAGTTTAGTGGTGCCGAACCGGGAGCGCCTCTCGGCGGAAGGCCGCTCGTAGCGGCTGAAAGTTGGAGCCCGGGGCTGCCGCGGTCCGGCACCATAAGTCAATTTTTCTCGTATCGGACCCCTGCTGTCAACACGGAAGGGTCCGATACGCGCTCAGCGTGAAGGAGCTCTCAGTCGAGTTCCCCGCGTCGCCACAACTCAGCGCAGGCTTCCAGGTCCTCGGCGGTCTTCAGAAGCGAGTGGGCCCTGCGCGTCATCACCGAGGCGCGCGACTCGTGGGCAAGCTCTGCGGCATCCGCCTGCTCGGCCTGCCCCAGGGCAATGACCCGGCAGTAGGCTGCGGTGCGTTCCAGTGCCACGTCGAAGTCGCCCTCGAAGGCTCCGGTGAGGATCGAACTGGTCATCTCGCGCAGTTCCTCTGCGCCCGGGGGCTCGGCGGCACCGGCAATGGCACGGGCGACCTCGGCCTTGGGGGCGCCCGCGGCGAAGAAGGAGGCCATGGCCTCGGCATTGCCCAACGTCGCGGCGCGAATCGCGTAGAGCCGCCAGAGTGCGCCGGGCAGCGAACGTGCCGGGGTCTTGGACCAGAGCTCGGCAACGATCTCCAGCCCTTCGTGCTCGGCGAGGGTCACGAGCCGTTCACGCACCTGGGGATCCGCGTTGACCTTTCCGGCGCGCACCAACGCCTGGGCGGTCAGGTGAGCCGCCTCGGAAATCCGTGCAGGATCAGCCCCGCCCTCGAATGGATCAAAGTCCATGGGGGCGAAAGGTTTGGGTTTGTGGTGACGGAACGTGGTTGCCGGGGGAGTTGTTGCTGGGTGGCCCTTCATGGCCTTGAGGATACTCTGTTCAGCTGGATGCTTGCTCATCGAGCGGCAAGCGGGACGACCCGGCTGCGATGTAGGTGGCGACCAATGCCGTCACGGTTCCGCCCAGGGCCAGGCCTGCGAGCACCACCAGCTGGAACTGGGCTGCCTCCAACGCGGGGGCGCCGCCGAAGAGGGCGCCGACGAAGGCGCCGGGCAACGTGACAAGTCCCGTTGACTTGGTTTGGTCGAGGTTCGGGATCAGTGCTTCGCGTACGGCCATGCGCCGCGCGGTTTGGGTGGATTTGCGGGGCCGGGCACCGAGAGCGAGCCAGCCTTCGACCTCGCCGCACTGTGCACGCACGTTCATCAGGTAGTGGCGCAGTGCCATTGTCGAGGCGGTCATACATCCGCCAATGACGATGCCGGCAACGGCAATGACCGATTGGGCCTCCAAATCGACAAGCCCGGTTCCGAGGATGACGGCGAGGGACAGCAGGGCCCCGCAGACGGTTCCCGCGACGCCTGCGCGTGCACCGAGCGGGAGGGCTGCCGCTCGCCGGGCCGTGGTGAACGAGGCCGTCGAAAGCATGAGGACGACAAAAAGCGCTGCCGTCCACGGGACCGACTCGACCCCGCGCAGCAACAGGGTGATGGCGGCCAGTTGCACCCCGGCGCGAAGGATCGCCACCAGCGGAAGTGCACCGAGCCCGATGCCCGCACGAGCCAACAGGGCCGTCGTTGCAAGGACCATCGCAAGGATGACAACGGCAAACCTGATGTATTCAAACACTTCATGAATTTACCAAGGTTGTCGGAAACCTGCCCGATTATCCGCTAATATAGGTCTTGGCCTTGTGCCATGCGCCTTTAGCTCAGTTGGTAGAGCACTGGACTTTTAATCCATTGGTCGCGGGTTCGACCCCCGCAGGGCGCACAGATACACCCCCGTTCCCCTTGTGGGAGCGGGGGTTTTCTGTTTCCGGGGATTCACCGACGTCGTGCCGGCGGCCCCGCTCACCGGCTGCCCGTGAGGATCACCAGCCTTTGGGTGGCGCGGGTCATCGACACATACCGGTCGACGGCCCCCTCGATGCCGGTCCCGAATTCCTCCGGGTTTACGAGGACAACTAAGTCGTACTCGAGTCCCTTGGCAAGTTCAGGGGTCAGCGACCTGATGCGCGGGGTCGATGCGAACGCGGGATCCCCGATGACACAGGCAATGCCGTCCTCGTTTCCGGCCAACCACCGTTCCAGGATCGAACCCAACTCCGATGCCTCCGCGTGGACGACCGGAATGCCGCTGCTGCGTACCGAGGTCGGCACGTTGGCGTCGGGCAGGGTGGCCCGGATGACAGGTTCCGCCTCCGCCATGACCTCCACCGGCGTGCGGTAGTTGATGTTCAGGGAAGCCTGGGAAACGTCGCGGAACCCGACGCGTTCCAGGCGCTCCTCCCACGTCTCGGTGAACCCGTGCCGGGCCTGGGCCCTGTCCCCGACGACGGTGAAGCTCCGCGACGGGCATCGGCTCAGCAGCATGTGCCACTGGGCGTCGGTCAGTTCCTGCGCCTCGTCCACGACGACGTGCGCAAACGGTCCGGCCAGCAGGTCCGGGTCGTTCTCCGCCAGCGCGTCCTCGTCGATGATGACCGGCTGCAGGTCCGCCTGGCGCAGCATTGTCACCAGACCGGTTCCGTCGTCGTCCGCCGCGATCAGCTCGTCGACGACCCGGGCCATCTGTTCCCGCTCGGCGGCGACGGCAGCCCGGTGCACCTCCCTGCGCCGGGACGCCTGCGGGTCGCCGAGGCGTTGCCTTGCCGCGTCCAGCAACGGCAGGTCGGACTCGGTCCAGGCCCGGGGGTCCGGGCGCTGCAACAGGCGGACCTCCCCGTCGGTGAGCCAGGGGGCGCACGCGTGCAGGTATCCGGGTACGGAGAAAAGGTTCGCGACAAGGATCGTGGCGTCGAACAGCGGCCAAGCCCTGTTGAAGACCCCTGCGAGTTCCGTGTTCTGCAGCAGGACGCGGCGCAGCAGCCCGGAGGGAACGCCTCCGTCCTCGACGTCCGTCCAGTCGTCCCGGTCGTCACCGGACTCGTCCTCGTCGGCAAGCTTGCGGGCCAGGATCGACAGCAGCTCCTCCCAGACCTGGTCGCGGGCCTCGTTGTGCGGGGTGCCGGGCTCCGCGGCCCCGAACGCGTCGGCCCAATCGGCCGGACCCAGCCACAGTTCCGCCCATGGGGTTTCCACCAGCAGGCCCTCGGCGGGCGGCTGCTCGTACATGGCCACGGCCGGTTCGATGGCCTTCACCATGGCGGCCAGGGACTTCAGCCGGGCGACCTCCGGGTCGGATTCGGTGGCGGCGGCGTTTCCCTCGGCGACCAGGTTCCGCAGGGTGCAGGTCTGCACCCCCTCCTCGCCAAGGCTCGGCAGCACGTCCGCGACGTAGGCGAGGTAGGGCTGGTGCGGGCCGACGAACAGCACCGAACCCCGGCGCTCGCCGAGCCGCGGGTCGGAGTACAGCAGGTAGGCGGCGCGGTGCAGTGCCACGACCGTCTTGCCGGTGCCGGGGCCTCCGTCGACAACCAGGGCCCCGCGTGACCCGGCGCGGATGATCGCGTCCTGGTCGGCCTGGATGGTGCCGACCACGTCGCGCATCTTGGGCGACCGGCTGCCGCCGAGGCTGGCGATGAACGCCGACTGGTCGTCGAGCGCGGCGTTTGATTCCAGCCCCTCCGGGGTGAAGACCTCGTCCCAGTAGTCGCCGACCCGGCCGCGGGTCCAGCGGTACCGCCGCCGGCTTGCCAGGCCCATGGTGTTGGCGTGGGTTGCGGCGAAGAACGGCTCCGCGGCGGGTGCCCGCCAATCGACAAGAAGCCTGCGGCCGTCGCTGTCGGTCAGGCCGATCCGCCCGATGTACACGGGCTCCGGGTCGTCGGTCGCGACAAACCGGCCAAGGCAGAGGTCCATGCCGTAGCGCTGCAGAAGCCTCAGCCTGGAACTGATCCGGCGGATTTCGGCGTCACGCTCCACTCCCTCCTGGCCCTTGCCTCCCGGTGCCCTGCGGTGGGTATCGAGGTGCCGGGCAAGGTCGGCGATCTGCAGTTCCAGGCTCCGGGTGATCGCGGCGAAGTGCTGCTCGTCGCGGGCGATCAGCGTCGGGTCGGCCTTGGCGGCCAAGCGGGCGGGGAGGTTGAACGCAGCGGTGTTGACCTGGGTCATGGCATCATCTCCGATATCGATATGGGGCGCGTGAAGAGGCCGGACTAGGCCGGAGACGGGGCCGGGGAGGCCTCGTGGAATGGGTTGGTTCTCGCTGTGCGCGGGGCGAAGCGCACGGATCCGAACATCGATTATGCGCCCCACCGGGGGCCTTGCGGCAAGACCCCCGGTGCGTTATAAATTGGAAATGGAGGGGATTGTTTTTCTCCCGTTTTGCCGCACGAAGCAATCCCCGATTCCCGCACTGGAACGGGGATTTTTCCTTGGGCCCGATGCGCCGACCGCTTGGCCGAGCCGAGCGGAAAACGACGGAAGGCCCGGAATGGAGAACCGGGGCAAGCGGCCCCGCTGACGGGGCCGACGGGGCACCTGCAGCGCCAAATGTTGCGTGGCGCACATTCTTCCCACTATCGTTAACGGGTCAGGCGAAACACATCTGAAGTTTCTGCCGTCGCTCTAAAAATGGGCGAGATCCGGGTTCATTGCCCGAAGACGAATATGGCCATCACAGTTGTTTGCTACATTCGAGAGTCCCAAAAATGCCTACGATTTCCGCCGCGGTTTCCCGCGCCCTTTTAACCTGCACCACCGAAATCTTCGGGGTCATGGGTAATGGAAACGCACACTTCCTCGACGCCTCGGTTCGCACCGGATTCCGCTTCACCGCGGTTCGCCACGAATCGGCCGCAGTCACCGCCGCCGACGCCTACTTCCGGGTCACCGGCAAGCCCGCAGTTGCCACGACCACCTACGGTGCGGGCTTCACGAACGCCGTCACGCCGCTGGCCGAAGCCGCTGCGGCCGAGATCCCGATGATCCTGGTGACGGGCGACCAGCCAACCACGGGTGCCCGCCCCTGGGACGTGGACCAGACGGCAATCAACGACGCGGTCGGCGCCAAGACCTTTGTCGTTGACGCGAAGAACCCCGTGGCGATCACGCTTGCGGCCGTGGCACATGCACTGCGCGAACGCGTACCCGTGGTCATCTCCCTGCCCTACGACATCGTGGCAGACGAAGCGGCCGACGAGCCGGAATTGACGCTCGCCGACTTCAACCTGGATCCGGGATACCCGGTGGCCGCACCGGAATTGCTGGCCCAGGCCGCAACGGCACTGAGCACGGCCAAGCGCCCGCTGGTCCTCTACGGGCGCGGGGCGCGCCTGTCCAACGCGGCAGCGGCAATCGGCGCGCTCGCCGACAAGCTCGGAGCCTTGAGCTCCAGCACCGTGCTGGCCGCAAACCTTTTGTCCTCCCGCCACGGCGACCTGGGCATCACCGGCGGCTTCTCCTCCGAGGAGACCGCGGCACTGATCCACGAGGCCGACACCGTCCTGGTGCTTGGCGCAAGGCTGAACCAGTTCACCACGCGCTTCGGGGACCTCTTCAACGATTCGGCGCAGGTCATCCAGGTGGACATTGCGCCGACGGCAACCAACCCGCGAGTCGACGCGTTCATCCGAGCCGACGCAGCCTCGGTTGCCGCGGCGCTGGTCGGCATGGTCGGGGAACGGAGCGCTGAAGGGTCCTGGCTCGGACAGGTCGGCGACCGACTCGGAAAGACCAACGAGCACGCCCCGGGCGACGAAACCGCATCCGACGGGTTGCTGGACCCGCGCTCTGTGGCCCGGACGCTCAACTCGATCCTTCCGGAGCGTCGCCTGGTGGTCCAGGACGGCGGGCACTTCATCGGCTGGGGGCCCATGTACTGGGACATCCCGGGCCCGCAGGCGCTGAACCTCGTCGGCACCGCTTACCAGAGCATCGGCATGGGCCTGGCCTCCGCCGTCGGCGCGGGTGCCGCGGCCGCTGAGGGGGACACCGTGGTGCTTGCCTCCGGCGACGGCGGCTTCCTGATGTGCCTCGCGGACCTGGAATCCGTGGTCCGCTCGGTGCGCAGCGGCGTGATCGTGGTCTACAACGATGCCGGCTACGGGGCCGAGGTGCACCAGTACGGCTCGATCGGCCTGCACGAGGAACCGATGCTGATTCCCGAGGTCGATTTCGCCGCGGTGGCCCGCGGCCTCGGCGCCCGGAGCACCAAGGTCCGCTCGCTGGAAGACTTCGCCGCATTGCGCCAGTGGGTGGCGGAGGGTGCGAACGGCGTGTTCCTCGTGGACTGCCGCATCAGCCCGGCGGTCCGGGCCCCCTACATGGAGGAAGTGCTCGAGGCCAACCGCAAGGCCGCCCTGGCCCGCGGCTAGCGGACGATTTCTTGGGGGGAGGGGCGTCCGCGTCGGTGCATGTATTTGCACTGGCCCGGACGCCTTTTTGTTTCACGTGAAAACTTTTGGCCGGCACCGAAAGGGACCTACCCAAAGGTAGGTTGGGGGCCTACTGTTGGATGGTGCGATACCTGAACCTGCTGGCGCTTGGCGCGGCAACCCTCACCGCGACGGCGGCAATCGGGCTTGCTCCGGTCCAGGCGCAACCCATCCCCGCAGCGAAGACAACCCACGTGAGCCAGGGATCCACCATGCCAGTGCCATACCCCGAGTCGGTCGAGACCCCCGAACAGGGCCTGCGCGTTGCCACCTTCAACGCCTCGCTGAACCGAGGCAGCGAGGGGCAGCTGAAGCAGGACCTGTCCAGCCCCGACGACCCCCAGGCGCAGGCGGTGGCGGAAATCGTGCAACGCAACGCACCCGACATCCTGCTGCTCAACGAATTCGACTACGACGCCGCGGGCAACGCGGCCGGGCTGTTCAAGAAGAACTACCTCTCGGTTTCCCAGCGCGGCCAGGCCGCCATCGACTACCCCTACGTCTACCTGGCGCCGTCCAACACCGGGATTCCCAGCGGCGCAGACCTGGACGGGGACGGCGTCGTGGGCGGCGCGGCCGACGCATTTGGCTACGGCGACTTCGAGGGCCAGTTCGCCATGGTGCTCTATTCGAGGTACCCCATCGACACGGCAAACGTCCGGACCTTCCAGGAATTCCTTTGGAAGGACATGCCCCACTCGCAGCTGCCGGCCACGTACTACGACAAGGTGGTGCAGGGCGTGCTGCGGCTGCCCAGCAAGTCGATGTGGGACGTTCCCGTGAAGGTCGGGAAGGAGACCATCCACATTATCGCCGCGCACCCCACGCCCCCGGTCTTCGACGGCCCGGAGCAGCGCAACAAGCGCCGCAACCACGACGAGATCCGGCTCGTCAACGACTACATCGGCGGGGGGAAGGCTGCCGCGTACATCTACGACGACGCGGGCGTGCGCGGACCGCTGAAGCCCGGAAGCAAGTTCGTGGTGGTGGGCGACCTGAATTCGGATCCCGCCGCCGGCGACTCGGACCCGTCGTCGATCAACGCACTGCGGAAAAACCCGCTGCTTGTTGACCCCCTGCCCGCCCTGAGCACCGCCGACTTCGGCCGCGGGACCGACGGCATCATGCGCGTCGACTATGTGCTGCCCTCGGCCTCGCTGAAGGTGAGCGACGCCGGTGTTTACTGGCCCGGGCCCGGCCAGAGCGGCTCGGAGCTGGTCGAGGGGTGGCCCCCGCCGAGCAGCGACCACCGGCTTGTCTGGGTCAAGCTGGACATGCCCGGGTAGGCGTCCCGCATCCGGGTGGATGCGGCCGTGAAACGCCGGAGGGGCGGCCGGTTCGGCCGCCCCTCCGGCGTTGGCTGCGGTGCCTGCTGTGTCAGGCGCGCTGTCCCGCCTCCGCGGGTGCGGAGGCCTCGCCGGCAGGCAGGCCGTCGCCGGACGCCGGGTCGCCGCCGCCGAGCCTTTTGCGCCGGCGCTGGGCCAGGGCGTTGAGCACGGCAATGGCGAGGATCAATCCGGCGGTGGCGATCAGCTGGGTGCGGCTGGCCGGGTCGAAGAGCGACAACACCACGATGCCCGCGAGCATGGCCAGCGCCAGGATCGACAAGTATGGGAATCCGGGCATACGTACCGGAAGCACAATGCTCGGGTCCCTGTCTGCGCGCCGGCGCAGCACCAGCTGCGACACCGCGATGAAGCCCCAAGTGACCAGCAGGGTGGAACCCACCGCGTTGAGCAGCATCGGCATGACCAGGTCGGGTGCCAGGTAGTTCATGACAACCGCCACGATGCACAGGACCACCGAGCCGAGCACGGCGATGTACGGCGTCTTGTTCTTGTTCCGCACCATCACGACGCGCGGGGCAAGCTTGCGCTCGGAGAGTGAGAGGAGCATGCGAGATGCGGCATATATGTTGGCGTTCATCGCGGAAAGCAGGGCAACGACGACCACGAGCGCCATGATCGTGTCGATCCACGGGATGTGCGCGGCGCCAAGCACGGCGACGAATGGGCCCGCGGCAAGCTCCGGCGAATCCCACGGAAGGACCGCGACCATGACCAGCGCCGAACCGATGTAGAAGACCAGCACGCGCACCAGCACGCCGCGGACGGCCTTGCGGATGCTCCTGCGCGGGTCGTTGCTTTCCGCCGCGGCGATGGCAACGATCTCGATGCCGCCGAAGGCGAAGACGACCATCAGCAAGCCCGCGCACAGGCCCACGATGCCGGTGGGCATGAACCCGCCGTGGGCCACGAGGTTGCTCAGGCCCTTGGCCTCGACGCCCGGCACCAGGCCGAGGACCAGGGCAGCGCCGACGGCGAGGAACACGATGATCGCCGCGACCTTCATGAAGGAGAACCAGAATTCGAACTGGCCGAACTTGGAGACGTGGGCCAGGTTGATGGCCGTCAGCAGCCCCACGAAGATCAGCGACCAGGTTCCCTGCGAAACCCCGGGGATCCAGCCGCCGATGATCGCCGCGGCCCCGGTGGCCTCAGCCGAAATGACGATGACCGCCTGGATCCAGTACAGCCAGCCGATCACCGCGCCGGCGTTCGGGCCCAGCGCCTTGGTGGCGTAGACGGAAAACGAGCCGGACGACGGGTTGGCCGCCGCCATCTCGCCGAGCATGTTCATGATCAGGATGACCAGGAAGCCGGCCAGTGCAAAGGCCAGGATGACGCTGGGCCCGGCCACCGCGACCGCCTGCCCCGAGCCGATGAACAGGCCGGCGCCGATGGCGCCGCCGATGCCCATCATGGTGATCTGCCGGGTGGTGAGGTTGCTGCCGGAACCCGTGGTGGTGCTGTTAGACATGCGCGGGGGACTCCTGCAATGCGGCGATGACGGCGGTGGCGATCAGCGCGTTGGCCTGCACCGATCCGATGGAAATGCGGATCCCCTCGCCGGCGAAGGCGCGGGCCCAGATGCCCGCCGCGCGCAGCGAGGCGTCGACCGCGGCCGTCCGCTCGCCGGTGTTGAGCCAGATGAAGTTCGCGTGCGAATCCTCGAGCTCCACGCCCGCCGCGCGAAGGGCCGCAACCAGCTTGGTGCGCTCGTCGATCAGCGTGTCGATGCGCACCTGCAGTTCGGGTTCGTTTTCCAGGCTCAGCACCGCGGCGCGCTGGGCCAGGGCCGTCACGCCGAACGGGACCGCGGTCTTGCGCAGGTCCTCGGCCACGGCGGCGGGGGCGATGGCGTATCCGATGCGCAGCCCCGCCAGGCCGTAGGCCTTGGAGAAGGTGTGCAGCACCGCGACGTTGGGGTAGCGGCGGAAGAAGTCCAGGCCGATCGCGGAGTCGCCGTGCACGTTGAAGTGCACGTAGGCCTCGTCGATGACGACCAGCACGCGGGCCGGGACCTTGGCCATGAAGGCGTCGACGGCGGCGGAATCCACCACGGTGCCGGTCGGGTTGTTGGGGTTGCAGATGAAGATCAGCGAGGTGCGGTCGGTGATCGCCGCGGCCATGGCCTCGAGGTCGTGGGCGCCCGCGGCGTCCAGCGGAACCATCACGGGGGTCGCCCCGGCGACGTGGGTCAGGATGGGGTACGCCTCGAAGGAGCGCCAGGCGAACATGACTTCGTCGCCGGGGTTGGTCGTCGCGTGGATCAGCTGTCCGGCGACCTCCACGGATCCGGCGCCCAGGGCGATGGTGCCCGGGTCCACGCCAAAGCGTTCGGCCAGCATGCCGACCAATTCGGGGGCCGCTGCGTTGGGGTAGGCATTGATGCTTCCCAGTTCGGTGGCCAGGGCGGTCGTGACTGCGGCCAGCGGCGGGAACGGGTTCTCGTTCGACGAGAGCTTGAACGCCTGCTCGTGCTCGCCGGGGGTGGCCCCCTGCTTGTACGCGGGGATCGCTTGGAGTGAAGTGCGCTGGGCGATTGTCATCGTGCCTCCGTGGAATTTACCGGGGGCGCGTCATCGGTGACGCGCCTCACATAAACTACGAAGCTGGTGTCCGCCGGTCAACTGCCCAGCGAAAGACCATACAGGATGTACACGAAGAGTAGCGATGGCAGCTAAATGCTAGGCATTGTGCCCAGTATTTTTCGTAGCCGAACTTAGCCTACCGCCATTGCGGGGGGAGGGTTCACGCGGGGCGGTTGGCGCCTCCTCGTCGTCCCCGGCGTTCTGCCTGACTGCCTCCCAGGCCAGCGGAAGGGTCCGGTTTTCAAAGTGCGTTTCCAGCACGATCGAGGACGAGGACCTGCTCATTCCCTCGGTCACCGAAATCGCGTCCAGCACCCGCTGCAGGTCCTTGGTCGAACGGGCCACGATCTTCACCAGCATGTCGCTCGAGCCGGACACGGTGTGCATTTCCAGGATCTCGGGGATCTTGGCCAGCTCCGCGGCGACCCCGACCTGCCCGCGCCTCTGCTGGATCCTCAGCGAGCAGAAGGCGGTCACCGGGTACCCCATGGACGTGGGGTCGATGTGCGGTGCAATGCGGGTGATGACCCCGGACTCGTGGAGCCGGTTCAAGCGGTTCTGCACCGTGCCGCGGGCAACGCCGAGCCGCTTGGAGCACTCCATGACCCCGAGGCCGGGTTCGTCGGTGAGCAACTCGATCAAAGACACGTCCAGCGAATCGATTCTCATGCGCCCAGTATGGGTCGTTCGGCGCCGTTGGCGCGAATTCGGGCCGCCCGCACTCCGCGTTGTCGCACTTCCCCCTCAGCGCCCCAGGATGTGCCGCAAATGCTCGTTGAGCATGGCCCCCTGCGGGTCCGAGGCGTCGCGCTGGGCCAGGAATTCGTCGAAGTGCGGATAGGCGGAGGCGAGGTATGCCGAATCCCGGGTGTGCAGCTTGCCCCAGTGGGGCCGCCCGCCGTAGTGCACGAAGACCTGCTCGATCGCCTCGAAGAATTCCCGCGAGGGTTCGCCCGCGTAGCGGTGCACGGCGATGTAGGCGCTTTGCCTGCCCGAGGCGGTGCCCAGCCAGGTGTCGTCGGCGCCGGTGGCCCGAACTTCCAGCGGGAATGAAATCCTCTGCGGGTGGGCCTCGAGGGCCGTGCGGACGGCCGCGAACACCTCGGGCAGCGCGGCCAGTTCCACCGAGTACTCCATTTCGCGGAAGCGCACGCGGCGGGGAGCGACGAAGACCCGCTCGGACTGGTCGGTGTAGCTGCGAACGGCCAGCGCCCTGGCCGCGAGCCGGTTGATCGGCGGCACGGTTGCGGGGATCTTCGCGCCCACCTGGCACAGCGCGGCGAATGCCGCGTTGCCCATCAGCTCGTCGCTGATGAGTCGGCCATGCCACGGCACGGGGTCCAGCGGCGCGTCATCGGGCAGGCGCGTGTTGGTCTTGGCCAGGGCCGTATCCGTGTAGGGGAACCAGTAGAACTCCAGGTGGTCGCTCAACACCACGCGGTCGACAAAGGATTCGAGCATCCCGGCAAGCGGCTCGGGTTCCTCGCGGGCGTGTAGCTTGAAGCGGGGCACGCATTGGAGCGTGATCTCCGTGAGCACGCCCAGGGCGCCCAGGCCAACGCGGGCGGCCTGGAAAAGCCCGGGATTGGAGGCGGGGGAGCACTCGCGTGCCCCGCCGTCCGGCAGGATGATCCGCAGGGCGGTGACGGCCCCGGAGAAGCCGGTGAAGGCAAGGCCCGTTCCGTGGGTCGAGGTGTTGATCGCGCCGGCCAGCGACTGGTGGTCGATGTCGCCCATGTTGGCCAGGGCCAGGCCGTAGGGCTCCAGGAGCCGCCCGATGTCGCGCAGCCTGGTTCCCGCGCGAAAACGGACCTGGTTGGTGATCGGGTCGACGCGGACGATGCCGCTGAAGTGATCCAGCGAGAGCAGGGTCCCTCTGGTTGCCGCGAGGGGCGTGAACGAGTGCGCGCCGCCAACCACCTTCAGGGTGGACCCGGCGTCGATGGCGGCGCCCATGGCGGCGGTGAGTTCGTCTTCGTCCCGCGGCATGGCAACGATTTCGGGGGTGGCCATCGCGCTTGATGCCCAGTTTCGCCAGGTCCCGGATTTCGACAGTCCCGGAATGCGTGGATTCTTCACAGGAAGGCCTTCCCCTCTGCCCGGTAGGTCGGCCAGGAATCAACGATGTGCCCCTGGGAATACACGGCGATTTCCATGAGCCGCTCGGCAACCTCGCCGGCCTTGGCGTGCCGGAAGTACACGGTGTCGCCAAGCTCCAGATCGCGGGCGGCCTCGCCAACCAGGGGCGTCTGCACTTCGCCCGGCCCCTCGGAACCGCGGTACTTCATGCCAAGCGGCCATGCCGGGATGGGCAAACGGTCCTGGCCGGCCGGGCCCGAGGCAACCCAGCCGCCCCCGAGCACCGTGACGGTGGTCGGATCGGGGCGCCTGACCACGTTCATGCCGAAGTAGAGGGCCGGTTTCGGCCGGAAATGCCGGTAGCCGTCGAAAAGCCCGGGACCGACGAGCCCCGAGCCGGCGGCCACCTCCGTCACCGCGGCTTCCCGGGCCGTCGATTCCAGGGAGCCCGTGCCGCCGCCATTGACGAATTCGAGGTCCACGAGCGTCCCCAGCGCGGCGACGGCCTCTGCGCGGCGGGTGAGGATGTCGGCAGCCGACGCCCGCTGCATGGCGCGCACCGCCGAACCCCTGGCCCCCGGTTCGCCGTTGCCCACGCCGGCGATCTGGCCCTCGTAGGCCATGAGCCCGACCAGCCGGAGGTTCTTGCGCCGCAGGATCCGGACGGCGAGCTTGGTGACATCCGCGGCGTTGCGCAAGGGGGAGCGGGCGGCGCCGATGGCGACGCCGCGGACCGGCCGGTAGGAGGCGTCCATGTCGATGGCGACGCGGACCGTCGGGTGGCCGGGTGCCACCCGCGCCAGCAGGTCGAGCTGTTCGATGTCGTCGACCATGAGCGTGACGTTCTCGCGCGCGGTGTCGCTGGCCGTCAGGGCCCGAAGCGCCGAGGCGTCGGCACACGGATATCCCACCACCACGTCGCCGGTTCCGGATTCGGCAAGCCAGATTGCCTCGGGGAGGGTGAACGCCAGGACGCCGGCGAAGCCGGGCTTTCCCAGGGTGTGCTCGAGGGCGCGGCGGATGCGCAGCGACTTGGAAGCGACGCGGATCGGCTTGCCCGTGGCGCGCTGCACCAGGTCCTTGGCATTGGCCTCGAAATGTTCTAGGTCCAGCAGCCCCACCGGACGCGAGACGAGGTTGGCCTCGGCCAGTGCCTCGTCGTACGCCGCGAAGCGGACGGCCGCGGCCAGCTCGCCGGCCCGGTTCCCTGCTGGTTTTGCGTTGAACACGAACTTTCTCCTTAGGCAACCACGCGCAAGTGACCCCCGTCACCACGGGTTGACCTCAACTTACAGCATCCCCGGTTCGAAATGGCGAAGTGAAGCAAGCGGTTACGCTGGGTGCATGGACGAGGCGATCTATTCCCGTGAAGCCGACCAGCGGGGCAACACCGACCTGGTGATCCTGCTGCACGGTTACGGGTCGAACCCCGAGCGCATGCTGCCGTGGTTTTCCGCGCTTCCCGCCGGCGTTACCGGCGCCGCACTCCGCGGGCCGTTGGATGTCGGGGGAGACCGGGGCTGGTTCCTGCTGGACTACTTCCTGGCAAACGATTTCGCCGAAGTGGTTTCCGCCGCCCAGCGGGTTTTCGACTGGCAGGACAGGTACGCAATCGGCTACCGCTCGATCAGCCTGCTGGGCCATTCCCAGGGGATGGCCATGGCAACCACGCTGCACAGGCTTCGCCCGGGGACGTACAGGTCGATCGTCGGGCTCAGCGGGTTTGTGCTGTCCAACGAGCTGTTGAACCTCACCGACAGCGAGCCTGCCCCGGGTAGGGGCGTCCCGTTCTTCTGGGGTCGCGATCCGCAGGACGTGGTGATCAACGTCGACGCGGTGGACTTTACCCGCGACTGGCTGGAGCGGAACACTGCCTTGACGGCACGCCGCTACCCGGGCATGGGGCATGGATTCGGGGCCGACGAGAACAGGGACGTGGCGAGTTTCCTCAGGCACTACCTGCGGTAGGCGGCGGGCATTGGTCGATTCGAGCGAACAATCAACCGGATGGTTGATTCGCCGTCCGTCGTTCCGCGGCAAGGTGGAGGGTGAGACGGTTGTGCTTGAGGCCCGAGAGCCCAACCCGTTGTTTGTTCATCCTGTCGGGCGCCACCGAACGGGAGTGTCACCAAGATGATGCGCATGTTTTACACGGCTTTTGCCTTCGGGATCACCGGGGTTCTCTCCGGCCTCTACTACCGCGAACTGACAAAGAGCCATGACTTTGTGGACCGCTCGGCATCCCAGCTTCCGCTGGTGCACACGCACCTCTTGATCCTGGGATTCATTTTCCTGCTGGTCATCATGGCGCTTGAGAAGGTCTTCAGTATTTCCTCCATCGCACCCCGCGCCTTCACCTGGTTCTACTGGCTGTGGACCGTGGGGGTCGCGTTGACCGGCGGCATGATGCTGGTGAAGGGAACCATGGTCGTTGTTGGTGCCGACGCGAGTTCTGCGGCGTTCGCAGGAACCGCGGGCCTGGGGCACATCGCCCTCACCGTCGCCATCGTGCTGCTTTTCGTGGCAATGCGTGCGGCCGTCAGGAAGAACGTTTCCATCGAGGCCCAAAAGGCTGCACAGGCCGCATAGGTTTCAGCTGATCGAACTGGGCGGGGGTTGGGTGTCGGATGACAGCCAACCCCCGCCCTGTTGGCGCCTAAGGCGACAGGAATCCGTCGTTTGATGGGCGAAGCCAGGTCAATGGCCCTCAGCGGAGCGGCCACCAATCGCATTCTTGCAAGGGGTGCCCGTCGATTGGCAACAATTGGACGCGAACGGTGGGCGGCGGGGATGCCCGCAGGCTTTCCTCGCTTTCGCCCTGCGAATAACACCCGTGCCCGCAAGGCACTGCTGCCCCTAGAGTTGATCCCAGAATGAAAAAGAACCCGATTACCTCCAGCGTTATTGGCCCCGACGGCAAACCCGTGGCGGGAATCCAGGGTGCCATCATGAAGGCCGTGGGCGTCCAGCGGCCGCTCGTCCTGGCCTATCTGCGCCGATTGCGCCGCAGGCACCCCGACTACACCGCGGCGCAACTCGCAAAGCTGGTGGAACGCGACTATCTGTTGGCAATCACGGGTTCTGGCGCGGCCGTAGGCGCCACCGCGGCACTCCCTGTGGTGGGAACCGCCGCCGCCTTGGGTTTTTCTGCCGCAGCGACAGTGGGGTTCCTTGAAGCGAGTGCTCTCTACGGGCAGTCGCTGGCCGAACTCCACGGAATCACCACAGAGAACCCCGACAAGGCGCGCTTGCTTGTCATGGCGATCCTGCTGGGCGACGAGGGCAGTTCCATGATTTCGGCGCTGACCCACCAAGCTGCCGGGCGCGGTGCGGGCCCCATCAAGGGGTGGGCCGCCATGTTTGGCGCCAATAAGCCCGCCAGCCTGTGGAGCACCATGCAGGGAGCCATGCAAAAAACCTTCCTGAAGAAGATGCTGGCAACCCAGGGGGCCTCGATGCTGGGCCGCATCGTTCCTTTCGGAATTGGTGCGGCCATCGGCGGGGTGGGCAACCGCTACCTCGGCAAACGGGTGGTTGAGGCCGCGGGTCTCGCGTTCGGGTCGTTGCCCACCACGATTCCCGGCCAGCTACTGGCCGAGTCCGGGGCAAAATCCACATCCACCGATATGGCAGTCCGGGCAACAAACGCCGAAATGGATGCCGCGTCGGAGGTCGAGGCGAAGATCGAAGCCGAACGGGCGCGCCGCAACAGCGCCGGCTGAAAGTATCCCGATTTAGCGCAGTAGGGCGTTGGCCAAGCTGAAAATAGCCAGTCCGGCCAGCGATCCGACGACGGTGCCGTTGATACGGATGAATTGCAGGTCCCTGCCGACCTGCAGCTCGATCTTGTCGCTGGTTTCCTTGCCGTCCCAGCGTGCCACCGTATCGGTGATCAGCGACGTGATCTGTCCGCGGTAGTTGTCGATGACGTAGCCTGCCGCGTTGGAAACCCACAGGTTCACCTTGGCCGCAAGCTGTTCGTCCCCACTGAGCCTTCGGCCGAGGTCGCGGATCCCGGCAACCATTGACCTGCGCAATTCGGATTCGGGGTTGTTCATCGCATCCACCAGGGCGGCCTTGACCGAGGACCAGCTCGTCGCCGCCAACTCGCGCAGCTGCGGATCTCCCAAAAGCGAATGCTTCAGCGCTTCGACCTTCTCGACCATCAACGGGTCGTTTTGCATGTCCGTGGCGAAGCTCTTGAGCCAGGCATCGATGCTCAAACGCATGGGATGGGTCGGATTGGAGCGGACCCCCGCAACGAACTTGGTCAGTTCCCGGTGGATCTTTTCGCCGAGCAACGCATCCACCAGCGAGGGAACCCACGACGGAGAATGCTGCGACACGGTGGAAATTATCATCCCGCGGTTGACCGCAACCCACCTTTCCGCGCGCTCTGCCAGCAAGTCGATGGCGGGTTTGTGGTGCCCGTCCTCGATGACACGCTGCATGATTCGCCCCAAGGTGGACGACCATTCCGGGGCGAGCATATGTTTTTTGGCAAGGGATTCAATCAGGATCAGGACGTCCCTGTCATCAAGCACTTCAAGAACCGCACCGATCACGGTTGCCGCTTCTTGGGCAACCCGCGTGGCCGATTTTTCCTTCTCCAACCAACGGCCGACGCTGCCTGCCACGTCAAGCTGCTGCAGCTTGACGTCGACGACCTCCCTCGACAGGAAATTCTCCTGGACGAATTCGCCAAGGCTTTCGCCGATCTGGTCCTTCTTGCGTTCAATGATTGCCGTGTGGGGAATCTTCAAGCCCATGGGGTGGCGGAACAGGGCGGTGACGGCGAACCAGTCGGCCAAGGCGCCGACCATTCCACCCTCGGCGGCGGCGCGCACATACTCCAACCACGGGTACCGGTGCTGGAACGCGAAGGCCACGGCAAAGATGACTGCCATGACGATGAGAAGCCCAGTGGCCAGCCGTTTCATGTAGCGCAGCGACGCGGCCTTGGCCGCATTGTTTTCCGCTGCAAGGGACGGTCGGGTAGTTGACATTGGACGTGGCTCCCGCGCCTGAAAGATGGATGGAACAGGATTCCACGATAGTTCACGAGCCGGTGGGCGCGGCCGGGTACGCGCCCACCGGGAGCAGGTTGTAGCGTGAACCCCATGCGCACCCTCGTCTATGCCCATCGCGGATCATCGAAGGCCTATGCCGAAAACACCCGGGCGGCCTACATGCAGGCGCTGCTCGACGGGGCCGACGGAATCGAATGCGACGTGCACCTGAGTTCCGACGGATTCGTGGTCTGCCACCACGACCCCACCGTCGACCGAACCTCAAATTCCACCGGCAGGGTCGGCGAAAAATCGCTGGACCAACTGCGCAACCTGGATTTCTCGTCCTGGAAGAACCCCTCGATTCCAGCGGAATTCGGGGCGATCAACGAACAGCTTGTCACTCTGCGGGAACTAGTGCTGCTCATGCAGAAGTCTGACCGGGCCGTTGGATTGGCCGTGGAGATCAAGCATCCAAGCCCTTTCGGGCGGAGGCTCGAGGATGCAACACTGGCCGAACTCGCGGACCTGGGATGGAACGCCGAGGACTCCATGGTCGGAAAAATCTATGTCACGTTCATGAGTTTCGACCCCGGGTCCGTGCGTTACCTGCTGGAGCGAATTCCCGCTCGGCACGTGTGCCAACTGGTCACCGAAGTGGACGAGGAGTGGATCGACGAACTGGTGCTCGCGGGTGAAACCGATCGTGCCGGCGTCGCCGCGGTCCTGGCACAGGCAATGACCCAGGGCGTAGAGCTGCTGGATTCGGGCGTTCCCCAGCTGGCCGGACCCGGCGTGGCCTATGTGCGCAAGCATCCATCGCTCGTTGAGGCATGGATGCGCCGGGGCGCGACTTTCCGGGTCTGGACCGTCGACGATCCGGAGGACGCGACCTTCCTTGTCAACCTCGGGGTCAAGCAACTGACCAGCAATGTTCCGGCGTTCATCAAGTCGCATCTGGGACTTTCCTGAACATGCAGCGGGTCAGTAAATCTTGGTCCGCCCGAACGCGTAGAATCGCCGCGTGGATCAACAAATAAACGCCTATTACCAAGACACCTACCTCTTTGAATCCGAGGCGCGGGTCATCGCCAACGGAACGGACCCCGAGGGTGCGCCGTGGATTGCCCTGAGCCCGAACATTTTCCACCCGCGAGGCGGCGGGCAGCTCGAAGACACCGGCACCGTAAACGGCCTTGAGGTGAACGTCTCGCGCAACGAGGACGGGCTGGTGATCCTGGGCGGCGCCGGCGCGCTTCCGGTGGGTGCAACCGTAACCTCGGCGGTGGATCCCGACACCAGGCTTCTGCACGCGGCGTTGCACACCGCCGGACACCTTGTCGGCTTTATCGGCGAGGCGCGCAGCTGGGAACACAGCGGACACAGCCATTTCCCGGGACAGGCCCGGCTTGATTTCCGCCCCGAAAGCCTCACCGCGGACTTCTCAACCCCGGAGACCCGGGCGGTTGCCGTCAAGGAACTCCAGGCGGAGCTCGACAAGCTCATCGCAACGTCGGCAAGCGTCTCCACCGCGACGGATTCTCAGGGGGTCCGGACCGTCGCCATTGCCGGCGTAAACGCGGAACCGTGCGGCGGCACCCACGTCAGGGACCTGTCCTGCCTCAAGGACGGCAAGATCCTCGAGGCGAAGGTCAAGCGCGGGGCGCTCAAGGTCCGCTACGAAGCTCTCCACGCCTAAGATCCGGCGAAGTTCCGGTGGGAGCCGGGCTCGCCGGCTCCCTCCGGTGTCTAGGCTGAAGCCGAGCGAAGGGTCTTGAAGCCCTCGAACAACATCGCGAGACCGGCAAGGATCAGGAATGTCGCAATGACCACGAGCATCGCCAAGATGCCCGTGCCAGGCGCAATCACCAGCCACAACCCCAGTGCGAGGGTGATGCCGCCGCTGATCAGCCCCACCCACCAGAACGGGAACACCTTGCGGGCGGCCAGCGCCGAAACCAGCTGGAGAACCCCGAGGGCCAAGGCCCACCAGCCGATGATCAGTACAACAATGATTGCGGTCTTGTTGGGCCAGATCATCGCAACTAGGCCGGCAGCGATGGATACGATGCCCAGGGCAAGCAACCACGGGTTCTTGCTGCCCTTGCTCGATGCGAACCACAGGCCAAGGCTCAGTGCCCCGTCCAAGAGCGTGAAAAGTCCGAAGACAAAGACCGTCGCGGCGACGGTGATGTCTGCCCATGCAAGAATGACCAGGGCAAAAACCACGGCAAGTGCGCCGCGGAGGATCAGGGACCACCCGGTCGGTTTCGCAGGGACAACCACAATCGTTCCTTCAAGCATTGGTTTTCCTTCGTCTTGGGGCGTATCCGGTACAGGCTTCGGTTTTCCAGTCTATGACCGGTGAACTCCCTGGTGTTGCGCCCGCGCCTAATGAAAACCCGTTTTCCATGGCTAAGCTTGGTCTGTGCTTCCCAAAATGACCCCTGCGACCAAGGTAGGCCTGTCCATCGCCGTCGCCACGGGCCTCTACGCCATTTCCTATGGCGCATTGGGCGTTGCCGCGGGGCTCAGTGTTTGGCAGGTATCCGCCTTGAGCCTGCTGATGTTCACCGGCGGTTCGCAGTTCGCCTTCATTGGTGTTGTTGCCGGGGGCGGTGCTCCCGGCGCGGCTTTTGGCGCTGCAACACTGCTCGGGGTGCGCAACGCCGTGTACGGCATGCAGATCAAGTCGATGATCAAGCCCCGCGGTTGGCGCAGGCTTGTTGCGGCGCATGTGACCATCGATGAATCGGTGGCCACGGCCGCGGGGCAGGCCGATCCAGCGGAGCAAAAGCGCGGATTCTGGGTTGCCGGCCTGGGCATATACGTGATGTGGAATATCTTTACCATCGTGGGTGCGCTCCTCGGCGATGCGCTGGGAGATCCCAAGACGTGGGGGCTTGACGGGGCTGCCGTCGCGGCGTTCCTGGGCCTGCTGTGGCCGCGGCTGAAGTCGGCCGAACCCATCGCCATCGCCTCGGTATGTGCACTGGCAACGATCCTTGTGGTTCCCCTGGTGCCGCCGGGCGTGCCCATACTGGTTGCCGCGGTCATCGCGGGCGTCTGGGGTTACTTCGGCAGGGGTCCTTCGGACGAGGGCCTGGAACCCGACGTCGAACCGCACGCCAGCGAAGGGAATGCACCGTGAACGAGTTGTGGTGGTGGATCCTTGCCGGCTGCGCCGCGGCCTACGGGATCAAGATGCTCGGTTTCCTGGTTCCCGAGAAGCTGCTGGAGAACGAAAAAATGACGCGGGCCGCGGGCGCGCTGACCATCGGGCTGTTGGCCTCGCTCACGACGGTGAACGCCGTGGCCAGTGGCGGCAGCGTGGAGTTTGATGCGCGGATCGGGGCACTGGTCGCCGCGGGCATTGCATTGCTTCTGCGCGCGCCGTTCCTGGTGGTCGTGATCGCCGGCGCCGCCGCCGCTGCGTTGTTGCGATTGCTCGGCTGGGGCTAAGCGCGGAAGCCGGCCGGCTCAACATGGCTAGTCGATGATGGTCCGGGCGTCCGGTTCTTGGTAGGCGGCCGCGGAGTACGAGGTTCCGCGGGAAACTGTCAGATCGATTTTCAATGACCTGGTGGCCTCATCGATCGAAAATGCAAACGCCTGTGATACCCCGTCACAGGGGATGCCCATGCCGCCGAGTTCGTCACTGCCGATGTAGATTTCCCCGTCGACACATACAAATTGAACCGTGAGCGTGCCGCTTTCGACCGGCTTTGGCAATCGCAGGGAGCGTTTTGTCTTGGTGGCATCAAGATCGCCCAGCGAAACCGCATTGGCGATCCCTTCGGGGGCAAGGCCCGCAGGATCGGGCAACGATTCCTTGGTGAACGCTTCGGGGGCCTCTTCGGGAATGCCGAAGAGATTTTCGACAGAGGTTTCTTGCCACCCGCTGTCGGACGGAGTTGGCGCCGTTGTGGGAACCGGCGTGGGAGTGAACCCGTCCGCGTTGGTCAGCTGGGTGCATCCCGTGAGTGCAAGCAACAGCACCGGCACGACGGCCCAACGAATTATGCGTTGTGTCATGGCCATCATCCTATGGAGCAGACAGATCCCGGGGCACCCGCGACATGGCCGAATCCGCGAAGGGCGGCGTGCGTCATTCTGACGGGCCGCCGTGACATGCGGGGTGCGCAGTGGCACAGTTGAACCATGATCGTTGCCTTCTCTCTTGCCCCCAGTACCGACAACGCGGACGGTTCGGTCCACGACGCAGTGGCCGCGGCCGTCAAGGTCGTCCGTGATTCGGGACTCCCGAACTCCACCTCCTCGATGTTCACCGAAATCGAAGGGGAATGGGATGAGGTCATGGACGTCATCAAGCGGGCGACGGAGGCCGTCGCGGCCTACGGGTCGCGGGTTTCCCTCGTGCTCAAGGCGGATATCCGCCCCGGCTACAGCGGGGAATTGACAGGAAAAATCGAGCGCCTGGAAAGGGCTCTTGACGCGCAGGAGTAGCTCCCATGGACAGTTCAGCCGAGCCGGTCACGCCAGCCGAGGTAGATGCGTATTTCGTTGAGAAGCTCCTTGACCCGGAGCCCGAAATGGATGCCGCACGCCGGCGGGCGCACGAGGCGGGACTGCCCCGCATTGAAGTCAGCGAAGTCCAGGGAAAATTCCTGATGCTGCTGGCCCAAATTGCCTCGGCCAAGCGCGTCCTGGAAATCGGGACCCTCGGCGGCTACTCAACCACCTGGCTGGCCCGCGGCGTGGGTGCCGACGGGCACGTGGTGACCTGCGAGTTCGAACCCCTGCACGCCAGGGTCGCCGCGGACAACCTTGCCGCGGCCGGGGTTGAAGACCGCGTGGACATCCGGATCGGGGCCGCACTCGATACCCTCGACGCGCTGCTGGCCGAGGGCGGGGAACCCTTTGACCTGATCTTCATCGATGCCGACAAGGAAAACAACGCGCACTACATCCAGTCCGCCATCACCCTGGGCCATCCCGGCAGCGTCATCGTGGTGGACAACGTGGTGCGCGAAGGCGGGGTGCTGCGTCCCGGGGAACCCGTGGACGAGGCCGGCCGCATGCTCAAGGGAGTCCGCGACGGGATCGACATGCTGGGCAGCAATCCCCGACTGGATGCCACGGCCTTGCAGACGGTGGGAGTCAAGGGCTGGGACGGTTTCGCCCTGGCCGTGGTGCGCTGAAGCAGCGATTGGCGGCCCAACGTGCCGCGTTGGGCCGGTTGCGGCAAATACACATAGGCTTGCAGCGTGACTACCGAGACCTACGAGATCCGCCTTGCCACCCCCGAGGACATCAAAGCAACCCTGGGCATGAAGCTCCAGTCCTGGCGCGAAGCCTACAAGGAACAGCGCCCCGAATCCTTCTTTTCCGATGCCGAGGCGCGCCTGGAAATGGAAGCGGACTGGTGGGCCCGCGGATTGGCGCAGGGTGCCGAACTCTGGATTGCCACCGACGGGCAGTCCAACGTCATCGGCGTCGCCGGCGGCGGCCCTGTGGCCGATGACGATTCGGACACCGGAGTGGGCATCGAACTGCAGGTGCTCTACGTCCTGGCCGAGCACCACGGCACCGGCATCGGTGAAAAGCTCCTCGAAACCGTGCTCACCGGTCGAGACGCCGTGCTCTGGGTGCTGGAAGACAACCCCCGCGCCCAGGCGTTCTACGCCAAGCACGGCTTTGCCGCCGACGGCCGCATCGAGGCGCTCGCTGACGCCTGGGCCGGCCTGAACGAAATCCGCATGGTCCGCCGGGGCGCCAACCGTGGCTAAGGGCCGCGGCAAGAATACCAAAAACACGACCAAAAACACGGCAGAGCAACCGGCCGGCAACGAGGCCGCCGACACCGGACCGATCGAGGGAAACTACCCGATCGACACCGGCACGGCCACGCTGGAACGCGACCACTATTCGCCCGAGGGCTGGATCCTCAAGGTCAACGGCGTCCCGTCATCCCACGTGGACCTCGCCGCACCCGAACGCCTGGACTTCGAGTACATGCGCTGGATCGCCGCGCTGATTCGCTCGCGCTTCGCACCGGCGGCCTTCGACGGGAACGAGTCCAAGCTGCGGGCGCTGCACCTGGGCGGGGGCGCCTGCTCGATGGCCCGCTGGGCCGCGGCGACCTACCCGAACGCGCGCCAGGTGGTGGTGGAACTCGACGGAAAACTCGCGGAACTGGTGCGAGCCTGGTTCGACCTGCCGCGCTCCCCGTTGCTGCGGTTGCGCGTGGGGGAGGCCGGGGAAGTGCTGCGGAGCCTGACCGACGCCACCCGCGACCTGGTCATCCGTGACGTGTTCGCCGGGGACCAGACGCCCAAGGACCTGACAACGCTGGAGTTCACGGCGCACGCGGCCCGGGTGCTGGACACCGACGGCCTCTACATCGTCAATTGCGGTGACACCCCGGCGCTGGACAACGCCAAGCGCGAGGCCGCAACCATCGGCTCCGTCTTCAAGTACGTGGCGATCATCGCCGACCCGCCCATGCTCAAGGGCCGGCGCTACGGCAACGTCATCATCGCCGGATCCAACGCACCGATCCCGACGGGCCCCGATTTCACCCGGGAACTGCTCGGCGGCGGGGTTCCGGCCCAGCACTGGGAGGATGCCACGGTCCGGGCCTTCGCCCGCCACGCAACCGCCATCTAGGGCGCATGCGCCGCGACCGTGATCGCCGGCGGAGGTGTCCGGGCCCCGCGCCCCCTATAGGCTTGGAGTGCGTCGAACATTCCTGTTCGACGCGGCCGGCCGGTCCGGCGGATCCGCGAGAGGATTCCGCGGGGTTCGGACGCAGGGCAGATTTTTCAACAGCAGGAGCACCCCCGAACCCCATGAACACACCAACACTTGTTTCCTGGGAACAGGACGGCCAAACCCGGACCGCGCTCTGGTCCTCCTCCAACGGGGCCAAGCCGCCGGCGCGCATCGTCCCTGTCGATGACACCCTCACGGCCGACGAGGCCCACAGGATGGCCGCGCAGGGCGTCGGAATGCTCTGGACCGGCGACTACCACAACGCCCGCCAGCTGCTCAGCGCCATGGGACGCCGCGCGCCCGATGCGGGCAAGCCCAAGCGCAAGGCCGCGGCGGCGACCACCGCCGAACGCTTCTACAAGTACCGGCAGGCCCGCACGCAGCGCTCCCGCATGCTTTCGATGCTTCTGGTCCCCGTCGAGCCCGGGCCCGCCGTGGCGCTGCGCCGGGCCCCGGACGTGGCCGAGGCCTGGGTGAACGCCTTCGGCGAGGTCGGGGAGCCGACGCTTGTCACCCTGCAGGAACTGCTCGGCGCCATCGGCGCCCAGCAGTGGCGGTCCACCGGCCTGCACGTGCCGGCGCTCGGGGCAAAGATCCACCCGCACTACGGCACCTTCGCCCCGGTGCGCGGGGAGTACCTGGACCTGGTGGCGGAGGCGGAACTGCCCGGCACGGACCGCGCCTTCGACATCGGCACCGGAACCGGCGTGCTGGCGGCGATCCTGGCCAAGCGCGGGGTGGCCGAGGTGATCGGCACCGACTCGCAGGAACGCGCAGTCGCCTGCGCCGGCGCGACCTTTGCGGAGCTGGGCCTGGCTGACAGGGCCACGGCGATCGTGTGCGACATGTTTCCGGAAGGGCGTGCCTCGCTGGTGGTCTGCAACCCGCCGTGGCTGCCCGGCACGCCGCAGACGCTGCTGGACTACGCGGTCTACGACCCCAAGTCGCGCATGCTGCGCGAATTCCTCAACGGGCTGCCCGGCCACCTGAGCCCCGGAGGCGAGGGCTGGCTTGTCATCTCCGACCTGGCCGAACGCCTCGGCCTGCGCAGCCGCGAGGAGCTGCTGGGCTGGATTGACGCCGCGGGGCTGGAAGTCGCCGGGCGCTCGGAGACCGTCCCGACCCACGGCCGCAGCGCGGACACCAGCGACCCGTTCCACGCCGAACGCTCGTCGGAAATCACTTCGCTGTGGAAGCTGCGCGTGCGCGGCTAGGCCGGGTTCCGGTTCCCGGAACGCGTTCCCAGACGGCAGAAGCCGGGGAACACCTTGCGGTGTTCCCCGGCTTCCCGGGTTTTGAAGAGGCTACATGCCTATGGCCTGTTCGATGACGCCGATGCCGAAGAAGAGCAGGAACGCCCCGGCGACGGCCCACATCAGCGGGTGCACCTCGCGGGCGCGACCCTGGATCGCGCGGATGAAGACGAAGGCGATGAAGCCGGCGCCGATGCCGTTGGCGATCGAGTAGGTGAACGGCATCAGGATGAAGGTAAGGAACGACGGAATGGCCACGCCCCAGTCGTTCCAGTCGATCTTGCCGACCTGGGAGATCATCATGAAACCGACGACCACCAGGGCCGGGGCGACCGCCTCGAACGGCACCAGGTAGATCAGCGGGGTCAGGAACATCGCCGCGATGAACAGCAGGCCGGTCACGATCGAGGCCAGGCCGGTGCGTGCGCCCTCGCCGATGCCCGCGCCGGACTCGACGTAGATCTGGTTGGAGGACGCCGATGCGCCGCCGCCGACGATGGCGCCCAGGGCGTCCACCAGCAGGACCTTGTCCACGTCCGGGATGTTGCCGTCCTTGTCAACGGTGCCGGCCTCGTTGGCCAGGCCCACCATGGTGCCCATGGCGTCGAAGAAGATCGAGAGCAGAATGACGAAGGCCAGTAGCAGGGCCGCCGTCACGCCGAGGTGCTCGAAGGCGCCGAAGACGTTGACCTGACCCAGCAGGGAAAGGTCGGGAGCCGCCCACTCGGGCAGCGACGGGACGACCAGCGACCAGCCCTGGGGATTGACGTTTCCGGTGGCGGCGTCGAAGGACGGACCGATCTTGAAGACAACCTCAAGGATGTTTGCCAGGATCGCCGAGGCGACGATGCCGATGAGGATCGCTCCCTTGACCTTGCGAACCACCAGGGCGATGGTGAGCAGCAAGCCAAAAACGAACACCAGGATCGGCCAGCCGGCCAGCGTGCCGTCGAAGCCCAGGCCCACCGGGACGGTGGTGCCGGCGGCATCCGGAATGCGTCGTACGAACCCGGCGTTTACCAGGCCGATCAGCGCGATGAACATGCCGATGCCCACCACGATTGCCGTCTTGAGGCTTGCCGGAACGGCGTTGAAGACTGCCGTTCGGAATCCGGTCAACACCAGAATCAGCATGGTGATACCGGAAATCACGACAAGGCCCATGACGTCAGGCCAAGTGAGTGACGGGTTTGTTGCAACGGTGATCGCCACGAACGCGTTGACTCCGAGGCCGGTTGCCATGGCGAACGGATGACGGGCCCAGGCACCCATCAGGATGGTCATGATGCCTGCCACCAGGGCAGTCACGGCGGCCACGCGGGAGAAACCGAGCTCGTCGCCGTTGGCGTCGGCACCCGCCAGGATGAGCGGGTTGAGGACCACGATGTAGCTCATGGCGAAGAACGTGGCAAAGCCGCCACGGATTTCTCGCGAGTAGTTGGAGCCACGCTCGGTGACTTTGAAGTATCGATCAAGACGTGAGACGTCCGTCTTGTTTGAGAGGGAGTGATCCTGTTTGGGCATGGGGGAATTATAGTTCGATTTTACGCCTTTAGGCGAAAGTTCTCGTGGTAATTGCGCCACACCTAATCGCGGATAGACCCACGTCACACTGTGGTGAACAATAGGAGATACGGGCCCCGTACGGGAAAACCCGCGTTGCCTCAGACCGTGACACGTAGGAGTGAAGACGATGAGCGAAAAATCTGTGCCTCAAGAAGACACCGAGGCCATCGAAGGAATCGTCGTTGGTGTCGACGGTTCGGATCAGGGCCTGTGCGCACTCAAGTGGGCGGCCAAGGAAGCCAAGCGGCGTGGCAGCGTTTTGAACATCGTCACCGCGTACACGATCCCGGTATTTGCTGCCTCCTCCATGGATGCCGGTTATGCCACATTGGACGACCAGCTGATCCGCAATGGTGCGGAAGAAGTGGTTCGCCAGGCCCGGGCAACCGTCACCGAGGAAGGCCTGACGGTTCGTACATACATCGAATCGGGGGATCCCTCGGGTGTCCTGCTGGACCTGAGCCGCCAAGCCGAACTCATTGTGGTCGGTACGCGCGGCCGCGGCGGATTTGTCGGGCGCCTGCTCGGATCGGTCTCCAGCGCGCTCCCGGCCCATGCCAAGTGCCCAACGGTGGTTGTGCCAGTCTGTGTTGCAAAACGCCCCGAAGACGATCCTGAAATCCAGGACAGGATTGTCGTGGGCGTGGACGGTTCCGACCGCGCCCGACTGGCCGTGTTGGTCGCGGCCGAAATGGCCGCTGCCCGCGGGTTGTCCATGCGCATTGTTTGCGCCTTGGCTCCGGTCAGCGGCGCCTTGGCCTGGATGCCTGCGACGGTCGACCAAGAGGCCGTCACTGCGGATGTGCGCCACCAAATGAACATCGGCAAGGCCTGGCTGCAAAGCTACTTCCCCGACCTCAAGATCGAGACCGACGTCATCGAGGGCTCTCCGGTTGAGGTGCTGATTCGCGAGTCGCAGACCGCGCGATTGCTGGTGACCGGTTCGCGTGGCCGAGGCGGATTCGCCGGCATGCTGCTGGGCTCCACCAGCCAAGGCGTTCTGCACCACTCGAAGGGCCCGGTGATGGTCGTTCCGGACGGGAAAGACCCCCGCCTGGAAACCCGCCAGCAGTTCGAAGACAGGGCCAACGGGAAGTAGACCTCACGGGGTCGGCGGCTCGGGGGCCTGACGGGCCAAACAAAAGCCAGGAAAAAGTGAAGTCGGCTGCACCGGAAAATTCCGGTGCAGCCGACTTCACTTAACTCCGAGAGCCGGTGGCGGGTCGCCTAGTATCGGCCTGCGTACGGATGCAGGTTGTTGACCCACGACAAGGGGGTCACCGAAATTCCGCTGTTCGGGTTGCGCGCGTGGATGACCTGGCCATCCCCGAGGTAGATGGCCACATGGTAGAACGAGCTTCCGCCGTTGCTCGATGAGAACACGAGGTCGCCGCGGCGAAGCTGGCTCAACGGCACCTTCTTGGGCGCGGCGGCATACTGTTGCGACGAGGTCCGGGGCAGGTAAACGCCGGATTTTGCGAAGGCGGCACCCGTGTAGCTCGAGCAATCGTAGAGGTCCGGCCCGACCGCTCCCAACCTGTAACCCTTGGAATCGTCGTTTGCGATCATGTGCGCCCAGGAAATCGCAGCGTTGAAACTGTTCGACGAAGGAGGAACCGCCTCATCTACCGGCGGCTTGGGCTTCTCTGGTTTCGGGGTCGGAGTCGGCGTCGGGGTTGGCTTTGGCTTTTCCGGTGTGGGCGTTGGTTTCGGCTTTTCCGGCTTTGGCTTTGGTTTTTCCGGGGTCGGTTTTGGCTTTTCCGGTGTGGGCGTCGGCTCCGGCGCTTCCGGAGTCGGTTCGGGCTTCACCGGAGGCTCTTCCGGTTCGGGGACAACGGCTATGTTCTCGGGCGGCTTGGGCTTTGACGGCTTGGGAACCAGCGAATTGCCCTGCGATTGTTCCGTGGGAACCTTTGGCGGTATTGCCAAGGGCTTGATATCTGCAGGTTCGCTGGACTTATCCGAGGCAGGAGGAGTCGACGGGGTGTTGTCGATCAGCTCCTGCAGACGCGCTGCCTCGGCTGCGGCCTCCTTGGCCTCGATTCGCGCAGCCTCTTCCTTGGCATCGACACCCCGCAGGAATGCCAGCTGGCCGATGAGCTCGGAGCGGAGCTTTTCCTGCGGTGCAATCGAAGCCTCGTAGCTGGACATCGTGGAGGATGCCTTGCTTGCTGCGGCCAGCTGGGCCGCAGTGGCCTCGTTCGCGGCAGTTTCCGCAGCATCTGCATAGTCCTGCCATGCCTTCCACAGGGCGACGGCTTCCTCCGCGGTGCTTACGGTGCGCGCACGGTTTGCGGTCAAGGCGCCCATGGTCGATGCCTTGTAGAGGACGTCACTGTCGGCATCGCTGTCGAGCAGGTTGACCACTCCGGGGTTAATTCCGCCGTTGCGGTAGAGGTCGGAGGCAAGCGCGCCCACGTTCTTCTTGCTTGAGGCGAGGTACTCCGTGGCCTTCTCGGCTTCGGAGCGGGCTTCCTTGGCGGTCCGGGCGCGTTCCTCAAGCAATTCATCGGCGGCGAGCAGGCCATCTTGTGCGTCGAGTGCCTGTGCCTCGGCGTTTACGAGCTTCGAGCGTTCTTGCTCAATGGTTGCCTCAAGCTGGTTCACCAGGGCTTGGAGCTGCTCGGGATCGGACTTGGCGGCATTCAACTGGGCTTGTGTCGGCAGGTGCGCTTCGGCCGCGCTCGGTTCCAACGGAAGAACGATGCTGCTCAGGGGCGAAGTCGTTGCCGCTGTAGCTGGACTTGCACCAGTGAGGCAGGTGACAGTCAACGCGATTGCGCAGGCGGCCACGCCCAAGGTTTCCCGGAAAACCATGCCGTGTGTTCCTTACCGCGGCGATCCACTGAAGAATCTCCCGACATACGCGGGAAAAACGGCCCGAAAATGCGGCCTGATCGCTGCTTCCTTTAGCACCATATGGGATATCTATTCCCACTGGCAACATCAGTCTCACAGGTAACAGCAATTACAACGATGTAATTATCCGAGGTTTGGACATAGTAATTTGGGCACCTTTAGGAGAACGCGAAGGCCGCGCTGACTCGGATGATCCGGAACCAGCGCGGCCTTCGATCTGCCAAACGGAATTGCGGCAGAGATATATGGGAGAACTTCTTAGTAGCGTCCCGCGTACTTGTAGATGTTTCGCATTCCTGCGTAGTTCAAGTTGGTTACAGAAATGCCGGCGCTCGGGTTGCGTGCATGGGCGATCTTTCCGCCGCCAACGTAGAGGGCCACATGGTAGAAGGAACGGCCGCCGTTGGAGCTCCAGAAGACCAGGTCACCCTTCTGCATCTTTGAGAGCTTGACTTTCTTGGGTGCTGCTTTGTACTGCGCGCCCGAGGTGCGCTGTAGCTTCTTGCCGGCGGCGGAGAACGCCTTGCCGGTGTAACCGGAGCAATCGAAGTAGGTCGGACCGGTTGCGCCGTAGCGGTACCTGTACTTGTTGTTGCCCGCCACCTTTTTGGCCCAGCTGATCGAAGTGTCGATGCGCTTTGCGCGGGAAATCACGGTTGGGAGCTTGACGGTTGCTCCGGCGATGGAGGCCGTGCCCAGAGCGCCGGTCGACATCGCGACCTTGTCAAGGGTTTCCGGGTCGATGCTTGGGTCATTGACGGGATCGGCAACCGTCTTTTCGGATTCCACCAGCGCAGCCATCAGTTCGGCTTCGCCGCGGCTTTCCGATTCCTTATTCAGGCGGGTGGTTTCAACGGCCACGGATGTGTTGCGGGCCCTTGCTGAGGCGGCCACCAGTTCCGTGCGCTTGGCTCCCAGCTGCCTATTGGCCTGCGCGTAAAGCGACTGTGCCGTGGCGGATAGGGCCGCGACCTTTTGGCGATCAAGTTCGGCTGAACTGGTAGCGAACTTGGAAATCGAGGTGCCGGCCAACGAGGCGGTGTTGGATGAGGCCTTCGCGGCCTCTTCATCGGCAACAAGAACGTTTCCTGCCGCTTCAAGTGCGGCGGCCTCGGCGTCCTGAAGTGCAAGATCAACCCGGAGAATTTGGGAGTCCAGAGATTTTGCGGACTTGGCCGGCGAAATTGAGGCAACAGCCAAGCTTGCGGCGATGTTTTCGATCAGTTCCGTGTTCGTCGCCGAATCGATCGAATTTTCTGTCGGCGACGCGGAAGGTGTTGCTGTCGGGGCCGCTGTTGCGGCGGATGCGAGGACGGAACTTGCTACAAGTGCGGTGCTGGTCGCAATGACCATTTGTCGAAGGATAGACATGGATTTCCCTAACTGCCTTGCAACACAACCAGGTTTTGGAATCGTGGCCGGGCGAACCCTGCTGCAGGACGGTCCTGCCGAGTCGCCGATCGTTCTTGGTCACGGGCTGTGCTACTTCCCCAAGAAGTAGGAGTGGTGGGGTGGCTAATGCAACGAATGCATAACGATCATGCAGGATCGATCAAAGTCTTGTCGAGGCTTAAATCTCGAAATGGTCACGACGGACGCAATTTTCGTGACCTTTTCGTGACCTGATGGCATTTGGAAATCACGGTTTCATGTGGGGTTACGTGCGAATTCATCCGGTGGGGCGCGGATCACAAAATTATTTTTTGGATTTGATGCGCTTTAGCCCCAGCCGAGCTCATGGAGGCGCTGATCGTCGATTCCGAAGTGGTGGGCGATTTCATGGACCACCGTGATTCCCACTTCTTCGACAACCTGCTTTTCGGATGAGCAGATCTCCAGGATCGCGTCCTTGTAAATGGTGATCCGATCCGGAAGGGCCCCGGCTCCCCATCCTCCATCCCGTTCCGTCAGTGAGGTTCCCTCGTAGAGCCCCAGCAATTTGGTGTCCGGGGCCCCGCCGGGCATCGGGGTGTAGGAATCCTCGATAAAAATGACGACGTTGTCCATCAGGGCCAAAAGGTTGGCCGGAATCTCGTCCAGGGCCCTTTCTGCGAGCCGTTCAAATTCGTCATCAGTCATTTCGAAAGCCATGAATTGAACTCTATCCGTAGGCTCTGGGGTGCGTCCGCGGAATCAATCGACGTGAAAACCCTTGAGTTTTCGGGGTTTTTGTGGATTTTGGACCCGCGGGGAACGCTCGTTTTGCGCGATCGGATTTTTACCTCTATAGTTATTGGAGTCCACTGCGGCGGAGAAATTCAACGCAGAGGTTCCTGGCCCCCATCGTCTAGCGGCCTAGGACACTGCCCTTTCACGGCAGCGGCACGGGTTCGAATCCCGTTGGGGGTACGCATGAAATGCGGATTTTACAAGAGCGAAAAGCTCTGGTAGAGTTCTTGTCTTGTGAGCGAGGGAGACTTCGCAAGTAAGGCCCTGTAGCGCAGTTGGTTAGCGCGCCGCCCTGTCACGGCGGAGGTCGCGGGTTCAAGTCCCGTCAGGGTCGCTTTGGTTTTCTGGTTCGCCGGAAGATCGGGTGATCATCTAGCCTGATGATGCCAGGCTCTGTAGCTCAGTTGGTAGAGCGTTCGACTGAAAATCGAAAGGTCACCGGATCGACGCCGGTCGGAGCCACCATCTAAAACCCCCTTGGAAACAAGGGGGTTTTTGCTTTAACAAACTACTCGGGAATTCCGATCCGAGTTCCGCGACGTTCGATTGGCCGGCCACGGGAGGGTTGCGCCGGAAATCGATTCCGCGTCGGCCTCAGGGCGGCCTTCCGGCAGCCACCGCGCCGCATCCCATTTTTACTCCTATATATATGTGTCGATGGGACTTTCCCTTTCCACGCCCTCGCCTTGAGACGCAAGTCATATTCGGTTGTAGTCTGGGGACAAGTAACCGGATGACCGTGAGGAGCGCAAACATGGTTGAACCACTCGACCACGAACTTCCGCTGCGGGGTGCCCAGACAGCGGAAGCTGGCGGAACGACCAAGCTGACGGACTTGGCGATCGCCAAGGTCGCGGCAGGAGCCGCCCGCGACATTCCTGGTGTGCATGCGTTGGGGCTTGGAACTTCTCGTGCGCTGGGCGCGATCCGCGGTGCCGTCGGCGCAACCTACGAACCGGCCCACGGGGTCAGCGTGGAAGTCGGAACAACGCAGGTAGCCATCGATATTGTACTTACCGCTAGCTTCGGCGTTCCACTGCACGAACTGGCCTCGAGGGTTCGCGAGGCGGTTTTCGTTGCAGTGCAGGAACTTACCGGGCTGCAGGTCATTGAAGTGAACATCGAGATTGGTGACGTGCACATCCCGGTTCCGGACGAGCGCACTGCCAGGCAAAATGAGCCACGACGGGGAGAAAAGGAATGAAAACGACAGTCATTGGTGCTCTTCTAGGAGCAATTCTGGCGTGGGCGGCACTTTCATTTGGCTTTGGCGGGTTCCTGCTCATGGCGTTGTTTATGGTTGTCGGTGCGCTTGTTGCGCGCGTCTTGGAAGGGCGCGTGGATATTCGTGCGCTGAGGGACGCGCTCACCGGTCGGCGATCGTCGTCATGAATGTCCCGGTCGAAGAGGCAATGCCGAGCCAAGGCGCGCAACCGCGGCCCGGCTACACAAGGGTGAGCGCGCAGGCATTGAACAGTACCGCCAGGGCCGTCGCGGGCGACCTGTTCGGCGTTGACCCTTATGTGGTTCGGGTTTTCATGAGGGATGACGCTGGCTTCTTGGCGTTGGGCATCAACTTGCCCTTGCCCGTCGCGGGCGGCGCGGGCCGGCCGACCGGTTCGCTATTGGACAGGGTGCGGGCGCAACGTACGGTGCTGGGCGAAAAATTCACGGAACTGACCGGAGCCATGGTGAGCAGGGTGGACGTTCGCATCACCGGAGTGGTGACTGCGCACACCAAGGAATCTCCATGACCACTGAAGAACTTGAAGAAATCCGCGAACGGGAACTGACCAGTGGTCGTTCGCCGGCGGCAATCGTGCTTGCCGGACTGATCATCCTGGTTTGCATCTACGCGCTATTCGAAGCAACCCTCAAGGCCATTGGCCAGGTGCCTCTTCTGGCCATGCCCGAAACCTGGTGGATTTGGATCGCGACACTGCCCGGAAACGTGGATCCAGTCGTCTTGGCGTCGGCAGGGCTGGCAATCACCCTGTTGGGAGTTCTTTTCATCGCACATGCATTCAGGCGGGGCCGCCTGGCGAAGCACTCAATGCGGTGCGAGGATGCAGTGCTGGTTATGGACGACCAGGTTCTTGCCGCGGCGTTGGCGCGCAGGGCCCGTCTGGAGGCCGCGGTTGGCCCGGGCCAGGTCTTGGTGGTGGTCAATCGCGAACAAATCGACGTGCAAGTGCGACCGACGTCCGGGACGCCTTTGGGTCCCTCGATGATCGTGGCGGGCCTGGAGGATGAATTGCGCATCAATGCCGTGGAGCCGATGCCCCGTATCGCGGTGCGGGTTGCCGAAAGCGGGGTGATCGGACAATGAACCAGACGCCGCGGCTGCTTAACCGGATCCTGCTCGGGATCTTTGGCGTGTTGTTGCTTGCCCTTGGCATCCATCTGCTGCTCATCGCCGGGGTGCCCGACTACGCCCGCGGATGGCGAGGTCTGGCCGACGCCGTGTACGGCAGTGGTCGGCAGATCCTGCTGGCCACCACGCTTCCGGGCCAGAAGGAATCCTGGCTGTGGATCATCGTGGCAGCACTGTTGATAGTGGTCATCCTGCTCATGATCTGGTGGATATCAGTCCAGGGGCGGGGGCGCACCAGTGAATACGTGAGTGCCTACTTCGACGACGAGCCGATGCCCGGGCGGGTGGAAATCTCGGGCGAGGCGGTGGAACAGACGATTCGTGCCATGCTGGGCCGCCGCGTCGACGTCGTTTCCATCAGCGTGAGCGTCTGGGAGCGGGCCCCCGTTCCCGGCCTGAAAATCAAGGTGCAGCCGCGCAAGGGCGTGGAACCGGGGCGGCTGGGCCATGAAATCGTCGACGCGACGCGGGCGGCCCAGGAGTTGATGGGGGCCCGGGGTCCGGTCGTCGTCTACCTGGCGGCCGGGGCAAGATCGCGGTTTGCCCGCAGCGACCGCGTCCAGTGACCGCTGACCTTCGGCCGGGGAGGGACCGGCGGCTTAGCCCTGGGCCAGCATGGCCGTGATGAGGATGGCGGTGAAGCCGACAAAGGGGATGCAGAGGAACAGGTGCAGCCATTTGTGCTCCACCAGCACCGCAACGAATTCGCGCAGGAACGCGCTCGGAAGGTAGTACCTGGCGGTCGGGGCGCCGACCACTTCCGCATCCAGTTTCAGGCTCCGGGCCAAGAGCGCGGCGCGCAGCACGTGGTAGTTGTTCGTTACGGCAACGAGTGCCCCGGAACGGCCCGATGCGGCAAACAGGTCGGATGACAACCGCAGGTTTTCCTCGGTGTTCACGGCCTTGTCCTCGACCAGTATGTCGGCGGGGTCGACTCCGGCCCCGCGCAGGTATTCGGCCATGGCCGTGCCCTCCGCGCGGGATTCGTCGTGCCCCTGGCCGCCGGAGGGAATCATCACCGGCCGCGGCGTGGTCGACCCGTAAATCTCGACGGCGCGGTCCAGCCGACTGCGCAGCAACGGCGGGACCTGGCCGTCGATCAGGCGTGAACCCAGCACCACGACCGCCGCCGGTTTTTGCAGGCCCGGCATCCGGCCGTAGGCGACGGCGTAGGAAAGGAAAATGACAAAGACCACGCCGAAATAGCTGCACAGGAAGAAGAGCAGGGCGGCCAGCCCGATCGCCCAGGCGTTCATGCTGAAGACCAGGACCGCGGCGAAAGCGGGCAGCGCGATCAGCAGGATCCCCAGGGCGAACGACATCAGATTGCCCAGGCTGCGGCCTTCCGAGCGCATCATCACCATGCCGTTGCGGATCAACGTCGCTGCCAGCACCAGGATTGCCAGCGGGACCAGGGCCAGCAGCACCAGGAATACCAACGAGAATCCCGGGATCCATGCGGCCACGAGATTGCTGAGGGCGGTCAGGGCGAAATAGCAGGCGGCAACCAGCACCACCCCGTTGCGCAGCATCCGCCGGTCCTTGCGACGCAGGTAGAAATACAGGGCAAAGAGGAGGACCGCTGGAATCAATGACACGCTTCGAGCCTACCAATGTGGGCGGTCTGCCCGGCGGAAGGGTCGCCGGGTCCTAGTTCGCGCGCGCGAGTTGCCGCACCGCAAGCCAGCGGTTCGAAAGCCGGCGGTAGGCGGCCGCGGCGCCGGCCATGTCGGAGTCGGCCAGGGACTCGATGCCCAGGCGCAGGTCGTGGGGGGAATCGTCGGGCCAGACCAGTGCCGCGATGCGGCCGTAGTCGAGCTCGACCATTGAATCCTTGTCGAAGAGCATCAGCCATTCGCTCAGGGCGGTGAGCTCGTCGAGCAGGTCCATCTCCGGGGCGTGGATCGCGAGTGTCGCCGCCGCGTAGCGCGCCCGGTTCAGGGCCTGGTGCAGCGGCGTGTAGATCCTGCTGGACAGCAGCTCGTCCTCGTCCTCGACGACCTCGTATTCGTCGTCCTCGTGCACCAGGACAAACCAGCCGAAGGGGATGCCCCAGGTGGCCGTGCGGGTGTGGAGGTGCGCAAGGTCGTCCGTGAATTGCTGCTCGTCAATGCGCAGCGCGTTCGCAGCGCGCGCCGCGTTGGGCACCAGCAGCTCGAGCAGTTGCGGGCGCATCGAGCCGTCGAGCTGTTCCGACGCCAGGACGGCCCGGGTTGCCAGCTGGTCGGGGCAATACAGCGTGTGCGGTGCCCCGTCCCAGCCGGTGATGCTCAGCTTGCGGAACACCTCGTGATGCTGGTGCGGAAAGGGGTCGGAAAGCTGCCGGGTGAGTCGCTTGAGCGCATCGGCGGCCGTTTCATCCTCCAGCGTTTCGCGGTCGCCGTGCCGGGCGCCGGTGATCAGCAGCTGGTCTTCGTCGGAGAATGCGCTCAGCGGTTCGAAGACGCGCAGGTATGAGGTCGGCGGAAGAGCCCGTCTGTTTTCCCCATTGGCCCGGTGCATTCCTAGTCCAGCTCCACAATGACGGGGGTGTGGTCCGACGCGCCCTTGCCCTTGCGTTCCTCGCGGTCGATGCTCGCACCGGTAACCCGCGCGGCCAGGGCGGGGGAGGCAAGGGTGAAGTCGATGCGCATGCCCTCGTTCTTGGGGAAACGCAGCTGGGTGTAGTCCCAGTAGGTGTAGGTCTTGGGCGTGTCGGTGTACGGGCGCACCACGTCCGTGAATCCGGTCTCGATGAACGCCTCGAAGGCGGCGCGTTCCGGGGCCGAAACGTGGGTCATGTTGTTGTCGCGGAAGAAGTCGATGTCCCAGACGTCCTCGTCGCGCGGGGCGATGTTCCAGTCGCCCATCAGGGCGACCTGGGCCTCCGGATTCTCGGCGATCCAGCCGGCGGCTTGCTTGTTCAGGGTGTCGAGCCACTCCAGCTTGTAGGGCATGTGTTCGTCCTCCAGGGCGCGGCCGTTCGGGACGTAGAGGCTCCAGATGCGCACCCCGCCGCAGGTCGCGGCGATGGCGCGGGCCTCCTGGACGGGATCCTTGCCGCCCTTGCCGAAGGCCGGCTGGTCGGTGAAGGTGCGCTGCACGTCGTCGAGGCCTACCCGGGATGCGATGGCCACGCCGTTCCACTGGCTAAGGCCGAAGTGGGCGACCTCGTAGTCGTTGTTCTCGAACAATTCCCACGGGAAATTCTCGTCCTTGCATTTGGTTTCCTGGATGGCGAGGACATCGACGTCGGAGCGGCGGAGCCAGTCCTCGACACGGTCGGCGCGGGCACGAAGGGAATTCACGTTCCAAGTAGCAATCTTCACCTCCCCAACCTATCAACTCTGGCTCCGGCGGTCAGGTTTGCGCAGCCGATTCCCGCGCCCGGCTTTGCCGTGCGGTCGGTTCCCCGGATCCGAAGTGCCGCGGGCGGGGACGCGTAACCGGTGGGCAACACCTAGCAATTTAGTAGGAAGTCCGAGTACATTTTTGGTTATCGAGTGGCGCGCATCACAAGGCGCGGCTGTGGCTAGGAGTTTTGCGAAGGAGCAACAACCTCATGACCCGTGAACTTACTCATTACGTGGGCGGTGCCCACGTAACCGGTGCCTCGGGGCGTTTCTCGGACGTTTACAACCCGTCGATCGGTGCCGTGCAGTCGCGGCTTCCCCTCGCCTCCGCGCAGGAGGTGCACCATGCGATCTCGGTGGCCGAGGCCGCGCAGGTCGAATGGGGGGCCACCAATCCGCAGCGCCGGGCCCGCATCCTGAACAAGTTCGTGGACCTGGTCTACGAAAACATGGACGAGCTCGCCGCCCTGCTCACCAGCGAACACGGCAAGACCTTCGCCGATTCCAAGGGCGACATCCAGCGAGGGCTCGAGGTCGTCGAGTTCTGCGCGGCCGCCCCGCACCTGCTCAAGGGCGAATTCTCCGACAGCGCCGGCGCCGGCATCGACATTCATTCCATGCGCCAGCCGCTCGGCGTGGTTGCCGGGATCACCCCGTTCAACTTCCCGGCGATGATCCCGCTGTGGAAGGCGGGGCCGGCCATCGCCGCCGGCAACGCCTTCATCCTCAAGCCATCCGAGCGCGACCCCTCCGTACCGTTGCGCCTGGCCGAGCTCTTCACCGAGGCGGGCCTGCCCGACGGCATCTTCAACGTCGTCAACGGCGACAAGGAAGCCGTCGACGCGCTGCTGGAAGACCCGCGCGTCAAGGCCATCGGCTTCGTGGGATCCACGCCCATTGCCCAGAGCATCTACGCCACCGCGGCGGCCAACGGCAAGCGCGCCCAGTGCTTCGGCGGGGCCAAGAACCACATGGTCATCATGCCCGACGCCGACCTGGAGATGGTCGCCGACGCCCTGATGGGCGCGGGCTACGGGTCCGCGGGCGAACGCTGCATGGCGATCTCGGTGGCCATCCCGGTCGGCGACGAAACCGCGGACGCCCTGGTTGCCAAGCTCACCGAACGCATCGCACACCTGAAGGTGGGCGACGGCATGGACAAAAACGCCGACTTCGGCCCGGTCGTGGCGCAAAGCGCCAAGGAACGCATCGAGAGCTACATCCAGGCGGGCGTGGACGAGGGCGCCTCACTGCTGGTCGATGGCCGCGGGCTGAGCGTGCCGGGCCACGAGGGCGGCTACTGGGTCGGCCCGACCCTGTTCGACCACGTCACGGACGACATGCGCATCTACAAGGAGGAAATCTTCGGCCCCGTGCTGTGTGTGGTCCGGGCCAAGGACTACGAGGAGGCGCTGCGGCTCCCCTCCGAGCACGAGTACGGCAACGGCGTCTCGATCTTCACCCGCGACGGCGACACCGCTCAGAACTTCACCTCGCGGGTGCAGGTCGGCATGGTCGGGGTCAACGTCCCCATTCCCGTTCCCATCGCCTACTACACCTTCGGCGGCTGGAAGGCCTCCGGCTTCGGGGACCTGAACCAGCACGGCGCCGACGCATTCCGTTTCTACACCAAGACCAAGACCGTCACGACGCGCTGGCCCTCGGGCATCCGCGAGGGCGCCAGCTTCATCATGCCGGCCGGAAGCTGACCGATCCCATGACCGAACCTGAAGTCATCTTCGAGGTGCGCGGCAGCCTGGGCATTGTCACGCTGAACCGGCCCCGCGCGGTGAACGCCCTGAACAGGACCATGGTCGACGCCATGCTCGAGCGGCTCGCGGCCTGGGCGACAGACCCGTCGGTGTCCCAGGTGCTGGTGCGCGGCGCGGGGGAGCGCGGGCTGTGCGCCGGCGGGGACATCGTCGCCATCTACCGCGACCTGCTTGCCGGCGGCGGCGAAACCGCCGGATTCTGGGAGGCCGAGTACCGGCTCAACGCGCTGATCAATTCCTACCCCAAGCCCTACATCGCGTACATGGACGGGCTGGTGCTCGGCGGGGGCGTGGGGATCTCGGCCCACGGCAGCCACCGCCTGGTCACCGAGCGGACCCGCAGCGGCATGCCGGAAACGACGATCGGCTTTGTCCCCGACGTCGGGGGAACCTACCTGCTCTCCCGGGCGCCCGGCCAAAGCGGCGTCCATGCGGCGCTCACCGGCGCCCACCTGGGCCCGGCCGAGGCCATCTACCTGGGGCTGGCGGAGCACCTCATCGATTCGAACAGCTCCGCGGAGCTGTTCGAGGCCCTCGAAACCACCCCCGTCGACCGGGCGCTTCCGGCCTTCACCCGGCCCGTGCCGGAATCTGAGCTGGAAGACTGGCGGCCCTGGTTGGATGACGCCTACGGCAGGCCGCGGGTCCGGGACATCGTGGCCCGGCTGCGGGAGTTGGCCGCGGAGGGAAACCTCGATGCGGCACGGACGGCCGACACCCTGGCCGGGAAGTCGCCCACGGCCCTGGCCGTCACCCTCGAGTCGTTGCGCCGTGCCGGCGGGCTGGGCTCGCTGGAGGCCGCGCTCGAGCAGGAATACCGTGTCGGCCTGCGCTTCCTGGAATCCGCGGATTTCCCCGAGGGGATTCGGGCCCAGGTGATCGACAAGGACTACGCGCCGGCGTGGCAACCGGCAACGCCGGCGGAGGTCGGCGACGACCTTGTCGCGGGGTTCTTTGCGCCGCTCGGCGAACGTGAATTGAAGCTCGGCCCAAGCGCCCTCAGCGACGCGATCGATTGAAAGTGGAGGACATCATGACAGAGACAAGCC
Source organism: Paeniglutamicibacter sp. NPDC012692 (assembly GCF_042901625.1). Classification (NCBI taxonomy): domain Bacteria; kingdom Bacillati; phylum Actinomycetota; class Actinomycetes; order Micrococcales; family Micrococcaceae; genus Paeniglutamicibacter; species Paeniglutamicibacter sp. NPDC012692. The sequence goes on from NZ_JBIBDE010000003.1 coordinate 99,029, forward strand.
CCTCGGACTCCGGCCGCATCGCATTCCTGGGCCTCGGCCACATGGGCGAGCCGATGGCCGTCAACCTCATCAAGGCGGGTTTCGACGTCGTCGGTTTCGACGTGGTTCCCGCGGCCGTGGAGGCCGCACGCGGCGCCGGGGTTCCGTGCGTTGACACGGCCGTCGAGGCCGTCACCGGGGCCGACATCGTGCTGACGATGTTCCCGTCCGGGGAGATCCTGCTGGATGCCTACCGCGGGGTCGGCGGACCCGGGCTGCTGGAAAGCGCACCGGCAAACACCATGTTCCTGGATTGCTCGACGATCGACGTGGCCCAGGCCCGCGAGGCCGCGGAAATCGCACTGGCCGCCGGGCACCGCTCCGCCGACGCCCCGGTGTCCGGCGGCGTGGTCGGCGCCGAGGCAGGGACCCTGACGTTCATGATCGGCGCCGAGGAGACGGACCTTCCCCACATCATGCCGCTGCTTGAGGTCATGGGCAGGAAGCTCGTCCATTGCGGCGGGCACGGCGCGGGGCAGGCGGCCAAGGTCTGCAACAACATGCTGCTGGGAATCTCCATGATCGGGGCCGCGGAGGCGTTCGTGCTCGGCGAGAAACTCGGCCTGAGCCACCAGGCCCTCTTCGACGTGATCTCCACGGCCTCGGGACAGTGCTGGTCGGTGACCACCAACTGCCCGGTCCCCGGACCGGTTCCGACCTCCCCGGCCAACCGCGACTACACCCCCGGCTTCGCCGGGGCGCTCATGGCCAAGGACCTCGGGCTGGCGCTCAACGCGGTGGAACATGCGGGCGTCGCGGCCCAGCTTGGCCCGCTGGCCGCGCAGATCTACCGGAAGTTCGCCGACGAGGGCGGCGCCGGGCGGGATTTCTCCGGCATCATCACCGACATCAGGGAGCGTTCGGAGGGTTAGACCCGCTGCAAAGGGCCAAGTCGCACCCCCGGTGTCAGCAATTGTGGCGCGCGCGCCGGGGTGCGGCTTGACCTCAAGCATTGTAGAGGTTTGTAGGATGTGGCTGACCGCCCGCAAACCGACAGAAACGGATCCCCGTGACCATCTTCAGCTGTTCCACCTGTGCCATCGAGCACGCGGACTCGCCGAGCCCGCCGGAAAGCTGCGCCATCTGCAGCGACGAACGCCAGTTCCTGCCCAAAAGCGGCCAGTCCTGGACCACCCGGGACGAACTCGAGTCACACGGCTACCACCTGGTGGTCGCGGAACTGGAACCCGACCTTTACTCCGTCACCACGGAACCGGAACTGGGCATCGGCCAGCGAGGCCTGCTGGTCCGCACGCCCCACGGCAACGTGCTTTTCGAGCCACCGGGATTCATCGACGAGGCCGGCGCCCGGCGCATCCAGGAACTCGGGGGGATCGCCGCCATCGCCTCGAGCCACCCGCACCTCACCGGGTCCTCGATCCAGTACAGCCACCGCTTCGGGCGGGTGCCCGTCTACGTGGCACGCACGGACAGGGAATGGATACGCAGACCGGATGAGGTGATCCGCCTCTGGGAAGGCGAAATCGAATTGTTGCCGGGGCTGGTGATGTACCAGTGCGGCGGGCACTTTGCGGGAAGCAGCGTGCTCCACTGGCCCGCGGGACATGCCGGCAAGGGGGTGCTGCTCACCGGGGACACGATCGCGGTCGGGGCGGACAGGCAATCCGCCAACTCCATGCGCAGCTACGTGAACAACATTCCGCTGCCGGAACGGGCCATCCAACGCATCCTGGATACGGTGCTGCCCCTGGGGTTCGACCGCCTGTATTCTGGGTTCGGGGAACTGCCCGCCGATGCACACGCCATCGTGGAACGGTCGCTGCGGCGCTACGTGTCCTGGGTGCGCGGGGACCAACCGGAATAGTTGACGCCAATCGACCAAATGGTTGATGTGCGGGGGAGTCCCAAAACGGAGGATGGGAGATAAGAAGGGGGATCGTGCCTGTGGCAGGAGCCCCGATCATCCACCGAAAGTGAAACTCTCCCCGTGTTTCTTGCCATCCGTGACATCCGCTTCGCCAAGGGCCGCTTTGCCCTCATGGGCGGGGTCGTCGCCCTCATCTCCCTCCTGCTCGTCATGCTTTCGGGGTTGACCGCCGGCCTCGGCGACCAGTCCACCTCGGCGCTGAAGAACCTGGGCTCCGCGAACCAGCTGGTCGACAACGTCGCCTTCGGCGCGGCCACGGGCAACGCCCCCAAGGCCTCCTTCACCGAAAGTCAGGTGACCGACGCGCAGGTCGACGCCTGGAAGAAGCAGCCGGGCGTGGCCTCGGCCGAGCCGCTGGGCATCAGCCAGACCCGCTTCCAGGGCGGTGCCGCCGGCTCCGACACCAGCTCCGGAACCACCAACGTGGCCGTCTTCGGTGTTCCGGCGGGCAGCGCACTGGCGCCGCTTCCGGTGGCCGAGGGCGACGCCGTCATCGGCGAATCCGTGGCCAAGGACCTGTCCCTGAAGGTCGGCGACACCGTTTCCATGGCCGGCGTCGACCTCAAGGTCAGCGGGATCGCCGCGGATGCCTGGTACTCGCACACCTCGGTCGTGTACACGTCGCTGGACTCCTGGGCCAAGCTCGCCCACCTGGGTGAAACCACCCAGGTCGGCACCGTCATCGCCGTGACCAACGAACCGGGCGCAACGGTCGACCAGGACGCCGCAAACGCCGCTGCCAACACCGTGAGCACCACCCGCACAGGCTCCTTCGCCGCACTGGGCTCCTACAAGAGCGAAAACGGATCGCTGCTGATGATGCAGGCCTTCCTCTACGGCATCTCCGCCCTGGTGATCGTGGCCTTCCTGACGGTCTGGACCGTGCAGCGCACCCGCGACATCGCGGTGCTCAAGGCCCTGGGTGCCTCCGGGAACTACGTGCTCCGCGACGCCATGACCCAGGCCGGCATCGTGCTGCTGCTGGGCGCGGGCGTCGGCGGCGGCATCGGATTCATCGGCGGCAGCTTCGCCGCCAAGGCCGCGCCGTTCATGATCAGCCCCGCCACCACGCTGGTGCCGATCGTCGGCGTCGTCCTGCTGGGCCTGGCCGGTGCAGCGCTCGCCGTCTCCCGCGTGACCAAGGTCGATGCACTCATCGCCCTCGGCGGAAACTGATCTCCGCGACTCCTCCCCGGCCCCAGGGCCCTCCCCATTTCTGCCCGTCTGAAAGGACACAGCGCACCATGACCTCCTACCCCAGCGACACCGCCACCACCGGAACCGGCGCCGGCGCCAAGGCCCTGCAGTTGATCGACGTGACACTCGAGTACCCGGACGGCCAGGAAACCATCAAGGCGCTGGACTCCGTGAACCTCGCGGTCGGCGCGGGCGAGATGCTCTCGCTCATCGGCCCGTCGGGCTCCGGCAAGTCCTCGCTGCTGGCGGCCGCCGCGACGCTCATCCGTCCCACCCACGGGCTGGTGATCATCGACGGCACCACCGCCAGCGACCTGAACGACAAGGAAATGACCACGCTGCGCCGCGACAAGGTCGGCATCATTTTCCAGCAGCCCAACCTGTTGGCCTCGCTCACCTCCGCCGAGCAGCTCATGATCTCCGACCACCTGCGCGGCAAGCCGCTGAAGGCGGCCAAGGCCCGCGCGCTGGAACTGCTTGACGTGGTCGGGCTCGCCGACAGCGCCAAGAAGCGCCCGCACCAGCTCTCCGGCGGACAGCGCCAGCGCGTGAACATCGCCCGTGCGCTGATGGGCCAGCCCAAGGTGCTACTGGTCGACGAGCCGACGGCCGCCCTCGACCACGAACGCAGCGAATCGATCGTGCGCCTGCTGGCCGAGGTCACCCGGGAGTTCGCCGTGGCCACCGTGATGGTCACCCACGACACCGAATTCATCTCGCTCACCGACCAGGTCGCCACCATGCGCGACGGCGTGCTGGGCGCCTCCGAGCTCGTCTCGGCCTAGGCCCGGTCCGCCGCCGCTCCGGGGACAGGCACAAAAATGACAGGCAGGGTCCCCGGACGCCGGGGACCCTGCCTGTCGGTGATTCGCGTGTCGGTGATTCGCCTGTCCGTGGGGTCAGACCGCGTTCGACACGTGCCGCACGAAGCGCTGGATTCGTTCGTTGCCGTCGGCCCCGAAGATGCGATCCGGTGAACCGGCATCGACGACATGGCCATCTTCCATGAACACGACCCAGTCGGCGACATCGCGGGCCAGCTTCATTTCGTGGGTCACGATGACCATCGTCATCCCCTCATTGGCCAGGTCGGCGATGACCTCCAGGACCTCGGCGACGAGCTCCGGATCCAGGGCGCTGGTGGGCTCGTCGAAGAGCATCACCGAGGGCTTCATGGCCAGTGCCCGGGCAATGGCGACGCGCTGCTGCTGGCCGCCCGAGAGCTGGTGCGGATACTTGGAGGCATGCTGCGCCAGGCCGACCCGCGCCAGCAGATCGCGCCCGTACTCGTTGGCTTCCGCGCTCCCCATGAGCCCGGTCTGCTGCGGTGCCAGCGTGACGTTCTCCAGCACCGACAGGTGCGGGAAGAGGTTGAAGCGTTGGAAGACCATGCCGATGTTTGAGCGCTGTGCGGCCATGGCCGCATCGCTGCGCGGCACGGACCGGCCGTCGGCGGTCTGGCGGTAGCCAACCGTTTCCCCGTTGACCGTCACCACGCCGCCATCGTGCGGTTCGAGGTGGTTCAAGGTGCGGACCAGGGTCGTCTTGCCGGACCCCGAGGGCCCGATGACCACGACGACCTCGCCCTTGTGGACGTCCAGGTCCACTCCCTTGAGCACCTGGTTCTCCCCGAACGTCTTGGTCACCGACCGTGCCTCGACGATCTTCTCGCCGACGTGCGGGTGGGGTTCGCGAACCCGCTCGACACGGCCCGGCAGGTCGGAGGAGACGTTCTCCAACGCCGTGTGGCGGCGGGTGACGTCAAGGCGGCGCTCAAGGATCCCGCGCAGCTGGTCGAAGATGGTCACGAGCAGGACGTAGAAGGCGGCCACCGCGGTGAGGGTTTCCAGGACGAGGAAGTTCTGCGTGTAGAGGCGCTGGCCGACCAGCAGGATCTCGGGGAGCGAGATCACCGAGGCCAACGACGTCAGCTTCAGGATCGAAACGAACTCGTTTCCCAGCGAGGGGAGCGCGATGCGGAAGGCCTGCGGGAGCACGATCCGGCGCTGGAACTGTCCGTAGCGCAGGCCCAGTGCCTTGGCCGCTTCGCGCTGGTCCGGGCCCACCGAGAGCAACCCGCCGCGGTGGATTTCGGCCATGTAGGCGGCTTCGTGCAGGATCATGGCGATCAGGGCCGCGTTGAAGGATGAACCGAGAATCACCTGGGAGGCGGGGAACACCTGGGGGATGTTGTAGGCGAAGACCAGCAGCACCAATAGCGGCAGGCTCCTGAAGAGCCAGATGTAGAGTCCGGCCAGCACGTTCAGCGACCGGGTCCGGGATTCGCGCATCAGCGCCAGCAGGATGCCCGCCACGTTGGCGATGGCCCAGGCCAGCACCGCCAGGGCGACGACGATTCCGGCGCCCTTCCAGAGGTCGGGGTCCAGGAAGAGGGAGAAGGTGTAGGACCAATCGAATTTCATGGCGGTTCCCCCTTACTTCCGGTTCAGGGATTCCTTGAGTACGGTCGGATCGACCGGCTCAAGGTTGTACTTCGCCAGCAATGCGTCGTAGCTGCCATCGGCCTGGAGTTCCTTGAGGGCGCCTTCCAGGGCCTCCTGCAACTGCGCGTCGCCCTTCTGGACACCGATTCCGACGGCAATGGGGTAGATCAGTTCCGTGCTCGTCAGCTTCAGGCGGCCGCTGGTCTTGTCCACGGCGACCTTGGCCACGGCACCGTCGGTCATTTGCGCATCGACCTGGCCGGAGAGCAGTGCCTGCGTGGCCTCCGGATCGGTCGGGAACTCCTTGACGGTGATGGGGCCCTTTCCGTTCTTCTTGCAGAGATCGGATTCCTCCTTCGGCATGATGCTTGCGATCACGGTTGCCGTGACCACGCCGACCGACTTGCCGCACAGGTCCTGCGCCGCGACGTAGGCCGGACCGTCGGCGCGGCTGATGATGGAGTTGCCCGTCTGGAAGTACGGGACGAAGTCCACTTCCTTGGCCCGTGCCGCCGAGACGTAGAGCGTGGAGGCGATTGCGTCGTAGCGGTCGGCCTTGATGCCGGCCACGATCTGCGCGAAGCGGGTGTCCACGAAGTTGGCCTTGACGCCGAGCTTGCCGGCGAGGGCATTCATGAGCTCGACATCGAACCCCGCGGGCTTCCCGTTCTCCAGGGTGTCGTACGGCGGATAGGTCAGGTCGGTTCCGATCGTCAGCGTGCCGGCCACGTTGGTGGCAACCTTGGGGGCTGCGTTATCGACGGCGTTGGTGGCCGGGGTGGTGCTGCCGCAGGCGCTGAGCGCAAGGGCTGCCAGTGCGGTTCCGGCGGCGAGAGTGGTGCGCAAGGTCTTGCCCATGATGATCTCCTCAAGATTGCTTTGTCGAGTGTGTGGAAGGAACGGGTGGGGGTGGATCAGCGGGGCTGGTTGCACCACTGGTGTGCCAGCGCCGAATAGATGGCGATGATCTCGTCGTACTTGGACTGTTCGACCCATTCATCGGCCCAGCTGTAGGGAGGGGTGCCCGGGCCGATGTTGATGGCAGGGATTCCGGCCTGGGCCAGCGGCACCATGTCGGTCCAGAAGGGGATGCCGCGGAAGGCGGGGGTTGAGCCGATGCTGCTCACCGCGTCGGCGACGGAACGCGCGATGGGGCTCTCCGGGTCGATTTCGTAGGGGAGCCGGGGGCCGGTGAGCCAGTGTTCGCTGAACTCGACGGTGGCCTTGATCCGCGGATCCTCGAGGGCCAGGTCCTCGATCATGCGTTCGGCGCGGTCGCGTACGTCGTAGGGGTCCTGGCTGGGGAGCAAACGGATGTCACAGGTCATTTCGCAACGGTCGGGCACCTGGTTGTGCTTGGTGCCGCCACGGATGGTCCCGATGTTCAGGTTCGGGCCGCCGGGCAGTTCCGGGTGCGGCTCGTAGGGCATCTCGCCTTCGAAGCGGCGCATGCCGGCCAGGACCGGTTCCATCGTCTCGATGGCGTTGAGCCCCAGCTCCTTGGCCGAGGTGTGGGCCTGCTTTCCGTGCGTGGTGACCTTCAAGTAGGCGGCTCCGCGGTGGACGGTGCCGATGGTGTTGTCGGTGGGTTCCCCGCAGATGCCGGCGTCGGCGGTGAACCCGGCCTCGAGGAGCGAACGGGTGCCCACGCCGCCTTCGAAGTGGCAGGAGACTCCGTGGAAGACCACGTCGCCCATCGGGCGTCGGCCCGAGGTGGCGATGTCGCGCATGACCGCCAGGCCGGCGGTGGTGGCGGCCTTCATGTCGGCGATGCCGGCACCGTAGATGCGGCCGTCCTCGACGGTGGCCGCGAAGGGCTCCTTGGTCCAATCGGGGGATACCTCGTAGGTGTCCAGGTGGCCGTTGAAAAGGATCGACTTCCCGCCGCCGGTGCCCCGGATGCGACCGCCCACGGAGTAGCGACCCGGCATGGACTCCACCAGTTGCACGTCGTCGACTCCCCACTGGCGCATCTTGTCGGCCATGTATTCGGCCAGCGGCGTTTCGCGGCCCCACGTGGAATCGATGGCAAGGACCTCGCTGAGCAATTCGAGGTTCCTCGCTGAAACATCTTCGGAAGTTGACTCGGTCGTCGGCGTGGTCATGGATACTCCTCCAACTGGTGATTGGCCGTGCGGGCTTCCGCGGGCATTGAGACGACTATGCGCTACCGCGTAGGGTGTTGTAAATCACATGAAAACGGGGAAAGGTATCGGAAAAACAGATGGCGGACATTACCCTGAAGCAAATCGAATACCTGATGGCCGCTGCTGAAGCGGGCAGCGTCACGGGTGCGGCGGCCAAGCTTTTCCTCAGCCAGTCCGCAGTCTCCACCGCGCTGACCGACCTGGAGCAAGCCCTGGGCGCGCAGCTCTTCGTGCGCCATCCGCGGGGCATGACGCTCACCGCCGCGGGGCGCGAAGCGCTTGCTGACGGCCGACGAGTGCTTGCCGGCGTGGAGGAAATGCGCGAAACAGCCCGCGCGAATGTGGACTCTCTCTCCGGGCGGCTGCGCATTGGCTGCTACTCAACCCTCGCCCCGGTCCTGCTTCCGCGGGTCATTGACGGATTCCTTCGGAAGAACCCCCTGGTGGACCTTTCGTTCATTGAAGGGTCGCAATCCGCGCTCGCCGACGCGCTGCGCAGCGGGGCCATCGACCTGGCGATTGTGTACAACTATGACATCCAAGAGATGCGTCATCCCGATGAATTCACGCTTCGGCGCGTGTATGCCTCGGCGCCCTATGTCCTGTTGCCTCCGGAGCATCGCCTGGCCGACCGGCGCAAGGTGAGCCTGCACGAGTTGGCCACCGAATCGCTGATCCTCTTCGACTTGCCCCCGGGAGGGGAGTATTTCCTGTCGCTTTTCCAGCATGCCGGACTTGAGCCCAGCGTCAGGTTCAGGACGACCAGCTTCGAAATGGTCAGGGCCATGGTGGCCAGGGGACTGGGGTACTCGATCCTGAGCCAGCGCACCGACATCTCCATGAGCTACGAAGGCAAGGTGTTCTCCGTGTGTGAGCTGGCCGAAGACATCAGCCCCCTGGAGATCGCCACCTCCCGGCTGACCAGGGCGCGGCCCACCCGGCGTGCGCGGGCCTTTGTCGAGGAGCTATGCCAGCAGCTCAGTGCCTGGAAGGGCGGGGGCTACTTGGAGTCCTGACTTGGTTTCTGTTTTACCGATGGATAGAGACTGAAGAATCTGATTGTTCTATTGAGTGCTGTCTCACAGACTGGTTCGTATTAGCGAACGTACCGGCGAACGCCGGATGAACCAGGAGGCAGAAGATGGCTGCATCAACTGACGCCAGCATGGTGGACAGTGCCGCGGGAGAGGCTGTCGGGCAGAAGGATCTGCGCACGCTCTTTGTCGAGGCCATGGGACGCACGGCAACAGGCGTCACCGTTGTCGGTACCGATGGGCCCGCGGGCCGTTTGGCCCAGACGGTGAGTGCCATGTGCTCGGTCTCAGCCGACCCCGAAAGCTTGCTGGTCTGCGTGCACAGGAAGAGTCCCCTGAACGAGGCCATTGCCCGCCACGGCGTCTTCTCGGTGTCGGTCCTGGGAGTCCAGCACGACCACGTCGCAGACACGTTCGCAGGCCGGCCCTGGCCGGGCAAGGAACGCTGGGACTTCACCTGCGGAAAGTGGGTCAGCCTCCCCTCCGGGAGCCCGGCTGTTGAGGACGCCCTGGCCATTTTCGACTGCAGCGTGCGTCAGGTCGTGGAATGCGGTTCGCATTTCATCTACTTCGGCAATGTGCTCCATGCCGGCGGACAGCCCGGGGAACCGCTGACCTACCATGCCCGCACGTACGGCAAGCCGCTCCCGGTACCCCCGTCCCAGTTCGATGACTACCCGGGCTCCGGCCCGGTCCGCTAAAACTCTTTTTCAACGATTGGAAGGTGGCTGTTGTGCTTCGCAGTGGTGAGGAATACCGGGATTCGATCCGGGATGGACGCAAGGTCTATGTCGATGGCGAGCAGGTCAAGGACGTCACGACGCATCCGATGTTCAAGCCGATCGTTGATCGGCGGGCACGGATTTACGACATGGCGCACGACGAATCGACGCAGGCGGTGATGACGTATGCGGACGGGGAATCCGGAGAGCTGAACGCGATCGGGAACCGGCTGCCGCGAACCCAGGAAGACTGGTGGGACAAACGCCGTGCGGTCGATGCGGTGCAGCGCGAATCCGGTGGCGTGGTCACCCGCGTGGGCGATGAGACGATCGGCGAGATGTGGTCGCTCTTCGACGGCCAGGACGTGCTTAACGAGGTGGACCCGCGTTTCTCGGAGAATATCCGTCGGCACATCCAGCACTCGATATCCGCCGACACATTCCATATTTCGGCGAACACCGACCCGAAGGGGGACCGTTCCAAGGCGCCGCAGGACCAAGACCCGGACATGCTCCTGCATGTGGTCAAGGAGACCGACAACGGGATCGTGGTTCGTGGGGCCAAGTACGAGACGGCGGCCGCCTATGCGAACCAGGCGTTCACCAAGCCGACCATCGCCAACTGGGGCAACAGCGAGCTCTCCGAGTACGCGGTGGGATTCATCGCCGACCTGGGCAGCCCGGGGCTGAAGTTCATCTCCCGCACCGGATTCGCCGGCCGCGCCTCGGCGGCGGACTATCCGTTGTCGAACTCGGTGGACGAGGTCGAGTCGCTGGTGATCTTCGACAACGTTGAGATTCCCTGGGAGAACGTGCTCTTCTACCGCCACACCAAGGCGGCGTCCTTCATCCGTTCCACGCTGCACCGCTATTCGGCGTTCCCGTTCGTGCAGCGCACCCAGCACCTGGCCGATCTGATGATCGGGGCGGCGTTGTGGAATGTGAAGCAGACGGGTTTGGAGAAGCAGCAGGCCGTCCAGGAAAAGCTGGCCCAGCTGGCTTGCTACCGCGAAAACATCAATGCGCACCTGACTGCGTCGATCGCGATGGCCGAGCCGAGCCCCGGCGGACTGCTGATGCCCAACCAGTCGCTGCTGTACACCGGGCGGGTCACCGCGCTGTCGCAGCTGCCGGCCATGATGCACATCGCCCGGGAACTGTGCGGCGGGCAGATCTGCATCACCCCGGATTCCGGGGCGTTCTCCCACCCGGACACCAAGGACTGGATGGAAAAGTACTACAACGTCAACGAGAACTGGATTGCCGACGACCGGCGCAAGCTGTTGGCCTTCGCCCGCGACCTGCTCAACAGCGACTATGCCGGGCACCGGCTCACCTTCCAGCTGTTCGCGCAGTCCCCGCCGTTCGCGCAGCTCGGCGCCATCTACCGGAACTTCGACTTCGACGGTCCGTTGGACCTGGTCCGGAAGGCCGCCGGCCTGTCCGAGAACGTGCTCGGCGGCCAGGTGCTGGGGACCGCGAACCGCAGCCAGATGGACGGGAAGGTGGCCTCGAAATGAGCCGCCTGAGCATCCAACCCCTCAACGCCAAGGAGAAGAAACGGAAATGACATTTTCACTTGTCGCCAAAGATCCCCGGACCGGTGCTTTCGGCATGGTTGTCACCTCCTCCAGCCCGGCGGTTGCGGCGCGCTGCGTCCATTTGCGGGCCGGAATCGGCGGGGTCGCTTCCCAGAACGTCACGGACCCCGGCCTCGGTGCCAAGATCCTGGCCGAGCTGGCCTCCGGCGTCGATGCCGTCGAGGCGTTGGCCCGGGTCACCGGCAGCGCCGACCACATCGACTTCCGCCAGCTTTCGGTGGTCGATGCCCGCGGAAACACCGCGACGTTCTCGGGGGCGGGAACCCTGGGAACCCACCGCACCGTGGAACAGGACGGCGCGGTCGCGGCCGGAAACCTGCTCAGCGACGAGCAGGTGCCCCAGGCCATCATGGACGGTTACCAGAACTCCACCGCCGAGTCCTTCGAGCGCCGGCTGCTTGACGGCCTGGCCGCCGGGCAGGCCGCCGGCGGCGAGGAGGGCCCGGTGCACTCGGCCGGCCTGGTGGTGGTGGATCGCCACGACTGGGCGCCCACCGACCTGCGGGTGGACTGGGACGACGAGGACCCCATCGCCGAGCTGGCACGGCTGTGGGAGCGGTGGGCACCCGAAAAGGAGGCCTACCGGACCCGGGCCATCGACCCGGACCTGGCGCCGAGCTACGGGGTTCCCGGGGACCAATAGGCGGCGCCGAACCGGGAAACCGGAATCGCGTGTTCGCGCACGATCAATAGAAACGGGCCCCACCCACCTGAAGGACATCCGGCGGGTGGGGCCCGCCCCATGAGTGGCGGACGGGAACGTCCGGAAGGTGGTTTTTGTGTTTCGCAGTGGTGATGAATGCCGGGTATCGATCCGGGCCGGGCGCAAGGCGTGCGCCAACGGCGGGCAGGCCACGGGGCCGGCGGCGCACCCGGCGTCCCCGCCGGACCCGGCCGGGTCCCGCGGCCCGATGGCCGGAAAGGCGGCAGGAAAATGAAACACACCCGCATCCGGACCTTCAACACGAAGGACACCTACCCCGAGCAGAACCTGGACAACGACCTCTGCCAGGCGGTCGTTGCCGGCGGGGTCGTGTACCTGCGCGGACAGATCGGACAGGACCTGGACACCCGCGAATCGGTGGGCATCGGCGACGTGGAGGCGCAGACCGAAAAGGCCATGGCCAACATCAAGATGCTGCTCGAGGAAGTCGGAGGAACCATGGAGGACATCGTCAAGGTGACCGTCTACCTCATCGACCCGCGCTACCGCGAAACCGTGTACCGGACGATGGGCCGCTGGCTCAAGGGCGTCTTCCCGGTCTCCACCGGCCTGGTCGTCACCGCGCTGGCCCGCCCCGAATGGCTCGTGGAAATCGACGCGACGGCGGTGCTCTCCCATGACTAGCCAGGCCACGGGCACCCCCGTCGGCGAAGCCGCCGCAGCTGCTTCCACGCATCGGGCGCGGATCCTGGACGGCGTCCGGGCAGGCATGGCCGGACTCATCGAGTTGTCGGAATCCATCCACGCACACCCCGAGCTCGGGTGGCAGGAACACCGAGCCGCGGCCTGGACGGCCGAGTACCTTGAATCGGCCGGATTCACCGTCGAACGCGGCTACCTCGGGTTTCCCACCGCCCTGCGTGCCGTTGCGGGCAGCGGCACGCGCCGCATCGGATTTTGCGCCGAATACGATGCGCTCCCCGGCTTGGGCCATGCCTGCGGACACAACCTGATCACGGCCATCTCGTGCGGCGCCGCGGTGGCACTGGCAGGATTCGCCGACGAACTGGACCTGACCATCGAGGTGTACGGGACCCCCGCGGAGGAGGGCGGCGGCGGGAAGATCGAAATGATCAAGAAGGGGGCGTTCGTCGGACTGGGCCTGGCCCTCATGGCGCATCCCGGTCCGGTCGATTCCGCGCAGGCCCGGCCCTTCGCGGTCGGGCACCACAAGGTGTCATACCGGGGCAAGGCGGCGCACGCTGCCGCCTACCCCGAACAGGGCATCAACGCCAACGACGCCTTTGTGGTTGCACAGGTCGCTCTCGGTCTCCTGCGCCAGCAGCTCGGGAGCGGCACGCGGGTCCACGGCATCCAGACCCATGGCGGAGAAGCCCCCAATGCGATCCCGGAACACACGCAGGGGCGTTGGTACGTCCGCGCCGAGACGCTGCAGGAACTGGGCGTCCTGGAAGAGAAAGTCCACAGGTGCTTCCAGGCCGGCGCACTGGCCACCGGTGCCGAGCTCGAATGGGAACCCGAATCCGAGCCCTACTCCGAGTTCCGCACCGACGCCCGCGCGCTTGCACTCTATGTCCGGCATGCCGAATCGCTGGGCCGCCGCTTCGATGCCCCCGCCGAACACGCCACCATGAACAGGGCCTCGACCGACATGGGCAATGTCTCCCAGCTGGTGCCCGCCATCCACCCGTACATCGGCCTGGGCTGCTACCCGGCGTCCAACCACCAGAAGGCCTTTGCCGAGCATTGCGTCGGGGATGCGGCCGCGCGGGCCATTCATGACGGTGCCGCGGCGCTCGCCTTGACGGCCCTTGACTATTTCTCGGCCACCGCCGGGGATGAACCCCACGCCACCACCGAGCAGGGAGCAGAACCATGGAAATGACGGACACCTCGGGTGCCCGGACCCGCACCGAAACCGACTCCCTGGGCTCGGCCCAGGTGCCGTGCTCCGCATACTGGGGGATCAGCACCCTGCGGGCCGTCAACAACTTCCCGCTGAGCGGGCGTCCGATCGGCAGCCTGCGGGAACTGGTGTGGGCCCTGGGTGCCGTCAAGATGGCCGCGGCCCGGGCCAACGAGTCGGCCGGCCTGCTGGACCCGGAGCGCTCGGCCAGGATCCAGGAAGCCGCGCTTGCCGTCATGAACGGGGAGCTGGACGACCAGTTCGTCGTCGACCGGATCCAGGGCGGGGCCGGCACCAGCACCAACATGAATGCCAACGAGGTGATTGCCAACCGCGCACTCGAACTCATGGGCAGGGAACGCGGCGACTACGCCGCCTTGGATCCCATCGACCACGTGAACCGAAGCCAGAGCACGAACGACACCTACCCGACCGCCGTGAAGATCGCCCTGCGGCGTTCACTGGATGTCCTGATCGCCGAGCACTCGCTGCTCATCGACGCCTTCGCGGCGAAGGGCATGGAGTTCTCCGGGATCCTCAAGGTCGGGCGCACCCAGCTCCAGGATGCCGTCCCGATGACCCTGGGGCAGGAGTTCGGGGCCTTTGCCGAAACCCTGCGTGAAGACTCCGCCAGGCTGGCCGAAATGCGCCCCCATCTGGGCGAAGTCAACCTGGGTGCCACCGCGATCGGGACCGGGATCACCGCCCCGCTCCACTATCGCGCAACCGTCGTGGACGAGCTGGCGGACATCACCGGCTTGGACCTGAAGCCGGCTGCAAACATGGTTGAGGCCACGTCGGACACCGGCGTTTTCCTGCTGCTCTCGGGATTGCTCAAGCGTGCGGCAGTGAAGCTTTCCAAGATCTGCAACGACCTTCGGCTGCTCTCCTCCGGGCCGCAGAGCGGGTTCGGCGAGATTGTCCTGCCCGCCCGCCAGGCGGGATCGTCGATCATGCCAGGCAAGGTGAACCCGGTGATTCCCGAGGCCGTCAACCAGGTGGCCTTCCGCATCATCGGGGCCGACATGACGGTCACCATGGCGGTGGAGGCGGGCCAGCTGCAGCTCAACGCCTTTGAACCGGTCATGGTGGATGCCCTGATGGAGTCCACCGAATGGCTGACCCGTGCCTGCAAGATGCTGCGGGAACACTGCGTCACCGGCATCGAAGCCAACGAGGCGTTCTTGCAGCGGACCATGTCCACGTCGCTCTCGGTGGTCACCGGGCTGACGCCGCTGCTGGGTTACGCCAGTTCGGCGGCCCTGGCCAAGGAAGCATTGCTGGGAAGCCGGAGCCTGACCGAGTTGGTGCTGGAGCGGGGGTTGCTCAGCGAAGAGGAACTATCGCTGGCCCTCTCACCCCTGCAGCTGACCGGAACCGTGCCGTTTGGCGCCGGGGCGGCAACGAGTTGACCGGATCACGCGCCGGAGAGCGACCGCCGCACACGGCGTGGACGGCGGGGTCCCCGCGCGGGGGAGTGGCCGACGATGCCGGTTGATTCCTGCGGATTCCGGGCCCAACACCGATCCGGCATTCATGGAGGCGGAACAGGCAGCCGGACGCATGGAGCCAGGTGCCGCAGGAAGTCGGAACTCCTGCGGCACCTGGCTTCGTTTTGCTGCGTGTGTTGTGGCTACCTGACCTTCACGACCAGCGTGGCGGTCTTGGTGGATCCCGCCGCGTTGGCCAGCACCGCGCGGTAGCGGTAGGTGCCGGCGGGCTTGCCGGAAACCTCGACCGTTGCAGTTTGGGCGGCAGGGGTGTTGGCGGCGAGTTTCCGGGTGGCGATCTCCACGCCGTTTTCGAACAGCGTGAAGCTGGTTGCGTTGCTGCCAGAGCGCAGGTCCATGGTGACCTCGTAGTCGCCGTCGGTCGGGCCGTTGGCGCCCCCGTTGTTGTGCGAGAGCACGGCCTTGGCCGGGGCGCTGGTTGCGGTTTCTTCGGGGGCGACCGGGAGCTTGAACTCGCCGAGTGCGGCCGATGCCTCGACGGCGGTGGCGCCGTTGGCGGCGCTGAACGCGATCGAACGCCCGGCCAGCGTGCCCGCGGCCAGGTCGTCGGCCGTGATGGTGTGCTTGACCGTGTAGTCGGCGGACGAGCCCACGGCCAGTTCGCCGGCGATGAGCTCGGCGTCGGAAACGTCGGTCAGCCGGACATTGCCGGCGTTCCTCAGGGTGACCACGTGGGTCACGACGTCGCCGACGGAGGCATAGGAGTCGGCATCGACATCCTGCAGGGACGGGGTTCCGGCCGTTGCCTCGAGCCGGGGTGCGCGTGCCAGCACGTCGACCTCGTCGCCCGTGATGTCGTAGCTGTTGACCACGTCGTAGTTGGCGTTGATGCGGCCGACCGTCCACTTGGTGGTGGGGACGAAGAAGCCGTCGGCCACCTCGGCGGCGGTCACGGTGTGGCGCGGCGTGGAGCAGGTGTAGGAGGTTCCGGCGCCCAGGTTGCCGTAGCGGCAGTTGCCGGCGGGGCTGGCCTCGCCGACGGGCTTGGCGGCGAACGGCGCGAAGTTGCCCTCGGTGGGCACCACCCACTGGTTGATGTTCGAGGCGCTGGTGACCTTGAAGGCGTACGGCAGCAGGTCTCCCGCGGCGTACGGGTTGGCGGCCAGGTCGCGGGCGGTGTCGGTGCGGTTGCCCGAGACCTCGATGCCCGTGACTTCCTTGCCGGCGATGGTGGCGCGCAGGTTGCCCTGGGCGGTGGTGCCGTCGGCCGCGGTGAAGATCGTCTGCAGCAGGTACTTGCCGTTGGCCGTGACGGGAACCTTGACGTCGAGTTCGACGGTGCGGGATTCGCCGGCCGGCAGGTTGGCGATGTCGACGGTGTTGGAGGCGAACTTCTGGCTGGCGGCCAGCGTGAGCGCGCCGTTCAGCGCGGTGTCTTCCTGGTTGGTGATGGTCACCGAGAGCTTGTGCACGGCACCGGCGTCGGCGGCGAAGTCCTTGGAGGATTGCGGCGCGCAGACGTAGTTCAGCCATTCTTCGTCGAAGGATGCGAACGGCATGGAGTCGGTGTAGTTGCCCTCGTAGAGCACGCCGAACTTGCCGTCGGCCAGGGCCGTGGACGAGGAGTAGGCGGAGAAGCCGTGGCGGATGGTGCGCAGGCCGGGCCAGCTGGCGCCGTCGTCGCAGGAGACGCGGGCCGAGACGTTTTCGCGTCCGGTCTGCGAGTTGGCGCCGGTGTAGAGCAGCTTCTTGGCGTCCTTGCTGCCGGCCGCGGCACCCGGGACCAACTGGGTGATGTGGGCGTTGTTGGTGGGATCGGGCAGGTTCATGTCCTGCTTGACCTCCGAGTAGCTTTCGCCGCCGTTGCTGGAGATGGCGACCTTGCGGTAGCCGCCGTTGCCCGAATCGCGGGAGTTGAGCATGACGCGTCCGTCGGAGAGTTCCACGACCTTGTTCTCGTCCATGGCGCTGCCGGTGAACTGGCCGCGCTGCCACGTGGCCCCGTGGTCATCCGAGTACACGGAGTAGGACTGGTAGGTGCGCGAGCCGTTGGCCAGCTGCACGTCGCCCGTGTATTGCTGGATGAGTCGGCCCGCGTGGGCGCCGCGGGTGAGCTGGATGCCCTGGCCCGAGGTGGCGAACATGCTGCGCACGGCGCCGACGGTGGGCGTGGAGCCGGAGCCCGGCTTCGCGACGTCGGTGATCAGCCGCGGTTCGCTCCAGGCGAGGCCGCCGTCGGTCGATTCGACGACCGCGGCGCTGATGACCTGGCGGTTGGCGTCGTCGTTGCCCCAGGCGCTGCCGTGGAAGCCCTGGTCCTTCGAGTAGACGAAGAAGTTGAAGACCTTGCCGGACTCGGCATCGACCACGTAGCTGGGGTCGGAGTAGCCGTACTTGGGCCCGCTGGCGTCGGCGATGTGGCCCGCGGCGATGGTGGTCATCGGGCCCCAGGTCTTGCCGTTGTCGGTGCTGCGACGCTGCACGATGGTGTTGGGGTTCGGGGCATCGCCGGCGCCGCCGGGACGCGCGTCCCAGGACGACAGCACCACGCCGTCGCCCAGGTGGGCGAGTGCGGGGATGCGGTAGAACCAATTGTTTGCGGTGCGATCGGCGGCGAGGTTCTGCTCGGCGAAGCTTCCCGGGGCGGCCGTGGGGTCGGCGCCGGGGATGGCCGTCGAGGCAAACGCCGCGCCGGCGGTCGACACCGGGACGATCAGGCTGAGCGCGGCCAGCGAGCCGAGCCAGGCGGCCTTCCGGGACGCGCGCGAACGATGGGTGGAATGTGTCATGGTGTGCGGATTCCTTTCACACAGAATCATCTTGGGGCTGATTCGATCAGGACATACGACATGGGATGTCCTATGTAAAAGTATGTGAGCACCATCACGGAAGGTGGTGGATGTGGTGTTTCTCGGCGCGTCGAATTGCGTCGCTGAGTTGTGTGGATGCGGGTCTGGGCCGCGGCGTGGAAGCGGAATGGGGGCGTCTGCGGCTGCAGGGACTAGGCCTCGGCGGTTTCCCCGGGCTGGCCGAAGTCGCCCGCGTCGCGGCGGAACTTCGCGAAGATGCGGATCAGCGTTCCGATGTCCCGGTCCGAGAATCCGGAGTCGGCAAAGACGCGGCCGTTGAGTTCCTCGGTGGCCGCGGCGGCCAGCTCCCGGCCCTTGTCCGACAGGGCGATCAGCGTGGTGCGCTTGTCGGTGGGGTGCTTGGTGCGGGCCACGAGCCCGGCGCTTTCCAGCCGGTCCACCGCGTTGGTCACCGACGTCGCATGGACCTGGAGCAATGCGCTGGCCTTGTTCATGGCCAGCGAGCCGTCCCTGGCAAAGCTCAGCAGGGCCAATAGCTCGTAGCGGGCGAACGTCAGCCCGAAGGGCCTGAGCACCACTTCGGCGCGCTGCAGGATGATCTGTTGCGTGCGCATCAGCGCGGTGATCGCCGCCATGGGTTCTGCGACGTCGCCCCACCCGCGACGTTCCCAGTTGAGCTGGGCGTCCAGGATGGGGTCGCGCGGTAACGGCTGGCTCATGTTCCCTCCGGGGTGAAAGTGTTGCCCAAGTTTATCGAAACAGATTGCGGCTAGGACTTTAGTGACGGGAAGTCGCTTTCGTCGTACTCGATCCCCGGGAAGTCTTCCGGTGAGTCGGCCCCGTGCCGCGCTTCCTCGCTGCGACGCAATTCCACGCGGCGGATCTTGCCGGAAATCGTCTTGGGAAGCTGCGCAAACTCGAGCCGGCGGATCCGTTTGAACGGCGCCAGGTGTTCCCTGCAGTGGCGCAGGATGCTTTCGGCCAGGTCGGCGGACGGTTCGTAGCCCTCGGCCGTCACCACGAAGGCCTTGGGCACCGAGAGCTTCAATGGATCCGGGGACGGGACGACCGCCGCCTCGGCCACCGCCGGGTGCTGGATGAGCACCGATTCCAGCTCGAACGGGCTCAGCCGGTAGTCGCTGGACTTGAAGACGTCGTCCCCGCGGCCCACGTAGGTGATGATTCCCTGTTCGTCCTTTTCCGCCATGTCGCCGGTGTGATAGTAACCGCCCCTGAAGGCGTCGGCGGTCTTTTCCGGGTCGCCGTAGTAGGACTTCAGGAGTCCCAGCGGGCGCGGATCCAGGCGCAGGCATATTTCGCCTTCGTTCCCTTCCTCGCCGGTGTTCGCGTCCACCAGGACCACGTCGTAGCCGGGCATCGGCCTGCCCATGGCGCCGATCTTGATGGGCAGGCCGGGCGGGTTGGCCGTCTGGACGGTGGACTCGGTCTGGCCGAACCCGTCGCGGATCGTCTGCCCCCAGGCGCGGTGGACCTGGTCGATGACCTCTGAGTTCAGCGGCTCTCCCGCCGAAACCAGCTTGGCGGGCGGGTTCTTCAGGGCGGTCAGGTCGGCCTGGATGAGCATTCGCCACACGGTGGGAGGGGCGCAGAAGCTGGTGACGGACTCGGCATCCATCTGGGCCATGAGTGCCCTGGCATCGAAGCGGTCGTAGTTGTAGAGGAAGACCGTTGCCTCGGCGATCCACGGGGCGAAGAAGTTGCTCCAGGCATGCTTGGCCCATCCCGGGGAGGCGACATTGAGGTGCACGTCGCCGGGTTCCAGCCCGATCCAGAACATGGTGCTCAGGTGCCCGACCGGGTAGGAGGTGTGGGTGTGCTCGACGAGCTTGGCCTTTGAGGTGGTCCCTGAGGTGAAGTACAGCAGCAGGGTTTCGTCGGCCAGTGTGGGTGCCCCGGGGGTGAACTCGACGGCCGCCCGGTGGCTGTCGGGGAAGTTGAACCCGGCTTCCGGGGCGCCCCCGTCGACGTGCACGATCCGGAAGTCGCCCGCGACGTCGTCGAATTTCGCCGCATCCGATGCCCCGGCAAAGACCCAGCGGGCGTCTCCGCGGTCGACCCGGTCCTGCAGGTCCGATCGGGCCATCTGCGTGGTGGTGGGAATCATGACCATGCCCAGCTTGATTCCGGCCAGCATGATTTCCCACAGCTCCACGCGGTTTCCGAGCATGACGATGATTTTCTCGCCGCGGGCCATGCCGATCGACCGCATCCAGTTGGCGAGCTGGTTCGAACGCGCGGAGAGTTCGGCCCAGGTCCGCCGCGTTGAGCTTCCGTCTTTTTCGACGATGACGAGTGCGTTGGTGTCGGCCCGTGCCGGATCGGCGGCGACCGCATCAAACCAGTCGAGGCCGAAGTTGAACTCGGTGAAACTGGGCCAACGGAATTCCGTGCGGGCCTGCTCGTAGTTGGTGCGCAACCCAAGTAGCTGGTCGCGTGCGGCGCGGAAGTCTTCGGTAATTGTCATTGCTGCCTTTCGCACGGAAAGCAATTAGTAGGAAGCCCTAGTGATTCACGTCACTCGCAAATATACTTGGATATCCAAGCGTTTGGAAGGGCGCCTCGGCAACCTCCGAACAGGACACAAACAAGGGAGTCCCACCGTGCCTTTGAGCGTTGAACACGGCCATGACGTAGGCGGCATCGACATGATCCGCACCCGCCCGTTGCCCTACCCCGAGGCGGACCTGATGCGCACCTGGCAACTGCTGGGGGAGTCCGAGCGCGAACGGCTCGAGGGAATCCGCGCCTTTCTCCAGAACAGGGTGCGCCCGGAAAGCGTCGGATATTGGAACCGCGAGGAATTCCCGCACCACCTGTTGCCGGAAATGGCCGCCTTCGGGCTCGGCGGCATCCAGACCGACGGAAGCAGCGACCTGTTCAAGGGCCTGGTCTACGTCGAGGCGGCACGCGCGGACGTCTCGCTCTCGGCGCTGGTTGGCATCCACAACGAACTGATCGTCGGCATGATCAACGATTTCGGGTCGGAGGCGCAGAAGGCAAGGTGGCTTCCCAAGCTCGCGAATTTCACGGCACTTGGCGCTTTTGCGCTCACCGAGCCCGGCCACGGCTCGGACGTCGCCGGTGGGCTGTCAACCACTGCAACCCGTGAGGGCGGGGAATGGGTGATCAGCGGTTCCAAGCGGTGGATCGGGTCGGGCACCATCGCCGACTTCGCGCTGGTCTGGGCGCGGGATACCGCGGACGGCCAGATCAAGGCATTCATCGTCGAATCGGACCGCCCGGGTTTTTCCGCAACCAAGATCGGCAACAAGATCGGCCTGCGCATCATGCAGAACGCCGACATTGAATTGGATTCCGTCCGCGTGCCTGAGGCCAACAGGCTCCCCGGTGCAACAAGCTTTGCCAAGGCAAACGAGCTGCTGATGCATTCACGGGCATGGGTTGGCTGGCAGGCCGCCGGTGTCCAACTGGGAATCTTCGATATCGCCAGGGATTATGCGCTGGCACGCGAGCAGTTCGGCCGGCAAATCGCCGAGTTCCAGCTGGTGCAGCTGCCGCTGGCGGAAATCCTGGGCAATGCCATGGCCAGCCTTTCCCTGATGGTGGACGTGGCCCGCCTGCAGGACAATGGCCAGCTGGAGATGGTCCAAGCTGCGATGGCCAAGTCGACCACCACCAGGCTGGCTCGGGAATCGGCGGCCAGGGGCCGCGCGCTGCTGGGCGGCAACGGGGTCACCAGCGATCACGAAATGGCCAAGCTGTTCGGCGACGTCGAAATCCTCTACACCTATGAGGGGACCTACGAAATCAACTCATTGATCGTCGGCAGGGCCGTGACCGGGGTTTCCGCCTTCGTCTAGCCGATCTTCACGAATGCCGTGGCCGATCCGGGATCGATCTCGGTTCGGCCCGCATCGTGGATCACCGGGCCCTTTGCCTCGCGGGCCTGGCGCCGGAATTCCGTTGCGCCCAGGCGCTCGACCGACAAGCGGCAGCCGTCGCCACGCCACCGGTCGACGTCGCGCGGTTCTCCCTCCAGCACCCAGGCGAAAAGTGCATGGGCGGCCTGGGCCGCGGCCTTTCCGGTGCTCATGCCCAGCGAATCATTGAGGGCGATCCGCACGCTGGTTGGTTCGCCGGTGCCGCCCGCAGGGAGCATCGTCCCCGAAACCTGCAGCTTGGCCAGGCGCTTTGGCAATGAATCCGCCTGCATCGGGGCAAAGCCCATGGCCTTGGCGTCCCCGATCTCGGCCAATGCATGGTCGGGGAATTCGCCGGCGACCTTCGCGAACATCTTGGCGTCCGCCCGGCGGACGCTCTTGGCAAATGCCCCCTGGGCCCAGGGCTTCCAGTACGGGTGGCGTGGATTCGCAAGCAGCGCTCCGACCGAGGCAAGTGCGGCAACCGCGATTCCACGGTCTTCGGCGCACGGATCCTCACGATCCACCAACAGGATGATCGGCTGAACCAGTTCCCCGGTCGGAACGGGATAAACCGGTTCCGGCGTTTGCCCGGTTTCGTCCGGCGAAGTCGCGGGAGCCACTGCGTTTTCCAAGTTTTCCACGCATCTAGCCTAGGCGTGATTCGAGACGGCCTGGACCTTCCACCACGAATCGAAGATGGTGACGGGCGTGGTTCGCTTGTGCCGCGAACGCATGAACTTGCCTTCCAGGTTCCTGGCGGCGTCCTCCGGGATTTCGCGGCCCTCAAGGTAGTCGTCGATGTCCTTGTAAGTGATGCCCAGCTCGTCCTCGTCGGTGCGCAGCGGCCGCCCGTCGAGCAGGTCCGCCGTAGGAACCTTTTCCCACAGCTGTCGCGGAGATCCGAGGTGGCGCAGCAGTTCGCGGTTCTGGCGCTTGTTCAGCCCAAAGAGCGGGAGGATGTCTGCCCCGCCGTCGCCGAATTTCGTGAAGAACCCGGTGACGGATTCGGCCCCGTGGTCGGTCCCGATCACCAGCAGGTTCTCTTCCCCGGCCAATGCGTACTGGGCAATCATGCGCATGCGCGCCTTGATGTTGCCCTTGTTGAAATCCGAAATCGGCGCGCCCGTCGCGGCAAGGAACGCATCCTCGAGCCCCTCGACACCGGCCTGCACGTTCAGCGTGCGCTCGAAGTCCGCGGCCACGAAATCCATGGCGGCCTGCGCGTCGGCTTCATCGAGTTGCTTGCCGTAGGGCAGTCGCGCGGCAACGAACTTGGCGCTTTCGCCCGAGGCGCGCAGCTCTTCGACGGCAAGCTGGGCCAGGCGCCCGGCGAGCGTTGAATCCAGTCCGCCGGAAATGCCCAGGACAAAACCCTTGGTGCCGGTGGCAAGCAGGTATTCCTTGAGGAAATCGATGCGGGCACGCACCTCTGCCGCCGGGTCGATTTCGGGCTTGACGCCCATTTCCTGGATGATCAGGGCCTGTAATTCGCGCATTCACCTAGCCTAGCGTGTCTGGTTTCGGGTGCGGCAGAACTATCGGCAACACGGCCCAATCGGATTCGGGAAGCCGTTTTTCAGGCGTCGGCCGGGGGATTGTTCGGGTCCCAGCCGAGGTTTGTTGCCATCCGCTGCAGGGAGCGCACGGTGGTTGCGTAGTCTTCGGCGCTGATGCCGGCGCTTGATTCCTCGCGCATCCCGTCGACGATCTCCGTCAGGCGATCCAGGGACACCGCGCCGCGCTCGGTCAACGCAAAGGTGTGGCCCTGTTCGGAAACCCAGCCGGATTCCACCAGCTCGGCCAGGTGCTCCGAGGGGCTCGTGGGTTCGTCTTCGGCCTGGGCCTCCCCGAAGAACGGGGAAAGCGCCGCGGTGAGTTCCCCGCCGGTGGCGGGGCCCCGGGACAGCACGTTGAGCAATTGCCATTGTCGGCGCGTGACGCCATGCTCGTCGAGGGAGTCGGCGAACTGCTCAGAAATGAGCGAGTCAACCAATTTGAGCCAGTAACCCAAGGGACGAAGATCGTTCATGAGCTCAGCCTAGCCCCGCAACCGCTCGCCTGTCTGTAGCCAGTTTCCGGATCGGTGTCCGGCTCCCGAAGAATCGGGTGACGTGCCCCGACGCGGTGTGCGGCCGCGGCAGGATGCAAGCACCTGCACCCGCAAACTAGAATTGAAGCCATGACCAACACTGCCGCTCGCGCCCGCTTGCTTGAACTCGTTAAGGAACTCGCCGTAGTACACGGCAAGGTGATCCTGTCCTCCGGCAAGGAAGCCGACTACTACATTGACCTTCGCCGCATCACGCTGCACCACGAGGCCGCACCGCTGGTGGGCTCCGTCATGCTGGAAATGCTCGACGAAGCAGGCATCGAATTCACCAATGCCGGCGGCCTGACCATGGGCGCCGACCCGGTGGGCACCGCTCTGATGCACGCCGCGGGCCAGGCCGGCCGCGCCATCGACGCGTTCGTGGTCCGCAAGGCACAGAAGTCCTACGGCATGGGCCGCCAGGTCGAGGGCCCGGAGGTAACCGGGCGCAACGTCGTGGTCCTCGAAGACACCTCGACCACGGGCGGCTCGGCGCTGACCGCCGTCGAAGGCGTGCGCAAGGCCGGCGGCAACGTCGTTGCCGTTGCAGTGATCGTCGACCGCGACACCGGATCCAAGGAACGCATCGAAGAAGAGGCCGGCGTGCCGTACCTCTACATCTTCGGCAAGGAAGAACTGGGCCTCTAAGGCCTGCGCCCCGGCGCATTCGGACAAGGCCGACATGGGCCACCCGGCGCGGGACCCCGGAGCGGTCGGACTCATTGAGTCCGACCGCTCCGGGGTCCTTTCCTTTTTGGGAGGCAGCCGCGCAGGTGGTGCTGGAGGGGCGCCGCGGATCCCGCTGCGATTGCCCGGAAGTTTTGACGAACACCTGGCCACGGAATCGTTCCGGCCACGCCGCCTGCAATTGTCGAACGGTTGGTGGAAACCGTCGGTGCGCGCCCATTGCGTTTCCCCGTGCCAGCGCGGAAATTGTGGGCCATTTGAAACCTGACAATGCGCGGATTGATTGGTTGACTGTTGGAGCTTTTCCTCTGCTATCCTTGCCCTATCCACGGACCTCCCGGCCTTCAGTGACCGGTTGTAGATAACGGGTGGTGCACTATTCAATAACTGTGTAGACCAGGAGCCCTCGATGCATTTGACCCCGCGTGAGCACGAAAAACTCATGGTGGTTGTCGCCGCGGATCTCGCGCGCAGGCGCCAGGCCCGCGGACTGCTGCTCAACCACCCTGAAGCGGTGGCAATCATTACCTTCGAACTCATCGAGGGAGCTCGCGACGGACGTACCGTCGCGGAACTGATGAGCTTCGGCACGACCGTCCTCACCCGGGAACAGGTCATGGAAGGCGTCCCCGACATGGTCCCCGACATCCAGGTGGAAGCAACCTTCCCGGATGGAACGAAACTCGTCACGGTCCACAACCCCATTCGTTAACGAGGAGAGAAAAATGAAACCGGGAGAATACATCCTGCGTGACGAGCCCGTTGTCTGCAACGGTGAGCTTGAAACCCGAATTCTCAACCTCGTGAACCATGGCGACCGACCCGTCCAGGTTGGCTCGCACTACCACTTTGCCGAAGTCAACACCGATCTGGACCTGGATCGCGTCGCGGCACGAGGATTCCGACTGGACATCCCCGCCGGCACGGCGGTGCGATTCGAGCCCGGCGACGCACGCACGGTCCACCTCGTGGAGTTCGCCGGCCGACGCCATGTCTACGGATTCCAGAACCGGGTCAACGGCCCGCTGGGCGAAACCATTCCAGTGGTGGAGACCGAAGCCATCGGCGGAACCGCCGGCATCAACCCGGTGACGGAGTCCGACTTGGTGGACGACTACGACATCGACCTGCCGAACCTCGGCGGTGAAAGCGTCGGGTTCCACACCGAATTCGGCGTGGACCCGGTCGACGAATCGCTTCCACCGCATCCCGCCGACGTCAACAAGGCGGCGGCCGAGGCCGCAGAGCAGGCCGATGACGAAACCACGAACGACAACCCGGAAGCGGAGGACGCCAAGTGAGCTTCGAACTGAGCCGCAAGCACTATGCGGAAATGTACGGGCCCACCACCGGCGACGCCATTCGCCTGGCCGACACCGACCTCTTCCTGGAAATCGAGCACGACCACACCAACTACGGCGACGAGGTCGTCTTCGGCGGCGGCAAGGTCATCCGCGACGGCATGGGCCAAAACGGCCAGCTCACCCGCGACCAGGACATCCCCGACACGGTGATCACCAACGTGGTCGTGCTGGACTACACCGGCATCTACAAGGCCGACGTCGCCCTGCGCGACGGCCACATCTTCCGCATCGGCAAGGCCGGCAACCCGGACATCACCGACGGGGTGAACATCACCATCGGCGCCGCCACGGACATCATCGCCGGCGAACACAAGATCCTCACGGCCGGCGCCATCGACACGCACGTGCACTTCGTGAGCCCGGACCAGATCCCCGTGGCACTGGCCTCCGGCGTCACCACCATGATCGGCGGCGGCGCCGGCCCCTCGGACGCGTCCAAGGCCACCACCGTGACGCCCGGCCCCTGGCACATTTCCCGGATGCTGCAGGCAGTGGAGAACCTGCCCATCAACATCGGATTCCTCGGCAAGGGCCACGCCAGCTCGCGTGGACCGCTCGCCGAGCAGATCCGCGCCGGCGCGATCGGCCTGAAGATCCACGAGGACTGGGGAGCAACCCATTCCTCGATCGACGAGTCGCTGAAGATCGCCGACGAGTTCGACATCCAGATCGCCATCCACTCGGACACGCTGAACGAATGCGGCTTCGTGGAGGACACCATCCAGGCCATCGGCGGCCGGGTCATCCACACCTTCCACACCGAGGGCGCAGGCGGCGGCCACGCGCCGGACATCATCCGCCTCGCTGCCCTGCCCAACGTGCTCCCGGCCTCCACCAACCCCACCCTGCCGTACACGGTCAACACCGTGGACGAGCACCTGGACATGCTCATGGTGGCCCACCACCTCAACGCCGACATCCCCGAAGACGTCGCGTTCGCCGACTCGCGCATCCGCGCCGAGACCATCGCGGCGGAGGACGTCCTGCATGACATGGGCGTGTTCTCCATGACCTCTTCCGACTCGCAGGCCATGGGCCGCGTCGGCGAGACGGTGCTGCGCACCTGGCAGGTCGCGGACTCCATGAAGCGCCAGCGCGGCAAGCTGCCGGAAGACCCGGAAATCGGGGACAACTTCCGCCTGAAGCGCTACATCTCCAAGTACACGATCAACCCGGCGATCGCCCACGGCATCGCGGACTCCGTCGGAAGCATCGAGGAAGGCAAGTTCGCCGACCTGGTGCTCTGGGACCCCGCCTTCTTCGGCGTGAAGCCGGAAATGGTGATCAAGGGCGGACTGATCGTCCAATCGATCATGGGTGACGCGAACGCGTCCATCCCCACCCCGCAGCCGCGCACCCTGCGCACCAACTTCGGCGCCCTGGGCACCGCGGTGCATTCCTCCTCCATCACCTTCCTGTCACAGGCCGCCATCGAGGAGGGCGTCCCCGAGCGGCTGCGCCTTCGCAAGGTGATCCGTCCGGTGCACGGGATCCGCTCGCTCACCAAGGCCGACCTGAAGTTCAACGGCGAAACCCCGGACATCCAGGTTGACCCGCAGACCTACAAGGTCATGGTCGACGGGGTCCACGCAACCTGCGAGCCCTCGACCGTGCTGCCCATGGCACAGCGCTACTTCCTCTTCTAACCACTTCCTCTTCCAAACCCTGCATTTCCACAAGGAGTTCAATGATCATCGAACAGATCGTCGGCAACAAGCGCGACATCCCTGTTCAGGAGCTGGAGAAGCTCCACGAGGAAAAAGTGGTGCTCCCGAGCTCGGCCCTGGTCAAGCGCATCCAGCGCGTCACCACCGACCACGGCCGCGAGCTGGGCATCCGCCTGGCGCCCGGGCCGGACCTGCGCGACGGGGACATCCTGTTGCGCAACGAGAAGGAAATCATCACGATCTCGGTGCTGCCCACCGACGTCTTGGTGATCGCCCCGACCAGCATCTTCGAGATGGGACAGGTGGCCCACGCGCTGGGCAACCGGCACCTTCAGGCCCAGTTCTTCGACGCAAGCTCGGACTATGCCGCCGAGGTCATGGTGGTGCAGTACGACCACACCGTCGAGGACTACCTGTTGCACCACGGCACGCCCCACCAGCGCCAAGAGCGTGTGATGCCGGTGCCGTTCCGCCATGCCGAACACACCCACTAGGACCCCGGCCGCGGGCCACCTGCTCACGCTGATGCAGCTGACCGACTCGGCGCTGCCGACCGGTGCCTTCAGCCACTCGATGGGGCTCGAAAGCTACCTCTCGACGCGCCAGGTGCACGACGAGGCCAGCTTCACCCGCTGGCTGGAGAAGTTCCTGGCCCAGTCGCTCTGCTACACCGACGGGCTGGCCGTGCGCCTGGCCTACGAGGCGGCGGACGGTGCGGCCGTGCGCCGCGTGGACCAGCTGGTGCACGCCGCCGCGGTGCCCCGGCAGATCCGCGAGGCCGGGGTCAAGATGGGCGCCCGCATGCTGCACGTGGCCACCAGCGTGTTCCCCACCGAGGACATCGAGGACTACCGGGACCAGGTGGCGGCCGGGCTGTGCTCCGGGCACCCCGGCATCGCCTTCGCGCTCTGCGCGCGGGGGGCCGGCGCGCCCTGCGCCGACACCATAGCCGGGTACCTCTTTTCCACCATCACCTCGATGACGCAAAACGCGATTCGCGGCATCCCGATCGGGCAGGACGCGGGCCAGCGGGTGCTGCGGGCCATGCACGCCCCGGTGCTGGACGCCGTGGAAACGATCTTCGGCCTCGGCGAGGAAGACCTGGGCGCCGCGGCCCCCGGCCTGGAAATCGCGCAGATGCGCCACGAACACCTACGCGCCCGCATGTTCATGTCCTGACCTTCGCCCCTCGGCGGAAAACCGGACAGCAACGCGGCGCATCGACACACGACACCGACACTCGACACAAGGAGTCAACATGGAACCCATCTGCATCGGAATCGGCGGCCCCGTGGGCGCCGGCAAGACCCAGCTCATCGAGCGCATCACCCGCCGCCTGGACGGGGAGATCTCGATGGCAGCGATCACCAACGACATCTACACGATCGAGGACGCCAAGATCCTGGCGGCCAACGGGGTGCTGCCGCTGGACCGCATCGTCGGCATCGAGACCGGCGGCTGCCCGCACACCGCCATCCGCGAGGACACCTCGATGAACTCCGCGGCGATCGAGGAGCTCAAGGCCAAGCACCCGGACCTGCAGATCATCTTCGTCGAATCCGGCGGAGACAACCTCTCCGCCACGTTCTCCCCGGAACTCGTTGACTTCTCCGTGTACATCATCGACGTGGCCCAGGGGGAGAAGATCCCGCGCAAGGCCGGCCAGGGCATGATCAAGTCGGACCTGTTCATCATCAACAAGACCGACCTGGCGCCCTACGTGGGCGCCGACCTGTCGGTCATGGAGCGGGACTCCAAGGAATTCCGCGGGGACCGCCCGTTCTGCTTCACGAACCTCAAGACGGACGAGGGTCTGGACCAGGTCATCGACTGGCTCAAGCATGAGGTGCTCATGCTTGACCTGGGCTAGGGAAAACCGTGCCGACGGCATTCTCCGTTCCGGGCCTCGGCCCCTCGCCCTTCGCCGGCGAAAAGCTCGTGGGCGAGCTGCGCCTCACGGTGGCGAACCGGGCGGGGCGCGGCATCGCCACCGGCCAGTACCACCAGGGTGCCCTGCGCATCCTGAGGCCGCACTACCTCGATGACACGGCACAGGTCTGCTACACGATCGTGAACCCGGGTGGGGGATACCTGGGCGGGGACCGCTACGGCATCGAGGTCGAGGTCCGGGAGAACGCCAGCCTGCTGCTGACCACGCAGTCGGCGACCAAGGTCTACAAGACCCCGGACTGCCACGTGCGCCAGGACATGGTGGTGCGGCTGGGGGCCGGCGCGGTGCTGGAGTACGTGCCGGACCAGCTGATCGCCTACCGCGGCGCCGACTACCGGCAGTACACGCGGATCGACATGCACCCGGAGGCCAGCCTGCTGCTGTGCGAGGTGCTCACCCCGGGCTGGAGCCCCGACGGGAAGCTCTTCCGCTACGACCAGGTGCGCCTGCGGACCGAGGTCAGCGTCGACGGGCGGCTTGCGGTGCTCGACAACCTGTTGGTGCGCCCCGGGGAGGACTCCCTGGACTCGCTGCTCTTCCTGCAGGACTACACCCACGTGGGAATGCTGCTGGCCGTCGACGCGCGGCTCGGCCAGGCGGACGTCGAGCGGCTGCGCGAGCTCGCGTACCGGGTGGCGGGGGACGGCGGGCGCCACGTGCACCTCGGGCTGAGCCTGTTGCCGGGCCCCGGGGTGGCGGTGCGTGCGCTGTCGAACTCCACCGAGTCCATCAACGCGGTCCTGATGGCCGTCATCGACGACCTGCGCCACCACCTGCGCGACCAGAAGCCGCTGAACCTGCGCAAGCAATAGGGCCGGATCCATACGTCGGGTTTCCGCCGGTGGTTTTCGCGGCGGGCGCTCAGGCGGCGCCGGCCGCCGCATTGATGTCGCCCAGCGACACCTCGGAGGTGGCGACCCTCGCCGCGGCGGCGCGGTCGTGGGATGCCAGCAGGACCGCTGCCCCCGCGGCGGCGCGCCCGGCCAACACGTCAAGGACGGCCCTGGTGGTGCGCGCATCCAACTGGGCGGTGGGTTCGTCGCAGATGAGCACCGAGGGGTCCAGCGCCAGCGCGCGCGCCACCATGGCGCGCTGCAGCTGGCCGTCGGAAACCTGGTGCGGGAAGCGCCGCAGCAGCCAGGGGTCCAACTGCACCAGCTCGGCGAGCTCGGCCAACCTCCCCGCATGGCGCTTGGGCCGCGGGCGGATGAAACCGTCGCGGAAGGACAGCGGCGAGCAGATCAGGGCATCGAGCCGCAGCCGCGGGTCCGCCGCCGCGCGCGGGGACTGGAGCACCACCCCGATGTCCCGGCGGGTCGCCGCCGGAACCCGGTCCCCGGGCCCGAATCCGGTGCCGTTGATGACAACGGTTCCCGACGCCGCGGGAAGCATGAACGCCGCGATGCGCAGCAGGGTTGATTTCCCGGCACCCGAGGGCGCGTTAAGCGCCACCAGTTCCCCCGCCGGCACGTTCAGCGAAACCCCGTCCAGCAACCGTGTGGTGCCTGCCCTGTCGCGGCCGCGCGGATTGGCCGGCGGGTGGCTGAACGCGATGTCTTCAATCCGGAGTCCGGGCCCGTGGCTCATGCGCCGGCCCCCAGAAGGTTTTGGGTGAATTCGTGCGTGGGTGCTCCGAACACGGCCTCCGCCGGGCCGGCCTCAACGATCCGGCCCGCCTCCACCACCGCCACCCGGTCGGCAAGGCGCCGCGCCAGCCCGATGTCGTGGGTGACCATGACGACGGTGCGCCCGGTCGCGGCCTGCTCCCGCAGGACCTTCTCGATGACGTTCACCGTGGCCAGGTCCAGCGCGGAGGTCGGCTCGTCGATGAGCAGGATGCTTGCGCCGGTGGCCAACCCCAGGGCCAAGAGCACGCGTTGGGCCTGGCCGCCGGAAAGCTCGTGGGCGTGGCGTTGCGCCAGGCCGGGATCCAGGTCCACCTCGGCCAGTGCCGCATTCACCCGGGCGGGGTACGCCGTCCGGCCCGCGGCCCTGAGGGTTTCGCGCATTTGGGCCGCGACGGTCCGCACGGGGTTCAGCGCGGTTCCGGCGGAGCCCGGGACGTAGGCCAGCATGGTTCCGCGTGCGGCGGCCAACCCCTTGGAATCCATGGCCCGCCCGTCGACCAGGACGCTGCCGCGCTGTTCCGCCCCGGCGGGGAGCAGCCCGGAGAGCGTGCGCAGCAGCAGGGTCTTGCCGGCCCCGGAGCTTCCCAGGATGACGTTGATGCATCCGACCTGCGCCCGGTACCCGATGCCGTGCAGGACCTGCATGCGGGCAGGGGACTTGGTTGCGCTCGCATCGACGTCCGGGAGCCACAAATCCAGGTCCGTGGTCTCCAGCGCGGCCGAACCCACCGAGGCGGCGGCGCCGGGGAGAGTTGGAACCGGGGCGCCCGGATTCGGCCGGGCTCGCCGGAAGCCGAAGGTGCGGAACTTCGGGACCTGCGCGACGTCAACCAGGGAAGCGGTGGACCAGCTGACCAGCATCAGCATCCCGGCCGGAAACGCCAGAAGCCACCAGGCCCCGGACAGCAGGCCGCCGCGGGCGTTCTCCAACAAAAGCCCCAGGGACGCGGACTCCGGCGGCAACCCGACACCCAGGAAGGAGAGCGCGCTTTCGTGCCAGATCGCGTGCGGCATCTGCAGCACCAGCGCGATGGCGGCCTGCGGGGCCACCGCCGGGAGCAGGTGGGTGAACCAGACGGCCCGGGTGCCGGCGCCGGAGGCCCTGGCCAGCGCCACGTAGTCGGAACCGCGTTCGCTGACCAACCGCGAGCGCACGATGCGGGCCACCTGGGTCCAGTGCGTCAGGGCGATCGAAAGCACGATGGCCCACCACTGTCCGTGCCAGAGCGCCACGATGACCACCGCAAGCAGCAGGTGCGGCAACGCGTTGGTGGTGTCCACCAGGCGCATCGCCACTCGATCCACCCAACCGCCGCGCCATGCCGCAAGCATTCCCACGCCCACGCCCAGCACCGTGGAGAAGAGCGAGGCGAGCAACGCCAGCAGCAGGGAAAGACGCAGCGCCTGGGCGGCCCGGATCCACACGTCCCTGCCCAACTGGTCGGTGCCGAAGGGGTAAGCGGCGGAGGGCGGCTGCAGCACCTGGGCCAGGTCGACGGCGCGCGGATCCAGGGGTTGCAGCCACGGCACCAGAATCGCGTAGAGCACCGCAATCGCCAGCAAAACCAGGGGCAGCAGCTTTGGCCTAGACATCGCGCACCCGCGGATCCGCAAGCACGTAGGAGACATCCGCCAGCATCGACCCGGCAAAAACCGCGGCGCA
Source organism: Paeniglutamicibacter sp. NPDC012692 (assembly GCF_042901625.1). Lineage (NCBI taxonomy): Bacteria > Bacillati > Actinomycetota > Actinomycetes > Micrococcales > Micrococcaceae > Paeniglutamicibacter > Paeniglutamicibacter sp. NPDC012692. Next base: position 131,907 of record NZ_JBIBDE010000003.1, read on the forward strand.
GGTCAATGCGGTGACGGCCGCCAGCAGCGGGAAGTCCCCGGCCACGGCCGAGGAGATCGTCGCGGAGGCCAACCCGGGCCAGGAGAACACGGCCTCCACCAGCAGGGCGCCGGTGACCAGCTCGCCCATCCTGGACCCGATCACGGTCATGAAGGGAAACAACGCCACGGGCAGCACGTGCGCCCGCAGGATCGTGGATTCACGAAGACCGCGGCCGCGTGCGGCCAGCACCGCGTCCGAGCCCAGGGCCTCGAGCACCGAGGCGCGCAGGTTCAGCACCAGCCAGGGCAACTGGGTCAACGCCAGCACGCCCACCGGAAGGACCAGGTGCACGGCCAAGGACCGCGCGGTGGGATCGCTGCCGCCCGCCGCGGCGCCGCCGGCCGGCAGGCCCAGGCCCAGAGCGAAGACGGCGATGGCCACCAACCCCAGCACAAAGGGCGGCACCGCCTGGGCGACGTGGACCAGCACCAGGGCCAACCGGTCGAGGACCCCGCCGGGGCGGCGGCCGGCCGCGAGGGCCAGCGCCATGGAGAGGGCCACGGCTGCGAGTAGGCCAAGGCCGGTGAGGAGGGCCGTGAAGGGCAGCCGTTCGGCAACGACCTCGGCCACGGGCTGGCCGTACAGCCGCGAGATGCCCCAGTCCCCGCCCAGAGCGTCGGTGAACCAGCGCGCCCACACCGCGTACCAGGCGTCGTTGAGCCCCAGCTCCTGCGCCAGCACCGCCCGCTCGGCGGGGGTGGCCTGCTCGTAGCGGGAGCCGAGGTAGGCGGCCAGCGGGTTGAAAGGGGCGATCGACGCGAGCCAGAACACCGCAGCGGTGACGCCCATCGTGGCGGGCACGGCCACGAGCGTGCGGCGCCAGATCAGTGCCCAGGCCTCGGGGATGCGGGAGCGCCGTGCCGGAAGGCGGCTCGTTGCTTCCCGGGTTGCGGACGGGCTCACGGGCGCGGAACCCACTGCCCGATCTTCACCCAGGGACCCCACGCGGTGCCGTGGTCGTGCGGTTCAAGCAGCGTGCCGGTGCCTTGCCATGCCCGGCTCGTGGAGGTTCGCTGCACGTACGTGTGGTCGATGAACGCCAACAGCACCATGGAGGGATCGGCGACGTAGAGGCGTTGCACCGCGCGGTAGGCGGCGGCGCGCTTCGCCGGATCCGATGAGGTCCGGCCGGCCTCCAGTGCCTGGTCCATGGCGGGGTCCGCGAAACTGCCGGGGTTGTCGTAGTACGCCCCGGCCGCGGGATAGGAGGAATGCAGCATCTTGTAGAGCTGGGTGTCCACGTCGTACGGCGTGTCCCCGCCGCCGAGCATCAGGGCGTCGGTGCCGATCCGCGGTTCGGCCTGGTCGAAGGTGGCGGCCTCCACGCCCACGTCGATGCCCAGCTGCTGCATCTGCGCGGAGAACGCCAGGGACAGGTCCCGGCGCAGTAGGTCGCCGGGGTTGTACATGAGCGTGAACGCCGCCGGCTTGCCGTCCTTCGAGCGCATGGAGTCGGGTCCGGCCAGCCAGCGGGCCTGCGTCAGGAGATCGGCGGCCCGCGCCGGGTCGTAGGCAAAGGTGGCCCCGGGTTCGTACGCTTCACCGTATTCGGCGGGAACAAAGGTGTAGGCGGGCCGTCCGGCACCGGCAAGCACCCCGTCGATCAGGGCCTTCCGGTCGACGCCGAGATTCAGCGCCAGTCGCACCGCGGGGTCGTTGGTCAGCGGGTTGTCCGCGGGCAGGGACAGCCCGCGCCAATCCGCGCTGGTCGCCCTGGCCAGCTCGAAGTCGGGGTTGGCGCCAAAGGTGGCGGCCAGTCGGGGCGGCAGCACCGTGCCGTCGAATCCTCCGCCCGCCATGCGCTGGGCGCGGGCGTTGTCGTCCGGGGCGGCCTCGTAGGTGACCTTCTTGACTGCAGGTTCCCCGTCGCGGAAACCGGGGTTGGCGGCGAGCACCAGGCGCGAGGCAGTGAAGGAGTCCACCACGTAGGGCCCGGTGCCGATCGGGGTGCGGTTCAACGTCGATTCCTCGACGAGCTGGTGCTCGGCGATCGATTCGGAGGGCGCGATGCCGATGAGCAGCGCCGTCTTGAAGGAGACCTGGGACTCGCGCAGCCCGAACTCGACGGTGTGTCTGTCCAGCGCCTTCACGCTCTCCAAGTTGGAGAGCGTTCCGGAAATCGGCGAGGCGCTCGCCGGATCCAGGATGGCCCGGTAGCTGGCGACCACGTCGTCGGCGTCGAACGCCGAGCCGTCGCTGAACCTGATGTTCTCCCGCAGCCTCACCTTCCACGTGCGTGCGTCCGCGGAGAGCTCCGGTTCGGCCGCCGCCAGAAGGGGAACAATCCGCGGCAACTTGTCCGAGGGGCCACGCAACGTGAAGAGGGATTCGTTGACCTTGCCCGTGCCGTTGCTGTCGAAACCCGCCAACGGATTCAAGGTTTCCGGCAGCGCCGCGGTCAGCAGGGCCAGGGAATCCGAGGCCGCGGCATCGTTCGCGGGGGTGGGTGACGCCGGTGCGCAGGCCGTCAAGGCAAGTAACATTGAAGTGAGCATTACGAGCGGGATGGCATGTCGAAAATTGCGCACGGCGGTCGTCGGTCCTTTCGGGGAACGGTGGTCCGGGGGAGATGCTCCTACTGTACATCTGTCCGGACAGACATATGACGACGGTGGCGTGCCACGCCGGTGAACCCGGGAACTACTTGAGGGGATGGGGGAAATGCCCGAATCCGAACACAGCAAGATCGGGGCCGAGGCCGTCGCCCAGTCCGAGGTATCGATGCCCGAGTGGATCGACGTCTTTGCCCTGTGCGCCGATGCGACCCGGATGAAGATCCTGATCGCCATGCACGCTGCCCCGGACTCCTCGGTGAGCCAGCTGGCCGCGGCAACCTCCCTGGGCGCGAACACCGTGACCCAGGCGCTGGCCGTCCTGCACAAGGCCGGGGTCGTGGAGGTGCGGGCCGACGGCCGCTACCGCCGCTGGACCCTCACCCACCCGGGTGTGCACCGGTTGCTGCACCAGATGAGTGCACCGCATTCGCCGTTGCACCCCGAGCACCCGCAGCCCTAGCGGCAAGCACCAAGGCAAGAGGGCAGGCCCGCGGCGGGCACGACCACGGGATGCACATTTACGGGTTTGATGGCATTTGTTGCCAAGAGTTGCCGCGGACTTCGCAAAACATGGTGTGGGGTCCGACACTGGAAAGATGGGATCAACCGAGGATGAAAAGCAGTCCGTCACTATCTACGATGTAGCCCGTGTTGCGGGCGTCTCGGCATCGACGGTGTCGAGGTCCTTCGCGCGTCCCGGCCGGGTCAGCTTCGCCACCGCGGAGAGGATCCGTCTGGTCGCCAAGGAGCTGGGCTACCGCTCGGTTGAAATGCGCCGCCCGCTCGAGGAAGGCCGGAAGCGGCATGGAATCATCGCCCTGGTGGTTGCCGACATCTCCAACCCCGTGTACTTCGAGATGATCCGCGGCGCCGAGGAGGAAGCGGCCAAGAACGACTACACCATGCTGCTGGCCCACTCCCGGGAATCGGGAATCATCGAGCGCGAGGCCATCGAACGGGCCATGGACATCGTGGACGGGATCGTGCTGAGCAGCTCACGCATGTCCGACGCGGCGATCCGTTCCATGGCCAAGCAAAAACCGACGCTCGTGATGAACCGCGGCGTCAACGGCGTGGCAAGCGTGGTGACGGACAACCTGCGCGGCGTCCGCCGCGCGGTGGAGCACCTGTGCGAACTGGGGCACCGGGACATCGCCTACCTGGCGGGACCCGAGGCGTCCTGGGCGCACGGCATGCGCTGGCGCTCGCTGAAGGAAATCGGAGCCGAACTCGGCGTGAAGGTGACGCTCTTCGAACCGGGCGTTCCCAACATGGCCGGCGGCGTCGCGATCGCCGACCAGGTGCTGGCGACGCGGTCGACGGCGGTGCTCGCCTACAACGACCAGCTGGCCATCGGCTTCATGCGCCAGGCCCAGGCGAGCGGATTCGACGTCCCGGGGGACATCAGCGTCGTGGGCTTCGACAATTCAAGCGACGCCCGACTGGTGGTCCCGGGGCTCACCAGCGTGGCGGCTCCCCTGCACGCGCTGGGTGCCACGGCCGTGCGCAACCTGCTGGCCATCGCCAAGGGAACCGCCGCGGTGCCCGACCGCCCCGTGGTGCTGCCGACCCGGCTCGCGGTGCGGGGATCGACGGGCCGCCCCCGCGCCTAGGACGTGTCTCCCCATGCGGTCATCGCAGCGCGCCAGATGACAACCGCCAGCAAGACCGCCGCCGAGCGGCAGGTCGATGAGAGCAAGCCGGACGCGGACCGGAGTTCTACGCGAGCGAACCGGCACGCCGGCCGAAGACGCAGCCCGCGGCAAGGCCCGTTCCACCCGGGTAGTTGGTGCTGAAGAGGCCGCCAAGCATTTCGCCGGCAACGTAGAGCCCGCCGATGTGCGCGCCGTCGCCGTTCAGCACTCGGCCGTGGGTGTCGGACTTGATGCCGCCGAAGGTGAAGGTGATTCCGCAGGTGACACCGTAGGCGTAGAACGGGCCGGTTTCCAGCGGGGCCGCCCAGTTGCTTTTCACCGGTTCGGTGGCGGCCTTGCGGCCGTCCTTGACGGTCGGGTCGAACGCCTTTTCGCGGTCGATCGAGTCGTTGAAGGCGTCGATGGTCGTGGCCAGCCCCTGCGGATCGATGCCGATCTTTGCCGCCAGTTCGTCGATGGTGTCGGCGCTCTCAACGGAGATGCCCGGCATGTCGTATTCCTCTTCGCGGAGCATCGGGCGCAGGCTTGCGTCAAAGATCTGGTAGGCCACCGAGCCTGGCTGCTTGAGGATTTCCTTGCCGTACTTTGCATAGGTGTAGTTGCGGAAGTCAGCTCCCTCGTCGAGGAAACGCTTGCCCTCGGTGTTGACGATGACGCCCAGCGGGTAGCTCTGGCGGGTCAGCCGGTTGGTGAGTTCGCGGTTGCTTTCGTTCTGTGCGGTGAAGGCATCCCACTGCACGGAGTGGCAGGTGCCCCAGTCCCCGCCCTTGGTGGCGCCGATGGCCAGGGCGGCGGCGATCATGTCACCGGTGTTGTAGGGCGTGCCGCGGACCTTCGCGTTTTCCCAGCCCTCGCCCAGGTGCTCGCGGCGCCAGTTGGCGTCGGCCTCGAATCCGCCGGCCGTGAGGACCACTGATTCGGAGCGGATTTCCTGGCTTCCCTCATCGGTTGAGACAACGACGCCCACGACCTTGCCGCTTTCGACGATCAGTTCGGTGGCCGCGTGCCCGTAGCGGACGTCGATGCCCAGCTTGTTGGCCACCCGGGTGTGGTCTGCGATCAGGCCTTCGCCGCCGCCGACGTTTCCGACATGCAGCCCGCCCCAGAAGAGGAACGATCCGTCCGCGCGTTCGTAGGCCTGGCGCTCGTACATCAGGCGGTATTTCAGGCCCAGGTCGTTGAGCCAGCGCAGGGTCGACTGGCTTTCGGAGATCAAGACCTCGGTCAGTTCGGGGTCGTTGCGGCCCTCGGTGACCTTGGCGAGGTCGGCGGCGTATTCCTCGGCGCTGTAGGCGGGCACAAGCGTGCGATCGTGTCGGTCGTCGGATTCGACCAGGCCCTTCAGGTCGTCCAGGCCGTCGTGGACGATGCGGGTTGCGCCGGCGGTGTAGAAGCTGTTGCCGCCAGCCATGTCCCGCTTGCCTTTTTCCAGCAGGATGACCGAGCGGCCGCGGACGGCCGCCGCGTGGGCCGCGGTGAATCCCGCGTTTCCCCCGCCGACCACGATGACGTCCGCCTGGCCTGGGCTGTTTTCTTGATTCCGAGACATTTTTTTCCTCACGAATGATGAGTGGACGCCACTGAATGCAAGCGTATTCAAGGGCGCGAAGAGTGGGCGTGGGCATCCATGCCCACGAAAGTACGTTGATACATAGCGGGAACCTCCTCGTTTATAGGTGGCACCGGCCCACACCCGCCCGGGATTCCCGGGCGGGTGTGGGCCAGGCGACCCACGATTCGATTTAATGGCGGCACACGCTTATGAAACGGTGGTTCCGGCGCCGCCGAAACTCACGGCCCGACACTTCATGTCCCTAGCTGGACACAACGTGCAGGGCGAGCGATGTCGGATGGTCACCCGACATGTGCACGGTATTTTCGGCCACGATCTTGATCCTGTCGGTGGCAATCGTCCCGCCGGTATTTGAGTTCACGTCAAAGCGCGGAAAATTGCTCGATGAAACGTCAAGGCGGATCCGATGGCCTACGGCAAAGAGATTTGCGGTCGCAGGTGCCGAGACCGTGACGCGGTATACCCGGTGGGGCTCCATTGATTCAGGTTCGGTGAAGGAATTGCGATAACGCACCCGCTGGATTCCTTCGGTGAGATTCATGGCAAAACCCTGAGGGAAGTCATGGCCCGGCGGGTACTCGTCGATCAGCTTGATGGTCAGGTCGGTGTCCTTGGCCGAGGAAGAGAGGAAGATCTCCGCGGTCACTTCACCTGCGATGCTCACTTGCTCCTGCAGGGGCTGGGTGCGGAACACCAGAACGTCGGGCCGGGCACTGAGCGGTAGATGCGGCTGGCTGGCTCCGAAGATTTCGTCACTGGGCACCTGGTCGTAGGCCCCGCCGCGCATGACCGGTTCGCCGCTGGTGACCTGGCCACCGATGGTGGGAACCGGGTTGTTCGGGTCAAAGGCGTAGGTGATAGAGGTGTCCTGTGCGACCGGTTCGGGAAGCAGAGCTCCCTCGGGCGAGCAGTACAGGGTGACCTTTTGCGCGTTTTCCGGAGGCCACGAGGCCGCGTGTTCCCAGTGGCCGCCATGATCCAGCCGGCCCTGGGCCGTGGCCTTGCCGCTGCCGCCACCCATCAGGAAATAGGTGACAGGGGCCCGTTGTACGGCACCTGTGTCCCGTCCCAGGACCTCGTCCATCCAATCAGCCCTAAAGTCCAGATAAGACGGAGCAAGATTGCCGTCAAGATATGCCGCCGGGCCAAAGTCGACGTCGCCTGCGTAGCTCTGGCAGCGTTTCCCATGGGTCCAGGGGCCCAACAGCAGGTAAGACGGACTGGACTTGCGATCTCCGAGCTGCTGAAAATTCTCGATGGCCGAGGCAATGTAGGGGTCGTACCAGCTGGAGATGTGGAAGCTTGGCACATCGGGAAACTTGTCGTAGGAGCCGCGGGCATAGATTGCAGGCTGTGCCCAGTAGTCGTCGAAGTTCTCATGGGCCCACTGCTCCAGCAGGTAGCCTTCATAATCGGGGGCCAGGCTCAAAGGTGAGCTGCCCCGCCGCCACGGCGTCTGGTGGAACCAGTCCGCCACGTTCAGCGCGGCCAGCCCGGAAGCGATAACGGGATCGCCTGCCGCTGCCGGACTTCGCACCGCATGGCGAAAAGCCCAGGTTGCCTGCTTGAGTTCGAAGGCTCCGCCCATGCGCATGCCCACCTCATAGGCCGAGGAGAATCCGCCCGAGTCCATGAACATGGCAGCCAGGCCGGAGGGGGCCAAGGCCGCCGCAGCCGTTTGCACATGGGCCGAGTAGGAAACCCCATTCATCAGCACACGCCCGTCACACCAGGGCTGGGCTTTGATCCAGGCGATCGTGTCTGCCCCGTCCTGTCCCTCATTGAGGTATTTGACGAATTCGCCCTCCGAGTTACCTCGGCCGCGGCAGTCCTGACGGATCACGATAAAGCCTCGTCGGACGAAAAAGTCGGCGATCTCGGACGGCAGCGGTACTGGCTGGTCATGCGTTGACTGGTCTGAATCCCGGCTTGAACGCTTCCCATAGGGTGTGCGCTCCAACATCACAGGCCGGGGCTGTTCGGGACTGCCACCCAGGTATACGTCGGTGGCAAGCCTGCATCCATCACTCATCGCCACCATGAATTCCTGCGGATGGCCCGCGTCCTCAGACAGCAAGGACCTCTCGTCGATGTAACTAGTCAACTGCGACCTCATTCCTCAGTTTTTCGCTTCCCGGTATTACTCCCAGTTGCGCTGGCGGAGCTTTCCACCATGAGAAGTTAGCCAGTGAACCGGCGCCCCGTGCGACAATTGGCGGAATTGAGCCAATTGTTCGCAACACGTTCGGCACGGCAGAGGAGGACTCATGGCCATTGCACTTCAATTTGCCGGATTCGACACCAACAACCTGCGGGTATCGGTTTCCCCGCTGGCCGAGCTGATGGCGGTTCTCCACGTATGGGCCGAGCCGGACCACCATTTCGAATCGTCCGATGAGGTCCAAGCCATCGCGCGGAATCTGGATGAACGGATGATCGCGGAGTTCAACGCGCTCTCGCCCCTGTGGGCGCGGTTCCGCGCACGCTTCTTCTTTCCGGTGGGCACCGAATCAAACCAGACCTTTGACCGCGAACTCGCTGGCGTGGCAGCCCTGCCGCTCGAGGAGTTCGTCTCCATGGCGGCCGAAGCCATTCGAGGCTTCAGCAAGGACCTCCCGGCCGCATTGGAACTTCTGCATGATGAAAAAATCCGTCGGGAGTTCCTGGACACGTGCCGGTCGCGATCCTTGGGCCGCTTCGAGCTGGCCGAACAACTGCTCGAGGACCCGGAGAAGTTCAGGCGGAGGATCATCGGATTTTGCTCGGATTGCTGGAGTTCGTTCTTCAGGAAGGAATGGGAGGATCTCGCCCTCACCATCGGCCGTGCCGCAGCCCAGCTCGCAGGCAGGCTGAACCGAGCCGACCCCATCGCGACGATCGCCTCGCTCAGCGTCACGGCCAAGGCGTTCCTCGGAACCTCCGAGGTCCGTTTCGACAAGCTCCAGCAACGCCGGGTGAAGATGTCCCAGCGCGAGCTGCTGCTGGTCCCCTCGCGTTGGATCGGCAACCACCTCACGGTCAAGGACAATGCCGGGTACCCGGTCATCGTCCATTTTCCGGCGCAGACCCGGCAGGAGGAACTCCTGCAGATCCAGCAGATGCGTGACAGGCTCAGCGCGCTCAGCGCCGATTCCCGGTTGGAGCTGTTCCGGCACATCTCGGCCGAGCCCATGACGACCTCCGAACTTGCGGTCAGGCTCGGTCAGCCCGCAGCACAGGTCTCCCGATCCCTGCGGGTGCTGCGCGAAGCGGGCCTGGTGGTCTCGGACCGCCACGGAAAGCTGGTCTACCACCGCATCGACACCGCCACGGTGCTCAGGATGGGCCCGGACCTGCTGGCCACGCTGACCAGATGACCTCCGCCCACCAACCGGGTGCTTCCGAAAGACGGCAAACAGTCCGGGGCATTGCCGCGCCCTGACCAAGTTGGCCTTAGGCGCCCCGGAGGATGGTTGCCAAATCCTCGCCGCAATTTCAGGAACGATTGTCGGAAATTGGATAATCATCTCCCGGCATTGCGGCGCATGTAATACAAATCACCGGTGGGGTTTTCGATTCCCACGCCTCTGAGCACTTCATGACTCAGGGCTACCGCGCTACTGGAGGATCCATGACCATCACCAAAATCGGAGGACGCAGTGAGTCGCTAGGGCTCCGTTTGCTTGCCGGAGTGGAACGGGCAGGAAACGCACTGCCGCATCCGTTCTGGCTGTTCTGGATCCTCTTCGGCGTGCTTGCCGTGGCCAGCTGGATATTGTCCAGCGCCGGGGTGCACGTCACGGATCCTGCGTCGGGAGAGACTGTCGGGGTCAACAACGCGTTGAGTGTCGAGGCCATCCGCTCCCTGCTGACCGGCGCGGAGGAATCCTTCGTCACCTTTGGGCCGCTGGGCACGGTGCTGATCGTGATGCTGGGCGTCGCGGTGGCAGACAGGTCCGGACTCTTCGAAGTCATCGCCCGGCGTGCGCTCAGCAATGTGTCGCCGCGCTCCGTGGTGTTCGCCGTGGCACTGGGCGGCGCGCTATCGAAGTTCCTCTCCGACTCCGCCTACGTGGTGTTGATTCCGCTGGGCGCCGTGGCGTTCAAGGCCGTGGGACGCTCGCCGATGCTGGGCATGATCGTGGCCTTCGTCTCGATCAATGCCGCCGGGGACGCCAATCCGCTGATCGCCCCCGGCGATGTGGTCTTCGCGCAGGTAGCCACCGAAGCCGCCCACATCATCGATCAGAACGTCACCGTCCGAGCCACAGACAACATGTACTTCACCACGGTCTCCGCCATCGTGTTGGCGGTTACGGTCACCCTGGTCACCGAGCTGATCCTGAAGAAGCGCGAGCACACCCTGGTGGTCGACACCCAGCAGGTCGACACGGCGGCAATGCCCGCCATGGGTCCCAGCGCCCTGCTCTCCGACCAGCAGGAACGCCGTGGACTGCGCACCACCGGACTCTCGGCGGTGGCATTCCTCACGCTGCTGGCCGCGGCCGTCATTCCCGCGGGATCACCGTTGCGCGGCGAGGGCGGCGAGTTCCTAGAATCCCCGTTCCTGGACGGTATCGCGTTCTTCCTGTCGTTGTTCTTTCTGGTTCTGGGCACGGCCTTCGCCGCCGGTTCACGGCAACTTGACTCCGCCTCCGATATCCCCCGCTTCATGGCCGATGGCGTTCGTTCGATTGCGCCGCTGATCGTCCTGTTCTTTGCCGTGTCCCAGTTCCTGGCGTTGTTTAAGTTCACGAAGATCAGCACCGTGGTGGCGGTGGTCGGTTCCGATGCCATCCAGGGCCTGGGGATCAACAGTGTGGGCCTGTTCCTGATCGTTGTGGTGTGCATCGCGGTCCTCAACCTGTTGATCACTTCAGGCCAGGCCCTGTGGGCACTGGTGGCACCGGTCATCGTCCCGATGATGATGCTGCTCGGGACGAATCCTGCCACCACGATGGCGCTGTACCGCATCGCCGATTCGTGCACCAATTCCATCACCCCGATGAGCACCAGCTTCGTTCTCTGCGTGGGCTACCTCCAGACGCTGAACAAGAAGGCGGGCATTGGCACGCTGATCTCGTTCACGTTGCCGTGTGCGTTGATCATGTTCGTCGTGTGGCTTGGTTTGTTCCTCGCATGGTGGGCGCTGGGTATTCCGCTCGGCCCCGGTGCCCCTGTGCGGTAGCGCAGGAGGAAACCGACCACCCTGCAATCTGGTGCCGGGCTCACGACCTCGTCGAGCCTGGCACCACGTTGTTTAACCAGAGCCTGCTTGTTGGGTCGGCGGATTCAATGGATCAAGGCAGCACCCGAGGAAACGTTCACCGCGGTTTACTGAGGAATCCGTGAACCCCTATCAGTTGAACATGCCCCTTACCTCGGGGTGCCCGAGCATGGCCGGCAGACCCCTGTCCACGTGCCTCGGTGGCGTAGCGGCGTTGCCGTGTCCCACGGCCTTCCAAGCCCCGAAATGCTCCGGTAGGACCCGCCGCGGGATATCCCGGCCCGGTGGCGGCCGACGATGCCCATTGAAGGGGCGGCCTTCCTGCTTGTTGGTTCGGGGATCATCGGCACCATCCAGCCCTACCTGGGTAGGGATCAACGGCAAGACGGAATTTCCCTGTAGTCCTGCCAAACGGAACCATTCGGAATGGGGAGATGCGCCCCAGTGCCGGGTGTCCGCCGTGGGCTGGCGAGGCAACTCATGGCAACTTGTTGCCGGTGGCATGGGCGCTGTCCAGTATGTAAGCATGCCTTCATCCATCGCCAATCATCCGGATCGGTTGCTGCCAGCCGACCCAGCCGTACGCCAGATCGCCCGCGAGCTGCATGCGGACGTCGAATCGCTGCCGATCATCTCGCCGCACGGCCATGTCGACGCGGCGATGATCGCCAACGACACCCCGTTCCCCGACCCGACGGCCCTGCTGCTGAGCCCGGACCACTACGTGACCCGGCTGCTGCACGCCAACGGCGTTCCCCTGGAACAGCTCCGGGTGGGCGGCACCAGCGAGGTCACCGCGCTGGACGCCTGGAAGACCTTCTGCAGGAACTGGGACCTCTTCGACGGCACCGCCTCCGGGTACTGGCTGCGCCAGGAATTCGTCGACGTCTTCGGCCTCGACGACCTGGACATCAGCGAGGCAACCGCGGAGGTGACCTTCAAGACGCTTCAGGCCAAGATCGACGAGCCCGGCTTCCGCCCGCGGGCCCTGATGGACTCCTTCAACATCGAGGTGCTTGCCACCACCGACGACCCGCTGGACCCCCTGGACGCACACCGCGCGCTGGCAGCGGACCCGACCTTCGCCTCCCGGGTGCTGCCGACCTTCCGCCCGGACGCCTACATCAAATTCTGGGGCGCCGGCTTCGCACAGAAGGCCGACGCGCTGATCCAGACCGCGGGCGACGGGGCCACCGGCTACGACGGCTACCTGCGCGCCATGGCCAACCGCCGCCGCTACTTCGTCGAGCACGGTGCCGTGTCCTCGGACCACGGCTCGCACTCCGCGGCAACGCTCCGGCTCTCGCGCGGCGAGGCCGCAAGCCTCTTCGAGAAGGGCATCGCCGGCACCGCAACCATGGCCGAGGGTTACGCCTTCGAGGCGCACATGATGTATCAGCAGGCTGCCATGGCGGTCGAGGACGGCCTGGTCATGACCATGCACCCGGGCGTGCACCGCAACACGCACAGCTCCACGCTGAAGAAGTTCGGCCCGGACACCGGGCACGACATCCCCTTCTCCGTCGACTTCTCCACCGGCCTGCAGCCGCTGCTCGAGGACTTCGGCACCGCCAAGGGCTTCCACTTCATCCCGTTCACCATCGACGAGACGGTGTTCTCCCGCGAGATCGCCCCGCTGGCCGGATTCTTCCCCTCCGTGTACATCGGCGCCCCTTGGTGGTTCCTCGATGCCCCCGATGCCATGATGCGTTTCCGCTCAGCGGTCACCGAAACCGCCGGCTTCTCCCGTTCCTCCGGTTTCATCGACGACACCCGCGCGTTCTGCTCCATCCCCGCCCGGCACGACGCGTCGCGCCGCATCGAGGCATCCTTCCTGGCCCGCTTGGTGGCCGAACACCGCATCACCGAGGATCGCGCCCACGAAATCATCGTGGATGTCGTCGACGGTGCACCACGAAGGGCGTTCAAGCTGTGAGCATCGAAACCGTGGCCATCCGCGAACTGAACCGCACCACCCACCCCGCACCCGCCGCCGAGGCCAAGATCGTGCACATCGGGCTGGGCGCCTTCCACCGCGCCCACCAGGCCTGGTACACGGCCAAGGCCGGCGATGCTTGGGGGATCGCCGCCTTCACCGGCCGCAGCGCCACCGCAGCCACCGAACTCGCAGCCCAGGACGGGCTGTTCACCCTCATCGAACGCGGCGCCGACGGCGACAGCTTCGAGGTCATCGACTCCATCGTGGCCGCCCACGACGGCGCCGACACCGCGGCCCTGATTGCCGCCCTGGCCAGCCCGTCAACTGCGATCGTCACGCTGACCATCACCGAGGCCGGCTACAAGTTGGCCCCGGGCAGCGCCGAGCCGACGCTGAACCTCGCCGACGAGCAGGTGTCCGCCGACCTGGAGATCCTGCGGGCGAGCTACGACGCCGGGGTCTTTGCGAAGAACCTGGCCGAAATCAAGAACCTGGCCCTGTCGACCACCGCGGCACGCCTCGTGGTCGGCCTGGCTGCGCGGCGCTCAGCGGACGGATGGCCGCTGGCCGTCGTCTCCTGCGACAACCTTCCCGGGAACGGTGCGGTGACCCGCGCCGGCATCCTTGGTTTTGCCGAGGCGGTCGACGTGATGCTTGCGCGCTGGATCGAAACAAACATTTCCTTTGTCGACACCTCCATCGACAGGATCACCCCGCGGACCACGCAGGTGGACCGCGACACCGTCGCCGCCGAAACGGGATTCCGCGATGTCTCCCCGGTGGTCACCGAGCCCTTCTCCTCCTGGGTCCTTTCGGGTGACTTCCCGGCCGGGCGTCCGGCCTGGGAAAAGGCCGGGGCCCAATTCGTTGACGACCTCGAGGCCTTCGAACGACGCAAGCTCTGGCTGCTCAACGGCGCCCACACGCTGATGTCCTTCGCCGGACAGCTGCGCGGACACACCACGGTTGCCGAAGCGCTGGCCGACCAGGCCGTCTCCGGTTGGGTCGAGGAGTTCTGGGATGCCGCGTCGGCACACCTGGGCGAACCCGAGCTCAAGGTCCCCGAATACCGCGGGGCCTTGCGCGAACGCTTCGAAAACCCGCGCATCGCCCACTTCCTGGCGCAGATCGCGACGGATGGTTCCATCAAGCTTGCGGCCCGCGCGCTGCCGGTGTTCCGTGCCGAAGCGGCCGCCGGACGCGACGGACAGGCGGCCTTGCGGCTGGTGGCCGCATGGTGCGACCAGCTGACCGCGCAACACCCCGCCGGCACCCCGGTCGCCGACGCGAACGCCGGAGCCCTGGAAAAGATCCTGGCCGATCCCGCGATCCGGCCCGGCTCCCCGCAGCAGACCTCGGCACTGTTGGATGTGCTCGAGACCGGGCTCGGGGACGACACGTCCCTGGTTGCCACGGTCCATGCCCTGCGCGGGCAATTCAACGCCTAAAAATCTTCCACTCCCCGGCTCGTCAATACGCAGCCGTACCGCTTTATCTGAAAGGCAGCCATGAAAATCGTCAAGGCAGAAGTATTTGTGACCAGCCCGTCACGCAACTTTGTCACCCTGAAGGTCACCACCGAATCCGGTCTCGTCGGCATCGGCGACGCCACCGTGAACGGCCGCGAACTCGCGGTGGCCTCCTACCTCCGGGACCACGTCGCCCAGCTGCTGATCGGCAAGGACGCGCACCGCATCGAGGACACCTGGCAGTTCCTCTACCGTTCCTCGTACTGGCGTCGCGGCCCGATCACCATGGCGGCCATCGCCGCGGTGGACATGGCCCTCTGGGACATCAAGGGCAAGGCCGCGAACATGCCGGTCTACCAGCTGCTGGGCGGCGCCTCGCGCCACGGCCTGCGCGCCTACGGCCACGCCTCGGGCACCGACACCGAGCAGCTCTTCGACTCGATCCGCGAACACCTGGAACTCGGCTACCAGTCCATCCGCGTGCAGACCGCCGTCCCGGGCATCAAGGCCGTCTACGGCGTCGCCGCCCAGACCCAGGCCTCCGGCGAACGCTACGACTACGAACCGGCCGGCCGCGGCGCCTTCCCCCAGGAAGAAGACTGGGACACCCGCGCCTACCTGCGCCACCTGCCGACCGTCTTCGAGGCGGTGCGCAACGAATTCGGCCCCGAGATCCCGCTGCTGCACGACGGCCACCACCGCATGACCCCGATCCAGGCAGCCAAGCTCGGCAAGTCGCTTGAGCCCTATGACCTGTACTGGCTCGAGGACTGCACCCCCGGCGAAAACCAGGAGGCGCTGCGCCTGGTCCGCCAGCACACCACCACCCCGATCGCCATCGGCGAGGTCTTCAACACGGTCTACGACTTCCAGTCGCTGATCAAGGAACAGCTCATCGACTACGTGCGCGCCGCGTCCACCCACTTCGGCGGCATCTCGCCGCTGAAGAAGGTCATGGACTATGCCGCCCAGTACCAGGTGAAGTCCGGATTCCACGGCCCCACCGACATTTCCCCGGTGGGCTTCGCAGCCCAGTTGCACGTGGGCCTGTCCATCCACAACTTCGGCATCCAGGAGTACATGCAGCACTCGGACGCCACCAACACCGTCTTCGAACAGTCGATGTCGTTCAAGGACGGCTACCTGCACCCGGGCGACAATCCTGGCCTGGGCGTCGAATTCAACGAGGAAGCCGCACTGTCCTACCCGTACCAGCAGGCCTACCTGCCCTACAACCGCCTGGTTGACGGAACGGTCCACGACTGGTGAGTGCGCCCACTCTGGAGCCGACAAGCCGCTCCGCAGTCAAAGAAGGCGCCGGAACTGCGCGCAAGATCGTCATCATGGGTGTCTCCGGATGCGGCAAGTCCACGGTCGGCGAGCTGCTGGCCGAATCGGAGGGCGCGGTGTTCCTTGACGGGGATTCCCTGCACCCGAAGTCCAACATCGACAAGATGGCGGCCGGCCACCCGCTCAACGACCAGGACCGTGAACCGTGGCTGCGCGAAATCGGCCAACGGCTTGGTTCTCCCGGCCAGGGGTCGATGATTATTGCCTGCTCGGCGCTCAAGCGCAGCTACCGGGACCTGATCCGTGCCGAAGCGCCCGGAACGCTTTTCGTTCACCTGCACGGGGCGCCCGAGCTGCTGGCCGAACGCATGGGTGCCCGCCCGGGGCACTTCATGCCGGTGGGCCTGCTCGAATCGCAGCTGGCCACGCTCGAACCGCTGGGTTCCGACGAGGCCGCGGTGGTGCTGGACATCGCCGCCAACCCGGAGAGCCTCACCGGGCAGGCCTCTGCATGGCTGGCGGGCCTGCCCGCGGCCTGATCCCTGTTGCCGACCTCGCACCCGAATCCATGGGTGCGGGGTCGCTGGCATCACCACACACTTTCCCCGCGAAAATCCACGAAAGGCAGTCAGGACATGACCGCAACAACCACCGAGCTTTCCCCGGAAACGACAACCCCCGCAGCCACCTGGGTGCTGTCCGGTTTCGGTGATGAGATCGACCCCGATCCATCGGTTCAGGCCACCGTGCTGCTCGCCCTGGGCGCGCACCACATCGAGGTCCGCTCCGCATGGGGCGTCAACGTCGCCGATTTCGACGACGAGACGACGGCCAAGCTGGCCGCGATCCTCGCGGACAAGGGCATGAAGGTCTCGGCCGTGGCCTCTCCCATCGGCAAGGTCGACGTGTCCCTTCCCGTCGAGCACGAGGTTGAGCGCCTGCGCCACATCATCAAGGTCGCCAAGGCCCTGGATGCCCCCTACGTCCGCGTCTTCTCCTTCTACCGCGGCGAGGACCAGAGCCAGGACGACATCCGCGACGCTGTCATCGAGCGGATGGCGGCACTCGCCGCCGAGGCACAGGCCGCCGGGGTGATCCTGGTGCACGAAAACGAAAAGGACATCTACGGCGACACCCCCGAACGAGTGCTGGACATCGTGCAGGGCGTGGATTCCCCGGCGCTGCGCGTGGCCTGGGACAACGCCAACTTCGTGCAGGTGGGCAACAAGCCGTTCACCGACGGCTACGCCATGCTGCGCCCCTACCTTGAGTACTTCCAGGTCAAGGATGCCATCGCGGCAACCGGCACCGTGGTTCCCTCCGGACAGGGCGACGGCGAGCTTGACGAGACCATCGCGGCCCTGGCCACAGACGGCTACACCGGCTTCGCCTCCCTTGAACCGCACCTTGCCGAGGCCCACCACCTGGGTGGATTCTCCGGCCCCGTGGCCTTCGGGGAAGCGGCCCGTGCCTTCGCGACGCTGGCGACCAAAAACGGCGTCGGCTTCGTCCCCGCCGGCCGGTAACACCCAGCCCCAAGCCACCCCACTTTCATGAACCCGGAGGACCCATCCATGAGAAGAGCCGCAGTCATCGGATGCGGAGACGTGTCCAGCGTCCACTTCGGCGCGCTGAAGGGAATGGACGTCGAGCTGGTGGGCGTCAGTGACACCGATGCCGGCCGCCTGCGGGCCGCAACGGATGCGCACGGGGTTCCGGGATATGTCGACTACAGGGAACTGCTGGAGGCGCAGCGGCCCGACGTGGTCCACATCTGCACCCCGCACGACCAGCATGCCGCCATGGCCATCGAGGCGCTCGACCGGGGCATCAACGTCATCGTCGAAAAGCCGTTGGCGCACACCCTCGAGGAGGGACGCCGGCTGGTTGAGGCGGCTCGGCGCAGCGACGCCAAGCTCGGGGTCTGCTTCCAGAACCGCTACAACGCGACGTCGCGGGCCCTGCGCTCGCTGCTCGACGGCGGCACTCTGGGCGCCGTCCGCGGCGCCTCGGCCACCGTGATGTGGCACCGGACCGCCGACTACTACCGGGACCGCCCGTGGCGCGGCACCTGGGCCGAGGGCGGTGGCGGGTTGATGATGAACCAGGCCATCCACACCGTCGACCTGCTGCAATGGCTGGTCGGCGAGGTGGAATCGGTCAGCGGCAGCGCCTCGAACCGCTCCCTGGGTGGGGTGATCGAGGTCGAGGACACCGCCGAGTTCGCGGCCACCCATGCCGGCGGCGCGGCCAGCGTTTTCTATGCGACCTTGGCCAATGCCGAAAACGCGCCGATCACCCTTGACGTGGTCACCGAGAAGGCCAGCCTGTCGCTGCGCGGGGACCTGACGATCACCCACGCCGACGGCACCGTCGAGGTCGTCAGGGAGGCCGCCGGGGACGCTGGCGGCCGCGACTACTGGGGCGCCTCCCACGGCCTGCTCATAGCGGATTTCTACGCAACCCTCGATGACCCGGAGCCCTTCTGGATCGACGCCCTCGAGGCCGAAAAGTCCCTGCGCATCGTCAAGGGCATCTATTCCCAGAGCGCATTCGATCCCGCACTCACCGCGTGAGGCCGGGTCGGCAAAACCCCGCGCGGCATGGCCGGGCGGGGTTTTTGCCGCGCCATCAAGCGGATCGTGGCAGGTCCAGTGAAACTTATGGCAACCGATGGCCACCCCATGGGTGGCTACCTAAGCTGAATCGAGATGTGGCGCACGCCACTAAATCCACCTCGCATCAGAACTTGGACTCAGAGGAGCCCCACCATGAAGTTTGGTCCCAAATCGGCAGCCACTGCGGCCGCCATCGGCACGGCGCTCATGCTTACGGCCTGCAGCGGCGGTGCCGGAGCCACCGGCACCGCACCGCAGGCGGCTTCCACCGCGCTGACCCTCGGCACTCTCCAAGATGTACGCTCGTGGGATCCGGCCCAGGCGCACGTCGGCCACCTTCTCCAGCCCTACCAGGCGGCCTACGATTCGCTGATCCTGCGCGAACCGGACGGCAAGCTCAGCCCCATGCTGGCCACGGAGTGGAAGTACAACGCGGAGAACACCAAGCTCACCGTAGATCTTCGTGAGGGCGTGACGTTCAGCGACGGCGCGGTCTTCGACGCCGACGCCGCAAAGGCCAACCTCGACCACTTCCGCGAGGCCAACGGCCCGCAGATGGCCCAGCTCAAGTCCGTCAAGGACGTCAAGGTCGTTGACGCGGACACCATCGACATCGAGCTCAAGACGGCGGATCCGGCACTCGAGTACTTCCTGAGCCAGGCCGCCGGCCTCATGGGCAGCCCGAAGGCGCTCGGCACCGAGGGCATCAAGACCGAGCCCGTCGGATCCGGCCCGTACGTCATGGACAAGGCCGCCACCGTGAAGGACTCCCAGGCAGTGTTCACCGCCCGCGAGGGCTACTGGAACAAGGACCTGCAGAAGTACCAGAAGCTGACGCTGAAGGTCCTGACCGACCCGACCGCACGCACCAACGCCCTGGTCTCCGGCCAGATCGACGCCACGCTCCTGGATCCCAAGACCGGCAAGCAGGCCGAGGGCGCCAAGATGATCCTCGCCCCCAACGAGGTCGACTGGCAGGGCCTGATCCTCTTCGACCGCGATGGCAAGGCAAACCCGGCACTGAAGGACGTCAGGGTCCGCCAGGCCATCAACTACGCCTTCGACCGCAAGACCATCCTTGACCAGGTCCTGCTCGGCCAGGGCACCCCGACCTCCCAGCCGTTCGGCAAGGCCAGTGGCGCCTGGACCGAGGAACTGGAGAACTATTACTCCTACGACCCGGCCAAGGCCAAGGCCCTGCTCAAGGAGGCAGGCTACGAGAACGGCCTGACGATCGAGGTCCCCGGCATTCCCGATTTCCAGACCCAGATCTCCGTCGTCAAGCAGCAGCTCGCCGACGTGGGCATCACCCTGAACATCGGTGCCGCGCTGACCAACACCTTCACCAGCGACATTGCCGCCCAGAAGTACAGCACCATGTACTTCTCGCTTTTCCAGGGCCAGCCGACGGTGGCCATCGACCAGATCGTCTCCACCCAGGCGCTCTACAACCCGTTCAAGAACACGTCTGCGGACCTGCAGGCCGACATCGACGCGGTGCGCAACGGCGGGGAGCAAGCACCTGAACTGGCGCAGAAGGTCAACAAGTACGTCGTGGAGAACGCCTGGTTCGCCCCGCTGTTCCGCGTCAACCAGATGTACTACCACAACGCCAAGGTCGACGTGGTTCCGCAGACCCAGCAGGCCGTCCCGTCGATCTACAACTACTCGCCGGCCAAGTAGGGCCATCGTGATCACGTTTATTGCCAAACGACTGGGCAGCGGAGCGGTGGTGCTGTTCGCCGTGTCTGTCCTGACATTCGTCCTGCTGTATGTCTCCAGCGGGTCCATCGCCAGAAACATCCTTGGCGATGCGGCCAGTGCCGAGCAGGTGGCGCTCAAGGAGCAGGAGCTCGGACTCGACCAGCCCCTGGTGCTGCGCTACTTCAGCTGGCTGGGGAACGCCCTGCGCGGGGACCTCGGCGCCTCCTGGTTCACTTCGGAGCCCGTGGCCAACTCGTTGGCCACCCGCATCCCGGTCACCATGACCATGGTGTTCTCCGCGATGATCCTCATTGCGATCATCGCGGCCCTGGTCGGGGTGCTGGCCGCGGTGAAGCGGGGCTGGGTCGATAGGTTGGTCCAGGTCGGCGCCGTGATCGGCGATTCGATCCCGGGGTTTGTCATTGGCATTATTCTGGTCACTTTCCTGGCAATCCAGGCGGGGCTCTTTCCGGCCACCAGCACCATCTCTCCCGGATCGGGCCCCGCAGCCTGGGTCTACTCGATGACCCTTCCGGTCATCGCACTGTTGATCAACGGGGTCACCGGCGGCGCGCAGCAGATCCGCAGCGCCGTCATCAAGCAGCTGGAGAAGGACTACGTCCGCACCCTGCGCAGCCGCGGCATCGGTGAGAGGGAAATCCTCTTCAAGCACGTGCTGCGCAGTGCGGCCCCGGCCGGCCTGACAGTTCTGAGCCTGCAGTTGATCGGCATGCTCGGCGGCGTGGTCATCATCGAGCAGATCTTCGCTCTGCCCGGCATGGGCCCGCTCGCGGTCACGGCAACCGGGCAGTCGGACCTGCCCGTGGTGATGGGCGTGGTCATGTACACGGTCGTCGTGGTGATCATCGTGAACCTGCTGGTCGACATCCTCAACGGCTGGCTCAACCCGAAGGTGCGTGTCTCATGAGTGAATCCGTCAAGACCGCGGAGGAACTGGCCCTGGTTGCCCCGGCGGCCCCGGTGGCAGCGGCACCCACGGGCCAAAGCGGCACGGTGGTCCGCTCGACGGTGCTGCGCCGGCTGTTCAAGAACCCGATGGGCATCATCGCCATCGCCATCCTGCTGGCCGTCGTGCTGCTCACGGCACTGGCCCCGATGCTGGCACCGTTCGACCAGAACTACGCCAACATCGCCAAGACGCTGGCCGCACCGGACAGCGTGAACATCATGGGCACCGACAGTGCCGGGCGCGACGTCTGGAGCAGGCTCCTCTTCGGCGGCCAACTCACGCTGCTCTCGGCGCTGCTGTGCGCGGTCGTGGCCATCGCCATCGGCCTGCCCGCGGGCCTGATCGCCGGATACTACGCGGGGCTCTTCGAAAGCGTCTCGAACTGGGTCGTCGGCATCCTGATGAGCCTTCCCGGGCTGATCGTGCTGTTGACCATCCGTGCGGCCTTCGGTCCCTCGGTGTGGGTGGCAATGATCGCCTTCGGCGTGCTGCTCTCCCCGTCCTACTTCCGGCTGACCCGATCCGCCGTGCAGTCGGTGCGCAACGAACTGTACGTTGACGCCGCACGGGTCTCCGGCCTGTCGGACGGCCGCATCATGGCCAGGCACATCTTCTCGGTGGTCCGCGCGCCCATCATCATCCAGACCGCGGCCATTGCGGGTGTCGCCATTGCCATCCAGTCGGCGCTTGAGTTCCTGGGCCTGGGCGATCCGTCGAAGGCCACCTGGGGCGTGATGCTCAGCGAGGGATTCAAGAACGTCTACCTCAAGCCGACCCTGCTGTTCTGGCCGGCCTTCGCCATGGCCCTGACCATCGGCGGACTGGTGCTGCTGGGCAACGCCATCCGTGACGCACTCGAGGACGGCGAGAAGATCAAGGCCCGCCGTGTCCCCAAGGCCCCGAAGCCAGGGCAACCGGGAACCCCGGTGCGCACCAACCGCAAGAACGTTGCGGCGGTGGATGCCGGAACCGAACACCACCTCATCAAGGTCACCAACCTGGGGGTCGGCTACCCGCAGGCCGACGGGTCCGTCAAGAAGGTCGTCGACGACGTCTCCTTCCACGTGGACCGCGGCGAGATCCTGGGCATCGTGGGCGAATCGGGGTCCGGCAAGTCGCAGACCGCGTTCTCCATCCTGGGTCTGCTGCCCGACACCGCGCGGATCGTGGCCGGGTCCATCCAGTTCGACGGCAACTACACCGTTGCCCCGGGGGACGCGACGGTCGACCAGATGCGCCTGACCAAGCTGCGCGGCAAGCGCATCTCCTACATCCCGCAGGAGCCGATGAGCAACCTGGATCCGGCCTTCACCATCGGGTACCAGCTGGTCACCCCGATGGTGCGGATCCTGGGGATATCCAAGGTCGAAGCCAAGAAGCGGGCGCTGAAGCTGTTGCGAGACGTGGGCATCGTCAACCCGGAGCGCACCTTTGCCGCCTATCCGCACGAGGTCTCCGGCGGCATGGCCCAGCGCGTGCTGATCGCCGGAGCCATCAGCTGCGAACCCGACCTGCTGATCGCCGACGAGCCGACCACCGCGTTGGACGTGACGGTGCAGGCCGAGATCCTTGACCTGCTGCGGGAGCTGCGCGACCGGCTGGACATCGGGGTCATCATGGTGACCCACAACTTCGGCGTCGTCGCCGACCTCTGCGACCGTGTCGCGGTCATGCAGAACGGCAGACTCGTCGAGGAGGGCCCGGTGCGGGAGATCCTGCGCACCCCGACGCAGGAGTACACCAAGATCCTGCTGTCTTCGATGCTGGAGAACAAGGAACCGATGAGCATGCTCGTCCCGTCCGCAGAAAAGGTCCCCACGCCATGACCGCAACATCCGAAGCACCACTGCTCAGCGTCCAAGACCTGGTGGTGGAGTACCCAAGCCAGCGTTTCCGGGGCAAGTCCTTCCGCGCGCTGACCGACATCAACATCTCGATCGGCCGCGGTGAAACCCTCGGCCTGGTGGGGGAGTCCGGTTCCGGCAAGACCACCCTGGGCCGTGCCGTGCTGGGGCTTGCCCCGGTCACGGCGGGCAAGATCATGCTGGAGGGCAAGGACATCGGCCATGCCACCCGCAAGGAACGCCGTGCCCTGAGTCGCGACCTCCAAGTCGTCTTCCAGGACCCGTACACCTCGCTGAACCCGGCGCTGGAGATCGGCGACATCCTCTCCGAGCCTCTCAGCGTGCAGGGCATGGAGCCGGCCGCCGCCCGCAAACGCGTGAAGGAGCTGCTGGACCAGGTCAACCTGCCCGCAGACGCCATCCACCGGCTGCCGCGCGAGTTCAGCGGCGGGCAGCGCCAGCGCGTGGCCATCGCCCGCGCCCTGGCTCTCTCGCCCAAGCTGATCGTGTGCGACGAGCCCGTCAGCGCCCTGGACCTCACCACGCAGGCCCGCGTGCTGGATCTGTTCCTGCAGATCCAGAAGGACACCGGTGTCTCCTACCTCTTCGTCTCCCACGACCTTGACGTCGTCCGGCATATCAGCCACCGCGTGGCCGTGATGTACCACGGCGAGATCGTCGAGCAAGGCCCTGCAGACGTGGTGACTCGGACCCCCGAGCACCCGTACACGCAGCGGTTGTTGCTGGCGTCCCCTGTCCCCGATCCGGATCGTCAGGAACAGCGCCGGGCAGATCGCCATCGCCTGCTGGAAACCCATCGGCAACAACACGAGCAGGCCGGGGCGCTCGCCTCCTGAGGCAAGCGAAACCCCCATCGAACACCGGACCCGGCCCGGGTCCAACAACCAACGGAGGAACACCCAATGGCCACAATCGGCGTACAGGCAATGATGCTCAAGGACAGCTTCGCTGAGGTCGGGGCGTTCGAGACGCTGCGCAAGGTCAGCGACATCGGCTACAACGCCGTCGAAATCTCGCAGATCCCGATGACCGCGGAAAACGTTGCCGAGCTGGATCGCTCGCGCAGCGAACTGGGTATGGACATCGCGGCGCTCTCGGTCGCGATGGAAACCCCGAAGGGCATGCCGGGGGACTCGCTGGCCGCGAACTTCGACAAGATTGTCGATGACGCCAAGCGCCTGGACGCCAAGTTGCTGCGCATCGGCATGCTGCCCTTCGGCGCCATGTCCTCGATCGATGCGGTGGTGGAATTCGCCAAGACCGCCAACGGCTACGCCGAGCGTCTCGCTGAGCAGGGGTTGAAGCTCTACTACCACAACCACCACATCGAGTTCGCGAAGTTCGAGGGCAAGCACATGCTCGACATCATCGCCGAGAACTCCCAGGCCATGGGCATGGAAATCGACGTGCACTGGGTCCAGCGCGGCGGCCTGGATCCTGTCCGCACCCTGGAAAAGTACGCGGGCAAGACCGCCATGGTGCACCTGAAGGACTACCGCATCGGCCAGATGCCGGCTTCGGCCATGGGCCTGCTGGAGGCCGGTGACTTCCCCGGCTTCATGGCCGAGTTCAAGAACGTCGTCCAGTTCGCCGAGGTCGGCGAGGGCAACCTCGACTTCGCCTCGATCATTCCGACGGCCATTGCCTCCGGCGCCGAATACCTGCTGGTGGAGCAGGACGAACTCTATGGCCGCACGGTCTGGGAAGCCCTGCAGACCTCCCACGACAACCTCACAAGCCTCGGCTTCGGCGAGCTCTTCGCCGCCGAAAACTCCTCGACCATTTCCGCCTAACCGGCAACGTAAGGAAGATACACGAATGTCTGAAAACAAGACCATCCGCCTGGGAATCATCGGCCTCGGCGCCCAGGGCGGCATGTACGCCAAGTTCATTGCCGACGGCATGGTGCCGTCCATGAGCATCGGCTCGATCGCCGACGTCGACCCGGCCCGCCGGGCGTTCGCCGCCGAGACCTATCCCGGCACCCCGGTGTTCGAGACCCACGAGGAAATGCTCGCCAGCGGCACCGTCGATGCAGTCGTCACCTGCGTTCCGCACTACCTGCACCCGCAGATGGGCATCGACGCCATCAACGCGGGCGTCAACGTCATGGTCGAGAAGCCCGCAGGCGTCTACACCGGCCAGGTCAACGAGCTGCTGGAGGTTGCCGCGGCAAATCCGCAGGTCGCATTCGCCATCATGTTCAACCAGCGCAACAACCCGCTGTACCAGCGTCTGAAGGAGATCGTGGAGAACGGCGAGATCGGTGCGATCCGCCGCTCCAACTGGATCATCACCACTTGGTGGCGTCCGCAGGGCTACTACAACCAGTCGGAATGGCGCGCGACCTGGGGCGGGGAAGGTGGCGGCGTGCTGGTCAACCAGGCACCGCACCAGCTGGACCTGTGGCAGTGGATCTGCGGCGTGCCGAAGTCCGTATACGCCAAGGTTTCCTACGGTTTCCGCCGCGACATCGCCGTCGAGGACGAGGTCACGGCCGTGGCCGACTTCGGCGACGGCGTCACCGGAACCTTCATCACCGCGACCCACGACCTCACCGGCACCGACCGCTTCGAGATCCTGGGCGACCAAGGCAAGATCGTTGTCGAAGACAGCAAGACCGCGACCGTCACGCGCCTGAAGAAGCCCGAGCGCGAGCTGAGCGACTCCATGGGCATGGAGGACGTGTTCAAGCTTTTCACGGGCAGCCTGAACCCTGAGGACTACTACGAGAAGGAAACCATCGAGTTCCCCTCGGAATGGGGCACCCAGCACGCGGGCGTACTGGAAAACTTCGCCCAGCACATCCTCAACGGCACCGAACTGCTGGCGCCCGGTGCCGACGGCATCAACGGGGTGCGCCTGGCCAACGCCATCCACCTCTCCAGCTGGACGGGGGCCGAGGTCGGACTCGACTTCGATGAAGACCAGTTCCTGGCCGAACTGAACTCCCGGATCGTCACCGAGGGCAAGTTCGAAGCCCGGGTCTAGTGTTCCGCGCTTCACGCCGGCACCCTTGGGGGTGCCGGCGTGAAGCATTTAACGGCCGTCCCCGGTGCCGGGGACCCGGAATCGTTGCCTTGACTGGGCAACAAGCGCCGACCGCCCGTCCCCGCATCCATGGCTGCCGATGAGGGTGTAACGGGCCGTGTGACGAATAGTTGCGGGGGGCCAGTGCAACATATGGCAATTGATTGCTACTGCATCTGCGCATTCCTAGACTCAATCCCATGCTCGGTGTAGCCCAGCTCACTTTCTCCCCTCAATTGCAAGGAAGCAACGATGCTTAAGCCGCAGAATTCCCCGACCCGCGAATTGGTCAACCTGGATGGCCTCTACGCCTTCCGGGTCGACCACGAGGGTAGCGGCCATGCAGAGAAGTGGTTCGCTGCCCGACTTTCCAACGACCTGGAAATGGGTGTTCCGGGAAGCTACAACGACGTGTTCACCGAACCGGAAATCCGCGACCACGTGGGCTGGGTTTGGTACCAGCGAGAGGTCCGCGTGCCCCGCGGGTTCGCCGGCGAACGTGTCCACCTGCGCCTTGACTCGGCCACCCATGAGGGCAACGTCTACGTCAACGACACCTTGGTCGCCACCCACGTTGGCGGCTACATGCCGTTCGGCGCCGACATCACCGACCTGGTGAGCGCGGGCGAAACCTTCCGCCTGACCATCGCCGTCAACAACACGCTCACCCACGCGACGATTCCCCCGGGCAAGGTCGAGGCCGGCGCCAACGGGCGAGACAAGCAGACGTACCTGCACGACTTCTACAACTACGCCGGCCTGCACCGCAGCCTGTGGCTGTACTCGACCCCCGCGACCACCCTCGACGACCTCACCATCGTGACCGACTTCGCCGGCGCCACCGGAACCGTCGACTACACCCTCGAGCTGGCCGGTGCCACCGGCACCGAAGAGGTAAGCATCAAGGTCCTGGACGTCGACGGCAACGAGGTTGCCGCGGGCACCGGCCGCTCCGGTCGCCTGGACATCCCGGAAGTCACACTGTGGAAGCCCGGTGCCGGTTACCTGTACCGATTCCTGGTGGAGATCCACCGTGAGGGCGTACTCGTCGACTCCTACACGGAGAACTTCGGCGTGCGCACCGTCGCCGTGGACGGCAACCGCTTCCTGATCAACGGGGAACCGTTCAAGTTCACCGGGTTCGGCATGCATGAGGACCACATCACCATCGGCAAGGCCCACAACAACACCATGATGGTCGCCGACTTCAACTTGCTGGCCTGGACCGGGGCCAACTCCTTCCGCACCTCGCACTACCCCTACGCCGAAGAGGTCATGGACTACGCCGACCGCCACGGACTGGTGGTCATCAACGAGACCGCGGCCGTGGGACTGAATAACATGTTCGGCGCGGTCTTTGGCTCCGGACCCACCAAGACCTACGCCGAGGGTGCGGTCGATGAGGCCACCGCGGCCAACCACCGCCAGGCCATCGAGGAACTGATCCGCCGCGACAAGAACCGCCCGTCGGTGGCCATCTGGTCGATCGCCAACGAACCCAACGCGCAGGAGGAGGGCGCCCGCGCCTACTTCGAGCCGCTGGCGACGCTGGCCCGCGAGCTGGACCCGACCCGCCCCATCGGCTACGTCAACGTCATGTTCGATACCCCCGACAAGAGCACCATCGACGACCTCTTCGACGTGCTCATGCTCAACCGCTACTACGGCTGGTACCTGCAGACCGGTGACCTTGCGGCCGCCGAACAGGCGCTCGAGGCTGAATTGCTTGCCTGGGAAGCCAAGCACGGCAAGCCGATGATCATGACCGAATACGGTGCGGACACCATGGCGGGAAACCACTCCCTGAGTTCCGCGCCGTGGAGCGAGGAATACCAGTCCGATTTCCTGAAGATGTACCACCGGGTCTTTGACCGGGTGGAATCCATGGTCGGGGAACACGTCTGGAACTTTGCGGACTTCCAGACCTCGGTGGGCATCATGCGCGTGGACGGCAACAAGAAGGGCGTCTTCACCCGCGACCGCAAGCCGAAGGCGGCCGCCTTCGTCCTGCGTGAGCGCTGGAGCAAGAATGCGCGAGCACTGGATCGAGAGCTGGCCCAGTCGCTGCGGGCATAGCCCGTCGCAAGGAACTTCACGGAGTACTGCCCACCTCTTGTTGGCGAGCGCTCCCATCACCGAGCAGGCGTGCGCCCTGCGGCACACGCAAACGGCTTAGGAGCCATCATGAAACCACTGAAGAAAATCAGCATCGTCGGTTACGGTGCCGGCGACGCCGCCAACAATCTGGCCTTCACCACGGCAACCATGTTCCTGTTGGTGTATTACACGGACGTGGCGGGCATTTCGGCCGCCGCGGCCGGGACCTTGCTGCTGGTCGTGAGGATCTTTGACGCGTTCGCCGACGTCTTTGCCGGCCGCATGGTCGACAAGACCTACTCCAAGCGCTGGGGCAAGTTCCGCCCGTTCATCATGATTGGTTCGCTGCCGCTTCTGCTCTTGACCTTCGCGGTCTTCCACGTGCCGGGCGGCTGGAGCGCCAACGCAACGCTGATCTACGCATACCTTTCCTACGCGGCCCTGGGATTGGCCTATTCCCTGGTGAACATCCCCTACGGATCGCTGGCCGGTGCCATGACCCAGGATCCAACGGAGCGCGCGAAGCTTGGCAGCGCGCGCACCATCGGCGCCTTTCTGATCGGTGCCGTCCTGGGCATGGTGGTGGCCCCGATGCTGAAGAACGACACGGACCTCCAGCCGATCTTCACGACCCTGACGGTGGTGTTCCTTGTGGCGGGCTTCGCCCTGTACATGTTCTGCGCCTTCACCGCCAAGGAACAGGTCCAGCGCGACGTGGCCCAGGTTTCGCTGAAGCAGAGCATTGCCACGCTCAAGGGAAATGTTCCGCTGTTGATGCTCTGCATCAGCTCGCTGGTCCTGCTCGCCGGCTCGATGACCCTGAGCACGGTTCAGCTGTACTACTTCCGCGATGTCATGGGCAACGTCGGGCTCTACGCCGCGGCTTCCGGCATCCAGCTGCTGCTGGCCTTGGTGCTCAGCGCATTGATGCCGCGACTGGTGCGCCGGATCGGCAAGCGCACCGTGTACATGGCGTTCGGTGGCGTGATGATGCTCGGCGGTTTGGTCGTGCTTCTGGCCCCCGCCGGCGCAGGCATGCTGGCGGTGGTTGGCGTCAGCATCGTGAACCTCGGCCTGTCGGGTGTCAGCATCGTGATTTGGGCGCTTGAGGCCGACACCGTCGAGTACGGCGAATGGAAAACCGGCATCCGCACCGAGGGCATCGTTTACGCCTTGTTCTCCTTCACCCGCAAGGCCGGCCAGGCACTCGGCGGCGCGTTGGCTGCCTACGCCCTGGCGTGGGGCGGCTACAACGGAGCCGCGGCCGTCCAGTCGGACCAAGCGATCCTGGGAATCCAGATCGCCGCCGGTGCCATCCCGCTGGTCATGTCGGGCCTCGCGGTCCTGGTGATATCCCGCTACAAGCTCACCGACGCGGTTCACGCCAGCATCGTCTACGACATCCGCGAACGGCGTGCGGCGGCCGTCGCGGCCAAGGTTGCTCCGGCCAACGAGGATTGCCCCGCCTAAAAACGCCCATGGCTCGCCGGGCAAGGACATTCGGCGAGCCTGTCACCGAAGTACGACGTGTGTTGGTCTCTCGCTATGGGGGCGAAGAGACCAACATGCGTTTTTCGTTTTTAACGACTGACGCGGGGAGCCCCGGCAAGCAGGAGACCCTTCTTCGAGCATTGTCTTAGGCCATGTCAGCATGGAAGAGTTGGGAAACAATACGCGACAAGGGAGTGCGATCACGCACCCGCGCGTGCTCCATGGCATCGTCCATCGAGGGGGCTGCGGTGTCTGTTCGCCACCAAACATCGGGTTTGCTGACGAGACAAGGGAATGCACAGTGCTAATCACCAACGTACGGCCATGGGGCCAGGCCCCGGTGGACATCCGGATTACCGACGGCCTCATCAGCCGCATCACTCCACATGTTCCGGCGCTCGCCGTAAACGGAGACGTCGATGGCCGTGGACGCCTGGGGCTGCCTTCGTTCTCCGATGTTCACGTCCACCTTGATTCCACCCGGATCGGGCTGCCGTTCCGGGAACACACCGGGGCGCCGGGCGTTTGGGGCATGATGCTCAACGACCGCAACAACTGGCGGGACGCCGAAACCCCGTTGCCGGAACGCGTGGCGGGGACGCTGGAGCGCATGATTGCCCACGGCACCACGCGGGTGCGCAGCTACGCCCAGATCGACGCCGACTGCAAGCTTGAGAAGTTCGAGGCGGTGTTGGCAGCCAAGGAAAAGTTCGCCGGAAGTGCCGACGTCCAGATCATGGCCTTCCCGCAGGCCGGGTTGCTGCTCGAACCCGGCGCGGTCCAGTACCTGGAAGAGTCCCTGAAGCTGGGTGCCACCGTCATGGGCGGTATCGATCCGTGCCAGCTGGACCGGGACCCGGTCAGGCACCTGGACATCGTGTTCGGGCTGGCCGAAAAATACCAGGCGGATATCGACATCCACCTGCACGAGCCCGGCCACCTGGCGCACTTCAGCACCGAACTGATCATGGAACGCACCCGGGCCCTGGGCATGGAGGGGCGGGTCACGCTCTCGCACGCCTACGAGCTGGGCAACGTCTCCGACGCCGCGACCGACCGGGTCATGGAGGGGATGAGCGCACTGGACATTTCGTGGGCAACGGTCGCCCCGGCGACCTCCGGGAAGCAGTTCAACCTGGCCGCCATGACCAGGGCGGGCATCCGCGTGGGGCTGGGCGAGGACGGCCAGCGCGACTACTGGAGCCCCTACGGGGATTGCGACCTGCTCTCGCGCACCTGGCAGCTGGCCTTCACCCACGGGCTGCGGCAGGACGAACTGATCGAACACGCCGCGGCCATTGCGACCTGGGGCGGCGCCACGATCATGGACCGCGCCCTGGTCCGACTTGAATCAACAGCCGATAGGCCGGGATTCCGTGTGGGGGACCGCGCTGACTTGGTGCTGCTGGCGGGTGAGACCGTGACCAGCGCGGTGATGGACCGCGGGAACGACCGCACCGTCATCCACGACGGCCGCGTGGTTGCGGACCAGCTGGAACTGGTGAGTTGAGGCAGGCCCAGGAACGTCATCGAGAGCGCCGACACAACCCGGTCACATGGCGCAGAGGGAAGCCTGCGATGATAGCTTGTAATTTCGCTATCAATTATTCGAAATGGGAGAACCTTGAAGACTTCATGGGGGCGCGGCCTGGCCGCACTAATCGCAGCTTCATCACTCGTGCTGGTCGGCAGCGTCGCCGCAACCGCTTCGCCACAGCCGACAGCCGTAGCCACCGTGGCGGTCAGCGCCGCGACGAAGGTGGTGGGACCGGTCACGATCAAGACGATCCCGAACAAGTCCGTTAAGACCGGCGCCAAGGCAACCATCAAGCCGGTAGTCAAGAAGAAGCGGAGCACCAAGATCACCTCCCAGGTGCTCACGGTCAAGCAAGGCAAGAAGACTATTGCCAAGAACAAGAAGTCGGTTGCGTTGAAGGCCGGCAAATACAAGGTCACCACGACCGTCAAGTACACGGTGCCCGGAAGCAAGGCCACCAAGACCTCGGTAAAGAGCCAGGACTTGCTAGTCAAGACCAAGAAGAAGCCCAGCTGGGTCTACAGCGACTCGAACTGGAACTGCCCCGCGGGCTATCCGATCAAGGGCAACGCCAGCAGCATGATCTACCACGTGCCGAGCGGCGCCTTCTACGACCGGACAAACCCGGAAGAGTGCTTTGCAAGCAGGTCGGCAGCCGAGGCCAGGGGTTACCGCGCATCCATGCGCTAAGAAGGAAATGAGTGGAGGGCCGGGGAATTCCCGGCCCTCCACTCATTTGGTAATTGAATCCGAGGGGACTTCCCTAGTCTTCGTTGGAACCCGCGACGATCCCGGAACCGTCTTCGTTGGTGCCCTGGATCAGCTCGGCGTGGATTTCGGCCACGGACGGGTATTCCAGGTCCGCGCGGAACGGGAATGACGCAACGTCTTCCGGCTGGGTGATTCCGGTGTGCACCAAAACGGTCAGAAGGCCGGCCTCCATGCCCGCGATGATGTCGGTGTCCATGCGGTCGCCGATCATGGCGGTGGTTTCCGAATGCGCATCGATGCGGTTCAACGCCGAGCGGAACATCATCGGGTTGGGCTTGCCCACCACGTAGGGAACGCGCGAGGTCGCCTGCGTAATCAGCGCCGCCACGGCACCGGTGGCCGGCAGCAATCCTTCGGGGGACGGCCCCGTGGCGTCCGGGTTGGTCGTGATGAACCGGGCCCCGTCGCTGATCAGGCGAATCGCCTTGGTGATCGCTTCGAAGGAGTAGGTGCGGGTTTCACCCAGCACCACGTAATCGGGTTCCTGATCGGTCAGGATGAAGCCCGCATCATGCAGCGCGGTGGTCAGTCCGGCCTCGCCGATCACGAAGGCCCGGCCTCCCGGACGCTGGCGGCGCAGGAATTCCGCGGTCGCCATGGCAGAGGTCCAGATGTTCTTCTCCGGAACGTCCAGCCCCGAAGACAGCAGCCGCGCTCGAAGGTCGCGCGGGGTGTAGATCGAGTTGTTGGTCAGGACCAGGAATCGCTTGCCGGTGGCGACCCAATGCCCGATCATTTTGGCGGCTCCCGGGATGGCCTGGTTTTCGTGCACCAGCACCCCATCCATATCCGTGAGCCAGCAGTTGATGTCATTCACGGTGCGTGGTTCATGCGTTGGCACTTTAGGGGTCCTTTCGGGGAATACCTGAGGTGATAAGTCTTTCAGGTTCAAACGGCGTGGTGAAGCGGATACGTCACAACCAGTTGTTTTTCTTGAAAACAACGAACAGGCTCACGCTTAACGCCACCATGAGGCCCAAAGCGGCGGGATAACCCCACAGGACGTGCAATTCAGGCATATGGCTGAAGTTCATCCCGTAAATGCTGCCAATCAAACTCGGTGCGAACAGGATCGCGGCCCAGGACGATATTTTTTTCATTTGTTCGTTCTGAGTTACCCCTGCTTCCGTGGCCCGCTGGGAAGCGAGTGTGGAGGAAAGTGAGAGCGCGTTGGCCAGCAGGGCCCTGAAGGATGCGACGCGTTCGGCCAAACGAATGGCGTGGTCCTGCACATCGATGAATTTCCTGTCCAGTTCCAAGGCATCCTCGGGTTCAATGTCCGTGAGCTTGATGTCCTTGCGCAGACGCTCGATCACCGAATCGAGCGGGGCGACTGCCCGCTGGAACTCAATGACTTCACGGGAAAGTTCGTAGATGCGCCGGGAAACGTTGTCCTCGCCGGAAAACAACTGTTCCTCGATCTCGTCGATGTCAAGGCTCAGGCCCGCGGCAACGGGTTCATACTCATCGACCACCTGGTCGATCACCGCGTAGAGGACGGCTTCGGGCCCCATGGCCAGGAGCTCCCGTTCCTCTTCCATTCGTTTGCGGACCTCCCCGATCTTGGGTGACTCGGCGTGCCTGACGGTCACGACGAAATCGGCCCCGACGTATACGTGAAGCTCCCCGAATTCCACCTTTTCAACGTCGTCGAGATAGCGTGCGGGACGCAACACGACGAAGAGGTGGTCGCCGTAGTGGTCAAGCTTCGGACGTTGGTGTCCGGCGAGGGTGTCCTCGACGGCAAGTTCATGGAGGCCCAGCTCTTCTGCGACCTCGTGCATTTCCTGGGCGTTCGGCCGGTACAGGCCGAGCCATCCCATTCCGCCGGTTTCCTTCATCGATTCGAAGGTTGAGCTCAAGTCCGGTGGATGGATGACCCGTTTCCCCTTCACGTAGATCGCGTTGTCGATGATGGGCATGGATCCTCCGGGTGCCGTGGCCGGGCGGGTGTCCGGCGCAATTTTGGTGCTGTCGTCAGTTTGCCACCACGGGATGGAAAACTCCCACTGATGGCATGACGCCCGAGTGTCCCGGCGGCAGGGGGGGAACCTTGGCGTCCGTCTCACTTGGGCGATGCGGAGGGCTGGAGGCGAACGACTACCCTTGAGTGGTGACTCCTGCCGCTGAAACGAACGCATCCGTACCCGTCGAAACCGCTCCCGAATTCGAGGAGCGCCCCGAAGTGGGCGTTGGCCCTTGGGAGGGCGCGTGGCCGACCGAAGAGCACTACGACCATGAACTTCTGGAAACGGGAGACCGTCGAAACGTCGCCGACAAGTACCGGTACTGGACCATGGACGCGATCATCGCCGACTTGGATGAGCGCCGCCACGACTT
Source organism: Paeniglutamicibacter sp. NPDC012692 (assembly GCF_042901625.1). Lineage (NCBI taxonomy): Bacteria > Bacillati > Actinomycetota > Actinomycetes > Micrococcales > Micrococcaceae > Paeniglutamicibacter > Paeniglutamicibacter sp. NPDC012692. The sequence goes on from NZ_JBIBDE010000003.1 coordinate 166,059, forward strand.
CCACATTGCCATCGAGAACTGGCAGCACGACATGAACATCGGCACCGTGGTGCGCACGGCCAACGCCTTCCTGGCCAAGGAAGTCCACATCATCGGGCGCCGCCGCTGGAATCGCCGGGGCGCCATGGTGACCGACCGATACCAGCACGTCCGCCACCACCCCACCGTTGAAGACTTCGTGGCCTGGGCCAAGGAGGAAGAGCTGGCGATCATCGGGATCGACATCTTCCCGGATTCCGTGCAGCTTGAAACCTACGAATTGCCGCGCAATTGCGTGCTTGTCTTCGGGCAGGAGGGCCCGGGTCTCAGCGAGGAAGTCCACCAGTCGGCCGAGGCCACGCTGTCCATTGAACAATTTGGCTCCACCCGTTCCATCAACGCGGCCTCTGCCGCTGGCATCGCCATGCATGCCTGGATCCGCCGCCACGTATTCAACCAAAAAGTCAGCTAAAGCTTGGGAAAACCTTGTTCTTTCGGCAATTCGCAAAAGAGTGGCCGGTCGGCTATTTTCTCATCCGCGCACGTCGGCTACGGTGATGCCTAAGTGTTCAGTTCTTGGGGTAACTGGATCTAATGGCTGGTTCCGACTGGTGGTCCATCCTCAGTTTTGCGTTGCAATTGAGCATGCCATTTTCACATGAGGATTGGGGAGTTCATCGTGAAGAAGCACCAAGTCAATCGTGGCCGGGGTATTCGCCCGAAGGGCCATGAAAAAAATCGGCTTTCCAGGGTTTCGGTCCTGGGCCTTGTTGTTACCGCAGCGGTGACGCTTTCGGGGGCCCCCGGAATGGGTTTGGCGGATGAGCCGTTGGATGCCGGAGCCGCCTCGAGCAAGGTGGTTGCACCGGCCGTATATGTTCAACCGGTGAGCGTTTCGCTGCTTAGCGATGTCGACGCCGTCAGCTGGGAATCGCTGGAGTTCACGAGCACCGGATCGGATCGTGGAATGGCTGCGGCGCAAGGCGCGGGAACCGCGATCGACCGTTCCGCGTCGAACCTGGGCCTCGAGGCAGGCAGGCAAAGCAACTTCATGCTGGCGGGACAACGTCTGGGTGTGCGGGGCGTGCTGCCCGGGCAGATCCAGTTGATCCACCCGGTTACCTCCAGGCACATCACCAGCCCGTACGGGTGGCGCCACAACCCAACTGGAGCCGGCACCCAGGTCCATGTTGGCCAGGACTATGCGATCCCATGCGGATCACCGGTTTATGCGGCGGCGGACGGCACCGTCGTTCAATCCTCATGGGCGGGCCACTCTGGCATGCGAGTGACCATAGACCACGGAAATTCCGTGAGGACCGGCTACAGCCACAACTCGAGGTTGATCGCCCAAGTCGGCGACCAGGTCAAGCAAGGCCAGATCATTGCGTTGAGCGGAACAACCGGGAACTCCACGGGTTGCCACGTGCACTTTGAAGTCATCGTGAACGGCCAGTGGAACGATCCCCGAATTTTCCTGCCCGGCATTCCGGGGCAGCCCAATCCATTGTTTGACTCGCGCGATACGAGGATCACTGCCGAGCCGATCCGCAATTCCGGCGCACCTCACTACGGAATCGAGACCGGGCACGACCTGGAAATCGACTTGCCTCCGGAGCCCGTCGTGCATAAGCCTTCCAAGAAACCTCATGACGCTGCGCCGGACGCCGGATCCAAGCCAAAACCTCCGGTGAAAGACCACGTGAAGACTCCTAACAAGAAGCCTGCGGAGAAGCCGGACAAGAAGCCCGTCACCAAGCCGACTCCGGTCCCGACGCCCAAGCCCAGCACCAAACCGACTCCGGTTCCGACGCCTAAGCCCAGCACCAAGCCGACGGAACCCACGAAGCCTCCGACGGCTCCGACGGCTCCAACGCAGACGCCGGACACCAAGCCGTCCCCGCCAAAGCCACCGACCACGCCACCGGCTTCAACTTCTCCGGCGCCTCCGGAGAAGGAAACTGCGCCGGAACCTCCGGCCAGCCCGCCGCCGGCCGAGAAGCCAGCCGAGAAGCCGGCCGAGGCTGTTGTCGAACCGGACACCAAGCCCGCGGTTCCGAACGACTCGGAATCCGCAGGCAAGGCTCCCGACACGGATGCGGAAGCCGCAGCGCTTTCGGACAAATCGGACACGCCCGAAGCCAAGGCCAACGAGTCGACGGGCGGCTAGGGCCGGCCCCGGCTGCTTCGCGGCGATGGCCTCGCTTACGACATGACGGGGTGCAACCCGTCATGTCGTAAGCGATCAACGTCACGTGTCGATAGGATGGGTGTAGCCAACGAGGTCTACTCCCCACAATTCCTTATCTACACAGGAGTCAGTATGCCCATCGCAACCCCGGAACAGTACAACGCCATGATTGACTCTGCCAAGGCTGGCGGATACGCCTTCCCGGCTGTCAACGTGACGTCGTCGCAGACCCTGAATGCCGCCATCCGCGGCTTCGCGGAAGCAGGATCCGACGGAATCATTCAGGTCTCAACCGGTGGCGCAGCCTACTGGTCGGGAGCCTCGATCAAGAACATGGTCACCGGTTCGCTGGCCTTCGCAGCCTTCGCGCGCGAAGTCGCCAAGAGCTACGACGTGAACATCGCCCTGCACACCGACCACTGCCCGGCAGACAAGCTCGATGACTTCGTGCTCCCGCTGCTTGCTGCCTCCGAGGCAGAGGTCGCCGCCGGCCGCAATCCGTTCTTCAACTCCCACATGTGGGACGGCTCCGCCGAAACCCTTGAAGAAAACCTGCGCATCGCAGCCGAGCTGCTGCCGCGCACCGCTGCCGCAAAGCAGATCCTCGAGGTCGAAATCGGCGCTGTCGGCGGCGAAGAGGACGGCGTAGAGAACGCCATCAACGACAAGCTGTACTCGACCGTTGAAGACGCACTTGCCACCGTTGCCGCTCTCGGCTCCGGCGAGAACGGCCGCTACATCACCGCGCTGACCTTCGGCAACGTGCACGGCGTGTACAAGCCGGGCAACGTGAAGCTGCGCCCGGAGATCCTCAAGGACATCCAGGAGCAGGTCGGCGCCAAGCTTGGCAAGGCCAACCCGTTCGACCTGGTCTTCCACGGCGGCTCGGGTTCCACCGACCAGGAAATCGCCGACGCGGTTGCCTACGGCGTCATCAAGATGAACATCGACACCGACACCCAGTACGCCTTCACCCGCCCGGTGGCCGGCCACATGCTCGCCAACTACGACGGCGTGCTGAAGATCGACGGCGAAATCGGCAATAAGAAGACCTACGACCCGCGCGTCTGGGGTGCCAAGGCCGAAGAGTCGATGGCTGCCCGCATCGCCGCTGCCGCCGTGCAGCTGGGTTCCGCCGGAAAGAGCCTGAAGTAACCATGGCCGATCTTGGAGCAAACCTGCTGGGCATCCCGGAAACCCTGCTGCCCGAAGAGGTAGAGGTCAACGAACGCCTGGCCGCCGGCGACGAGGCAGTGGACATCGCCGCTGCCTTCCCGGCTTCCTCGCTGGGCTGGGCCCTGTTGGCCGACGAGGCGCACGCGGAGGGTCGCTATGTCGAGTCCTACGCGTACTCGCGCGTTGGCTACCACCGTGGGCTCGACGCCTTGCGCAAGTCCGGGTGGCGCGGACAGGGTCCGGTGCCTTGGCGCCACGTACCCAACCGCGGCTTCCTGCGCTCGCTGTACGCCCTGCAGCGTGCAGCGGCCGCCATCGGCGAAACCGAGGAAGTCGACCGCATCGGTCGTTTCCTCAACGACTCGGATCCCTTGGCGGTTGCCGCCATCGAAGCCGAGTAGCCTTTCGCCGGCAAAGCCATGAAGGTGTCCGTGCAAACTTCGGGTTTGCACGGACACCTTTGGTTTAAGAGGCAATCGGTTTCCGCGCAGCCGCCGACCGGGCCGGTGGCCGACACCGCGGACGCGGGTCGGCGAGTGGGTGAAGCTCAATCGGCTCGACTAAACTGGCGGAGGTCCGTGCACCTCCCCGTCGCCCACGGAGGGACGCTGTCGACGGCCGTTATCGCGTCGTAGGAGCAAAGGAAAACAATGGCACACGTGCAGTCCGGTGATGCGCTCGGCGCCTCCTACCGTCTCGAGGAACCGATCGGTTCCGGTGCCGTCGGCGAGGTTTGGCGGGTCAGCTCGGCCTCCGGCGGGCCGGACCTCGCAGCCAAGTTGCTTCGCCCCGAACACGCGCAGGATCCCACCCTCGTCGAACGCTTCGTGAGGGAGCGCTCGGTGTTGCTTGCCCTGCGGCATCCGAACATCGTCGCGGTCAGGGACCTCGTCGTCGAGGGCGACAGGCTCGCGATCCTCATGGACTACGTGCCCGGCGGATCGGTGCGCGACCTGCTTGAATCCCGGTTGACGCTTGCCCCGGGCGAGGCGCTGGCGCTCTGCGCCGAGGTGCTCGACGCGCTGGCCAGCGCCCATGCCGAATCGACCACGCACCGGGACATCAAGCCGGACAACGTGCTGCTGGCCGAGCCGTGGCGCCCCGGACTCCACGGCGCAGTGAAGGTCTCCGACTTCGGGATCGCCTCCGTGATCGGGGAAAGGACCAGACACACCACGGGAATGGTGGGCACCCCGCAGTACATGCCGCCCGAACTGCTCAGCCAGGGCGAGGTCGGCCCTGCGGCGGACATCTACGCCACGGGCATCATGCTGTACGAGCTGATCGCCGGACGGACGCCGTTTGCCGGAGCCGGCACGGACTTCACGCTTGCCTACCGCCACGTGACAACGCTTCCGCCACGGCTGGACCTGCCCGGGGAGCTCTGGTCGGCGCTCGAGAAGACGTTGTCCAAGAACCCGCGGGAACGGCCCGGAGCCGCGCAGGCGGCCGCGCAGTTCCGCAGGCTGGCCCGGGAATACTCCGACCTTCCGGCGCTGGTGCGTGCCTTGGACCCCGACGATTTCCAGGCTGTGGACCGCCCGGCAACGGTGCTGCGCGGAGCGCCGGCGGAGCAGGATTCCGGGCCGACGGTGGTTGCCGTGGCCACGGAATCGCCGCAACCCGAGCTGGGCCCGGCGGGCTCGCGCACCATCGTGCGGCCGATGCCCCGCCGCGAGTCCGCCCGCCCGGCGGAATCCGCAGCGCCGGAAAAGACCGCGAGCAGGTGGCCGGCCTGGTTGACCAAGAGGGTCGTGGCCCTGGGCGCCGTGGGGATTGTCCTGGTGGTCGGCATGGTGGCCGGAATCGTCCTGACGCTACCCCAGGGTGCCCCGGCCGCGGGTCAGCAGGCGGCGGACGCCGCCGCCAGCCAGCAGGACGTCCCGCTGCCCAGCGGCCTGTCGGTCAGCCGCGCGGCGCGCTACGACGCGGCGGCCCGCGAAGTGAAGCTCACCATCACGTACTCGGCCCAGAAGGCGCCCCTGCGCGGACCGTTCCTCGAGGTGCTCCCCGGCGCCGCGGGTTCCCCGGCTTGCCCGCCGGTGACCTGGGAGAATGCGACGGCCACGCGAAACAAGCCCAGCCTTTCGGGCGTGTCGGCGAACTGCGGCTGGAGCGTCGACGGCGTCCGCATCCCGGCGCAGGGAAGCATCGAGATCGGCGCAACGATCCCCGTGGCACTGGCGGGGGAGAACGCCCTCGAGGAGTGGCTCGATGCCGCCGCCGCGGCGACAACCGCGGCCACCGCGGACGACAGCGTCGAGGGTGCCGCCTACCCGGTGCAGCGGCTGCGCGGGATCCAGGTCCGGACCCCCGCCCGCACGGTGAGCCAGACGGCTCTGCCCGTCACGCTGGTTCCGGTCTGGCCCAGCGGCCCGGACGTGCTGGGCCCGCTCTACAAGAGCCCCGCGACCGGCAAGCCCTCCGAAATGCTGACCGCCATTGCCGGGGGCGAGAAGGGCGTCCGGTTCTCCGACGGGTGTTCCGGCGGCTTGGCCGTCTCCTCCGACGGGCTCGTGGTGACGGCGCTTGCCGTGGCCCCGAGCTGCGTCCTGCGTGCGGTGGTCGGGAACTTCACCGACCTGGCCAGCGAGCCGTTTGGCATCACCACCCGCGGGTAGCTGCGACATCGGTCGGCGCCGTGGCACGGCAGCCCGCTACTTGGCGGGCACGGTCTCCGGGCTCATGGTCTGCACAAAGGAGCCCGCGCCGCCGACGCACAGGTAGCCGCGGCCCGGGGTGACGGCCACGGGTGCTCGGCGCGGCAACGTGATGCCCAGCAGTTCCCCGTCGTAGTCGACATCGGGTTGCAGCAGCACGCCGCAGCGGGACTTGCGCACGGTCTTGGTCCAGTGCGCGTACAGGCCGCGCAGGTCCGCGGAGCGCCCGGCGGCGATGACGCGCAGCTGGCCGTTTCCGGAGGCCAGCAGGCCGGCCAGGGCCTGGTCGGTGTCCTCGAAGCGTTCGGCATCGTCGACCAGCAGCACCACGGGGCCGCGTTCCAGCCTGATGCCGGCCAGCAGGGTCGGCAGGTCCTCGGGGCCGACCGCCACCCGGTCGAGGTCCGCGCCGGCCAGCGGCGAACGCCTGTCGCAGGCGCCCCAGATGGCCACGGGGCTCCCCGCCGCCGAGGCCGCGCGCAGGGACTCGATCAGCGCCAGTAGCAGCGTCGATTTTCCGCTGCGGGCGGGCCCGGCGATGAGCACGTGCTCGCCCTCGTAGACCTCCAGCAGCGCCGGGGCCAGGTCCTCCTCGCGCAGGCCCACGGGAAGGTGCCACGGCTCGGCGCCCAGCGCGGCAACCGCCCCGACCTCGCGCACAGAGAGGTCCTCGGGCAGGCGCCCGATGGCTGCCGCCTTTTCGGCGCCCAGCGGCCAGCGCGCCGCGACGCGGCCCACCGCGGCGGGCAGGTCCGTGGCCGCGGAGGCGATGTGCATCTGCCGCAGGCTTCCGGCGTCGACGCACCGGCCCGGCACCGGCGCGGGGATGTTCTGCCCGCGGACCCCCAGCGCCGAGTAGTCGTAGGGGTCGGCCAGCCGGTAGAGCCACTTCTGCGTGGTGACCTCGTCCATGGCGGAGGGCACCGCCTTGGCGCGGGTGGTGGACACGGCGAACCAGAGGTTCAGGGCCGGGCCGTCCGCGTAGGCCCGGTAAAGGGCATCGAGCAGGGCCAGGCCGTCGTAGTCCTGGAACTCGTCGCGCAGCGTGGCCAGGCCGTCGATCAACACCAGGGTCGGACGTCTGGCCGCCGGATCGGCGCGTCGCGTGTCCAGCTCGGTGCGCAGGTGCCGCAGGAACCTGGCCTGCTGCTCGGCCGCCCCCGCGCCGGAGCCGACGTAGGCGAGGGTGTGCGGCAGGTCCGCGAGCGGGGCGAGGGCGCGCGAGCCCAGGTCCAGCACCAGCAGGTCGAGCTCGTCGGGGCTGGTTTCCGCCGTGATGGCCAGCGCGATCGAGGCGAGCGTGGTGCTGGTGCCGCTTCCGGCGATGCCCAGCAGCATGAGGTTTCCCTGCGCCAGGTCCCAGCCGGCGGCGGATTGCCGCTGCAGCTCGGGCTCGTCGGCCAGCGCCACCTGGATGGTGCTTCCATGCACGCCGCCGACGCTGGGTTGCCCGACGCTGGGCTGTCCGGTGCTTGGCTGGCCGGCGGCCGCGGGGGTTTCCGCGCCGGCGCCGGCCTCCGCTGCGAAGCCGGCGAGCTCCACGCGCGCACCGAGGGCCTCCGGCCAGATGCGCCGCGGGGCGCCGAATCCGGCATCCGCGTGGGCCTCGCGGATGGCGTCGATGAGCAGGTCCAGGTCGCTGACATCCGATTCGGGTCCGCGTGCCGCGCGGCGGCGCTGCACGGGCATGCCCAGCGGGCCGATCTCCAGCAGTTCCAGCGCGCTGGCCTCCTGGTGGGAGGCGCGGCCCGTGACGAGCGCCGTCTGCACCGGGGTGATGTCGTCCTGGCCCAGCTTGATGAAGGCGCGTCCGGTCTGGGCGCGGCCGATTCCCGCGGCGGCCGGCACCCCGATCACGTTGGAGGAATCGTCGCGGCTCTGCACGCGCAGCGCCACCCGCAGGTTGGTGTTGGCCAGGATGTCGTCGTTCACGACGCCGGCCGGGCGCTGGGTCGCCAGGATCATGTGCACCCCGAGCGTGCGGCCCACCGCGGCGACGGAGACCAGGGAGGAGAGCACCTCGGGGAAGTCCTTGGCGAGCATCGCGAACTCGTCCACCACCAGCAGCAGACGCGGCATGGGTTCGGCCGGGTTGGTGGCCAGGTAGGCGTCGAGGTTGTCGATGTCCTCGCCCGCCGCGGCAAAGACCCGCTGGCGGCGCTGCATCTCCGCCTCGAGCGAGCGCAGGGCCCGGTCGGCGAGCTGTTCGTCGAGGTTGGAGATGGTGCCGATGGTGTGCGGCAGGCGTTCGCAGGCCTGGAACGCGGCGCCGCCCTTGAAGTCGATGAGGATGAAGTTCAGCCGGGTCGGGTCGTTGCGTGCCGCGAGGCCGGCGACCAGGGAGCGCAGGAACTCGCTCTTGCCCGAACCCGTGGTGCCGCCGACCAGGCCGTGCGGGCCGTCGGCGACCAGGTCCAGGGCCAGCGGGCCGGACTCGGAGGTGCCGATCGGGGTGGAGAAACCCCGGGCGGAGGACCACAGCGAGCGGATCGACTGACCGTCGGGCGTGCCGAGGCCCAGCAGTTCCGGGAGCCTGACCAGCGGCGGCAGGGCCGCTCCGGGCACGGTGAGCTCCGGGTCCTCGAAGCGGGCCAGGTCCATGGCGCAGCGTTCGGCAAGGCCCGGGCCGATCCCGGCCACCACCACGTCATCCACGTGCGAGAGGTCGCCCGGTTCGTGCACGGTTGCGGCGGCGTCCTCGCCGAGGTGGATCACCGTGGTGCAGGAGGCCGGAAGCTGCTCCTCGGAGCCGGCGATGACGATGCCGGAGACCCCGACGCGCTGGATCGCATGGTGCGCCGAGCTGCCCTCCGGCGTCCGTCCGTGGCCCAGCAGTGCGCGCGCCGGTGCGTCACGGCCCTCGGTGAGGACCTCCGAGTCGAGCACCAGGAGCACCGCCGGGGTCGGGTGCCCGTCGATGTTCTCGCGCAGGGTCCGCAGCATCGAGGAACTGCGGGTCCGGTCGTCGGAGACCCAGCGTTCCCCGGTGCTCGAACCCGGCTGCCGGGTGTGCGGCAGCCAGGAGGTCCACGCCCACTCGGCGGCCCGCCCGGAATCGCAGAAGACACCCAGGGTGAGGTCGGCAGGTCCGGCGTGCACCGTCGCCTGGGCGACCAGGCTGCGGGCCACCGCCAGGGCGGCTTCCCGGTTCCCGACGATGCCCACCACCCCCGCATTGCCCAGGTCCACGAGTACGGGGGCCGCGGGCAGCACGCTCGCGTCGAGCACCTCGCGCACCCGGGGGTCCAGGACCGTGCCGGCCCGGTCGTCCAGTTCCGGGCGCCACGGCACGTCGCCGACTCCCGCATTGAGCGCCAGGAACCCCTCGGTGCCGGCCCTCCGCTGCCACAGCAGGGTGGTGGGCATCGCGGCCCGGCGCAGGACCGTGGCGGGGTCGGGGATCTCGGTGCGCCGGCGGTCGACCTCGGCCGCGGCGGCCGCCGCGACGTCGGCGGCGAAATCGTCGATCGCCGACTCGAAGCGGGCCTCCTCCTCCTTGAGGTTCCTGGCGCGCCGGTGCTTCTGCTCGAACCACATGCCGATGGCCATCACCGGGCTCAGCGCGGCAAACATGGCAAAGCGGGCGTCGCCCAGGATCATCACCATGGCGCCGGCGAGCACCAGCGGGGCCAGCACCGTGATGAAGCTGAACTTGGAGGCCGGGGGGACGTCCTTGCGCGTCGGGGCTCCCACGGGATCCGCGGCCGGCGGCCGCCCGGGACGCGGCGGCCTGTTGAAGGGGGCGGTTCCCGCCGGGGTGAGGTTGTTCAGCGACCCGGGCTTCGGCGCGCGGCTCTCGGGCACGAACGGCCGCACCAGCAGCGTGGTCCCGCCGATCACCAGGGTGCCGGCGACCGTGACAAAGGTTCCGTCCGCGTCGGCGGGAACCCCGTCGAGCATCGTGCCGTTGGTGGATTGCGCGTCGCGGACCCGGATGCCCTCGCCCTCAAGCTCGATGCTCGCATGGTTCCAGGAGGCGCTTTCGGTGCGAAGCACCACGTCGGCCTGGGGCGAGCGGCCGATGACCAGCGGCCGGTGGGCGGGTATCGGGTGGACCGCCCCGGCCTCGAGGCCGCCGGAGACCGTGACGCTCCACTGCAGGAGCGCGTGCGGCGGCTCCACGGGGGCCAGCGAAATGCTGCTTCCCTCCAGCAACAGCAGCTCGCCCAGCGGGGTGTCGGCCTGCGCGGCGGTCTCGTCGACGTACAGGGTGGTTCCGGGCGCGGGCAGCGGGGCGCCGGCGGCGGCTAGCAGCTGGCCGAGCGTCGTGGCGGGAGCGTGGCTTTCGATCTCCCGGTCAAATCGCTGGTCGCCCAGCTGGATCAGCACGCGCACCGCGCGCTCCTTTCGTCGAAGTTCGCGCGGCGCGCGTGGCCGGTGAAGGCCAAGGTCAGCTGGACGGGTTTCCCGCGAACCAGATGGCCGTTGTGGAGACGCCGGCCTTGCTTTCGGTGGCCGGTCGCAACCCGAGGTCCTGCACCGAGGTGTTCAGCTGGACCGGCTCGCCGGTCAGCGCCTCGCGTCTGGAGAAGTCCAGCACGGGGCCGGCGATCCCGTCGGCGGGGCCGACCTTCAGGTTTTCGAGCGCGGCGCCCACCAGCTTCGGGTCGTTGCTGCCCGCCGCGGATGCGGCGCGCACCAGTGCCACTATTGCATCATGGCTGCGCGAATCGGCGGACCCCGCCACGGCCGCGAAATCCCTGTCGCCGGTGAGGTTCTGGGCCTGCGGATCGCTGGCGAGCACGCGGAGCCCGGCCAGGAATGCCGACATTCCGCGGCCCGAGGCGTCTGAGCGCAGGGCCACCGCGTCGCCGGTGTCGGCGCCCACGGTGAGCAGCCTGCCCGAAAGCGTGCCGCCGGCCTTCTGCAGGGAACCCGCGAACGCGGGGCTTGTCGCCCCGGGGGTCAACACGATGGGAACCGTGACGTTGGCCGATTGCAGTGCCTGGACCACGACCCCCTGCTGCCAGGCGGTGCCGCTGAGCAGTATCGAGTCGGCGGGGTTCTTCACGGGCTTCGCCGGCTTCCCGTCCTTGGTGGACGGCGTGCCGGTGAGGCGGGCGGCCTCCGTGGCAACTGCCGCGGCGTCTCCGCCCGGGGCGACTTCCAGGGTGGAAGCGACGCGGACGCCCGAGGGGGAGCCGCCGCCGGCATCGATCAACAGGGTCCGCTCGGACTGCGCGAGCGCGGCGGTGAGCGCGGTGGACACCTGGGCGGGGGTCGGCGCGATGCGCCAGGCCTTGGCATCGGTCTCGAGGTCTCCGGAGAGGTAGGGCAGGATCAGCGGTATGCCCGCGTCGGTCGCTGCCTCGAGGGCGCCGCGGACGTGCTTGCCGTCGGTTGCCACGACGATTCCCGCGACGCCTTCCTCGATGAGCTCCTCCACGGCCGCGCGGGCGCCGTCGACGGTGCCCTTGTCGTTGCGCGTGGCGATGGCGATCGGCGTTCCGCCCATGTCAAAGCGGCGTTCGGCGACGGCGGCGCCCTGCGCCGCGTCCTTCCATTGCGCGCCGTCGCCGGTTTCCGCGCCGAGCGTCAGCACGACCCCGATGAGCGTGTCGGCGGGAACGTCCTTGGCGGACAGCGCCACCGGGATGGTGGTTGCCACCGGGTCGGTCGGCGTGGGCGCGCCGGGACGCACGACGAAGACGACCAGCGCGATGATTGCAGCGATCGCGACGACGGCACCCGCGCCCAGGGTCATGGCCTTGCGGCGGTTCACTTCTGGGCTCCGATCCGGAAGGCGTAGAGCGTCTGCGACGCGGCCCCGGAGGGGACCTCGAGGTGGAAGCTCGGCAGGGTGGTTGCGGCCTCGAGCGAGGCCTTGAACTGCGCCTGGCGCTGCAGGATCCCGGCAACGTCCTCGGCGCGGATGTTCGCGTAGCCCTGCGCGTTTTGAGTGGCCAGCGCCAGCTGGTAGTCGGCGGTGTCGGCCTTGGCGGCGCTGGTGGCCATCGAGCCGAGCAGGCCCGAACCGTTCACCCTGCGGTCCCCGAGGTCGAGCATGACCTTGTTGAGGTCCGCCGCCAGCAGGGTCGAGGCGCCCTTGACATCGCGGGTCGAGGCGGAGGTGCTCTGCTCGATCCCCTCAAGGGAGGTCGCCGTCTGTGCGCTGATCGTGGAGGCCAGCGCGTCGCCCTCCTTGGCAAGTGCCTTGTGCTGGGCGTCCACGGTTTCCTTGGCCCCGTCGGCCACGTCCGCTGCCGTGGTGGCCAGGCCGGCGACGGAGCGGTCGAAGGAATCGACCACGGCGCTTGTGCCCTGGGTAGCCTGATCGGCTACCACCCGGATCTGGCTGTCGATGAGGGCGGTAATGTCCGCGGCCGCCGCCGCGGTGGTGCCACGCAGCGCATCCTTGATGCCTGCCTCGAGGTCGCCCTGCTGCTTCTCGAGGGCCAGAAGCCCCTCACCCATTTCGTCGCGGTTCTTTTGGGCGGTCGCTGCCAGGGCCTTGAGTTCGGCGATGCCCTTGCCGACGTTGCCGTTGCCGCCCTTCACTGCGTCTTCCAGGTCATCGACCTTTTCACCGATCGTCTTCAGGCTCGCTTCGGCATCCTCGATGGCCGCGTGCACCGGGGCGTCGGGGATGGAGATGTCCGCGAGGGACGCCACCTCGTCCCAGGCTGCCCCCTGGTCCTGCAGGCGCTCGTCCATCGGTGCGGGGAATTCCCCAAGTGACAGGGAGACTTCGGCCGGTTCGGTTTCTTCGTCGATGACGCACGGAACATCGGTCATGTAGCGGAGGACCTTCTCGGCGTCCTTGAGCTCAATTTTCTGGTCTTCGACGAGTTTGCACAGGTCGTCGGCAAGCTTGGCGTTCTGCTTGGCCAGGGATCCGCGGGTGTCCTTGTCGCCGATCTTCTTGCTGTTTTTGGCGGCTAGCCCGTGGATCGAATCGAAGTTGGCCTGCAAATCCTCCAGGGTCGTGTCGATCTCTTCGCGCAGGCTTGCCAGCGGGGTCTCGGCTTCAGCTATCGAATCCCGAAGCGCGCCGATTGCCTTGTTGACGTCGTCCGCTGACGCGGTCTTGTCCAGCTCGTCCAGCTTGGCTGCCAACTCGTCGATTCCGCTGGAGATGTCCCGGTGACGCGCCAGCGCGCCGGCGAGAATCTCCGGTTCCAGTGCGGCGACCAGTTCGTCGCCCTGCTGGACGAGGCTGACGAGCGCTCCGACAACGGAAACCGAGGAGGCGTAGAACGCGCAAGTCATCGAGGGCTCGGTGCAGGTTTCCGCGGTCGGCTTCTCGGGGCCGACGGTGCGCTTCAGTGACTCGGCCACCTCATCGCGGCAGCTTGCCGTCGACTGGGCAAACCCGTCGAGCTGGGCCGACATGAGCACCAGGCTCGAATAGACGGTGGAGGACTTGTCCGACGGAGCGACAACCGTGGAGCAGCCGCTGCCGTTGAGCACCGGACGCGGCGGGGCCGCCTTGGTGTCGCCGAGCATGGCGTCGACGGTGCCGACGGTTTGGCTCAACTGCGCGATGGTGGTCGATTCGGTGCCCGATACCGTGGCGTCCAGGTCGGTCTTGAGCGACCCGAGCTGGTCCTTCAGGCCCGACATGGTTCCGGCGAGCGAGTCGGTGCTTTCCTTCAGGTGCGCGGCGGTGCTGACGCCGAGGGTCTTCGAGGTGCTCTCGAGGTTGGTGCGTACGTCGGTGATGGTGGCGCCGGCGCGGCCAAGCACGTCGTTGACGTCGGCAATGAGGTCGATGGTTCGGCGCTGGAGCGCAAGCTCCGAGGTCGGGCTGGTGTTGAATGCCGAGTCCAGGACGCCATCCACGGAAAGGTCGGTGGACATCCCGGGCTGCACCGCGAGGTCGATCCGCGGGGTGGCGAAGTCGGTGACGTCGGCGACGAGCCGAAGCGTGGTGCTGGCCGCAGAGCTCGGGGGTGCCAGGAGCGTGGCCCACTGGATGATGGTCTCGCCCTCGGGCGAGGCGCTGATGATGCCGTTGGTGCCGGCGGTTTCATCGTCCGATTCGGCGACGATCCGGCTGGGTGCGACGTTGGGGAGGACAGTGGAGGCTGCGATGCTCATGGGTGCGCCCACGAGGGTTGGCGCCGTGCGCGACTGCCCCGCCACGTCGAAGGTCAGGTCCTGCGAGGACACGGTGAGGTTTTCGACGGTCAGCTCGATTTCGACCCTGCCGTTGTAGCCGGCCAGATCATCGAGGTTCGAGCCGGTCTTCTCCGCCGTGCGGTATTGCGTGCTCACGCGGACGGGGAGGTCGTTGGCCACCTTGTCCGGTTCATAGGCGGTGTCGACGCTGGAGGAGTTCCCCGTTGCATCATCCACCGAGATGGCGGTCCCGTTGACAGTGGCGATCGCACCGTCGGATGCAAGCGACACGTTGACCGATTGAAGGACGCGCGAGGGCGCCCCGATTCCCTTGGGGTCATTCGTGCACGACGTCGTGAGCGCCAGTGCGGCAACTGCGAGGATCACGCCTGCGGTGCGGGTTAAATGCGGACTCCGCGTCCGTCGAACTGCGTTGTGCTGGCGTGAGCGCGTGCTGGCCACTGATTCCCCTGTCATGTTCAAATATCCCTTTGAATAATAGGGGGAGCCACTCGCGAATTGAAAAACAACCGTTGGTTTGTCTTTTTGGATAAGGTTCAACGTACGACGCGACCCGCGGGCGCCGCGCCGAAATGTCTTTCGCGGGATCTTGGTGTGGGCCTAGTCATCTTGTTAGGGTTATTCGGTTCGAGTCCCTCGGGAGTGCGTTAGCGCGGGGGCCATATCAAGATTCCTGGAGGATTTTTCATGTCTCGTGTTTTATCAACGGAGCAGGCGAAGACGGCTATTCAGCAGATGCAGGCGATCATCAACGGTGGCTTCACCGATCAGATCAGCCAGCTTGATGCCCAGGGCCGTGTCCTGTCCGACCCCAACGTTTGGGATGGCCCGCTGGCTGCCCAGTTCCGCGGTGCGACCTGGCCCGAGACCAAGGTTGCGCTGGACAAGGCACGGACCGAGTTGGAGCAGCTGCGTACCCAGTTGAACCAGATTTCGCAGAACATCTTCTCCGCGGGCGGCGGAAACTAATCTTGTCCTGAACCGCCCCCGTTGTCGCCGGCGTGGCGCCGGTCTGACGACGGGGGCGATTTTGTTTGTTCCGAGGCCTTCTGGGTCCTCGGATGGCTTTTTGCGAGGATCGACAGGTCCCCGCGGTTGATGAGGGAGATACACGCGTGACCGATCTGGGAGCCTTTCAGCACGATGTTACGTTCGACGACGGGACTGCGGATGTCCTGATTTCGGCGTTCACCGCTGCGGCGTTGGCCATCGAGGCGCAGACGGGATCGCGGTCGTCATTCGTCGCGACGGCGGGAACCGAATTCAAGGGGCGCTTCTCGCAGCTCTTCGCGGACAATGCCCGGGTGGCGTCGGCCGACGCACTGGAGCTTTCGGACAGGTTGCGCGAGGTTGCCACCGGTGCCCGCAGGCTGAAGGAGGAAGCCCGCAAGGAAAACGAACGGCGCCGGCTGGCCAGGGAATGGAAGCAGCGCCGGGACGAACGCAAAGCGAACTGGCTCGATAGCGCGGTTGACTGGTTCATCGGCGCCGAGGATCCCCCCGTTGGCCCACCTGCGGCCGAGGTGCGGGTCGAAACCGCCGCACCGCGTTCGGGGGTACGGCAGACCCCGCCCCCCGGCAGCGGCGGTGGCGGCGGTGGCGTATCGGCGGCGCGCCCCAGCGACTTGCGGTCCTTCGCCACCGGCTCGGCAACCCTGAATGCGGAACTCTCCGGCAAACCCGGCGCCTTGCGCGGAAACCTCGCAGACTTCGCGGCACGATGCACCCATGGATCGCTCGGTGCCGACGGCGTGGTGACCGGATTCGAAAGGTGGCTGACCGCCAACGACCAGGATGTCTCCTGGGCAATGACCATCGCCAACGCCTTTGCTGCTGCGGGCGGCGAAGGGAACGTCTCCCAGGTCTCGGACGCGGCGTTGCTCGCGGCGCTTGCCTCGCAGGGAATCGGCGCGGAGCGTCAGGACCTCACCATCGACCTGCCGCAGACCCTTGGGGCGCCTCCAACCACCGGATACTCGAACGACCCGGTGAACACCTCCACCGGAAACTTCCTGGAAACGGAGGTTGACCTTGGCTTTGCCGGTGCCGCGTCGTCGCTGTCGGCCGCCCGCACCTACAACTCCATGGACGAGCGCGTGGGCGCCTTCGGTCCGGGCTGGGCCTCGGTGTTCGAAACACGCCTGGAGCTCGACGACGAGGGCGCTTCCCTCGTCCTGGCCGACGGGCGCCACGTGCGGTTCCCGCGGCTCGGCGCCGGCTGGGACCGTGCCGACGGCGAAAACTTCTGGCTGAACCGCGAGACCCCGGCCGGCTCCGGCCCAAGCGACGAGACGGGCGAGAATGCTTCCGCTTTGTCCGAGGTCTTGGTGGCGAGCGACAACGCCGGTTCCCGCTGGGTCTTCACCCCGGCGGGAACCTGGCTCTCGACGGACACCGGACCCGGCACGGCGGTATCCGTCCGCAGGGATGCCGACGGTGCCGTCGCCGAGCTGATCCACGAATATGGCCGCCGGGTGCGTGCCGAATGGTCGGGGGAGCGGATCGTGGTCCTCGCTGCCTCGGACGGACGCCGCGTCGAGTTCGGGTACGACGAGCGCGGTCAGCTGGTTTCCGCGGCAGGACCCGGCGGGGTTCGCAGCTACGGCTGGAACGACGACGGCCTGATCAATCTGGTCACCGACGCTGCGGGCGTCAACGAGGCAGTCAACACCTACGACGACCACCGCCGGGTGCACACGCAGGTCTCGGCCTTCGGCCGGGTCACCCGCTTCGCCTACCTTCCGAACCGCCTGACGGTGATCTCCGACCAGGACGGAACCCGCTCCAACACCTGGGTTGCCGACGCCAAGGGCCGTCTGGTCGGGGTCGTCGACGCCGACGACAACCGGCAGAACATGAGCTACGACAGGCACGGCAACCTGGTCTCCGTCACCGAACGCGACGGCGCCGTCACGGTCCACGCCTACGACCAGCGAGGACGCAAGATCCGCACGGTGACCCCCGCCGGCGCGGACATCAGCTACGGCTATGACGACGCCGACCGTCCGGTGACCGTGGTGACCGAGTCCGGCGGGGTCGTGCAGTACGAATACGCCGACGACGCGTCGCGGAACCCCTCGCTCATCATCGATCCCGAGGGCGGGCGCACCGAACTCAAGTGGCAGGACTGCCGGCTCACCGAGGTCGTCGACCCCGTCGGCGTGCGCGTCCGCTTCGGCTACGATTCCTTCGGCGACCTGGTCACCATCACCAACGCCCTGGGCAACACCGCGACCCTGGAGCGCGACGACGCCGGGCGGGTCACCGCGGCCGTGTCCCCGGGCGGCGCCCGCACCACCTACATCTACGACGGCGCCGGACAGCTGCGCTCCCGCCGGGATGCCGACGGCGCCCTGTGGAAGTTCGAGTACGCACCCGGCGGCGCCCTGGCCGTGGTCACCGACCCGCTGGGCGCGCGCACCGAGATGAACTACGGCTCCCACGGCCAGCTCGCCGGCACCGTCGACCCGCTGGGCCGCGCCGTGACGCGCACGCTCGACGACTTCGGCAACCTGGCGGGAATCGAGCTTCCGGACGGCGCCCAATGGCGTTTCGCGCACGACGCACTCTCGCGGCTGACCCGGATCACGGATCCGGCCGGGCACTCCTGGCAGCGCGAATACGGCAGCAACGGCGAGCTCACCGGGACAATGGACCCCACCGGCGTGCGCCAGGACTACTCGGCCGACGCCGCGGCCGGAACCGCCACGGTGCAGGACGCCTTTGACCGCAGCAGCATGCGCTTCGACGAGTTCGGCCGCCCCGTGGCGACGGAGCGGGTCGACGGCAGCACCGAGCTGGTCACCTATGACAGGTGCGGACGCCCGGTGGAATTGGTCGACGCCGAGGGCGGGCTGACCCTGCTGCGCCGCGATGCCGCTGGCCGGGTCGTCGAACGCCGTTCCCCGGGCGGGGCCACCACGCACTTCGAGTTCGACGCCGCGGGCCGGCCGGCCGCAAGCACGGATCCTTCGGGGGCGCGCACCACGCTCGAATACGACGCCGAGTCCCGCGTCATCGCCCGCGTCTTCCCGGGCGGCGAAACCGAGCGCGTGCAGTACGACGCCGTCGGCCGGGTCGTCTCCCGGTACACCCCAGGGCGCGGCACCTCCAGCTACGAGTACGATCTGGCCGGGCGGATGGTGCGCGCCAAGGACCCGTCCTTCGGACGGCGGAGCTTCCGCTACGACGCGGCGGGCCAGCTGGTCGAGGCCGTCAACGGACTGGGCGGGAAGACCCGCTACGGCTACGACGCCCGGGGGCGGGTCACCAGCATCACCGATCCGCTGGGCGCCACCACGCGCCGGGCCTACAACGACGCCGACCAGGTCATCGCGGAAACCGATCCGCTGGGCCGGACCACCACCGCGGGCTATGACGAGGCCGGCCGTCAGCTGTGGCAGTGCGACCCGGAGGGCCGCCGCAGCGAATGGACCTATGACGAGGCGGGCCGCCAGACCTCCCTGGTGGTCAACGGGCGTGTGCTGATGCACATGTCCCGGGACGCCCGTTCGCGGACCATGCTGGTCGCGGACCACACGCGGGCCGACGGCGTCGAGGTCGAGCACCTCTTGCGCTTCAACCGCCGCGGGCAGATGGTGCAGCGGCTGCGCAACGGGGTTGGCCCGTCGTGGGAGTACGACGCGGACGGGAACCGCACCGCGGTAGTCGATCCGCTGGGCGTGCGCACCGAATTCGGACGCGATGCCGCCGGGCGGGTTGTCACCGTCGACCACCCGGTCTTCGGGCGCATTGCCTACGAGCACGATGCCGCCGGACGGCTTGCCGGCGCCGTCGCCAGCGACACGGTGCAGAGCTGGGATTACGCCGAGGGCGCCCTGGTGCGCCACACGACGACGACCGTCGACGGCGTGGACGAGACGGTGATTCGCCGCGACGAGGACGGGCGCATTGCCGCGATCCTTGCCAACGGCACCGAAACCCGCTTTGCCTATGATTCGGCGTGCCAGCTGGAGCGCGCGGTTCGCGGCGACGCCGAGGCCTCGCAATGGCGTTACGACCTCGCGGGTCGCCTGGTGGCAGAGTCCATCGAGGGCGTGGCAACCGAGTTTGCCTACGATGCAGCCGGCCAGCTGCGCTCGCGCACAGACAATGTAGGGACCACCACGTACGGGTATGACGGGTTGGGCCGACGGACCGCCGTTGAGGATGCAGACGGTTCGGTCCGGAACTTCGAGTGGTCGGACCGGGGCTGGCTGAGTGCTGTCGTCTCGGAGGGTTCCGCCGGGGCCGCATCGCGCAGCGAGCTGTGGGTTGACGCCCTCGGTGAGCTGGGAGATGTCAACGGCGCCGAGGTCTGGTGGGATTCGGCCGAGGTCGCCCCGCGCGTGTTGGCCCTGGGCGGGAAGTCCGTGGCGGCATTGCCCGGTGGCATGACCGCCGTGGGCGGGACGGTGTTGAACGCCGGCTGGCGCAGCGGCCACACGACTGATGCGGGTAGCCCGTGGGGCATGTCTGCCGGTGCGGTTGCGGGGTTGCCCGCCGGGTTGTCCGTCAGCGCGTCCGGTGGTGTGCAGGTTGCCGGGCTGGACTGGTTTGGTGCCCGCGCGTATGACCCGTTGACGCGTGGGTTCCTGTCGGTTGATCCGCTGGATCCTGTGGTGGGTGCCGGTTGGGCGGGCAACCCGTATTCGTATGCAGGCAATGATCCGTTGCATGCGATTGATCCGCTGGGTTTGAGCCCCGTCTCCGAGGCGGATCTGCAGGCCTACCGCGACGGCAACAACGGCGCGTTTGCCGCGGCCGGGGACTTCTTGGCTGAGAACTGGGAGTACTTCGCCGGTGGTGCGATGGTTGTCGGCGGTGGCATATTGATGGCTACCGGTGTCGGCGGTCCCCTGGGGATGGCGCTAATCGCCGGTGGTGCTGACGCCATCATCCAGAAAGCGACGACCGGGAAGGTCAACTGGGTGCAAACGGCAGGCGTGGCAGTACTTGGCGGTGTTGGCGGTGGTGCAGCCATGCTGGGCAAGACTGCTTTCTCCGCGGCTACACCGGCCGCACGGATTGCCGGAAGCCTGGCTGTCAATGTTGGCGTGAACGCAGGCGTCGGCTCGGCCGGTGGCGGATTCGTGTATTTGGCAAAGAACGACTTCCAAATCAGGAACCCGCGAGAATTTGCCGGTGCCATGCTCGGTGGCGGCGTGGCTGGAGCAATCGGAGGGCTGGCCGGGCCTGCCGGGGGATCGATCGCGAAGCTCACGGGTTCCACGGCCACGAGCGTTACTGCACGCTTGTCGACGATCGCGGTCGGGGCCAGCGGAGGCATGTCGGGAACTACCGTTGATAATCTCGTCTCTGGCAAGGAACTAACTCTGGCGGATCTTGGCTGGGGCGCTGCGACGGGCGGAGCATTCACGCAACTGCCTGGCGGACCGACCCAGATGACTACGTTGCGCCAGATGCCATACTTCCAGCCCAGCACGCTGAGCGGCGCATTCTCGGGAGCCAACGGCCATGCCTTGTGGTCCTCCGCAGGTGTCGGCGCGGGCGTCGGATCGGGTGCCGATATGACACGTTGGCTTGTCGAACAAGGAACAGGTGGATAGGAAAATGGCCGGGAAAGCTTCACAAAAGCCCCGCTACGCAAAGGGTGCAGACATGGTCCAATGGGGTGTCGCTGTGCTTGGCCCCGTGGCTGCCGTTGCGCTGACGTTGGGAACCGCGGGGCCCGGAGTCTTGCCCATTGCCTTGGCAGCAGTTGGCGTGGGGCTCGTCTTCGGAACCGTCACGTTCTTCGTCCTGCCTCCGAATGCTGCGCGGGCGGTCTTGGTGTTGGGATTCCTGGCTGCGGTGGGTTTGCTGGCTTCCAGCCGGAACGAACTCGTGGCTGGGCTGCCGACATTGTTGCTCAGCTCCATAGCAGGCTCGATTGTTGGCGCCCACTTCCGCTATCTCACAGACCGCAAGGGAACCGGTGCCCAGCCAAGCGCGGACGGGTTGGGGCTGCGTGTCCAGTGGCAGGTAGGCCGCAAGCAATTCGAGGAGGGCGCCGGAACCGCAGCCACCCTTGAACAGCGGATCGGTGCCCTCGACGGTTCCAAGCAGTCCGTGGTCAGCGCGTTGCGAGGCACTGCGCGGATGGATTTCTGCGGCGATGCCCGCGGCGCAATGGTTGTCTATTTTTCCCCGGACACGAGGAGTGAAGACCTGTGGAGTTTCTTGACGACGCCAGGGACGGATTCCGGCCGGTCGGATGTCGTGATCGGCGATCTCAAGGGATCGTTTTCATTTGAGGAGTGCACGGACGCAGCGTCTGCGGTGGCTGCTGCACGGCATTTTGCGGCGACAGGGGGAGCCGACCCGAAGTTCACGTGGCTAACGTCCCCTGAGGTCTTTGACCGGCGTCCCCTGCCGTCCTGAGCCAGATGAGTTGAAGTTGGCGGGGTCCGGCGAGGCTGTGCCACGCGTTCTACCAACTTGAGCACCTGGAAATTGGGAGATACCCGTCGACTCTTCAAGAATTCCAACCCAGCGTCGACCTTAGGACCATGTCATGATCGGATTGCCTGAGAAAACGCCGTCGTCCCGTGAAGCGGTTCCCCGATACAGGGTTCGTCGGGTCAACAATGGTCCCTCCAACATACTGAGGGGGCGTATCTACGAAGTGGAGGCCACTCCCGCCGGAGCGATGATTCCGGCGTTCCGTGTGCGTGATCAGAGCCCGATCCGGTTGATGAGCGAAACGTCATGGCCATCGGTTTTGCTGACGAACGAGCCGCGAATGGATGCCCGGGAGGCCCGCCGACTTGTCGCACGCGCTGATCGGGCGCGCTGGGCCAGAAGTGGCGAAGGTTCGCGAGTTGGCGGGTGGGTGGCATCCACGCCAGATGACGATGGGCAGTACTGGCCGGTCGAGGGCGCCGAGGCCCGGCGTGCCCTGCTGGATGTCCAGTGGCTTGCCGAATGGTTTCGGGAGATAGTTGCCGGGGACTCGCTGGTTCATGTTTATTCGTTGATCGGTGCGGGGACCCCCGTTCCGCGTTGGATTCATTGGCCCGAACGGTTTGTCTTGAGGAGGTCGCGGTGCCTCGGAGGCATGCGTTTACCCTCGAGCGTCTGGGTAGCCTGCATGGCATTGACGCCAACGTTCTGGAAGCCGTCTATGAGCGGATCCCAGAAGACGATCATGCGTGGGCGTGGGCGCATACCCTTAACTTGCCGAAGATCCGTCAGCGTTGGCTTACTGGGCTGCAAGGCGACGAGCATCGGTTCATGGAGGTCGAATGCACTCCTCCGGGGCAGCAGCGGCCAGAGTGGACGAAGCGCGTGAACAACAGCCCGGAACTCATTGAGCCGCTCTTGGGACCAGAGTTTCAGGGTGAACTCAAGCGAACGGTTCTCAGGGAGTACGACGGGGGCCTGTACAAGTGGCAGTCGCTGTTCGTTGAGGACGTCATTTAGCTCATCGGTTCTGCTTCGGGGGTTGTTCGACGAATTGCGGGCACGCGCGGCGTATCGACCAACTGAAAACCACCGCAATCGTGGGCTTTGTCGCTTCCGGCGACGGTAAATGGGTGCGGGACTAGATCTAAGTTGGAGTTCTTTTGGTAGCGAATAAGCAGGAAAAGGCATGGAAATATCCGCCATTGAGCCGGTCGGATGTTATCGCGAGGTGCATACTCGTTCCGATTGTGCTTGCCATCGCAATCGTCGGGCCCCTTGTTGGCGGCCAACAGGACATGATGCTTCTGTTTGGAACCGTTCTTGGCTCTATATTCCTTGCAGCGATCTTGGCATTCATCGCTTTCGGGGCGCCGTTTACATTGTTTGCAGCGCTTCTTCTGGCACCTTATGTCATTTCCAGGTTCGTGCCCAATTTTTCCCCGGTCTTTCTAACGTGGTTCCTCTGCACGTTTGTTGGGTGGGTTTTAGGTTCGATGCTGCGCTCTGAGTGGGATCGGCGTCAGGGGCGTGGAGCACCGGCGTCGAAGCTCTCCGGTCAAGAAGGGAGCGATTCCTTGGAGTGGCGCGTGGGCCGGAAGACCTTCCGCGAGGGCGGGTTCTCGGAGGCAGCCCTGGCTGCCAAGATTCGGTCGTTGGACGGTGACAGGCGCACGCTGGTGAGTGCAACGCGCGGTGAGGCCTGTTTGACTGTCGCCGGAAATGCGGAGGGCGCGCTGGTCGTTTGCTTCTCGGCCGAATCCTCGAAGGAAGACCAGTGGAGCATGCTGACTTCTCCGGGAAGCGATCCCGGGCAAGCCGACGTGAAGATCGGGCACATGGTCATGTCGCATGCGTCCTGGGAGACTGCGACGCTGGAGAAAGCGTTGATTGCTGCGCACTACTTCCATCGGAAGGGCCTAGCGGACCCGCAGTTGACGTGGTTTAGCTCGCCGACGATTGCTGACTGGAGGACGTTGTCCGCATGAAATCCGTTCCGCATAGAGTAGTGATACTGGACTAATGACACCTCAAGTAGAAAGAAATTTACCAGAGGATATTTCCTCCAAGATGCTCTCGTTTGCGAACCAGCTTTATCAGGTAGGACTGCCAGAGGCTGCCGCAGCCTACGAGGATTTTGCGCGCGAGCTTGATGACGGCGCCACTCTTGACCGGTTGAGGGAGATTTCTGCAGAAGTGTTGGTGTCACTCAGAGCAGGTCCAATGAGTATCAGTGACCGATATTTAACTAACCTTGATGGTTCTCCCGATGAACCCGCCAATGAGAGATACTTCAGTCTCATTCACGATCTTCGAAAGTTCGCCCGCTCGAATCTTCGTGGAAAAGGAATTTCTCGGTTCTTTCGCGGTTTCCACTGAAGAAACGTCAGGCTGACGCCGGTCGTTGCCCGGTAGCGAGACCGCCGTGGGCGAATCGGTGCTGAATGCAGGGGGTTGCGGCGCTCACCCGACGGAGAGGGACCGGCCGCGGGGCATTGTTGCTGGTGCCGTTGCCTGTTTGCCTGCAAATTTACGTACCTGAGTCGCGGAAGCAAGGCGAGACAACAGCAAAATGGCCGATCAAGTAGGCAGCAATTCGTTCGAGAACACGGCCCGGCAGATGCGCGGGTTTGCGCAGTACGTCGACGGAATGCATCAACGGCAAATTGCACAGATTTGCGAGGAAGCCACGCGTAAGCTGGAGGACGGTGTTACGCAGGAGCACCTGTACAAAATTTGCAAGGCCATGTTGGATTCATTCACCGCGCATGCTGACGGGCTTCTCGTCAGCTACGTGCAAAAGCCTGATGGGTCCCCGGATGCGGAAGAGACCGAAAAGTACTATTCCTTACTCAATGATTTGCGGGCGTTTGCCCATCGGAATCTATGGAAGGCGAGGCTTTCGTGGATACCTCGCGGGTTTCGATGGTGATTAGATCGCTAGTGGCACAAACCGTGGCGATTGTTCGTCCGTAAAGCCAGCTGGGTTGGTCCTAATTGACAAGCAGAATGAATCGTTGACGATGGATCCTGTCGACTGATCCATCGCGTGTGCCTGAGGCCGAATTCTCGTTTCCCCTAAGCGTTTCATTCCCGGTCGCTTCGTGGCACGATTCGGCCATGACACGTTTTCAGGCTTTGGATGTTCAGGAGTCGATTCACGTTCCCGTCACACGGGTCTGGTTCTTGCTCACGGATTGGGTGGCCGCACCGAAATGGATGCCCGGTGTTGACTCGATGGAGGCTGAACAGCTCACAACGACCCCTGGGACGGTACTTGATTACCGCTCCGGGGAGCATGAACGCCAGCTCGTCATCACCGAGTTGCAGGATGGGCAATCCATCACGCTGGCGACTGGCAGCGGGGACATCAGAGTTCTTTACAGCTACGAGCTTTCGGAAGGACCGGGGCAAACTACGGTTCGACTCTTGGTGAGTGTTGACGCCGCGGCCGAACTCGAGGATGAGGTCGGCGAGCTACTCGCAGCGATTGCCGATTCGGAATCCGGAACCCTGAAGGCGCTGCGAATCTACGCGGAGGCCGCGCCCTAAGCCGAGGCGCTCTGGTTCGGTTGCGACGCCGTCACCCTGCGGGGGACAGGTGCTCGAAAACCAGATTCGTTTGAGTTGAGGCGAACGCCGCCTTGGCGCCTAGGTGCTGCGCCACGAAATCCCGCAAGGCTTCAACCGACTGGCAGATGACGTGGACAAGGATGTCTGGCGTTCCGCCCAGAACAAAGACGTCCTGCACCTCCGGAAGTGCCTGCAGGACCCTGGCGGATTCCAGCATTTCGTTCCGCGCGTCGGGACGAACCATGACCGACACCATTGCTGTTATCTGCAATCCCAGTAGCCGGGGGTCGATGTCCGCGTGGAAGCCTCGAATGACACCAGCGTCCTGTAGTGCCCGGACGCGACCCAAGCACGTCGACGCAGCGATCCCCGCCCGGGAGGCCAGCAGGTTGTTGGGGGTCCGGGCATCCTTGCTGAGCTCTTGAAGGATGATCAGATCGGCGTCGTCGAGCCGAACCGTATTCTGTTGCCGGTGGTGGTTCTTGATGCTTCCCGAATTGAGCACGAAATTCTCCTCAGAATCTGAGCATTTATTCACTAGACTACCAACCGCTCGATGAATAATTCTATGATTGGCCATCAGGCATTGAGGGTTTGCGGATTGCTTCACGCTCTCTCGATACGTCAAGAAAGGCAACAAATTCCATGAGCACCCCCACCCTTCGAACCGACCGTGCAAGCTTGCAGGCGGCCGACAACAAGGACAGCCTGGCCCGTTTCCGCGAGCGATTCTCGCTGCCCGAGGGGTTGATCTACCTTGACGGCAACTCACTGGGCCCGCTCCCGCTGGGCGCAGCCGAGCGCGCAGCCGATGTCATCAACAACGAATGGGCGCACGGGCTGATCCGCTCCTGGAACACCGCCGGTTGGTTCGATCTGCCGTCCCGATTGGGCGACAAGGTCTCGAAGCTCATTGGCGGCAACGACGGCGAAACCGTCGTCACCGACACCACGAGCCTGAACCTCTTCAAGGCACTTGCTTCCGCCGTGCGCATCCAGCAGCAGGATGCCCCGGGACGCCGCGTCATCCTCACCGAACGCGACAACTTCCCGACCGACATCTACATTGCCGAGGGCATCAGCGATTTCCTGAACTCGGTCAAGGCCGAAACCGGCGAACACTATGAAGTCCGCCTGATCGACGAAAACCTCAGTCTGGCAGAGGCCCTCGACGATTCGGTCGCCGTCTTGGCGCTTTCGCACGTGAACTACCGAACCGGTGCCATGTGGAACATGAACGAGGTGACCGCCGCGGCCCACGCCGCTGGGGCCTTGGTCATCTGGGACCTCGCGCACGCGGCCGGCGCTGTTCCGGTGGACCTGAACGGTGCCAACGCCGACTACGCCGTGGGCTGCACCTACAAGTACCTCAACGGCGGCCCGGGTTCCCCTGCCTTTATCTGGGTCAATGCCCGCCACCAGGGGCGCTTCTGGCAGCCGCTGACCGGTTGGTGGTCCCACGCCGCACCGTTCGAGATGGCCGACAGCTACACGGCCGCCAACGACGTGCGCCGCTTCCTCTGCGGAACCCAGCCGATCACCTCCATGGCCATGGTCGAATGCGGGCTCGATGTCTCGCTCGAGGCCGACATGGACCAGGTGCGTGCGAAGTCACTGGCGCTCACCGACCTCTTCATTGAGCTGGTCCGGGAACGCTGCGGCGAATTCGGCCTGGAACTGATCACCCCGGAAAACCACGCGGAACGCGGCAGCCACGTCAGCTTCCGCCACCCCGAGGGCTACGCGATCATCCAGGCGCTGATCGGCCGCGGCGTCATCGGCGACTACCGCGAGCCGGAGGTCCTGCGCTTCGGCATCACCCCGCTCTACCTGTCCTACACCGACATCTGGGACGCGGTGGAAATCCTGCGCGACATTCTTGAAACGCGGGCCTGGGATGTCCCTGCCTACAAGTCCCGCAACGCCGTCACCTAGGACTCGCTAGGCCGCTCAACAACAACCCAATGGATGGCCGCCGGGAACACCCGGCGGCCATCCACAGGAATCGCCATACCCAAAAACCTTTCTGCAATACTCACTCCCACCATCCGAGGTCACTCATGAGTTCGTCACTGGATAGCATCAAAAAAAGAGAAGCCGGCCTGTCCCGGCAGCTGACATCCCGGCAATTGAGCATGATCGCCCTGGGCGGGGCCATCGGCACGGGCCTCTTCCTGGGCAGCAAGTTCGCCATCTCCTTCGCGGGCCCGAGCGTCATCATCAGCTACGCCATCGGCGGTCTCATTGCCGTGCTGCTGATGGGAGCCCTGTCCGAAATGACGGTCGCCCACGCGACCACGGGATCCTTCGGCGCCTTCGCCGAGCACTACATCAACCCCTTCGCCGGGTTCATGATCAAGTACCTGTACTGGTCCTGCATCGTGCTGGCCGTCGGCACAGAGGTCACCGCCGTCGGCGACTACATGCAAATGTGGTTCCCGGGGGTTCCCCCGATCGTCTGGGTCCTGGGCTTCTCGGCACTGCTCATCGGCGTGAACATGTTCAACGTCAAGGCCTTCGGCACCCTCGAGTACTGGTTCTCCGCCACCAAGGTCTTCGCCATCGTCGCGTTCATCCTCGTCGCGGCGGTGCTGGTATTCGGCGGATCCAACCCGGACTTCGGGTTCCACAACTACCAGGCAGAGGGCGGCTTCTTCATGGGAGGCGCCAAGGGCGTCTGGTTCGCGGTCATCCTGGCGATCTTCTCCTACCTGAGCATCGAGATGATCGCCGTGGCGGCCGGCGAGGCCAAGGACCCCGAGGTCGCTGTCAAGAAGGCCTTCAAGGTCACCCTGGTGCGACTCTTCCTCTTCTACATCCTGACCCTGTCGCTGATCCTGGCGATCGCCCCGGTGAGCAAGATCCTCGAGGGCGGCAGCCCGTTCGTCACGGTCATGCAGGTCATCGGCATCCCGTACGCCGACTCCATCCTGAACTTCGTGGTCATCATCGCGGCACTGTCCGCCATGAACTCCCAGCTCTACATCTCCACCCGCATGATGTTCTCGCTCTCCCGCGGTGGGCAGGCCCCGCGCATCTTCGGCAAGGTCCGCAAGAACGGCGCCCCGGTCAACGCGCTGCTGCTTTCCGCCGGCGGAATCGCCATCGCCACCCTGATCTACGCGGCCAACCCGGAAACAGGGTTCACCGTGATGATGGCGCTGTCGATGTTCGGCGCCATGGCCACCTGGATGCTGATCTTCGTGACGCACCTGTTCTTCCGCCGCGCCCACCAGCGCAGCGGCGAAAAGCTGAAGTACAAGCTGCCGTTCTACCCGCTGGGCTCGCTGGTTGGCGCCCTGCTGATGGCGGCCCTGCTCATCACCACCCTGTTCACCAAGGAATTCACCATGACGTTGATCTTCGGGGTTCCCTTCGCCCTGGTCGTCGCGGTGCTCTACTTCGTGATGCGCAAGCGCATGGTCCCCGCCGACGGGGCCGAAGAAGCCGACGAGGAAGAGGCCCCCGAGTCGCTGCCCGTGGGCGACCCGGCGTAGCGCACGGCAGACCCTCGGCCGGCTGGATCCGGCGATGCCCGGTGTTGGGAAAGTCCTTGAGTGGGCTTCCCCGGCACCGGGTATTGCCGTGCCCGCAGGCAGTTGCCGTGAAGCCGGTGCGGGCGCCAGCGCATAGAATCGTGCACGATGCCCAACACGAAAGGAACGATGTGGCGAAGCTGTATTTCCGCTATGGTGCAATGAATTCGGGGAAGTCGACCGGCTTGTTGCAGACCGCGTTCAACTACGAGGAGCGCGGCCAGCGGGTGCTGCTGGCCAAGCCGGGCATCGACACCAAGGGCGATTCCGGCATCGTTTCGCGTCTGGGCATGGACAGGGACGTCGATTTCCTGATCCCGCCGGAGGCCGATGTGCGCGGGCTTTTCGCCGCCCACGCCGCGGGGGACGACCCCGACGCGATCCTGCAGCACGTCGACGCCCCGCCGGTGGCCTGCCTGCTGGTCGACGAGGCGCAGTTCCTGACGGCAAGCCAGGTCGATGACCTGTTCCGCATCGCGGTCATCGACAACGTCCCGGTGCTTGCCTACGGCATACGCTCGGACTTCCGCACCCATGCGTTTCCCGGCTCGCGGCGCCTGCTGGAAATCGCGCATTCGCTCGAAGAGCTCAAGACCATCTGCCGCTGCGGGCGCAAGGCCGTGTTCAACACGCGCAGGGTCGGCGACAAGATCATCTTCGACGGGGACCAGGTGGCGATCGACGGGGACGACGTTTGGTACGAGTCGCTGTGCGGGGCCTGCTACCTGGAAGCCTCAGGGGGCCGTCTGGGGGATTAGGCCCCGGCCGCCGCAGCGTGCTCGAGGGAAAGCCCCTGCAGGATCACGCGGACACCGTACTCGAAGGCCTCCGGGCCCAGCTCCACGGTGTTTCCCTCCACCTCCGGCGTTCCGGCCAGTGCCTGGGACTCCTGGTGCGCGGCGATGGAGCCGAGGAGGTGGTTGAGCAGCAGGTGCCTGGCGAACAGCGCCTGCTCCCGGGGGATCCCGACCAGCTGCAGAAACTCCAACAGCCAGGCCAGCGGGGCCAACGCATCCGGGCGCATGGACTGCGCCAGCTGGATCACCTCGGCCGAGTCCGGAACCGTGATCAACGCGGTGCGCAATTGCTGCAGCAACGAGGCGATGGCCAACGGCGCCATCGCCGGAACCGGGGTCGCCGGCTGCGGCACGGACCCGAGCAATTTCGCCGCCACATCCACCAGCAGCTCCTGCTTGGATTTCACGTGCCAGTACAGGGCCCCGACCTGCACCTCGAGTTCCCGGGCGAGCCTGCGCATCGAGAGGTCGGCCAGGCCGAACTTGGAAAGCACGTCCACTGCGGTGTCGATGAGTTGTTCACGGGTCAGGGCCATGGGATCCAGTCTAGGGCGGCATCGGAAATAACTTGTTTCCGCTGTACCGCCCCAAGTCACAGTGCTGGCCGTACACTCGGATCCATGATTCGTTTCCTGATTCGACTGGCCATTTTCATAGTCTCGTCGGCCCTGGGCCTGCTGGTGACGAGCTGGATCCTGGACGGGTTCAACATTCATGCTTCCGGCTTCATCGTTGCGGTCTTGGTTTTCACGGTGGTGCAGTCTGTCATCGCGCCCTTCGTGGCGACCATGGCCAGACGCTACGCCTCGGCATTCCTGGGCGGGGTCGGGTTGATCGCCACGGCATTGGCGCTTTTCATCGCCCAGCTTTTCCCGGGAGGCTTGACACTGTCGGGCACGAGAACATGGGTCCTGGGCACGCTGTTGGTTTGGCTGATCAGTGCACTGGGAACGTTCCTGCTGCCGTTTTGGTGGCTGCGGGAGAAGCGCAGGGCACGCACTGCCTCACCTGATGCCTAGGGAAAACCCATGGCAAAACACCGCCGAGGAAAAGACGCGGTCTTGATCCCTCGACGAAACGACCAAAGCGGGGTTTGATGGGGTCATGAGTATGCAATTTCCAACACCCGAGGCCATGGCCGAGTACCAGCGGATTGCCCGCACCCTGCTCGGCGAAGGGGTGACGCCGGGAAAGATGTTCGGCAAGGACGCCTTGAAGTTCGAGTCCAAGGCCATCGCATGCCTGCAAGAGGACCGGATGGCGTTCAAGGTCGGCCGCGACAGCAAAGCCATGTCGCAGGGGATGGAGTGCCCCGGTGCGGAGCTTTTTGACCCCTCGGGCCAGGGTCGGCCGTTCCGTGATTGGGTGGCGGTTCCCGAAAGTTCGATGGAACGATGGGAGCAGCTGGCCCAGGCCGCATTATCTGCGGCGAGCGAGCCTGAAACCGACTCCTAGCCGCCATAAATCCACTCGACGTTCGTTCTTCGGGTAAACTCGTGACGTAAGAGCCCCTTACTGTTCTTCCTGATCCATGCGTGGACAGTGGAAGAGCGAGGGGCATTTCTGCGCCCGGCACCGCCGGGACCCGGCATTATGTGCCGGCCGCGCTGAATCGAGCAAGGGGGAGGATCCCATGCCAGCAATCGTGATCGTCGGAGCCCAGTGGGGCGACGAGGGCAAGGGTAAGGCCACAGACCTTTTGGGTGGCCAGGTTGACTACGTTGTGAAGCCAAACGGTGGCAACAACGCCGGCCATACGGTCGTCGTCGGCGGTGAAAAGTATGAGCTCAAGCTCCTGCCCGCCGGCATTCTTTCGCCAAACGCCATCCCGATTATCGGAAACGGCTGCGTTGTAAACCTCGAGGCTCTCTTCGAGGAAATTGAGGGACTGCAGGCCCGCGGGGCCGACACCTCAAAGCTGCGTGTTTCCGCAAACGCACACCTGGTGGCCCCGTACCACCAGACCATGGACAAGGTCACCGAACGCTTCCTGGGCAAGCGTGCCATCGGCACCACCGGTCGCGGCATCGGCCCGGCCTACATGGACAAGATCGGACGCCTGGGCATCCGCGTGCAGGACGTCTTTGACGAGTCCATCCTGCGCCAGAAGGTCGAGGGCTCGCTGCTCCAGAAGAACCAGCTGCTGGTCAAGGTCTACAACCGCCGCGGCGTCGAGGTCGACGAGATCGTCGAGTACTTCCTGTCCTTCGCCGAGCGCCTGCGCCCGATGGTCATCGACGCCACGCTGGAACTGAACAACGCGCTGGATGCCGGCAAGGTGGTGCTCATGGAGGGCGGCCAGGCCACGTTCCTGGACGTCGACCACGGCACCTACCCGTTCGTCACCTCGTCGAACCCGACCGCCGGCGGCGCGTCGGTGGGCTCGGGCATCGGCCCGACCCGCATCACGCGTTCCGTGGGCATCATCAAGGCCTACACCACCCGCGTGGGCGCAGGCCCGTTCCCGACCGAGCTCTTTGACGACATGGGCATGTACCTGCAGAAGACCGGCGGCGAATTCGGTGTCAACACCGGCCGTCCGCGCCGCTGCGGCTGGTACGACGCCGTGTTGGCCCGCCACGCCTCGCGCGTGAACGGCTTCACCGACTACTTCGTCACCAAGCTCGACGTGCTCACCAACATCGAGAAGATCCCGGTGTGCGTGGCCTACGAGGTCGACGGCGTGCGCCACGACGAAATGCCGATGACGCAGACCGACTTCCACCACGCGAAGCCGATCTTCGAGTACTTCCCCGGCTGGACCGAGGACATTTCCACGGCACGTACCATGGAAGACCTTCCGGAAAATGCACGCAACTACGTGCTGGCGCTTGAAGCAATGAGCGGGACCCGTTTCTCCGCCATCGGTGTTGGGCCGGATCGCGAGCAGACCATCGTCCGCCACGATCTGATCAACGACTAGCAATAACCGCACACGCGAGGGCGTGGCACGGGCCTGGATGAGCAACCGCTCTCCGGCGCGGGCCACGCCCTCGCTGCGTGTTCCGGGGTTCTAGCCCCGTCCGGCATCCCGTTCGGGCGCCAGCGCCCGAGCTTCCTCCGGGATCGGGACGGCCCGTGCCGCACGGCTGACCTGAAGCGAGCCGATCCATCCGATGGCCAGGCAGACCACCGCGGCAACCATGGCCGCCTGGACGCCACTGGTGAAGGCATCGCCCAGGGCCCCGGCGACCTGCTCCTTATGCTCACCGAAGGCCGCCCCCGCGTTGCCGTGCAGCACCTGCGGAATGAGGCCGCCCGCGGAATCGCTGAGCCGCCGGGCCCAGACCGCCGCGTCGAGCCCCGGAAGGTCCAGGGCTGAGAGGGAGACGGTGGCCGCGTGGGTTGTCGCCACGGCCAACACGCTGCCGGCGATGGCCGTGCCGAACCCGGACCCAAGCTGGCGCAGGGTGCTTTGCGTTGCCGAGCCCTGTCCTGAGGCCTCCGGCGGGATGTCGCGCAGGACCGTGCTGGTCAGCTGCGCCGAGGCCAGTCCCAGTCCCAAGCCGTAGACCACCAGAAGCAGGACCAGCGGGAGCATCGGGGCCCCGGCGCCGATGACCCAGGCCAGACCCGCGACGCCCGCGATCTCCAGCCCCAGCCCCAGGACCACCACCCGGTCGGCGCCCATGGAAGCCGCCAGGTGCCTGGCCATGGCCCCGGACAGGAAGGCTCCGGCGGCCATGCCGGCCAGGATGAGCCCGGCGCCCATGGCATCGGTGTCCAGCACGTTGATCAGGTACAGCGGCAGCACCAGCAGCAGCCCGAACTCGCCCATGGCCACCATCGTGGCCGTGGCGTTGCCCCAGGAAAACGTCGCGTGGGAGAAAAGCGAGACATCCAGCAGCGTGCTCTTGAGCTGCCGGGCGCGCCGCGACTCCCACCGGATGAAGGCAACCAGCGCGACCACGGCGACCGCCCCGAGGATCGGAATCGGCGAGACCGGGGCATCCGCGCCCCAGTGCAACGGGCCCAGGTCGACGGCTGTCCGCGGCACCAGCCAGCCCCAGCTCGGCCCCTCGATCAGGACAAAGACCAACAGCCCGAACCCGAGCGCGCTGAGCAGGACGCCGCCGACGTCCGTCCCGTGCTCGCGGTGCCCGGTGGTGGTTTCGGGGACGACGCGCCAGATCCCCACGAGGACCAACAGCCCCAGCGGCAGGTTCACCCAGAAGATCCAGCGCCAGTCCAGGTACGTGGTGAATGCGCCGCCCAACAGCGGGCCCAGGGCAGCGGCGCCGGACATGACGGCTCCCCACACGCCGAAGGCGGCCGCACGTTCCTTGCCGCGGAAGATGGAATTGACGCTGGAGAGCGTCGAGGGCAGGACCGCGGCCCCGCCGACACCCTGCAGGGCGCGGGCGGCGATGAGCGTCGTCGCGTCGGTGGCGAGGGCCGCGGCGAGGCTGCCGGCCACGAAGATGGCCACTCCGATGGCCAGCAGCCTGCGCCGGCCGACCCGGTCTCCGAGGCGCCCCGCCGTCATCAGCAATGCGGCGAGCACCACCGAGTAGAGCGAATTGACCCATTGGGCCGATGCCAGGTCCATGCCGAGGGCCTGGATCATGCTGGGCAGCGAAACCCCGACGATCGTTCCATCGAGCACGATCATTGCCAATGCGCCGGCCAAAACCACCAGCGCCAACCACTTGTTCTCGCGTTTTGTCGTCACATTCCATACGGTACGGCTGACATGGCCGATCGCGAATCCACCAAATGGACGATCATCGCTAGGCTGGAATCCAGAACGTTGGCAACGAAGGGAATCGTCATGAAGGTGAGTGTCGGACAGTTTGCGCCCACGGGGTCAATCACCGAGAATTTGGGGACCATGGCGCGGCTCGCCGCGCGGGCCAAGGACGAGGGCGCGGGCCTGGTGCTGTTCCCCGAGGAGGCAATGCTTGCCGTGTCCAAGGTCGAAGGCGGCCTGGACAAAGCCATCGCCGGGCACTGGACCGCGTTCGTGCAGCAGCTTTCCTTCATCGCCGCCGAGCACAAGATCGCCATCGTGGCCGGAGGCTACGAGGAAAGCGGCGATGAACGCCCCTACAACACCCTGGCCGCCGTCGCCGAGGACGGCCGGATCCTGGGGACCTACCGCAAGATCCACCTTTACGACGCCTTCTCCTACCAGGAGTCCACGGCCATCACCGCCGGTCCGGTGGAAGCGCTGCCGATCTTTGAGATCGGCGGACTCAAGGTCGGTGTCCTGACCTGTTACGACCTGCGCTTCCCGGAGCTGTCCCGACGCCTGGCGGTCAACGGGGCCGACGTCCTGCTGGTGGCGGCCGCCTGGTTCAAGGGCGAGCACAAGATCGAGCACTGGGAAACCCTGCTCAAGGCCCGTGCCATCGAAAACACCGTGTGGGTCGCCGCCGCGGGAACCAGTTCCAGCCACACCATCGGGCACTCGGCGATCCTGGATCCGATGGGCGTGCCCGTCGTTTTCCTGGATGACGACGCCGAGGGACTGGTGACCACCGAGGTCACGCGCCGCCGCATCGACGAGGTGCGCGAGTTCCTTCCGGTGCTCGAGAACCGGCGCCTCTAGGAAATCGAACTTCAGGGGTCGGTCGTTGGGGTGGGTCCCGGCGGCCGGCCTTTGTCGTTCCGCGGCGGAACCCTGGTGTGCCCGTAAAAACACCCAATTTCAGACGACATCGAGATGTACGGCCGCGCGTATGCCATTTATCATTGATGCCGAAAGTAGCTTCAACTAGGCAAGGTAGAGAAGTGGGCAATCCCGAAACGCAAATGAGCGAAGAGATCATCGAGGAATGGGCAGAGGTGACCAGTCGTGCTTACAACGACGCGCTCACCGGACTGGAACTGTCCCGGGTTCCTGCCGTTGTTGCGGCCTTCATTGACCTGTACGAGCAGAGCAAGAACCTGACGTTCAACGCCGACTACTCGCCGTCGGATTACTTCGAGGAGCATCCGGCAAAGGCCATCGCCAGCATCCTGGACTCAAGCGACGCGCTGGAGCTCTTGGACGATGACCACGAGGAAGCGCTCGAGGACATCCTTGAATTCACCGAGGCATGGGCCCAGTTCGATGGGAACCAGCAGCCCGATCTTGGCGTTTCCGAAGCCGACGACGATGACGAAGAGTCCGGTTGGTAGGGCGTTCCGTTCGATCTAGCTAGACGGACGAAGCTTGCTTGTAGGCCGCTGCGCGTGCCGCCCACCCTCCGGGGCCGGGGAGCGTGCGCAGCGGCTTGTTTGCGAGTGCAATGATTCCTGCCAGCGCCGCGATGGAAGCGCAGGATGCCAGCAGTCCGGTCCACCCCAAGAGCGGGAAACCGAACCCCGCGATCAGCGGGGCCAGGGGCAGTGCTGCCATGCTCATCAGGGCGGAGGCACTGGTGGCCCGGCCCAAAAGCTCGGTGGGAACGGCCGCCATGAAATAGCCGCCAATGCCGGCGTTGATTGCCGGTGCCCCGAAAAGCGCAACGGCCAGGACAACGCAAAGGGCTGCGGTCTGTTCAACGAACGGCAAGACCCAGAGGGCCGCGATCGCCAGGAACAGCCCGGTGCAGGTGAGGGCACCGCTGGGAATCCGCCTGATCAGCGCGGGGGCGACCAGGCTGCCCAAGAGCATGCCCGCGCCGATCGCCGCCGACACCCAGCCGATGGTCGCCGCCGATTCACCGCGGCGTTGAAGCGCGAAAATGACCGACGTGATGGAGGCGTTGGTTCCAAGGTTGATGATGACGGAAACCAGAAGGATCGCACGCAGGTCCTTTCGCCGCCACAACCACTTCAGGCCTTCACCGCTTTCCTCGGCGAAGCCGTGAGCCCAACCGGTCCGCCCGGCAAGTTCCTGCCGGTTCGTTGCGACGGCATCCGCTTCCCGGATGTGTGTCGGCAGGACCATGAACTTGGCGAACAGCGTTGCCGTGGCGTGAATCGCTGCGACGGCGGCCAAGGCCACGGTTTGCGAGACCGCGAGCAGGATGCCCCCGAGTGGGCCGCCGGCCAGGGAAACCACTGCATCTCGGCCCTGGTTGGCGGCGAGGGCCGAGCCTAGCTGGGTTTCCGGCAGCAGGTCCTTGAGTGCCGCATCGGATGCCGATCCGAACAGCCCGTTGCGCACGGACATCAGCAGGTGAAGGGTGAGCAGGCTCCAAAAGGTCAGGTGTCCGGTGGCGGCGACGGCAACAAGGCCGAGCCCGATTGAAGTGCCGGACATGCCGCCGATCAACATGAGCCGGCGGCGGTTGTGCCGGTCAGCCAGGACGCCGCCGGGCAACGTGGCGAGCATTCTGCCGAGCATCCCGGCCGCGCCGATGATGCCGGCCTGTGCCGGGGAGTTGGTTGCGACCAAGGCTATGAGTGGAACCGCAAAGGAGTGCAATGCGATTCCGAGGGCCGAGCCGGTGTCCGAACCGAGCCAGAGCAGGTAGTTCCGGTTGCGCCACAGTGCGGGGGCCGGGGTTGTGGTCCTCGTGCTGTTCTTCGCGCTGGTTTTGGTGGTCATGCACCCAAGAGTAAACCCGCAAATTTAGTTGCGCAATAGAATTTGCGCAACTAAATTTGTGGAATCTGTACACTGGTGGCATGGATCCAAAGGAACGGAATTCCACCGAAGAAACAACCATCACCATGACCTCTTCAATGCTCAAGGCCATGGCGAATCCCCTGCGCCGCCGCATTGTCGCGACGCTCTCGGCGACGGACTCTGCACGCGCCACTGATTTGGCCGAGCGACTTGATGTCCCGGCCAATTCCCTGAGCTTTCACCTCCGGGTGCTGGCCTCGGCAGGAATCGTCGAAGAAGCT
The DNA here is from genome assembly GCF_042901625.1 of Paeniglutamicibacter sp. NPDC012692. Taxonomy (NCBI): domain Bacteria; kingdom Bacillati; phylum Actinomycetota; class Actinomycetes; order Micrococcales; family Micrococcaceae; genus Paeniglutamicibacter; species Paeniglutamicibacter sp. NPDC012692. The sequence goes on from NZ_JBIBDE010000003.1 coordinate 203,239, forward strand.
CCGGAGCTGGCACGTGATCGTCGGGATCGAGTCTGGAGAGCGGTGCGGGGGCGATTCAGCGTTGGAAGTCCGGAGGCGCCCAGCTCGGCCGACGATGCCCTGGTCTTGAAGACGTATGTGGGGCAGCAGGGTCAGGAGCTGGTGCGCCAGCTTCAAGCGGTCCTGGATTGGGGCAACGCGTATGCCACGGGGAACGAGCCGGACATGCGGGGTGTGCTTGACCTTTCAAACCTGATGCTGAATGCCGATGAGGTGAAGGTTCTTGAGAACCGGATCATGGACGTCGTTGGAGAAGCCAAGCGGGAAAGCCTGCGCAACGCCGACGATGGGAGTGACCGCAGGTTGTGGCACCTCACCACGATGATGGCCCGCGAGGACCTTCCGGGACTTGCCCAGGATTAAATGTTTAGGGGTGTGCCCGGCCGCATTGGCCGGGCACACCCCTAAAAGAAGCAGTTGCCGGCTATGCCAGCAGCTGGCGCTTGGAAGAAATCACGCCGGTGTTGAAGCCTGCCAGGCGCAGGCCGCCGTGGAAGCGGGCGTGCTCGATCTTCACGCAGCGGTCCATGACCACGTCCAGGCCGTTGGCCTCGGCCTTGGCCGCGACCTCCTCGTGCCAGGAACCAAGCTGCAGCCAGAGGGTCTTCGCCCCGACGGCGATCGACTCGTCAAGCACGCCGGGCAGGTCGTCGTGCTTGCGGAAGACCTCGACCATGTCCGGGGTCTCCGGCAGGTCGGCAAGCGACTTGTAGACCGGCTGGCCCAGGATCTCGTCGAGCACCGGGTTCACGAAGTAGACCTTGTACTTGGAGCTGGACAGCAGGTAGGTCGCCACGAAGTAGGACGCGCGCGACGGCTTGTTGGAGGCTCCGACCAGCGCAATCGACTTGGTGTTCCGCAGGATGTCCAGGCGTTCGGTGGCGTTCGGGCCGACCCAGGTGCGGGCTTCGGTGGCGGTCATTACTTGGCTCCCGTCGTGGCGGCGGCGCGTGCCGCGTCGATGGAGCACGCGGCCCCGTCGTAAACTTCCTCGGCGGGTGCGTCGAGCACCTGCTGGGAGGCGGTCAGGGCCTGGTCCAGGTCCCAGAGGATGTCTTCGAGGTCCTCGAGTCCCACGGAGAAGCGGATCAGGTCCTCCGGCACGCCCGCCGCGACCAGCTGGTCGGCGGTGAGCTGCTGGTGGGTGGTGGAGGCCGGGTGCAGCACCAAGGTGCGCACGTCGCCGATGTTGGCCAGGTGGCTGGCAAGCTGCAGCGCCTCGATGAAGGCGGTGCCGGCGGCACGGCCGCCGTTGATGCCGAAGCTGAAGACCGAACCGACACCCAGCGGGAGTAGTTCCTTGGCGCGCTCGTGGTGCGGGTGGGACGGCAGGCCTGCGTAGTTCACGTAGGAAATGCGCGGGTCGTTATCCAGCCATTCGGCCACGGCCTTGGCGTTGGCCAGGTGCGAATCCATGCGCTGCGGCAGGGTCTCGACGCCCTGCAGGAGCTGGAACGCGGACTGGGCCGGAAGCGCCGGTCCGATGTCGCGCAGCTGCTCGCTGCGCAGCTTGGTCAGGAAGCCGTACTCGCCGAAGTTGTCCCACCACGAGACGTTGCCGTAGGAGGCCACGGGTTCGGTCATGGACGGGAACTTGCCGTTGCCCCAGTTGAACGTACCGGCTTCGACGACGACGCCGCCGAGGGTGGTGCCGTGGCCGCCGAGGAACTTGGTGGCCGAGTGGATCACGATGTCGGCGCCGTGCTCGATGGGGCGCAACAGGTACGGGGGAGTCAGCGTGGAGTCGACGACCAGCGGCAGGCCGGCGGCGTGGGCAACCTCGGCCAGGCCCTTGAGATCGGCGATGTCGCCGGACGGGTTCGCGACGACCTCGGTGTAGACGGCCTTGGTGTTCTCGCGGATCGCCGCGGCGAATTCGGCAGGGTCGGTGGAATCGACGAACGTGGTCTCGACGCCGAAGCGGCGCAGGGTCACGTCGAGCTGGGTGATGGTTCCGCCGTAGAGCTTGGAGGAGGCAACGATGTGGTCGCCCGCGCCTGCCAGCGCCGCGAAGGTGATGAATTCGGCCGCCATGCCGGAGCCGGTGGCGACGGCGCCGATGCCGCCCTCGAGCGAGGCGATACGTTCCTCGAAGGCCGCAACCGTCGGGTTGCCGATGCGCGAGTAGATGTTTCCGTACTTCTGCAGCGCGAAGAGGTTCGCGGCATCGTCGGAGTCCTTGAAGACAAACGAGGTGGTCTGGTAGATCGGGACGGCACGGGAACCGTGCTCGGCATCCGGGGTGCCGCCGGCATGCAGTGCGCGCGTGCGGAATCCAAATTGATGTTCGGCCATGAGGGTGGCTGACTCCTTGCGTATGTGGCAACGGCCGCCCGGGGTACGGACGGCCCTCGCCTGTGGGGCTGGGGTGGTGCTTCTCCCGGGTCAATGCGGTGCCGGTTCGCCCAGGACAGGGTCCGCAAGGACCCTCTAGGGGTTCAGCACCGAAGATTGCTTACGCGCTCTCCATCGTTTCTGGCGGTAGCACCTTGTTCACCGGAGTGTGAAAGGTTGCTGCGGCGTCATGGAACCAGATCTCTCGGCCGCTCGGGATGGGGTGTTGATCCATTGTGGCAAGAAATCGACCAACAGCCAAAGATTGTGAGCTTAGGTTGCGAATGCTGAGACGAAAATCGAAGAATCTGCGCCGCCCCGATGGCCGGGATTATGCCGGGCTAGGCTTGTGGGCATGAGTGCAACGTTGGTTTTGGTCCGTCACGGAGAAACAGCCTGGAATGCCGAGGGCCGTCTCCAGGGCCAAACGGATATTCCGTTGAACGATGTGGGCCGCGAACAGGCCCATGTCGCGGGCCAGGAATTGGCCGGCTCGAGCTGGGATGTCCTTGCGTCGTCGACCCTGGGCCGTGCGGCGGAAACCGCGGAACTCATTGGGCAGAACCTTGGCCTGGCCCTGACCGAAAAAATCGACGGACTCCGGGAGCGTCACTACGGAAACGCCGAGGGACGCGTGGTCTATGACCTGCCGCGCGAGGAAATCGACGTGCTGCTGCGCTCGGCGGAACCAGAGGAAGCCGTGGCCGCGCGAGGCATCCGGGCGCTCTGCGACCTGCTGGAGCGCCACGAAGGCAAGCGCATCATCGTGGTTGCCCATGGAACGCTGATCCGGCTGACCGTCGATGCGCTGGTTCCGGGACGCAAGACGCCGATCATGCGCAACGGGCAGATTCTCGAGGTCGATATCCCCTTGCTGCGGCGCCATGCCGCAGCCCCCACGCACTAGCGCGATCACTGCCCCCGGCCGCACGATGGTGGGGTGAGCGAAAACTTCTTTGGCGACCGCGGATTCTATGCGCGCCGGGCGCGGGCCTATGACGCAATGCTTGGGTCCCCGACCTACAACAGGGTCTTCTGGGGCACCCGCCCGGACCAGTACGCGGCCTTTGCGGCGAGGGCCATCGGCTCGGGCGACGGCCCGCTGCTCGAGGTGGCCGTGGGGACGGCCAGGGCCACGGCGCTCCTGCATGTTGCCAGCCGGCGCCCCACGACACTTGTGGACCTGAGCGCGCCGATGCTTGAGGTCGCCGGCGATTCAATTCGCCGGGCCGCCGGCGGGGAAGTGCCGGGACGCATCACCCTCGAGTGTCGGGACATGCTTTCGCCGACCGACGGGCGGCGCTTCGAAACCGTTTTGGGCCTGGGCCTGTTGCACCTGGTCCCGGATCTCGGAAAGGTCTTCGCCGGGCTGGGTGCGCAGCTCCGGGATCACGGGACCCTGTATCTGGCCTCGCTCGTCCGGGGTTCGGCCCGGTCCAACGCCTACCTGAAGCTGCTCAAGTCCCACGGGGACATTGCCGAAATCCGCACACCGGGCGAGCTCTACGAGTCGGCGCTGGATGCCGGGATCGGCAACGTCTCCGTGAGCCACGAGGGCGCCATGGCCTATGTGGTCATTTCGCGCTAGGGGCGATCTTGCCTGAATTCCGCGGCCATGCGCTTGGTCTCGACCTCAAAGCGGGTCAGCAGGCGCAGCAGGTCGTCGCGATCCCCGGCAGACCATTCGCCGACCAGGTCGGTGGCCAGCGAATTTCCCGAGCGTACCAAGGCTGCGGCGGTGTCCGTTCCGGCGGCGGTCAGGGCAAGCCGTGACGCCCTGGAATCCTTGGGGTCCGCCAGTTTTTCCACCAGGCCGGCCTCCTGCAGGCGGGCGGCGATCTTGGAGATGTTTGATGCCCCGGTGACCATGCGGGCGGCCAGCGCCGACGGTCGCTGCGGCCCGTAGGAGCCCAGGATCGTCACGGCGACAATCGACGCGGGATCCAGGTGGACACCCTCGCGGGCGGCGACGGCCGTCATGAAGTCGGGGGATGTCCATTGGGACATGATGCTTTGCAGCATGTTGATCAGTGCGGAATTTTCGGGGGCGTTTTCCATGGACTTAGGCCTCGGTCCCGCCGTCGACGGGCAAAACGACGCCGGTGATGAAGCTGGCCTGCTCCGAGAGGAGGAATGCGGTCGCGTTGGCGATCTCCTCCGGCTGGCCGAGTCGCTTCATGGGGATCTCCGCGGCGTAGCCGTCCTTGGCCTCGACCGGCAAGGAAGCGAGTGCGGCGGTCTCGATGGCGCCGGGGGCCACCGCGTTGACGCGGATGCCCAGGGCCGCGTTTTCCTTGGCAACGCTGCGGGTCAGCGAGACGACGCCGTGCTTTGCGGCGCCGTACGGGGTCAGCTGCGGGGTGGCGCTGATGCCTGCGAGCGAGGCGATGTTGACGATCGAGCCACGGCCCTGGGCCGTGAAGTGCGAAACCTGCGACTGCATGGCCAGGAAGGTGCCGCGCAGGGTCACGTTGATGACGCGGTCCCATTCCTCGACCCCGACGTCCTGGATCGGCTTGGGCATGGCGCCGATTCCGGCGTTGTTGACCGCCATGTCCAGCCGGCCGAACGATTCGACGGCAAAGGGCACCAGCGACCCGACCTCTGCCGCGTCGGCGACGTTTGCGTGCTTGTAGACGGCGCGCCCGCCGGCGGCCTCGATGAGGGCAACGGTTTCCGCGCCGGCCCCGTCGTTGACGTCCGAGACGACAACGGCTGCGCCGTCGGCGGCAAGGCGCAGGGCGATGGCACGGCCGATTCCGGCACCGGCGGCCGTCACGAGCGCGACCTGGTTCTCAAAAGTCATGGCTATCCTCCCGGGGAACAATATGCTGTCTTTTGGACAGTATATGTGCGAGGGGCCGGAAAGAGCCAGCGGTCCGGGCGGGGTGCCGGGGCGGTCGTGCCCCGGCACCGGCAGGTCAGCCCTCGCAGATCTCCTTGATCTGCGCGATGCAGGGTTCGTTTTGCAGGCTGGTGGTGTCCCCGAGGGTGCTTCCCTCGAAGAGCTGGGTCAGCAGCCGCCGCATGATCTTGCCCGATCGGGTCTTGGGCACGTCGGGCACGAAGACGATGTCGCGCGGCTTGGCGATCGGGCCGATCTGACGGGCAACGTGGTTGCGCAGCTCCGCAAGGAGCGACTGCTGCCTGGCCAGCGCCTCGTAGGGCAACGAGGTCCCGACGAGGCTCTTGTCGAAGGGCACCACGAAGGCCGTTGCCGCGTGCCCGGTCTTTGCGTCGGCAGTGGGGCATACCCCCGCCTCAACCACGGCCGGGTGGGTGACAAGCGCGGACTCGATCTCGATGGTGGAAAGCCGGTGCCCGGAAATGTTGATCACGTCGTCGGTGCGCCCGAGGATCCAGATGTCCCCGTCGTCGTCGAAGCGTGCGCCGTCGCCTGCCAGGAACCAGCCCTGCTCGGCGTACTTTTCCCAGTAGGAGGTGTAGTAGCGCTCCGGGTTTCCCCACACGGTGCGGGCCATGGCCGGGCCGGTCTTGGTCAGCACGATGTTGCCCTGCACGTTCGGCTCCACGCCCGCGCCCTGCTCGTCGACGATGCCGACCGAAACCCCGGGCAGCGCCCGGGTGCCGCAGCCGGGCTTGAACGCGGTGTCGTCCTGGCGCGGGGAAAGGATCGTCGATCCGGTCTCGGACTGCCACCAGGTGTCGACCATCGGGATGCCGGCGGGGGTGTCGCGGCCGACCTGGCCGCGCAGCCAGCGCCAGGCCTCCGGGTTCACGGCCTCGCCGACGGTTCCGGCAAGCCGGATGGAGGAGAGGTCGTAGTCCGCCGGGATCCCGTCCGGGAACCAGCCCATCAGCGAGCGCACCAGCGTGGGCGCCGTGTAGTAGCTGGTGACCCCGTAGCGCTCGATGATCTCGAAGTGGCGCCCGGGGTGCGGGGCGTTGGGGACGCCCTCGTAGATCACCTGGGTGACGCCGTTGGACAGCGGCCCGTAGATCTCGTAGGTGTGCGCGGTGACCCAGGCCAGGTCCGCGGTGCACCAGTGGACGTCGGCGTCGCGCTGCGCCGGGTCCGGGTGGGAGAAGAGGAACCTGTGGCTCCAGGAGGCCTGTGTCAGGTAGCCGCCGGTGGTGTGGACCAGGCCCTTGGGCTGTCCGGTGGTGCCGGAGGTGTACATGATGAACAGCGGGGTTTCCGCGTCGAAGGCCTCGGGGGAGTGCTCGGTGCTCGCGGTGTCGACGACGTCGTGCCACCAGACGTCCCGGCCCTGCGTCCAGGCGATCCCGGACCCGGTGCGGCGCAGCACCAGCACGTGCTCGATGCTGTCCACCCCGGCCACCGCGGCGTCGGCGTTGCCCTTCACGGGAACCGCCGCGCCGCGCCGGAACTGCCCGTCCGTGGTGACCAGGAGCTTCGCGCCGGTGTCCTCGACCCGGAATCGCAGCGCCTCGGAAGAGAAGCCGCCGAAGACCAGGGAGTGCACCGCGCCGATGCGGGCGCACGCCAGGGTGATGACGACGGTCTCGACCAGGACCGGCAGGTAGATGACCACGCGGTCGCCCTTGCCGATGCCCAGCACGACCAGGGCGTTGGCGGCCTGCGAGACGCGGTCCTGCAGGTCCTTGTAGGTGACGGTCGTGGTGTCGCCGGGCTCGCCCTCGAAGTGCAGGGCCACCTTGTCGCCGCGCCCGGCCTCGACGTGGCGGTCCACGCAGTTGTAGGCGGCGTTGAGTTTCCCGCCGTCGAACCAGCGGAGTTTGGGGCCGCGCCGGGCCTCCCGGTTCACGCCGGTGCTGCTGTGGATGGTGTGCCATTCCTCGGCCCAATCGAGGCGCCGGGCCGCTGCGTCCCAGAAGGTCAGGCGCTCGTCTTCGGTCCACCCGTCTTCGTGGTGGAGGCCGGGGCTGAGCAGATCGGTGGTTGCGGGGGAAAGCGTTACGGTCATTTTCTTCTCCATTGATTCTGGCTGTAGCACCGGCCCCCGCAGGGGGTGGTTGCTGCGGCGTCACAGAGCCAGGTCTCTCGGCCGCTCGTAATGGGTGGGTGGTTTTTTGCGGAGGCGGGGTCGCCGCCTAGGCCGCGTGCTGGGGAGCGCGCTTGGCCGGCGGTCGCTCCGCGGCTGTGTCCGAGCCGGTGGCGTCGGATCCGGTGGTGTCCGGGGCCGTTTCGCGGGATTCGGTGCCGAAGAACACCGTCAGGGCGGAGCACAGGACGACGATGAACAGGGCCATCCCGATGAGTCCGTAGCCAGCCAGCCAGCCAGCGCTGAGCGTGAGGGCCGCAAGCGCCGCAAGTGCGCCGAGACCGAACTTGACGGCCCGGCGCAGCCGCACCGGGTCGGTGCTCATGCGCCAGCGGGAGGTAGCCAGGGTGACCAGGACCAGGGTGGTCACGTTCGCCAGCATGCCTACCCATACCGGGTGGGTGCCGAGGAAGAACGCCGTGGCGGACCAGCCTGCCAGCTGGTTCCACACAATGCCCGCGCTGAAGCCGGCGACCATCGAGGAGTACACGGCGGTGCGGGTTGCCAGCGGCCAGAAGAATACGGCCAGGACCGGAGCCAGGGTGGCGCCGTTGCGCAGCGTCCAGGCGAGGATGTTCCACCAGGCGGACTGCTCGGTGCGCAGGATGCTGAAGATGATCATCAGCGCGGTCAACGCCACCAGCGACCACTGGGTGTATCGGACCAGTTGCGCCTCGGTCGCCTTGGGGTTGATGGCGCTGCCGACATCGCGGCCCAGGGACGTGGAGCCGGAGAACTGGCACGGGCCGGCCCAGCCCATGGCGCATGCCCAGACGCCCAGGAAGAAGACGCCGACCAGCGGGGCCGGCAGGACCTGCTCGATGTAGTGCGGGATGGCGACCAGGGCCAGCTTCTGCGACGGGATGACAACCGCGGCCGAGGTGCCGATCAGGGCGCCGATGATGATGAACGGAATGCCGAAGGCAGCAGCCGTGTAGAGGCCCTTTTGCCCGTCCGCGGGGGTGCGGCAGGACATGGTCATCTGGAATGCGGCCTGTGCCAGCGGGACGTTGACGATGAAGGTGCCGAACCAGGCGACGATGAGCGAGATCCCGGCATTTCCCGGGTCGAACATCTGCGGGTTCGTTTCGGCGAAGTTCTGCAGTCCGGAGAGCCCCGGCTTGGCCAGCACCGCGTAGGCGCCCACCGCCAGCATGCCGACGAAAACGATGCAATTCATGGTCTGGTTGAAGGCAACCGATCGCATGCCGCCGCTCCAGAGGAAGACGAGCAGCAGCAACGCCGTGACGATGACAGCCAGGTGCAGGCTCAACCCGGTGAATGCGGTGAGCGCCGAGGCGAAGGCGATCGTCGTGGCCACCGACCACATCGGGAAGGTGAATGCCGTGATGACGCCGGCGATGCCCTTGGCGAGCCGCCCGAACCTGTCGCCGATGATGCCGGTGACCGTCACGACCAGCTTCTCGCGCAGCGGCTTGACCAGCAGCAGGGCGATGAGCAGGATCTGCACGGTCTCCGCCACGCCGTACCAAAGCGCCGAGATGCCGGTGCGGTAGCTCAGCTCCATGATGGCGATGTAGGAGGAACCGGAAAACAGCCCGGTGATGCAGAAGGCAACGGTCCACGGGCTGAACGTGCGGCCGCCGACGAAGAATCCGCCGGTCTTGCCCAGCGAGCTGCGGCGTTGCGACAGGCGTCCTCCGACGATCAGCAAGATCGTGTAGGACAAGGCCAAGCCTACGGTCCAGGTTCCGGCGGCGCTCATGCGGATACACCTTTCAGGGAGTCAATGGTGGTTTTTCGCGGAGTGTATCCCAGCGCGATGTTGCAGGAATCTTCGGCATCGTCGGGGGCGACGTGGGTGGAAAATACCCAGTGGATATCGAGTTCTACCCCGGCAGCCTGCACCAGGTTGATGGCGGGGCAGCGTCGGTGGACCTGGGTTGTCCACTCCTGCTGCTTGTCCGAATCGTCCAGCGCCGTTTCGACGTGGATTTCCAGCCGGTAGGAGTGGAAGAACGGGGAAACGTCGGCGGTGCCCGCGAAGCCGCGGGTGTCCTGGGTGGCGATCGAGTAGGTCTCCAGGGCGGTGAATTCGATGCCCAGTTCCTTGGCGACCTGCTCGACGACCACGCTCACGCAGCCGTTGACCGCGCCGGCAACGAATTCCATGGGAGTGGGTGCGGTGTCGGTGCCGCCGATGCGGACCGGCTCATCGATGTCGAACGAGAAGTCGCGGATGTCGACGGCGGTGCGCATCTTTCCTTGCCAAGATCCCTTGGCGCGGATTCGTTTGTCGTGCGTCCCGTTGTTTTCGGGCGCGGTCGGGACAGCAGGGATTGACGTCATGATCTCTCCATCGGTCCTGGCGGTAGCACCGGGCCTCAAGGAGGTGGTTGCTGCGGCGTCATAGAGCCAGATCTCTCGGCCGCTCGGGATGGTTACTAAGTCAATGAAAGACGATCGGACGACACATGGCCAAACCGGGCGTAACGTGACGGAATGTTCGAAGTAACCTGCCTAGTGGGAGGCCTTGTCGAATAATCTGCATCAATTCGCCGTTTGTTGCGCAATGCGGAAGGGCGCCCGCGGGGAAGTGCGGGCGCCCTTTCGCATCGTAGGAACGGGCTGAACCAGCTACCCGTTTTCGGCCCTGGGGGCCCCCATTCCCGGGTTGATCTGGTGCGGCCCGCTCGCCGACGGCCTGACGTCGAAGTTGAACATTGCGGTGGGCAGGTAGACGGTTGAGCAGGAGTTCGGGATGTCCACGACGCCCGAGAGCCGGCCCTCGATCGGGGCCGCGCCCAGGAGCAGGTAGGCCTGCTCGCGGGAGTAGCCGAACTTGGTGAGGTAGTCGATCGCGTGGAGGCATGCGCGCTGGTAGGACAGGTGCGAGTCCAGGTAGCGCTGTTCGCCGTCGAGGGTGACCGAGGTGCCCGAGAACGCGATCCATTCACTGAACTGCGGATCGACGCGGCCCGGCATGAAGATGGCATTCTCCGAAACCCCGTACGTGTCCATGCCGCCACGGATGATGTCCACCCGCAGGTCGATGAAGCCGCCCATTTCGATCGCTCCGCAGAACGTGATTTCGCCGTCGCCCTGCGAGAAGTGCAGGTCGCCCAGTGACAGGTTCGCTCCGTCGACGAAGACCGGATAGAAGATCCGCGAACCCTTGGAAAGGTTCTTGATGTCCTGGTTTCCGCCGTTTTCGCGAGGCGGTGCGGTGCGGGCCGCCTCGGCACCGACCCGGCCCCACTCGCTGGCCGGAACCCCGCCCAGCACGGCGTGCTCGCCCTCCGGCGGAAGCGCCAGCGGCGGGACGCGGTGGGGGTCGGTGGCAATGAGATCGCCCTCCCGCTTGTTCCACTTGGCCAACAGCGCCGCCGACGGGGCGGTGCCCATCAGGCCCGGGTGGATGAGGCCCTCGAAGGACACTTCCGGCACGTGCCGGGACGTGGCGACCTGGCCCGTGAAGTCCCAAATTGCCTTGTAGGCGTCGGGGAACTGGTCGGTCAGGAAGCCGCCGCCGTTGTTCCTGGAGAAGATGCCGGTGTAGCCCCAACCCTGGCCGGCCAGCGGCCCGCTGTCCTCCTGCGGAATGGGTCCCACATCAAGGATGTCGACGACCAGGAGGTCGCCCGGCTTGGCACCCTCCACCGCGAACGGGCCGGAAAGCTTGTGGACGGTCAGCAGCGGTGCATCGAGGATGTCCTGTGCGGAGTCGTCGTTCTTGATGGCTCCGTCAAACCACTCGCGGCAATCGACGCGGAAGACGTCGCCGGCCTTGACCGTGGCGACCGGCGGAATTTCCGGGTGCCAACGGTTGTGGCCGAGCTTCTCCTGATCCTCGAACTTCTTGGTCGAATCGAGCGGAAATATCACTTCTGGCATGGTGCTTCTCCTTAAACGATGTCGTACTTGGGCGGGGATCCCGCGTCCGGTCAGGGGCGCGGAAGCTTTTGGTGCAACGGGTTGTGGGTGTAGCGGGTTGCCTGTTTCGCCGCCCCGGTGCGGCCCGTGACCACTTCCGGTTCGTGCGCGCTGCGTTTCGTCGAATCAATGAGCTTGAATTCGGCGGTGCTGGCGATTGAAAGGCGGGGCGAACTCATCTGGCGCCGGGCCTGTTGCCGGCACTCGGGGCAGGCCGTGGAGTCGGGCACCGTTGCCATGGGAAAGGCGGATTCAAAGACCGTTCCTTCGGGGCATCGGAAGTCGTACAGCGGCATGAGGAGTCCTCTCGATCGGGGTTGAACACCGGACATTTCGGGATGCTGCGCTGGATGTGGATCCGTCGTGGACGGCCGGGGCGCGCGCCGGAAGCGCATGGATCGCAACGGAGGGTGCAATGCGGGCAGGCCTGGGATCTCGTCGAGCAGGATAAAGAGGATGCGCGAAGCCGAAGGGCCGCGGGAGCCGCGACCGCGCGGCCCCGGAAAGGTAACTCGTGATTGCGACCGGTTGGCCGGTGCATTCCGCGGCGACATGGAGGTCGGGTGCGACGAGAGCTGCAGCAACGTGGAGTAACCAACAAGACCGACCGGATGTCCTTTCGGCGCTGAAGTAGCGTGACGGATCATGGTGACCAGCAGGACAAGATAAGGCGTTCTCACCTGCTTGTTTCGCCTAGGCTAGCTTTGAATCCCTATCGGTACAAGGGGTTCAAGTGGGCGGCGGAAAAGTACAAATGTGACGCCAGTCATTTGCGGGGCGCTACGTAACCTTGTAGAAATATGAACAACAACCATCCAGAGCGGCCGAGAGATCTGGCTCAATGACGCCGCAGCAACCCCTCCCCTTAATTGGGCGGTAGGTGCTCACGCCAGAGTCGATGGAGAACCGATCATGGCTGCTGAGTCCCCCCTTCACACCTTCGATGTCGAAACCGACCCCAACATTTTTGGGTCAGTCTCGCTGGAAGCGCTGGCAAGCAATGCGCCGGCTCGACACCTGCTCAAGCTGACGCCGGGTGTTCCGAGCAACGGGCACTACGACGAACTGGCCGCGGTCTTCCGCCCGGTGTTTGCCCGGATCGCGGAAGGAGCCAGCGATCGCGATGCCACGCGGACGCTCCCTTACGAGCAGGTCGGCTGGCTCAACCGCGAACGTTTCGGCGCACTGCGGATCCCGGTCAGCGAGGGCGGGTACGGGGCGAGCTTGAGCGACCTTTTCCGCCTGCTCATTGAACTTGCCGAGGCGGATTCGCAGGTGGCGCACCTGTGGCGTGCACACATCGCGTTTGTCGAATCTGCACTCACGCTGCGGGACCCCGCCGTGCGCAGCCGCTGGACCGAAAGAATCGCCGCCGGCCAGATCGTCGGCAACGCCTACACCGAACGCGGCGGAAACCCCCTGGGATCGCTCAACACCACGCTCGAGCAGCGCGGGGAACACTGGTTCGTGACCGGTGAAAAATACTATTGCACCGGCACCATCTACGCGGACTGGGTCGCAGTGGCGGCCTCCCACCCGAAGCTCGCCGGCCGCCAGATCGCACTGGTTTCCACGCAGCGCTCCGGCGTCAAGATCTACGACGACTGGGACGGGTTCGGCCAACAGCTCACCGGAACGGGGTCCACGACGTTCCAGGATGTTCCCGTCGACACCCTGCTGCCGGAGGAACAGCAGCTCAATGACCCGGAATCCGCGATTTTCCAGCTGGTTCTGCTTGCCGTGCAGGCGGGAATCACCCGCGCATCGCTGAACGACGTCCGATCCGCGGTGCAGGCGCGAACCCGCACCTTCAGCACCGGAACCGGGGTCCCGATCCGAAACGAACCACAGGTCTTGCAGCTGGTCGGTGAAATCTCGGCGACCGCCTTCGCCACGGATTCCATTGTGTTGTCCGCGGTTGCAGAGGTCGAGGTCGCACTTGCCGATGATTCGCTCAGCCCGGCCGAGCGATTTGCGGTGTGTGAACTTGCCGCAGACCGGGCGCAGACGATCGTCCAGCCGCTGGTTCTTTCGGCCGCGACCAAGCTCTTTGACGGGCTGGGAGCCTCGGCAACGGCCAAGGGCTGCAACCTGGACAGGCACTGGCGCAACGCGCGTACCGTCGCCACCCACAACCCCGCTATCTACAAGGCACGCATCGTTGGCGACTACGAGGTAAACGGAACCGCTCCCAAGCGCCTCAACGCCGTCGGCGACCTTGGCTCAACCACCGCAACAGCCGGCTACTAGCCGACTTTCGGTACAGACGACTTTCCCTGACAGGGTTTGCCTCGGCGACCCGCGATTTCCCACACCCCCGCAAAGGAACATCATGAGCACGACTCCCGCACAACGCCAGATCCGTTTCAATGCCTTCGACATGAACTGCGTTGGTCACCAGTCGCCCGGACTGTGGAAGCACCCGAAGGACCAGTCCGCACGCTACAAGGACTTGTCCTACTGGACCGATCTTGCCAAGACCCTTGAAAAGGGAAAATTCGACGGCATCTTCATCGCCGACGTGCTGGGCACCTACGACGTCTTCGGCGGCTCCAACGAGGTGCCCTTGCGCGCCGGAACCCAGGTTCCCGTCAACGACCCCATGATGCTCGTCTCCGCCATGGCCGCGGTGACCGAACACCTGGGCTTCGGCGTCACGGCCGGCACCGCCTACGAGCACCCGTACCCGTTCGCCCGTCGCCTGGCCACGCTTGACCACCTGACCAAGGGACGCGTCGGCTGGAACGTCGTCACCGGCTACCTGCCCTCCGCGGCACGCAACATGGGCCAGGAAGACCAGCTGGAACACGACGAGCGCTACAACCACGCCGACGAGTACATGGAGGTCGTCTACAAGCTTCTTGAGGGCTCGTGGGAAGAGGACGCAGTGGTGCGCGATGTCGAGCGCGGCATCTTCACCGACCCGACCAAGGTCCATGAGATCAAGCACGAGGGCAAGTACTTCAAGGTTCCCGGCATCGCGATCACCGAGCCGAGCCCACAGCGCACCCCCGTGGTGTTCCAGGCGGGCGCGTCTCCGCGCGGCCTGAAGTTCGCCTCGGAAAACGCTGAAGCCGTCTTCGTGACCTCGCCGACCAAGGAAATCCTCAAGGCAACCGTCACCAAGATCCGCGACGCCGCCGAGGCCGCGGGCCGTGGCCGCTACGACGTGCGCATCTACGCCATGCAGACCATCGTCACCGGCCCCGACAACGCCAGCGCCGAGGCGAAGTTCGAGGACTACAAGTCCTACGCCGACATCGACGGCGCCCTGGCCCTGATTTCCGGCTGGATGGGCGTCGACCTGTCCACGTACGGTCCGGACGACGTCATCGGCGACAACGTGAAGTCAAACGCCATCCAGTCCTCCGTTGCCACGTTCCAGAAGGCCAGCGGCGACGACGGAAACCCTTGGACCATCCGCCAGCTTGCAGAATGGGTGGGCGTTGGCGGCTTCGGCCCGATCACCGTCGGTTCCGGGGCCGAGGTGGCGGAAAAGCTCATCGAGTGGGTCGAGGAAACCGACGTCGACGGCTTCAACCTCGCCTACGCCATCACCCCCGGCACGTTCGAAGACGTCGTCGAGTTCGTGGTTCCGGAGCTTCAGGCCCGCGGAGCATACCAAAGCGAGTACGTCGAGGGCACGCTGCGCAACAAGCTGTTCGGCAAGGGCGACCGGGTCCAGGATTCGCACAAGGCTGCAAACTACCGGCTCGCCGGCGCAAAAGTAGTCTAGGGGCCCTGCCCCGCCGGCCGGACGGGGTCGCTACGGCCGCTGCAGCCAACTGAGTTCCCGACGGGGATCCCGGCCATGCCGGGATCCCCGTCCGTGCAAACCCAGCAGTGTCCTGCAAGGCCTGGACGCTCTGCCTGGGCGCCGGTCAGGGGGCCAGGCTGACGACCAAGTTGATGGTCGTCGCCAGGATCCCCGTGCCAAACACAAACGCCAGCAGGCTGTGTCGCAGCGCTGTCGAACGCATCTCACGCGTGGTGATGTTTGTGTCCGACACCTGATATGTCATGCCCATGCTGAACGCCATGTAGGCGATATCGGTGTATTGCGGCGGTTCCTTCTGGTTGAAGTCGATCCCACCGGGGAGCCCCTCGTAGTAAATCACCGCGTAGCGCAGCGTGAACAGCGTGTGCACGAGCAGCCACGACATTCCCGTGCAGGTCAAGGCCAGAAGCGCCAGCAGGAAACGCGCGTTTCCATCGACGTTCTTGCTGCCCAACATCACCAAACCAACTGCGGCCAACGACCCCACCGCGGCCAAAAGGATCAAGAGGTCCGAGGTGCTGCGGCCGGGGTCTTCTTCCTGGGCGTGGGCGGCGGTGCGGACATGGTCCATGGGGGCGATGGTCAACCAAACCGAGAGGTTGTAGACCAGCGCAGCGACACCCCACCCCACCGCGGGCGCATACAGCCAGGCACCAAGAAGCCCGGTCAGCGACGCTGCAAGGCCGCCGCAGACAACCATGCCGATAAGGCGCAGCTGGCGGTGCCGGGTACGTCGTGAGCGTGTGGTCTCCATGTGGCGATCATGCCACGAGGCGCTATCGCCGGGCGGGAGGCTCAATCGAAACATTGCATCATGTCAGTCGACCGTTCACTGCCAAGACCCAATGTTGTGCGGCTTTGGGTGGATTATCAACATGACGCGGGCGAGGCGCAAGGCGGAATGAAATACCTGCGTCACAATCGGTTTTATGACATTTCTTGACGAGGAAACCGGTCGAAGGCGGGGGTTGTCGTTCGTTTGTTTCACGAAATGGTCACATTTGTTGGTCGTATCGAAGAATCTGCGACACACTTGAACAGTTCCTTCCCGGCAAATCGCTTGAAAGGAACGACACCATCCAGAGCGGCTGAGAGACCTGGCTCGTTGACGCCGCAGCAACCACCCCTATGCGTAGGGGCCGGTGCTACCGCCAGGACCGATGGAGATAGCCAACTCTGTTCCGGTCCACCCGTCGCCCTCCCGTGGGCGGCTGGCCGATCGGTCGTGCCGTTGGCGTCCCTCGGGTAAACCGAGAGGAGTTGGACATGATCAACATCAAGAACGTGTCAACAGTATTCCCGTCAGCGGGTAACCCCTTTGTTGCCGTGGATAACGTTTCGCTGGAGATCCCGCGAGGCTCGATCCAGGGAATCATTGGTTTTTCCGGTGCAGGCAAGTCGACCCTGCTGCGCAACATCAACCTGCTCGAGCGCCCCACCAGCGGGCAAATCATCGTCGACGGCACGGACCTCACCGCGCTCAACGATGAAGAACTGCGTCAGGCGCGCCACCACATCGGCATGATTTTCCAGCACTTCAACCTCTTGAACAACCGCAATGCCGTTGAGAACGTCGAACTCAGCCTCAAGTTTGCCGGTGTCCCCAAGAAGAACCGCCGGCGCCGGGCGCTGGAAGCCCTGGCCATCGTGGACCTGGCGGACAAGACGACCGCCTACCCCGGACAACTTTCCGGAGGCCAAAAACAGCGCGTGGCGATTGCCCGCGCACTGGCCACGGAGCCGAAGGTGCTTCTGTGCGATGAACCGACTTCCGCCGTTGACCCGCGGACCACGGCCTCGGTGCTCCAGTACCTTTCCGACATCAACGCCCAGTTGGGCATCACCACGGTCATCGTGACCCACGAAATGAACGTCGTGAAGGCCATTGCGGACAACGTCGCGGTCATGGAAGACGGGGCGCTGGTGGAGCAATTCGACATTGCCTCGCTGAAGAACCCTGCGTTCACTCCGGCCACCGCAATCGGCCGCTACCTGATCTCCGATGAAATTTCGCTGGACCGAAAGCCAACCACGGCACCCGCACCCGCGGCAACCGAAACCGAATCCTTGAAGGAGGAGTCCTATGTCTAATCTTGCATTTGGCATCAACGTCCTGGCGTCCTCCACCAACGGCAGCGGCGCCGCGGCCTTTGACCTCAACCGCGTCATCGAGCTGTGGCCGGAAATCGCTCTGGCCATCGGCCAGACCCTGGCCATGCTCCTGGTATCGATCCCCATTGCGATTCTGCTTGGAACCCCGCTGGGAATCTGGCTTTACTCGATGTCGCCGAACGGCCTGCGTCCGCGCCTGCGAATCCACCGGATCGTTGACGGGCTGGTGAACACCATGCGTTCGTTCCCGTTCCTGATCCTGCTGATTGCGATCATTCCGTTCACGCGATTCGTGGTGGGAACAACCATCGGCACAGCCGCGGTGATCGTCCCGCTGACGATCAACGCCATCCCGTACTTCGCCCGATTCGTCGAGCAGAACCTGACCCAGCTGGGTAGCGGCGTGGTCGAGGCCGCCCGCGCCATGGGTGCCACCCGCGGACAAATCGTCCGGGACGTGCTGCTTGTTGAGGGTCGCCCGGCGCTCATCGGGTCGATCACCATCATGACCGTGAGCTTCATCAGCTACTCGGCCATGGCCGGGTTGGTCGGTGGCGGCGGAATCGGCGACTTCGCCATCCGCTACGGCTACTACAGGTATGAAACGGGCATGATGATCGTCGCCATCGTCCTGATGATCCTGATGGTCCAGTTGGTCCAGATCTCCGGCACCCGGCTTGCCGCACGCCTGGACAAGCGCCACTAGTCTTTCCCACCCCGGATACCCCTGGAGCCCCCTCATGAGCAATTCCAAACGTCCGCGCCTGTTGCTGAGCGCCTTCCTGATGAACACCACCAGCCACATCCTTGGCGGGCAATGGCGCCATCCCGAGGCCCAGCAGCACCGCTTCAACGAGCTCAAGCTTTGGACGGACCTGGCCAAGGAGCTCGAGGCAGCACGCTTCGACACGATCTTCCTGGCCGATGTCGTGGGACTCTACGGGGACCACGACGGGGGATGGGCATCGCACATCAAGCGCGGTCTGCAGGTTCCCTCCAACGATCCCTTGGTTCTGGCCTCGGCGCTGTCGGCCGTGACCGACGAGATCGGGTTGGCATTCACGTCCTCGGTGATCCAGTCCGACCCGTTCCAGCTGGCCCGCCAGCTCTCCACGCTTGACCACCTGAGCAACGGGCGCGTGGCCTGGAACATCGTCACCAGCATCCTGGAAAATTCGCATCGCAACTTCGGCGCCGACGGGCTAACGGCGCACGCCGACCGCTATGACTGGGCCGAGGAATACGTCGAGGCCGCCTTCAAGCTGTGGGAAGGATCCTGGGAAGACGGGGCTCTCCTGGCTGACAAGATCAAGGGAATCCACGCCGACCCGGCCTTGGTGAACAAGATCTACCACCGCGGCGAACGCTACTCGATTGACGGGCCGCACTTGTCTTCGCCAAGCCCGCAGCGCACTCCGTTCCTCTTCCAGGCCGGCAGCTCCCCGCGCGGCAAGGCCTTTGCCGCGGCCAACGCGGAGGCAACGTTCCTGTTCGCCCCGAACCCGGAAAACGTCCGCAAGAACTCCGGGATCATCCGCCAACTTGCGGTGGATGCGGGCCGCGAGGCCGGCGACGTGAAGATCTTTGCCGGGCTTTCCTTCGTGGTGGGCAGCACCGAAGCCGAAGTGGCCCGCAAGCAGGCAGAGTACGACGAATACCTGGACCTGGACGCGGTCGTCGCCCACATTGGTGGCGGACTGGGGATCGACTTGGGCGGAGTGCCGCTGGATACCCCGCTCGGCGACGTTGACACCGAGGGCGGCAAGGGCGTGCTCGAAGCCATCCGGGACTCGGTTCCCGGCGGCAACCCGACCATCGGCGACCTAGCCCGCTACCGAGCCAAGGCGATGCAAATCTCCGGCACGCCTGAGCAAATCGTTGACCAGCTTGAGATCTGGCAGGACGCCGGCACCGACGGCATCAACATCATCAACCAGATCCTTCCCGGCTCCTACACCGACTTCATCGAAGGCGTGATTCCCGAGCTGCGTGCCCGCTGCCTCGCCCAGACCGAATACGCCCCGGGAACCCTGCGCGAAAAGGTCTTCGGCCGTTCGGCGACGCTCGAAGCGTCGCACCCCGCGGCGGCATTCCGTGGGGCATTCACCGAGCATTCGGCGGCCGGCGAAAACCGCCCCGTGCTCCCCGTACTTTCCTGAGAGGCAGCAATCATGACGACTACATTGAACGCCCCCGAAGTTTTTGCTTCCGACTACGCAAGCCAGCGTGAGCGCTACGCCGAAATCTTCGAACGCATTGCGGAAGGTTCCCGTGAACGCGACTTCGCGCGGATCCTCCCCTTCGAGCAGGTTGCCTGGCTCAACGAGGCAGGGTTCAGCGCGCTCCGCGTGCCGGTGGAGTTTGGCGGAGCGGGCGTCAGCGTTGAAACATTCACGCGGTTGCTGATCGACTTGGCGGCAGCGGATTCCAACGTCGCCCACCTGTACCGTTCCCACTTCGGTTTCGTCGAATCCCTTCAGTGGCAGGAAGCCTCGGTTGCCCGACGCTGGTATGAGCTTGCGGCCGCGGGAAAAACCGTTGGAAACGCCTCGACCGAACGCGGGGGCAACGCCTTGGGGAGGCTGAACACCGTCCTGGCTCGGGACGGTGAAGACTGGGTGCTGAACGGCGAAAAGTACTACACAACCGGCACCATCTTCTCCGATTACACCCGGGTTTCGGCCGGCCTGGCCGGTGAAGACGGGCGCTTCTTTGCCGTCGTCGACACCAAGGCCGCGGGAGTCAACATCGTCGACGACTGGGACGGCTTTGGCCAGCGCTTGACCGGTACCGGAACCACCACATTCGAGAATGTCATCGTCCCCAACGAGAACATTTTTGACCGGGTCGCCGGTGGGGCCGAGGCCACGCATGAGGCGGCGTTCTTCCAGCTGGTGCTGCTCTCCGTGCTGGCAGGCATCGCGCGGGCCGCACGCGATGACGCGGCGAAGTCCGTGGCCAAGCGTGCGCGCACCTTCAACACGGGCTCCGGCCTGCCGTTCCGCGAGGATCCGCTGATCCAGGAAACCGTCGGCCGGATCGCAACCAAGGCATTTTCCGCCGAAGCCATTGTCTTGGCCGCGGCCCGCTCACTGGACGAGGCCTTGGAGAAGGGACTGGCGCAGGAGGCAGACGCCGACGGAAACAGGGCGACGACCCTTGAAGGCCACCTCGCCGAACTCGCAGTCGAGCAGGCCCAGGTCGCAGTTCCGGAGCTTGCCATTTCCGCGGCGCAGCAACTCTTCGAGACCGGTGGCGCCTCGGCGACCAGCACCTCAAAGGGCCTGGACCGGCACTGGCGCAATGCCCAGACAGTGGCCACCCACAACCCGATTTCATTCCGTGCGCGCTCCATCGGAGACTACTTCATCAATGGCACCTTGCCCGAGGGCCTGAACGCCATCGGGGACGCCAAGGCCGCAACCAACTAGCAGCCAACCATCCGTCCGGTTGGACGGCTGCCGAATACAACACATCACGCAGGGTGCCTTGGTACATTGCGCCCATTTTCAGGAGAAAACATGCAACGCCGTAAATTCCTTGCCGGAGCCATCAGCCTGGCCGCCATCGTCTCGTTGACGGCCTGCGGCCTGACCGGGGGCACCGCCGGCGCCGCGGACAACAAGACCATCAAACTGATCGTCACGGAATCCGCACCCACCCAGGAGCCGACCAAGATCGCCCAGAAGATTCTTGAATCCCAGGGGTGGAAGGTAGACGTCAAGTACGTTACCGACATCGTGCAGCCGAACTTTGCCGTTGCAAACGGCGAATTCGACGCCAACTACTTCCAGCACGCCGCGTACCTCGAGCAATTCACCACCGACAAGGACCTGGACGTGGAAACGGCGTTCTACATGTACGGTTCCCCGGCCGGCGTGTACTCAACCAAGTACAAGGACATCAAGGAGCTGCCAGCGGGCGCAAAGATCGCGATTCCCGTGGATCCGTCCAACAACGGCCGTGCCCTTGCCCTGTTGGAATCGGCGGGACTGCTCAAGCTCGCCAAGGGCAAGAGCCTGATCCACCTCTCGCAGGACGACATCATCGAGAACCCAAAGAACTTCAGCTTCGTCGAGGTCGACCAGCAGTCGCTGTCCAAGACCCTGCCGGATGTCGATGCGGGATTCCTGTTTATCCGTCTCGGTGCCGAAATCGGGTTGAAGCCGTCGGACGCGTTGCTCTTCGAAAAGGAAGAGGATGCCTTGCCGTTCATCAACCTCGTTGCCGCCAAGCCCGGCTTCGCTGAAACCGAAAAGGGCAAGGCCCTTGAGGCCGCCTACCACTCCGACGAGGTCAAGGAATGGTTCAAGGGATACCTTGGCGGCGCCTTGCCCACGCCGTGGGACCGCGACCCGGCAGCCGACCTTAAGGCTTGGAACATCTAAGAGATCCACCGCAGCAACAACAATCATTTTCACGGGGGCAGGAAACGGCCCCGTCTAGCTAGGGAGCATGAAGCATGGAACGTCGCACCTTTATCAGGGGATCGTTGGGTCTCGGTGCCCTGGCCGGACTGGCGGCACTGACCGGTTGCGGCCTGACCGGCCAGGCAACCTCCAGCGGAAACGACAAGACCATCAAGTTGATCGTCACCGAGTCGGCCCCCTACCAGGAGCCGACAAAGCTCGCGCAGAAGGCCCTGGAAGCCGACGGGTGGAAGGTCGAGGTCAAGTACGTCACCGACATCGTGCAGCCGAACTTTGCGGTGGCCAACGGCGAATTCGACGCCAACTACTTCCAGCACGCGTCCTACCTTGCCCAGTTCACCAAGGACAAGAACCTGGACGTTGAGCCGGCGTTCTACATGTACGGTTCACCGGGCGGCGTCTATTCGCAGAAGCACAAGTCCATCGATGACCTGCCGGTTGGCGCCAAGATCGCGATTCCGGTCGACCCGTCCAACAACGGACGTGCCTTGGCAATGCTGGCCAAAGCGGGTGTCCTGAAGGTTGCCGAAGGCAAAAGCGTCATTCACCTTTCGCAAAACGACATTTTGGAAAACCCCAAGAAAATCACTTTCGTCGAGGTCGACCAGCAGTCGTTGTCCAAAACCTTGCCCGATGTTGACGCCGGATTCCTCTTCGCACGTCTGGGAGCCGAGCTGGGTCTGAAGCCTGAAGACGCCCTGCTTTTTGAAAAGGACGCAGAAGCGCTGCCGTTCATCTGCCTGGTGGCCGCCAAGCCGGGCTTCAGCGAAACCGAGAAGGGGAAGGCCCTGGAAAAGGCCTACCATTCGGACGAGGTACGCAACTGGTTCAAGAACTACATTGGCGGTGTATTGCCCACTCCGTGGGACCGCGATCCCGCGGCGGACCGCAAGGTCTGGGATATCTAGGCCCCGTTGCCGCAGGAAATGAGCTTCAGCAGCCCGGGACGAGTCCTTCATTCGTCTCGGGCCGCTGTTTAAGCGGTCAGGTGGTTTTGCGGCCAAAGGCCCGGAGCCCAGTTGTAAGGTATCCCGTATGAGTAGCAACGGCAGTGAACGGCATGAGAACGACCCCGACGTAGTTCGTCGGCTGTTGACCACGCCTGCCCGTTGGGCCGTCGTCGGTTTGAGTAACAATCCGTTGCGTGTGGCGCCGCGAGTTGCGCATTTTCTGCAGTCACGATTGAGCATGGAAATCATCCCCGTCTCACTGCGTGGCGATAGCGTTTTGGGGGCGACCGGATACAAAACCCTGGGTGAGATTCCGGGACACGTTGACGTGGTGGATTGCTTCGTGAATTCTCAGAAAGTCGGGGCCGTTGTCGACCAGGCCATTGCCATTGGCGCTTCCGCGGTCTGGCTGCAGTTGGGCGTCATCGACGAGGATGCCGCTGCCAGGGCCAGATTGGCCGGGCTGGACGTCGTGATGGATAACTGCCCCATCATCGAACACCGAAACCTATGATTATTTGGGCTGACCTCAGTGTCTAAAAGTAACGCAGTGGAAGGTTTTTGAATTTTCCGGTTATGCTGTCAGTTGCAAATGAAACATTGATTGGGTGCTGGGGACCAAATAAATACTGGGGGACGTCCGGACTTGGGGTTTGGACGACGCTATGCGGGCTGGGTGGGACCGGTCCGCTAAAACAGTGGTTGTTGTGTGTTTGCCGCGCCCCTTGGGATAATTGGGGTTTAAATCGTGTTCGCCAAATCTGGGGATCAAGCCACACGTAAGCAACGAGGACGTCGCGCATCTCCGCGTGACTCATTCTTGGGCGCAATCTGGAAAAACGGTGTTGTCCGTTCAGCCGTGGGCGCCACCGCGACGACTGCTCTCGTTGCAACCATGATGTTCGGCGGCGGTGGTTTCAATCCCGCTGTCGCAGCACCCGTCAACAACCAGGACTCCGGCGTCGAGCAGCAACTGCGCGACGCTGTCGAGGAATCCGACGCGGCCGCAGGGTCCGGCAAGGCAAAGAAGGACAAAGCTGGGGTGGCCAAAGCCTCCGCAGCGTCCAAGAAATCTGGGGCGACGGAAAAGCAGGCGGAAACGTCTGGCGGCGTTGCCCAGGATGCACCAATGACCGCGGCCCAGTCGCGTGTTGCTTTGGCAGCTGCCGACGATCCGCGGCCGAACCCCAGCTTGCCAAACAAGTGCGGATTGAATATCGCGGTGGTTCTTGACCTCTCCAATTCGCTGACGGACTCGGACATCGACTCGTCGAAAAGCGCAGCCAACGCGTTGGTCACGGCCTTGACCGGTACCCCGTCCTCTGTGGGTGTTTATTCCTTCGCGACGTTTGCACCAGACAGGGTCAATTCAAGTTTGGCCAGCACATCCGTATCTACGTCTGCAGACGCTACTACCGTCAAGAACGCGATTTCTGGACTCAAACGGCCTTTGAGGGAAAACGGCGGAACGAACTGGGACCGCGGACTTGGCCAGATTCCTGCAGGCTACGACATTGTTCTGTTCATCACCGATGGCAACCCCACCGCGTATGGAGAACCCAAGTCGGGCTCTTCAAACAGTGACTTTGGATCCGCGTTCGACACCAAAGACCTGACCACTGCAGTGAAATCGGCAAATTCGCTCAAAGCAGGCGGCGCATTTGTCATGGGTCTAGGTGTAGGAAGCGGCTTGTCGGTAGACAACCTGAAGCAGGTTTCGGGAAACACCGAAAACGTCGACTACTTCAAGATCAAGAACTACTCGGATCTTGCCGCCAAGCTCAAGGAGATCGCACTCTCGAACTGCAAGGGAACTGTCACAGTAGTCAAGCAAGTTCGAGGTATTGACGGCTCGCTGAAGCCGGCGAGCGGATGGAAATTCGGATCGACTACTTCGGCCGTGTCGCCTTCTTCTGCCGTCACGAAGACAGACGGAACTGCCAACTTCGCCATTGGTGGATTGGACGCGGGTAATGGTCGGTTGGTGAACTTCTCCGAGGATCAGAAGCCAGGCTTCGTACTTGAGCAGCAGAACGGCAGCAACGCTGTCTGCGTTGACAATGCCACCGGCAAAAACATCCAAGCATCCAACCAGGGTGCTACAGGGTTCAACGTGACTGTCGAACGTGGATCGGCCGTTAGCTGTACAGTCATCAACCAGGAGCAATCTGTATCGCTACAGGTCAATAAGACTTGGATAATCAACGGCAAAACGGCGACGGCGGCTGATGCTGCAAACCTCGGTGCCACGGCTTCTCCCAAGCTGAACCCGGTTCCGAAAACCGGACAGCCGATTTTTGGGCAGGTCGTGGGCGGATACGCGCAGGGCGCAGCCGTCAATATCAACGAGACCTATGACGCAGGTGACCGCTGTGTTGCCAAGGGTTCAGCCATCAAGTTCAGGGACGGGCAGTCCGAAGAACTGACGGGTGCCGGTCTTGGCGTGCAGCTGAAACTTGGAGAAAACGTTGCAACCATTACCAACCGGATTGATTGTGATGCAACGCTGACCCTTGTCAAGAAGGTCGACAACAAGGGTAGCAACGGCGCCGCAGCCAAGGACTGGAAGCTTTCCGCCATCAAGTCCGGCGGAACCACGAACATGGAGAACGTAGAAACCGGATCATCCAAGTCTGTTGTTTCGGGCACCTACAAGCTCTCCGAGTCCACGGGTCCGGCTGGTTACGACCTGACCAACCTCACCTGTGTCAACGGCTCAACCACGCTTCCAGGCATCGACCTGAGGAACCCGAGCGTTGACGTGAAGATCGGCGACAACGTCACCTGTACCTTCACCAATACCAGGACTGCATATCAGGACCTGTCGGTCTCCAAGACCGTGGACGCCACGTTCGACCGCGACTATGACTGGACCATCGACAAGACTGTTGATCCCGCACAGAAGACTGTTAATTCCGCGACAGGCAACGTCGAGTTCAACTACGGCGTGGAGGTCAAGGCCGGGAAGCCCGTTGACAGCAACTTCAAGGTTTCGGGCTCGATCACGGTAGAGAACCCAAACGCGGTTGCCATCAACGGCGTAACACTTGCCGACAACCTGCCGGACGCAGTGTGTGCCATCAAGACCACCGGCGGTTCGGCCGTTACCGGCCCGGTCTCGATTCCAACCGGCGCAACGACGTTCAACTACGCGTGTGCCATGCCGTCTAAAACCACGGCCGCTACCTCGGGCACCAATACCGCTACCGCAACGTGGAACTCGACCAGCTACTTCGGCACCACGGGCAAGGCTACGGGCTCCAAGGCCTTCGACTTCGCCAAGGTTTCACCGAAGGTGACCGACGGGTCGGTAACCGTTGTTGACGATCACTTCGACCTCGCTGGCCTCGAGGGCGGAAACGTCGTCACTGCCGCTCAGGCACCGAAGAAGTTCGAGTACACCAAGACCTGGCCGGGCGAAGCAGGAAAGTGCACCGACTACGCCAACACCGCGAAGTTCACCTCCGCCGATGGAGAAACCGGCCGCGACAGCGAAACCGTCACACTCTGCGTCGAGAAGCCGCTGATCCTCGAGATGGACGCCAAGGCCGCCTTTGACCGGGACCACGACTGGTCGATTGAGAAGGAAGCCGACAAGTCTTCCTTCAACGTCGACGGCGAAGGCACCGTCACCGCCGGTTACAAGGTGACCGCTACCCAGGCCGGTCACACCGATTCGAACTGGAAGCTCGGTGGAAAAATCACCGTGGCCAACCCGAACAAGTTCGGCGAGATCAATGCAACCATCGGCAAGACGCTGAGCCTTGAAGGCGTGACCTGCACGATCGCGGGAACGGACTCCGACGAGGCCGAAGGCTTCCAGGTCCTGATTCCGGCCGGTACGAGCAAAGTCCTCACCTATGAGTGCGATGTGGCATCCGGTGTTGCCGAGGCCGATTACAACGACCAGAGCAACATGGCAACCGCCACCTGGGGCAACGGCCGCACCGCAAGCAGCGCAGTGAAGTCGTTTGACTTCGCGCTGGCCGCTGAGACCGACGCCGAGATCACCGTGGCCGATGACAAATACACGGATAACAACCACGTGCTTGGCACCGTGACGTTGTCCGAATCGCCCAAGACCTTCACCTACGACGTTGAGTGGGCGGGCACTGCAGGCAAATGCGCCACCTTCACCAACACCGCCACGATCGACGGGGACAAGAACCACCCGGAGGGCAACGAGTCCTCGGCCGCCATCGAGGTTTGCGTCGAAAAGGGCCTGACCGTGGTCAAGACCGTCGACGCGCAGTTCACCCGTGACTACGACTGGAAGGTTGCCAAGGAAGCCGGCAAGACTTCCTTCACCGTCGACGAAAACGGCAAGGCCGTTGCCGACTACACGGTAACCGCCACCCAGGATGGCCACAGGGACCAGGACTGGACCATGTCCGGCTCGATCGACGTGTTCAACCCGAACCAACAGGGCGAGATGAAGGTCAACGTTGCAGACGTTGCCGAGATCCCCGGCGCCGTGTGCGTCGTGGCCGGCGGCGGACAGGATGTCCTCGTTCCCGCAGCCACCGTGGTCGACGGAAACGTCGTTCCGGGCAAGGCCACGGTCGGCTACGACTGCGACCTGCCGGAAGGTGTCGACGCCGCCGACTACGAAGGCAAGAAGAACACCGCCACCATCGCGTGGACCGGCGTGGACGGCAAGCCCCGCACCGCGGACTTCGCCGCCGACATCGAGTTCAAGCAAACCAAGAGCATCGATGACACGGTAACCATCGTCGACGACAAGACGGTTCCGGGCACCGAAAAGGAACTCGGCACGGCAACCCTGGGAGAATCCGCAAAGGAGTTCACCTACCAGGCCGAGCTTTCGGGCGTAGCCGGCAAGTGCACCTCCTTCACCAACACCGCGGTGCTCAAGGAAGAGGCCGGTGCCGACGACAACAACACGGCCACGGCCGATGTAGAGGTCTGTGCCAAGGCAGGTCTGGGCATTGCCAAGACCGCCGAGGCGTCCTTCGACCGCGAGTACCTGTGGAAGCTGGCCAAGAAGGCAAACGACCCCACCAAGGTCGAGATCGGCCTGGACGGTGAAGCCGCCTTCGACTACACGGTCACCGCGACTCCCGACGGCCACAAGGACTCCAAACACTCGTTGACCGGCATCATCACGCTGACCAACCCGAACGAGTTCGCGGCCGGCGGCATCACCGCGACCGTTGCCGACGACGTCGACATCAAGGGCCTCACCTGCGAAATCGACGCCAAGGACATCGACCCGGAGGCCAAGGGCCTGCAGGTCCTGGTCCCGGCCGGCTCCGTGGGCGACAAGGCCGTCGTCCTGCCCTACACCTGTGGCGGAATCCCGGAAAACGGGGACTACGAAGGCCTGAACACGGCAACGGCCAGCTGGAAGAACGTTGCCGGCACCAAGGTCGAAGCCGTGGCAACCGCCGCAGTCGACTACGAACAGCAGGGCTCGAAGTACCACGAGGTCCAGGTCTTTGACGACAAGGCAGTGGCCGATGCGGAGCCCGAGCTGTTGGGCACCGCCACCTGGAACGCGGAGGGCACTGCCACCGAGTTCACCTATTCGTTGACGTTCAAGAACGACGACGAATTGGCGGAGAACGGAACCTGCAACACCTACACCAACACCGCCACGATCCCGGAGGCGGAAAAGACCGCCTCGGAAACCGTCAAGGCCTGCATCCAGGTCGGTGCCCCCACGGTTGAAAAGACCGTCACGGGAACCTCGCAGGCCGCCGACGGCAGCTGGAACATCACCTACAACGTCGTTGTGACGGGCGATGCCTCGCTGCTGGGCCGCTACTCGCTGGAAGACACCCTGCGCTTCGGCGGCGGGATCAAGGTCAACTCGGCTTCGTGGGACGGCCCGGTCGATGGCGACGGGGATGACTGGGATCTTGAAACCCCGAATTACACCGAGGTACTGGCTACCAACAAGCTGATTGGCGCCAAGGCTGTCGACACCTACGCGGTGAGCGTCAATGCCACGGTTGCCGCGGATGTCGTTGGTTCGGAAGCAGGCAACTGCGACCTGGCCGAGGGCGAAGACGGCACCGGCTTCCTGAACTCGGCGGCCATCAACGCCAACGGCGAGAAAACCGACGCCGAAGCCTGCGCCACCCCGGTTGCGCCGACGTTCGACAAGCAGGCCAAGGAATTGGTCCAGCACAACGACGCCGACGGAAACTGGGACGGCACCTGGGATGCACGCTACGACCTGGTCGTCACCAACCCGGGCACCAAGGGCCAGGTCGTGAACTACTCGCTGACCGACACCCCGCTGTTCGCCGGCGGTGTGACGATCAACGATCGCCAGGTGGTGTCCACCGACGGAACGGCCAACACCGGCTGGAACGGCAAGGACTCGGGGACCGACCAGGTCGCCAACCAGGTCGCACTCGACGCCGGGGCAACCCACACCTACACGGTGACGCTCAACGTGTCGCTTGGCGCCGACATCGCCAAGGGCGAGCGCACGTGCGGTGCCGAGGGCACCGAGGGCGGCAAGGGCCTGCTCAACTCGGGCACGCTGACCAGCGGCAACGAGTCCATCACCGATGAGGACTGCCTCGACATCCCGGAGCCCGAGGCCAACGTCGTCAAGACGGCAACCGGCGCCACGGAGAACCCGGACGGCACCTGGGTTGTTGGATACACCGTCGTGGTGAACAACGACTCGGACGTGGCGACCCGCTACGACCTCACCGACACCCTGCGATTCGGCAAGGGCCTGAACGTCACGGAGGCTTCCTGGGAGCTGAAGGACACCGACGTGAAGGGCGCCTGGGAAACCCCGGGCATCGAGAAGTCCGAGGCCATGGCCGAGGGGCGCATCCTTGAGGCGCGCTCCAGCGAGACCTACGCGGTCACCGTAAAGGTCGCCCCGGAGGAAGGCGCCATCGGTTCGGCCGCCGCCACCTGCGAGTCCGAGGAAACCCCGCACGACCGCGGATTCCTCAACGAGGCAACGCTGAAGCACAACGGTTCAACCACCGAGTCGCGCGACTGCACGACCCCGGTGAAGAACCCGCGCAGCTACTCGGTGGTGAAGACCTCCGATCCGGCCAGCGGCGAGACCGTGTGGCCGGGCGAGGAGATCACCTACACCGTGACGGTGCGGAACACCGGCGAGTTCGTCTACACCGGCGCGATTGTCACCGATGAGATGTCCGGCTGGCAGCAGTCGGCGACCCTGAACGAGGGAAGCCTGAAGGCCTCCGGGGGCGAGGTTGTCACCGAGGGCAGCAAGTTGGTCTGGACCGTGGGCGACCTGGCCGTGGGGGAGAGCAAGACCCTCACCTACGCGATCACCGTCAACGCGGAGATGTGGGACCGGATCCTGGTGAACGTGGCCAGCGGCAACGGGGACGTGCCGCCGTCGGTCACCACGCACCCGACCCCGGAGTACCACAAGCTGCCGGAACCGCCGGTCGTCGAGGAACCGAAACCGGATCTGCCGGGCCAGGAAGTCGAGATCCCGGAGACCCCGGGCACGGCGACCGAGGATCCGACGCTTCCGGGCAAGGAAACGCAGGTACCGCCGCGCAAGCAGGCGGCCCCCTTGGCCAAGACCGGTGCCTCCAACGCCACGCTGTGGATCGTTGGTGGCGGTGCGCTGGTCATGCTCCTCGGGGTGGGCCTCGTGGTTGCGGCCCGCCGACGCAAGGGCGAAGGAAACTAGCCACTAACAAAGCCAGTCCGCGGCCGGCAACCCCATAAAAGTCCTGCCGCGGACTTCCACCCAACCGGCATGGGCCTCACCCCCTCGAGGCTCATGCCGGTTGTTGGGTTAACGCCCCTGTCGGGCGCCGGGCATGCGATCGCGTGGCTAGGATGGGAACGTGGAATACGAACTGTGGCGCACCCTTTGCCTGGACATGCCGGGCGCCTACGAGGACTTCCCCTTCGGCGAGGAGGCGGCGGTCTACAAGGTCGCGGGCAGGGACCGGTCCAAGGCCAAGATGTTTGGGCTGCTCATGCTCCGGTCCGGCGTCGTGTCGTTGAACCTGAAGTGCGACCCCGCGCTTGCCGAGCAGCTGCGGAACGCAAACCCGCAGATCACGCCCGGGTACCACATGAACAAAAAGCACTGGAACACCGTCACTCCCGGCCTCGACGCCGAGATGATGCGGGATCTGATCGAGGACTCCTACGACCTGGTGGTCGCCTCGCTGCCGCGCGCCGAGCGCGAGGCGCTCGGCTGGAAGGGACTCGTCGAGCGCGGATAACGCGCGATCGGTAGGCTTGGAGGCATGTACTTCATTGTCGTGAAATTCAAGACCAAGCCCGAATACACCGAGCAGTTCATCGAACTGACCACCCCGTTCACCCAGGCCACCCGCGCCGAGGCCGGAAACCTCTGGTTCGACTGGTCCCGCAGCATCGAGGACCCCAGCGAGTTCGTGCTCGTCGAGGCGTTCCTTGACGACGAGGCCGCCGGAACCCACGTGAACTCCGAACACTTCAAGGCCGGGCTGGAAGCCATGCGTCCCGCACTCGTGTCCACCCCGAAGATCGTCTCCCGCAAGGTAGAGGGCGATTCCTGGGGCGACATGGGCGAATTGCAGATCGACTAGCAGCCGGCATGTTCGAGCCACTGAGGCGCAAGCTGCACCAGACCTTTTCCGCGCAGGAAACCTACGATCCCGCATGGGAGCGTGAACTGGACCGCGGGGACGACGCGGGCTACTTTGCCCATGATTCGGCGGTGTGGGTGGTCCACGGCGGCATGAGCCCGATGGCCGCGGGCATCCGCGCCCTGCTGACCCAGGCGCTGCACCCCGGGGCGTTGGCCGGAGTGGCCGAACACTCGAACTACCAAAGCGATCCGCTGGCCAGGCTGGCCGGCACCATCCGGTGGATCTTCACGCTCACCTACGGCGACACCCAGGCCGCCCGGGCCGCCTGCCGGTGGGTGCAGCGGCGCCACGTCCCGGTGGCCGGCAGGTACACCACCGACTCGGGCGAGGAGAAGGCCTATTCGGCCAACGACGCCGACCTCGCCGCCTGGGTCCACATCGCCTTTGCCGACGCCTTCCTGCGCAGCCACGAGGCGTTTGCCGGGCCGGTGCCGCAGGGTGCCGATGCGTACGTGCGCGAGTGGGCGGTCGCCGGCGAACTCATGGGCGTGAAAAACCCGCCGCGGAGCGAGGCCGAACTCAAGGCGGCCATCGCCGGGTACGAGGCGCGCGGCGAACTTGCCGGCGGGCCCCGGGTGGCCGAGGTCGTCTCCTTCCTGAAGAACCCGCCGCTGGACCCGATGATCCTGCCCGGCTACAAGCTGCTTTTTGCCGCGGTGGTCGACACCCTGCCCGAAAGCCACCGCAGGATGCTGGGGCTCGAACGCGCCGCGATCGGCCCCGTCCCGCTGCCCAGCCGGCTCGGCGGCAAGGCGGCCCCGGGGGTCGCCGGAGTCACGCTGGCCAAGAAGGGCCCCGCCGAGCTTGCCGCCCGGCGCCGCCTGTTCAGGCTCGGGGTGCTCAGCGACCTGAGCTACCCCGAAACCGGCATGACCGAGCGCGACGAGGTACCCGAGGGCTACAGCCAACTGCACCTGCGCGAACGGGTGGGGGAGGGGCACGCCGCCTTCGACGCGCTGGCCGAGGGCATCCTGACCTGGCAACTGCATGAGCGATCGGGCCTGCGCACGCGGCCCGACACCCCGCGCGTCCAGCTCGGGAGCCGCGTCGAGCTGGGTTTCGGGATCGGTCCGGCGCGCATCACCGCGCCCTGCCGCGTGGTACGGCTGATCGACGAGGCCACCCGATCCGGCTTTGCCTACGGAACGCTGGCCGGGCACCCCGAAACGGGGGAGGAGTCCTTTGCCGCGGTGCTGGACGAGGACGGATCCGTGTATCTGGAAATCAAGGCAGCCTCCAAGCACGCCAACCGGTTCTACCGGCTGGTCTCCCCGGCGACTGAAGCCGCCCAGCGGTTCGCCACCAAGCGGTACGTTGCGGCCGCACGCGAGTTGGCAGCCACCGCCGGCTGAGGGCGTTGGCTCAGGTGCAGGTGTTGACCGGCGCCTTGCCCTCGAGCCGGTCGTTGGCCCACGCGACCAAGTCCGGGATCAATGCCGAATCGTCCCCCACCAACGGCATGTGGTCCAGGCCCTCGTATTCGCGGTACTCCATGTGCTGCCCGGCGGCGCAGCGTTCGGCGACCCAATCGCGCTGCATCCCGGGAAGCACCAGCTGGTCGGCCAATCCCTGGCCCACAAAGAGCGGGTAGTCGATGTTTTGGTTCACGGAGTTCTCCCGGAGCTTCGCGCCCAGCGGGCCGTTCAGGGCGGATTCGGGAATCACCGCGTCGAAGAGCTGGGTCCCGCCGATGACGGCGGCCAGGGCGTCCCGCCCGTCGAAGCACAGCTCGCCGATGCGCCGGGCGGACCTGGCGTAGCCGGGGGTGATCTGGCTTGCCACGTCGAGCGCGGGAAAGACGTCGTTCCACGATTCGGCGATGTAGGAGGAGACCACCTTGCCGGCGGCCGCGTCCTTCACGCCGAGCGCCAGCTCCACCAGGTTGGTGGCCGGTGCGAGTGCCGCCACGCCCAGGACCTTGATCTCCGGGGCGTAGTCCTTGGCGATGGCCGCGCTCCACAACGCCCCGTGGCCGCCCTGCGAATGGCCCCAGATGACGGTGTCGTTGCGCAACGTGAATTCCCCGAGCTGCCGGGCCGCGCGGAACGCATCCAGGACGTTTCGTGCCTCGGCCGGGCCCACCAGGTAAGGGTGCGGCCCCTCGGTGCCCAGCCCGACGTAGTCGGTCATGACCCCGGCCCAGCCCTGGCCGATCAGCTCGCGCAGGGCGGCGGCCGGGCCGTCGGAGTACGGCACGGAAGACAACGATGGCGCGCAGCCCGGAATGATGCCCTTGGTGCCGTGGGCCATCGACACCACGGGAAGTGCCCCGGGTCCGCGGTCGGCGGGCACCACGACGGAACCGGAGGCCACCGCGGGGGAACCGTCGGGATGGGTGGTCGTGTAGAGGATCCGCCAGGCGCTCGCGTTCTCCGGCACGCCCTGCGCGAGCGGCTCGACCCGCAGCAACTGGCCCGGTTCGGACGGCAGGTCGGTGGGCGGAGTGTAGAACGCGTCGGGGACCAGGCGCGGATCGCCGGCGTGGATGAAGGACGTCACCAGCACCATGGCAACGGCCACGAGCAGGGCCAACGCGGAACCGGCGACCTTGCCGAAGCCGAGTAGTTTGCGCTTCGTCGGTGTGGGGGAACTTTCCTTGCCGCGGGCAAAGAAGTTGAGGACCAGGCGCAGGCCCGTGAAGACCAGCCAGCCGCCGAGGAACACCCCGAAGGCCCACACCGTCAGCTTGGGCCAGGCCAGCACCAGGGCGCCGGTTGCGATCGAGGCCAGCCCGCCGAGCAAGGAATAGGTGCGGCTGGTGTTCGCGGACCTGAACAGCGAGACCAGCGAGGCCGCGCCGGAGAGAACCAGGAGCAGCGCAACGGCCAGGGCCAACATCGGAAGGGTGGCTCCGCGCCATGCCAGCGCTGCGACGCCCGTCCCGACGAGGAGTGCGCCGCTGATGCCGTTGATCCATCGGTCCAATACATCGCGGCCCGCGCCGCGATCAGCCCCGTGGTCCGCATCGTTGCCGAACGCCTCGATGACCCGGGCGATGCCCACGACGACCAGCCCCACGGACACCGCGAGCACAAACACCCTGATCGATGCCGAGGAGTTCAGTGCCAGGACGGCGCCGAGAACCACCAAGGCCAGCCCCAGGAAAGGGCGCACCCACAAGGGAATCTTCTTCATGACCTCGAACATGCGCGCTCCCTCGTCCTGCAGGCGTTTTGCCTACACAAGTAAACATTCTGCCGCACGGCCCGCCGCCTGCAGGGACATCCCCTTGAGCAGGGTTTCAGGCTCGGGTAGCTTTGCCGCAGGACGTGAGCACCCGACGAGGAAGAACAGACACCCATGAAGCTGACATTGACGGAGTTCGTGAGCCTTGACGGCGTATCGCAGGGCCCGGGATCCCCGGAGGAGGACACCAGCGACGGATTCACCCAGGGCGGGTGGCTGGTTCCGCACATGGATGCGGCATTCATCGACCAGGCCGCGCAGTGGCTGGGGCAGGCCGACGGGCTCCTGCTCGGCCGCCGCACCTACGAGGCCTTCGCGAGGGACTGGCCGCAAATCACCGATGCCGACGATCCCTTCACCGCGCTGATGAACGGCCTTCCGAAGTACGTCGCCTCGCACACGCTGGAGCACGGCAGCTGGAACCCGACGACAATCCTCTCCGGGGACGTTGCCGCGCAGGTCGCCGAACTCAAGGCGATGCCCGGCCGGGAACTCCAGATCCACGGAAGCGCCAGGCTCGCCGGCTCGTTGCTGGCCGCGGGGCTGATCGATGAAATGCGGCTCGTGGTTGCGCCCGTGGTGCTGGGCCACGGCCGCCGGCTCTTCCCGGAGGGCGGATCCGCCGCCGGGCTGCGGCTGACGGGCAGCACCACCACCCCGGGCGGGCTCGCGCTGCTGACCTACGAGCGCACCGGCGACGCCAGCTACGCAACCTACACGGGCGTGTCCGACGTCCGCTGAAACACCCGCGACCGGACGAATCGGCGCTTAACGGAAGCGGGCCCCGGAAGGAAAAATCCTTCCGGGGCCCGCTTCGTCAGACTGGCTTAGCCGAAGTACTTCGGCAGGGTTGCCTCGTGCGCTTCGCGCAACTCGGCGAGGTCCAGGTCGAACTGACCCTGGATTTCCAGCGAGGTGGCCGAGGCGTCAACGACACCGAGGCGGACCACGGGGAAGTTGCGTGCGGTGGCCATGTCGTTGAAGCGAACCTCTTCGGAACGCGGAACCGCGACGATGGCGCGGGCCTGCGACTCGGAGAACAGCGCGGTGAAGGCGTCGACGCCGTCACGTGCGCACAGGTCGTCCAGGGCCACGCGGGCGCCGACGTTGTAGCGCAGGGCCATTTCGGCCAGTGCCGCGCCGATGCCGCCCTCGGAGACGTCGTGGGCGGAGTCGATCATGCCATCGCGCGAGGCGTTGATCAGGATCGCACCCAGGGTCTTCTCCGCTGCGAGGTCGACCTTCGGCGGCAGGCCGCCGAGGTGTCCGCGGATGTTCGCGAATTCCGAACCGTCCAGCTCGTCGAACGTGGTGCCCAGCAGGTAGATGGCCTGGCCATCCGCGTCCGCGCGCCAGCCCGAAGGGGTGCGGCGGGCCACGTCGTCCAGCTTGCCGAGCATCGCGACCACGGGGGTCGGGTGGATCGGAGTGTCGCCGGTCTGGTTGTACAGGGACACGTTGCCGCCGGTGACCGGGACGCCGAGTTCCATGCAGGCGTCGGAGAGGCCGCGAATGGCCTCCGCGAGCTGCCACATGACGTCGGAATCCTCGGGGGAGCCGAAGTTCAGGCAGTCGGAGACGGCCATCGGCACGGCGCCGGAGGTGGCGACGTTGCGGTAGGCCTCGGAGAGGGCCAGCTGCGCGCCGTGGTACGGATCCAGGAAGGTGTAGCGGCCGTTGGCGTCGGTGGCCAGGGCCACGCCCAGGCCGGTCTTCTCGTCAACGCGGATCACGCCGGCGTCGTCCGGGGCGGCCAGCGCGGTGTTGCCGCCCACGTAGCGGTCGTACTGGTTGGTGATCCAGGACTTGTCGCACATGTTCGGGGAGGCCATCAGCTCGACCAGGGCGGCCTTCAGCTCGTCGCCGGTGGTCGGCAGGTTGGCGCCGGCCTCCGAGGACTTGAAGGTGTCGGCCTGCAGGGCGTCCTGCCATTCCGGGCGGGCGTACGGACGGTCGTAGAGCGGTCCGTCGTGTGCCACGGTGCGCGGGTCGACGTCGACAATGACTTCGCCGTCCCACTTGATGATCAGGCGGCCGGTGTCGGTGACCTCGCCCAGCCAGGAGTACTCCACGGCCCACTTGTCCATGGTCGCCTCGAAGGCTTCGATGTTCTCCGGGGAGACAACGGCCATCATGCGTTCCTGGGACTCGGACATCAGGATCTCGCCCGGGGTCAGCGAGGGATCGCGCAGCAGGACGGAGGTCAGTTCGACCTCCATGCCGCCGTCGCCGTTGGAGGCAAGCTCCGAGGTGGCGCAGGAGATGCCGGCGGCGCCGAGGTCCTGGATGCCCTCGACGAGGGAACCCTTGAACAGCTCGAGGCAGCACTCGATGAGCACCTTCTCCGCGAACGGGTCGCCCACCTGGACGGCCGGGCGCTTGGAAGGCTTGGTGTCGTCGAAGGTCTCCGAGGACAGGATGGAGGCGCCGCCGATGCCGTCGCCGCCGGTGCGTGCGCCGAAGAGCACGACCTTGTTGCCCTTGCCCGACGCGTTGGCCAGGCGGATGTCCTCGTGGCGCATGACGCCCACTGCAAGCGCGTTCACCAGCGGGTTGCCCTGGTAGACGGAGTCGAAGACCATTTCGCCGCCGATGTTCGGCAGGCCCAACGAGTTGCCGTAGCCGCCGATGCCGGCAACGGCACCGTGGATGACGCGCGCGGTGTCCGGGTGGTCGATCGCGCCGAAGCGCAACGGGTCCATCACGGCTACCGGGCGGGCGCCCATGGAGATGATGTCGCGCACGATGCCGCCGATGCCGGTGGCCGCACCCTGGTACGGCTCGATCATCGTCGGGGAGTTGTGCGATTCGATCTTGAAGGTGACGGCCCAGCCGTCGCCCAGGTTGGTCACGCCGGCGTTTTCGCCGATGCCAACGAGCATGTCCTTCTTCATTTCCTCGGTCACCTTGTCGCCGAACTGGCGCAGGTGGTTCTTCGAGGACTTGTAGGAGCAGTGCTCGGACCACATGACCGAGTACATGGCGAGTTCGGCGGCGGTCGGGCGGCGGCCCAGGACCTTGACGACCTCTTCGAATTCGTTCTGCTTCAGGCCGAGCTCGGCCCACGGAAGTTCGGTGTCAGGGGTCGCGGCGGCGTTGGCCACGGTGTCCATGTTGAACTTCTTCTGCTCTTCGACGCTCACTTCTGGCCTCCAACAAGGTGGGTCAGGACGGAGGTGAAGAACCCAAGTCCGTCGGTTCCGGTGTGGTCGGGGCCGAATCCGGCCTCCACTGCGTGCTCCGGGTGCGGCATGAGGCCCACCACGTTGCCCGCGGCATTGGTGATGCCGGCGATGTTGCGGCGGGAACCGTTCGGGTTCCAGCCGACGTAGCTGAAGGCCACGCGGCCCTCGGCCTCGAGGGCGTCGAGGGTCTTCTCGTCGGCGACGTACTGGCCGTCCTGGTTCTTCAGCACGATGGTGATTTCCTCACCCTTGGCGTACTGGTTGGTCCAGGCGGTGGTGTTGTTTTCCACGCGCAGGACCTGGTCGCGGCAGAGGAACTTCAGGTGGTCGTTCTTCACCATGGAGCCCGGCAGCAGGTGCGATTCGGTCAGGATCTGGAAGCCGTTGCAAATGCCCAGAACGGGCAGCTTGGCATCGGAGTTCGCGGCGTCGATGATGTTGCTCATCATCGGTGCGAAGCGGGCGATGGCGCCGGCGCGCAGGTAGTCGCCGTAGGAGAAGCCACCCGGGATGACGACTGCGTCGACGTTCTGCAGGTCGTGGTCGGCGTGCCACAGGGACACTGCCTCGGCCCCGGTCAACCGGATGGCGCGAGCTGCGTCGCGGTCATCAAGGGTTCCAGGGAACGTGATGACGCCGATGCGGGCGCCATTCAGCTCGGTGCTCGGCGTCGAGTAGTCGCCGATCAAGGGGAGTTCGGTTGCACTCATTAGTCTGCGACAACCTCGACGTTGACTACGTCTTCGATGACCGGGTTCGAGAGGAGGGTTTCGGCCGCGGTGCGGGCCTGTGCCAAGATTTCCTCGGTCACCTCGCCGTCGACGGTCAGTTCGAACCGCTTGCCCTGACGGACTTCGCTAAAGGCGGTGAAGCCAAGACGGGGCAGTGCTCCGACGATGGCCTTGCCCTGCGGGTCAAGAATCTCGGGCTTGGGCATAACATCAACAACGATCCGGGGCATCCGGGTTCTCCTGTGCGCGAAGGGTGGTTTGACGCTGCGGAGATGCCGTCTCACGCCAAGGTGTCGGCGCTCCGCGAGCTTGCTCACTAAGTCTACCGGCAAGCCTTGGGTCCGCTGATTCGGGCAGTTGGCGGCGTGATGTTTCCCCGTGATAGCTACCGGCGGGTATCTGCGGATCGGTGTGCGCATAAGCTGTTTAAATGGATAAAGATGAACGCTGCCCATGCAATTCGGGTGAAATCTACGGTTCCTGCTGTGGTCGATATCACCTCGGTTATTCGGATCCGCAGGCGCCGGCGTGGCCCGCGACCGCAGTTGAGCTGATGCGTTCGCGCTACAGCGCCTTCGCCCTGATGCTTCCGGATTACCTGCTTGCGACCTGGCATTCGAGCACCCGCCCCGCCGAGCTCGATCTTGACGAGGCGATCGTGTGGAAGAACCTGGAAATCGTTCGCACCGAGGCCGGCGGCCCCTTCGACCAGACCGGCGTCGTGGAGTTCCGCGCCCGCTACGGGCTGCTTGGTCAGCGCGAGTACCAGCACGAGGTCAGCGAATTCGTGCGCGAGGGCGGACGCTGGTACTACCTGGACGCTGTGGAATAGGTCTCACTCGCGAATAATTTGGGTTCTGTACTGGTTGGTACAAATGGAGCTGCCAATGCTCCGCCCCCAATTTCCCACCCCGAAAGAGGTCGCCACGATGAGTGAACAGACGATGAAAGCCATGGCCTACGCGAGCTACGGAGGCGTCGAGAAGCTGGAGCAGCTCGAGCTTCCCCGTCCCAAGGTCGGGCCCGGCAGCGTGCTGATCCGAGTCAAGGCCGCGGGCGTGAACCCGGTGGACTGGAAGGTCATGGGCGGATACCTCGACCAGATCATGGACGTCACCTTCCCGGTCATCCCGGGATGGGACGTTGCCGGCGTCGTCGAGGCTGTCGGCTTCGACACCCCGGAGTTCAAGGTTGGCGACGAGGTCTACGCCTACGGCCGCCGCGACAGCGTGCACTTCGGCTCGTTCGCCGAGTACATGGTGCTGCCCGCCTCCACTGTTGCGCACAAGCCTGAATCCCTGTCCTGGGAGGAAGCCGCAGCGCTTCCGCTGACCGGCGGCACCGCCCAGCGCGCCCTGGATGCCTTGGATCTTGAGCCGGGCCAGACCCTGCTGATCCACAACGGATCCGGCGGCGTGGGCCAGGCGGCCATCCAGATCGGCGTGGTTGCAGGGGTGCGCGTCCTGGCGACGGGTTCCGAGAAGAACCACGAAACCCTGGCCGCGCTCGGCGCCGAACCGGTGACCTACGGCGAGGGATTGGTCGAGCGCGTTCGTGCCCTGGCACCCGAGGGCGTCGATGCCGTTGCGGACTTCCACGGAGGGGCGCTTGAAGCCACCCTTGCCGTGCTCAAGGAATCCGGTTCGCATGCCTCCATCGCCGATGGGTCGGTCACGGGCCACGGCGGCCACTTCATCTGGGTTCGCCCCGACGGGAAGGCGCTGGACCGACTCAGTGCGCTGGTGGATGACGGCAAGCTCAAGATCAATGTCGTCTCCAGGTACCCGATGCAGGAAGCAGCTGCGGCATTCGGCGAAAGCATGACGGGGCATGCCGGCGGCAAGATCGTGCTGACGGAGTTCACCAACTAGTCTTCGGCATGTGGTTTGCCTGCTTCGTGGTTGGCGGGCGCAGGGCCAGATGGATTCGTTCGGTTCGAAATCCTCGACAGTTCGAGGGTTCCGAACCGAACTTTTCTTTGCCGGGTGTTCGATGATCTTGCAGTTTCCCAAGAACTAACCGCATGAGCGGATCTGGATTCGCGTTGATCCGAAGCGTTGGCTGGGATCGATTGCGCGGTGTCGCAATTCACGGTTGGTGGGCATCGCCCACGCCCGCCGACAGTGCCACGATATGGCGTATTAGAGAGGACCTGCCGTGGACGGCACCGGGACTCCGGCGCAACGACACACCTGAGTAGGCCGACTTCCTGAGAGCGGTCCCAAACAGCACTGAACCCGATCGGTCCCGACCATTTGACGCAGTTTGTTTATGGAGTTGTTTATGGAATGACGGGAAACACGGGATTCTGACTATTCATCTCGGGCCCCAAGATATAATTTTGGAAACACTCACTCCGCGTCATTTACGCTCCGACAGATGGATCAAACATGCGAACAGTTTTCCGGCGATTCTTGGGCATCCTCCTGGTCATCGGGCTCCTGTTCATTCCGGCGGTTCCGTCCAACGCCTCAAACCTGTCGGTTGATGACAATGAAGCCCCGGAACTTGTTGACCTCACCCTCGATAAGACCGTCCTCAAGCCTGGCGAAACCGGAACATACACGGTTAGATTCCGGGATGAGAACCCGATCCCGGATCAGCGGTACATCAGGTGGTTGGCTCCGTTTCAGAGCTTCGCTTGGTCCTATGAAACCACCAAAGAGTTGCATGATGGCCAGATAGTCCCCGGCAGCCTGTCTACAGATGACGACGGTGTAACAAGCTTCCAGGTCCAGTTTCGCGTCCTGGAAGATGCCCCCTATGGGGATTACGACCGCAATACCAGCCTTGTCCTCGAGGATGCCAAGGGAAACCACGTTTCCGTAGGGCTGCCCCACTTCAAGGTCGATGACCCTGAGCATCCAATCGACAATGTCCCCACCATCACCGGCGAACGCATTGTTGGACGGACCTTCACAGGATCAATCAACGCACCCGGCGCGAAGGTTGAGCTCGCTTGGCGCCGTGAAATTTACAGGGATTTTATTGACGTCGGAAAAGGCCCCGAGATATTCGCCCCTGCCTCTTGGTACGGAGGGAATCTGGAGTTAACCGCGACAGCGACCTGGCCGGATGGGCACACGCTTGTTCGCCGTGAATACAGTGGTTATTTGCAGGGGGTCGAGGTTGATCTGGGCAAAATGACTTTTGATTCACAGCCGACTGTGGGCAAACCACTCAAGGCAACTTTCACCCCAAACCCAGAGCTCCCCTTCGCACTGCCGTGGAGCGAAATTCGTATGAGCTATAGCGGCGAGCAACATCGTTTAGCCAACGGGGACTACCTTCCGTTTCCTGCAAGTGCAGGGAAACAAG
The DNA here is from genome assembly GCF_042901625.1 of Paeniglutamicibacter sp. NPDC012692. NCBI lineage: Bacteria > Bacillati > Actinomycetota > Actinomycetes > Micrococcales > Micrococcaceae > Paeniglutamicibacter > Paeniglutamicibacter sp. NPDC012692. Next base: position 244,808 of record NZ_JBIBDE010000003.1, read on the forward strand.
TCCGGGCCTGGCTGAGTTTCCGGCTGCCTACGGGCTATCTTGCCGCGAGTGAACCGGAAGTAACTTCAATCATGGCTCCTGGCACACTTCACCAAAGTCTTCCAAACATCAGCGGAACGGCTGCCGTCGGAAAAACACTCACAGCCGATCCGGGAACGTGGTCAGGAGCGCCTGATACTCACACCTATCAATGGCTTCGCAATGGGACGCCGATCGACATGGAGGTCTTTCCTGACTACGAGGTAGTTCCAGCCGACGCTGGCACAACGATCACGGTTCAGGTGTTCGCGCATTGGCATAGCATGGCCACAATACCCACGGCAGTTTCTGCCGGAGTTGTACCTGTCCTTGGCAGTCAATCCGCCGGCCAGCTCACGTTGGATGGCACCTTCGCTGTGGGAAAGACTTTGGTTGCCAAACCCAGCGGTTGGATTTCGGATTCCAAGCTCACTTACCAATGGCTACGCGACGGCAAAGAGATCACGGGCGCCACAGGATCAACTTTTGCCCTCGTAGCTGGTGAACAAGGTAAAAAGGTGTCGGTAAGGGTCACCTCGACCAAACCTGGTTTCAATGCAGCAACCAAGACCTCTGCCAGCGCAACTGTTGCCACCGGGAACATGAACACCGGGAAAGTCGCGATCACTGGCACCAGCAAGGTCGGCAGCAAGGTCACGGCAAAAACGAGTGGTTGGACATCCGGCTCAACGCTGAAATACCAGTGGCTGCGCGACGGCAAAGCAATCACAAGCGCCACTAAACCAACCTATGCCCTCGTAGCCGCCGACCGAGGTAAAAAGGTGTCGGTAAGGGTCACCTCGACCAAACCTGGTTTCACGACAACTACCAAGACCTCTGCCAGCGCAACTGTTGCCACCGGGATCATGACTCGCGGAAAAGTCGCGATCACTGGCACCAGCAAGGTCGGCAGCAAGGTCACGGCAAAAACGAGTGGTTGGACAACCGGCTCAACGCTGAAATACCAGTGGCTGCGCAACGGCAAGACCATTGCTGGTAGCACCAAATCGACGTACAAGCCCAGCAAATTTGACCGCTACAAGAAAATTTCGGTCCGGGTACGTGCGTCAAAACCCGGCTTCGCAACGACCAGTTATTCTACGAGCAAGCAATTGGCAGTCAAATAGCCAAACGCGCCATAGGAAGGCTCCGACGATGTGAATTATTCGTTGGGAGTCTGCCGCAAACTGCAATCGCCTTAGCCAACGCGCCGAGCTCGGCGGGTTCTGTCGCCACCGCCAGGTGGGTCAATGCCCACAGTGCGTCCGTTTCAGGATGGACGCGGACGCGTGCCGCCAATTCCTCGCAACGACCGACGGCGCGATGATGTCGAAGGAAACATCGACCTCAGTGCAGACGCAAACAGGACAATTGCCCTACGGTGGGTGAATGCAAGGCATGCTGCGTAAGGGGCCGGGCCGGGTGGCAACATTCGACCGTTTCCTTGTCCGTGCCGTCTCGCGGCAGCCGTCCGGTCCGCAGGATGCGTTCTTCAGCGCCCTCTCCGCGGCGGCCACCAAAGGCAAGCTCTGGTTCGCCATCGCCGGCGGATTCGCCATGGTTCGCGGCGATCCACGCCGGGCCGCCGTGCACGGGCTTCTGGCGCTCGGAGCCGCCTCGGCCGTCACCAACCTGGTCTTCAAGACCCTGCTCCCTCGGGCGCGGCCAGTGCCCGGGGATCTTCCGATCTTCCGCTTTGTGCATCCGCAGCCCACCAGCTCCTCCTTGCCTTCGGGGCATTCGGCCTCTGCGGCGGCCTTCACCCTGGGTGTCGGGATGGTGTCGCCGGCCCTTGGCGTCGCACTTGTCCCGGTCGCTGCGGGAGTGGCCTATTCCAGGGTCCATACGGGGGCCCATTGGCCCTCGGACGTGTTGTTCGGCTCCGCTATCGGCGTCGGAGCGGCATTGCTGACGCGACATTGGTGGCCGGAGCGGCAGGCGGCCCCGCCCACCTGCCGCACGGCGGCCGAAGCGCCCGCCATCAACGGCGGCGAGGGGCTGAGCATCGCAGTCAACGCACTGGGCGGCTCCTACTTGCCGGAGACCGTTGAGCTGCTTCGGGAAACCTTCCCCAAGGCGCATATTTTCGAAATCGCGGAGGGCGGCGACATCGCCGCCGAGATCCAGGAGGCCGCCGTCCGGCCCGGAACCAGGGCCCTGGGGGTATGGGGAGGCGACGGCACCGTGGGGACCGCCGCCGCGGCCGCCGTCGGACAGTCCCTGCCACTGTTGGTCCTGCCTGGTGGCACGCTGAACCACTTCGCCCGCGACGCCGGTGTGGCCACCCTCGCGGATGCCGCGGCGGCGACCTCGGCGGGGTCAGCTGTCTCCTCGGATCTTGGGCTCATCTCGGTGGGGCGCGGCATCGTGGGTGCCGGCGAAACACTCGAACTCACCATGCTCAACACGGCAAGCATCGGGGTCTATCCCAACCTGGTCCGGCGCCGCGAACGGCTCCAGCCGGCGTTGGGGAAACCTTTGGCCGGACTGGTGGCGGGCCTGCGCACCTTCGCCCTGGATTCGCCCACAACCCTGACAATCGACGGAGTGCGGCACAAGCTGTGGATTCTGTATCTGGGCCGGGGTCGTTACTACCCGCGGGATATGGCTCCCCTCGCGCGGCCGGTACTCGACGACGGGGTGCTGGACATCCGCATCGTCACCGCCGATGATCCCTTCGCCCGGCTCCGACTGCTGTGGGCCGTACTCACGGGCACCATTGCCTCCACCAAGGTCACGCACCTGAGCGAGGCGTCCCGGCTCCGCATCGAGGCGGTTGGCGAACCACTTGTCCTGGCCGTGGACGGTGAACCGCGGACGGGTGTCAGGACGGCGGAGTTCAGCGTGCAGCGCGGGAAGCTGCGCGTGTATTCGCCGCTGGACGGCGGGAAAAACTAGGACGTGTCTCCCAAGGAAAGCCGAACTCGCCCGATCGACGGATACGGTTCCGGCCCTGCCTAATCACGGGCTTGGTCTACGAGCACGGACCGGTCAGCAACGCCAGCTCAAGGTACCGGCCTGGGCGGGAGGGCGATGACGGCCGGGCCCTGGATGACACTGCCGTCGATGGCGAAGCGGGAGCCATGGCAGGGGCAGTCCCACGTGACGTCGGCGGGGTTGAAATCCACGATGCAGCCAAGGTGCGTGCAAACTGCCGAGACGGCGTGGACGTTTCCTTCCTCGTCCTTGTAAACGGCGGTGCTATCGCCGTCGACCCCGATGACGGCACCGTCGCCGGGGGCCAAATCCACGCGCTCGGGGGTTGCCGAGACGGCCTCGGTACTCTCCTCAACCGGCTGATTCGCGTTGGCTGCCGGGGTTGTGCGGTTGCTGTCGAACACCGCGGCCCACGGGTTTTCCCGGCCGGAGAGGGTGTCCGCAAGGATCAGGGCCGCGGCGGTTCCGTTGGTCAGCCCCCATTTGCGCAGCCCCGTGATCACGTAGACGTGCTTGGCCTCGGGGGACATGCGCCCGACGTAGGGCAGGCCGTCGACAGGGATGCCGTCCTGCGTCGACCACCGGTAGGCGACCCCTTCAACGCCGAGTCGGTCGCGGGCGAAGGCGGCCAGCCTGCGGTACCGCTCGGCGGTGTCGCCGGCCTCGGAGGCGGGGTGGCCTTCGCCGCCGGCGAGCACGTAACTCTTGCCGTCAATGGCGACCGTCAGGATGGAGCGCATCGGTTCGTCGACACTGATGAACGTGGCATCCAGCGGAGGGGTGTCCACGAGGCCCGCGACCAGATAGGAACGGTGCGGACGGGACCGGCAGTCGAACAGGCCATGGTCGCCGAAGGGGACATTCGTGGCGACAATGACATCGCGGGCCCGGACGCTGCCGTCCTCGAGGTCGACAATGCAGGGGGAGCCTTCCCGGATACCCCGCGCGTGTGCCCTCTCAAAGACGAAGCTGCCATCCCCGTCGACAGCCCGGGCGAGGCCCTGGAGGTACTTCACCGCATGCAGCTGCGCCTGGTCGTCGAAGCGGACGGCGCCCTTGACCTGGAACGGCAGCGGCACCTCGGTGGTGAACGTGGCGGGAAGGCCGAGTTCCGCGGCAAGGTCGGCCTCGGCGCGCACGCGTGCAAGGGCTTCGTCGGATTCGGCGTAGGTGTAGTTCGCGACGCGGCGAAAGTCGCAGTCGATGCCTTCGGTGGCCACCACGTCCGCGACATGGCGCAGCGCGGCCTCGTTGGCCTGACCGTAGGCGCGGGCGGTGTCGGTGCCGTGGTGGTCGCGCAGTTCCGTGTAGGCGAGGCGCTGCAGGGAGGTGACCTTGCCGGTGGTGTGGCCGGTGACCCCGGTTCCCACCCGGGCGGTCTCGAGCACCGCCACGGTCTGGCCGGCCCGCTTCAGCGCCAGTGCGGCGGTCAGCCCGGCGATGCCGCCGCCGATCACCGCGATGTCCACCTCCACGTCCCCGCGCAGGCCGGGGTATTCGGTGGAGCCGCCGGTGGCAACCCAGAGCGACATGGGTTCGCCTTCGATCCGTTCACTGTTGGATGCCGCACTCATTGCTTCTCCTCCGGATTGCCCAGCACTTTTCGATCCTGTTGAGGCTGCGTCGGGAACCGCCGACCGCAGCGACCGGTCAGGAATCGAGCGTGACCATCTCTCGATCATGGCGTCTCGTCCGGGGTTTATCAATGGCACACTGTGCCCGTTCGAAGGGCTCCCAGTTCAGGCCGCGTAGATGGTGACGGCGGTGGCCTTGACCACGAAGTATGCCCGGGTTCCGGGTTCGAGCGCGAGGTCGGCCATGGCCGCCGGCGTGATGTCGGCAGACAGGTCGCCGGCCCGGACACGGATGTGGTGGCCGTGTGGTTCGAGGTCGGTGATGGTCGCCTCGAAGGTGTTTCGCGGGCTGCCGTGCGGGGGAGACAGGAACACGGAGACCGCCGACGGCGGGAAGGCGGCAGTCGCCGATTCGCCGTGGACAAGCGGTCCCTCGCTGGTGCCCGAGACCTCTCCGTAGGGAGTGCTGAGCCCCTCGGCGGTGACCGTTCCCGGGATGACGTTCAGCCCGGCGAGCCCTGCGGCAAACCGGCTGCGGGGCCGGTTGAGGACCTCCCGGGTGGGGCCCGCCTCGGTGACGTGGCCGTTCTCCATGACGACCACGTGGTCGGCGAGCATCAGGGCGTCCAGGATGTCGTGGGTGATGATGATGGCGTTGCGGTTTTCCAGCACGCGTTTGAGCAGCCGCCGCATCTGCGGGGCGGCGTGGATGTCCAGGGCCGCCATCGGCTCGTCCAGGAGCAACAGGTCGGGCCCGGCGGCGAGGGCCCGGGCAACGGCAACCCGCTGGGCCTGGCCGCCGGAGAGCTCGCCGGGGCGCCGCTTTGCGAGGGAATCGGTGTTGGTCGCGGCCAGCCAGCCGGAAGCCGTTTTCCGTGATTCAGTTGGCGTTTCGCCCTTGCTGCGCGGGCCGAATGCCACGTTTTCGAGGACGCTGAGGTGGGGGAACAGGAGGGGTTCCTGTGCCAGGAGCGCGGTTCCCCGGGAATGCGGGGGTTCCCAGTGCGGCTTTGGCGCGGCGAGGTCGAACAGGGTTCGGTCCCCGATGGCTGCCCTTCCGGAATCCGGGCGGAGCAGGCCGGCGATGATGGACAGGAGCGTGGATTTGCCAGCGCCGTTGGGACCCAGGACCGCGAGGGTCTCCCCGGGGCCGAGTGCCAGCGAGACATCGAAATTTCGGGCCTCGAGCGTGGCTTCGAACCGGAAGGTCATGGTGCCGCCTGCATGAATGCCACGTTCTTGCGCGGGCTGCGGTAGGCAAGGCCGACGACCGCGGCCGCGACCGCAACCAGGACCAGGGACAGCGCCACGGCGGCGTCGGCATCGGACTCGCGCTGGAGGTAGATTTCCAGCGGCAGGGTCCGGGTGACTCCCTGCAGGCTGCCCGCGAAGGTCAGCGTCGCCCCGAACTCGCCCAGGCTGCGGGCGAAGGAGAGCACGGCGCCGGAGGCTAGCCCGGGGAGGACCAGCGGGAGCGTCACCCGGCGCAGGACCGTAGTGGGGCGGGCGCCCAGGGTCGCGGCGACGGCCTCGTACTGGCTGCCCGCGGTGCGCAGGGCGCCCTCGAGGCTCACGACAAGAAAGGGCAGCGCGACGAAGGTCTGGGCCATGACGACGGCCGTGGTGGAGAAGGCGATCTGGATTCCGGCCAGTTCAAGGCTTTTGCCGAGCAGGCCCTGGCGGCCGAAGGTGTAGAGCAGCGCGATGCCTCCGACCACGGGTGGCAGGACCAGGGGCAGCAGGATGAAGGCGCGCAGCAGCCGCTGGCCCGGGAAGTTCCCGCGGGCAAGCACCAGCGCCAGCGGAACGCCGAGGACGATGCACAGGGCGGTGCTGGCCGCCGAGGTGCGCAGGCTCAGCCCGAGCGCCGTCAGCGACGACTCCGAGGTGATCAGCGGGATGAACTGGGACCAGTTGACCTTGGCCACCATCGCGACGAGCGGGAGCATGACAAACACGGCCCCCGCAGTCGCGATGGCATAGACCCATGGCGGCACCGCGGTGTATCCGGTGCCGCCACGTCGGTGGACAAGGCCCTTACGGAGTGCCGAATCCGGCATCGGTCAGGACCTTCTTTCCTTCGCTGCCCGTCACCGTGTCGATGAAGGCCGCGGCGAGTTCCTTGTTCTTGCTGGTCTCGACGGTGGCGATCGGGTAGGTGTTCACGGCCTTTGCGGATTCCGGGAAGGCGATGCCCTTGACCTTGTCACCGGCGCCCTTGACGTCGGTGACGTACACCAGGCCGGCATCGGCCTCGCCGGAAGTCACCTTCCCCAGCACGTCGGTGACGGAGGCTTCCTCGCTGACCGGCTTCAACGCCGTGCCCGAGGCTTCCTCGACGGTTTTTGTCGCTGCGCCGCAGGGAACCTGCGGGGCGCAAATGACGACCTTGACGCCCGGCTTGGCCAGGTCGGCGAAGGAAGCGATCGAGGCGGGGTTGGATGGAGGAACGGCGATTTCAAGGACGTTGGTCGCGAAATCCACCGGCGTGCCGCCGACCAGTTTCGCGTCGGCGAGCTTGGTCATGTTCTTCGTGTCGGCCGAGGCAAAGACGTCGGCCGGGGCGCCCTGGGTGATTTGGGTGACCAGGTCCGAGGACCCGGCGAAGCTCAGCGTGACCTTGGTGCCGGGGTGCTTGGCTTCGAAGTCGGTTGCCAACTCGGTAAATGTGGACTTCAGCGAGGCCGCCGCGAACACGGTGATCGATCCGGACAGGCCGGTCGATGCGCTTGATCCCGAAGCGCTCGGGGACGGGCTTCCGGTGGTGTCCGGCGAGCATCCTGCGAGTCCGGCGATCAAGGCTCCTGCGGCGACGGCGGTCGCGATGTTCTTGCGAAGGTTTCTCATACGATGCTCTTTCCCTGCGGGGTTTCAATGATGACGGTGGTTGCCTTGACGACGGCCGTGGCGATGGAGCCGAGTTCAAGACCCAGCTCCCGGACGGCTTCGCTGCTCATCAGCGAAACGACCCGGAACGGGCCGCACTGAAGCTCGACCTGGGCCATGACCGTGTCGGCGGTGATGCCCGTGACCAGGCCGACGAAGCGGTTGCGGGCCGAGGAGACCACCTGCGCCGGGTCGTCCGGGTGCTGGGCTTGCTTGCGTGCAAGGTGCGCCAGTTCCAACCCGTCGACGGCAAGCCGGCCGGAGCTGTCCTTGTGTGGTTCCAGGGTCCCGTTCTCCGTCCACCGGCGTATGGTGTCGTCGCTGACCCCCAGAAAGCGTGCTGCTTCGGAAACTCGAATTTTCGGCATAGTCCCAATACTCTCCCAAATGCGGAGAAGTTTGATACAAAATTCCGTAAATCAGGACGAATGTTTCTTTGTTCGGCGCACGTGCGAGAGTTGGCGCGGCACTCGAACAATGGCGTTACACCGCAGTCAGCCCGCCGGCTGAAGAGCAGGAACCAAATGTTATTGACGCCGGAAACGGCATGATTGAGTTCGTCTCGCAGGCTGTCCATACCCAAATCGGTTGGTGCTGGCGCGGCCGGAGGACTCGAAATCAGCTGCGTGGATTTCTAGTTTGCGATGACGGCCGCGGCTTCGTCCAGCACGGCGTTGAATCCTCCCAAATGGAAGCGGTTCCGTTGGATGTCGGCTCCAGTTCCTTGGCGGATGAGCCGGGTCAGGCCCTCGGAGACGTAGTCGGAGTCCCCGTTCTGCTTCAAAGCGTGCTGGATGTAGTCCATCAGACTGCGCAGCATGTTAAACGCCGAGGTTTTCCGCCCGTCCAGGGGATCGAAGTGGTTGCCGTGCAGCCCGAACTTGGCCGCCTGCCACTGGGCGAGGTCTAAGGAATCCGACAACGGGGGGACGGCCGGGGGTGCTCCGTTGAGGCTGGTGTCAACCAGCGACCTAACGATCAGGGCGAGCAGGACGGCGTTTGAGGCACTCATCTGGGCATCGGCTATCCGGACCTCCACGGTGGGGTAGTTCGTTGAGAGCCGCGCGCCCCAACTGATGTGCCCGGAATCCAGCACGACGTCGGAGTCGAGCATGAACTGCATCCGCCGTTGGTAGTCCGGCAGGTCAATGAAGTGGGGCGGGATGCCCTGGATGGCCCAGCGACGGTAGTGGATGTTTCTCCAGGAGGCGAAGCCGGAGTCGCTTCCGCGCCAGTAGGGCGAGTTGGACCCGCAGGCGGTCAATACCGGGAGCCAGCGGCGCAGCTCGTTCAGTGCGATGACGCCGGATTCTTGGTCTTCGATGCCCGCGTGCACGTGTAGGCCGGAGAGGTAATGATCGGTGGCGATTCCCTCGCACAGAGACGTGATGGCACGGTACCTGTCGGTTGAACTCACGACGGCCGGGGCGTCGGGGATGCGCGGGGGAGTGCCCAGCGCAACCACCCGGAGGCCCAGATCGATCGTCGTTTGCGATAAGGCCTTCCGGTAGTTTCGCACCGTGGCGAGGGCCTCGGTGCGGTCTGTGAAGACCGGGCTGTTGCTCTCCACCTGGCAGGCGAGGAATTCGCCGACGGTGGTGGTGCCACCCGCCGTGAGTGCCAGCAGCTCGGCCCGTGCCGAGGCCGGCGGTGCGCAGGGCAACCCGGTGAGCGGACTGATGATGAAAAACTCTTCCTCCATGCCAAAGGTACGCATGGCGTGTACCTGCTTTCGCTTGGCGAGTTCGGATTCTTTGGAAGCGGCTTGGCTCCGGTTCCCTCGAGCATGGGAATCGTGCCGATGGATCCTTGGAGCATCAGGCGATCGCGAACGATGGTCGTGCGGTGAACGCGTGGGATTGGGAGTCTATGGGTGATAGATCGGCCTTGTGCCGCCGAGGGGGCTCGTTCTCTCGAGGACTCAGTGGGGATACCTTGGTGGGTGGGTTGTCCGGAAACCGTAGAACGTTTCGCACTTGCCGCACCAACAGTCGACATCCCACAAGCTCGGCCCGCCATCGGTGGGCTTCCTGATCGCACGGACGCGCTCATAAACCAGATAGTCGTCTGTTGCGCACAGATCGCAGGTTGGATAGGTTCCGTGCATTTGGGCGAAGGAGTTTGGGTAGTCGTTTCGAGGTGGCGATAGCGGGCTTGGGCCGTGTCTAGTCGTGGTGAAATGTGGAGCGTTGATGGGCATGTTCTCGGAGGATTCCTATGAGAAAGAAAGACGTTTCGGGTGGTGCTCGTATTGCGCTTACTCATGATGTGACACGAAAACAAGGTATTCAATAGCCCACGGAGGAGGCCGACTGCCCTGCGCTTCTTGTGCCGGATTCTAGTTGGGAAAATCGCTATTGGGTCCGAGCCCAAGGAACGTGATTCCTGCAAAAATGGGAAATTGCTACGGATGCCTACTGCCAACGGAGCTACCATGTGGGTGACGACAATTCACGCATTCACCAGAAAGGTGTTCGTCATGCTGCCCATCATTATTGCTGTTGTGGCCGTCATTCTGCTGTTCACTGGCGGCTTCGTCCAGTCCCTCCAGTTCTTGCTCTGGGTGGGCATTGTGTGCCTCATCATCTCCGCGGTCATGTTCATCATGCGATCGATGTCGGGCCACCGGAGCGCATAGCCAGAAGATTTCTGCAGGTGTGGTCACCGACGCCGCGGCTGGAATCAAGAATCTGGTTGGAGCCAGGGTTTGCGCCGTAGCAGGTCGTGGCCCCACCCGCCGAAACTTCTCGTGTCGAGGAGGAACCTTCATTCTTTGCAATGAAGGAAAACAAGCCGTTGCCGCGACTGGCAACGAATTAGCAGCAACCCGAGCTGGTCGCCCCGGTGGCGGCTAAGAATTAGGAATCATTGCGCGAAAGTAGGGAACTGTTCGGCAACCGACGTAATTGTCAGGGGCCCGTGGTTCTTGCACGGAGGCATCCAATTGAAGTGTAAGGCCGCGTGCGAACCGCAGGCGTAGTTGCCGTTCTGGCTTCGCGCGTTACTGATTCCCCATCCCGGCTATTCCCATTCAAAAGAGGGCTAAGATCATGGATTCAGGCCAGACAACCTTGACCGTCGTAGTAATCGTTGCCATTTTGCTGGTTCTCGGCCTGGCACTTTTCTTTGGCCGGCGCTGGAAGCATGCGAAGGACCGCGAGCGAGCAGAGAAGCTCCGCCAGTCGGCGGCCGCCGATGAACTCAACGCCCGAGAACGTGAAGCCAACGCTGCGCGTTCGACAGCCGAAGCGCAGCAGGCCGAGGTTGACGCGGAGCGCCTCCGTGAGGAGGCGCGCAACCAAGCTGAAGAGGCACAGGCCGCCCGAACGCGGGCTCAGGAACAAGCCAATAAGGCTGAGTCGCTTGATCCGGAGACCGATATCAGTGAGCGTCATCCCTCAGATGCTGCCGATTCACGGCAAAACAGCACCATCGACCCCGAGCGACCGGAAGCACCCCGAAACATCCAGGACGAAAGAGATACTCGGGATGGCGGTGCTGCACAGTACTGATGCCACGGCAAATGGTCCATCGGACGCAGGCCGTTCACCTGAGAATACGTTCGTCTCGTCCAAAAGGCGGTTGGAATGGCTGGTGCAGGGCCATCTTTGCTACACCACCCGGTTGATTGGAGAACCCAAATGTTGGAGGGCACCGGACCACGGATGGCAGAGCAAGACAATCCGCAGATCAAGGACGAAGAGCTCTACGAGACGCTGCGGGAGGAGAGGAACTCGACGCAGAAGTCGGACCGTATTGCCAACGCGGTGGTCCGTGGTGGCCGCCGGGCTGTGACCATTCGAGGTGGCGAAGCCAGAGGCTACGTGGACTGGACCGTTCCCGAGATCAAGGTGCGGGCCAAGGAGTTTGGACTCACCGGGTCCTCGAAGCATCGGAAGAGGGAACTGATCATATCCCTGCGAAATTCATAGTGGATGCACGTACCTCAACGAGTCCAGGATGCCACCGAGCACGCCCGAAGTTGAACCCGGTGAACGTGGATGAATCGGATCGGGCATAGTCCCTGGAGCCGGTTCGTGTGCGGGCAAGATACCGCCGGCAAGTAATGAGTCTCTAGTGATTTGGGAACCCTTGGTCAACGCATCCAAGCCTGGGCGTTGAGAGCCGTACATCGAGCTAGGTCGGTCAGCGTGAGGGGCAGAGCGACGACTGTTCCAAGAGACCCTCGGGGTCGCCGTGGCACTATGCCACGGTCAACGTATAGATGTTTCCGAGACGGCAGGACGCATCGAAGGCGACATCCGCCACTTACCAAGATCTGCAAATCGAACCACGGTGGGGGCGAAGCCAACTGCATTCCCGACGACGGCATCGACCTTACAGAAGATGCAATGTCGTACGTCCCGAACATCCAACCATTGAAGGAAAAGAACGATGAACCAGCTGGACCTGATCCGAGCAGCAGCTGAAGACGTGGCCTCTGCGCGGGTACTCCTCCGGGAACGAACCGAGGTACTGGACACAATCGTGCAGACCGCTTTGGAACACGGGCTGTCCATGGAGCAGATCGACAAAGCCAAAAGCCCGCAATGGAACGAGCCCGCCCAAACGGCCGACGAGCATCAATCCTTGAAAGTCTCATAGCCGAAAACCCATCAAACGGGGCGCTGGATCTGGCCGGACCTTGTCTTCAATCGACACTCATAGTGGATCCTGGTAATCGTCGTGGAAAACCGCAGGATTGAAATCGCCGCTGAGCGGTGCGACAGGGGGGACATCCGCAGTTCCTGCGGGGGTGGTTTTGGGTGTCCTTTGAGTGGTCGGAAAACCCGTTTCTCATACCTCATCACTAATTTTGCGAGGTTCTTGAACGCATGGACTCCGGCCCCGAACCGCTTGCGGCGTTGGCAAATGGTCCCTGAACGATCGGATCGTCCGGGCACGAGGACCCGGAGGGAGATGCGGGAGATCAAGCTTCACCAGCTTGCTTATTCTTAACCGGTTTCCCGGGGTCTGGCTAGCGCACCGGACCTAGGGGGTTCTCCGAATACCTGTCCCGATAGGCACTGCCTCCTTTGAACGGAAACGGATGTAATGGGAAATGCCGCGGGGGAAAACCGCCCGCGGCCGACCGATCCCAGAATCCGAGGACCCCTCCATGAAAGCCACCTACATGTACGGCGCGGGCGATGTACGCATCGAGAACGTGCCCGACCCGGTCATCAAGCACCCGACCGACGCGATCGTGCGCGCGGTCCGTTCCTGCGTGTGCGGATCGGACCTCCACCCGTACCATTCCATGCCGCAGTCCGGGGCCGGGCGCCCGATGGGCCACGAGATGATCGGCGTCGTCGAGGAAACGGGATCCGCCGTCTCGACGCTGAAGAAGGGCGACTTCGTGATCGCCCCCTTCGCGTTCCAGGACAACACGTGCGTGTTCTGCCGCGAGGGCTTCCAGACTTCCTGCCTGCACGGCGGCTTTTACGGCAACCCCGAGGTCGGGGGACTGCAGGCCGAACTCGCCCGCATCCCGCAGGCCGACGGCAGCCTGGTGGTGGTGCCGGGGATCGACGAGTCCAGCGAGCTGCTTCCGTCGCTGCTCACGCTCTCCGACGTGTACCTGACCGGCTACCACGCGGCCCACATGGGCCGGGTGTCGGCGGGAAAGACTGTCACGGTGATCGGCGACGGGGCCGTGGGCCTCTCCGCCGTCCTCGCCGCGCGGCAGCTCGGCGCCGAGCGCATCATCCTGATGGGCCGCCACGCCAGCCGCACGGACCTGGGCATCGAGTTCGGGGCCACCGACGTGGTCGCCGAGCGCGGGGAGGAGGGCATCGCCAAGGTCATGGAGCTGACCGGCGGCGAGGGCAGCCACGTGGTGCTCGAGGCCGTGGGGCACATGCCCGCCTACGAGCAGGCATATGGCGTGGTGCGGCCCGGTGGCGTGATCTCCCGCGTGGGGGTGCCGCAGTACGAGGAAGCCCCGGTCGGGTTCGGATCGCTGTTCGGCAAGAACGCCACGCTGACCGGCGGGCCCGCACCGGTGCGCGCGTACATGGAGCCCGCGATCCAACAGGTGCTCAACGGCGAGATCAACCCCGGCAGGGTCTTTGACCGATCCGTGGGAATCGACGGCGTGCCTACCGGCTACCGGGCCATGAACAATCGCGAGGCCCTGAAAGTGCTCGTGACCTTCTGATGGACACAAAGCGGCAGGACCTCGAGACGGAAGCAAGCACACCGCCGCGCACGACAGCGATCCTGGCCATCATCCTGCTCAGCTACTTCATGGTCCTGCTGGACAACTCGGTGATCTTCACGGCGCTCCCGAGCATCAAGGCGGACCTGGGGCTGGGCGCGGTCCAGCTGTCCTGGGTGCAGGACGCCTACACGCTGGTGTTCGGGGGACTGCTGCTGCTCGGCGCGCGTGCCGGAGACCTGCTGGGCCGGCGTCGGGTCTTCGTGGCCGGGCTCATCGTCTTCTCCGTCGCCTCCCTGCTGGTCGGTCTGGCGCAGGAGGGATGGTGGATGATCGCCGCCCGCGCCCTGCAGGGGGTCGGCGCCGCGATCGTGGCGCCGTCCTCCCTGTCGCTGATCACCGCCAGCTTCCCGGCCGGACGCGAGCGCTCGCGCGCGATCGCGCTGTACGGGGCCACGGCGGGGATCGGCGCAAGCCTGGGCCTGCTGGTGGGCGGGGCGTTCACGCAGTGGATCTCCTGGCGCGCCGGGTTTTTCATCAACGTGCCGATCGGCCTGGCGATGATCCTGCTGGCTCCGCGCTACCTGCCGGAGTCCGTGCGGGCCCGCGGCCGGTTCGACCTCATCGGTGCGCTGTGCGCCACCCTGGGCCTGGGCGCCCTGGTGTTCGCGTTCATCCACGCGGCGCAGGCGGGCTGGCGCTCGCCGGCCACCCTGGGCTCCCTGGCCGCCGGGGTCCTGCTGATCGCGGTGCTGGTCCTCAACGAATCGCGCACCGCGCAGCCGATCATGCCCCTGCACCTGTTCGCCAGCCGGGCCCGCACCGGCGGCTACCTGGGACGCATGCTCTACATGGGCGCGATGATCGGGTTCTTCTTCTTCACCACTCAGTACCTCCAGGAGGTGCTGGGCTTCACCCCGCTGCAGGCCGGAGCCGGGTTCCTGCCCATGACCGTGGTGAACTTCGCCGTGGCCCTGCTGATCCCGCGCATCACCCGGCGCGTGGGACTGGCCGTGCCGCTGATCGGCGGCGTGGTGCTGACCCTGGCCGGCATGGCCTGGCTGAGCCGGGTGGCGCCGGACGCCGACTACCTGCTGGGGGTGGCGCTGCCCATGATCTGCATCGGCGCCGGCCAGGGCTTGGTCTTTGCGCCGCTGACCTCCGCGGGTCTTTCCGGCATCGCGGCAGGGGACGCGGGCGCGGCCTCAGGCCTGGTCAACGCGTTCCACCAGGTCGGGATGTCGCTCGGGCTGGGCATTCTGGTGCTCGCGTCGACCACCGTGGACGCCGCCGAGACACCGGAAGCGCTGCTTTCCGGCCAGGTTTCCGCGGCGCTGACCGTCGGAAGCGTCTTGCTGGGGCTGTGCCTGGTGGCCTGTCTGGCCCTCATCCTGCCCGCCGAACGCGCGGGAAAACGAAACCCAAGCCGACAAAACACAAGCAAGCAAAAAACAAGCATTGGAGAACAGCCATGAGCACGCAGAAACAACCCAAGACCCCCACCGTCAAGGGGCCCGGTGAGTGGTTTACCGGGGACGTCTACTTCAACGCCTACTACTCCGGCCAGCGGCCCTCCCTGACCAGACTCAACCTAGTGCGGTTCACCCCCGGCGCCCACACCGCGTGGCACAAGCATGCGGTCGGCCAGACGCTGCACGTCACTGAGGGCCTGGGCTACGTGCAGTCGCGGGGCGAGGAACTGATCGAGCTGCACCCCGGCGACACGGTCTACACCCCGCCGGGGGAGTGGCACTGGCACGGCGCCACGGCAGACAACTTCATGTGCCATCTGGCCCTGTGGGAAGCGCCGGAAGACGGCGACGAACCCGAAACCGTGTGGGGCGAAAAGCTCACCGACGACGAGTACCCCGCAGGACGCTGACCCCATCGCGCAGTACACACGCGAGTGCCCGGTGCCGATCCATCAGGATCGGCACCGGGCACCTTTTCTTGCCGGATACTTCTTACTGTTTGTGGCCGCGGCCGGCCAACGACGGGTCGGCGAGGGCCGGATTGTCATGGGTGGCGGCCCAGGATGCCAGCATCCGCAGGGCGTCGGCCGTGGGAGAGCCCTCAGGCGCCGTGTACACGTTCATGACCAGACCGGGTTCGCTGGGCAGTTCCATCGACTGGTAGTTCAGGTCGAGGTCGCCGACGACGGGGTGGTGCAGCCGCTTGAGCCCGCTGCGGTGGAAGACGACGTCCCGTGATGCCCAGCGTTCCCTGAAGAGCTCGCTCTGCGTCGACAGCTCGCCGACCAGTCGGATCAACTGCGGATCGTGCGGGTTGCGGCCTGCCTCGAGGCGCAGCATCGCCGCCGCGTCGTTGGCGACCTGGTCGTAGTCGCGCCAAAACGTGCGAGCCGCGGGGTTGAGGTAGGTGAACCGGGTGGTGTTCACGGGACGGCGAGGGTCCTCGAACACCGGAAGGTAGAGGGCCCTGCCCATTCGGTTGGCGGCCAGGATGTCGTGCCGGCCGTTGCGCACCCAGGCAGGGGCGTCCGTCATGGCGTCGAGCACCTGCTGCACCTCGGGGCGCACAACCAATGTGGGGCTGCGCTTCTTGCGTGCCGGGCCTGCAGCGCGGGCCAGCTCGAAGAGGTATTCGCGCTCGGCCTCGTCGAGCCGAAGGGTCCGGGCGATTGCATCCAGGACGCTTTCCGAGGCGCCAGCCAGGTTGCCGCGTTCCAGGCGCACGTAGTAGTCGACGGAGACGCCGGCAAGCATTGCGACTTCCTCGCGCCGCAGCCCGGGGACGCGGCGGTTGCCGCCGTACGCGGGCAGGCCCGCCAGTTCCGGGGTGACCCTGGCACGCCGGGAACCCAGGAACTCACGAATGTCTGCACGCACGTCATCTCCCATGTTTCCAACCATAGGCTTTCCGTCACGCGGGCGGGAGGCCCTGCCAGTACCCGTCGACGGGCTACGCCTCGTAGTCGAAACGCACGTGTGTCAGGCGGAGGCTCCTGCCACCCTGCAAACCAAAGTTCGTTGTCACCCCTCAGCCTGTCACCTGCAGGAAGCGCCAGTGGTAGTTCGTACTGACGGGTTTCACCAACCATTCTCCAGCACTTGGCTTGTCTGAATCGTGAGTGGCGAACGTATGACGAGCATTCAAGGTCGAATCACGTTACCTTGCTCGAACCAGGTTTCGTTGTTGAGAGATTGATCGAAGCGCTTCCGGATGCTAACCGTAAAATTCTGCAGGCTGTGCCGAGTAGAGGGTTGTCAGATGTGCCGTTATCGGCGATTGGTCGGAAGTCCCGTGAACTTGACCCCTCACGATATGACGGCATGGTTGCGGTGCGCCCAGCAGGCTTCGGCCCGGTTGCACCAGCCCAACCGGCAGGCACGAGTGCTGACGGCCCGGGCGATGACGGGCCATTTCAATGCCAACCGGCCCCATGGCCCCGCCGTCACCGATGCGCTGTCGGGTCCGACTTCCGATCCCCTTGCTGCTCTCCCGTGCGGCCATGGAGCTGCTGCCGCGGATCGTGGATTGGATGAAGTACGCCAGGGTCGGGATTGTGGTGACCGGCCTACGTCCCGTGAGGACGCCGCCCACGATCGATCCGTTCTTGAAGCGGCACGATGCAAAGGAAATCGGTCCAGATCCAGCGGATCAGGCAATGCCATGGGGCCGGCGCGGCGGGCCTTGGCCTGGCGGGTTTTAAAACCGGGCCGCGGTGGGCGAAGAAGCGGGAGATGATGTCCCAGCGTTCCACCGCGCACTGGGACGAATTGCTGACCGTCAAATCCAGTTGAGCATATGGCAGCCGTCAAAAAGAGTTCGGGGCGAGTGTCAGGCCTCGAGCATGCGGGTGAGCCAGCGGTTGCGGGTGTCGACCATGGCGAGCGAGACCTGGGCCTGCGGGGCGAAGCCGTCGAACCCATGGAAGCCGCCGGGCCAGACATGCAGCTCGGCGTTGCCGCCGACGGCCCAGATGTTCGAGGCGTAGGCGACGCACTCGTCGCGGAACACCTCCGCGCTGCCCACGTCGATGAAGGTCGGGGGAAGGCCGGAGAGGTCCTCGGCGCGCGCCGGGGCGGCGTAGATCGACACGTCGCCGGTGCCCCGGCGGTCGCCGAGGAGTGCGTTCCACCCGGTGAAGTTGCTGGTGCGGTCCCAGACGCCGATGCCCTGGAACTGGTGGGAGGAGACGGTGTCGTTGCGGTCGTCGAGCATCGGGTAAATGAGCAGCGAGGCGCGCAGGGCAGGCCCCTGCCGGTCGCGGGCCAGCAGTGTGACGCCCGCAGACAGGCCGCCGCCGGCGGATGCGCCGCCGACGACGATCCTGGCCGGGTCGATGCCGAGCTCCGCGGCGTTTTCGGCCGTCCAGACGAGGCCCGCGTAGCAGTCCTCGACCGGCACCGGGTCGGGGAACTCGGGGGCGAGCCGGTACTCGACGCTCACGATCACGGCGCCGTGGCTGGCGACGTAGGGGAGGAAGGCTTGCACGCCGGAGAAGCGGTTGCCGATCACCATGCCGCCGCCGTGGATGTGGTAAATCCCGGGGCCCGCGGTTTCCTGGCCGGGACGGCGGTAGATCGAGACGACGATCTCGGCGCCGTCGTGGCCGGGGATGGTGCGTTCCTCATGCACGGCCCCGACGGCGGCGACCTGGTCATCGAGCGTCGGGTCGGCTGGCATCTGCCGCATGAGGGGGATCATCTCGGGAGTGATGGTGGAAGGGACTGCCCTGGCGACAAGGCCGAGGGCGGCGTCTAGTTCGGGATCGAACGGCGGGGCGGTGTAGCTGGGCATGGCGGACCTCCAGTGGTCGGGTCACCGCGACAGTGCGGCCTGGTTCAATGTTTGCAAAGGCGGCCGGATGCCGCGACCGCCACCCGCGG
Organism: Paeniglutamicibacter sp. NPDC012692; assembly: GCF_042901625.1. Lineage (NCBI taxonomy): Bacteria > Bacillati > Actinomycetota > Actinomycetes > Micrococcales > Micrococcaceae > Paeniglutamicibacter > Paeniglutamicibacter sp. NPDC012692. The sequence continues at coordinate 263,236 of NZ_JBIBDE010000003.1, forward strand.
CCGATTGCGGGTGGGGAACCCGCCGCGTGGCGGGTTCCTCCAGCAATCCGCCGCTTTCCGTCAGTGGTCCAGCGTGACGGTGCGCAGGTCCAGCCGGCGCAACACGCGGTCCACCAGTTCGGGGTCGTTGCCCGGCTCGTTGCGGGCCTTCAGCATTTCCTCGCGGGCCGCGTCCAGCGCCTCGCGCTGCACGTCATCCATGATGGTGAGCACCTGCTTCAGGCGCAGCATCTTTTCCGGGTCCTCCTCGAAGTCGGCCTCCAGGATGGTGTGCAGCGAGGACATGCGGCGGGCCAGCGCGTCGCGGCGCTTCTGCGGCAGCGCGGCCGCGGCCTGGGAGCGTTTCATGGTTTCCAACGCGACCTTTTCCGCCCGGCGGGCCAGCGAGCGCTGGGTGCGTTCCTCCGCGGCGTGGTCGTTGGGCAGCTTGAGCGCACGCATCAGGGCCGGCAGCGTCAGTCCCGGGACCACCAGGGTGGCGACCAACACGGCGGCGGCCGTGGCGACCACGAAGTTGCGCCCTTCCAGCGGCTCGCCGTTGGCCATCGTGGTCGGGAGCGCGAGCGCCAGGGCCAGCGTCGCCAGCCCCCGCATGCCGCACCAGGTGAGGACCAGGACCTCCTTGAGCGAGCCCGGCGTGTGGTTCTTGCGTTCGGTCCCGCCCATCTTGAACATCGCCATCATCCAGAGGAACCGCACCAGGATGACGGCGATGCAGATCGCCGCGATGCCGGGGATGAACGTGAACAGGTTCCGGCCCTCGTCCTGGATGATGTAACGCATCTCGATGCCCACCAACCCGAAGGCGACGCCGGTGGTCAGCAGCTCCACGACCTCCCAGAAAGCGGTGCGGGTCAGGCGTTCCTCGGAGTCCTGTGGCCGAGCGCGGCGCCCCAGTTCCAGGGCGGTGACAACCACCGCGACGACGCCCGAGAAGTGGACCTCTTCGGCCAGGAGGTAGACGGCGTAGGGTGCCACGAGCGTGGCGGCCGAACGGGCCACGAGGTTGGGCACGAAGCGGTTGAGCGTGCCGACGACCCAGGCCATGGCCAGGCCCAGCACCACGGCCCCCGCGGCTCCGATCAGGAACTTCGGAACGACTTCCCAGCCGACCTCGCCGCCGCTGAGGGCCGCGGAGACCGCGGCCTGGAAGATCACGATCGCCATCGCGTCGTTGAACAGGCCCTCGGTCTGCAGCACGGTGATGAGCCTGCGCCGCATCTTGACCTTGCTGGCGATGGCCTCGACGGCCACCGGGTCCGGCGGGGCAACGATCGCGCCCAGCGCGATGGCCATCGGCAGGCTCAGCGCCGGGGCGATGAACCAGGCCGCGCCGGCGGCCACCACGGTTGTCACAACCACCAGCAGGACCGCCAGCAGCACCAGCGAACGCCAGCGCAGGCGGAAGATCGACCAGGAGCTTCGCTGGGCGGCCGCGTAGAGCAGCGGCGGCAGGAAGAGCGGAAGGATGAGCTCGGGGTTGATGTGGACTTCCGGAATGAAGGGCAGGAACGCCGCCCCGGCGGAAAACACGAGCATCAAGATCGGGTAGGGCAGCCGTATTCGCTCGCCAAGACCCGCGACGAGCACCGTTCCGAACAGCAGGCCAACCAACAACAGCAAAAATTCCACGTTTTAGCCCCTTTCCCGAGTCTCGATTTTTTCACACCCACATGACGGCGGTGTTAACGGGGACTCCGCGTGACGCGAACGGCGCGCCCGCCTGGACCCTGAAAAATGCCTGCAAACTGGTACTTTGATGGACATGGACGGGTCTGGCATAGTGACTTGCACCACGCGGAAACGTGAAACGAGAGTACAGTTCTCAAAATGCAAAACCTCGGTTTTCCGGTGAAACACGCGCCAAGCGTGCTCGCCGAGGCGGTGTGGTGGCGCTCGGCCCGCGGGCGGGAGATTTCCCGTGCGGGTGCCTTGCGCCGGCGACATATGTGAACACGCAATTTCCACCCAATGACAACCATGGCGTCATGGCCGGTGCCGACCCCCTCGGGAGTCCCGCGGCCCGATCCGCCCCCACAGTGCCCGAGCAACGTGGGAAAGCCCCAGGGAGAAACCTATGCCTCGCACTTCAGCCCCCAGCGTACGGGTGGCCCCCGGAATCCCGCTGAAAATGAGCGCCATCGTCGGATTCCTGATTTTCGTGGAATTCACCAGCGGATTCGTCCAGGGCTTCTACATCCCCCTGTACGGTTCGCTGACCAAGCGGCTGGAGATCACCGATGCCGACATCACCTGGTTCGTGACGCTGTGGACGCTTTCCTCGGCCGTCTGCATCCCGGTGCTGGCCAAGCTCGGCGACATCTTCGGCCACCGGAAGATGCTCAGGGTCGCCGTGCTCGCGGTGCTGGTCGGCGTCTGTTTCGTGGCGTTCTCGCAGAACTACGCGTTGGTGCTCATCGGGCGCATCCTCACAGGTCCGCTCTCGGTGTGGCTGCCGCTGGAAATCGCCATGGTCCACGACCGCATCTCCGGGGAGGGCGCCCGCAAGTCGGTCGGCCTGCTGATTTCCTTCCTGACCATCGGCGTGATCGTCGGCATGCTGGCCTCCGGTGTCATCGCCGGGCTGAACTGGAACTTCACCATGGTGCTGCTGGTGCCGGCCGCCGTCACCGCGCTCTGCGTGCTGGTGGTCTTCTTCCTGGTCCCCGAATCGACGGTCAGGTCCGCCTCGACAGTTGACTACGTGGGCTTCCTGGGACTCGGCGCCTCGATGGTGACGCTGCTGCTGGGCCTGAGCGGGATCAAGACGTACGGGATTTCCTCCCCGCAGGTGATCCTGCTCCTGCTGCTCTGCGTGGCCATCACCGTGGCCTGGGTGTTCTGGGAATCCAGGACCGCCTGCCCGGCCATCGACCTCAAGCTGGTCTGCTCGCGCCTGATGTGGCCGCCGTACCTCACGGCCTTCCTCTTCGGCACGGTGATGCTCGGAACCCAGACCATCGGCACGACCTTCCTGGCCGCAAAGCCGGAGGTGGTGGGCTTCGGCTTCGCCCTGGCGCCGGGCATGATCTCCCTCCTGAGCGCCGGAATCACGTTGATGAGCTGCATCGCAGCCGGCGTCTTCGCCTACGTCGCCCGCGGAATCGGCATGCGGGGGGTGCTGCTGCTGGGCGTGTCGATGGGGGCGACCGCGAATCTGCTGCTGGTGCTCTTCCACGATGTCTTTGCGATGGTGCTGGCCTACCAGTGCCTCACCGGCCTGGGATTCGGCCTGCTGCTGGGCGCCCTCCCGTCGCTGGTGGCCGAGCTGTCCCCGGCGGACCAGACGGGAATCGCAGCCGGCATCTACAACTCGCTCAAGACCCTGGGCGGCGCCGTCGGCGGCGCGGTCTTCGGCGTCATCCTGGCGTCAGCGATCGGGCCGGGCGGCGGCGCGTCGATCGCCTCCTACCAAGCGGTGTGGGTCATCTGCATCGTGGTGCTGGGCCTGTGCATCATCTCGCTGTTGTTCATGCGCACGGAGAGGGCCCCGGAATCGGCCAGGTCGCGCCCCGCAACACCACATGCCGAGGAAGAGCTCAGCACGTCGGCGCGCTAAGCATGCCCCCTCCGCGCTACCGTTCAGGTGTGGGTGTCGGCCCGCACCCGAACGGCAGCGCGGAAACCCCGCCAATCTTGACGACGACCCAGGAGAGCCCATGAACAGCCAAACCGTCATCTACCCGGCCAGGATCGTGCGGACCATGGACCCCTCGCGGCCCGTGGCCCGGGCCGTGGCCGTGCGGGACGGGCTCGTCCGCGCCGTCGGAACCGTCGAGGAACTCGGCGTCTACCCGAACACCGTGATCGACGAACGCTACGCGGACATGGTGATCGTTCCGGGGTTCGTCGAGGCGCACGCCCATGCAGGCTCCGGCGGGATGTGGGACGGCCAGGTCTACGTCGGCTACTTCGACCGCACCGACCCCGACGGGAACCCGTGGCCCGGATGCACCAGCACCGAGGCCATCCTGGAACGCCTGCGCGAGGCCGAGGCGGCACTCGCGGACCCGCTGGAACCGCTGCGCGCATGGGGGATGGACAACATCTACTTCCCCGACAGCAGCATCCTGGTCCGCGAACTCGACACCGTCACCGCCACCCGGCCGATCCAGGTCAACCACGCCAACGGCCACGTTGCGGTCGTGAATTCGGCGGTGCTGGCCATGGCCGGGATCGACGCCTCCACGACCACCGAGGGTGTGGAAAAGTACGCCGACGGCACGCCGAACGGCGAGCTGCGCGAGTTCGCGGCCATGGGACTGGTCCACGAGCTGTTCGGCGGCGGGCTGCTCGCACTCTCGCCGCGCACCCTGAAGAACTTTGCGCAGGACGCGGTGAACCAGGGAGTCACCACCATCACCGACCTCGGCTCCATGGGGCTGCTCACCGAGGAGGGGCGGGCGGCGTACGCGGACACCGTGGACGAGGACTTCCCGGTCCGGCTGAACGTCTTCCAGTTCGGCATGGGGCTGGGCACCGGGTCGCTTCCCGAGACGACGGCCGAGGCGCTGGCCGCGGTGAAGCGGCTGGGTCACTCGAAGCTGCGCTTCGGGAACGTCAAGCTCATGCTGGACGGCTCGATCCAGGGGTTCACCGCGCGGTTGCTGGCCCCCGGCTACCTGGGGGACCAGCCCAACGGCATCTGGAACACCACGCCGGAGGAATTCGAGGCGGCCTTCGCCGCCTTCCACCGGGCGGGGCTGCTCATCCACGTGCACTGCAACGGCGACCAGGCCAGCGCGCTCTTCCTGGACACGCTTGAATCGGTGCTCACCAAGTACCCGCGGCCCGACCACCGGCACACCATGACCCACTCCCAGCTGACCACCCAGGCGCAGTACCGCCGCGCCGCCGCGTTGGGCGCCTGCGCGAACATCTTCTCCAACCACCTTTGGTACTGGGGCGACCAGCACGCCGACAGGATCCTGGGCTGGGACCGCGCCTCCCGGATGGATGCGACCCGCTCGGCGCTCAACGCCGGCGTCCCGATCTCGCTGCACTGCGACGCCCCGGTGACCGAACTGAGCCCGCTGAAGACCATGAAGCACGCCATCACCAGGTTGACCCCCTCGGGGCGGATCCTGGGCGAGCACGAACGCCTCACCGTCGGGGAAGCGCTGCACGCCGTCACCCTGGGCGCCGCCTACATGTTGAAAATGGACGGCGAGGTCGGGTCGATCGAGGCCGGGAAACGGGCGGACCTGGCGATCCTCGAGCAAGACCCCTACGAGGTGGCGCCGGAGGAGATCGGCGGGATCCGCGTGGCCGGCACCATGCTTGGCGGCCGCCACCAGGATGCCAAGCGCGGCGCCCTGGCATCGGCGGACTGATGCCGGTACCCCTGACCATCGTCGGCGGCTACCTGGGGGCGGGCAAGACCACCCTCATCAACGACCTGCTCGCCCAGGCCGGCCAACGGATCGCGGTGGTCGTCAACGACTTCGGCGAGGTCAACATCGACGCCAAGCTCATTCGCTCGGCGGACGGGGACACCATCGAGCTGGTCAACGGGTGCATCTGCTGCAGCCTGAGCGACGGGCTCGGCGAGCTGCTGCCGCGGCTGGCGCGCCGGGACGACCTGGACGCGGTGGTGGTCGAGGTCAGCGGCGTGGGTGAACCGGGCAAGCTCGCCGGCTGGATGGGGTATCCCGGGTTCAGTGCCGGGGGAGTGCTGGTCTGCGCCGACGCCGGCGCGCTGGGCCGGCTCGCCGGGGATCGCTATGTCGGTGACACCGTCACGGCGCAGCTGAAGGTGGCCGACCTGGTCCTGCTCACCAAGGGCGACGCTGCGAGCCCCACGCAGTCGGCCGCGGCCCGCGAGGTGCTTGAAGGAGCCAATCCCGGTGTCCCCGTGCTGCATACCCGGCGTGGCCCCGGGCGCTGGGAGGAAATCGACGTTGCCCTGGCCGGTGCGTTGGCGCCCGGTCGCGGGTTCGGCGGCGCCGGGAACAACGCGGCCAACAGCGAGGCGCCGGATTCCGGCCTTCCCTCGGCGGAGAACCTGCACCGCAGCGCGCGGCTGCACAGCCGCGCGCCGATCGACCGCGCGGGGCTGGTGCGCGCGCTGGAAGCCGTCGCGTCCCTGCTGGTCCGGGCCAAGGGGATCGTGCGCCTGGGCTCCGCACCGGACCGGGCCACGGTGCTGCAGTTCAGTTCCTCCGGCATCGAACTCGTCCCCGGCGGCCCGTGGGCTTTCGGGGACGAATCCGAACTCGTGCTCATCGCCGCGGGCTCGGATGCCGAGAAGGACCTGGCCAGGGCGACGGCCGAGCTGGCCCGGTGGTTTGAACCTCCGGTGCCGACGGAGCCCCTCGGCACCTAGCTGTACCGACCGGAGAGGTTGATTGAGTGGCTCACTCGTCACGACCGTGTACCGGTCTGGCGTTCGCTGGGGGTTCTCCGACTTCGTGGATGGTGTGGCCGCTGCAGGCGGTCTTGGTTACGGTGGCCTGCTCGATGCGCGAAACGGTAAACCATCGTATTGCGTCGCGCATCCGGCACCATCCAACCAAGTACCACTGGCCGTTCGTGGAGGCGAACAGCACGGGCTCGACGTCACGGGTGGTCGTGGTCCCGTCTCTCGAGGTGTATCGAATGCGGATGACGCGCTGCTCGGCCATCGCCTCCTCCAGCGCCGACTTGGTCGCGCGCGAGGACGAGGGAAGCGCGTTGACCCACACACGGAGGGCCAGCTCGTCGGCTCTTGCTCGGGTTCCGGGATCGAGGACGTCCAGGATCTTCTTGACACCGGCTGCTGCCAGATCGGCGTAGGGGGCATCGGGCGCAGCTGACACAGCCGCCATGAGCGCCACAGCCTGCGCCGGAGACAGGCTGACGGGTGGCAGGGACGCGCCGACAGCCAATCCGTAGCCACCACCCGGACCTGGGCGCGACCATAGGGGCGCGCCGCTGTTCTCCAGCGCATCGAGGTCTCTCTTGATGGTCCGCACGGACACCTCGAACTCTCTCGCCAACCGTTCGGCGGAGACTCCCCGCGCGCCGCTGCGGCGCAACATCTCTGATAGGGCATGGAGCCGTTCTGCTCGCTTCACTGCTCAGACCCAGGCAAATTCATGACATAAATAGTGACACACCATTGTCCGTAGGGCCTGCGAGAGTTGTGGCATGACAACCACTGCGAGCAGTCCGACCATCATTCTCATCGCCGGCCACTGGCTGGGCGCTTGGGCCTGGGATGAAGTTCTTGAACACCTGAAAACCGACCACCCTCGTGCCATCGCGATGACACTGCCCGGTCTCGACGCGCACGATCCTGAGCGTGCGACTAAAACCCTCGACGCCCAGGCTGAAGCAATCCTGGGCGTCATGACTCAACACGGTAATCAGCCTGCAATTCTCGTCGCCCACAGCGGGGCCAACGCTCCCGTCAGCCTCGTCATGGACCGATACCCCGAGCTAGTCCACCGGGTAGTGTGGGTCGATTCCGGCCCTGTGGCGACGGGAACTGTCTTCGCCCCAGACCTCCCGGAGGAGTTGGAGGAGCTTCCGCTGCCGCCCTTCGACGTCCTTGCACAGCAGGCGAGCCTCGAAGGCCTGAGCGCAGAGGTTCTCGAGCGGTTTCGGGCCCGGGCCGTCCCTGAGCCCGGCCCCGTGCTTCGCCAGCCCATCGAGCTCACCGACGACGCCCGCCGCAAGGTCCGGACGACCTTGGTCTGTTGCTCAATCCCTGGTGCGCAGGTGTTGGAGCTGGCCCAAACCGGCCATCCCATGTTCACCGAAGTCGCGAACCTTCAAAACCTCGATGTCATTGACCTCCCGACGGGCCATTGGCCCATGTGGAGCAGTCCCCGCGACCTCGCCAAGATCATCCAGTCAGAGGCTTGTCGAACCAACTGAACTGCACGCTCGACCTGAAGGGGCCGGCCGAATCCGGCTGGCCCCTTTCCGTCTCCGAGGGAATTCACGACCCACCCGAACGCTGCTCTCACAACGCTCCACCGGCCAAAGGTCGCCCGCCTCGCCGTCGATGATGGTTGGCCGATCAGCGAAGTTGCCGCCCTTTTCACGATTGATCAACGTGTCCGATCAGTACGCCTAGCCGAAGCCACACCCAACGAAACCGCGCCCGCATCCGCGGCCACCCGGTTCCAGAAAAGGAACGGGCGGCCGTGGAGGCAGGCGCGGCGAACGTTGATGCGTGGTGCGGTGGTTAGCCGATGCCGATGGCTCCGGTCACCACGCCCACGGTGAGCATGACCAGCGAAACGATCAGTGCTCGCCAGAGGACCTTCTTGTGGTGCTCGCCCAGGTCGACCTTGGCCAGCGAAACCAGCAGCAGGATGGCCGGGACCAGCGGGGACTGCATGTGCACCGGCTGGCCGGTGATCGAGGCGCGGGCCATGTCCACGGCGGGGATGCCGTAGTGGGCGCCGGCCTCGGTGAGCACCGGCAGGATGCCGAAGTAGAAGGCGTCGTTGCTCATGAAGAACGTTGCGGGGATGGAGATCAGCCCGGTGAGGATCGCCAGCAGCGGGCCCATGGAGGCGGGGATGACGTCGACCAGCCAGGCGCTCATGGCCTCGACCATGCCGGTTCCGGAGAGCACACCGGTGAGCACCGCGGCGGCCAGCACCATGGAGACCACGGCGATGACCGAGGATGCGTGGGAGGCGATCATCTTGGCCTGGTCGGAGATCTTCGGGAAGTTCACCAGCAGGGCCACGGCGGTGCCGACCATAAAGAGGTAGGACAGCGGGACCAGGTCCAGGATCAGCAGCACCATGATGCTAACGGTCATCGCCAGGTTGAAGATGAACAGCTTGGGGCGCAGGGTCTCGCGGGTCGGGTCCAGCACGGTGCCGTTCATGGTGGCGGTTTCGGTGCCGTCGCCCAGCACCGCAACCTGCTCCATCAGCGCGGTGCCGCGGCCGCCAACCGTCGGGGTGCCGTTGGCGATGCGCGATGCCGGGGACTTGGGAGTGCCGCCGGTGATGTTCAGGGTCGAGCCCGTGCCCCAGCGCAGCGGATCCTCGCGCTGAAGGCGCTTGCGTTCGGAGATGCCCATGGCCCAGGCGAAGGCGAAGACCGCGACCAGGCCGGCACCCAGCGCCGGAAGCATCGGGACGAACACCTCGGAGGCGTCGACGTGCAACGCGGCGGCGGCGCGGGCCGTCGGGCCGCCCCACGGGACGATGTTCAGCGTGCCGTTGGTCAGGCCGGCCACACAGGTCAGCACCACCGGGCTCATGCCCAGGCGCTGGTAGATCGGCAGCAATGCGGCGGTGACCACGATGAACGTGGTCGACCCGTCGCCGTCCAGGGAGATCAGGCCGGTGAGCAGCGCGGTGCCGATGACGACCTTGGCAGGGTCGTTGCCGACCAGCTTCAGGATGCCGTCGACCAGCTTGTCGAAGAGTCCCACGTCGATCATGATGCCGAAGTACATGATGGCGAACATGAGCAGCGCGGCGGTTCCGGACATCGACTTCACCGCGTCCATCACCATGTCGCCGATGCCGAGGCCCGCCCCGGCGAAGAGGCCGAAGATGGTGGGCACGATGATCAGCGCCAGCAACGGGGTCATGCGCTTGGTCATGATGAGCGCCATGAACGTGGCGACCATCAGGAACCCGAGTGCTACCAGCATGGGGGATCTCCTTGGGGTGAGGTGTGTGGGTGGGAGCCGTGCCGGGTGCAGTGCTGCGAACGGTGACAGGCTGTGACCCACAACGCTACGTGTGCCAGATCACGTTGGTTCTGTTGTGCGCACAAAGCGGTCTTCTTCCCCTAAAAACCTTTTTGCTCATAAAGCTCACCGCAGGTTCTAGACTTGGTGCATGTCCCCAGCAACAAAGCCAGGCCGCGGTTTTGCCGCCCGCATCATGACCCTGCAGTTCGCGGTGCTCGGCCTGCTGATCGTGGTGGTCACGGTCGCGACGATCATCGTGAGCTACAACAGGGTGTTCGAGCGGGCGGAGATCGCCTCGCTGGCCATCGCCCGCTCCGTCGCGGCCACCGGGCAGGTGCGCGAGGAGGTGGCGCGCTACTCGGCGCTGGAGACCCTCGACCTGGAGGAATTGCGCACCGGGCCGCTGCAGCAACTCGCCGACGACGTGCGCGGCCGCGCCGGGGCCGACTTCGTGTCGATCGTCGAGGACCGCGGGCTGCGGCTGGCCCACCCGCACCCCGATGAAATCGGCAAGCCTGCATCGACCGACCCGGTGGCGCTGAGGGGCATCGAGGCGGTCTTGCGTGAACGCGGCTCGCTGGGCGACTCGGTGCGGGCCAAGGTCCCGGTCTATGCCCCCGGTTCCGACCAGGTCGTCGGGCAGGTCTCGGTGGGTGTGGTCACCGACTCGCTGACCGGGGCGCTGCTGACCTCCGTCTCCTGGATCCTGCTCTTTGCGGCGCTTGCCGCCGCCCTGGCGATCGTTGCCGGGCGGGTGACAGTGCGCCGGCTCAAGGCCCAGACCCTGGGACTGGAGCCCGCGGAAATGGCGCAGCTGCTCCGCGACCAGGACGCCGTGCTCTACGGCGTGGAGGACGGGGTGATCGGCATCGGCCGGGACGGGCGCATCAGCGTGCGGAACAAGGCGGCCCGCCTCATGCTGGGCCTTCCGCACCGCCACGAGTCGGCCGACATCGTGGGCCAGCCCTACGCGGAGGCGGGGCTGCCGCCGGCGTTGGTCGGCGCCATCGACGCGGGGGAGCCCGTCACGCTCCGCCTGGAAACCGACAAGTCGGCGCTGGTGGCAACCGTGCATCCGGTGCTCCGCGAAAACCACGACCTGGGCAAGGTGGTGCTGCTGCGCGATGTCACCACCATCGAAACCCTCGGTTCCCGGCTGGACGCCGTGGAAACCATGGCGGGCGCCCTGCGTGCCCAGCGCCACGAATTCGCCAACCGGTTGCACACCATTTCCGGCCTGCTGCACAACGGCAACACCGCGGAGGCCCAGGAGTACCTGGGCGAGGTGATCGAATCCGGCCCGGTGCGCGAACCCGTGCAGAACCTCGAGGCCATCGACGACACCTACCTGCGCGCGTTCCTCGGCGCCAAGGGGGTCAGCGCCCACGAGCGCGGCGTGGTGCTGCGCGTCGGCGAGGAAAGCGCGCTGTACGGGCGGCTCAACGATGCCCAGGACGCCATCGCGGTGCTGGGCAACCTCATCGACAACGCCCTGAGTGCCGCGGTGGAAGGCCCCGCCCCGCGCTGGGTGGAGGTCGACCTGCTCGGCGAGGGAAACACCCTGCACATCGCGGTTGCCGATTCCGGGGCCGGGGTGCCGGCCGGGATGGACGTCTTTGCCGAGGGCGTGAGCTCCAGGTCCGGCAACCCGGACCAGGAACACGGCCACGGCGTGGGCCTGCCGCTGATCCGCCGGTTGGCCCGGACCCACGGCGGCGATGTGTGGATTGCCGACCCGGGCCGAACGCACCCGGCCGACGGCGACCGGCAGATGCCCGGCGACGAGACTGACGAAGCACCGCCCGCCGGCGCGGTGTTCGCCGCCCGGCTGCCCGGTGTGCTCACAACCGAACCAACGACCAACGAACCAGCGACCCCCGAAAGGCCATGATCCCCATGAATCCGACCAACGACCTGCGGGTCCTGGTGGTTGACGACGACTTCAGGGTCGCCGCCCTGCACGCCAGCTACGTGGACGAGGTCCCGGGGTTCACCGCCCTGACGCCGGTCCACGACGCCCGCATGGTTCCACGGGTCGTGGCCGAGGAAAAGCCCGACCTGTTGCTGCTGGACGTGTACCTGCCGCAGGGCTCGGGCCTGGACCTGCTGGCCACCTTGGACGTCGACGCGTTTGTGCTCTCCGCGGCCACCGAGGCCGACGCCGTGCGCACAGCCATCCGGCGCGGCGCCCTGGGCTACCTGGTCAAGCCGTTCGACCCCAAGCTGCTGGCCGCAAGGCTGCGCTCATACGCCCGCTACCGCAGGCAACTGGACTCGGCGACCGTGCTGGACCAGGGGGCGATCGACCGGGCGCAGCGCACGCTGCTGGCCGGGGACGACGCGGGAACCGCCGTGCCGACCCCCACCGAGCAGGCCGTGCTTGCCGCGGTGGCCGCCACCGGCGAGCCGGCAACCGTCATGCAGGTGGCCACCGCAGTGGGCATCTCCCGGGCCACGGCCCAGCGCTACCTGGCGACCCTGGTCCAGGCGGGTTCGCTGCGCCTGGAGCTGACCTACGGCAGCCGCGGGCGGCCCGAGCACCGCTACCTGGTCCAGGGCTAGAACCTCCGGCCGGTGCCGCGGCCCGGGATGTCAGTTTCCGGTGGGCTGCTCCACCAGCAGGGGCAGCGCGTCGCCCCACGCGGAAATGCCGCAGCCGTTTTTCAGGTCGAACTCCCGGGCCACGGCCTTGCCGTCAACGGTCCCGGTGACGCTTGCGGTGGCCGGGCCGCCGTATTGCTCCGTGCACATCTGGTTGGCGGGTGCCGGGTCCAGGACCTGCGGGTGCTTGGCCAGCAGTTCGCAGGCCTCGGCCGCGCGTGGGTGCTTGCTGGTTTCAAGTGCCGTCGCCCCCGCGCACTGCAGGGAATACTCGGCGCTGGTCGTCTTGCCGTCGGCGCGGACCACGACGTCCAAATCGACGGTGGCGACCGGGGCGGACGGCGACGTGGTCGGCGGGGCCGATGACTGGCCTGGCCCCCCGCCGTTGCCGCCGCAACCGGCCAACAGGACCACGGCCGCGAACAGCGTTGCCGTTACGGGGATCCGCATGCGGGGACTCATTCTGGTTTCTCGCTCTCCCTAGTCAACCGGGACGTTGGGGCCCGTGTGCTAAGTCTGTTCCAGCGGCAGCGCCTGGGCAAGGGCCAGCAACCTGCCGCGCAATTCCTGCGCCCGGTCCGCGAAGTCCTTCTGCCGGCGCACGTACTCGGCCTTGCCCGCTGGAGTCTCGATGCGGATCGGCTCGTGCCCCCATTCCAGGAGGTCGTACGGGGAGGCCTTCATGTCCATGGTGCGGATGTCCCACGCAAGCTCGAAGCAGTCCATCACCAGCTCGCTCGGCACCGCCGGGGTGAGCTTGTACGCCCACTTGTACAGGTCCATGTTGGCGTGCAGGCAGCCGGGCTGTTCCAGGTTGCGCTGGGTCTCGCGGGTTGGCTGCAGGTCGTTCAGCGGCACGGCCTCCGGGGTGTAGAACCGGAATGCGTCGAAGTGCGTGCAGCGGATCTTGTGTTCCTCGACCACCGCGTCGGTTCCCTCGGCGCCCAGGCGCAGCGGCAGGTATTCGTGCCGGATGCCGTTCTGCTCCGACTTGTAGGCCATGGCCCACTCGTGCAGGCCGAAGCAGGCGAAGTTCCCCGGGCGTTGCACGGTGCCGGCAAGGATGATCCGCGCAAACCGGACCGCCTCGAGGCGCGCCTCGGCAAACGACTCGACGTCGACGGTGTAGCCGCGCTCCCCGCTGCCCTCGTGGAGCACCTCGCGGTAGAACTTCCAGTCGGCACGCTCCCGCGCCCGCTCGCCGCCGAGTACCACGCCGGGGCCCGGGTGCCAGCGGTAGAGCTGCCCGGGTTTTTGCGTGTAGTAGGTGAAGAGGAAGTCCTCGATGGGGTGCTTCTCGCGCTTCATGCGCCGCGCGGTGAACGGTTCCCCGAATCGCTTGGAACATTCCGCGTGGGCGGTTGCCAAGGGCAGCCACTGCTCTTCGGACAGCCAGACCAAGGTGGGGGATTGCATCCTCCCATTATCGCCGGGCGGGAGCCAAAGCCTTAAATGCAGTGGTCGGCGGCCTGCGAACCATCGGTCCGCAAGCCGCCGACCACTGCGGCGATGCTGTTTGGCCTAGCGGCCGGTGCCGCCGTACACGGTTGCCTCGTCATCGGAATCCAGGTCGAATGCCGCGTGGATGGCGCGAACCGCGGTGTCCAGCTTGTTGGCATCGGTGACGATCGAGATGCGGATTTCCGAGGTGGAGATCATGTCGACGTTCACGCCGGCCTGGTGCAGGGCCTCGAAGAAGGTGTAGGAAACGCCCGGGTTCGAGCGCATGCCGGCGCCGATCAGCGACAGCTTGCCGACGTTCTCGTTGTAGGAGATGTCCTCGAAGCCGATGTCTTCCTGCGCGCCGCGCAGGGCATCCAGCACGTCCTTGCCGTCGACCATGGGAAGGGTGAAGGAAATGTCGGTGCGTCCCGAACCGGAGGTCGAGACGTTCTGCACGATCATGTCGATGTTCGCATGGGCACCGGCGATCACACCGAAAATCTGGGCCGCCTTGCCCGGAATGTCCGGAACGCCAACAATGGTGACCTTGGCTTCGGAGCGGTCGTGGGCGACACCGGAGATGATGGGCTGTTCCAAGGGTTCTCCTTCTTGAATCTTGATTTGGTCGTCGGGGCTGGGAAGGACCCAGGTTCCTTCGTTGCTGCTGAAGGATGAGCGTACATGCAATGGAACCCCAAAGCGACGTGCATATTCAACGCAGCGCAGGTGTAGGATCTTGGCGCCGGAGGCCGCCATTTCCAGCATTTCCTCGCTGGAAATCGTGTCGATCTTGCGGGCGGTCGAGACCACGCGCGGATCTGCGGTGTAGATGCCATCGACGTCCGTGTAGATTTCGCAGACGTCGGCACCCAGGGCCGCTGCCAGCGCCACCGCCGTGGTGTCGGATCCGCCGCGACCCATGGTGGTCACGTCGTTGGATTCCTTGCTCATGCCCTGGAACCCGGCGACAATCGCCACGTAGCCGCGGTCGATGGCGCGGCGCACGCGCTGCGGGGAAACCTCGATGACGCGTGCCTTGCCGTGGATGGAATCGGTCATGACACCCGCCTGGGAGCCGGTGAACGACGCGGCCTTGGCGCCCAGGCCGTCGATGGCCATCGCCAGCAGGGCCATGGAAATGCGTTCGCCGGCGGAAAGGAGCATGTCCATTTCGCGTGCCGGCGCCTCGTCGGTCAGCTGGTTGGCAAGGTCGAGCAGCTCATCGGTGGTGTCACCCATGGCGGAGACGACGACGACGACTTCGTGGCCGGCGGACTTGGTGTCAATAATCCGACGGGCAACACGTTTGATGCCTTCGGCATCCGAAACGGACGATCCGCCGAATTTCTGGACAATCAGGCTCATGCGTCAGCACACTCCATGGTGGGGGTTTCTCAAATCTGGGAAGAACGCCGCAGGGGCGGCGTTGGATTCATTTTAGCCATTGTGGCGCACGGCCACGGCATTAGATGACCACGATGGGTCATATTCGACCCGCTCGCTGGTCTGATTGCTTGGTCGAATGTCGCGCGGGTCACCTTTTTGGCAGTCCGGCACCCGGAAGGAGCCAATACGTCAATTCGATAACGGAACCCCGTCAAACGGGACGTGACTGGGCCCGGTGCGTAGGGTTGGGGGCAATGTTCGCGTCTTGAATCGGGGAAGTAGCAGCTCATGGAATCCGAAGTCCCAAGTCCCGGCGGGGTGCTGGAACGCAAAAACACCCGCGCGGGCGGCATTGTCGCCACCGGCCTGGCCCGCTCGTTCGGACCGGTGAAGGCCGTCGAGAACATCGATTTCCGGGCGGAGCCCGGCGAGGTCACGGCGCTGATCGGCCCCAACGGGTCCGGCAAGACCACGCTCCTGTTGATGCTCGCTTCCTTGTTGCGCCCCGACAGCGGTTCGATCTCCGTTGCCGGCCTCGATCCGGCGACGAACCCGCGCGCGGTGCGCGCTGTGCTCGGCTGGATGCCGGACACCCTGGGCGTCTGGGAATCGCTGACCGGCCGGGAAATCCTCACCACCGTCGCGGCGCTCTACGGCATGGACAAGAAGCGCGCGGCGGTGCGTGCGGCGGAATTGCTTGAGCTGGTAAGCCTTGGCGACCTGGCCGACACCCCTGCCCGGGTGTTTTCGCGCGGCCAGGCGCAAAGGCTCTCGCTGGCCCGCGCACTGATCAACGACCCCGCGGTGTTGTTGCTTGACGAGCCGGCCAGCGGCCTGGACCCGGGAGCCCGGGTCCAGCTGAGGTTGTTGCTCAGGCAGCTGGCCGACGGCGGGAAGACCGTGGTGATCAGCTCCCACGTGCTGGCGGAGCTTGATGAAATGGCGGACGCCGCGGTGTTCATCTCCAAGGGGCACACCGTGCGCAGCCAAACCCTCGCCGAGGCCGGGGCACAGACCCGCGGCTACACCATCGCAAGCCTCGATGTCCCGGCACTGCGCAGGGTCCTCGAGGAAAACCAGGTCGAGGCCTCCTACCAACACGATCTCGACTCGCCCCGCGGCAACGCCAAAACCCGGCTCGCCGGAGAAGCCGAGGCTGCGGCACTGCTGAACGCACTTGTCACGGCGGGTGTTCCCGTCACCGCCTTCGCCCCGTCCTCCGGACTGCTTGAAGAGACCTACCTGAGCCTTGAGGAAGGAGCGCAATGAGCGCCCCCGTCACGCAGCGCCCGCCAGAAACGACCTCGACCCTGGGCTACCTTGCCGGGATCGGAACGATCTTCAAGCTGGAGATCCTCCAGCGCGTGAGGAGCCGCGGCTGGTACATCATGCTCGCGATCTGGTTCCTGGTGATCGCCGGCGTCGTGGCACTGGCCGCGGTCAGCGTCGGGTCCGAGGGCTTCGGCGCGGGCCAGGTGATGTTCGAGCTGGTCGTCGCGTTTGTCCTGTTCTTCGGAATGCTCATTGCCCCGGCCCTGAGCTCGAACTCCATCACCGGCGACAGGGCCAACGGCACCCTTGCCATCCTGCAAAACACCCTGCTCACGCCGGGGCAATTGCTGATCGGCAAGTGGCTTGCCGCATGGATCGCTTCCCTGGGATTCCTGGTGGTGACGATTCCGCTGATCGGCTGGGCCATGACCTACGGGGACGTGTACCCGCCGGGTGTTCCCGTGCTCCTGGGCATGCTGGCCCTGGAACTGGCGGTTGTCTGCGCGATCGGGGTCGGCGTCTCGGCCCTGGCCAACCGGACCCTGTTCGCGGTGCTCATCTCCTACCTCCTGGTGGCCATGCTGGGCCTCGGAACGTTGATCGGCTTTGGCCTGAGCATGGAACTGGTCAAGACCGACGTCATGGTTTCCGAGCAAGTCTGGCCCGACGAGTACTCCAACGGGGACGGATCCGTCGCGTGGGACGAGAACAACTACACCTGCGGGACGGCGCTCTACCCCCAGACGACCTACGCCACCGAGCGCATCACCTGGCTGCTGGCGGCCAACCCGTTTGTGGTGGTGGCCGACGCGGCGCCGCGTCCGGCACCGGACCCGAGCAGCCAGTCCTTCGACACGATGGGGCCGATGGGCGGAATCAGCGAGACCGTGCGCATGTCGCAGGCCGGGCAGATGACTTTCACCCCGTGCATCAACGGGGTCAAGAGTCCCGAGGCGTCGCCCGCGAATGCGACACCGCTGTGGCCGCTGGGCCTGGGCCTGCAGCTGCTGTTGGCCGCCGGGCTTCTGGTGGCGGGACGGCGCAAGCTGCATACCCCCGCCGGGAAGCTGGCGTCGGGAACCCGCATCGCCTGACATCGGTCCTCCGGGAAGGCATGGCCGCGGGCCGGCGGGCGTGTCCTGCCGGCGCGGGCATGCAGGACGTCTTCCGAAAAGGCCGGGCCAGTAGGGGCGTTGCCGGACCGCGCATAGGCTGGTCGCCGTGTAGCTTACTGTAAGGAACCTTCGAAGGGATGGAAGCCATGGCAAAGGAAGAACCAGCGGTTCCGGATGCGGATGACGAGGATGCTGCCCCCGGTGGTGTCCAGTCGGTGGACCGAGCCCTCGCGATCCTGGAAATCCTCGGCCGGCACGGTAGCTCCGGAGTCGGGGAAGTGGCGGAGGAACTGGGTATCCACAAGTCGACGGCGTCCAGGCTGCTCGGTTCGCTGCTGGCCCGGGGCATGGTCCAGCAAAACACCAACCGCGGCAAGTACGAGCTCGGCTTCACCATCCTGCGCCTGGCCAGCACCATTCCGGGCAGGCTCTCGCTGGTCGGAATGGCGCGCCCGGTCATCGAGGCGCTCGCCGAGGAATACCGGGAAACGGTCAACCTCGCCGTCTTGCGCGAGACGTACGCGGTGAACGTGGATCAGGCCATGGGCCCCTCCAACCTGGCGACCCACGACTGGCTCGGGAGCCTGACCCCGCTGCATGCCACCTCCAGCGGCAAGGTCCTGCTCGCGGCCCTGGGCGCCGACGAGCGGGGCCGGATCCTGACGCTCACCGGGCTTCCGCAGCGCACGATCAACACCCTGCAAACCCGTGCGGCGCTGGAAAAGGAACTCCTGCAGGTTGCGAAGAACGGCTATGCGCAGGCCCGTGAGGAGTTCGAGCTGGGCATCAACTCCGTGGCGGTGCCGGTGCGCAACCATCTTGCCATCGTTGTCGGGGCCATCAGCATCTCCGGACCGACGTTCCGCTTCGACCCCGAAACGATGCCCGGCCTGATTGAGGGGCTCAAGCGGGCCGGACTGCAGGTCAGCGCTTCATTGGGTTACACCGCAGGTTAGCGACGCCCGCATCCAGCCTTTGATCGCAACACCGTTTGCCTTGGGCGTTGTTGTGCAAGTGCCGAAACCTGCGCGGTCTGCCCTGGTCATGCATCGATCACCAGGTCGGTCCGCGCAGTCGAGCAGCACGGCAGGAACTTGCCGGCTTCGATCTCCCGTGCACGGATCCCTCCCTGGTGGTTCATCTCCACGTCCCCGGAGAGCTTGACGATCTTGCATGAGCCGCACATGCCTTCCTGGCAGTTCGCGCCAATCCTCACCCCTGCCCGCTTGGCCGCGCCGAGGATCCGTTCCTCGGGATTGATGCGCACGTTGAGGCCGGTGCGCATGAAGGACAGGGTGAGGCTTCCGGTGCCCACGGTGTCGAACGTCGAGGCGTCGGGGGAACCGGCCTCCGGAACCGTGCCCGATTCGACGCCGGGGGCTTCGGGGCAGGGAGAGCTCGGGTCGGCCGTTTCGAGTGGCAGCCCCGCGGCTTCCAGGGTTCCGTCGGCGTCGTAGCCCGGTTCGTAGAGTCCGAGCGCCGCGGGCTGGCCCGCGTAGTGCTCCTCGGCGGAGACCGCGATTTCCTCGGCGATCTCTTCGGCGATTTCCCCGGCCAGCGCGATCTCGGCCTCGTACTCCAGGATCGTCTGGCGGTCGCCGGAGAAGAACTCAATGTGGATTGAGGTGTCGTCGACCCCGACCTCGTTCAGGAGCGCGGTCGCTGTGTTCAGGTAGCCCTCGGGGCCGCAGGCGTAGACCTGGCGTCCGTTGGCATCGGGTGCCACCTCATCGATCATTGCTGCGCTCAGGCGCCCGAAAAGACCCTCCCAATCCCCGGGCGCGCTGCGGTCTCCGAGCGAGTAGAAGACCTTGACGCGCGAATCGACGGCTGCGATGTAGGCCAGCTCCTGGTGGAAAGCGAAGCCCCGGGGTTCGGCTCCGTGGTAGAGCACCACGACGTCGGCATGTCCCGGCAGGGAATGGATGGTTCGCAGCATGGACATGATGGGGGTGATGCCGGCGCCCGCGGCCAGCAGGAGGTAGCGGGCCCGCCTGTCGGCATCTGGCAGGTGGAAGGCGCCGACCGGTCCGAGCATGTCCAGCACCGTGCCGGGCCTGACGTTTTCGTGCACCCACGGCGAGACCAGACCGGCGGGATCGCGCTTGACAGTGACGCTGAAGGTCCACGGTTGGGTGGGCGAACTGGACAGCGAGTAGCTGCGGTCCACCGGGTCGTGGTCCTCGCCGTTCACCGGAAATGCGATGTTGAGGTACTGGCCCGGCCGGAATGCCAGGGGAGCGCCGTCGGTGCGGCGGAACACGAAGGTCATCATGCCGCCGGCCTCGGGAACGGTTTCGACGCACTCGGCCATGAACTCCTGCGGGTGCCAGGGACCCAGGGCGCGTGCGGCGCCGGCAGGCCCCTCGGTGCTGCCCAGCACCCTGTTCCACGGCATTTCCAGGCCGCTGATGCGCTGCGCCTCCGGAACTGCGGTGAGCGCCATGCTCTCGATCATGCCAAGTGCTCCTGCACGCGCTGCACGTACCAATTGATGAATGCCTCGACCTGGTATTCGCTCTTCATGTAGGGGCCGGGTTCGTAGGCCGGGCTGTTCGCACCGGTCTGGCAAAGCTCAACGAACGCCTTGTCCTGCAGGTTGGTCTGCTTCCACGTGTGGGTGAGCTTCTCGAGGTCATAGTCGTCACCTTCGACGGCGTCGTCTGCCACCAGCCAAGTGGTGCGCACGAGTGTCTGGTGCTCATTGATGGGGAACACGGCGAACGTGATGACGTGGTCGCCGAGGAAATGGAACCAGCTGTTGGGCTGCAGGTGCATGGAGCAGCGCCCGAGGCGGAAATCGCGCAAGTCCCCGAGCAGCTTCTTGGACAGCCTGTGTCCGTCGGCCGAGAACGATTCGCCCTCGCCATCGAGGGGCTCGCGCGAGATGCGGATGCCCGCCACGCGGGTGTCGAGCTCCTCGACGACTTCATAGGGAAGGCCGTAGCGCCGGCAACGTTCTTCGAGCGAAGCCTCCGCTTCCTTGTTGCGAGCCCACACCTCTTCGAGATGCGGTGGGATGAGGCCCTCCGTCAGCCCCCAGGTGGGAAAGAGGGAACAGGCGAGCTCCGGGTGGCCGTCGCAGTGGTAGCACTCACGGTTGTTTTCCATGACGAGCTTCCAGTTGCCCTCTTCGATGATGTTCTGCTGGTAGGCAATCTTCGTTTTGGACAGGTCATGGGGTTCGAGGTAAGGCTCGAAGATCTTTGCGGTTTCATCGAAATCGGCCGGCGGTTCCTCCGCAACGCAGACGAAGATGAGTCCGGCGTACACGCGGCTGTGGGCGCGCTTGAGACCGAAGCAGCCCTTGTCGAATTTGGTTTCACCGGGTGCGGACGCGTGGATCAGGTCGCCGTTGGGCGAGTAGGTCCAGGAGTGGTAGCCGCACACCAGGTTGCCCGTGGTCCCGGTGGATTCGGTCAAGACCCGCGCGCCGCGGTGGCGGCACACGTTGTGCAGGACATTGACGCCGCCATCGTCATTGCGCAAGACGATCAAGGAATAGGGGCCGTAGTCGACGGTCACGTAGTCGCCTGGCTCGGGGAGTTCTGCAACGCTTGCGGCGAAGACCCAATGCCGGCCGAAAATGGCCTGCATGTCGATCTTGAAGACCGCCGGATCCGTATAGAACGGCGCGTCGAGGGAATAGCCTTCGCGCCGATAGTCGAACAACTCGGCGATCTCGGCCAGCTGCTCTGCAGGCAACGACGAGGCGAGTTTGCCGCGTGAAGACAGGGGCACGTTCACTGAAGCAGACATGTGGTTACTCCTCGGAGGAATGGGTGGGCAGGCGGAGCCGGGGACCACGGGGGTGATCGTCGTCACTACTGCTGTTGAAATCGGCTTACTCATTGAGGTTAGGGATCCGCGATCTGCAATAAAAGCGCAAGATTTTGGCGATAATAGTGCAGAATAGGCGCATGATCGATCCACGGCTGACGACACTTAGGGTGTTTGCGCGATGCGGTACCGTCGGGGCAACCGCGGAGCTCACGGGCTATTCGCCATCGGCTGTCTCCGCGCAGCTGCGGGAACTGCAGCGGTCCCTTGGGATGCAGCTGCTGGCGAAGGATGGTCGTGGCGTGCGCTTGACGGCCACCGGCCGATATCTCGTGACGGGCTCGGACGTGCTGTTCACGGAATGGGAGCGACTGCGTGCCGCTGCGCTGGAGGCTGGCGACCAGGTGCAATCCCATTTTGGACTCGGCGGCTTTTCCACTGCGGCCGCGCAGCTGCTCGCGCCACTGGCCGCGGCCCTGCGTTCATCGCGCCCCTTGCTGGAAGTGCAGGTGCTCGAGGCCGATCCGGCCCGATGCTTCGACCTGTTGGTTGCCGAGCGAATCGACCTGGCTGTCATTGTGGCGATGCAGTCCGAGACCCTTGCAGACGAAGACCCGCGTTTCGAGCAGACAACGCTGCTGCATGACCCCCTGGACGTGATCCTTCCATCCGACCATCGGCTGGCATCGCGTGAGACGGTGACGCTGGAGGAATTGGCGGCGGAACCGTGGATCACGGAAGCTCCCGGGTCGACCTATCACGCCCTGTTCACGGCGGCGTTCACAGCAGTCGGCGTGACCCCGCGAGTCGCCCATGAGGCCATCGAGTGGGAAACCCAAATTGCCTTCGTCGGTGCGGGAATGGGTGTGGGTCTGCTGCCTAGATTGGCGCCCCTGGGGAGCGCTGAAAACGTGACTCGATTGCGCATATCCGGACAGGGGAAGCCCTCGCGCAGAATCGTTGCAGCCGTACGCCGGGGCAGCTTGGATTCGCTGCTTGTCAAGGAATCCCTCGATATCC
Source organism: Paeniglutamicibacter sp. NPDC012692 (assembly GCF_042901625.1). Lineage (NCBI taxonomy): Bacteria > Bacillati > Actinomycetota > Actinomycetes > Micrococcales > Micrococcaceae > Paeniglutamicibacter > Paeniglutamicibacter sp. NPDC012692. The sequence goes on from NZ_JBIBDE010000003.1 coordinate 285,505, forward strand.
TGCAGACCAAGGCCAAGCGAATCCTCATCGAACGGCTGGGGGACGATCTGTGACACCGAGTAAGCATGGGCTCGGGGTTTTGGCGGCAATGCAACGCGGCGGCACTGCTTAGGCGAGTTCCGCAAGCCCCCGAGGGCGCCATGCCGACGTTCTTCAGCATTCGGTGCGGCTTCCTCCTGGGAGGCGCCGGACCCGGAATCCGCGTACCCCGGCACCGGGGGAATGCCTAGCGGGTCTTTGACCAGCTCGCCACTGCTTTCGTCCTGCGGATCCGGTCATGTCCGGAAATGAAGGCGGGGCCGGTGGAGTCAACCCAATCCGGTTCACCGGCGTTGATGCGGGAGATTGCCGGGCCCGGATTCGCTCGGTGGCAACCGTCCCAAGTGTGCCTGCCTCGGCCGGGGCCGCGAAGAATGTCCGCGCAAATGCACCGCCCGGCATGGCCTCGGCCTGTTCCCGGTGTCTAGCGAGAGCCGTTGGATTGATATATCGGTCCCACGTGTTGCCACCGAGCCGGCCGGAACTTTCGCGGGCATTTCTCCAGGGGCGTTTGGCTCAATCGGCGAGGTCCTCCCAATTGGTCGGGGAATGCACCCTTGACTTTCGGATGTGAGGTACGCCACGATTGTTGCTCGAGACGCTTGCTGTTGATCAATGCGAAACATCGTCTCCCCATTCGTGACCGGACCAAACCAGAGAAAAGGACTGGACGAGTGAAGCACAAAGACTGCACGCCAGGGTGCCTCTCTGTCAGAAGACGTGACGGAGGGCTGCAAGATCGAATGCCGGAACATGCTTCGACGTTTGATTTGTGGACCTTGGAGGCGGCCCGCGGATAAGTTCCTTGCGCTCGTCCACTCCGTCACCGTCGATTACCGCATCATCGTGATCGAACATCCATTCAGCTGCTAAAACTTCCAGCCGGCATCCACCCCGGATAGCGTCCCCGTAGAGGGCGCACCGACTAGTCCCGCGGTTCCACCCGGCTCCAAAGGCACACGTCGCATCCCCCATGCAAAGGAGACCCTCATGGCAGTGAACACCGACGAAACCATGGCCGAAGAGCCGGACGTACCTGACGAGAACCTGGACGAGGAAGCAGGGCCGGGGTCCCAACCACCGGTTGACACCGCGATCCTGCGGGAGCTTAAGGACAGCGAATCGGCGCGGAAGGCCACACGGATGGTTCCGCGCCTGCCCGAGGGACTGGACAAGGTCACCTTCGGCGTTGCCGGGGCCTTCGCGCTGGCCTTCGTCATCTGGGGGCTGGCCGACACCGCCTCGCTCTCGAAGGCTTCCAACGTGGCACTGTCCTGGGTCACGGAGAACACCGGATGGCTTTTTGTCTCGCTGGCATCGTTCTTCGTGATCTTCGTGCTCTGGCTGGCCCTGGGCCGGTTCGGGAACATCCCGTTGGGACGGGACGGGGAAAAACCGGAGTTCCGCACCATTTCCTGGATCTCCATGATGTTCAGCGCCGGCATGGGAATCGGGCTCGTTTTCTACGGGGTGGCAGAACCCCTCTACCACTATGTGTCCCCGCCCCCGGAAACCGTTGACGGGAGCACCCCCGAGGCCATCCAGACGGCCATGGCCACGTCCATCTTCCACTGGAGCATCCACCCCTGGGCCATGTTTGCGGTGGTCGGCATCGCGATGGCCTACTCGACCTTCAGGCTGGGGCGCCGCCAACTGATTTCCTCCGCGTTCACCTCCCTGTTCGGCCCGCGGGTCGAGGGCCCGGCCGGCAAGATCGTGAACATCCTGGCCATCTTCGCCACGCTCTTTGGGACCGCCGCCTCGCTGGGGCTCGGTGCCATGCAGATTGCCAGCGGAATCGAGTTCAACGGCTGGGTCGGCAAGGTCGGCTCACCGGTCCTGGTCGTTGTCATCACGGTGCTGACCGTCTGCTTCGTGCTCTCGGCCGTCTCGGGGATCGCCCGGGGCATCCAGTGGCTCTCCAACATCAACATGGTCCTGGCCCTGTTGCTGGCGGTACTTGTCTTCGTGCTGGGTCCCACCTTGCTGATCCTGAACCTGGTGCCCTCGGCCATCGGCGACTTCATCCGCGACCTGCCTTCGATGGCCTCGCGCACCGAGTCGGCCGGCGACGAGTCGGTGCGGGCCTGGATGTCCGGCTGGACCATCTTCTACTGGGCTTGGTGGGTCTCTTGGGCACCGTTCGTGGGCATGTTCATCGCCCGGATCAGCCGAGGTCGCACCATCCGCCAGTTCGTCACCGGCGTCCTGCTGGTCCCGTCCCTGGTGTCCGTCATCTGGTTCTCGATCTTCGGCGGTGCAGCCTTCGACGTCCAGCTCAAGGCCGAGGCCTCCAACGGCGCAACCGGCTCGATGGTGAGCATGGTCGAGGGGAAACCGTCCATCGACTTCCAAGGCGCAATGTTCGACCTGGTCCACCACCTGGGCACGTCCCCGGGAGTCACTCTGGCCTTGGCCATCCTTACCATGGTGCTGGTCGGAATCTTCTTTGTCACCGGTGCCGACTCCGCCTCGATCGTCATGGGCTCGCTGAGCACCAACGGGCGACTGGAACCCTCCAAGCGCGTGATCGTGTTCTGGGGCGTGCTCACCGGAGCCGTGGCGGCGATCATGCTGCTTGCCGGAGGGGACGACCCCGGCGAGGCGCTCAACGGCCTGAAAAACATCACCATCGTCTCCGCGCTGCCCTTCGCCATCGTCATGTTCATCCTGTGCATCGCCCTGGTCAAGGACTTGCGCCGGGATCCGCTGGCACTGCGGAAGAAGCTGGCCGACTCGGTGGTCGAGCGGGCCATCCGCAGCGGCGTGGACGAACACGGCGGGGTGCCTTTCGAGCTGGTGACCAGGCACGACTGCACCGACGCCTGTGCCTCCGAGGACCGTTGTCCGGGCCGGGGATCCGACGCCCGATGAACCTCCGCGATCCACAAGCCACCATCAACCAATATCCATCCACCTTTCAGCGCGCCAAGGGAGAAACCAACGTGACCACCATGACCCACGAGCAGGCAGCGACCGCCGACGCCACACACCCGCGCAGCGTCCGCTTCATCCTCACCCTCTCCTGTCCCGACAAACCGGGGATCGTGCGGGCCGTGACCGGGTTCCTCGACGATGCCGGCTTCGACATCGCCGAGCACCAGCAATTCGACGACCACGTCGGCGGCCGGCTCTTCCTGCGCACGGCTCTGGCCGGCGGGGACCCGCGGGAAACCGTCGAGCAGCTGGAAGCCGCGTTCGGAAAGCTGGCGGGGGAGTTCGACATGGACTTCGCCTTCCACGACGGGCGGGCCCAGCGGGTGCTGGTCATGGTCTCGAAGTTCGGGCACTGCCTCAACGACCTGATCTACCGCTGGCGGACCGGAACGCTCGGTGCCGAGCTGGTCGGAGTGGTCTCCAACCACGAGGACCTGCGCCCCATGGCCGAGGCCGCCGGGCTGCCGTTCATCCACATCCCGGTCACCGCCGACACCAAGCCCGCCGCCGAAGCCCGGCTCCAGGACGTCATCGCCGAGCACCGGGCCGACGTGGTGGTGCTGGCCCGCTACATGCAGGTGCTTTCCAACGAGCTGACCGCCGCGCTGCACGGGCGGGCCATCAACATCCACCACTCGTTCCTGCCCGGGTTCAAGGGCGCCAAACCCTACCACCAGGCCTACGCCCGCGGCGTGAAGATGGTCGGGGCCACCGCGCACTACGTCACCGAGTCCCTGGACGAGGGGCCGATCATCGAGCAGGAGGTGTTCCGGGTGGACCACGTCCCGGATGCCGAAGCCCTGGCACGGATCGGGCGCGACGCCGAGGCCCAGGCCCTGGCCCGGGCCATCACCTGGCATTGCCAGCACCGCATCCTGCTCAACAACACCCGCACCGTCGTCTTCCGCTAAGCACCGAGAAGGAGCATTTCCATGAACCAAACACCCCGCGTCGTCATCATCGGGGCCGGCATCGTCGGCGCGAACCTGGCCGACGAGCTGGCCGTCCGCGGCTGGACCAACACCACCGTCATCGAGCAGGGGCCCCTGCATCTGGCCGGCGGATCGACCTCCCACGCCCCGGGCCTGGTCTTCCAGACCAACGCCTCGAAGTCGATGACCGAGTTCGCCAGCTACACGGTCCAGAAACTGCTCTCGCTGCAAAAGGACGGCACCTCCTGCTTCAACCAGGTCGGCGGGCTGGAAATCGCGACCACCCCGGAGCGCCTGGAGGAGCTCAAGCGCCGGCACGGATTCGCCACCTCCTGGGGGCTCGAATCGCGGCTGGTCGATGCTGCCGAATGCAAGCGGCTCCACCCGTTGCTGGATGAGGAAGCGGTGCTCGGCGGCTTCCTGGTTCCCTCCGACGGGTTGGCGTCCGCGGCGCGGGCGGTTCAGCTGCTCATCGAGAAATCCACCGCGGCCGGCGTGCGGTTCCTGGGGGACACGACCGTGACCGGGATCGAGCAGGACGGCGGCAAGGTCACCGGGGTGCGGACCGGGGACGATGCCGTGATCGAGGCGGACATCGTGGTCTCCTGCGCCGGGTTCTGGGGTCCTGCCATCGGGGACATGATCGGGATGCGCGTGCCGCTGCTGCCGCTGGCCCACCAATACGTCACCACCGACGCGCTGCCCGAGCTGGCCGGGCGGAACGCCGGGCCCAACGGGGCCTCTCTGCCGATCCTGCGCCACCAGGACAAGGACCTGTACTACCGCGAGCACGGGGATCGGATCGGGATCGGCTCCTACGCCCACCGCCCGATGCCGGTGGAACTGGACTCCCTGCCGAAGGTGCCGGCCAACAAGATGTCCGAGCACGAGATGCCCTCGCGGCTGGACTTCACGCAGGCGGACTTCCTGCCCTCCTGGGAGGATACAAAGGCGCTGTTGCCGGCGTTGCGCGAGAGGGCTATCGAGGACGGGTTCAACGGCATCTTCTCCTTCACCCCCGACGGCGGCCCGCTGGTGGGCCAGGCCCCCCAGCTGGAGGGATTCTACGTGGCCGAGGCCGTCTGGGTGACCCACTCGGCCGGCATCGCCCGGGCCGTGGCCGAACTGCTCATCGACGGGCAGCCCTCCATCTCCCTGCACGAGGGCGAGGTGACCCGTTTCGAGGCGGTGCAAACCACCAAGGAGTACGTCAGCGAGACGTCCCAGCAGAACTTCGTGGAGATCTACGACATCCGCCACCCGCTGGAGCCGCGCACCTCGCCCCGGGACCTGCGTTCCAGCCCCTTCCGCCGTCGGCAGGACGAGCTCGGTGCCGTCTACCTGGAGTCGGCTGCGTGGGAGCGCCCGCACTGGTTCGAGGCCAACCGGGAGCTGCTCGACGAGCTGCCGGAAGCATGGAGCTCCCCGGAACGAGACGAATGGTCGAACAAATTCCATTCCCCGATCTCGGCGGCCGAAGCCTGGAAGACGCGCACCGCGGTGGCCATGTACGACATGACCCCGCTCAAGCGCCTCGAGGTCTCCGGGCCCGGGGCCCTGGCCCTGCTGCAGAAACTGAGCACCGGCAACATCGCCAAGAAGCCGGGCGCGGTGACCTACTGCCTGCTGCTGAATGCGGACGGGGGGATCCGCTCGGACGTGACGATCGCGCGGCTGGGCGAGGAACGCTTCCAGCTGGGCGTGAACTCCAACATCGACCTCGACTACTTCACGGTTGAGGCGCGCCGGCAGGCCGAGGCCGACCCGGCAGCGTGGGCGCACGTCAGTGACATCACCGGTGCCACCTGCTGCATCGGGCTGTGGGGACCGCTGGCCCGCGAGGTCATGGCCAAGGTCAGCGAGGACGACTTCTCCAACGAGTCGCTGAAGTACTTCCGCAGCGCCGAGGTGGTCATCGGAGGGATCCCGGTCACCGCGATGCGCCTGTCCTACGTGGGCGAACTCGGCTGGGAACTGTACGCCAGCGCCGAGACCGGACAGAAGCTTTGGGACGTGCTCTTCGAGGCCGGGCGCGAGAGCGGGATCATTGCCGCGGGCCGCGGGGCATTCAATTCCCTGCGTCTGGAGAAGGGCTACCGGCTCTGGGGCACCGACGTGACCCCCGAGCACCACCCGTTCGAATCGGGCCTGGGCTTCTCCATCGCCAAAGACAAGACGGGGTTCGTGGGGGCCGACGCGGTGGATGCGCTGCGCAACAAGCCCTCCGACCGTGCCCTGCGCTGCCTGACCGTCAACGACGGGACCTCCATGGTGCTGGGCAAGGAACCGGTGTTCATCGACGGGAGCCCCGCCGGCTACGTCACGTCGGCCGCCTACGGCTACACGGTCCGCACGCCGCTGGCCTATGCGTGGCTGCCGGCCGCCACCGTGGAGGGCGACCAGGTGGAGATCGAGTACTTCGGCCGCCGGATTCCCGCGACGGTTGCCGCGGATCCGCTCTTCGACCCGAAGATGGAGCGCCTGCGCGGGTAGCTGGCGCCCACGTCGTCCGGCATCGCATGCGGGGTTTGGGCCCGGATGCGATGCCGGGCGGGGCAAGCTGCACACCCCGGCAGGGAAGTCGGCTTCGGGAACCCGCATCGCCTGGCTTCCTGATGCCGAGGGGCCCGGCGGTGGTCTAGCTCGCGGAGACGGTGTCCTGGGCAGGGGTTTCGGCGGTCGGCGTCTTGGCAACCGGGGCCGCCGCAGGTGCCGATCGAACCAGGGGGGCCGCCGGGGCGCTCACCGCGGTGGAACGGCGTCCCTCGATGGCCCGGGCGAGGGTGACCTCGTCGGCGTATTCCAGGTCCCCGCCCACCGGCAGGCCGGAGGCCAGACGGGTGATCTCGATGCCCAGCGGACGCAGCGTGCGGGTCAGGAACGTGGCAGTGGCCTCGCCCTCGAGGTTCGGGTCCGTCGCCAGGATGATCTCGGTGATGCGCTCGTCGCCCAGCCGGGCAATGAGCTCGCGGATGTGCAGCTGCTCGGGTCCGATCCCGTTGATGGGATTGATGGCGCCGCCGAGCACGTGGTAACGCCCGGTGAAGGCACGGGTGCGTTCGATCGCCATGACGTCCTTGGACTCCTCGACCACGCAGATCACCGAGTCGCTGCGGCGTTCGTCGCGGCAAATCCCGCAGGTCTCGGATTCGGAGACGTTGAAGCAGATGCTGCAGAACTTCACACGTTCCTTGACCACGCGAATGGCCTCGGAAAGCCGCTTCATGTCCTCCGGGTCCGCCTCAAGGATGTGGAAGGCGATGCGCTGGGCCGACTTCGGGCCGATCCCCGGAAGCCTGCCCAACTCATCAATGAGTTCCTGGACTGCGCCTTCGTACACTTGCGTTCACACTGCCTAATTTTGCTGTTCCCGATAACTGACCGTGGGTGAGACTATACGTCCGACGCGACACTTTATCGAAAGCGCCCGCGAAGACTAGCGAATCCTGTCCGGGCGTTCGATGACATTGCCCTGGGGATCACGTTCCTCGATGACCCGGCCCTTGAGGATGCGCTCAATGGCCGGCACTCCGAGCAGGGACGAGTCCTCGATGGCGATGTCGTCGTCGCTGGGGACGAATTCCGTATCATCCGATTCTACCGGCGTCGGCTGTGCCGGAGCCTGCTGGCTCGGATCCGGTGTTGGCCGCGGACGCGCGAAATCCGGTGCATCCGCGGGGTTGCCCCAGGCCCCCGCAGTGGGATCCGTGGGAACCTGCTGCGCGGCGACCCTGGCGTTGCCGCCGTCGGCAACACCCGCGGCGCGGTTCATCAGCCGCTGGTAGCGGCTGAGTTTCCCGTCAGCTGCCGGTGCGTTGGAAACCGGGGCTGCGCCGGCGCTTGGCGCAGGTGCGGCGGGTGCGGGAACCGGCATGCCCCACGTGGCGGCCGAGGCACCGGGTGGCGGGGCGACCGGGCGATCGGCAGCACCCAGCGAGGGTGCGGGCGCGACATAGCCCTTGGGGGTTGCCGGCGGCGCAATCGGGGGGAGCGATGCCGTCGCCGAACGGGGTGCCGGAGCCGCGGACTCCGTGCCCCAGGCCGGTTCGGCCGAAGCCGTTGCCGTGCCGAGCTCCGCATCCCAATCGGGCACGGGAACGGAGGAGGCATCCCAGTCCCCGCCTGCGTCGTCCCATGGCTCGGAATCGTAGGTGGGTTCCGGTCCGAACCCCGGGTCGTCATCGCCGAAGGGCGGCGAGACTTGCTCGGGCACGGACGCGGGCGACGGCGCGGATGCTGCCGGACGGGGTGCCGGAGCGACTGCCACTGGTGCCGGCGCGGCAGGCGCTGACGCGACTGGTGCCGGTGCTGCGGGTCGTTCCTGTGCGAACGACGGCGCGGCGGAGGCTGCAACCTGCGGCTGGGCCGGTTGCTGCGCGGCCGGAGCCTGAGCCTGGGCAGGCCGGGGCGCGGCGGACTGAACAGGTGCAGGTGCAGGGGCAGCTGCCTGCGCTGCTGGCTGAGGGGTTCCCCAACCCGATGAAGCAGGTGCGGATGCACCGGGAGAGGGAGTGGCGGTGTGCTGCTGTGGTGCGGATTCAGCTGGACTCGAGGTCACCGCCGGCTCGGGCCGGCGATCAACTTTTGGGCCAGAACCACCCGCCGGTGCGGACCCTCCCGCAACGATGGCCAACTCGACCTGAACGCCAAGGACCTTCTGGATGCTCTGACCAAGGATTGCGATGTGCTCAGGGCGTGAGGTGAATGCAGTAAGCGCGCCCGGGTTGGCGAAGCTGACGGTCAGTGTTCGGCCGTCAAAGCCTGTGACGGCGGCATGCGGAGCAACCGTCATCCAGAGGAACCTCTTGGCGCTCTTCAGCTCCTCAAGGATGTCCGGCCATGCGCGGCGGAACATCTCCACCGATCCCGCGCCGCCTGCATGCGCGGGTGCACCCTGTGCATGGGGTACCTGCGTTGCGGGAGGCTGTTGGGCCTGTCCCGGGTGCTGCTGCGAAGGCCTGGCCTGCTGGGCCGGAACCTGCTGTCCCGGGCGCTGTTGCGACGGCGCTGCCTGCTGGGCTGGTGCCTGTTGCTGCTGGAACTGCGGAGCACGCTGTTGCTGGACCGGCGGCGCCTGCTGCTGGCGCTGCTGCTGTTGCTGCGCGGCGCGCTGCTGGGCCGCGCGTTCCTGCTCGGCTGCCTCCTGGGCGGCACGCTGTTCCCGGGCCGCTGCTTCCTGCGCGGCGCGCTGTTCGGCGGCGGCCTTTTCCCGGGCGGCTTGTTCCTGGAGTGCTCGTTCCTGGGCTTCGCGTTCCTTCGCGGCCTTTTCCTCCATGGCACGCTTGGTGAACTCGGCCATGGCCTGGTTCTGCTGGATCGGCGCGGGCGCCGCGGCGGGTGCCGGTGCGCCTTCTTCGGACTCCGGGGCGCGATCGGGCAGGATGCTGAACGGCGGCACATCCGCGGGCGGGTTCACCGGGGTGCTTTGTGCGGGCGCGACAGGCTGGGTCACGGGGTTGGCCGGCGCGTCGGGAACGGGGCCCCAGGTGCCTCCCCAGTCGGCCGAGTTTTCCGAGTCGTTTGCCGGTGCCGGTGCGGCCGGAGCCGAGCCATGGGGTGCAATGGAAGCCGGCGCCGGGGTCGCGAGTGCAACCGGGGCCGGAGCCTCAGCGGAATCCTGGGCCGCCTGCGGTGCCGGGGCGGCCTGCTGTGCAGGCTGCTGGACGGGCTCGGGGGTCGTCGCCGCAACCGGAGCCGGGGCGGCGGCGGGGCCACCCTCCTTTTGGGCGCGTGCGGCGCGAAGTGCCTCACGCACCGCGGCCGCACCCTGGCCCTGGTTTTCCGACTCGTAGCCAGATGAAGATTCGGCGGGGTGCCCGGCGTAGCCGGCATCCCCTGCCGGTGCCGGCGGAAGATCGTCCCCGGCGTAGGCCAGACGGCGTTCGACCCGGTCCATGCGCGCGTTGAATCCGCGCTCGCTGGCATCGGAGGCAGGCAAGAGCAAACGGGCGCAAAGCAGCTCAAGGTGCAGTCGCGGCGAGGTGGCGCCGGACATCTCGGTCAGCCCGGCGTTCGTGACGTCGGCCCAGCGGCTGAGCTCGGACTGGCCAAGCCCCGCGGCCTGGGTCTGCATGCGGTGCAGCTGGTCCTCGGGCAAGCCTCGGATGATCTGCGAGGCGTTTTCGGGGACGGCGCGCACGATGATCAAGTCGCGGAAGCGCTCCAGCAGATCCTCGACGAAGCGGCGCGGGTCGTGCCCGGTCTGGACCACGCGGTCCACGGCACCGAACACGGTTGCCGCGTCCCCGGCGCCCAGGGCGTCGACGACGTCGTCAAGCAGCGAGGCGTGCGTGTAGCCGAGCAGCGACACCGCCAGCTCGTAGTCCAGGCCGTCGGGTCCGGCGCCCGCGATCAGCTGGTCCAGCACGGAGAGCGAGTCTCGCACCGAGCCGCCGCCGGCGCGGATCACCAGCGAGAGCACGCCGGGGGCCACGGCAACGCCCTCGGCGGTGCACAGGTACTCGAGGTACTTGATCAGCGGTTCGGGCGGAACCAGCCGGAACGGGTAGTGGTGGGTGCGCGAACGGATCGTGCCGATGACCTTGTCCGGCTCGGTCGTCGCGAAGATGAACTTGATGTGCTCCGGCGGCTCTTCGACGATCTTCAGCAGGGCGTTGAAGCCGGCCGAGGTGACCATGTGGGCCTCGTCGATGATGAAGATCTTGTAGCGGTCGCGCACCGGGGCGAACGTCGCGCGCTCGCGCAGGTCGCGGGCGTCGTCGACGCCGCCGTGGCTTGCCGCGTCGATCTCGATGACGTCAAGGGAGCCCGGGCCGCCGCTGGCCAGCTCGATGCAGCTGGGGCAGGTGCCGCACGGGGTCGGCGTTGGGCCCTGGGCGCAGTTAAGGCAGCGCGCCAGGATGCGGGCGGACGTGGTCTTGCCACAACCGCGCGGACCGGAGAAGAGGTAGGCATGATTGACCCGGTTCTTTTCCAGGGCCGTCATCAGCGGTGTGGTGACATGTTCCTGCCCGATCACGTCCGCGAAATTGTCGGGACGGTAGCGACGGTAAAGAGCTGTACTCACGATGGCCACCCTATCGGTTTTCCGGTGCCAAGCGCATCCCGCGCTTCTCACTCGGATCGGTTGTGAAGACCCACGGTTCCGTGGGCAGAAGTGTTGGATCAAAGGCCGCCAGCGCGGCATCAAGGGACGTGGTCGGCAGATCCAGTGAGGCAAGCATCATGGATCTGGCTTCCCCGGGCCCGACGCCGTGCTCGGCGAGCTGGCCCAGTGTGACGGACCCGTCGCGTTTGGCCAGCCTTTTGCCCTCGGCATTCAAGGCCAGCGGGACGTGCGCATAGCCCGGCACGGTGTACCCCAGCAGCTCCGCCAGGTACGCCTGCCGCGGTGCGGAGGAGAGCAAATCGTCCCCGCGCACCACTTGGTCAATGCCCTGCACGCCGTCGTCGACCACGACCGCCATGTTGTAGGCGGGAACCCCGTCGTTGCGCAGCACCACAAAGTCGTCGACGACCCCGGTGAATTGTCCGTGCAGTACATCCGTGACGGTGAATGCGGTGGTTTCGCTGCGCAGGCGCAGAGCTGCGGGACGCGTCTTCCGCTTCGCTTCCCGCTCGGATTCGCTGAGATCGCGGCAGGTCCCGGGGTAGGTTCCGGGTGCGGCATGTGGCGCGCTGCCGGCCTCGGCAATGTCGCGCCGGGTGCAGTAGCACTCGAAGAGCAGGTTGCGGGAACGCAGGTCGTCGATTGCCGCGGCGTAAAGGGGCATGCGATCGCTTTGGCGGACGGTCGGGCCGTCCCAGTCAAGGCCTATGGCTCGCAGGTCAGCGAGTTGGAGTTCTTCGGCGCCGGCACGGGCGCGATCCAGGTCTTCAACACGCATCAGGAATTCGCGTTCCGTGGAACGGGCGAAAAGCCAGGCCAGGATTGCGGTGCGGAGGTTGCCGAGGTGTAGTTCCCCTGAAGGGCTGGGAGCGAATCGTCCAGCACCCATGACGACTCCTTTTCAATCCCTCGAGCAGCAAACGCAACTATGGGCAGACAGTAAAAGCCCCTCATGCACCTGCCAGAGCCCATCTACCCTTGCTACCTTCCGGTCCTGGGGGAGTTCAACAGGATGACACCACATGAGGGGCCGTTAAAAAGTCTACCCGAGGATTGCCCGTGGTTCTAAATCGGCTCAGGGATCCGGCTCGTTTTCGGGGAAACCGGGGATCGGCTCGGATTCCTCCCAGCCCAAGAGGCGCCGGGTCTGCTGGTCAATGACCGCCACGGGAAGCATGGGTTGCTGCGGCTCGGGCTCGGGATTCAGCGGGCGCGGGTGGACCAGGCCATCGGGCAATTCCAGCTGGGTGATTCCGTGGGGTGTTCGCCATTGGATCGAGCCGTTGCCCAGATGTACGGCTTCCCAGCCCAGTACGTGCTTGTAGATTTGGTGCCGCTTGCAGAGGTACTCGGCATTTTGTTGGGAAGTTGCACCTCCCTTGGCCCAGGCGTCGATGTGGTCGACCTCCGAAAGCTGCGGAGAGCGGCGGCATCCCGGAAAGCGGCAATGCCCGTCGCGAATCCGTAGGAAATCCCGCAGCGCCTTGGACGGCTTGTAGCGCTTGCGCCCCAAGTCCAGGATGGAGCCGGTCCACGGATCGGTCAGGATCGGCCTCAGCGAGGGGGCTTTTGCTGCAAGTTTCAGCGCGACACCCAGCGGGACGGGGCCGTAGCCCTCAAGGTCGGCTATGCCGCGTTCTGGATTCGTCAGCAGTTCGAGGGCTGGAATCGTCAGGCCCACAAACAAACCCGACTTCTTTGGCTTGGTCCCCGGCCATCCGTCGATCAGGCTGTCACGGAACACATCGGCACGCAGCTGCCCGACGTGTCGGTCTTCCTCGGCGTCCATGAGCCGGCCGGCATGGATGTTCACGGTGTTGTAGATCGCCAGGACGTCTTCGGCGGGCAAATAGGCCTGGAGAACCGCCATCCCGTCGGATTCCGGCCACCACATCAGTGAACGGCCGCCCTCTGCCCTTGAGCGTCTGTGGGATGCGGGTTCTGGGTGCAGTCGCTCGCGCTGGCGCTTGATGCGCAGTGCCATGGAGGCATCCGATGCGGTCAATGCCGTGGGCAGCACCGAAGTTTCAATTTGCTTGGCGGTGTTTGCCGGGATTCCCTGGGTTTGCCGGACCAGGGTGCTGGCCGTGCGGCCAGTGATGCTCCCGCGGCAAAGCTCGAAGAGGGATTGATCGTGGATATAGCGCAGGCCTTCGGCCGTGGCCAGGCGGTTGAAGGTGGATCTTTCGGAAGTTCTGGTGACCATGGCCGCCTCGGCCACGAAGGATGATCGGTTCAGGTCTTGGTCCATCCGGGACATGGGATAGCCGTGGTCTTCAATTTCCCGTTTGTAGTCAAAGAGCGTCGGGTTTTCCTCCGATAGGGGAGTGGACAGTCCGCGCTGGACCATTTCACTGGTGTCCGCCAGCAGCAACGCTTCAAGGCCATCGAGCATTGAACGTATTTGGCTGATTTGCCGCAGCTGGTCCAGACCTTCGGCGGGCGTGCTCGGGCCGGATCTGGATGTGACCTTGGTAACTGCAATTTGCAGTGGTTCGGTGGCCAGGAACCTCTCGACGCCTGCGATCCATGTGCCATCGCTGCCACAGAAAGGGCGCGATCCGGCCGGCGGTATCCCGGCCCTCTCCGGCTCCATGTTCATCTGATGAGCGGCGAGTTTTCCCATGTTTCATTGCAGCATGGGGAGCGGGCCGGGGGTCGTCGACTGCGGGGGTTGTGGAAAACGTTGGCGACGCTCTCCGGGGGTTATTCGAGGCCGGGGAGCTTCCCGGGAATCGACGCCTGTGAGGGAGGCGGGGAATCTCGATTCGTCGTCTCCGGAAATGTCCGCTATGCTGGAACCTGCCCGAATAGGGCAAGCTGGAGGATTCGCCTAGCGGCCTATGGCGCACGCCTGGAACGCGTGTTGGGTTCACGCCCTCGGGGGTTCAAATCCCCCATCCTCCGCGGATACGGTATCGGTCTTGACTTGAGAAATCAGGTCAAGGCCGATTTCGTTTTAACTTCGAACGGCCGAAGTCGGAGCCCTGGATATCGGACCAGACTTCCCGGTTCTGCCTGCTTTCGTGATCTATTCCTGTGGTTCTCCTCAAATGCTTGCCGGGATGCTGCGTTCAATGTAGATATCGCCCCAGGTGGTGCGGGCATGGATCCGGAGAGGGTCGGCGGCGGAACTTGCATCGGGTGATTGGGGCAGCGAGCTCCTGACGCGGCCGTGCTGGGAATTCAGGTCGATCCACGCGACGGTGCCCGCGGGTACCCCCACGCTGATGCCTCCGGTGGCCGTTTGCAGGGTGAGCGTTCCGGAAACTGCCTCCTCGACGTGGATGTTGCCGTGTGAGTTCTTGACGGCAACGTCATCCGTGGATTGCTTGATGTTGACGTCTCCGTTGGCGGTCTTGACTCGCAGTGGCCCGCCGGCGCGATCGATCGAAATGTTTCCGTTGGAACAGGAGACCTCGGCCTGGGCGCCCAAGCTGCCTAGCCTGATGGTTCCAGAACTGCTGGCAACGGAGGTTGCACCCGCCACCGATGCGGCCGTGATGTCACCGAAGGAAGTCTTGAGGTCGGCTTGGCGGGCTGATTCAAGCCGGATGGACCCCATGGCGGTCTTGACGCTGCAAATCCCTACGGGGCCGGAGACAAAGACCTCGCCGAGTGGGGAGGCAGACTCAAAATGGGAGCCGGAGGGAACCAGGATTTCAACTTCGGCCGCCCCCGAGACGCCGAACAGGGACATGGACCGGCGGCGGCTTGGCGATGACAGCGTCAGCTTTCCGTCTTCGAAGTCGACGGTGATTGCCTCGGCCGTTTTCTGGTCGCCGGACTTGGCTGCATCGCGCGGACGGATTGTCACGACCGTGTCTGTTCGTTCACTGGCAACCAATCGGACATCGGAGATGACGCTCAGGCCGCTGCGCACTGTGATGGCTGTTGGTGTTGGGAATGTCGGCATTGGATGTCCTTGAATGTGAAGTTCTGCGGGTTTCGGGCAAAGATCCGGAGACGCCGGTTTTATTGCACCCAGCCGGTCAGGCTTTGCCCGGCCGACGAGTCGCGACGCGGGCTTCGGCGTGATTGTGGTTCGAGCGCGGAGGAAACGACCTTGATAAGCCACGAATTGACGGACATGCCTTCGCCGCCTGCGGCCGCCTCCACGCGGAGTTTCAACGGCTCCGGCAGGCGCAACGTCGTCCGAGTGACCCCGCCGTCGTCGCCCATCGCTTGTGGGGAAACGTCGTTACCCGGAACCGGTCGTGTATCTTGCAACGGCGAGTCGGTGAACAGCGACTCATGCTCAGGCAGCGTCACAACAAATTCGGGGTCCTGCCCGCGCAATCTGATGTCAACGCCACCGGGAGCCATCTCGCGGGTGATCTCGCTGGCCGCCGCGGACAGGGACTCGAGAAGTACCAGCCTTGTCGCCGCGTTCAATGGAGCCAGGAGGCGCGAAGCCAGCTCTTGGGCTTCGGGGCCGCCTGCCGCGGCGGCGATCGCGAGATGCTGCTGTAGGTCGTTCACAAACCGGGTCAAATCCATGACACCAGAATGATGTCAGGGTGGTGCCATGTCAATGGTATTTGGTGTCATCAGGCGTCCCAACTTTCCCGTAGTTCACGGGATTTCGGCAAGACGCACCGATCCGCCGAGCGGGAAAAGGTCGATAACCGCTGTGCGGCCATTGATGCGGGCGCATCAAACGCCTTGTGGGGAAGCGTTTTAATGAAACTTTCAGTGAGATCTACGACTCACTAGTGTTCGGTTTTATGTTCAAAGGGGCAAATTTCAATAGACTGGCGGAAAGCCTGCGCCGTCCCTAGATGGTGTATCGACTCCGGGAAAGGTACATGTGATGAGCGATCGCCGTGTTGCAGTCGTCGTTGAGGACGACGAGGACATTCGAGGACTGCTCGAAGTGGTCCTGCTGCAGTCGGGATTCAACGTTCACTCCACGGACTCCGGAGTGAAAGGCGTCGAACTGGTGGAATCCCATCGCCCCGATCTGGTGACGCTGGACCTGGGTCTTCCGGACATCGATGGGTTCGAAACGGCACGCAGGATTCGGACCATTTCCGATGCCCACATCGTCATGCTGACCGCCCGATCCGACGAGATCGATACGATCCTGGGCTTGGAAGCCGGAGCAGACGAGTACGTAACAAAGCCCTTCAAGCCGCGTGAGCTCCGTGCCCGCGTCGATGCCATCATGCGTCGACGCAGTAGCCATGCACTGGCCAAGAACGATACGACTGCGGTTCTCGCGGAACCCCAGTCAGCTACGCAGCTGGACCGCGCCGAGGACGAGTTTGTTCGTTCGCTGAATGGGCTGGTGCTCAATCCATCGACTTACACGGTTGAGGTGGATGGCGAAGCAAAAAACATCACGCCAACGGAGTTCACACTGCTGGACGTGCTGTTGGGTTCCAAGGGGCGCATCCGCACCAAGACGGAGCTGGTTCGGCGGCTGCGTGACGAAGATTCGGATTCAGGGACTTACGTGTCGTCGGCCGACGAACGATCCGTCGAAGTTCACCTGGGAAATCTGCGCCGTAAGTTGGGTGACTCGACCCAGGAGCCACGCTGGATTGAAACGGTTCGAGGTGTCGGCTACCGATCAGCCGCGAAGCGTTAACCGCATCTGCGGGTTCCGTGATTTGGGGCGTTAGCCAATTTTCATTGTCGAAAGCTCTTGAATTGAGCGGCGGCCGACTTCGCGAACCATGGCTATCAGTTTGCGCTGCACATCTTCAAGATCGTCCCGAAACGCGCCGTGCAACCATTCCGCAAGCTCCGCCAGTTCCCTGGCTCCTACCATTGCGGCACCTGATTTCAGTGACAATGCTGCATCTTGCCCGGCATCGCTGTTGCGGCTGCCCAAGGCCTCTTCAAGGCGATTGAGACGCGTCGGCCACATGGAACAGAACTGCGCAACAAATCTAGATGTGCAGTCACGGCCCAGATCTTCAGTGAGCTTATCTAGGGTCTGTGTACACACCACAGAATCTAGTGAACTCAATGGCATCGTCATGGTGTCCATCATGAATGCCCAAGCTCATGATCCTCCCATGGAAACCCTCAAGACAACCTCAAGAATTGCCAATACGAACCTGCGCCATCATTGCGGAAAAGTTGTCCTCACTCTGATGGAGAACTTGATACTGACACGGAATAGTCATAGCTAAGCAAGTACAGCGGGAAACCGACTGGATGGGGGAGTCGGGCACATTGAGTGAACCGAAGTGAGCCAAAAAATCTTCGCTAGCGTCTTGGGGGCGCGAGCGAATAACGGTTCATAGCGACGCGGGTTAGGGATCTTGGGGATCATTAACCCGCATCGCTAGTTAAATTCGGTTTTCTGTTGTCGGCTGGCGCACGAAAGCGGAGGCAGGTGCCTCAGGATTCACGGACTTGCGCGGCATCCTCACGGTCATCGTTGTCCCACGGCCGATTTCGCTTTCCGCGCTGATGGTTCCGCCGTGGGCCATGACCAGCTCGCGCGTAATGGCCAAGCCCAATCCGACTCCGGGCAAACCGGACAGCTGTGCGTCGTTGCTTCGGAAAAACCTGACGAATAGTTGCTTGAGATCTGCCTCGGAGATTCCGCGCCCCGTATCGATGACGTGGAGGCAAATTTCATCTTCGGTGCAATCCATTTCCACTGTCACCGACCCACCCCGGTCGGTGTACTTGATTGAATTGGAAACAAGGTTGTCCACAACCTGCCCCAGACGCAACGAGTCGCCGAGAACCTGTTCATGGCACAACGCCCCTTGAATCAGTTCGATGCCGGCAGCGGCGGCACGCGGTGCCATCGATTCAAGGCGGGCCTGGACAACTGCTCCGAAATCCATTTCGGAAACACTGACCTGGTGGCGCCCAGCCGCCACAGTCAGCAGGTCATTGACCAAACTCAGGAGCCGATTGGTGTTCCTTGAGATGACATCCAGCGATTTTTTGGTCCCGGATGTCATCTGTATCTCGTCCTCGAGCAGATCGAGGTAACCCAGGATCGACGTCAACGGCGTACGCAACTCATGGCTGACATTTGCCAGGAACCTATCCTTGGTTTTCGACGCCTCAATCATGGGTGTGACGTTCTTGAACATGATCACCGCACCGTCGTAGGCGCCCGAATCGTCAAAAAGTGACCGTGCCGAGGTGGAGCTGTAGATCGGATCATGAAGCGGTCCCAGCGCAATCAATTCATCGGTGAATTCCTCTTGGCGGATGGCTCGCACTACTGGCCGGTGATCGCTCGGCATGAGTTCGGGGCTGGCTTCAAAACTCGGGGAAACCGCCCGCACCAGGAGCTTGTCCTCGGTTGGGTCCGGAAATTCCGGGGGGATTGCGTGGCGATGCTGGAACCGTTGAATGTCATTCATCAACACGTCGTTTCCGTCTCGGTCGACAACCACGACGCCCACATTCGCGGCGTTGAGGACGGCATTGAGCAGGTGTGTCTGGCGTCGGCTCGTGGCCAACGATTCGCGAAGCATACGATTCTTGAGCGATGTGTTGTATTCGACGATCACGGTGGTGCTGGCGAGGGCCAAAATTACCAACGGCATGAGCAAGGGGCGAACCACGTTCATCGTGGTGAACGGTATGTTGTTGTGCCAAAGCTGAAGCATAGTTGTCGCCAGCGGAAGCACAAATGAAAGCAGCAACGTCAACCGCGGCGCGACGCCGGACCAGGCAAACCAAAAAATGGGAAAGGCGATGAGGAGCACCAACCCGCTGAGCCAATAGTAGGCGCCCATTGCTATGAGGGGCGCTGCGATCATTCCTGCAGCGGGGATGGCCAGATACGTGAATTCCAAGCGGAACTTCTGCCACGGCACCACAAATGCGGCGACGGTATTCAGCAGCACCATGATGACGCCGACGGTGAACAGGCGGTCACCGTAGATTGCCTGTGCGTTGGAGAACAATGCAAAGGTGCAGGCGAAGAGCACAGCGATGAACATCGGCAGCTGTGAAAGTGCGACCTTGCGCCGTACGGGTAGGTCCGAGAAAGGCGTGCCGCCAGTTACTTTCAGTCCGATGCGGTTTAGCACGCCGGTTGATTCCTGGCGCGATCGATCGACTGGTTTCGTAGCGGTCATGGTCTAAATCATAGTGACTGAAATGGGAAACGGTTGGCCATGGGCAGCGCCGGAGGCCTCATGAAGCCTTGGTTATTGGGATGCATGTCATGGTGGTTGGGTGCCCCGAAGAAGTTACCAGGGCACCCAAACCATGTGTCGACGCTACTTCACCAGATCCGGGTAGTGAGCCTTCGCCGTTTGCGGATGCGCACGTAGCCAGCCCTTGAGCACGTTGGCACCGTACGAAGCCAGCATTGGATTTTCCGGGTCGTCAGATACTCCGCGTGCCTGTGCCGCGAGCCGGGGCTGCAACGGAACGGGGTCGATGACCGAATCCAAACGCGGGGAATAGAAGAAGGGAACGGAGTAACGATCGACTCCGGCCGGTGGCGCAGTGACACGGTGGATGGTGGCCATCAAGTAGCCGTTGGTTGCGACCTCCAGCATCTCGCCGAGATTCACGACAAGTGCTCCCTCGATCGGCTTGACGGAGATCCATTCTTCCTGGCCGTAGGGCTGGACTTCAAGACCTCCCACCGAGTCCTGAAGCAGCAGCGTGATGAATCCGTAGTCGGCGTGGGCTCCGACGCCTTGGGTGCCCGCAGCGGGAACGATACCGCCGCCGACGTAGTGCACAAGCTTGCCCATCCAGGCGGGGTCGGGGGTAAAAGCCTGGGCAAAGTAATCCTCGGGCAGCCCCAATCCCACTGCGAGGGCGGCCAGCAATTCGGCACCAACCTTCTGCATCAGTTCCGACCATTCCATTGCCACCGTTTTGAGCTGGGGAAACGCGGCAGGCCACTGGTTTGGGCCCTGCAATTTCAGGTAGGGCTTGTCTGCAGGCACCTCCGGCAACGGCTCCAGTTCTGGCCCGAAATCGATCTGTTCCCGCGAATCGGCACGACCGCGGGTGATTTCTGCGCCCAGCCGCGTGTAACCGCGGAATTGCGCCGAAGTACGGTTGTCCAACTCCAGTTTTTCTTCGACCGGCCGCGCAAAGAATTCAGCAATGGTGTCCAGCAACTTTTGGGAAGTTCCCGGGGCCGCACCAAATCCGGTGATCTGGAAGAAGCCGACGTTGTGTGCGGCGTCGCGTAGACCTTCAATGAAATCTTCATTGAAGCTTCCGTCGGTGTGACGGGCAGATGACATATCCAGGACCGGAACCGAGGTAAGAACTGTACTCATGACACAAGAATGCACCCGGTTTGCTTGAATGTGACAGCTTGCGTTACCTCAGGTTCCGTAGTGTGAATCCATGCGTCGGAACCCTTGACGGGAGCTTTGAAATTACGTAGAAAACAAACGACTCGAATTATTATTGGCCGAATCTAGCCACTTATCTGCAGAAGTTTCCTAAGCTGGTCAAGTGATCTTCAAATCTGTCGGCGATTCCCGCCCCTACCCGGACCATGGCTACGTGACGCCCAAGGACTGGGCAGCCGTGCCTCCCATGCAAGTTCGCCTGGATGAATTGGTGACCACCAAGAGCACCTTGGATTTGGCTGCGCTGCTGGCCGAAGATTCAACGTTCTTTGGTGACCTCTTTCCGCACGTTGTTCAATGGCGGGGCACCAGATATCTCGAGGACGGACTCCACCGTGCCGTGCGAACCGCGTTGCACCAGCGTTCAATCCTGCATGCCCGCGTATTGGTGATCGAGGACTAAACGGCAATGGCGCGTGATTCGAATCCGAATGAATGGCATGGGCACCACATCGTCTCCGAAGACGAGTTGGCACGCCCGGAGTTCAGCGCCGATCCCAAGACAAAGCGGCATCGAATCATACGTCACGGCATTATTCTCTCCATGACGGTCTTGTTGCTTGCTGCGGCATTGGTTTTTGCCTACTTGGTAAATACCAGGGTCATTGTCATTGATGCACTCGAACCCAAGCCGGTGGCCGAAGCCCCGGTTGCACCGAATACCGCGTGCCCACGCGATCAATTCGACTATGTTGACCCTTCCAAAATGACGATCAACGTCATGAATGGAACACAGATTGCCGGGCTCGCCGGCGCTTCCGCCAAAAAACTTGAGCAGCGGGGTTTCAAGGTAGGCGAAGTGGGTAACGCCCGGATGTCCAAGGTCAATGTTGTTGGGGCCGTGATCTCGGGCCCCGACGGGTATGCGCAAGCGATGACGGTGCAGCGCCATATTGCCGGTTTGACCTATGTGTTCGACCCGAAACGGAAGGGCAAGACGGTTGACTTGGTCATCGGCACCAAATACAAAAAACTGGTCAAGGAGCCGAAGGTAAACACCCAGCCCGGTCAGCTTGGCTGCAACAGCAAAAAGAAAACGACGGCTCCGGCCAAGCCGGAACCGTCGAAGTCAGCTAAGGACTAAGGGTTAGTTGCAGCCTTCGGGGCCGCAGGTCTCTCCGTCGCTCGAAGGCGTGGCCATCATCTGCAACTCGCTGCCGCCGATTTCCTTCCAGACCTGGCTCAGTGCCTGTTCGAATACTTCGGATGGCTGGGCGCCTGAAATTCCGTACTTGTTGTCCAGAACAAAGAACGGAACACCGCTGACGCCCATTTCGCGTGCTCGAGTTCCGTCGGCGCGGACCTCGGCTGCGTACTTGTCGCCAGCCAGGACTTCTGCCGCTTCGTCGGCATTGAGCCCCACTTGCTCGGCGATGCGCTGAAGGGTTTCCTTGTCGCCGGTGTCCAGCCCCTTTTCAAAGTGGGCCGAAAGCAGGGCTTCCTTCATGGCGTCACCCATGTTGCGGTCCTTGGCCAATGCAAGAAGCCGAAGTGCGGTGAAGGAGTTAGCAGGGCGCAGGGCGTCGAAGTCGTACTTCAAACCTTCTGCCGCCGCCTGACCCGTCACGTGCTGAAGCATTCCCGCGACCTGATCTGCCGGCATTCCCTTGGCCTTGACCAGGTAGTCGAGTTCGCTTCCCTCGTAGTGGTCCGGAAGGGACGGATCCAGCTGGAAGGCATGCCATTTCACATCGATCTTCTCGCCGAAGGGCAATGCCTCAACGGCCTTTTCAAAGCGGCGCTTGCCAATGAAGCACCATGGGCAAGCGATATCGGAAAAAATGTCAACGCTGAGGCGGGTTTCAGTCATATTCTGGTCAACGGCCCATGGTCGAAGTGTATTCCCACGTGTGTGAAGGGCAACAACCAATGGGGGCCGGTCCATGGGACGCGGTGGAAACCATATATTCCCCTCGGGGACTATATTGCAGAATCCCTGAAAACGCGCACAAACTAGCGATGCCGCCACCGCCGGTGGGCAGTGGCGGCATCGCCGTCGCCAAGGTGGGCGACTAGCGAATTTCTCCGGGGACATACTCGCGCCCGGTTTCATCAACCAGTTCGGCACGCTCGTGGCCCTTGCCTCGGACCCAAAGCTTGTAGGCGATGAAGAGAAGCCCGATCCAGACCGTGCCAACGATCAAAGCGACTCTGGTTTCCGGGATGATGCCGAGCAGCACGATCACAAAGCCCATGAACGCCAGCGCTGCGTAGGACGCGGCCGGCCACATGGGGGAGGGGAACTCGGAGGCCTGCAGGTTCTCGCGGGCAATGGCGCGCTTCATTGCAATGTGTGAAAGCAGGATCATGACCCATACCCACACGGTTGCGAAGGTCGCGATCGAGGCGATGATCAGGAAGAGCGACTCGGGCATCACGGCATTGAGAAGTACGCCGACCAACAGCACGATGCCCATGACCAGCACCGTCATCCACGGAACGCCGTTGCGGGAGATCTTGGCGAAGGACGCCGGGGCGTGGCCCTGCTGGGCCAGACCGAACATCATGCGGCCGGCGCCAAAGATGTCGGAGTTGATCGCTGAGATCGCGGCCGTGATGACGACGGCATTGAGGATATGTGCCGCTGCCGGAATACCCAGGTTGTCGAAGATCTGCACGAAGGGACTTCCTTCGGTGCCGATCTCGTTCCACGGGTAGATCATCATGAGGATGCCCAGCGTGCACACGTAGAAGAGCAGGATGCGCACCGGCACGGTGTTGATTGCGGCGGGGACGACCTTCTTCGGGTTCTCCGCCTCACCCGCGGTGATGCCGATGGTTTCAATGCCGCCGAAGGCGAACATCACGATCGAGAAGGAGGCCAGCAGGCCCCAGAAGCCGTTGGGGAAGAACCCTCCGGCAGCAAGCATCGTGCCGATGCCCGGGTTGGCTTCGGCGGGGAGGCCAAAGCCGAAGACCACGATCAGGATGCCGCCGGCGATCATCGCGATGATCGCCGAAACCTTGATGAGGGAAAGCCAGAATTCGGTTTCTCCGAACACCTTGACCTTCATGGTGTTCAGCGCGGCGATGAAGAAGATGATCGCCAGGATCCAGATCCACCGGGGCACGTCGGGGAACCAGAACCCCATGTAGATGCCGAAGGCGGTGACATCCGCGATGGCGACGATCGCCATTTCGAAGGCGAAGGTCCAGCCGGTGATGAATCCCGCAAAAGGGCCAAGGTACTTCGAGGCATACTGCCCGAATGAGCCGGAAACCGGATGGCGCACGGCCATCTCGCCCAGGGCGCGCATCACCATGAAGACGGCTGCGCCGCCGATCATGTAGGCCAAGAGTACTGCTGGTCCGGCGGCCTGGATGGCCGCTGCCGAACCGTAGAACAGGCCGGTTCCGATGGCCGAACCTAGGGCCATGAATCGGACGTGGCGGACGTTGAGTCCGCGGGCTAGCGCCTGGGCAAATTGGGGCACGAAAGTAAACCTTTGGGTGGAAGGGGCTTATCCCATGGTAAGTCTGTGACCCGACTCAAACATTATTCGGTGGTGCGGATCACTTTCCGCATGATTGTTGGTTTCTGGCGCATTTACACGCGGAATCCGTGCGGACTTGCGCGAAGCTCGCAATGCTGTGGTTCTCCTGCCGGTCGATCCGCCGGCAGGAGTATTGGACGGCGTTGATAGCGGTCGTCAGGACCGTTGCCCTGTCCGCTGGTCGTGGCCGGAGCCGTTAGACGGCAGGCGCGGTTGCGCCGGAGCGGCGTCGGCCGTGGACCAGGAAGTACAGTCCGATCCCGAGTGCGGCAAGCGCGGCAAGGATGCCGAACATTCCGGTGTAACCCAGGAGCGGAATGGCCATGCCGAGGACGACCGGGCCGAAGCCGACGCCCAGATCAAGCATGAGGAAGAACGTGGAGGTGGCCACGCCCATGTCGGCAGGCGACACTGCGGACACCGCGATTGCCTGGGCGCAGGGCATCAGTGCCCCGAATCCCAAGCCGGTGAGCAGCGCTGCGAGAGCCACCGTGAGAGTGCTGGGTTCAAGCGCCAACATGGCCATGCCGAGGGCAAAGACCACCAACAGGGGGTACATGATCGCGTTGTCACCATGTCGGTCCTGGATCCGCCCGGCAAAGAGCCTGGAGAGCAGCACCGTGACCGCATAGAGCAGGAAGAACCAGCTGGCGGCGGCCGGCATCGAACGGGAAAGCAGGAACGGGGCCAGGAACGAAATGATCCCCGAATAGGCCAATCCGCACACGAGGATCACCAGCGAGACGGGCAGCGCCGCAGGACTGATGATCGATCGCAGGAAACTTCCGCGGTGGGGGCCGTGGGCCGGGTGCCCCGCGACCTTGACGGGTTCAGGCAGGCGCAGCAGGATCCCGATCAGCAACGCAACCACCGATGATACCGCGCAGAAGAAGAACACGGCGGAGTAATTGCCGCTGGACGCCAAGACCACGGCAAGCAACGGGCCGGCGGCCGTGGACAGCGTGCTCGAAAGACCGAAGTATCCGGTACCTTCGCTGCGCCGCGCCGGAGGGATGAGCGCCTGGACTGCGGTTGCCAGTGCCGTATTGCCCGCGCCGAAGGCCATGCCGTGGATAAACCGCAGGAGCAGCAGCAGCCAGAGCGAGTCGGCCGGTATGTACAGCACGGAAACCAGCACGAATACGGCAAGGGAAACGATCAGCAGCGGCTTTCGCCCGCAAAGAGCCAACAACTTCCCGGCAATGAGCCGTGCCGCGACAGAACCGATGATGAAGGCGCTGGAAGCAAGTCCCGCCGCGCTGTCGGAGGCCTGGAAACGGTCAACGGCATAAAGCGCCATCGAGGTCATCAGCAGGAAGAAGACCATGGAGATGAAGAGGTTGACGACGGCGGCGAGCACAAAATCCCGGGTGAAAAGCTTCGTTGGCGGATTGTGTTGTGTGCTCACCTGGCTCCTTGCGTTTCTTCGGTACGTGCGGGGCTCCCCGGCAGGGGCCCGCTTTCCATTATTGACCTGCGAGGCAGGCGGGTTGACGCAAACGCTGCCGCGGCGGCTGTGCGATTGGCGACAAGGGGGCGCTGGTTGGGTCGCTGTCCCCGTGCTGACAGCCCGTGCTGCGAATGCGAGATCCCGGTGGTTGCGGCACCCTCCGTCGGGTTGCGGATGGTCGCGGTGCCGCCCGAAGCATTTACCGATGTGCAAGTCGGAGCCGGTTGGTGGGGGACATGAAGAAACTTGGGGCGGCCGGGACACGGGCAAGGTTTTTCCAAGGTGGCGGGCAGATGCTGTGGGCACTCACGCAATTACGCAATTCAATTTACTGGGGGAGACGCCATGTCTACACATGCTGTGCATCGCAATCGCCATGACGGGACAAGAAAAGCGCAAAGGGGACATCCGTCCCCGCCGCGAAAACTTGTCGCGGGATTGACCGCAATCTTGTTGGGGGCCGGCATCTTGCCGGTCGTGGGGGCCCCGGCTGCAGGGGCCGCACCCGTCGGTCAGGGACTGACGCTCAACGCAGGGGACATGCGTTTCATCCTGAAGCAGATCAAGATCGCCGAGAACCACGCCACCAAGGAAGATGCCGAGGGCAACCCCGTGGCAGGCCAGCCTTTGGTGGGATCGGGTCCCAACCAAATCGCAAACGCGCTGCTGCCCTACGGGCTGCGCGCGGTTGATGGCACCGAGAACAACCTCGTTCCCGACCAGGGGCACTTCGGGGCGGCCAGCCTTGCCATGCCGCGCCTGGCTCCGGCCCAGTGGCGGACGGCAACCAAGATCAACCCCAACGGAACGCCCGCCGGCGAAGGTTCGTACCAATCGGTCAATACCAGCTTGAGCGATGCAGAACCCCGGTTCATCAGCAACGTCATCGTTGACCAGACCCCCTCAAACCCTGCGGCAATTGCCGCCGCGGGCAAGGCCCATCGCACCGTCAACGACGGTCCCACGGCCGTTCCCTGTAACGCCGAGGGCCTACCGGAAAAGTGCGTCCCCAAGGGCGAAACCCTTGATATCCCGAACATCACCACCGACTTCGGCCTCTCGCCACCGTACAACGGCATGTTCGCGTTGTTCGGCCAGTTCTTCGACCACGGCGTCGACTTCACGAAGAAGACCAAGAACATTGTCATGGTCCCGTTGGCCGCAGACGACCCGCTGGTGGTGGAGGGCAAGGTCCCGGCCAGCCAGCGCTTCATGATCCTGAACCGCGCGGAAAACCAGCCCGGCCCCGACGGCCTACTTGGTACGCCGGACGACGTGCAGGATGCCACGAACACCGACTCGCCATGGGTCGATCAGAGCCAAACCTACGGTTCTCACTCCTCGCAGCAGGTGTTCCTGCGCGAGTACAAGGCTGTTGACGGCAAGCCGGTTTCCACCGGCAGGATGATCGAAGGCGCAACCGGCGGCATGGCGACCTGGGCGGGCATCAAGACCCAGGCCGCAACCTTGCTTGGCCTGCAGCTTTCGGACAAGGACATCGCGGACATCCCGATGCTGGCCACCGACCAGTACGGCAGGTTCCTGCGCGGACCCAACGGCCTGCCCCAGTACGTGACCACCGACCAGACGCTGGTTGAGGGCAACCTGGGCGCACCCGTTGCCCCGCCGGCAAACGTCCAGCGCATCGGCATCGCCTTCCTGGACGACATCGCCCACAACGCGAACCCGTTCAACGGACAGACCGGCGCGCCGCTGACCCCGGATGCGGACGACACCGCCGGGACGCCGACGTCACCCATGACTGCCGGAACCTACGACAACGAGATGCTCGACATCCACTTCGTGGCAGGCGACGGCCGAGTCAACGAAAACATCGGCCTGACGGCAATCCACCAGGTCTTCCACTCCGAGCACAACCGGCTCACCGGCTACATGAAGGACCTGGTGACCTCGCTGAACCTGGACCTCAACGAATGGAAGCTCCCCTCCGGCGAATGGAACGGTGAACGCATCTTCCAGGCGGCACGCTTCGTGACCGAGATGGAATACCAGCACATCGTCTTCGAGGATTTTGCCCGCAAGATCCAGCCGGGCATCAATCCGTTCAACGTGTTCACCCAGTCGGACACCGGCATCAACCCGGCCATCAAGGCGGAGTTCGCGCACGCGACCTACCGCTTCGGACACTCGATGCTGACCGACACCGTGGACAGGAAGACAAACGCGGGAACCGACATCGGCCTTCCGCTGCTTGACGCGTTCCTGAACCCGGCCGCCTACTACTCCAGCAGCGCGGGAACCCTGACCCCGGAAAAGGCCGCAGGCGCCATCGCCATGGGCATGTCCGACCAGGTCGGCGCGGAACTGGACGAGTTCGTCACCGACACCCTGCGCAACAACGTGCTTGGCCTGCCGCTTGACCTGGCCACGCTGAACATCGCCCGAGGCCGCGACACCGGCGTTCCGTCGCTCAACAACTTCCGCAAGGAGATCTACCGCGCCAGCGGCGAAGCCTCGCTGAAGCCGTACAGCAGCTGGGTCGACTTCGGCCAGGGCATGAAGCACCCCGATTCGGTGGTCAACTTCATGGCAGCCTACGGAACCCACCCCACCATCAAGGACGCCACAACCATCGACGCCAAGCGCGCCGCGGCACAGGTGCTCTTCGACATGAAGCCGACCGACGCGGGCACGCCTGCCGATGCCTATGACTTCGTCAACAGCGCGGGTGCCTGGGAAACCACGGAAGGCGCGTCAAAGACCGGCGTCGACGGAATCGACCTGTGGGTCGGCGGCCTGGCGGAATCGCAGAACTTGTTCGGCGGCCTGCTTGGATCCACCTTCAACTACATCTTCGAACGCCAGATGACGGACCTGCAGGACGGGGACCGGTTGTACTACCTTTCCCGTACCTCGGGCCTGAACCTGCGCACCCAGCTCGAAGGCAACTCCTTGGCCGAGCTGATCATGCGCAACACCGACGCAGCGGCACTGAAGGCAGACGTCTTCGCCGTCGCCGACTGCGAATTCGAGCTCGGCAACCTCACGACTGCCGCGGGCAGCAACGCCGTCGCCGACGACCCGGCCTCCGTCTGTGACGAGGGCGCGCTGCTGATGCGCATGGCCGACGGCACCATCCGCTACCGCGTCTCGAACACCGTTGACCGCCCGGGCCTCAACGCCCAGTCGACCTACAACGGCACCGCGGGCAAAGACAAGGTCTGGGGCGGCATCGACAACGACACCGTCTGGGGCAACGAGGGCGACGACGTCATCGAAGGCAACGACGGTGCGGACACCGTGCTTGGCGGCGACGGCAACGACATCATCACCGACTCGTTCGGCGACGACGTGCTCAAGGGCGGTCCCGGCAACGACGCAATCGACGCCGGCCCCGGCCTGGACATCACCATGACGGGCGACGGCGACGACTTTGCCAACGGCGGCCTAAACGGCAACGAGCACTTCCTCGGTGAAGGCAACGACCTGGTGCTCTCCGGCGACGGACCGGACACCGTGTTCGGCGGCGGCGGCGACGACTGGCAGGAAGGCGGCAACTCCAACGACCTGCTCCAGGGCGATTCCGGCGCACCGTTCTTCGACGACATCAACAACCCCGGCCATGACGTCCTGATCGGCGACAGCGGCGAGGACGACTACGACGCGGAGGGCGGCGACGACATCATGGTCGCCGGCCCCGGCATCGAACGCAACCACGGCGTCTACGGCTTCGACTGGGTCACCCACGCCCGGTCGGTGGAGCGCGGCGACTCCGACATGCGCATGCTGGTCGTGGAAGGCCCGAACGCACTCAAGGACCGGTTCCTGCTGGTCGAAGGCCTCTCCGGCTGGAACAAGGACGACATCCTGCGCGGCGAGGACACGGTCCCGGCCAACCCGGGCGAGGACGAGGTCGGCGTACCGGGCCTGACGAACGTGCTCGATGCCGAGGGCATCAAGCGCATCAACGGCCTGGCCGGCCTGCTGCCTGAAGGCGCCACCGAGTTCGGCGCCGGCGACATCATCATCGGCGGATCCGGCAGCGACCAGATCTGGGGCAACGGAGCCGACGACATCATCGACGGCGACAAGTGGCTCAACGTCAGGTTGAGCGTCCGCACGGACGTCAACGACCCGGCCACCGAAACCCGGACGGTCAACACCTTGAAGGACCTGCAGGCGGACATCATGGCGGGCAAGGTCGATCCGGGCAAGGTCGCCATCGTGCGGGAGATCCTCTCCACCCCGGGTGCAACCGACGTCGACACCGCGAACTTCTCCGGTGCCAGGTCCGAGTACACCATCACCACCGCGCCCGACGGTGTCACCACGGTCGCCCACACCGGCGGCACCGGCGACGACGGAACCGACCGCATCACCAACGTGGAAAAGCTGAAGTTCACCGATACGACCGTTGAACTCAACGACACCGTGGCACCAACGGTGACGGGGCAAAACCCCGCAGCCGACGCCACGGACGTCGCAGCCGATGCCAACGCCACCGCAACGTTCAGCGAAGCCGTCACGGGCATCGACGGAACCTCGGTGACGTTGACGAATCAGGCCGGCACCAGCATTGCTGCAGCCGTCACCTACGACGAGGCAACCCGCACGGCAACGCTGAATCCGACCGCGAACCTGGCCACCAACACCCGCTACACGGTGACGCTGGCCAACACGATCGGCGATGCCAACGGCAACAAGCTCGCGACCACCACCTGGTCCTTCACCACTGCCGGGGTTGCCCCGACGGTGACCGGAAGGACGCCGGCCGCGAACGCAACGAATGTCGCAGTCGGCACCGATGTCACTGCAACCTTCAGTGAAGCGGTGACGGGAGTCGGTGCCGGCACCATGGCGCTGACCAACCCGGCCGGCGGCACCACTGCCGCGGCAGTCACCTACTCCAACGGGACGGCAACGCTGAACCCGACTGCCAACCTGGCCTTCAACACCCGTTACACGGTGAAGCTGACCAACGGCATTGCCGGTGTCGACGGAACCACGTTGGCTGCCACCGAATGGTCGTTCACCACGGCTGCGGCACCCGTTGATCCGGCCCCGACCGTCACAGGTCGGACGCCGGCGTCCAACGCGACGAACGTCGCGGTCGGCACCAACGTCACGGCAACGTTCAGCGAACCCGTAACGGGAGCCAACCTCACGACCATGCGGTTGACCAGCTCGAACGGCGTAGGGGTTCTGGCAACGGTGAGCTACAACGCGACCACCCGGACCGCGACACTGAACCCGCTCCTCAACCTGGCCACCGGCACCCGTTACACGGTGTTGCTGACCAACGGCATCAGGGACAACGGCGGTAACGCACTGGCTGCCACCAGCTGGAGCTTCACCACCGACGCTGCGCCGACCATCTCCGGACGGACGCCGGCATCCAACGCGACGAACGTCGCACGGGGCGGCAACGTCACGGTTACCTTCGATGAACCCGTCACGGGTGTCAACGGAACCAGCGTGCGGCTGACCACCGGCCTGTTGGGCCTCACCAATGTGCCGGCAACCGTCAGCTACAACGCGACGACCCGCACCGCAACGTTGAATCCCAGTGCCACCCTGGCAGCCGGCACCCGTTACACGGTTCGGTTGTCCAACGGCATCACGGATGCAGGCGGCAACCGTCTGGCGGCAACGACGTGGAACTTCACCACCGATGCCTCGCCAACGGTCGCGCGGCTGACGCCGGGGGCCAATGCCACGAACATCGCGCGGAGCGGCAACATCGCGGTGCAGTTCAGTGAGGCGGTCTCGGGCATCAACGGAACCAGCGTCAAGTTGGTTACCTCGAGCGGATCCACGGTTTCGGCAGTGGTGAGCTACAAGGCCAGCACGCGGACGGCAACGATCAATCCGAAGTCCAAGCTGAAGGCCAACACCCGCTACACGGTGAAGGTGTCCAGCAGCATCAAGGACTCCGGTTCCAACAAGCTGTCTGCCAAGTCTTGGAACTTCAGGACGGGAGCCCGCTAAACACCAAACAAGGGCAGGGCCCGGGTTGCAATCCATGCAACTCGGGCCCTGCCCTTTCGTGTGCCTGTGCCGGATCTCCGTAGCGTCGTTTATCCCCGTGGCAAACGTCAACGTCTCGGTCTGTGGAAGCTCGATCTCGGAGTGGGTTGAACGCCTTGAAGGATTCTGTGGGCGGGGCCGTTGTGCCGAGAAAAGTTCGCCTCGTTGGTCGCGGCTAGCGACCGAGATGCCAACTGTAAGTTGACTCGTCCCAATTCATTGTGGACGTAAATACGTATCCGCTTTCGGTGCCGTCGTTGTTGGTCTCGTTGACTGCGATGCATTCAAAGGTCGTCGTCAGGCTTGTAAGGTCGTCCATCGAACCGCCGCCAGTTGGCGTGCAACTTACTCGTTTGATGGGTCCGTCAAGCGAGCCTTTGTTTACCCGGCCCTTGGCGTCCTTTTTTATACTGGCTTCCAATTCCCCAACATAGATTTTGCGAAGCGCCCGCTCGGCATCGGCTGATGCCGCAGCCGCGGATGATTCAGCCGATGCTTTTGATTGAGCAGCTGCAACAGCTGCGGAGGAACTCGCCGCGGCTGAGGAAGCGGCAGCGACTTGAGCCGCCAATTTTTCTTCGGCAACTTTCTTGGCAGCGGCCTGTTGGGAGACGTAGAAACTTCCGGCCGCGATGATCGCAACCGAAATTCCGGCTATTCCGAGCCAAAGTAGCTTAGCGTTGCGTGAGCTCTTTTTTTCGAAAGACTTTCCACAGTTGGGGCAGAAAGCACCGGAGCTGCTGCTTTGAACGCTGCAATGCCTGCAAACCCTGTTGAGAATATGGTCGTCGGTCGAGTTGTCTGCTTGCAGATCTTCCACGGGGTGCTCCTGGATGGCCGAGTAAATGAAATAGGTAGCAAGCGTTTGCGAGCGAGCATGGCACACATTGTTTCATTCAAATCATGAACTCATTTATTCACTGAGAATCGCGAACTATGGCGTTCGACGGTGTGCGATTTGACGGGTTCCAAAAGGCTGATTAAGAACGAAAGTCCCCGCAATTAGCAGCTCTGCCAGTGGGGACCATCGAAGTTTGTGAAGTTTTGTCTTGGTGGCGGGATCGGAGGGGTGGTCGCGTCGTTGCGCTTGCCCCTCCACCCCGCCACCAAAGATCTGGTTAGGCGCTTACCTTCTCAAGTGCCTTGGCTTCGCGCAGGTAGCGGTTGTAGGCCTGGACGGTGAGGAAGGTCGGGAAGTCCTCACGCAGGGCGCATGCCTCGAAGATCTCGCGTGCTTCATCAAAACGGTCGCCCTCGAAGCGGGAGAGCTTCTCGAATTCCTCCTCGGTCAGGTCCTCCACCCAGCTGCGGGAGATCAGTTCGCCTTCGTCGGTGATGGCTGCCTGCTGGATCCACTGCCAGATCTGCGAACGCGAGATCTCCGCGGTGGCGGCATCCTCCATGAGGTTGTGGATGGCAACGGCGCCGTTGCCGCGCAGCCATGCCTCCATGTAGCGGATACCGACCTCGATGTTGTTGCGGATGCCGGCCTCGGTGATCTTGCCTTCGGTGCCTGCAACGTTCAGCAGTTCCTTGTCGTCCGGGGTGACGTCTTCACGGGTGCGGTCGCGCTGGTTCGGATTGTCGCCCAGGACGGCGTCGAAGACCTCGCGGGCCACCGGAACCAGGTCCGGGTGTGCAACCCACGAACCGTCGAAGCCGTCGTTGGCCTCGCGGGTCTTGTCGGCGCGGACCTTCTCGAAGGCCACGGTGTTGATGGCCTGGTCCTTGCGGTTGGGGATGAATGCGGCCATGCCGCCGATGGCCATCGCTCCGCGACGGTGGCATGCACGGACCAGCTGCTCGGTGTAGGAGCGCATGAACGGTGCGGTCATGGTCACCAGCGCGCGGTCCGGAAGGACGAAGCGCGGGCCGCGGGAACGGAAGTTCTTGATGATGGAGAAGATGTAGTCCCACCGGCCGGCGTTCAGGCCAGCTGCGTGGTCGCGCAGTTCGAAGAGGATTTCCTCCATCTCGAAGGCAGCGGTGATGGTTTCGATCAGCACGGTGGCGCGGATGGTGCCCTGCGGGATGCCCACCAGGTCCTGTGCCAGAACGAAGACGTCGTTCCAGAGGCGGGCCTCGAGGTGGTTTTCGATCTTCGGCAGGTAGAAGTACGGGCCGCGGCCCTGCGAGATCAGGCGCTGGGCGTTGTGGTAGAAGTACAGGCCGAAGTCGACCAGTGCGCCGGACATCGGCTTTCCGGCAACCAGCAGGTTCTTTTCCGGCAGGTGCCAGCCTCGGGGGCGGACAACGATGGTCGGCAGGTCGGTGAGCTTCTCGCCGGTGAGCTTGTACTCCTTGCCCTCCGGGGAGGTGAAGTCGATGTTGCGGTCCAGCACGGAGCGCAGGTTCAGCTGGCCGTTGATGACGTTGGACCAGCTCGGGGTGGAGGAGTCCTCCATGTCGGCGAGCCAGACCTTGGCGCCGGAGTTCAGGGCGTTGATGGTCATCTTGCGGTCGGTCGGGCCGGTGATCTCAACGCGGCGGTCCTCAAGGCCCGGGGCGATGGGGGCGACCTGCCAGGTGCTGTCCTCGCGGATCGACTTGGTCTCCGGGCGGAACTTCGGATCGGCGCCGTTGGCGATCCGGGCGCGGTTCAGCTGGCGGGTCTGCATCAGTTCGGCACGACGGCCGTCGAATGCCTTGTGGAGCTGGGCGAGGAAGTCCAGCGCCTGAGGGGTGAGTACCTCTTCCTGCCGGCGAACCGGCGCAGCGACCAAAGTAATACCGTTCAGGGTGATGGGATCGTTCATGGCTGGACTCCTTCGAAAATCAAGAATTATGGGTGGCGGTTTGCCTGGGTACTGCGGGAAAAGCGTGTAACCCTGTGGGGCCGGCTGTGTTCAACCGGCCCCACAGGACACTGAAGCGGAAACCGCCGCGGTGCGTTTAGTGGAACTGGCCGGCTTCGGTGGATCCCACCAAAGCCAGGGTGGATGCGTTCGGGTTGAGAACGGTGGCGATGTCGTCGAAGTAACCGGTGCCCACTTCGCGCTGGTGCTTGGTTGCGGTGTAGCCGCGTGCCTCGGAGGCGAATTCCGCTTCCTGGAGCTCGACGTATGCGCTCATGCCTTCACGGGCGTAGCCGTGGGCGAGATCGAACATCGAGTGGTTCAGGGCGTGGAAGCCAGCGAGGGTGATGAACTGGAAGGTGAAGCCCATGGCGCCGAGTTCGCGCTGGAACTTGGCGATGGTTGCATCGTCCAGGTGCTTCTTCCAGTTGAAGGAAGGGGAGCAGTTGTAGGAGAGCATCTGGTCCGGGAAGTCCTTCTTGACTGCCTCGGCGAACTTGCGGGCAAGCTCCAGGTCCGGGGTTCCGGTTTCCATCCAGATGAGGTCAGAGTACGGAGCGTAGGCCTTGGCACGGGCGATGCATGGCTCGATGCCGTTGCGGACCTTGTAGAAGCCTTCGGCGGTGCGCTCGCCGGTGATGAACGGCTTGTCGCGGTCGTCGACGTCGGAGGTGATCAGGGTTGCTGCCTCGGCGTCGGTGCGGGCGATGACGACGGACGGGGTGCCCGCGACGTCGGCTGCCAGGCGGGCTGCGTTCAGGGTGCGAACGTGCTGCTGGGTCGGGATCAGGACCTTGCCACCGAGGTGGCCGCACTTCTTTTCCGATGCGAGCTGGTCTTCCCAGTGAACGCCCGAGGCGCCGGAGGAGATCATCGACTTCATCAGTTCGTAGGCATTCAGCGGGCCGCCGAAGCCGGCTTCTGCGTCGGCCACGATCGGCACGAGCCAATCCTCAACGGTCTTGATGCCTTCTGCGTGCTCGATCTGGTCTGCACGGAGCAGTGCGTTGTTGATTCGGCGGACAACCTGCGGAACCGAGTTGGCCGGGTAGAGCGACTGGTCCGGGTAGGTCTGGCCCGAAAGGTTTGCATCGGCCGCGACCTGCCAGCCGGAAAGGTAGATGGCGCGGAGGCCGGCCTTGACCTGCTGTACTGCCTGGTTTCCGGTCAGTGCACCAAGTGCGTTGGTGTATCCACCGCTCGGGGCTTCCTCGGTGAGCTGCTTCCAAAGCTTCTCGGAACCACGCTTTGCCAGCGTGTGCTCTTCCTGTACGGAGCCCTGCAGCTTCACAACATCTGCTGCCGAGTAATCACGAGTAACGCCGTTCCAGCGGGGGTTGGTTGCCCAATCCTGTTCGATTGCTGCGATGCGGTTCTCGGTCGAATTCTGCTCGGTCATTGCCTTCTCCTTGCTGGTTGCCGGTGCCGGTCCGGGATCAACTTCTTTGTCGAACCTGGTGGGTTGTTCCGGCGTTCTTTCTGCGTGAGAACTACATTTCCGCACTTTGCCAATGCTTTCTAGGGTCAATTGGCGGAAAGATTTGCAGTTCTTCGCGTATTCGAAAAATGCGGTCACTCATGCATGAATTCCACCGAGGAAACTGAAAATGAGTAGGACGGTTCCGGAATCAACCGAAGAAACGGGGGATATTTCTCAGGGCTGAAGAATCCCTGATCTGCACATTTCCAAGTCGGTGCGGCAATTGAGGATGACTGCGGCGGGCGGGCATGGGTCCGTCGCGCTCACGCGTCGGTCAGAGGCGTTGTCATGAGCCAGTGCCGGGAGTCCGGCTGTCCCACGTCTCAGGCGTTGCGCGAAGCGGCCTGCAGGGTATTGAGGGCGACGTTTTCCGGCGTGTCGGAGCCGTCGATGACATGCCAGCCCTTGGACTCGGCGATCTCCAGATATGCCTCACGTGCCGAGACCAAATAGGACAGCGTTTCGCTGTCTTCCCCGCGCGCAATGATCCGGGCATGAGCGACTTCGGCGGGAACGTCGATCAAGATGACGGCATCGGGACGCGGAAGTCGGGCCATGAGCCATGGCAGAAGACGGCCGCGCGGCAAGCCGCGGACCGAGCGCAAGACCAGCTGGCACGCCATGTGCCGGTCCATCACGGTGGCGCCGGGAAACACTGCGGCGCGGGCATGGGCGAGGAGGACGTTAACGGATCGCACCACGGATTCCAGCCGATTGGCCCAGACCGGTGGCAACGCGGTGCCGAATCGTGCTGCCACGCGGGACATCCATCGCCGACCGGCCGGATTGCGCAGTAACTGGGCTCGAATGCCTCTGGCCCGGATCCCGGCAACGAGGGCGGTCGCGGCCGTGGTCTTGCCTGCACCGTCGATGCCCAGCAACACAATGGTCCGGCGGCCCAGCGCAACATCCGATCGGGCATCGACGTGCTCGGTTTGCGGGTCCGTGGTGACTCCCGCATTGGGTTCCGCATGGGAAGAGTGCAAGGGGCTCCGTTGATTGACTCGATGGGTTCTCTATTAGGTCCAACGAACAAGTCGGTCGATTCGATGCATGTTCGCCACTGCGGGTTTGCGATGGATTGTTTCGCAGTCTCGGTGAGCCGGTCTCGAGTGAGAAGGACGCGTGGGGGCAGGATTCGGGAAATGGGATATTTGCTCGGTTAGCGTCATATCCAGCCCGGAACGGCGAATGTGACGCCAGTGCAATGCATTTCGTTCCATGTCAGCGGAGTGCCGTTCGGCTCCTGCTACACAATATGCGTCTCGAGTTGCGCCATGTGCCCACTGAGCGTAAATTGTGACTGCAGTCACAAACAAATCGCTGTCGACACGTGGCGGGAGAGACCCGTTCGAGCCATGGACGGGCGCCGTAGGAGCAATTCCTCCCCAGGAAACTCTCAGGCCCCCGTACCGCCACGAAGAGGCGAATCTGGAAAGCAGCACGGTGGAATCCGTGCTCACCGAAGGAGCAAGTCCCACCCAATGCGGGTTGGGATGGAAACTCTCAGGTAAGTAAACAGATTGGGGAGGATCCAAGAACAGCGCGGCATCGTCCGCGCGCGATTCGGGAGTTCCTCCAAGATGCTACCCACCCAAGCCAATGCCCGGTTGACCATCGGCGCGCCCGCCATCCTGCTCCGAGATCCCGCTCTGCTGGATCCGGAGTTTGCTGCGCGCCCCGCCCTGGGTCTCTCCTGCAAGCGCAACGGCATGGGAATGGTTGCCTCGGAGAACAACGCGGCGGACTCGATTCAGAACCCAGCCCCCCGTCGGCGACCACCGCTAGGGAATCGTCCATGGCACGCCACCGAAGCACCAGCACCCACCTGGAAGGCAGCAGCATGAGCAACAACAGTTCCACGCCCCACCTCGAGCGAGGGCTCTCCAACCGCCACATCCAACTGATCGCGATCGGCGGGGCCATTGGCACCGGCCTGTTCATGGGCTCGGGCAAGACCATCTCGGTCGCCGGACCCTCGGTGATCTTCGTTTACATGATCATCGGCTTCATGCTCTTCTTCGTGATGCGCGCGATGGGCGAGTTGCTGTTGAGCAACACCAACTACAAGAACTTCTCCGACTTCGCCGGGGACATTCTTGGCCCGTGGGCGGCATTCTTCACCGGCTGGACCTACTGGTTCTGCTGGGTGGTAACCGGCATCGCCGACGTCGTGGCGATCTCCCACTATGTGGCGTACTGGTGGAAGGACTTGCCGCTGTGGATCCCGGCCGTGGCCTGCATCCTGTTGCTGGTGGCACTTAACCTGCCGAGCGTGAAGAACTTCGGCGAAACCGAGTTCTGGTTCGCCTTGGTCAAGATCGTCGCCATCGGCGCGCTGATCGTCATCGGCCTGGTCATGGTCATCACGGGCTTCGAACACAACGGCGTCACGGCCTCCTTCACGAACCTCTGGAGCGACGGCGGGATGTTCCCGACGGGTTTCATGGGCTTCGTCGCCGGCTTCCAGATCGCGGTGTTCGCGTTCGTCGGCATCGAGCTGGTCGGCACCACCGCAGCCGAGACCAAGGACCCGGAGAAGACCCTGCCGCGTGCCATCAACTCCATCCCGGTCCGCATCCTCTTCTTCTACGTGGGTGCGTTGGTCATCCTCATGGCCGTCCAGCCGTGGAACCTTTTCAGCGCCGAGGAATCCCCGTTCGTGGCCATGTTTGCTCTGGCGGGTCTGGCCGGTGCCGCCGGCATCGTGAACTTCGTGGTGCTCACCTCGGCAACCTCCAGCGCAAACTCCGGTATCTACTCGACTTCCCGCATGGTCCACGGACTGGCCGAGGAGGGCGACGCCCCCAAGGCCTTCGCGAAGCTCTCCCGGACCAAGGTTCCGCGCAACGCGCTGCTGTTCTCCTGCATGTTCCTGCTTGCCGGAGTGGCGCTGCTCTACGCCGAGGGTTCGGTGGCGGAGGCCTTCACCCTGGTCACCACGGTCTCGGCGCTGTGCTTCATGTTCGTCTGGTCGATCATCCTGATCAGCTACCTGGTATACCGCAAGCGTCGCCCGCAGCTGCACGCGGACAGCAAGTTCAAGATGCCCGGCGGAACGTTCATGCCATACGTGGTCCTGGCCTTCTTCGGCTTCATCCTCTGGGCGCTCACCACACAGGCCGACACCTTGATGGCCCTGCTCTTCACCCCGATTTGGTTCGTTGCACTGGGCATCGGGTACATGCTGCTTCGCCGCCGCCCGCAGCACGCAGCGTTGCGTGCCCTGCACGAGGCAAAGGTCATTGAGGAGCGCAAGAGCGCCGCTGCGTTCAACGCCGGCCATGGTGTCGAGGAGCCGAAGCTCCGGGAGCCGGTCTCGAAGTAGCCGCCAGCACGAACCAACGAGGCAAGACGTCGGGCCGCACCCAAAAGGGTGCGGCCCGACGTCTTGCCTCCAGAAACTCCATCATGATCTTCTCGGGCATCCTCATAACCGCGGTGCTGCTGTTGGTACGGCGTCAGCCACTGCGATCCTTTGCGGCTGGCTGCGGCGGCAGGGCTGCGGGTCTTCACGTGGAACGCCCTGAGGTTCGAGCGCGGACACGACGGGAATGCCGGTACGTCTTTGAACTGGAGAATTACTTCTCCGAGAACAAAGCTCGGGGGACTGCTTCCGTCAGGCCGTGACCTGGCGCGTCAGAGGACGTAGGAGGCGATGAGCTGCGAGAGCGCGCGGACATCGACCCTTCCCTTGAATTCGAGGCGCACCTTGCCCAAGCCGCTGAACCACAGGTCCAGCTCGGCGTCGAGGTCAAAGGTTCCGGCGGTCTCCACGGAGAACGACTGGACCTTTGAGTAGGGCAACGACGTGTAGTCGCGCTTCTTGCCGGTCATGCCCTGGACATTCACCGCGATGAGCCGCTTGTTCGTGAAGACCACGTAGTCACGCACGCCCTTGAACGCCGCGAGTAGCTCTTCGCCCTGCACGAAGAGGGGAATGATTTCGCCTGCAACGTCACCGGGGTTGCACGGGTTGAGCTTGAAGACGGAGGAATTGTTGAAATCGATCATGTCACGAGCTTATCGAGCTGGGGCGACAACCTTGTCTGGGAGGGGCCCCGCTTGGTCTCGCAACCGATGCCCGTCACCAAGTCGGTAAGTGCCGGTTTATCAAGCTGGTCATGATTCGATCCGTTCAGCGTCTCAGTACCCGCCTAAGGAAACCGCGGATCCCGCTTCTGGATCCTAGGTGGCCCTCGAGCTCCCACGGATCCGCCGCGGCGTCTGGCAGTCGGCCGTCTTCGCCGTAAAGCACGTGTCCGGTTCCCGGGCCTGGATTTTGGGCGCCGGCCAGGTTTGGAAGACCGGGGCTGGACGCCGATCCATGCAGTGCCGCGGGACCCATCCGGGAGATGTGTCCTGAGGGATTTTCTGTGCGGGAATGGGTGTTTTTCATGCTAATCACCGGTCCTTCGTGCCGTACCTCAATTCTAGATTCGCGAGCCAGAGCGGAGCATTGAATCCGGCTGGCAGTTTCGGGCCGGGGCGGGCGGAACGCGGTTTCCTTTCCCGAAAGCGCATACGAAACACTTCTGCGAACGAGAAATGGTGTCACATGATGGAAAGTAATTTGCTTCTTCGCGTACCCTGAAAAAGTGAGCACCCCCACATGGAACCGACCTTCAGGACCGCAGAAGTCCGCGCTGTCGGTCGAGGACGCCGAAGAGCTGGACGTCATCTCCCTTGGGCGACGGATTCGCCACCTGCGCAAGGCCAAGTCGATGACATTGGACGATCTCTCAGAGGCTGTCGGAACGGCACCCAGCCAGCTGTCCTTGATGGAGAACGGCAAGCGCGAACCCAAGCTCAGCATGCTCAAAACGCTGGCCGGCATCTTCGGGGTCGGGCTGGACGAATTGCTGGGGGCCGAACCGCCGACCAAGCGTGCGGCACTGGAGATCGAACTCGAGCGCGCCCAGCGCGGGCCGCTCTACCAGTCGCTCGGGCTGCCCAAGGTGCGCATTTCCTCCCGGCTGCCCATGGACGTGCTCGAATCCCTGGTCGGGTTGCAGGGTGAACTTGAGCGACGGCTCAATGAGCAGTCCGCAACGCCGGAGGAGGCCCGCCGCGCCAACGTGGAGCTTCGCGGGGAAATGCGCGAGCGCAACAACTACTACCCGGAGATCGAAAAGGAAGCGGCCAAGGTGCTCAAGGCCATCGGTCACGCCTCCGGCCCGCTGTCGCACCACCAGATCACCGATATCGCCACGCACCTGGGTTTCTCGTTGCACAACGTCTCGGATCTGCCGCACTCCACCCGGTCGGTGACCGACCTCAAGAACATGCGCGTCTACCTGACCCAGTCCCAGCGCTCCGAGCATTCGACGCGTTCGGTGCTGCTGCAGGCCTTCGGCCACCGCGTCCTGGGTCATGAGGCGCCGCAGGACTACTCCGATTTCCTGCGCCAGCGCGTTGCGACCAACTATTTCGCGGCTTCGTTGATGATGCCGGAAAAGGCAACCGTCGACTTCCTGCAAAAGGCCAAGAGTGCCCGCGAACTGGCGGTTGAGGACATCCGCGATGCCTTCTCCGTTTCCTATGAAACGGCCGCGCACAGGTTCACCAACCTGGCGACCGAGCACCTCGGTATTTCCGTGCACTTCCAGAAGGTCCACGAGTCGGGCATCATCCACAAGGCCTACGAAAACGACGGCGTCAACTTCCCCATGGACCACATCGGGGCCATCGAGGGACAGTCCGTGTGCAGGTACTGGACCAGCCGCGAAGTCTTTGACGTGGCGGACCAGTTCAGCGCCTACAACCAGTACACCGACACCACCGCGGGCACTTTCTGGTGCACCGCGCGCACCGAGCGCTCCACCGCCGGAAAGTTCTCACTGAGCATCGGCGTCCCCTATGTGCACGTGAAATGGTTCAGGGGCCGCGACACCACCGAGCGCTCCAGCTCGACCTGCCCGGACGAGTCATGTTGCCGCCGTCCGCCGCTGGACCTGCAGAAGGAATGGGCCGGCTACGCCTGGCCGAGCGCCAGGGCGCAAACCCACCTGCTCGCGGCGATGCCGCAGGGTGCCTTTCCCGGCGTGGACGAAACCGAGGTCTATTCATTCCTTTCCGCCCACGCCCAGGAGCGCTAGTGCCCCACGTCACATGAGTGGCGCCGTTCGTGTATAGCCTTGGAAGACTGATAGGTATGGTGGGCGGCTCGTTTCGCCCGGTCGGAAAACGGCAAGCCACTTTCCCCAAGAAAGGCCCACGGAATGAAGTATGTAGTCGGGTGCACCGAGGACAAGCGCGGGCGTGAAGCAATTTCCCTGGCGCTTGTCCTTGCCAAGTCATTGGCTGCCCCGGTGCATGCCGAAATCGAGCTTGTCCACATCATTCGCGGGGCCTCGCCCGGGGACGCACTTTCCGGCCCCGAGCGCGTCTACCAGGACTTCCAGCTGCAGTCCGCGCAGAAGTGGATGGACCGCGCATTGGCGCTGATCCCCTCCACGATGACGGCGCGAACGCACATCAGGTTCGCGGATTCGATGGCCGAGGGACTCCTCGGGACGGTGGCCGAGTTCAAGGCGGACCTGGTGGTCGTCGGGGCGGCCAGCACCGGCCCTTTCCGGCGTTTCACCGTGGGAAGCACCGCCAACGCCCTACTGCATTCTTCTCCCGTGCCGGTGGCCCTGGCGCCCTCCGGGTACCTTCCGCCGCGGGAAATCACCCGCATCACCTGCGCGCTGGGCACCCGCACCGGCGCGGAATCCGTGCTGGAGGTCGCAGTGGATTCCGCGGCAATCCGCCACGTGCCATTGCGGCTGATATCCCTGGTGGCCCTGGATTCCGACGCCCACAGGGGCAGGGGCGCGGATTGGGCGCGGACCCACGCGCGGCAGGCGCTGGACCGGGCCGTCGAAGGCGTGGCAAGCCGGACCGTCGTGACCGCGGATGTCGCCCAGGGGCGGTCCATCGAGACGGCGATCGAGGGCCTCGACTGGGACGAGTCCGAGATCGTCATGATCGGCTCCAGCCGCCTGGCGGCCCGAAGCCGGATTCTCCTGGGTTCCACGGCCAACAAGATGCTTCGGGCACTGCCCGTGCCCATGGTGGTTGTTCCCCGATTCCACGTGCCGGTGCCGGCTGCCGCCAGCCTGGCCCACATCTAGGCCGGCGCGAAAATACACATGACACCCGACTCCCAGCACTTCCCTCCTGCCTTCTACGCGGAGGTCAAGGCCCCCATCGCCGTTTCCTCCGACTCCGCCGGCCCCCTGTACCGGCAGCTCCGCCAGGCGTTGGAACACCAGATCCTCTCCGGCAGCCTGGTTCCCAACCTGCCGCTGCCCTCCTCCCGGGAACTGTCCCGCGAACTGGGGCTGTCGAGGAACACGGTAAACGCCGCCTACCAGGAGCTCCTGGCCTCCGGCATGATCGAATCCCATTCCCGGCGCGGCTACTTCATCAACACCCAAATGATCGGCAAGCGCCAACCCAGCGGGGAGGCGGCACCGGCGGCCGGCTCGGCGGTGGACTGGTCGCGGCACATCCGCCCGCGGCTTGACGAGGACATGCCGGAAATCACCAAGGTGCGGGACTGGGCCAGCTACCCCTACCCGTTTGTGGCGGGCCAGGTCGACGAGCGCGACTTCCCCCGTTTGGGCTGGTCGCGTGCGTTGCGCGACTCGCTGGATCCGCCGCACCTCTTCTATTCGCTGCGCGACTCGGTGGACGAGGACGACCCCTACCTGGTGGAGACGCTGTGCAAGCGGGTGCTGCCCACGCGCGGAATCCACGCGAATCCCGAAAACATCCTGATCACCGCGGGTTCGCAACAGGGCCTGGACCTGTTGGCGCAGACGATGATGGGCGCGGACACGTGCGTCGGGGTCGAGAACCCCGGATACGTCGACGCCAGGCACACCTTTGTCAGGGCGGGGGCGACGCTTCGCCCGCTGCCGGTGGACGACCACGGCCTGGTGCCGCCGGAACACCTCGACGGGATCGACCTTCTCTACCTGACGCCCAGCCACCACAGCCCGACCAACGTCACGCTGTCGGGCGCGCGCCGACGGCAGATCCTTGCGCGCGCACGGAACGCCGGCGCGTTGGTCATCGAGGACGACTACGACAGCGAGTTCAGGTACCGCGGCAAGCCGACGCCGGCGTTGAAGGCGCTGCCCGACTCCGAACACGTGATCTACCTGGGTTCCTTCACCAAGTTCCTGGCCCCCGGCCTGCGCATGGGCTACATGGTCGCCGACGCCGAACTCATTGCCGAGCTGCGCAACCAGCGGCGGTACAAGATCCGCCACATTCCCGGCCACCCGCAGCGGGCCATGGCGCTGCTTATCGAATCCGGCCAGTACTACCGCACCATTTCCCGCCGCAGGACCCAGCTGCAGCGCAAGTGGCAGGTGCTCACCGAGGCGCTGGCGGAATTCGTGCCCTGGGAGATCCATTGCCCGCCGGGAGGCGTGAGCATCTGGGTCCGCGGCCCAGAGGGGCTGGACTGCGTCCAGCTGGCGGCCGAGGCGCTCAAGGCGGGCATCGTCATCGAGCGCGGGGACGTCTTCTTTGACGACCCGGACTCGAACCGGAACTACTTCCGCCTGGGTTTTGCCGCCATCAAGCTCGAGGCAATCCGGCCCGGCATCAGGGAACTGGGCCGCGTGCTGGCAGGCCTTTCCGCATAGGACGGGCGGGCGCGGAGCCTGGACCCGAATAATCGGGTCCCAACTGGGCCTGTGCCGCGACGTCCGAACTGGAGAACAGTTGTAACAGTGCGTGGAGTGCGGCCTGTTGCCACGCCCCTTTTCACTAATTGCGGTCGACAATCATCGACAACGAGCAAGCATCGACAACACGAAAATCGACAAAGGAGTCGTCATGAACCAGTCTGGACCAGTCCCCGGCACCATCGGTCGGCAGCGGGGTGCGGA
This sequence comes from Paeniglutamicibacter sp. NPDC012692, assembly GCF_042901625.1. Lineage (NCBI taxonomy): Bacteria > Bacillati > Actinomycetota > Actinomycetes > Micrococcales > Micrococcaceae > Paeniglutamicibacter > Paeniglutamicibacter sp. NPDC012692. Next base: position 329,894 of record NZ_JBIBDE010000003.1, read on the forward strand.
AACCGCGCCGCTGCCCCAGCGTGCGGCGCTCATCGATGCCTCGGCCATCACCGCCAATGTCCGGGCGTTGCGCGGGGTTGCCTCCGGGGCCAAGCTGCTGGCGGTGCTCAAGGCCGACGGCTACGGCCACGGAATCGTCCAGGCCGCGCGGGCCGCGCTGGACGGGGGAGCGGACTACCTGGGGACCGCGGTCCTTGAGGAGGCCTTCGCCGTGCGCGGGGCCGGAATCACCGCCCCGCTCTTTTCATGGCTGGCGGCCCCGGGATCGCCCTACGCCGAGGCGATCGCGCTGGACATCGACCTTGCCGCCTACTCGGTGGACCAGCTGGAGGAAATCGCGGCAGCCGGCGAGGATGCCGGAAGGGTTCCGCGCATCCACCTGAAGATCGACACGGGAATGTGGCGGGGAGGATCCACCCTTGCGGACTGGCCCGGGCTGTGCGCCGCGGCGCTTCGGCTCGAGCGGGCGGGGAAGATCCGCGCGGTGGGCATCTGGTCCCACCTGGCCTGCGCCGACGAGCCCGACCACCCCTCGGTGGCGGCGCAGCTCGAGGTGTTCACCGAGGCCATCGGCATCGCCCGGGGCATGGGACTGGATCCGGAACTGTGCCACATCGCCAACTCCGCGGCGACGCTGGCCACCCCCGCGGCGCATTTCGACATGGTCCGCACCGGCATCGCCGTGTACGGGGTGAACCCGCTGCCCGAGGAGCTGCGCGGCGGTTCCCCGGCGCTGCGCCCTGCCATGACGCTCTGCGCGGCGATCGTGCAGACCAAGCGCGCGCCGGCCGGCGCCGGAATTTCCTACGGGCACACCGAACGGACCGAAACGGAAACGACGCTTGCCGTGGTGCCGCTCGGCTACGCGGACGGCGTCTTCCGCAGCGCCAGCTCGCTCGGGCCCGTGCAGGTCGCAGGGGGCCGCTACCGGGTGCTGGGCCGCGTCTGCATGGACCAGTTTGTCATCGACGTGGCCGACGACGACGTGGTTCCGGGCGACAGGGCCGTGCTGTTCGGTCCCGGGGACGACGGGGAACCGCACGTCGAGGCGTGGGCCGAGGCATCGGGAACCATCCCGTATGAGATTCTCACGCGGGTTGGGTCCAGGGTGCCCCGGATCTACCTGTAGGTAGGTATCTGGTACCTAAAAACCCGTGGCAAATTGGGTCTGGAAGGGGACCCAGGCAGGGGGCAGAGTGATATGCACCACACCGACTGATCGGGTTGGCGAGGACCCCGGCCCCGGCGGCCGGAGGGCCTGTCTGGAAAACTTTGAATGGAGGGGTCTCGTGACCAACTCAGATATCCGCAACCGTGCACAGCGGCATCTCTACCCACACTTCACTGCCGGTCAGGTGTGGAACGACCCGAACCTGCCGATCATCGTCAGGGGCGAGGGAAGCTACCTCTTCGACGAAGACGGCAACAAGTTCCTCGATGGCCTGGCCGGACTCTTCTGCGCCAACATCGGCCACGGTCGCCAGGACATCCCGAAGGCCGCGTACGAGCAGATGTCCAAGCTGGCCTACTGGACCAACTGGGGTTCGGCCCACCCGGCGGCCGTCGACGCGGCCACCGCGATCGCGGACCTTGCCCCCGGCGACCTGGACGTCGTGTTCTTCGTGAACTCCGGATCCGAGGCCGTCGAATCTGCCATCAAGTTCGCCCGCCAGTACCACCGCGGCGAGGGCCAGCCGGAGCGCACCAAGATCATCGCCCGCAACATGGCCTACCACGGCACCACCCTCGGCGCCCTGGCCGTCACCGGCATCCCGGCCTACAAGGAGGCCTTCGGCACCCTGATGCCGGGCGTCTTCCACGTGCCGAACACCCTGGGCGAGGTCATCCCGGAGGGCGGCACCGCGGCGGACCTCCCCTCGATCAAGGCCATCCGCGAGGTCATCGCCCGCGAGGGCGCGCACACCATCGCCGCGCTCTTCGCCGAGCCGGTGCAGAACTCCCGCGGCGCCCTGGTGCCGCCGGTGGGCTACTGGCAGGAACTGCGCTCGATCTGCGACGAGCACGGCATCCTGCTGATCGCCGACGAGGTCATCACCGGGTTCGGACGCCTGGGCGAGTGGTTTGGCAGCATCAAGTACGATGTGGTCCCCGACCTGATCACCTTTGCCAAGGGCTCCACCTCCGGCTACGCGCCGCTGGGCGGCGTGATCATCCGCAAGCCGCTGGCGGACGCCATGCTCGCCTCCCCGCTGGCCGGCATCTTTACCCACGGCGCGACCTGGGGCGGGCACCCGGTCTCCACCGCGGTGGCCGTCGCCAACCTCACGGCGCTGAAGGAAGAGAACGTCGTGGGCAACGTGCGCAGCCTCGAGCCGTACTTCCAGAACGGCCTAGACCGGATCGTTTCCGCGCACTCCAGCATCAAGGAGTACCGCGGAGCCGGATTCTTCTACGCCATTGAACTCACGGGCGACCGCGAGTCCGGCCGCGAGCTGAGCCCCGAGGAATCCAAGGCCCTGCTCACCCAGGTCATGCCGAAGGCCATGCGCGAGGTCAACCTCATCACCCGCCCGGACAACCGCGGTGCCACCATGCTGGTGCTCTCGCCGCCGCTGGTCGCGGACCAGGACGTGCTGGACGACCTGCTGACCAAGGTCGACCACGTGATGAGCGCGGCCGACAGCTTCCTCAAGGCCCCCGCGTCCTTGGCGTCGGTCTAAGGCACGGGGATAAGGAAATAATTCCGATGACCATTGCACCGGTGAGGCCCGCGGGCGTCGACGAAAACATGCTGGCACGCTTTCTTGCCGGCAGCGCGCACGGCGCCCGGGGCCGCATCGTGCTGGCCGACGGCGAAGACCGCCGGGCAGTGGAGGCTGCGGCCATCCTGAACGGGTTCGGGGTGGAAACCATTCTTGTCGGCGAGATCGATGAAGTGACGGCCATTGCACGGCAACACGGCATTGAACTCACCGCGGCCACCACCGTGATGGGGCCGGCGGAACTGCGCGACAGCCCCGCCGGCGCTCACGTGGCCAAGAAGTGCGAGGCGCTGGGTCCGGACAAGACCGCCGGCTGGATGGACGATCCGCTGTTCCTGGCCGTCGCCGCGGTCCCGGCCGGGATGGCCGACGCGGCGGTGGCCGGGGCAACCCGGCCCACGGCCGACGTGCTGCGCGCCGCCCTGCGGCTGGTGGGCACGGCACCGGGGGCCGGAACGGTTTCCTCGTCCTTCCTGATGCGGCTGGCCGACGGCCGCTATGTGGGATACGGCGACTGCGCGGTCATCCCCGAACCGGATGCCGGGCAGCTGGCGGACATCGCGGCCGCGACGGCCGGCACCTTCGCCACCCTCACCGGCGAGGAACCTGCCGTGGCCATGCTGTCCTTCTCCACCGCGGGTAGCGCCGAACACGAGACCATTTCAGCGGTACGTGAGGCAACGGCTCTGGCCCGCACCCGGCACCCGGATCTCAAGGTCGACGGCGAACTCCAATTCGACGCGGCCCTTCTCGAGTCCGTCGCCGCGTCCAAGGCCCCGCAGTCGACCGTGGCCGGACACGCCAACGTGTTCATCTTCCCCAACCTGGCGGCGGGCAACATCGGGTACAAGATCACCCAGCGCCTGGCCGGAGCGGAAGCATACGGCCCGATCCTGCAGGGATTGGCTGCACCCATCAACGACCTGTCCCGCGGAGCGTGTGTCGCGGACATCGTCAACGTTTCACTCATCAGCATGATGCAATCCCAGAAATCGTGACCCAGAACGGTTCCCCAAGGACCTGATATCACAAGCGACGGCACTGTCGCCGTCCCTTCGAGCAACGAGGTTTCAATGAAAACGACAACAGATAAGCCGGTGGCAACCCCCATGGCCACGAGCCTGTCCGGTGCCGGAGAAGACCAGCCCGAACGCATGGAAAAGACCCTCAAGGCCCGCTGGGTCTGGGCCATCGCCCTGGGTTCCGCCGTGGGTTGGGGTGCCTTCATCCTCCCCACCGACTGGCTGGCCATGGGCGGTCCCGCCGGAGCCATCTCGGGCTTCATGATCGGCGGCGCACTCATGGTGCTCATCGCCGTCAGCTACGGATTCCTCATCAAGTCTTTCCCGGTCTCCGGCGGCGAGCTGGCATTCGCACTGGTCGGCTTCGGGCGGACCCACGCCTTCTTCTGCGGTTGGTACCTGACCCTGGGCTACACCTGCATCGTGGCGCTGAACGCCTCGGCACTGGCGCTGCTCTTCAGGAAGCTCATGCCGGACGTGGTCCAGCAGGGCTACCTGTACTCGGTGGCCGGCTGGGACGTGTACCTGGTGGAGGTCCTCATCTCCATGGTGGCGCTGGCGGTCTTTGCCTACCTGAACATCCGCGGCACCGCGCTTTCGGGCCAGATCCAGTTCATTGCCTGCGTCATCATGCTCGTTGCCGTGGCCTGCATCCTGATGGCCGTCATTGCCAGCCCGCAGGTCGTCTTCTCCAACGCGATGCCGGCCTTCCCCAAGGGCGTGAACCCGATTGCGGCCATTGCGGCAATCGTGGCCATCGCCCCCTGGGCCTTCATCGGCTTCGACAACGTGCCGCAGGCCGCCGAGGAATTCGATTTCCCGCCGTCCAAGGCCATGCGGTTGATCGTCCTGGCGCTGCTCGCGGCCGCCCTGCTGTACGCGGCAATGCTCGCGGCCGTCGCCATGGCCGCGCCCTGGGAAGCGCTCGTTGCCGGTGAATCCGCATGGGGCACCGCCGACGCGCTGACCGGCGTGATGGGCGGAGCGGGCATGCTCTTGCTGACCATCGGCATCACCATGGGCGTCAGCACCGGCCTGAACGGCTTCTACGTCTCCGCCAGCCGCATCCTGCTGGGCATGGGCCGCGCGCAGATGGTCCCGAAGATGTTCGCCCGGCTGCACCCGAAGTACAAGACCCCGTACATCGGCATCATCTTCGTGGGCGCGGTCTGCCTAATCAGCCCGTGGTTCGGCCGCGCGGCACTGACCTGGGTGGTAGACATGTCGGCCGTCGGCGTGACCGTCGCCTACCTCTACACCTGCCTGTGCGCGTTCCGCCTCTTCCGCACCACCGGGGCCCCGGCCCGCGAGGGCACCCTGGAAGGCACGAACTCGACCTCCAAGAAGGTGCTTAGTGCGCTTGGCGCGGTGACGTCCCTGGTCTTCATGGGCCTGTTGCTGATCCCCGGTTCCCCGGGCGCGCTGGGCAAGGAATCCATGCTGGCACTGGCCGTCTGGTCGCTGCTGGGGGTCGTGTTCTTCCTGATGCGACGCAAGCACAACAGGACCCTGACCGACGAACAGGTCGACATCCTGGTGCTGGGAGCCCCGCGCCCCGAGGGCAGCGAGCTCAAGTCCGCGAGCCGCCGGGCAACGGTATAGGCCACCAGCCAAACCTGCGGTGTGGTGTGCCGGGACAGCGACAGGTGTCGCCGCCCCGGCACACCACGCGTTTTTGCGTTGGGGCGGCCGGATGCTTGCGCGGTGCACCGCAGGGGCGCTGCGGGAAGTCGACAGACCCCGGGCGGCTTGGGGTTTTTCGGCGGGAGGCGCTGTTAGGCTCTCACCACCACGCGCTACGGGTGCCATGGCTTCGGCTCGGGTCCCGAACAACGGCGGGGGTGGGCGCCGAATGTTCGGGCACGGGTGAAAGGGGTTCCACGATGGGGGCAGTTCCGGCGGTAATTGCGTTCCTGGCCCTTGCTTGTGGTGTGCTGCTTCCACGTGTTGACGGCCTGTACGTGCCGGGCCACGTGGCGGCCCTGGTGCTTGCGCTGGCCGTGCCCGCCGCACAGGGCAGGACGGAACGAAATCGGGGGCGTAGCCGTGCCGCCGGTGCCAGGCGGTTCCTGTTCCCCGGAATGATGGTCCTTGCGGTGCTTTCCGTCATTGCCAGTGCCATGTTGCTCGACATGGGCAGTATCGAGGGGGCCGCCGGCGACATCGGCGGGATGGGACTGTGGCTCCTGTCCACCGCGGGCCTGCTCGGGCTGTCGATTGCGGTGCTTGGCGCCGGGCAGCGACCTGCGGCGAAACCATCCACTCGCGACGCCTGACCGGTCAGGGGTCCGTGGCCGGAATCCGGCCCGGATCGGCAGTGGTCGGCTCAGCGAGCCAAGCGCAGTGATCGTTCCAGCAGCGCCAGCAAGTCGCGGACGGATTCCGAGCCGCCCAGACGTTCCTTGTCGAGGATCAGGTTGCGCCTGAAGTACGGGCTCATGTCCAGGCCCAGCCCCAGGCCGGCGATACCGATTTCCCCGGATGCCTCGATGCCCCGCACCACCTGGGTGAGGTCGTGCTGCAGGTAGTGTTCGTCGTTTGCGTTGGCCGTGGCCCCGTCGGCGGGGCTGCCGTCGGAGATGACGATGAGGATCTTGCGTTCCTCCTCGCGACCGGCCAACCGGGATGCGGCCCAGCGGACGGCCTCGCCGTCGACACCCTCCCGGTAAAGGGTTTGTTTCAGCATGGCGGCCAGGCCGTCGCGGCCGGTGCGCCATGAGGTTTCGGCGTCCTTGAAGACCAGGTGGTTCAGCTCGTTGAGGCGGCCGGGGTTTTCCGGTGCGCCGGAGCGTCGCCAGTCCTTCAGCGCCCGCCCGCCGTTCCACGCCCAGGTGGTGTATCCCAGAACCTCGCAGGGGACCTCGATGCGCTCGAGTGAGCGCACCAAGACGTCGAGGAAGGCGGCGAGCCCCTCGGCGTGTTGCTTCATGGAGCCCGAGCAGTCCACCAGGAATGAAAGCGTTGCGGCGGCCCTGGGTTCGAGTCGGCGGGTCTTGAAGAGCCGGCGTTCGACGGGGGAGGCCACCAATTGGGTCAGCCGGGAGCCGTCCAGCATTCCCTCCTCCGCGCCCGAGTCGAAGCCGGATTCCTCCGGCACGCAGAGCAGCGCCTGCAGGCGCTTGGCCAGTAGCTGCACGTTGACGGCTTCGGTGTGCACGCGTTCGGAGACGCGTTCACGGTATCCCTGCAGCAATTCCTTGCGCACCAGAGAGGCTGTCTGGAGTTCCTTGTCGTAGGCCCGGGTGAAAACGGTGTAGCCCTGAGCGGCTCCTGAGAGCGCGGCGCTGGTGCCGGATGCCGCGGTGCCGATTTCGGATGCCTCGTTCTCGACGTCCAACAGCAGGTCGAACGCCGATTCCTTGGCCTTCGCGTCTTTCGCCTTGGGCTTAGGTTTCTGCCGGGATTCCAGTGCCTCGACGTTCTGGGCCACCAATTCGGCAACCTCCAACGCGGCGGCGGCGAAGGCCCGCTGGTTGTCCCGGTGTCGGCGTAGGGGCGGAAGCAGGTGACCCAGCGAACCGGCGAGATTGGCCCGGGTGGATTCGATCATGTCCTCGGATTCCTCGACGACGGGTTCGCCGGTGATCCGTGAGCGGGTGACCTGGATGATCGTGTAGATGAGCATGCCGAGCGCGGTTTCGGTGAGGCCGGAGGCCAGGTATTCCTTGGACCAGGTTTCGTGGCGCAGGCGAAGGTTGGCGAGCACACCGGGAAGGTCGGCGAGGGATTCGCAGCGGAACTGCTCGAGGACCTCGAACACCAACCTGGCGCCGGGGGTATCGGGCATGGCGGCGCGGTGCATTGCCGCGTCCGAGTGCAGTACGCGCAGGGCCATGCCGTCGCTGGCGCCCCTGAACGATTCAAAGGACGAGGTCTCCGTCGGCGGGTAGAGGTGCGGCGCGTTCAGTGCCAGGATGTTTGCCCCGCGGTAGACGTGCCGGCCGAGCAGGTCCAGCCGGGGATCCCGGCCCAGGGCGCGCAGGCTGGCCGCACACAGCTGCCGGATTTCCTGGGTCCGGCGCTCGGAGGCAAGCTTCGCGCCCGCGGCACCCATGTGTCTAGACCCCGGCCGGGACGAGTGCGTACGACTCGTCGAGCTCGGAGGCGAAGCACCGCTGGTAGTACTCGGAAATGGTGAAGCGTTCGGCCTCGTCGCACTTGTTGACGAAGGAAAGCCGGAAAGCCAGGCCCGGGTCGCGGAAGATCGAGATGTTCTCCGCCCAGGTGATCACCGTGCGCGGGGACATGAGGGTGGAGATGTCGCCGGCGGCAAAGCCGTCGCGGGTCAGCGTGGCGACCTGCACCATGGAACGGATCAGCTCCATGCCCTTGGCATCGGCAAGCGCCGGGACGCGGGCGGCGACGATCTGCGCCTCGTCCTCGAGTGGCAGGTAGTTCAGCGACGCGACGATGTTCCAGCGGTCCAGCTGGGCATGGTTCAGCCGCTGCACCCCGTGGTACATGCCGTTGAGGTTGCCCAGGCCCACGGTGTTGGAGGTGGCGAAGAGCCTGAAATGGGGGTGCGGGTGGATGACCCGGTTCTGATCGGTCAGCGTGAAGCTGCCCTCGCGCTCGAGCAGGCGCTGGATCACGAACATCACGTCGGGGCGCCCGGCGTCGTACTCGTCGAAGATCAGGGCCATGGGCTGGACCATCGCCCAGGGCACCACGCCCTCCTGGAACCGGGTTTCGGGTTGGCCGTCCCGGACGACCACGGTGTCCTTGCCGACCAGGTCCAGCCGGCTGATGTGCCCGTCCAGGTTCACGCGCATCGCGGGCCAGTTCAGCCGTGCCGCGACCTGTTCGATGTGGGTGGATTTCCCGGTGCCGTGCAACCCCTGGACCATGACACGGCTGTTGTGCGTGAAGCCGGCCAGGATGGCCAGGGTGGTGTCGCGGTTGAAGCGGTAGGCGGGATCGATGGTCGGGACGTGCTCGGTGCGTTCGATGAACTTGGCGACGCGCAGGTCGCTGTCGATCCCGAAGACCTCGCGCACCGAAACGAGGATCTGGCCGGGCGCCTGCAGCTCGTTCATTTCCTCACCACCCGACCGCGATGGGTTCGGATTCCGGGGAACCCAGGTCCGCGTGGTCCTCGAGGCGGGCGATGCTTTCCGCGGCCAGCCGCAGGGCCGGCAGCAGCTTGATCAGGTCGTCGGTGCTCTTGCGCATCATCGGCGCCTGCACCGCCACGCAAAGGTTCGAGCGCCCCGAGGAATTCGGGACCAGGACGGCCAGGCAGACCAGACCGTCCAGGAATTCCTGGCGGTCCAGCGCGTAGCCGTGCAGGCGGATCTGGCCGAGTTCGGCCTCGATCTCGGCGGTGTCGGTGAGCGTGTGGGCGGTGAAGCGCTGCAATTCCCCGGTGGCCAGCACGCGTTCGCGCTGCGTGGGGCCGAACTGGGACAGGATCATCTTGCCGCTGGCCGAGCAGTGCACCGGCACGCGCGAACCCGGGCCCAGGTGGACGCGAATCGGCTCATCGGTTTCCACACGGTCAAGATAGATGACCTCGTTGCCGGACAGAGCCGTGATGTTGCAGCTTTCGCCGATCTCGTCGACCAGCCGGCGCAGGATCGCGTGGCGGGTTCCGTAGCGGGTGTCGTTCAGCAGCACGTCCTCGGCCATGCGCCGCATGCGCGAGCCCGTTCCATAGTGCCGGCCGTCGCTCTGCCGGGTCAGCAGGTTGGCGCCCTCCAGCTGCTGCAGCATGCGGTGCAGGGTCGGCTTGGGCAGGCCAGTCTGGTCCACCAGCGACTGCAACGTAAAGAGCTGGTCGCGGGTGGTGATCAGCTCGAGCAATGCGAACAGCCGCAGGGCCGGGGTTTCCCCTTCAACGGCACCCGCGGGTCCGAGTTCCGGTTCCGTGAGGTTTTCCATGATTGGTCCGATCTGCCGATGTGCGAAGTTTCATTAAATCGTATCAGTGAGAAGAATAAATGGAACAGGGGGTTGACGGATGTGATTTGGGTCGCATAGTTTTGTCATCAATCCCGCTTTTGGGAACAAAACGAACCATTTTTTGAGACATTGCATGGTTGGAGTGTCTCGATATCGTGAAGGAGAGTTGTAATGACAGAAAAGGCCGCTTCCCGCGAAGTAACCAAGGGCGCCCAGAAGATGACGTCGTCGGAGGCCTTCGTTGAGACCCTGGTGTCCAACGACGTCACCGACATCTTCGGCATCATGGGCTCCGCGTTCATGGACGCCATGGACATCTTCGCCCCGGCCGGCATCCGCCTGGTCCCGGTGGTCCACGAGCAGGGCGCGGCACACATGGCCGACGGCTATGCACGTGCCTCCGGCCGCCACGGCGTGGTCATCGGCCAGAACGGCCCCGGCATCTCCAACTGCGTCACCGGCATCGCCGCCGCCTACTGGGCACACAGCCCGGTCGTCATCATCACCCCGGAGGCGGGAACCAACACCATCGGCCTGGGCGGCTTCCAGGAAGCCAACCAGCTCCCGATGTTCCAGGAGTTCACCAAGTACCAGGGCCACGTGACCCACCCGAACCGCATGGCCGAATTCACCGCACGCTGCTTCGACCGCGCCATGAGCGAAAACGGCCCGACCCAGCTGAACATCCCGCGCGACTACTTCTACGGCGAATCCATCACCGAGATCCCGGCCCCGCGCCGCGTTGACCGCGGTGCCGGCGGCACCAAGTCCCTCGACGAGGCCATCGAACTGCTGAAGACCGCCAAGAACCCGGTCATCGTTTCCGGCGGCGGCGTGGTCATGGCAGACGGCGTGGAGGAGTGCAAGGCCCTGGCCGAGCGCCTCGGCGCACCGGTTGTCAACAGCTACCAGCACAACGACTCCTTCCCGGCCAGCCACCCGCTTTGGGCGGGTCCGCTGGGCTACCAGGGATCCAAGGCCGGCATGAAGCTGATCTCGGAGGCCGACGTCGTGGTCGCCCTCGGCACCCGCCTCGGCCCGTTCGGCACCCTGCCGCAGTACGGCCAGGCCTACTGGCCCACCGAAGCCAAGATCATCCAGATCGATGCGGACCACACCAAGCTCGGCCTGGTTAAGAAGATCTCCGTGGGCATCACCGGCGACGCCAAGGCCGTTGCCATCGAACTCTCCAAGCGCCTCGAGGGCATCGAACTGGCATCGGATGCGACCAAGGCCGAACGCGCAGCAAACATCAAGGCCGAAAAGGAAGCCTGGGAGCAGGAGCTCTCCGAGTGGACCCACGAGCAGGACGAATACTCGCTGGACGTGATCGCCGAGGCCGAGGGCGAGGAAGGCAACTGGCTGCACCCGCGCCAGGTGCTGCGCGAGCTGGAAAAGGCGATGCCGGAAGACGTCATGATCTCCACCGACATCGGAAACATCAACTCGGTGGCCCACAGCTACCTGCGCTTCGAGAAGCCGCGCAGCTTCTTCGCCCCGATGTCGTTCGGCAACTGCGGCTACGCGCTGCCGACCATGATCGGCGCCAAGGCCGCGGCCCCGCACCGCCCGGCCATCGCCTACGCCGGCGACGGCGCCTGGGCCATGAGCATGGGCGAGGTCCTCACGGCCGTCCGCCACGACATCCCGGTCACCGCGGTCGTCTTCCGCAACCGCCAGTGGGGTGCCGAGAAGAAGAACCAGGTCGAGTTCTACAACCGCCGCTTCATCGCCGGCGAGCTGGACAACGGCGAATCCTTCGCCGAGATGGCCCGCAGCATGGGTGCCGAGGGCATCGTCGTGGACAAGCTGGAGAACGTCGGCGCCGCCCTCAAGGAGGCGCTGAACAACCAGATGATCGACGGAAAGACCACCGTCATCGAGATCATGTGCACCCGAGAACTGGGCGACCCGTTCCGCCGCGACGCGCTCTCCACCCCGGTCCGCCACCTGGACAAGTACAAGGACTACGTCTAAACCGGCGCAGCCTTCCTTCAAGACTCGTGACGGGGCCGGCCTGGCTTAGTGGGACCGGGCCGGCCCCGTTGCGGCCACCCCCAAGATTTTCCGGCGGACCGCGCACCAGGACGTGCGCGATTCGCCGTCACCAACAATTCGGATTGGAGCGAGAAATGGTCAATACGCAGACCCCGGAGCACGTGGTCGTCATCGGTGCCGGCATGGTGGGGCTTTCCACCGCCTGGTACCTCCAGGAACACGGCGTCAAGGTCACGGTCGTGGACCGCGAGGGCGTGGCCGCCGGTTCCTCCTGGGGCAACGCCGGCTGGCTCACCCCGGCCCTCACGCTTCCGCTGAGCGAGCCGTCGGTGTTGACCTACGGGCTCAAGACGATGTTCGATCCGGCCTCGCCGCTCTACATCCCGCTCTCGGCCAAGCCCTCACTGATCCGCTTCCTGCTCGGGTTCGCCCGGCACTGCACGCCCGGGAAGTGGCGCGAGGCCATGGCCGTCTTCAGCGAGATCGGCGCCACGGGCCTTGACGCCTTCGACGAACTCGCCGAGGGCAGCACGACCACTACGGTCGCCCGCAGCTCGGCGGAGGCCAACGCATGGGGCGCGGATGCGGGAGCCGGCTCGGTGGCACTGTCCACCGGCATGAGCGAGAAGACGAAGCCCGCCGAACCGTTCCTCACGGGCTTCAAGAACCTCAAGGACCGCGACGCGCTGCTGCACGAGTTCGAGGGCATCCGGGCCTCCGGCGGCAAGGTCGAGTTCGACCTGCTGGGTGCCGACGATATCCGCGCCCTGGAACCGACGCTCGGCGACGGGGTCAAGGCCGGCGTGCAGATCCACGACCAGCGCTTCATCAACCCGCCCAAGTTCATGGATTCGCTCGCCGATTCCGTGCTGGCGCGCGGCGCCGACATCGTCACCGGCTTCGACGTGGTCGACATCCGCGAACACGACCACGGCGTCGAGGTGGTGGATACGCAGGGCAGGATCCAGCACGCAGACTCGGTGGTCATCGCCTCCGGCGCCTGGCTGGGCAAGCTCGCCCGGAAGTTCGGCGTCAAGCGCGTGGTCCAGGCCGGTCGCGGCTACTCCTTCACCGTGGTTCCGGAGGTCATGCCGACCCACCCGATCTACTTCCCGGCACAGCGCGTGGCCTGCACCCCGCTGGGCGACAGGTTCCGCGTTGCCGGCACCATGGAGTTCCGCGATGCCGACCACCCGCTGGAGCCCAAGCGCATCGAGGCGATCGTCGCCGCCGCCTCCCCGCTGTTCACGGGCATCAACTGGGAGGACCGCCAGGAGGAATGGGTCGGATCCCGCCCCTGCACCACCGACGGGCTGCCGCTGATCGGAGCCACCCGATCCTCCCGCGTGCACGTCGCCGGCGGGCACGGCATGTGGGGCGTGGCGCTGGGCCCGCTGACCGGCAAGATGCTTGCCGCGTCGATCACCGGGGAATCGGTCCCGGCCGTGATGCGGCACTTCAACCCGCTGCGCTAGATCGCCGTCCGGAACGACGGCGGGGGGGGGGGGGGGGGGGGGGGGGGGGCGCGCGGGGGCCGCGCCCCCCCCCCCCCCCCCCCCCCCCCCCCCCCCCCCCCCCACCGGGCTTTAGGCGGATGGCTTCGGCGGCGAGCGCATCGTGCCCATGGGCTTCCGGTTGCTGCCTGCGTATGTGTGCCGGCGGTCCTGCCCTGGAAACGTGGACCGTGGCGACCCATGAGGCCGTGTCCCCGAGCGAGGCATTCAGCGCCAAACCGGTGTGCTTAATGCCGGCTATCATCAACGAAAACCTCGAGACCGCCAACGGCGTTTAGTCCAGGCGCCCGGTTTTGATCCGGAGGGTGGCCGGATCAACCGTGGGTGTTGCTGAGCAGCCGTTCTCGTTGCCGGGGATCGGCTGCCGCCGCGCTGGCGGCCATGGCCAGGCCGAATGCGCCGTCGAGCACCGCCCTGTTTGCGGAGACCGACACCCCGTGGCGGGCAAACTCTGCCGTGTGATGGACGGCGCCGCCCACGTCGTACCCCAGCAAGGGGTGAATGCTTGGCACCAAATGGGAGACGTTGCCCATGTCGGTGGACGCCACCGGTTCCGTGCTGAAACGGACGTCCCGCCCCCGGGCGGCCATCGACTTGCGGTAGGCCTCGGACAGGAAAGGGTCCTGCCGCAGCTCCACGAAGGGGTGGCCTGTGGGGGTGATCGTGAGGGAGCTGCCGCTGGCATGTGCACCGGCCTCCAGGCAATGCCGAATCCGTCCCTCGATGATGCCCAAGCTGGCCATGCTGGGCGATCGCATTTCCACGCTGGCCCGGGCACGTTCGGGGATGACGTTGACCGCGCTTCCGCCCTCCGTAACAATCAGCGACACAATGGACCCCGGTGGAAGCTGCTGCCTCGCCAGGGCGACGGCGGTTTGCGCTACAACCAATGCATCCAGTGCGTTGATGCCCTCCTCCGGTGCTGCTGCGGCGTGCGAGGGACGGCCCTCGTAGAGCACGTCCCACATGCACACGGCCAATGAGCTGCCACCCACCACGTCCTCGGAACCGGCATGGGCCATCATCGCCATTGAAACATCGGCGAAGAATCCTTCGTTGATCAGGTCCACCTTGCCGCCGGTGGTCTCCTCGGCCGGCGTGCCCAGCACTTTGACGGTGATGCCAAGCTCCGCGGCCACGGCCGCCAGACCCAGGGCAGCACCCACGGCGGAGGCCGCGTTCACGTTGTGCCCACAGGCGTGTCCAATGAACGGCAGGGCATCGTATTCGACGCAGAGCGCCACCACCAGCTCCCCGGACCCGAACCGCGCACTGAAAGAGGCCGGCAAGTCGGGCTGGACCGCATCGAAAGTGAAGCCGGCCTTCTTCAGCAGCGTGGAGACCCGGTCCGCGGCACGAAACTCTTCCCCGCTGGGCTCGGGATCGGCATGTATCGCATGGCTCAGGCCAAGAACATCGGATTGCCAGTGCTCCAAGGCTGCTGCCACTCTGCCCTCGATCTCGGAGTCCAAGGCCGGGATCGCTTCCGGCGTCCGGGGAAAATCGGTTGGCGGGACAGATGCGCTCATGCCAGGACCCCGGAGGCCTTGCGCTTGGGATAGCTGGCGGAGGCTGCCGCTGCGACCAGTGCGGCAACGGCCAATGCTCCCCAGATTGCGATGAGGCCACCCTCGCTAATGCGACCAGAGACGGCGAACGTCGATGAAATCATTTTCACCACGGCCGCACCAACCGCAATGCCCACTGAGAGCGCCAGCTCGTTGAGGCCGGCCGCGGTAGAGGTCTCCTCCAGCGGCACACCCTCAACCGAGAGCGATCGAGTTGCCGCCTGGTACATCCCCAAGCTGAGGTTGAACATCGCAAACCCGACACAGTACGCCACAAAGGAAGCATGTGCCACGGCCATGACCGCGAAGCCGCCTGCCAGCAGGAGGCCGGCGAAGACCAGGGTCGCACGTTCGCCGAAAATCCTCAGTAGCGGTGCGGTCGACAGCGAGGAGATCAGCGAGAACACCGATGCCACGGCAAGGACGATGGCAATCATGAACGGACTAAGAGCGAATCCGTAACCCGCCTTGTCCGGGTTCGCGTGCAAGAAGATCCCGTTCGTGCCGAAGTAGCTAATGGACGCGAAGCCGAAGAAGAACGTGGCCAGCGATACGGCGCGGATCCGCGGGTTCGCGAGCATGCGCAGGTCCATGAACCTCTTTCCGACACCCGGGTTCCGGCTGTCAAGCACGGCCCAGGCCGCCAGCAACGCTAGCCCCAGTAATCCGCAACCGATGGTCCGTACGTCCCACCAGCCCCAATCCGGGCCCATCGAAAGTGCGACCACAAAGCCAATCAGCCCCAATGAACAAGCCAGCAGCGGTGTGACGGCGAGCCCCTCCCTCGTGGGTGTCCCGGCATCGGGCAGTAGGAAGGAGCACACCAGTGCCGCTACGGCAAACGGGACCGCTACCCAGAAACCCAGAGTGGGGTCGGTGACGCCGACAATGCCGGCCAGCAGACCGCCCGCGCCAACCATGATCATCAGCACGCCGATCATGACGCTGACTCCCGTGCGGGTATGTCCCGGGCTGGTGACTCTTAAAATGCCCATCATGAGCGGGATGAACCCAACGACGCAGGTGAGCATGACAACGCCCACCGTCACTGTCCACAGAGACGGCCACAGGGCCATCAGGAGCACCCCCAGCGTGACAACGCCTGTCGACCAACGAAGCACGAGCCGGTATCCATAGCTGTCGCCGAGCCGCGAGATAATCGGCGTGAGCACGGCAAAGCTGACATTTGAGATCAGGAAGATGCCGTTGATCGTCGGATCGTCGATCGAAAAAACGGGCCCGAGCGCGGGCAGGATGGGATTCAAGTATCCCTGGGTGACGCCGCTGAGCGATTCGATCAGGGCCATCGCCACGATCATGCCCAAGATGGTTCGTCGCGCAATGGCCGCCGTGACCGGTGGCGCTGTCTTGTTTACCATGCGATTCCTTATGGTTTGGGACGCTTGCGCCCGAGTGGCGCGAGTCACAACGCTATCTTTGCGTCCGCGTTGCCCTTCCAAACTGTTTGAAATCACCAGATAGATGATCAATATGTAAGAATCGACCATGATCTCAGAACTTGACCTCGAAATCGTCAATGCATTGCAGGTCAATCCCCGCGCTGACTGGTCCAGGGTCGCCGATGTGCTCGGTCTTTCCGCTCCCACCGTTGCCCGTCACTGGAACGCCCTCTCGGAGCAAGGGCTGGCCTGGATCACTCCCGCTCCGGGGCCGCGATACCCCAGCGTGGGGTGGTCGGCGTTCATTTATGTGTCATCAGTGCCCGCTGAGCTCGAGGCCATTGTCAGCCGCCTCTGCGCAGAACCGGCTTTCGGCACGGTATCCCTGGTGTCGGGATCGCACGATCTGTTCATCGATTGCTTTGCGTCGAGTCATGAAGCCCTGATGGATATTCTCACGGGCGCATTTGCTGATTTGCCGGGGGTCACCCAAAGAGAGATCGTCTTCATCACCAAGCTATACAGGCAGGCCGCCGACTGGCGCAGCGGCACCCTGGAACCCGGGCGCGCGCAGCTCATTGCCGCCAGCGCTCAGCCGCCGCCGCCCGAGTTTCAACCAGACGGGCTCGATGCGCTCTTGCTGGAGGAACTAGCCCGCGATGGAAGGGCCACTTGGGCGGAAATGGGTGCCGCTTGCATGGTCTCGCCACAGACGGCCAGACGGAGGCTGGAACGCTTCCTCGCCGCCGGCTACATGGCGCTCAGGTGCGATACGTCCATGGACTTTCAACAAGGCATGCGGGAGGTCACGCTCGTCCTCAACGTTCCCGCCATCCATGTTGACGCGGTGGGCCGGTATTTCTCGGAACTGCCAAGTTGCCGCCTCAGCGCACAAGTTTTGGGCGCCCAAAACCTGGTAGTGACGTTGTGGGTCCGCGACTATCTGGAAGTCCAAGGCCACGAGCGGGAGCTGGCAACTCGCGCTCCGGGAAGCACCGTGATCTCTCGGCAGGCGGTAATCCGCTACTACAAGCGTCTTGGTCACCTTCTGGATGGGGCCGGAAGAAACAGTGGGTTGGTTCCTCTGCCACTGTGGCACGGAGAATAGCCAGCGGCGCGGCACTGGGCCACGTCCTCTGATGGATGGCCCACGTCAATGGCCCGTAACCAAGCCGAACCAACTTGGCCCGCCAGCCAAACACGGGTAGATGTGGGGGATGCCCAATGCTTCCGAAGGATTCTCCCATCAGGTTCTCGCCGCACGCGGCGTCGGCGGCCACCGCCAATACCGGATCCCCGCGCTGGCGGTTTCCATCCGGGGGACCGTCCTGGCCGCCTACGACGGCCGACCGAACCTCGACGACCTGCCCAACACCATCGACCTCCTGCTGCGACGCAGCCTCGACAACGGACTGAGCTGGGAAGAGCAGCGGGAGATCCGCACAGGCACCGGGTTGCAAGGCTTCGGGGATCCGAGCCTGCTGGTGGACCGCGCCACCGGGCGGATCTTCTGCTTCCACGCGGCGGGCACCCATGCCGGGTTCTTCGAGGCCGTCGAGGGCCTCGAGCCCGAGGACGCGGTGCAGCACGTGGACATCTCCCTCTCGGACGACGACGGCCTGAGCTGGAGCCACCGCCGCATCACCGCGCAGCTCAAGCGCGCCGGCATCACCGGCCTCTTCGCCGCTGCCGGCGCCGGGATCCAACTGCAAGAAGGCCCGTGGGCGGGGCGGCTGATCCAGCAAATGGTCATCCTGCTGCATGGAGAGATCCGCGCGGCCTCCGCCTACTCAGACGACCACGGCGAAAGCTGGGCGCTGGGTGAACCGACGGCCACCGAGGCCAACGAAAACAAGGTCGTCGAGCTCTCCGGCGGACGCGTGCTGCTGAACTCGCGCGCCCGCGGCGCCAGGCTGCAGGCGCTGTCCACGGACGGCGGACACAGCTACGGGCCGCTGGTTCCGGTGCCGAGCCTGCCGGACCCCAGCGACAACGGAAGCATCTTCAGGCTTCCGGAAACGGGCGCCGGCCCCGGCGCGCTGCTGGCCACCAACAACAGGGACGCCGACCTGCGCCGCAACACGGTGCTCAGCATCTCCCGCGACGAGGGCGCCGGCTGGCGCCCGGTGGCGACGATCTGCCCCGGTTCCAGCGCGTATTCCACCGGCGCCGTGCTCGCCGACGGATCGCTCGGCGTGCTCTACGAGGCCAACGGCTACAGCGAAATCGTCTTCGCCAGGCTGGATGCGGAAGCCCTGACGCCTGCATTGCTGCAGGCCGAGGCCGAGACGTACCTCGACGACGACGGCGGGGACTTTTCCATGGTGCTGCGCTCGATCACACCCGGCCGCCCCGCACGCTGGATCAGCGTCGGGGAATCCCATGTCATTTCCGCGGAGCCCGCCCAGTGGGGCGTGCACACGTGGAAGGAAATCGGGCAGGGCTACGGGGACGGGGACCAGATCCTTGGCACCCGCGAGGCCCAGGACGCGAACTACGGGCCCGCCGCCCCGGGACTGCGCGCCGGGGACATCCTGGCCTTCACCGGGCGTTTCAGGAATAGCGGAATTGAAACGGTCAAGGCGCAGCTGGAGGCGAACTTCGACGGGGACCTGGCTGCCGACTTCCCCGTCGCACAAGTGGAGGCCGGAGGCCAGACCCTGTATTTCACTCCCACCTACACGATCACGTCAGAGGACGTGGAACGCGGCGAAGCGATCGTCCATTGCGCGGTGGAAGCCGGGGACCGCCGGTGGGATCGCCGTTTCCGGGCGGACACCGCGACAGGTTCCGTGGTGGCCCTCGACGCCGGGTCGTTCGCGCGGCGTCGCGAAGTAGCGGCCGGGGGACCCGCGGGCAGAGAATGAACCCATGAAACTAGGATTCATCCGCCACGGCCAGACCGACTGGAACGCCGAAGGCCGACTGCAAGGCTCCAGCGACATCCCGCTTAACGACGTGGGAAGGCAGCAGGCACGCGACGCGGTGGCGGTGCTCGGCGCGGGGCACTGGGACGCGATCGTCAGCTCCCCGCTGTCCCGGGCGCGCGAGACGGCCGAGATCATCTCCGACGGACTGGGCATCGAGCTGGGCCGGAGCTACGACGAACTCATCGAACGCGACTACGGCCAGGCCGAGGGCATGCGCGACGAGGAGTGGGAGGTACTGTGGCCGAACAAGAACGGCGGCGGCATCGAAGCCCTCGACTCGGTGGTGGCCCGCGGGCGCAAGGCGATCGAGCTGATCGCGGCGGATCTCCCCGGCAGGAACGTGGCCATCGTGTGCCACGGAACCATCATCCGCTACACGCTTTCCGCACTCGCCGGACGCCCGTTCGACACGATCCTCAACGGCTCGGTCTCATTGCTGGACGACGACGAGGGGCCGTGGGCGGTGCGCAGCGTCAACGGGGAGTCGCTGGTCAATCCCTGACGGCGGTCTCGGAGGGGGCCCTGGCGCCCTTGGAGTGGACCGCGCCTCAACATGCTGTCGTCTCGACAGTAAAAATGATATGGTGTCGCAAGGACAGTAAGTGTGATTCCCGGTCAGGCCGGGGACTCGCTGTCCGCCGGAACAACCCACCGCCGTCCCGTCAGGGATGACAGCGAAGGAGACACCTCGTGACCCGTACGTACATCATCACCGGAGCAGGCTCGGGAATCGGTGCGGCCGCGGCGCAATTGCTGCGCGAGCGCGGCGAAAACGTCATCGGCGTTGACCTGCGCGGGGCCGAGGTCGAAGCCGACCTGAGCACGCCCGAAGGGCGCGTTGCTGCCGCGGAAAAGGCCCTCGAGCTGGCGGGTGGCACGGTGGACGCGGTGATTGCCAGTGCCGGGATCTCCGCCCCGTCCCCGCTGACCGTCAAGGTGAACTACTTCGGCGTCACCGAATTCCTGGAGCATCTCGCCCCGGCGCTGGCCAGGAGCGCGGCCCCGCGCGCGGCGGTTGTCAGCTCCATGGCTTCGCTGCAGCCGAACTCTTCCGAGCTTGTCGATGCCCTGTTGGCGGGCGACGAAGTGGGTGCGGTGAAGATCGGTGCGGCGCTTGTCGATGCGGGCCCTGGTCCCGCCTACCTGAACTACCCCTCCAGCAAGCGTGCGCTCTCCCGCTGGGTTCGCCGGGAATCCATCACCGACACCTGGGCCGGTGCCAACATCCCGTTGAACGCCATTGCCCCGGGCACGGTGCTCTCGGCCATGACGACCGAGCTGCTCTCCACCCCGGAGGGGCGCGAACTGACCGACAAGCATGTTCCCATGCCGCTGAATTACCACTCGGAGCCAATCGTCCTGGCCCGCCTGTTGGCCTGGTTGACCAGCGCGGAGAACACACACGTTACCGGCCAGACCATCTACGCCGACGGTGGAGCCGATGCTTCCCTGCGCGGGGATGACATCTGGAACTAGTTCCCAAAGTCCAGATGTGACCGGGTGGACCGGTGCGGGCGTCGCGATCGAGTCATCGATTGCGGCGCCTTTCATTGTGATGCGGACTGCGGCGTGCTGCCGGGGCGTGAAACTACTTGGCCCTGGGCAGCGTGAATCCCATGTCCGCGTAGCCGGCCCGGCGCTTGGACCACGAGGATGCAAGCACCGGGGTGAGGACGTCGTGGTAGTCGTGCACCACCGCAACCTCCTTGCCCGGATGGCTGCGCGTCACCCTGCCCACGTACTGGACCAGCCTGCCCTTGAAGGATATGGGCGCGGCAAGGAATAGCGTGTCCAGGGCCGGGGCGTCGAACCCCTCGCCGATGAGCGAGCCGGTTCCCAGCACCACAATGGGCGACTCCGCGGCCGTGGCCTCGATTGCGGCAACCGCCGCCGTCCGCTCCCTGCCCTTCAGCGCTCCGGTCAGGATCACCGGTTCGATGCCGCGCACCCGCAGGCCGGCGGCCAGCAAATCCAGGTGGCGTTTCCACGTGGAAAGCACCAGCGCCTTGGCCCCGCCGGCGTACGCCGCGCACACGTCGTCAACGATTTGTGCCGATCGCCCGGGATCGTCCATGAGGTCCCTGTAGATTTCATGCAGTCCGCCGGGTTCCCCGGCAACGGCGTCACCCGCATAGGCGTAGGCGGTTTCGTGAAGCCGCAGCTCCAGGGCCGGGGCGGGAGCCTGTTCCACGGCATCGGGCAGCTGGCCGGGCCGTGCCTTGGTGAATTCGTGGGTCTGCGTGCCCAGCTGGTGGAAGATGAGTTCCTCCAGCCCGTCCCGGCGATACGGCGTGGCGGTCAGGCCGAGCCAGCGGGCAGCGGGGATCTGGTTCATGACCTGCGTGAAGGCGGCGGCCGGAACGTGGTGGCACTCATCGACGATGACCTGCCCATACCCGGAGCACAACTGGGCCACGTCCTTCTTGCGCGCCAGTGTGGGAAGCAGCGCCACGTCGATGGCGCCGCGCAGCCTGTTGCGCCCGCCTCCCAGCTGTCCGGCCTTGACGCCCAAAAGGGCAAGCACCTGGGCGCGCCACTGGTCGGCCAGCGCCTTCCGGTCCACCAGGATCAGCGTGCTGGTGTTGCGTGCCGCGGCCACGGCCAGCGCCATGACGGTTTTCCCGGAGCCCGGGGCGGCGACAATGAGCGAAAGATCGTGCTCCAGGGCGTGTGCGACCGCTTGGCGCTGGCCGTCGCGCAGCTCCCCGGCGAACGTGAAATCCTGGGCGGTACCCCGGTCCCTGTGGTCCTCAAGCTGCAGCGTGCTGCCCGCGCTGTGCACCAGTTCCTCCAGCAGGGGGCGCACCCCGCGCGGCAGGATCAGGTCGCCTTCGAGGGTTTCGTCGTAGCTGGTGAGGAAGCGCGGGGTGTCCCAGGTGGAGCGGCCCTGCCGTTGCTTCTCGTAGAACATCGGGTTGGGCAGGGATGCCGCGTGTTTCAACGCGCTGACCATGGCCGGGCCCAGGTCGTCCGCGCGCACCGTGATGCGGGAGCCGATCTCCGCATGGACAAGCGCGGCGGTCCGGGGCACGATCTTCGTCGCGGTGGGCGCCCGGAAGCGGGTCTTCGCGCCGGTGACGGGGGCCGGAAGCCTGCGGATCATCCGGCCGAGCTCGGCCGGGCTCACCCTGCCCAGCGTCGAGAGATAGGCCCACTGGTCCGCATAGGGTTCCAGCGTGCCGGTGTCCAGGAAAAGCGTGGCCCCGTGCTGCCGGCGCTTTCCGTTGAGCGGAGCTGCAATGAGGTTGCCCATGCCCTTGCCGGTGTGGCGGTCCTGGGACGGGAAAAGCCTGTCGTAGGACTTCAACGACATGGACCCGCGGATGTTCATGGCCTCGGTGAGCAACCCGCTGGCCAACGCCCGGGCATCGGTCGCCGGGACCTCCCCGGTGAAGAAGATCCAGACGTGTGCCCCGCGCCCGGACTGGGAAATCTCCAGGGCCGCGGGGATCTGGAAGTGGCGGGCCGCCTTGGTGTAGGCCAGGGCGTCGAGCAGGGCCGCGGCGCCGTCGAAGTCGGCCGCGACAAAGTAGCAGCCGTCGTTGTTGGTCAGCGGGTACAGGCCAAGGTGCTCGGAACCGCGCAGGTGGGCTTCGACGGCGGAGGGGGTCAAGCGCAGGTAGTCGGCGCTCTCCCGGTCCATCCACTTGCGCCAGCCCCCGGCGACGGCGGGCACCCAGCCCGAGCTTCCGGCCCTGGCGTTTTCCCAGCGCAGTGCATAGATGTCGGTGCGGGCGCGGAAAAGCGACTGGTAGAAGGCGACCTTCGTTTCTGCGGGGGAGCGGCTTGTCACCGGGCCGTCGGCGTGAAGCGCGAGTTCGGGTTGGGCCTCGCGCGCGGCCCGCGACTCATGCTCGCCGATCTCCAGCAGCCGCCGGAGCCGGGCGTTTTCGGCCCGCAGTTCATCCAGCTCCCGGCCCGGAAGCGCATGCCCTTCCACGGGGGCGTCCGCATCCGAAAGTGGCAGCTGATCTTGGATGGGACCGGCCTTGTGCGTCGTCACGTTCCCATTGTGCATGATTAAGGCCATGGTGGTTCGAAAATTTGGACTAATTCTTGCCATTTGTCCCCGAAATCCCGCGCATCTGGACCCGTCGGGGGCGAATCGGGGAAACGCACCCCGGATCTCCCGAGGTGCGAACCAATGCCGTCACGCGGCGCAAGGCCACGTATTCGCCTCGAAACACAGGGGCCTCGCCGGACGCGGGCCGAGAGTGAAACCGCGTCTCGGGGCAGGGTCACCACCTGGAACGGTGGAATGATTGGGGGATGGAGACCAATGAGACGCAGCCCTGGGTGAAGAACTACCAGCCGGGTGTTCCAGCGCAGATTGATCTCCCCTCCGAAGCCTTGACCAGGATGTTTGGGCGCGCCGTCGCGGAGGCCGGCGACAGCCCGGCCACGGAATTCTTCGGCCGCCGCACCAGCTACTCGGAGCTGGGCACGCAGGTGTCCCAAGCCGCGGAAGGCCTGCGCTTGCTGGGCGTCAAGGCGGGGGACAGGGTGGCCCTGATCCTGCCGAACTGCCCCCAACACGTCGTGGCGTTCTATGCGATCCTGCGCCTTGGCGCCGTGGTCGTCGAACACAACCCGCTCTACACGGCCCGCGAGCTGGCCGGCCAATTCGAGGACCACCAGGCGCGGGTGGCGATCGTCTGGGACAGGACCGCGGCGGCAATCAAGGAATTCCCCGAGGAAATCCAGCCCGGCCACGTGGTCTCCGTAAACCTTCTGGATGAGTTCCCCGCCGTCAAGCGGCTGGCCCTGCACCTGCCCGTGAAGCCATTGCGGACCACCAAGAAGGCGCTGACCGCACCGGCTCCGGGAACCACGCCCTGGAAGGAACTGTTGGGAGGGGGGACGCTCGATGCCAGCCATCCCCACCCCGACGTCCACGACCTGGCTGTCATCCAGTACACCTCGGGAACCGCCGGGCGGCCCAAGGGCGCGATGCTCAGCCACTTCAACCTGCACTCGAACGCACTGCAGGGCGAAGCCTGGATGCCGGGGGCCCGGCCGCGCAAGGAGATCTTCTACGCGGTCCTGCCGATGTTCCACGCGTTCGGCATGACCATGTACCTGACCTTCGGCGTGCGGAAACAGGGACTGCTCGTCCTCTTCCCGAAGTTCGATCCCGACCTGATCCTGGCCGCCATGAAGAAATCCCCCGTGACGATCTTCAGCGCCGTGCCGCCGGTCTACGAGCGCACGGTCCTCGCCGCCCGGGAAAAGGGCGTTTCGCTGCGCTCGGCCAAGTACTGCATCTCCGGCGCCATGAACCTGCCGGTGGAGGTCGCGCAGTTGTGGGAGTCGGTCGCCGGGGGACCGCTGGTGGAGGGCTACGGGATGACCGAAACCTCGCCCGTGGCCCTGGGCAACCCCCTGCACACGACCCGGAAGCCCGGAACCATCGGCCTGCCGTTCCCCTCCACCCTGGTCAAGGTCGTGAAGTTGGGCAACCCGGAAACCGAGGTCGCCCAGGGCGAGCCCGGCGAACTGTTGGTCAAGGGGCCGCAGGTGTTCATGGGCTACTGGAACAACCCCGAGGAAACCGACGCGGTGCTGCTTCCCGGTGGCTGGCTGCGCACCGGGGACGTGGTGACGGTGGACGCCGACGGATTCGCGACGATCGTGGACCGGGCCAAGGAGCTGATCATCACCGGCGGATTCAATGTCTCGCCGACCGAGGTCGAATCGGTGCTTCGCCAGCACCCGGACGTGAGGGACGCAGCGGCCGTGGGCAGGATCCTGGAAAACGGCGGGGAAATGGTGGTCGCCGCCGTGGAACTCGAGCCCGGCGCAACCCTGGACGAGGCCGCCCTGCGCGAACACTGCCGCGGAGCGCTCGCCGGCTACAAGGTTCCCAAGCGGATCGTGGCCGTCGACGACCTGCCGCGCTCGATGCTCGGCAAGATCCTGCGCAAGCAGGTCCGGGACCTGGTCGTGCCGATGCTCTAGGTGGTTCGCCCCGCCGATCGCTCAGCTGCTGGCAAGGACGAACTCCACCACGGAGTCGGCCAGCGCGGCACCGTCCTCTTCGGGTGTGCGTTTCGACCGGGCCACCTTGAAGGAATGGTCCCCGCCTTCAAACCACCTCAGGACGGTGTTGGCGCCGATGCGCTCAACCACCGGCTCCAACTCGCCCGGCAGCGCAAACGGGTCCCGGGTTCCCTGCAGGAAGAGCATGGGCACGTCGAGCCCGTAAAGGTGCCCGTCGCGGAGCTTTTCGGGCTTTCCCGGCGCATGCAGCGGGTAGCCCAGGAAGACAAGTCCGGCGGTTTCCATGCCCTCGGCCACCGCCATGGAAGCCATGCGCCCGCCGAACGACTTTCCCGCGGCGAAGACCGGTTGTCCGGCGGCCCGCTGCCTCGCGGCATCCATGGCAACGTTCCAGGTGGCAATCGCAACCGGCGGCCGATCGGGAAACTTCTTTCCCGCCTCGCTGTAGGGAAAATTGAAGCGCATCGTGGCAATGCCGCGTTCGTTCAGGGCCCCGGTGAACCCAGTGAGGAATGGATGGTCCATGCCGGCGCCCGCCCCGTGTGCCACGACGACGGTTGCGACGGATCCGGCCGGGTTGGCGAAAACAGCGGAAACCGCTGTGTCGCCGACGGCCATGGAAAACGATTCCTCGATTGCGCTCATGGACCCAATCTACGACAGAACATCGCAGAAACATGGCGCCGCCCGACCCGCGGCCGGGAGACGCGCATTCACCGCGGTCGGGGAAAGTTGGGCTCGAACGGGCCTTGGGCGCGAGCCTCCGGCCCGCCCACGGCCCAGGATTCCCCGGTGCATTGTCGCTCGATCAACGCGGATACCCGCGCGGATTGTTGCCCATGAAATGGACACGGGTGACTTCCCCCGTCACATATCGAATACACAGTGGTCAAAGTCGGAGACACGGAGGAGAAAGCACGCGGGTTTCCACTAGGATTCCACGCGTGAACAAGTCGAATTTCAGTCGCTGGGCAGGTGTCATCATCGCCTTGGCGGTTGTTGTGGCCGCGGCCCTGTTGATGTTTGCCGTTGCAACCAAAATGCACGTCGAAGAGGGCATCACCTCCCGGGGCAGGCTTTTTGGTTTGTGGAGCATCCTCTACGATTCCCAAGCCCCCGACCAAGCCATCATGTACACGGCCATCGCGTTGGCGCTGTTGCTGGCGGCCGGCATCGCCGTTGTCGAGCGTCGAATCGCCACGCGCTATCGGCGCTCCGGCGACGTGACGATAACCCCGCTGGCACCCAAGCTGATCATGAACAAGACCCGCGGCGTATTTGCCGGTCCCATCACGATCACCGTGCTGCTTCCGGCGCACAACGAGGAAGCCTCGCTTCCGGGTACGCTTGACTCGCTGTTTTCACAGTCGCACCCACCCGATCGAGTGATCGTGGTGGCCGACAACTGCACCGACGACACTGAGCGCATCGCCGCAGAGCGCGGTATTGAAGTCATGCCAAGCGTTGGCAACTCCAAGAAGAAGGCCGGGGCCTTGAACCAGGTGCTGTCGAGAATTCTTCCCTTCCAGGGCGACAACGACATTGTCATGATCATGGATGCGGACACCCAGCTTGATGACGGCTTCCTGGAGGCGGCAGCTTCACGCTTCGCCAACGACCGGGCGCTGATGGCCGTCGGAGGCCTGTTCTACGGCGAACCCGGCCACGGACTGATCGGGCAGTTCCAGCGCAACGAGTACATCAGGTATTCACGCGAGCTGAAGCGCCGCCGCGGCCGGGTGTTCGTCCTGACGGGTACCGCCTCGTTGTTCAGGCCGGTTGCCCTGCGGGAAGTGGCCGCCAACAGGGGAAGCGCGCTGCCGGGAATCCCCGGCGACGTCTACGACACCGCGGCCCTGACCGAGGACAACGAGCTGACAATTGCGCTGAAATCGCTTGGCGCTTTGACCGTCTCCCCTTCGGAATGCACAGTGGTCACGGAGCTGATGCCGACCTGGCGCACGCTGTGGAACCAGCGCCTGCGTTGGCAGCGAGGCGCCCTGGAAAACCTTGGTGCCTATGGCATGACCCCGCAGACCCTGCGCTACTGGGCGCAGCAACTGGGCATCGGATACGGCGTCATTGCACTCTTCTCCTACCTGGCGCTGCTGCTTGTCATGGCGCTGGCGTTGGACAGCTGGATCTGGTTCCCGTTCTGGCTGGGACTCGGTGCGGTGTTCACCCTTGAACGCTTGATCACGGTATGGAAGGGCGGGTGGCGGGCCCGATTGCTGGCTGCCCTGCTGATCCCCGAGCTCTGCTTCGACATGTACCTGAACGTGGTTTACGTCAAGGGCATCATCGACAGTGCCGTGGGCCGCCGCGCAGCATGGACGCACCTGCAGCACGAAGCAAAAACCGAAGTGAAAGTGGACGCAGCATGAGACTGGTTCTACCCACGGGTTTGGTTCTTCCCGAATCCCTGCTGCACAGCGGGTGGTTTGCCGTCTGGGCAACCTTCGTCGCCATCAACACCCTGATGTATGCGGCGCTGTCGGTTTCCAAGATCCTGCCGAAGATCTACCCCTCCGACTGGGTCCACGGCAGGAACCGACGCACGGAAACACGCAGCATCTATCCGGACGCGGACATCTAGCCGGCGCTGCGACCCCGTTCCGCCGAAGAGCGAGCCAAGTCCCGATCCTTGCCTGGCGGTTGGGTGGACAACAGGGCCGTGAAATCCGCGTTGCCCATCGGCTTGCCGAAGAGGTATCCCTGGGCGCACTCGAAGCCCATGTCACGAAGCTTGTCGGCTTGCCCGCGGGTTTCCACGCCTTCCACCACACACGCCAGCTCGCACGCTTCGATCAGGTACGAGACCGCCATCAGCAGTTTCTCCTGTTGGGGGTCGGTGTCCGCATCGTCGACAAGTGATTTGTCGATCTTCACGCCAGCTACCGGCAACTGGCGCAGGTAGCTGATGGAGGAATAACCCGTCCCGAAGTCGTCGATGTACACCTCCACCCCCATCTGCCGCAGGGCCAACAGGGTGTACTTGTGCAGCCTGTCGCCCGTCATGAGCTTGTCCTCGGTGATTTCCAGGGCCAAGGTGGAGGCCGGCAACCCGTGGCGGCGAAGCGCGTCGCGAATGATGTCGGGGAAGCCTAGTAGATGAAGTTCCCGCGAGCTCACATTGAGATGAACCGTGAAGTCCCCATCGACCAACCCGAGTGCGCGCCAGCGGCTGAGGTCCTTCAATGCCTCATCCAACAGCTGTTCCGTGATGGCGCCCATCATGCCGGCTTCCTCGGCGACCGCGAGGAATTCGCCGGGAGGAGTCAACCCGAATTCGGGACGCTCCCACCGAACCAGCAACTCGGCACCGAGGATGGTTTCGTCCTGCAGCGACACCAACGACTGATAGTACGGAAGGATTTGGTCGGTGCCCAGGGCCATGCGCAGGTCCGCAACCATGGCGGCCTTCTGCTGCCGCTCAAAGAGCATGTAGGGCTCGAATTCGTGGACCTTGGACGTGCGGGACTGCTTGGCGGTGTACATGGCAGTGTCCGCCTCGAGCAGTAGACGGTCGGCATCGTACCCGGCAGCCGCCACCGCGATACCCAAACTTGCACCGGGCGCAAGGCTGATTCCATCCACGACCATTTGCTCGTTCACGCTGCTGACGATCCGTTGCCCCAGTTCGAAGGCCCCGTGATCCTGGGAACGAAGAAGCACGGCAAACTCGTCGCCTCCCAGCCGGGCAATCAGGTCCTGTGACCGGATACCGGAACGAAGCCTGGTGGAAAGCTGGCGGAGGACTTGGTCTCCGACGGCGTGGCCGTGGGTGTCGTTGATGCTCTTGAACGCATCCAGATCGAGGAGCAACAGGATTGGAGCCGGGCCGCCGTCCTCCAAATCCTGCAGTGCGATTTCGATGTCGCGCATCAGCGCCGAACGATTCGCCAGTTGGGTCAGCGGATCGGTGTACGCCAGCAGCTCCATCTGGTCGCGGGCCTTTTCCAGCATGCTCGTCCGGACCTCCACCCGGCGGTCAAGCGTCGTGTAGGTCAGTTTGAGTTCGGCGGACATGGCGTTGATGCCCATGATGATCGCATCGATCTCATCACGACGCGGGCCGGGGCGCAGTCCGGTGTCGAAGTCCATGTCGGCGATCTTCAGGATGGCCGCCACGATCTGTTCAATGCGGGGGTCGACGCCCTCCGTGGGAAATTGGTTAGGCACTTCGCAGCACGAACTCCACGGCGTCGCTCCCCTGTTCGAAGTAGGCGCAGGTGCGGCCGCCATCCAGCTTGCGCATGAAGAAACGGGCCAGGACCCGGTCGGCCGGTCCTGAACCCAACATGGCAACCCGCAAGTTTCGGATCAGGCCGTTGAAGTACGGCGGAACGTCGGCCTCAACGTCATCGAGACCCGAAATATCGATGAGGAGATGCGGGTAAACCTCGTTGGTCCGTTCCTCGTAGTATTCCGACATTTCTTCCAACGTCGACAGGGCCAGCATGGTCCCGGGTGGGAAGTAGATTTCGAGGATGTGATCCTCGAAGAATGCCATCCGGGCTTGGGGCCCGGACCAAGTCCACAGGCAAAGCGGGCTACCGTGACGGGTCGCGGAAGCCTCCCAGTTTGCCCCATCGATGACTGTCCCTGAAAATTCGCTTTTAGACACCTGCATACCTCCGTCGATGGCAGCGGCGGCGAGGGTCGGATTCGATGAGTCGGGCGTCTTGGTTCCATGGTGTGGACCAACCGACATTCTCCGTGGCGGACTCCGAATGGCTTGCCAGCTGGTGGGAAACAGTTACGGCATGGCCCGCCACGCAACCCAAGTAGACATCCGTGCGGCCGGTGCGTCGCCGGTCGATCCTGCGCCGCGACGCATTGAAATCGGCGGGCGACATCGACTTGGATGGTTTTTGCGTTCCCAGTTGAAACTCTCCGTTCTCACCGGAGACAGTGGGGACCGCCTCGCATGATCGCGCTCCGACCGCAGGAGTGGCACGAACCTCCGCAACTTCTACCGTCAAAATTTCCTACCCCCTAGGAATGAATGCATTGAACCAGTGTAGTCAACATCACATTTTGAGCCAACTTCACTGACCCCACGTCACGGCCACCGTGGTGTGGGTCAAGCCGTGGGGACGGGACCTGCACGACGTGCCGTCCCTGCTGCGGCATGTGGAACATTGCTGAATCGTGCTGCCTGGCGGTGTCAGTTTCGGCCTTGCTCGGCCAAGACCTGCAGGCGGATCGCCTTGTCGCGTTCATGTTGGGCTTCGACCTCGCGGCCCAGCTCCGTGAGGATTTGTGCCCAGAGCAGGTGCGCCGAAATGTGCTCGGAGTCGTCGTCGCCCGACGCTGAGCCGAATGCTTCCTGCAAGACTTCCGAGGCCTTTAGGGGTTCGCCTGCGGCCAGGCTCCAGCGCGCCCGTGTGACTGCCAAGCCCATCAATTCAGGCTCGCTGCCCCCGATGATGTCGTAGGCCAGCTGGGCTCGGTCAATGCAGTGGAGGGTTTGATCGTTGGCGATCCCGGCCTGTAGCTGCACATCGGCGGTTGCCTTGTTGAATCGCGCCCATGCATGCATGTCGTTGGTCGGTGCCAGCAGTTCGCTCGCTCGGTCGTGGTAATCCAGTCCCTCTGCGTGCCGTCCGTGGGCCAGAGCAAGATTGCCCAATGTCCAGTATCCGCTGCTGGCGACTTTGGAATTACTGATGCGATCAAGGATCGCTTTCAAATCTTCCCTGAGGCTCCACGCATCATCGGTCATCCCGGCTTCCACGAGGCTGGCGATGAGCCCTTGGTAGGCCTCGGCATGGATGTCTAAATGGCCGTCGATTGTGTTCAGCGTGGTCAGCGCGTCACGGGCAGCGGCGATCGCGGGTACATGCTGGGATTTGTTGCGCAGCGCGGATGCCCGCATGAGCAGCGCCCTGGCCTTCAAATCGGGGTTCGAATCTGAAATGGGCGAATCCAAAAGGAGCTCTGAGGTTCGCAAAGCCGCGCTGTATGCCCCGGATAGAATTTCGGATTGACCGAGTATGTAGATGAAATCCCATTCTTTCGACGTCTCGCCCATTGCCGCATAGGCGCGGGCACAGGCTGCGGCGGCACCGGCAATCAGGTGCTGGTCCTCGGCTAGCCGGGCCTTTCGGAAGAGTGCCTCGCAACGGAACGCTTCGGCTTCTAGTGAGCGGGAGTGCATTGTTCAATTATGGTCTATGTACTGGCGTTGCGGTGCTGTAATTGAAACGGTTACGTCCGGCCTCGGCCTCTTTCTGCCGGTTCGGGGAGTGCATAAAATCCGAGAAATCTTGATTCATTTTTGTGATTAACGCCCCATATATTCAGGTGGGAGCTAGGATTTGATTTTGGGGTGGCCGACGTAATGAAGTGTCGGTGGAACGGGCGAAGCCTCGAAGGTGCCCACATTATCGACAGAAATGGAGTTCCCTTGAAGAAGCTCATAGGCGCAGCGCTTGCAACGATGGTTCTGGCAGGCGGCGTATTCCTCGGCGGCGTAACGGCCGACCAGACCAACCAGCAGGCTGGTGGCTTCGGCCAGGTCACGACTTACAACAACTGGCCTTTCTAAAGCTGGATGCATCGGGGTGGTGCCGTTCCTTGGGCGGCACCACCCCGTCATGCGGCACCGTAGGGTGCCGCAGATTGGACATGTTCGATTACATGTTGCCCATCAGAATCCGGCAGCCTCCGGCCTAGGCCTTCATCCAAGCCAGAACCGCCAGCACACGACGGTGGTCGTCCTGGCTGGGTGCAAGATCCAT
Organism: Paeniglutamicibacter sp. NPDC012692; assembly: GCF_042901625.1. Taxonomy (NCBI): domain Bacteria; kingdom Bacillati; phylum Actinomycetota; class Actinomycetes; order Micrococcales; family Micrococcaceae; genus Paeniglutamicibacter; species Paeniglutamicibacter sp. NPDC012692. Next base: position 361,696 of record NZ_JBIBDE010000003.1, read on the forward strand.
CTTTGTGAAAATCGAGGATATGTTCTTTTCCACGGCGCCGGCCGACAAGAACAATGTTGCCGCAATGGCGGCATTCGTGCGGCCCTCGGCCATAAGTTCTAGGACCTCGCGTTCCCGCGGCGTGAGCGCGGCCAACGGGTCGGTTCGCGGCTTGCTGAACGCGGCAGCGACAACCTCCGGATCCAGCACGACCCCGCCGGCCTGGATCCGTTCCAAGGCATCCATCATTTCCTCGAGCCGGGCAATGCGGTCTTTGAGCAGGTAGCCAAGTCCGCCGGCCCCGGGCGCCGAAGCGCCGGCCAACAAGTCGGTGGCGTAGGTGAGCTCGACGTATTGGGACAGCACCAGAATGCCGATGCGCGGGTATTTACTGCGGATCTGTTGTGCGGCACGCAAGCCCTCGTCGCTGAAACCGGGTGGCATGCGCACATCGGTCAGTACGACGTCGGGTGAAAACTCATCGACCGCTTCAAGTAATTCGTCCTTGTTGGCGACGGCGGCGAGGACCTCGGCACCACCTTCGCGCAGCAATCGCACCAAACCTTCACGGAGCAGGACTGAATCTTCGGCTATAACGATGCGCACGAAATCCAGCTTATCGGCACCGCCCGTGAAGACCGCCTAGCCACCTGTTCTCAAGGGGATGGAAACGGAGACGACGGTGCCCGCGTTCTCGGGGGAATCCACGGTGAGCGTGCCGTCAACACCAGCCAAGCGATCGGCCAGCCCCGCCAACCCGGTGCCCTTGCCTAGGTGGGCTCCGCCGACGCCGTCGTCGTGGACCTGAAGAACCAAGTGGTCTTCGGCGACATCCAACCGCAGCCGGCACGCCGCGGCACCGGAGTGCTTTGCGGCGTTGGTCAGTGATTCGACGCCGGCAAAATAGGCTGCCTGTTCGATGGCTGCCGCAAACCTGCTGTGCGCCTGGTCCGTGGCCTCGACGATCACGGGGATCGGGGACCGGGCAGCCGCCGCATCAAGGGCGGACACAAGGCCGCGGTCCACCAACACCGGCGGAGCGATGCTGCGGGACAAAGCCCGCAATTCGGCCAATGCACCGCGGGATTGCTCGAGGGCGGAGTCGAGCAACTCCTTGGTTGCGGCATCCTGTGGGTCGAGCCGGCGTTTGGCGGCCTCGAGGTCCATATTCATACGGACCATGCGTTGCTGCGGGCCGTCGTGGATGTCGCGCTCGATCTTGCGCAACGTGTCGGCCTCGGCGGCGATCACCGAACTGCGGGAGGTGGCGAGCCGGTCGGTTTCCTCGCGCATCGCTTGCCGTTCGTTGGTCAACAAACCGACCGCCAGGGAGCGCTGCAAAAGCGCCAAACCACGGGAGACCGGCGGCAGCGTGATCAGGAAGGCCAAGCCCAGTCCGACCTGGATCCACACGCGGTAACCCGGGTCGATGCCGAGGATGTCCGACAGTCCAACGCTGGGCTCAGGCAAGTAGCGCTCCCACATCCATTGGGTGATTCCGCCCAGGGCAGTGGCGATCCAGCTGATGGTCACCGAAAACGCCAACACCCGCACGGGGAAAGAGACCACGGCGTGGATCAGGTCCTTCCAGCGTTGGCCGTCGCGCAGCGGGTCGAACATGCGGAGCATGGCCGAGCCCGCGGTGGGGCGCCTGTAATAGGTCGGCGGCAGCTGGCCCGTGGCCCACGCGGCAATCCGCCGCTCGGCATCGGCGAAGAACGTGGCGGTGTACAGGGCACCAAGCAGGATGAAAACGCCGAGGTAGATGATGACGGTGGAGATGCCCAGGGAGAACAGGGAGACGGCCAGCGTGAAGGCAATGATGCCGGTGAACAGTGCCGACAGGTTGTAGGCGAGGTCGCGCCCGAGCCGGCGCCGGAAGTCGGTCCGGTTCCGTCGGGATGTCGTCTGGGGCATGGCCTGTAATCTTTCGCTGGGCTGCTTTGTCTTGCCCCAATTCTTTCGCGGCCGGAGGACCGGCGTCTGCCCGGCATGCCGCCGCCTGCTGCAGGGGACATCCCGACCCGGCAGGGTGGGGTTAACCCCACCCTGCCGGGTCAGCCCCCGGCTGTCTGGGAGACGGATAGATCGCTCCACAAATCGCGGCGCGTTGAATCCAGCGTGTCCTGCGTCCACCTGCCCATGGTCGAGTAGGCGACGTCGCGGATGCCCCTCGGGGAGAGGAAGATGTCGTGGAATGCCCCGTCGATGCGGCGGATGCAAACCTCCCGGCCAAGGTCCACGGCGCGTGCCGCGACCGCTTGGACATTGAGTGCCACGTCTGCGGTTTTGGCGTTCTCGCTCCAGCGCGGCTGGAGGTAGCTCTTTTGCGAAAGCATCACCAAGGCCGGGCAGTCCAGGTTCAGCCCGCGGGCCACCCGGGCCTGTGCGGTGAACACCGCGTTGAGGAACCCAGGGGTTAGTGCGAAACCCTGTTCGGGACGCCATGCCAAGTCATAGTCCCACTCGCCGCCAAAGGCGGTGGATACGGCTCGGGTGTAGATCCCGGGATCGATGGTCGGCAAGGGGCGCGTGGGATTGATCCGGGAACCGGCGGCCAGCCACGGGGCAACGGCTGACCGGACTATGCCACTGGCCTGGAACTCGAGCCAGGGGCTGTTCAATACCAAGGCGCTGACGCGTCCCGGATTATTGCCTGCCCACAGGCTTGCGGTCAGTCCGCCGGTTGAATGCCCCAGCAGGACAAGCTCCCTGTTGTTTTCCCCACCACCGGCATCCTGGCCCATGACGTGCAATGCTGCATCGATTTCCTCCCCGTAGTCGGCGAGATCGGTGATGAATCCGGGGATCTGCCCGGGACGCAGGCTGCGCCCGTAGCGCCGCAAGTCGAGTGCGAAGAACCTGGCCCCGCGCGATGTCCAAAACTTGGCGAGGTCTTGTTGGAAGAAATAGTCCGACCAGCCATGGATGTAAAGCACATCGATGCTTTGGAATTGATGCACCGGCGCCGTCGGGGCATCGGTGCAGCGAACCAAGGTCGCCTCGTCGCCGCCGGGCAGAAGCAGTGTGTGCTGTTCGAACCCGGGGCCGAGCACATCGGCTATCCACTGAACCATGTTCCCTACCCTATGGCACCGTTGGCGTCATTGTCCGAAAATCGTCTCCATTGCGCCGATGACGTGACCCTACCCAATCGAACGCGCCGGGGATTCCACGGACCGCGGAGCACGGAACGGCTGCGCAACGCGTCTTCCCCGGGGCATTGTCAGGGGGAATCCCCAAACACGTGTTGGAAAGCCGCCGGAGGATTCAGGTGTAGTCGTCTTCCGTGTCGTCGGAAGCATCAAATTCGAATGCGACGGCCGATGGTTTGGCCAGTTCGAGCACCAGCGGCTTGAGCAAGACGGGTGGAACCGAAAGCTTGTTCCCGATGGCAACCAGACCTTCATCGCGGAGGCTCTCCAGCCGCCGCCAAGCCATGGCAATGACCTGGGGATCTCCACGTGGATCCGCATCGTCGAGACCGCGTACCGGGTGCCTGAGTATCTCTACACTCAGGGGTTCGACGCCGGCCTCGAGCAGGAAGTAGCGGGTGAGGTAGCCCAACTCCATCGTGGTATCGCGGTCTTGGGTTTCCTCCGCCACGGACCGGTACATGTGCCGCGCCACGGTCCGCACGGCGGCGATGACATCAAGAGGGTTTCCCGCAAGGAACCTTCCACAGCGTTCGGTGGGATAGGCCCGCGTCGGCGTCAAGCGGATGAGCTCGGCACCCACCAGTGCATCCCAATACAGTTTGAGCCGCGCAACATGGTTCGCATTCTTGAATACGACCGGTCCGTTTTGGGGGCGTGGACAGGTGGACGATGTCACGGCATCGTCCACGGCAACGACCTCCAGGCTCGCGGCGGCTTCCTGGATGTATTTGCGGTGCAAGACCCTGGTGGAGGTTGTCTCCCGTTTGTCGCCAAACCACATCAAGAACGACCGCATCCTCGAGGTTAGCTTGAGTTCTTCGATCTCTGACAAGGCTTGGTGGTCGGTGAGCCGGGGAATCTTGATCAGCGCGGCTTGGAGTTCCGGGATGCCGGAATAGCGCGGGCCAGGGTCGGGAATCAGGAGGCGGTCGAAGTAGCTCTTGGTCCGGCGAAACTCTTCGCTGGTTCCGCTCCACGCGCCCGTGGCGCTGAGAAAACGAAGATAGGCTCCGACTACCCTCGACATGTCCCGAAAATCACCGGGTTTCTTCGAGAACATGAAGTCGTCGATCGCGGTGGCAAATGGGTACAGGTTCAGGGCTGTGAGTTTTCGGTCGCCGTTGACGGCTGCGTACCGCCGAAGAAAATTCGTTATTGATGACCTGAGCAGATCTTTCTGGATTTCCAGATTCTCCTGTGCGCACCATTTCTCAAATGCACCGAGAACCCGGGGTAGCTCGCGTCTGATGCGGATGTCATCGATTGAGATGACGGCATCGGATAGGTGCCCACTCGACAAATGATCTCGGGCTGATTGGTTTTTTGCGGATTCGGGATCTTTGTCCGACATTGGCATTCCACGGGTTGAACGTAGCGGGCCAGCCCGTCATTGAAGCCCGGCCGGTGTTGCCTAGAGCGTACTGGCACGAGGTTGCAGATGGAACAGGGTGCAGTGGATTTTCACGCTTTTGGACGGACCTGCCGATGGCGTGTCTTGGCGTTTCGTCCTCGGCGCATCAATGGCTGGGGGCGGATCCATGCCGGGATCTAAGGCCTGGCGGTCCCGATTCCGGCCCGCGGGGTGCCAAGAATCCTTCGGTCGGGGTGCGAACCGGCCTCCTGCTGCGACCCGGGAACCGGGGCCATCGCCGGCCCGGCACATCGGCTGCTGTGCCGAAGCCGATGTCCCGAAGACTTGGAACGCCGGGGTGTGGCGCGGGACACGCAATAATTCACTCATGACCAAATCGTTCACGCTGGTGCAGCTGAGATATTTCGGGGCCGTGGCCAAGCTGGAGAACATGACTGCGGCCGCCGCCGAGCTCAATGTCACCCAGTCCACCCTCTCTTCGGCGCTGAGCCGCCTTGAGCAGGAATTGGGGGCCTCGCTCTTCACCCGCCTCTCCAGCAAGGGGTTGCGGCTGACGCCGGCCGGCAAACGATTGCTTCTTGGCTCTCAGGCGTTCCTCGAGGACGCCGAACTGCTCTACCAGTCGGTGCGGGACGAGGGGGAAGCCCTGGCCGGCGAGCTTGTGGTGGGCATCTACTTGCCCCTGGCTCCATTCAAAGCCCCCGTGATCCTGCAGGCATTCGAGGCTGCCTACCCGAATGTGAAAGTCAGCTTCCACGAGGGTGACCAGGAATCGCTTCGCCAGGCATTGCTGGACGGCGTCTGCGAACTGGCGCTGATGTACGACCTTGGGGTGGGGCCCGAGTTCGATCGCCGCGTTCTGGAACGGGTCCCTCCGCATGTGTTGGTGTCGGCGGAGCACCCGCGTGCGGCCACGCCCGGAGAACCGGTCAGCCTGTTGGACTTTGCCAGCGAGCCGTTCATCCTGCTGAACATGATGCACACGCGGGAATACTACCTCGACATGTTCAAACGCGTCGGCATCAGCCCTGCGGTCAGGCACAAGGTGTCTGGCTACGAGACGGTCCGTTCGTATGTGGCCCGCGGACAGGGGTTTTCTCTGCTGAACCAGCGCCTGCTCCACGATTCCACGTATGCCGGGGGTTCCGTGGTGCCGTTGCGCATTATCGAAGACCTTCCGCCGATCGAGGTCTCGCTGGTTCGTCCCGTGGGGGCCAAGCCCACGAAGAAGTCGCTGGCCTTTGAACAAATCTGCGAGAAGCTCTACGGGCACGGAGGCTGACCCGTGCCGGGTGGTGCGTTGATCTTCGATCGATTTTGTCGATCGGGGTAACCGAAATTCTCCGTTGGAACAATGTGACTGCGGTCACGAGGATGGATGCAGGAACCTTAGAGATCGCACCGGAGACCCCCCTCCGGTACCGCAGATTCAGGAGCGACGATGCAAACCAAGACCGAACAGCAAGGCGCGCAACCAACGACGATTGAAGGCCACAAGCCCGCCTCGGGCATGCAGAAGCGGGTTCTGGCCGGTGGCAGCATCGGCCAGTTCATCGAATTCTACGACTTCACCCTTTACGGGCTTTCCGCGGTCGTTCTGTCCCAACTATTCTTCCCGGGCACCAGCCCCCTGGCAGGCCTGCTGGCCACGTTCGCCACCTTCGGCGTGGCCTTCCTGGTCCGCCCGCTGGGTGGATTGTTCTTCGGCGCCTTGGGCGACAAGATCGGGCGCCGCAAGGTCTTGTTCATCACACTGCTTTCCATCGGTGCAGCCACCGCGACGATCGGGTTGCTGCCCACCCACGCGACCATCGGCGCGATGGCACCGGTGATGCTGGTGCTCTGCCGCATGATCCAGGGATTCTCCGCAGGCGGGGAATCGGTCGGCGCCCCTGCGTTCGTATTTGAACATGCACCCATCAACAAGCGCGGTTTCTGGCTGAACATCACCCTGGCGGCAACGGCGCTGCCCTCGGTCTTCGGCGGTGCGCTGATCCTGGCGCTCTCGAGCTCCATGTCCTCCGAGGCATTCATGTCCTGGGGCTGGCGCATCCCGTTCCTCATCGCGCTGCCCATGGCCCTCTTCGGGCTCTGGATCCGCGCCAAGACCGAGGAGTCGGACGCCTTCAAGGCGGTTCTGGCCAAGGAGCAAACCAAGGAATACAGCCCGCTCCGCGAAGCGTTCGCCGAGAACAAGGTCCGCATGCTGCAGGTCATCTTCGTGATGGGGCTGACCGCCATGGGCTTCTACTTCCTCTCCGGATACTTCGTCTCCTACGTCCAGACCACCGGCAAGCTCAGCCGCGAGCACTCGCTGCTGGCCAACGCCGCGGCCATGCTCCTCTACGCCTTGCTGCTGCCCATCGGCGGGATGATCGGCGACAAGTTCGGGCGCAAGCCGATGCTCGTCGCCGGCTCCGCGGCCCTGGCGCTGATGGCCATCCCCTGCTTCATGCTTGTCACCAGCGGTTCGCTGCCGCTGGCGATCGCCGGCCAGCTGCTCTTTGTCATCCCGATGTGCATCTACGGCGGCGGCGCGTACACGTTCTTCGTGGAAATCTTCACCACCCGCACACGATTCACCTCCGCCGCGATCAGCTACAACGTCGCCTATGCGATCTTCGGCGGATCGGCCCCGTTCATCGGCACCTTCCTGGTGTCGCAAACGGGCCTGAGCGCGGCCCCCGGCTACTACATGGCGGCGGCCGCCGTGATCGTTTTCCTGCTGCTGACCCTCACCAAGGTCCCGGAAACCCGCCGCCGCGTCGGCTAGCCAAACACGCACCACCCGCACGAATCCCTGAACCACCGCTAGGAGCACCACCGCCATGAGCGACAAGACTTTCCTCACCGACTTCCACCACGTAGCCACCTTCGGGGCCACGGACAACAACGGCGTCGAGCGCCAGGCCGCGACACCCGAGGACAAGCTCAGCCGCGACTGGTTCGCCGGATTCGCCAGGGAACGCGGCTGGGAGGTGCGCGTCGACGGGATCGGGAACATGTTCGCGTTGATCGACCTGGTTCCCGGCGCCCCGTACATCCTGCTCGGCTCCCACCTGGACTCCCAGCCGCTCGGCGGGCGCTTCGACGGGGCCTACGGCGTGCTGGCGGGGCTGCACGCCGCCGAGCGCGTGGCCGAGCGCGTGGCTGCCGAGGGCGCCGTCCCGGAGTTCAACCTGGCGGTGGTGAACTGGTTCAACGAGGAAGGCGGGCGCTTCGCCCCCTCCATCATGGGTTCCTCGGTCTTTGCCGGGCTCATGGAGCAGGACAAGATGCTCGCGGTCAAGGACCTGGCAGGCACCACCGTCGCCGAGGCGCTGGAAGCGATCGGCTACCTGGGCAGCGACGAGCGCCCGGAGCTGGCGGGCTACGCCGAGATCCACATCGAGCAGGGCCGGATCCTGGAACGCGAGGGCATCACGCTCGGTGCCGTGGACTATTCCTGGTACACCCAGAAGCTGGACATCGAAGTGCTGGGGGAGCAGTCCCACACCGGGGCCACGGCCATGGCCGACCGCCACGACGCCCTGGTGGCGGCCTCAAAGGTGGTGCTCCTGGTCCACGACGTCACGGCGAAATTTGCCGACGAGGCCCTGGTCTCCTCGGTGGGCCGGCTGACCCTGGAACCGAACTCGCCGATCGTGGTGGCGCGCCGCGTCCACCTGGTGGCAGACCTCCGCTCGGCGTCGCCGGAGATCGTCGCCGAGGCGAGGGCTTCGCTGCTGGCCGACATCGCGCAGATCGCCAAGGACCACGACATCCGCATCAACGTCAACGACTTCGACGTCCGCGGGATCCAGTACTACCCGGAAGAGGGGCTGGCGCTGACGGAGAAGGTCGCGGCGAACCTTGGCCTGGGCGTGCGCAGGATCCGCACCATGGCGGGACACGACTCGGTGGCGATGAACCGGATCGTGCCCACGGTCATGATGTTCATCCCCTCGGTGGACGGGGTCAGCCACTGCGAACGAGAATTCACGACCGACGCCGACATGGTGGCAGGCGTGCGGGCGCTAGGCGAGGTCGCCTGGGAAATGGTCAACGGGGCCTTGGCCGGGGCGCCTTCCAACGGGCAGGAACCCGCAAAGGCAGGCGCGGCATGAACCCGGGCGCAAGCACGGCCGTGGACTCGCTGGCCCACCTGTCCGCAACCGAGGCACTGGCGGGATTCCGCGCCCTGGAGTTTTCTCCGGTGGAGATCCTGGAAGCGCAGATCGAACGCATCGAGGCCCACAACGGGGACAGGGACACCGGGATCAATGCCTTCACCGAGACGCTCTTCGACACGGCCCGCCAGAGGGCGGCCGTAGCCGCCGACGAATACGTGCGCCTGGCCAGGGACGGAGGTCCGGTTCCCGCGCTGCTGGGACTCACCGTGGCCACCAAGGAAAAGCACGGAATTGCCGGGCTGACGCTCGAACAGGGGCTGGCAGCCCACCGTGGCCGCATCGCGGCGGCCGACCACCCGGTGGTGGAAAGGCTGAAGCTGGCGGGCGGGATCATCCACGCCCGCACCACCAGCCCCGAATTCAGCTGCGCAACCACCACGCACTCGCCCATGTGGGGGACCACCCGAAACCCGTGGAACCTTCAGGCGTCCCCGGGCGGATCCTCCGGCGGGTCCGGCGCCGCGCTGGCCGCCGGCTTCGCCACCCTGGCCACCGCCTCCGACATCGCCGGATCCACGCGCATCCCCGCGGGGTTCACCGGAACCGTGGGCTACAAGGCGCCCTACGGCAGGATTCCCGGATTCTCGGCGCTTGCCGCGGACTGGTACCGCGGGGACGGCCCGATGGGCAGAACCGTTGCCGACACGGCACTGCTGGCCTCGGTCATGTCCGGCCGCCACGCAGTGGACCACGGCTCGTGGGGTGAAAACGGGAGCAACCCGCTGGCAGGCGGATCCGTCGAGGGGTTGCGCATCGGGCTTTCGCTCACCCTCGGCGATTACCCGGTGGCCCCCGAGATCCGCGAGAACACCCTGGCGGTGGCCCGCTCGCTGGAAGCGGCCGGCGCGACCGTCGTCCCCGTGGACCTGCCATGGACCACTGAGCGGATCACGGAAACCACCTTTGCCCACTTCGGGCATATCCTGGGACCGGCCATGGCCGTGGAGACCGCCGGAACCGAGGGCCGGCTGGCTGCCTACACCACGCGTTTCATGGCGGATGCCGCGGCCGCCGCCAAGCGGAACACACTGGTGGATTCCCTGGGCCTGGATGCAGCGCTGCAGGCCGAACTGGCTGCGGCCATGACGGGGATCGACGCTCTGCTTTGCCCAACCTCGGCCGTGTCGTCGCTGGCCGCTGACGGGGATTATCTCAACGGGATCGACGCCGCCGGACGCCATTTGGGCCACTACTGGGAGGCGCACATGACCAGCCCCTTCAACGTGGCCAACCGCTGCCCGGTGCTTTCGGTTCCCAGCGGCTTGTCCGCCGACGGGGTGCCCACGGGGGTGCAGGTTGTCGGGCATCCGTTTGCCGAAGCAATGGCCTTCCGGGTGGCAGCGGCCGTCGAGTCGCTGGTTCCGTCCTTGGGCAACCCGATGCTCGTCTAGGAACCGTCGAATGCTGATTGCCGTTGATGCGGCGGCGCCGTAGCGGCGGAATCCACCGGCCGTTAACCTTTCAGTGGTAATGATTGTTGATGCTGAATTGGGTGGAGAAAAAGTGAGTTCCGGGCTGCAGCGACGGCTGGGCACACAGGACGCCGTCATGATCGGTCTGGGATCCATGATCGGCGCCGGGCTGTTTTCCGCATTCACGCCGGCGGCCGCCTCGGCAGGGTCCGCCCTGTTGGTGTCACTGCTCTTGGCGGCGGCACTGGCGTACGCGAATGCCCGTTCCAGCGCCCAATTGGCGGCGCGCTACCCCACCTCCGGGGGAACCTACGCCTATGGCCGGGAAGTGCTGGGCCCGTGGCCCGGATTCATCGCGGGCTGGGGGTTCGTGGTGGGCAAGACGGCCTCGGCGGCCGCCATGGCGCTGACCTTTGCCACCTATGCGGTGCCCGAATCCTGGGTCAAACCAGTCGCCGTGGCGGCCGTTGCGCTGCTTGTCGGGGTCAACTACCTGGGGGTCACCCGAACGGCGGCAGCCGCAAGACTGATCGTGATGACGGTGCTCGCACTCCTGGCGATTGTCGTGATCGCGATCCTCGGCGGCACCCAAGAGGGTTCGACGGCCGTCGCGGGCGGGAATCCGGGTTTGTCAGGGATCCTCCAGGGTGCCGGGCTGCTCTTCTTTGCCTTCGCGGGATATGCACGTATTGCGACCCTGGGCGAAGAAGTGCAGAACCCCGCCAAGACAATACCCCGAGCCATCGGGTTGAGCCTCGGGATTGTTGTGGTTGTCTATGCCGTTGTGGCGCTGGTGCTGCTGCATAGCCTGGGTGCCGGGGGAATCGCTGCGACCAACAAACCACTTGCCGCGGCGTTGGGCCAGTCGTGGGCGTTGCCGCTGGTGCAGATTGCGGCGGCACTGGCTTCACTGGGGGCTTTGCTCGCACTCGTTGCCGGTATCGGGCGGACGGCCATGGCCATGGCTCGGGAACACGACCTGCCGCATGCGCTGGCCGCCGTCCATCCGCGTTTTTCGACGCCGCACCGAGCCGAACTGACGGTGGGCGCGGCAGTCGTGGTGCTCGTCGTGTTTTCGGATTTGACCACGGCGATCGGTTTCTCATCCTTCGGGGTCTTGGTCTACTACCTGATTGCAAACCTTTCGGCCGTCAGGCAACCGGCGAGCGAAAGACAGAGCCCGCGGTGGCTGGGTATTGCCGGCGCCATCGGTTGCGCCGTGCTGGTGACCACGCTTCCCGCCGCCGCCGTTGTCGGCGGCCTGATCATGTTTGCCGTTGGCATTTGCTACAGATTCGTGCGGCTGTCTATACAGCGGCCCGGTTTCACAAAGTCGTAGATCGACTCGGTAATTCCGGCGAATATACACAAGCCCAAGGGGTGCTCCCGACCAAATCAGCCAAACTTTTCATGTATTTCCGATGGCCAAAGCGGTCGGATCACGGTCAAGTGTGAACGTTGTCTGAACAAGCGCATGTTGGCATTGAACCGTGCCCGAATGGGCAGAGAAGATGGTCGCGTTCGTTCGGGAAAACCCGAAAATGACCGCTCCTTTCTGATCACCCAAGGAAAATACCGTGCATTCTTCGCCACGAATCCGTACCTCTGTTGCAGCAACCGTGCTGGCACTGGCCGTAGTTGCTCCCACCGCCGCCATGGCCATGCCAACCGCACCCCAGGCTCCCGTTGAAGCCAAGAAATCCACGGAGAATTACAAAGGACTTCCATCTGGCGTAAGCAAGAAAAAGACGCTCGTCATCGGTCTGGACGGCGCCGCGGCGGCGCAGATCAACGAGGCGAACACCCCGAACCTGGCCGCATTGGTCAAGAACGGCATGCTTGCGAAGTCGAACCTGTACGCCAACCCGATGGCCCCCACGGTCTCCGGTGCCGGCTGGTCGACGATTGCCACGGGTGTCTGGCCGGACAAGCACAAGGTCCCGGACAACTCGTTCTCCAACCCGAACTACGCTCAGTACCCGGACTACCTCACCCGCCTGGAAACTGCGCGCGCCCAGAGCTCGACCCTGGTGGTCGGCACCTGGTCCCCGATCCCGCAGAAGGTCTTCGGGGAGAAGACCGACCTGCGTATTGCCGGCGGGAACGATGCGGGCACCACCGCCAAGACCGTTGACTACCTGAAGAACGGCAACCCGGACAGCACCTTCGTGCACCTCGACGAGATCGACGGTGCCGGCCACAGCAGCGGAAGCTCCTCGGCAGCGTACGCCAAGGCCCACACGACGGCCGATGCGCAGATCGGGCAGATCCTTGCGGCAGTCGATGAGCGCAAGGCCAAGAAGAGCGAGGACTGGCTGGTTGTCATCACCGCCGATCACGGCCACACTCCCGGTGGTGGTCATGGCGGCAGCAGCACCGGCGAACGCGCGACCTTCGTGATCGCCCAGGGCAAGGGCATCGAGGCCGGCTCCGTGCGCCACGACGTCAAGATCTCCGATATCGCCCCCACGGTCTTGAAGCACCAGGGCGTTCGCATCGAAGACGAATGGCAGCTGGACGGCCAGGCAGTCGGAACCATCAAGGCCGACGACTTCGATTCGTTGCGCCCGCATCTCAAGACCGGCGTCGATGAAACGAAGCCGGGCCCGACGACCACGGGGTGGACCACGACGGCACCGAACGGCTGGTCGATCGACAATTCGGCCATGCCTGCCGGTGGCGTGACCGAATGGCAGGGCTGGTCGTTCGCCACCGACGAGTTCTGGACCAACGTCGACCTGAACCAGGGCCGGGAAACCAGCGTGCACAACCGCAATGTCTTTGCCGTGGCCGATTCCGATGAATGGGACGACAAAGCACATGCAGCCGGACAGTTCGATTCGACGTTGATTAGCCCGAGCTACAAGGTGCGTGGCGGCAAGACTGCAACGCTGAGCTTCGCCTCGAACTACCGGATCGATGGACCGCAGAGCGGCGAGGTGTTTGTCAGCTTCGACGGCGGGGAGCCCGTCCTGGTGAAGTCCTACGAGAAGAACTTCAACGGCGTCGAGAGCATCGGCATCGAGGTTCCCAAGAAGGCCAAGAAAGCCAAGCTCTCCTTCCGCTACACCGGTACCAACAGCGCCTTCTGGACTGTGGACCAGGTGAGCCTGAAGAAGTAGCCCGTTCCGCGGGTTGAGGGGCGTCATCGGGCGATGGCGACCCTCAACCCGTGATTCCGCGCTCGGGGAGGCAGACGTTCTACTCGCGTTTGGTTTCGTCCACCGGCGATTCGGCTGGGGGAGCGCTCTTCACGCGGCTCATCGGCCCGTGTTGCCGCTGGGCCGAGGGAACCGCCCGCCGCAATCTGGCGGTGAACTTCCGCAGATCCAGCAATTGCGATTCCTGGTTTGCCGCTTCAACCTCTAGCCCGTAGAAGTCGCCGATGTGATCGACGAACGCCATTCTCCGCGCCTTTTCGTAGACGCGAACCTCGCGGGAGAACGCTCGGTATGTGGCCCAACAAATCAGGACCAGGACGACGCTGAAGGGCAACGCGATGATGATCGCCGCGGTCTTCAATGCCTCCAGTCCGCCGGACAGCAGGAGCGATGCCGCCAGCAGGGACGTGGTGAGCGTGAAGAAGATCCGGATCCAGTTCTTGGGCTCGACTTCGCCACCGGTGGCGATCATGCCCATGACCAGTGCGCCGGAGTCCGCCGAGGTGACAAAGAAGATCACGATCATGATGATTGCCCCGACGGTCAGCACCGCGCCTGCAGGCAGCTGGTCAAGCATGCCAAAGAGCGCGCCCGCGGTATCGACCGTCCCATCCGGCCCGATGAGGTTTCCGGTGCCCTGCAGCTGGCCGTAGATGGCGGTTCCTCCCAGAACGGAGAACCACAGGACCGTGACCGCCGTTGGGACCAAGATGACGCCGGCAACGAACTGGCGGACGGTGCGTCCACGCGAAATACGCGCGATGAAGATGCCCACGAATGGTGCCCACGACATCCACCAACCCCAGTAGAAGGTCGTCCAGGTGCCTTGCCAGGCCTCGCCCGCCTCACCGGTGAAGGCACTGACATTGAACGACATGGCGAAGAAGTTCTGCAGGTAATTGCCGGTGGACTGGACGATGTTGCGCAACAGGAACTGGCTCGGTCCGACAACAAGTATGAACAAGACGAAAACCCCGGCCAGGATGAGGTTGGTGTTCGAGAGCCACTTCATGCCCTTGCCGACGCCGGAGAGCACGGAAAAAAGCACCATGGCGGTGACTACAGCGATGATCACGAGGTCGAGCAGCGTCGATTCCTGAATCAGCCCGGCGCTTTGGAGCCCGGCGCTGATCTGCAAGACGCCAAAGCCAAGCGATGTGGCAACGCCGAAAATGGTGCCAACGAGCGCGATGACGTCGATGGCATTGCCGAGTCCGCCATGGACCTTGCGGCCCAAAAGTGGTTCGAGGGTCCACCGAATGGAGATCGGGCGGCCTCTGCGGTGGATGGCGTAGGCCAAGGCCAACCCGATCACCACGTAGATCGACCATGCATGGACTCCCCAGTGGAGGAAGGTCTGTGCTTGCGCTTGCTGGGCAAGCTCCGCGGGGGTCCCGGTAACGCCTGGTTTCGGTGACGCGAAGTGGCTTAGCGGCTCACTTACGCCGTAGAAAACCAGCCCGATGCCCATGCCTGCGGCGAAGAGCAGGGCAAACCACGACCCCAGTGAAAACTCGGGTTCGTCCTCGTCCTTGCCGAGCTTGATGTCACCGAACTTACCGAAGCCCAACCAGAGGCTGAATCCAACAAAGAACGTGGCAATGAGTACGTAATACCAATTGAAGTATCCAATGATCTTCGACTGAATCGAGGCGAAAAGTGCCTCCGCGGTATCCGGCACGATCATGGCGAATGCGACAAAAACGATAATGATCAGGGCGGCGGGCCAAAATACCCACCGGTGGACGCGGGGCGATGAACTTTCCGTTTTCTGTTCCGTTGTCATTTGCTGAGCCTAAACGATTCGAGGGGGCGACCTCCAAGTAAAGTGGTTTAGCCCACCAAATTTGCAAAATGGCTAATCAATATGTTTGGCAGAATGATTTGGTTTGAAGGTACTCCGCCAGGGGTTTCAAAGTAAGGTTTGGCCACGTGTCGATCGGGAGCCAAGTCTGCCGGCGCTGGCGAAGCCAAGGGGAGTGGCCGTGTCGCGGCAGGGGCGTCAGTGCCCGAAAATGTGGGCACATCGAGGGCGAGGGAATGTTGGCAAAAAGGATCAAGAAGGAGAGAAGCTTTACGGATACTTCCGCGCCGATGTCCGTTCGCGACCCGTCGGGATATCCAGAAAGCCCGCTCTGATGGTTGATGCAATGGCGAAGAGCCCGGTGACTGATTTGTTTGCCCCAGCCTCAACTTGAAGCCGTTAGAGTAGAGAAAGCGTTTTCGAGCACGATGGGGCCCTTACGCTCCAAAGTCCACGCCGATTGGAACGGGGACTCCTGGTACCTAGTCCATGCTCAGTTCAACCAGGCCGAATTGAGTTGCCCGAATCAGCGTCTGTACTCGGTCGCGTACCCCGAATTTAGCCATGATTCGACTGAGATGTGCCTTGACCGTGGTTTCGGCAACATGAAGTTCTGCCGCGATTTCCGGATTGTTTCTTCCGCGAGCAAGCAGGCGGAGGACCTCCAGCTCGCGTTCGGACAATGCGATGGGAGCCATTCCTCCCGGTGTGGATGGCTTTACCTCATGCGCTTCGCGGATTGCCTTGATGAGGTCATGCGAGACCGACGGAGAAATGGCTGCGCTGCCATCAAATACGGCCTTGACGGCGGCAAGAAGTTCGGCGGGTTCTGAATCCTTGACCATGTAGCCGGCGGCGCCGGCTCGCAGGGCAGGGACAAGGTATTCCTCGGAGGAAAAAGCGGTAATCGCCAGTACGCCGATGCCAGGGTAATTCGTGGTGATTATTTCCGTTGCTTCCACACCGTTCATTCGCGGCATTTGCATATCCATGAGAATGACATCTGGCGTATTTCCGGCACAGAAGTTTACGGCTTCAATTCCATTGGTGGCTTCACCCATCCAATGGAATCCTGGAGCTGCGTCGAGAATGATCCGGATGGCCTGCCGCATCAATGGTTCGTTGTCGACAACTAGAACTTGTATATCCGTCACATTCTTGAGTGTAGTGAGGTTTCGAAACATCGGTTATCAAGGCACGTTGCGAGTTTAAAATGTGTACAAAAGTACCTATGGACATCGGATGGTTTGCTGGGAGAATGGGGCCTATGACTCGCAAAACTCGCATACTCGCTTCTGTATCCATGTCCGCTGCCTTGTTGTTCTCGGCAGCCATTCCCGCGCAAGCTGCCTCGGTACAAGATTCGCGCCTGGTGGTTTCCGCTCCGATTTCACAAGGCGGTTCCGGAACGACCGTTGTTACCTACGGTGCGTCCGAGGCATTCAACGATTGGGTTTGCCGTAATCTCGGCGCACTGTGCCGCTAAAAAGTTTCCTTCGAAATCGGGGCCCACGAACAGTGGGCCCCGATTTCGGCGACAATAGGGTCGTGAAACGACCTTTTTCTTTGCCCGTGAGCGATGATAGTGCGCAAGCGCCTTCCCTTCTGGGCCGAAAGATTCTCTTAATTTCTTGTGCTCTTGCGGCTTTTTTGTTGGGAACTGACATTGTCACCCTTTTAGGTGCCTCGACACCTGACAAGTTTCACACGGCAGCCACAACAACATTAGTCAGTGCGTTCTTTGTGCTTTCTCTGGGGCTGCTTTGGGTAAGAACTTCCTACGCGGTCATAGTCTCAGTCATTGCCATGGGCCTCAGCGTTGTCTTTGGAGCGTATCTTTTTTCACTCTTGGTGGTTCCGCTCCTCATCGCGTTGGTGGCTCTTACCCAGTCACGCAAATTTTCGCTGAGGTATTTTGGCGTGACGCTGCTCTGGGTTATCTCGATCGTCATTGTTCGTTCCTATGACGTGGGATTCCTGATCCTTCTGGTCCCACTTCTGGCGCTGGCGTATTCGATTGCTTTGTTCGCCAAAAGGGTGCAGGAACAACGCGAAACGGACAGAAACCGCATTGCTGAACTTCGACGCAAACAGCAAGAGGCCGTTGAGGCCGAACGAAAAGCCATCGCGCGCGACCTTCATGACATTGTCGCCCACGATATTACGGTGATTTCCATGCAGGCCAAGGCTGCCGAATTTTCGGGGGACCCGGCTGTCGCTCAGGCAGCGCTCAAGGTAATTGGTGCGACCTCGAAGGAAGCGCTGCAGGACTTGCGCGTCATGCTCAATGTCCTGCGCACAGACGGTTCTGCAACGCGCGTTGAAGGCTCTCTCGTGGACGCTGCCGGAAACGCTGCGAGCAGCCTGGAAATACTCATCGGTGTCGAAGTCTTTGCGGAACGTCTCGTTGACCTCGGGCATCCAACCAAGACCGCAGTGGATCCACGATTGTCAGGCTTGCCGCAGTCGGCGCAGGCTGCGCTCTATCGGGTTCTGCAGGAATCGACGACGAATATCGTCAAGCATGCGGATCATGATGCCCCATGCCGAATTGAAGCGGTTGTTGTCGGGGATCGAGTGTGGCTGGAAGTGGCCAATAAGCTGCCGAAGGACCTCGACATCCGGGGTTTTGTGCGGAGCGAGCACAGCTCTGGAATCGCTGGAATGATCGACCGCATGGCCGCGTTTGGCGGAACACTATCCGCTCGATGGCACCATGGCGACTGGGTTGTTCGGGCTGAGTTGCCGGCATCCATTATCGATACAGAGCGAGCGCGACTCGGCGAAGTGACCGAGGGCACTATAAATAACTGAGGCAACCTCAGTAACTATAGTCAAAAGTCCAATGTGCAACCTCGGCGACGTCTATAAAGTTATTTGTAGATCGACGGAACGGTTGGTCACAGGAAGTCTGAAGAACGTTTTGCGAGTGGCGTTCCAAAGACTTTTTATCCAGCACGCCAGACGACGCCATACTGCGAACCATTCCCCCAAGCTGGTTCGCACCCCAGGGATACGCAAAAGTACTTTCCCCCAAGCAGTACTTTTGCGAATGATTCCCCGGGTTGCTGCAACCCCAAGTGCAGCAGCCCACGGCGTCGTCAGGCGTGCTGATGACTTTAACGGGCGGGCTCCCAGGTGGGCCGCGGTGATCGGCATCACACGAGTGATCGGGAATGATTCGGGCGGTTGTACAGGTTCAACTAAGGACAACCCCAAACGAATCACAAGGAGATTTTCCGTGAGCCTGGAAACCACCGAATCCATTTACTCGAACCTGGCGATTGACAGCGAAACCGCCGACAAGCTTTTCCTCGAGGGTCGCACGGCAAACACCTTCTCCGACGAAGCAGTTTCCGATGAAGCGCTGGAGACCATCTACGAGCTCACCAAGATGGGCCCGACCATGATGAACAACCAGCCGCTGCGCATCACCTGGGTCAAGAGCCAGGAAGCCCGCGAGGCTGTCGTGGCGCACATGATGGAAGGCAACCGCGCCAAGTCGCTGTCCGCCCCCGCGCTTGCCGTCCTCAGCTACGACGCCGACTGGCACGAAAAGTTCTCGGAGTTCTTCCCGCACGCGCCGGAGCGCAAGGCCATGTTCGATGAGGACGCAGTCATGCGAGCCGAAATCGCCAAGAACAACGCCTGGATGCAGGCCGGGTACTTCATCATGGCTGTTCGCGCTGCAGGCCTGCACGCCGGCCCGATGGGCGGCTTCAACCCGGCCGGTGTGGACACCGTGGTAAACGCTGGCAAGGCCCACCACTCGTTCCTGATCGTCAACGTCGGCACCCCGGGCGAAAACCCTTGGTTCGACCGCCTGCCGCGTCTCGGCGCAGACATCGCAACCAGCAGCATCTAGGTTGCCTGCGGCTTCGAAACAGAAGCCGAAATGCAATGAGGCCACGATTGCTTGAAAGCGATCGTGGCCTCATTGCATTGGCAACGAAATTTAGCCGAGGACCTCTTCGGCAACGCGTGTCAGCGCGCGTTCAAGCGGAGCACGCAGCACGCGCGGCACGCGCAGGTGCTTGCCGATCCGGACCATGCCCTCGGATTCCAGGGCGCGCAGGATCGCCTCGGCGCCGGGGATTGTTTTTTCAAAGAGCGGCTGCAGGTGGGCCTGCTCGGGTTCAAGATCGTCGACGGTCGGAACCTGGAAGGCGACTTCGGTGCGCGGCGGGTTGTTGGAGCCTGCCTTGCTCATCAGGGCCGCCGCCATCTGGGTGATGGTGTGATCGTTTTCCGGGCCGATGGCGTTGAGCAGTACGTGGGCGTAGATGCCCTCCGCGATGATGTCCTTGATGCCGCGGGCGCTGAACCCGGAATCGGCTGCGAGCGCTTCCGCCACCACCGGCGTAGGCACGGCCTTGTCATCCTGCTTGGTAAGCATGCCGGCCCGCAGCAGCGCGTCCCAGTAGGCGCCGAGCTTGGGAAGGTGAGCCAGTGAGCCCACTGCCGTCCCGGCCTCCGGAATCCAGCGGAACGATTCCGGCTGGGCGTCGGCATCAAGAACGACATCGATGCCGATGGCTGCGGCCGCAGAAACCAACTCCGATTCCAAGAGCAGGCCGTTTGGCTGCACCGCCCTGCCCTCGCCGACCCAAGCAAGGAGCTGCCTGGCCGTGGAGACCATCGGCAGCTTAGACCATTTTTCGTCGGCAGTCGCCTCGTCGAGTTCGGGAACCACAATGGGCGACTCGCCGCTCTGTGCGGAAATCAATTCGAAAACGGCCCTGAACTCTTCAACCGTTCCGCTCCACAGGCCGGTCTCGGCCAGGAACAAGACAAATTCCTTGAGGATGCTGGCGCATGCAATGGCAACATCCTCGCCGATGGCGCGCAGGTCGCCGAACTGGATGGCCAAGGCATCGTGTTCCAGCTCAGTCACGGACACCTGGTTGCGAAGGCGCGAGTGCACCGTTAGCAGGGTAACCAGGCCTTCGATGCCGGCTTCGGTATCGGCGGCGGTGTGGCGTTCGTTGAAGAACGCACGCAGCTGCGCGGCGTATCGCGCCATGGCATTGCGGACCGGCTGCTCGAAGACGGAAGCCCCGTCGCTGGTGCGACGTGCCGGGTGTCCGCTACGCGACTTGGCAGCGGGGGACTTGGACTTGGATTTCGACATGACGTGGCTTCCTCGGGATCGGCAGGGTTCTGAATGCTAATGACTATTGTGGCGACCGGCGGCCGCATCGTTGTGCCGGGACACGTTGCTGGCGTGGCGTTACTCCTCAAAGAGCGAGCGGACGTCATCGGCACTGATCGCCGAGGCGAACGCAGCGTCGTCGTCCAGCACCGCGGTGAAGAGCTTGGCCTTCTTTTCCTTCAGCGCCATGACCTTCTCCTCGATGGTGTTCTTGGAGACCATGCGATAGACCATGACATTGCGTTTCTGCCCAATGCGATGGGCGCGGTCGACGGCTTGGTTCTCCGAGGCGGGGTTCCACCACGGATCCATGAGGAAGCAGTAGTCGGCCTGCGTGAGGTTCAGCCCGAAGCCGCCGGCCTTGAGGGAAATCAGGAACACCTGGACCTTGCCTGAGGTGAAGGACTCGATGACCTTGCCGCGGTTGGTGGTTGAACCGTCCAAGTAGGCGTGTTCGATCCCGGCTTCGGTGAGCATCGTGCTCGCCTTGCCAAGGAACGAGGTGAACTGGCTGAAGACCAACGCGTTGTGGCCCTCGGAAGTGAGGTCCTCGAGCTGTTCCAGCAGGGCCTCGAGCTTGCTGCTGGGCACCGAATGATATTGGTCGTCGACCAACGACGCATCGAGCGACAGCTGGCGCAGCTTGGTGAGCGACGAGAACACGGCAAAACGGTTCTTGTCCATGTCTTCGAGCATGCCCAGCACCTTCTGCCGTTCACGCTGCAAGTGGCGCTGGTAGATGGTTCGGTGCTTGGGGCTGAGCTCCAGCTCCAGGACCTGCTCCTGTTTTTCGGGCAGGTCGGTGGCGACCAGTTCCTTGGTCCGGCGAAGCATCAGCGGACGGATGCGCCTGCGCAGACGCGTGAGGGCTTCGGCGTCGCCATCCTTCTCGATGGGCTTGCGGTAGGTCTCGTCGAAGCGCTTGAGCGTTGCGAAAAGCCCCGGAGCGGCGATGGCGAACATGGACCACAGCTCGGAAAGGTTGTTTTCCATCGGCGTGCCGGTGATGGCCAGCTTGAAGCTGGTGGGGAAGTCACGGGCCTGTTTGGCGGCTTGCGTGGCGGGGTTTTTCACGAACTGGGCTTCATCCAGGACCAGCCCGGAGAACTTGGTCTGGCGGTACTCGTCCTGGTCGATGCGGAACAAGCCGTAGGAAGTGACGACGATATCGACCTGGTCGGCAATTTCATGGACCGGGACGCCGCCGCGCTTGATGGTCTCGGTGAGGTAGACGGCTTTGAGGCCGGGGGCGAAACGCTTGGCCTCGGCCGCCCAGTTTGAAACGACGGAGGTGGGCGCAACAACCAGGAACGGGGGCATCTTGCCGGCCGAGGCGTCGTGGCGGTCCTTGGCATGCTGGATCAGCGCAAGGGTCTGCAGGGTTTTTCCCAGGCCCATGTCATCGGCCAGCACGCCGCCGAGCGAGTGGTCGAAGAGGAACGAGAGCCACTCGAACCCCTCGCGTTGGTAGGGGCGGAGGGTGGCGTCGATGCCCGCGGGCACCGGGGCGTGCTCGACGGAGGAGATGTTGGCCAGGGACCCGGCGGAGGTTTTCCATTCCGCGGTGGCCTCGGCGTTCGTTGCCAGTTCCTTCAGGTCTTCCCACAGGGAAGCCTGGTGCTTCGAAATGCGGACGGTATCCTCACCGTGCGCATCGGACAGCGAACGGGCTTCCTCGATGAGCCGGCGAAGTTGCTCGTATTCCGGCCGGTCGAGCTCGAAGTACTTCCCGTTGGGCAGCATGAGGTGCTTCTCGTTGTGCGCGAGCGCCTGGAAAAGCTCGGTGAAGGGGACCTTGTTCCCGTCGATCTGCACCTCAACGCCCAGATCGAACCAGTCGTTGGTTTCGGTGTTTTGGGCCGAAACGGTGATCAGCGGGTCGGCGGTGAGTTCCTCGAACTCGGTGGCGGTGCCCTCCACGATGATCTCCAGGGAGGGAAGCCGTTCGAGGAGCGGCAAGGCCAGCGAAACGAACCTGGCGGCCGGGACACCGGTCAGGACTGTGGTGTTCGCACCGGTTTCCCCGGCGGGTTTCGGGCCGGGGAACAGCACCGCGAACGCCTCGGGGAAGTCGGCCAAGGCCGCGGCGACCCCGCGCTGCAGGGAAGTCTCCGCCCTGCGGTCGGGTTCGACGGAGCCGGCGGGCGAATGCCCCATGGGCACGAACGTTCCCGCGTAGTCGTAACCCCATAACAGCTTCACGCCGGGTGCGCCGACCTTGTCCTTCTTCGACTTCCGGGCGTGACCCTCGTCGCCGGCAAGGTGCGTGAGCTTCAGGACCATCGTGGGGAGCACGGAGGCCGGAACCGATATCGAGTGGTCCGACGAGACCAGGGGAGTGGCCCTGGCGATCTTGGGCAGGTATTCCCGCTCGAAATTCGCCCGCCCGTTGGCGGGGATCGTGATCTTCTTGTCCGAGCGCAGCAGGCCGGTGATGAGCGGGGACAGGCGTTCCTTGGTGGGTGCCAGGTGGATGTTGGCGTTCTTGAGGGTGCTGGCGCTGTCCCACCAATAGACCCCGTGGTCCGAGATCGTCCCGGCGAAGTCGGTGTCGAAGTCGGCAGGAGTTTCGTCGATAAGGGGCCGAAGCCGAAGTTTCTTTCCTTCGGAGGCGACGTCGGCACGGACATTCACCGCGTCATGCACCGTGACGAGCGACTTGGCCGACAGAGCGCGGAATTCGATGCCCAGCGCGGGCGCCTGGGCAAGGTGGTTCCACACCATCGGGCTCAGGAAGTCGCTGGTGAGCAGGTGCGAGCCGTTCCATGCCGCGAAGGAATTGAGCTGCAGCAGGGTGCAAAACCACTCGACCTGGATGGCGTCGTACTCGTTGTCGAACGGGAGCGTCGGAACCTCGCCGCTTCTGGTGTACCTGAAGTGCTGCCAGGTGAGGTTTCCGGAGACCCAACGGCCCTTTTCGTTCAGCTGGACCGGGCGCATCGTGAGTTCAAGCTTCGAGGTGTGCGGGATTTCCCCGGAATTGATCTTCTCGACGGCGCTGGCATAGTAGCGGGGGCTGGCCTTGGGGCGCAGTTCAAGCTGCACGCCGAGGGTGCGTGTTTGCTTCTTTTCGCTGCCGGGTTCCTCGGCGCCCATCAGCGCCAGCAGCGAGCGTTCCCATGGCGCCCGGGTGTCGGCCTCTTCGAAGTTGGACTCTTCCCACATGAAGGCCAGCAGGACGGCCGCAGCGTGCTTGCAGTTGTTTGCGACCGGGCAGGTGCAAATGCCGTGTTGGGGGTAGAGGTATCCGTTGCGCACCTGGGAGTGGATCGCCGTGCGGTAGATCTTGTTTCCGGACCCGACCACGCTGCCGCGGACGATGCTCATCGGCGGTATCCACGTGGTGTCCAGGACCCGGCCGGTGCTGGCGTACTCCGATCCCCGCTCCATGCTCGTCGCGCCCACAAGTTCGGCAATAAGGGTGCTCGAAGCAAGCGTCGGGAAAGCGGAAGTCATGAAAACAGTCTAGGTGGGTCCGCCCACGCGACGCGTCAAAACAGGCAGGATCGCACCTCAAAGCTGAAACCGCGATTGTGGCGACAGGCTTGCCTTGTTTTGTTGCACCCGTCGCCTGCCGGATTCAAGTGCCTCGACGACAAAGGGCTGCGCCCGACCCCGGGCCGACCATGCCGCGGACTACCGTTGTCGTCCCCGGGAGGCTTCGTTTGGATGTCGGCTTCCCCGGAGCGTCACTGCTGTTGCGGAAAAGGCCTGCGCAATCGAGGGACAAGAAAACCCAAAGTGGTCGCGGCGGCTTGAAGTATGGTCGACTCGAAGCACGTCCGCATAAAATGCTGAAAATCTTCATAACTACCGCACTTAATGCAACCCCTGGTTCTTTGTGGCTTGCATCACCGATGAAATGCGAAATGCCGTTGCTTCACGCGCATTTCAGCGTCAAAGTTGAGGTCAACTGTTAAAGATTTCTTGAATCGGAGTGTGAATCATGGCCAGCGCAACGACGCCTGAGCATGTTGTAATCGTCGGCGCCGGGTTCGTCGGCCTTTCGGCTGCCTGGTACCTGCAGGAAGAGGGCGTCAAGGTCACGGTCGTTGACCGCGGCGGCGTCGCTTCCGGTGCCTCATGGGGCAATGCCGGATGGTTGACCCCTGCGCTGACCCTTCCGATCGCTGAGCCTGCGGTCTTTACCAACGGCCTGAAGATGATGTTCGATCCGGCCTCCCCGCTGTACATTCCGCTGAAGGCCGATCCGAAGCTGCTTCGCTTCTTGGTGGGCTTCGCTTGGCACAGCACCCCGAAGAAGTGGCAGGAAGCCATGCGGATCTACTCGGAGATCGGCACCACCGGCCTGGACGCCTTCGACGAGATTGCCGAAGGCACCAATGCGGGCCCCGGCGTGGTCGAGAAGACCAAGCCTGCCAACCCGTTCCTCACCGGCTTCAAGTCGCTGAAGGACCGCGACGGCCTGCTCCACGAATTCGACATGATCCACAAGACCGGCGGCAACGTCGAGTTTGACCTGCTCACCGGCGACGAGCTGCGTGCGATGGAACCGACCCTGTCGGACAGTGTTGCGGCCGGCGTGGCGATCAAGAACCAGCGCTTCCTGAACCCGCCGAAGTACATGGAGTCCCTGGCGGAGTCGGTCATCGCCCGCGGCGGCGATATCGTTGGCGCGTTCAACGTCACCGACATCCGCGACAACGGCAGCTCGGTCACCGTCATCGGTTCCGAGGGCCGTTCGATCACCGCCGACCACGTGGTGATGGCAACCGGCGCCTGGCTGAACGACATGACCAAGAAGTTCGGCGTGAACATCGTGGTCCAGGCTGGCCGCGGCTACTCGTTCACCGTGCAGCCCGAGGTCATGCCGACCCACCCGATCTACTTCCCGACCCAGCGCGTGGCCTGCACCCCGCTCGGGGACCGTTTCCGCATCGCCGGCACCATGGAGTTCCGCGACGCGAACCACGCCCTGGAGCCCAAGCGCATCGAGGCCATCGTGGCCGCGGCGACCCCGGTCTACAAGGGCATCAACTGGGAAAACCGCAAGGAAGAGTGGGTTGGCGGACGCCCCTGCACCGCCGACGGCCTGCCGCTGATCGGTGCCACCAAGTCCCCGCGCGTCCACGTCGGCGGCGGACATGGCATGTGGGGCGTGGCCCTCGGCCCGCTGACCGGCAAGCTGCTTGCCGCAGGCATCGTGGGCAAAGACAAGCCCGCAGTGGCTCGTCACTTCAACCCGCTGCGCAAGGGTTTCTAGCCTCCAGCAGAGTTTCCTGATAACCCCGGCATCAGGTGCGGATTCACCCCGCACCTGATGCCGGGGTTATCTTTTGTGCGAACTTTTCCTTAAAAGTTGCGATTACCAACATATGGTGCGATTAACTATGGCAAATCGCCATATTCGTCGATAGCCTGTCGGGAGGTCGAGGCGCTTGCCCCGGCCTTTTGGTCACAGGAAGGAAAACTCATGTCAGGTAACAAAGCTGTTGCGTACAAGGGGCCTGGAATCGTCGAGGTCATCGATACCCCGTTTCCCACCTTCGAACTACAAGATGGACCGGGTGTAAACCCGGCCAACATTGGCAGGAAGGTCCCGCACGGGGTCATCCTGCGAACTGTCACCACCAACATCTGCGGCTCGGACCAGCACATGGTTCGCGGTCGCACCACGGCGCCCTCGGACCTGGTCCTCGGGCACGAAATCACCGGCGAGGTCATCGAGGTCGGCCCGGACGTCGAGTTCATCAAGGTCGGTGACATCTGCTCGGTTCCCTTTAACATTTCCTGCGGCCGCTGCCGGAACTGCAAGGAAAGAAAGACGGGCATCTGCCTGAACGTCAACCCGGATCGCCCCGGAAGTGCCTACGGGTACGTGGACATGGGCGGTTGGGTCGGAGGCCAGGCCGAGTACGTTTTGGTCCCGTACGCCGACTGGAACCTGTTGAAGTTCCCGGACCGGGACCAGGCGTTGGAAAAGATCATGGACCTGACCATGCTTTCCGACATCCTGCCCACCGGCTTCCACGGGGCCGTGAGCGCCGGCGTGACCGTGGGTTCCACGGTCTACGTTGCAGGTGCGGGCCCCGTCGGACTGGCCGCGGCAGCTGGTGCCCAGCTGTTGGGCGCCGCGGTGGTCATCGTCGGCGACCTGAACGAGGAACGCCTGGCCCAGGCCCGCAGCTTCGGTTGCGAGACCATCAACGTGGGCAACGGCGATCCGGCGGACCAGATCGAGCAGCTCCTCGGAGTGCGGGAAGTCGACTGCGGCATCGACGCCGTCGGGTTCGAGGCGCGCGGCCACGGACACGGCACGGGGGCCCAGGAAGCACCGGCCACGGTGCTGAACTCGCTGATGGACGTCACCGCGGCGGGCGGCGCACTGGGCATCCCGGGGCTTTATGTCACGGGCGACCCGGGGGCCGTCGACGATGCCGCAAAGCGCGGCAGCCTGTCGTTGAGCCTCGGCACGGGTTGGGCCAAGTCGCTGTCCTTCACGACGGGCCAGTGCCCGGTCATGAAGTACAACCGCCAGCTGATGATGGCGATCCTGCACGACAAGATCCAGATCGCCAAGGCGGTCAACGCCAAGGCGATCTCGTTGCTTGACGCGCCGCGCGGCTACGCCGAGTTCGATGCCGGAGCGGCAACGAAGTACGTGCTTAACCCGAACGGCTACGTCAACAACTAGCCGCGATCCAAACGAAGGTGCATTCCAGCCGGGCCGGAGCCCGGTTGGAATGCACCTCTTTGCGTTCCCAGAGGGTGTCGGCGGCTAGGGATGCCGGACGCCCTCGCCCGCCAGCACGCCGGCGTAGCCCTCGCGGTAGGTCGGGAATGCGAATTCGAAACCGCTGGCCAGCAGCCGCTCGTTGGACAGCCGCCGGTCCCCTCCGCGGTTCACCGCGGCTTCGCCCGCCGAAGGAGGCGCAACGCCCATGCGCTCGGCCAGGAATCCCTGCACGTCGGCAAGATCCACAGGTTCATGGTCGACGCCAAGATACAGCTGTTCGGGGGTCTTTTCCATGGTTCCCAGATGCACGATCGCGGCCGCGGCGTCGTCGCGGTGGATCCTGTTGGTCCACACCACGCGTCCTGCCGTGCGTGCCTTGCCGTCCCTGACCTGGTTGATCAGGTGGTTGCGGCCGGGCCCGTAGATTCCGGCGAGGCGCAGGACGATCGGCGTCCCGGCCTGCTTCAGCACCAGGTCCTCGGTTGCGGCAAGCACCTGCGCGGTTTCGGTGCGCGGATCGATGGGGGTGCCCTCGTCGACCAGGCCGCCGGCGGCATCGCCGTAGACGGCGGTGGACGAGACCATGAGGAAGCGCCGGGGGTGTACGTGATCGCGTTCCAGCGCCGAAATGACGCGCTGCGCCGCCGACAAATAGGTGCGACGGTACGCCTCGAGGCTGCGCTCGGGCGCCGCGGGGGTGAAGATGACCAGTTCGGTGTCCGGGTCGATGGCCGGAAGCGCCCGCTCGGAATCACCCAGGTCGGCGGACACCGCAATGAAGGAAGCTGGCAGTAACTCGGCGCGTCGGCGCCAAGCTGTCACCTCGTGTCCGGCAGCGACCAAGCGAAGCCCTGCCTCCGTGCCGAGGTCTCCGGCACCGAGGATCAGGACCTTCACTTCTCGGTGGGTCGCAGTCCGGCGCGCGCCATGGCGTCGGTGTAGGCGGCGACCATTTCATCGAACCAGACCTGCTGCTTTTCGGCCGATCCCAGGAATGCGCGGTCCGCGGTGGAACGCACCTCGTAGATCTTGATGCCGCGCTGGTTGATGACCTGCTGGCCACCTGCCTTGATCCAGGCCTGCACCAGGCGCTTGGCCTCGGTGCCGTGCGCCACGATCGCGGAGGTCCGGTACGCAATGCGCATCAGTTCCTTGAGTGGGCGGATCCCGGCCTTGACCTGGTCCGGGGTCAGCTTGGTTCCGCCGTCGGGCAGTTCCCACGGGAACACGTTCCACGGGATGCCGTAGCGCGGTTCCAGCCCGGCTGCCTCATAGACCGACGCAAGTCGGGCGGCTGTCGGATCGTCGTTGCGCAGGGAGAGGAAGCCCGAGGATGATCCGGGACCCGGCGCGATTTGCAGGGAAATGACCCGAGCCTCATCCACGTCGTGTATCGGATCGATCAGCGGGACCCGCGAACCGGGCTGCTGTTCCTGCAACTTGCGACATAGTGCAGTGAGTTCGGCGATGGAATCGTCCTCCACCTTGCTCAACTGTTCTTCAAAGTACTCGGATTGGCTCATTATTAACCTTTCGCCCTACCCCTGAGCCTACGCCGATTGTGCCGTCCGCGCATTCGCCGCCCGGCGGGCACACGGTTCCGGCGGATCCACCCGGGCATTTCCGGCGTAGGAACTGCTTGGTCAACCGGCAATTGTCGATGGATGATGGGGCGATGGGAATGAACCAGATCGATTTGGATTACCTGCGGCGCTGCATCGAATTGGCCGGGCAGGCGCTGGAAGCGGCGGACGAGCCGTTCGGATCGATCCTCGTCGACGAGGCCGGGACGGTGTTGTTCGAGGGCCACAACCAGGTGGTGTCCGGGGACGGCACCGCCCACCCGGAGCTGGCCATCGCGCAATGGGCGTTCCGGAACCTCACCGCCGAGCAGCGAGCCGCCTGCACCGTCTACACCTCGGGGGAGCATTGCCCCATGTGTGCGGGGGCGCATGGCTGGGCGGGCCTGGGCAGGATCGTGTTTGTCGCCTCGGGCGCCATGCTCGATGACTGGCTGCGGGAATGGGGCATCGAGCCCGCGCCGGTGGCGCCATTGCCCGTGGGCGTGGTTGTGCCGGGCATCGTGGTCGACGGCCCGGCGGAGGAACTTGTCGACCAGATTCGCGCCCTGCATTACCGCTCCCACCATGCGCCGGACGGCGCCCCCAACGCCAAGGCGTGAGGCACCCTTTCAAATATCTGGGGACGCGAAACGATCGGGCGGGCATCGACGCAGAGACGGGCCGCGGCTTGACTGTGATCCACAAAATCAGGGCCGACCTGTAAGAACCCGAATTCGACGGCCGTGCCAACGGGCTGCCGTCCGGTGGGCCTCCGTTTCCGCTGGGCATCCGCGGGTCGCGATTTCACCTTGTGTCCGTGGCTCCGATACGTTTCTAGGTAAACCCCTGCCGCGGACGTTGGAGCGCCTGGATACTTGCGTAGCCTGACACCTCGGTGAGGAACGCCCCCGATGGAAGGACCCTGCGTCTCCCTCATGTCAGAAGCAACCCAAACACCGGCCAAGCCCAAGCTGCCCTGGTTCTGGATCATGCCGATCCCCGTGGCATTGCTGATCGGCATCATCATCGGGATGCAGATCCCCACCCCGGGGGACTCGGTGGCCGCCGTGCCGGCACCCACCGCGCAGGCCACCGAAAGCGCGCCGAACACCGAGGCCGCGCAGCAGAAGATCAACGTCGAACGCCGTGAGGCCAACGACCCGACCGCCGTCGGCGCCATCGACGCACCCGTCACCATGGTCACCTACTCGGATTTCCAGTGCGGCTACTGCGCCAAGTGGGCCTCCGATTCCCTGCCCACGATCGTGCAGCAGTACGTCGACGCCGGCAAGCTCCGCATCGAGTACCGGGACATCATGTTCTTCGGCGAAAACTCCCGCCAGAGCGCCGAACTAGCCGTTGCCGCAGGCAAACAGGGCAAGTACCAGGAATTCCACGACGCTATCTTTGCCGAGGGGGCCACCGCCAAGAATGCGGACTTCTCTGCGGCCGGCGTGAAGGAACTCGCCGGGAAGATCGGCGTGGACCACAAGCAACTGGTGGCCGATGCCGCGTCCGAGGAAACCTCCGCGCTGGTCCAGAAGAACCACGACGAGGCCAAAGACCTTGGCGTCACGGGGACCCCGACGTTCATCATCAACGGAACCCCGGTCGTCGGAGCCCAGCCGCTCGAGGTCTTCGTCCAGGCCATCGACGCCGAGCTCGCCGGCTAAGCGGAAGGTCCAACGCGCATGGAAGTCGGGTTCGCCTACGCCGTCATCGGCGGAATGCTGGGGGTGTTCAGCCCCTGCAATGCACTGCTGCTGCCTGCCTTCTTCGCCAACATTGCCGCGTCGCGTGCAAAGCTGCTGAGCCTCGGAACCGTCTTTCTTGCCGGGCTGCTCATCACCTTGGTGCCGTTGGGGCTGGGTCTGGGCTGGCTGGGTGGAACGCTGAGCATCGACCGCGGTGTCCTGCTGACCGGAGCCGGATGGGTGCTGATCGTTTTGGGTCTGGTCACCGCATTGGGCGGCGGGTTCGATTTCTCCCGGTTCATTCCGGGTGGCAGGCCCGCGCCGGCGGCCGGATCATTGGTCGGGACCTTTGCGCTGGGCGCGGTTTCCGGCGTGGCGGGGTTCTGCACCGGGCCGGTGCTCGGCGCCATCCTGACGCTCGCGCTGACCTCCGCAAGCCCCGCCCGCGGTGGCCTGCTGCTGGGGCTTTACGGGGTGGGAATGGTCATCCCGATCCTGCTCATCGCCTTGCTGATTCGCAAGACCGGGCACGGATCCGTGCGCTGGATGCGCGGCCGCAGGTTCTCCGTCGGACCGCTGGAATTCCACACCACCTCGCTGCTCATCGGGGCGGTGACCATCGCGGTGGGCTGGCTCATGATCTTCACCAATGGCATGGCATCCAATCCCGAGCTGCTTCCTTCCAGCTGGATCTCGTTCCTGGAAAACTCGGGCCGATGGCTTGACTCGGTGGTGCCGTCCTGGGTGTGGACGTTGCTCGTTGGCGCACTGCTCATGGTTTGGTGGCTGTGTGCAGCGATCCGCAGGACCAACGGCACCGGCGCCGTGGCGGATGAGAAGCCCCTGAGCTCAACGGAGAGCGCCCGGCGCTGACTCCGAGGGATAACGCCGCAGTGCCCGCACTGCTAGGCTGATGGCCGAATCTTTGTTCTAGGAGGTGTGCGCGGTGTTCGGGATCAATCTGCCGCAACCTCCCACGCCCGGCCCCGAGTCGCAAGGGCCAGTCGGTGCCGTCGAGGCAATGGGATTTCCGTCCCCGGCCCGCGACTATTACAACGGCGGAATCGACCTGAACCGGTTGCTGATTCGCGACCGAACCTCGACATTTCTGATGCGCGTCTCGGGGAACTCCATGGCCTCGGCAGGCATCGCCCACGGGGACGAGGTCATCGTCGACCGTTCGTTGACTCCCAAGGACGGGTCCGTCGTCATCGCGGTGCAGGAGGGCGATCTCGTCATCCGTCGTCTGGTCCTTCACCAAGGGTCCATGGTGCTTTGCAGCGACGAAGAATCGGCGGCCGAAGCCGGTTCCATCCTTGAGGAAACGAGCATCTGGGGCGTTGTCACCCGGTGCCTGCATCACGTCAATTAAGAGCTTTTCGGTAATCGGTAGACCTTCGTCGCCGGCGACGTCCTTGGTGCGGATGATCCGGCACTGACAGGATGTTGACATGGAATCCCAACTCCCGGTCGCCTTCCGGGCCACTGCCTACTGGACACAGTCCCGATGGCTCAAACGCCCTATACGCCGTTTCCGGTACGACGCACGATTCGCCGACGGGCGGGAAGAGTCTGACGTCAAACAGGGTGGTGTCCTTCAAAGCGGGAGCTATCCTGCGGATGCGAATGTCGTACGAAAAGGCGCGGAGAATGCATGCCCGGAGGAGGGCCTCGGGCCGTGGGTGGACTACCCCTGGGGCAAGCCAATTTAGGGGACCAGCTCCAGCTTCCGACACGGCCGGGTTTTCATCCGGCGTGAGATGCTGCGGCGTCTATCGGTGTGCCAGAAGTCGCGTGGAAGAATCGGCTTGTGGAAATCCCCAAGGAGAAGGTCGTGAACTGGCCGTCACTCATCTTCGCGCTTGTTGTCGATACGCTTCTGGTTTGGGCACCTGCCATCGCCGTGCTCTTTCTCGCGCCCGGACACCAGGTCCCGCTTGCCGTGCTCCTGATACTGGCAACCTTGACAAGCAATTTTGTGCTTTATGCCCGCGGAGTCTCGCTCGGCACCTGGCTTGGCGGTTTCCGGCTACGCCAAAGGAACCTGCAACCACCCGGCCGAAAATACGGGGTGGTCCTCACGCTGATCAGCTTCGCCTCCATACCCGCAATTGCACTGATGATCTTCCTAAGTTTCGATGGAGGGGATGCAGGAGATTCGACGGACTTGCCAGGAAAAGCGAATAGCTATCCCGTGGTGGGGGAGCGGATTCGTCGTCGCCGATGGCTGCAGGGAGCCGATGCCTATTGGAAACGCTGGTCGTAACGGTCGTCGTGGCTTGCTTTGCTGAAGGTGCCTCAGCGCAGCCACCGATCACGCCGGATCGCGCAGCCCCGCGTGGGAGGGTCCGGAACAACAGGTAATAGCAGGGCCTCCCACCTCCGCCGGCAAACGCGTAGCGTTGCCGACATGACAACCACGAACCTAATCTTGAACAACGGTGTCACCATGCCCGCCCTGGGCCTCGGCGTCTTCCAAACACCTCCAGAGGAGACCACTGCCGCCGTGGCCGAAGCGCTGCGCATCGGATACCGGCACATCGACACCGCAGCCGCATATCTCAACGAACGCGAGGTGGGGCAGGGAATCCGCGAATCGGGGGTGTCCCGCGACGGCGTCTTTGTCGAGACGAAGGTCTGGGTCACCGATTACGGGTTCGACGAAACCCTTCATGCCTTCGAGAAGTCCTCCGCGAAGCTGGGCATCGAGCAGATCGACCTGCTGATCCTGCACCAGGCGGTTCCCACGTCCTTCGAGCGGACCATCGCCGCATACAAGGCGCTGGAGAAGCTGTACACGGACGGCAAGGTCCGCGCCATCGGGGTCAGCAACTTCATGGTCGAGCACCTCACGCGCTTGCTTGAGGCCACGGAGGTGGTCCCAGCCGTCAACCAGATCGAGATGCACCCCTACTTCCAGCAACGCGACGTCGTTGCCTTCGATGACGCCCACGGCATCCTCACCCAGGCGTGGTCGCCCATCGGCGGCATCACGTTCTACCGGGACGGCGAAAAGAGCACCCTCCAGGACGAGACCCTGTTCCGGATCGCGGAAAAGCACGGCAAGTCGGCCGCCCAGGTCATGCTCCGCTGGCACCTGCAGCAGGGGCGCTCGGCCATCCCGAAGTCCACGCGGCCGGAGCGCATTGCCGAGAACTTCAACGTGTTCGACTTCGAGCTGGCGCCCGACGAGCTCGCCGCCATCGATGCGCTCGACACGGGCGTGCGCGGTGGACCCGAACCCGAAATGATCACGTCCGAGGGATTCGGGCGCGTGATTCCCGAGGCATGACCCGCGCCGGCTTCGGCCCGCGATATTTCCAGCAGCGAAAGGAAACAACATGTCTGAACCCATCCGGACCGTCCTGGTCGTCGGGGCGACGGGAAGCATCGGCAGGCTGGTCGTCTCGGAAGCGCTGGCACATGGCTTCAAGGTTCGCGCTCTCGTGCGCGACCAAGCGAGGGCCGCGGCGCTTCCCGCCGGCACCGATCTGGCCAATGGCGACCTGACCGACGTCGAATCCCTGGCCGGGGTCGTTGAAGGAACCGACGCTGTCGTCTTTGCCCACGGATCCCATGGCGGCGGTCCGAGCGTCACGGAGGCCGTCGACTATGGCGGCGTGCACAACGTTCTCCTGGCCCTGGCCGGGCGCCCGGTGCGCATCGCCCTGATGACGGCAATCGGCGTCACCGTCCACGACGGCGGCTACAACAGGGCCTCGGGCGCGCACGACTGGAAACGGCGCGCGGAGCGGGTCGTGCGTGCCAGCGGCAACGTCTACACCATCGTCCGGCCGGGATGGTTCGACTACAACGATGCCGACCAACACCGTATCGTCATGCTGCAGGGCGACCGGCGTCGTGCCGGCGATGCCAGCGACGGGGTCATCGCCCGCCGGCAGATCGCTGAGGTCCTGGTCGCGAGCCTCAGCTCGCCGGCGGCGGCCCGCAAGACCTTCGAACTTGTTGCCGGAAAAGGCCCTGCACAGTCCGACCTGGGACAGGTGTTCGCGGCCTTGCAGCCCGATCCGCGGGGGAACCTGGACGGCGTGCTCGACCTTGGGAACTTCCCGCTCGCCGACGAACCTGTCCGGGTTCGCGAGCAGCTCGAGGCGATCCGGAACCGCACCTACTGAGCGGTGCCCCCGACCCGCACCAAATGCCACCGCACGTCGGCGATTCCGCTTGTGGTTTCCGCCAGACGCAACGCCGGGGCAGAATTGCCGAATGATCACTGAACACGCATTGCTCGCAGTCAAGCCCGGAATGGAGGGCGAGTTCGAGGTTGCCTTCGGCACGGCGAAATCGATCATCTCGTCCATGCCCGGGTTCCAGTGCCTCACGCTGTCGCGCTCCATCGAAAGCCCGTCCACGTACCTGCTGCTGGTTGAATGGCGAACGCTGGAAGACCACACGGAAGGTTTTCGGGGCTCCGCCGAATACCAGGAGTGGCGCACACTGCTGCACGATTTCTATTCGCCGTTCCCGACCGTGGAGCACTACGAACGGGTCCTTGCCGTGCCAGGTCTGGTGCCGTAGCTCGCCGCCTGCGCCGCCCTCCGAACCAGGTCGGCCAATGCCCACGTCACGATGCCCGGACACGTCCCGGCGACCCCTCGCACGCAACCAGGCAATCCCCGGATCCAGTCCTCCTTGCCTAGCCCCGGTGCAAGCCCGGTGCAAGACTACAAGCAGCCGCACGGGATGGCAGCGGCACGCCGGAGGAACGCGAAAGGGGCATGCGGGATGCGCTACATCAGGGGACTGGACACCATCGGGGCAACCGACATCGACCTTGCCGGAGGGAAGGCCGCGAACCTCGGAGAACTTGTCGCCGCCGGTTTTCCCGTGCCGAACGGCTGCGTGCTCACCACCGATGCATACCGGGCGTTCGTTGCCGCCAACCGGCTGGAGGACCGGATCCTGGAGCTGGCCGCCGCCCCGCCGGAGGAAGGCGCAGAGGCCTCCCGCGCCATTGCCGCGCTGTTCACTGCCGGGCTGATCCCCGAGGAGATGGCCCGGGAACTGCGCGAATCCTACAGGCTCATGGGTGCCGGAACCGGGGCCGGCGTGCCGGTCGCGGTCAGGTCCTCCGCCACCGCCGAGGACCTGGCAGAAGCCAGCTTCGCCGGGCAGCAGGAAACCTACCTGAACGTCGTCGGGGCCGATGACCTGCTCGACGCCGTGCGCGAATGCTGGGCCTCGCTGTGGACAGAGCGGGCCATCTCCTACCGGGCCCGGGCGGGCATCGCGCCGCGGGACGTCGCACTGGCCGTGGTCATCCAGGAAATGGTCGACTCCGATGCCGCAGGTGTCATGTTCACCGCCAACCCCGCCACCGGCAACCGGGGCGAGATCGTCATCGGGGCGGCCTGGGGACTGGGCGAATCGGTGGTTGGGGGCCTGGTGAGCACGGACGACGTCGTCGTCGATGCCGGAACCCTGAAGGTGCTCTCCAGCAGTGTCGCCTCCAAGGACACCATGACGGTGACCGCCGGGACCCGCACCGGCCAAACACCGGTGCCCGAAGACCTGCGCAACAAGGCCGTGCTCGACACCGGGGAGGCGCAACGCCTGGCCACCCTGGGGCTCAGGATCGCCCGTCACTTCGGGGTCCCGCAGGACATCGAGTGGGCCAGGTCCGGTGGTGTGTTCCGCATCCTCCAGGCCCGCCCCGTCACCGCGCTGCCCGACCCCGGGGCCGCCGTGCCCGAGACCTGGCCGCTTCCCTACCGGCACGGCCTGTACTTCCGCGCCAGCATCGTGGAACAGCTGCCCGACCCGCTGACTCCGCTCTTCGCCGACCTCATCGACCCCTCGGTGACCGCCTCCCTGGGCGCACTGATGTCCACGGCCTTCGGCCGGAACGTCATGCGCGAGGGCGACGTGGGGTTGCCGACGGTCAACGGCTACGCCTACTACTATTACCGGAACTCCGGGTTCCTGCGTGTGTTCGCGCTGTCCCCGGTCGCCGTGGCCAGGCTGGGCCGTGCGCGGGCCGGGATGGGGCTGGAGGGCTGGAAAAACGCGTCCCACCCCGCGTACCGCGCGGTCATCGATGCCTGGGAGCGGCGGGACTGGAAGTCGCTGCCCGGGGACGAGCTGCTGGCGGCGGCCGTCGAACTGCTCGATGCCGGAACCCGCTACTACACCGCCGTCCAGTCCGTGGTGCCGGTGGCCGCGGCCAGCGAGATCGCCTTCCGGGCGTTCTACGACAAGCTGGTCAAGGCCCCCGGGGATCCGGCCGCCGACACCTTCCTGCTGGGCTTCGACAGCGAACCCATCTTGGCCGAGTACTCGCTGTACGACCTCGCCGCATGGGCCCGCGAGCGCCCGGGGCTCGCCGACCGCCTGCTGGCCACGGACAGTGCGGCCCTCGCCACCGAGGTGCTGGAGCCTGGCGCGCCACACGCTGGTGGGCCGGCGCCCGAAGCCGACCACGCCGAGTTCCTGGAGCGCTTCCGGACCCACCTGCACCGCTACGGGCATGCGGTCTACAACCTCGACTTCGCCACCCCGGTGCCGGCCGATGTCCCCGCCCAGTTGCTGGAAACCCTGAAATTCAACCTGGGCGGCGAGGGAGGGAACCCGCACGAACGCCAGAGCAATTCGGCGCAACGCCGCGAGGAAAACACCGCACGGATCACCGGGCGCCTGGCGGGGCGCAGGGCACGGACCTTCGGGCGCCTGCTGGCCTGGGCGCAGAAGGCGGCGCCGATGCGCGAGGACGCGCTCTCCGACATCGGACTGGCCTGGCCACTGCTGCGGGCCATGCTGCTGGAACTGGGGGAGCGGCTGAGGGCGGCCGGGGTCGTGGGTGCGGCCGAGGGCGTTTTCTGGCTGCGTGGTTCCGAGCTGCGGGCGGCCATCGGGTTCGGGCTGGCCAACCCTGCCCCGGCCGGCCCGGAGGACGGGAACGGGCCGGTCCGGATCACCGGTGCGCCCGGCCCCGTGCGGGCAGGTGCGGTGGCCGAGCGCAAGGCCCTGTGGAAGGCCCAACGCCGGGCCGATGCCCCGCAGATGCTTCCGGTCGCCCGCTGGGCGGACAGGGCGCTGGCCGGGATGATGCCCGCCGGCCTGCAGACCCAGACCGGGGACATGATCAAGGGCGTGGGGGCCAGCCTCGGGACGGTGCGCGCCCCGGCGCGGGTGCTGGCCGGCCCGGAGGACTTCGCCTCGATGCGGCCCGGGGAGGTGTTGGTGGCCCGGATGACGACCCCGGCCTGGACGCCGCTCTTTGCCATGGCCGCGGCCGTGGTCACCGATGTCGGGGGACCCTTGAGCCACAGCTCGATCGTGGCCCGGGAATACGGCATCCCCGCCGTGCTGGGCACCGGGGTGGCGACCCGCCGGATCCGCACGGGGGACATGGTCACCGTGGACGGGGACGCCGGAACCGTGGCCCTCGCGGAGCATCCGGTCGCGGGGAACCGGGCCGGCGATTCGTCCGGGACGCCGGCCGGGAAATTGCCTGATTTTCCCGTCGCCGGCCCATTGTGAGTGAGCGCTCACTCAGTTACTTTCGGTGTATGTCGGATCCACGATCCATCCACGGAACGAGGCCCTCACGGGCGGCCGCACTGGCCCCCGGGGAACGGAAGGCGATGATCGTCGAGGCGGTCATGCCGCTGTTTCTGGAATTCGGCCCGGCCGTGACCTCCCGCCAGATCGCCGAGGCGGCGGGGATCTCCGAGGGGACCGTCTACAAGGCCTTCGGGGACAAGGCCTCGCTGATCCAGGCCGCCGTCGACAAGCAGCTGGACCCGGCCCCGTTGCTGCGCGAGCTGGGCGGGATCGACCCGGCGCTGCCGCTCGAGGACAAGGTGCTCAGGGCCCTCGGGCTGCTGCAGGAGCGGTTCCGCGAAGCCTTCCGGTTCATGGCGATGTTCGACAAGTACCAGAAGCCGTCGACGAGCAAATCCCAGGACGATTTCATTCGGGTCTTCCACGGGCTGCTGGAGCCCGACCTGGGTCGGCTCAACTGCGACCCCGACCGCGTGTGGCAGGTCCTGCGGATGCTTGCCTTCTCCTCGTCGCTGCCCCGCCTCAACGGGGGCGAGACCTACGGCGCCGAGGAGCTCGCCGGCATCGTCCTCTACGGGATCGCCGGCGCCCGGCCTCCGCTCCAAACGCCTCCCCGCGAAACAAGGCCACCATCCGAAACCGAGAACTAGGAAAATTATGCTGTTGCAAATTCTCCGCCGCCATTTGAAGCCCTACTGGAAATGGCTGGTGGCCGTCGGGCTGTTCCAGGGCGCGCAATCCATCGCCTCGCTCTACCTGCCCAGCCTCGTCGCGGACATCATCGACAACGGCGTGGCCAAGGGCGACGTCGGCCACATCATGGCCGTCGGCGGGACCATGCTTGCCATCACGCTGGTGCAGATCGGCTGCGCGATCGCCGCCGTCTACTTCGGCGCCAAGACCGCCATGTCCCTGGGCCGGGACCTGCGCGGGGCGATCTTCCACCGGGTCAGCGACTTTTCCGAGCACGAGGTCTCCAAGTTCGGCGCGCCCTCGCTGATCACGCGCACCACCAACGACGTGCAGCAGGTCCAGATGGTGGTCCTGATGACCTGCACGCTCTTCGTCTCGGCGCCCATCCTCGCGGTCGGCGGCGTCATCATGGCGATGCAGCAGGACGCGGGGCTCTCCTGGCTGATGGCCGTGAGCATCCCGGTGCTGCTGGTCTCGATCGGCCTGGTCATCACGCGCATGGTCCCGCTCTTCCGCCTCATGCAGAAGCGGATCGACGTGGTCAACAAGGTGCTGCGCGAGCAGCTCACGGGCATCCGGGTGATCCGCGCCTTCGTGCGCGAGGACCTGGAAACCAAGCGGTTCGCCACGGCAAACGCGGAACTGACGGACGTGTCGCTCGGCGCCGGGCGGCTCTTTGCGCTGATGTTCCCGATCGTCATGATGGTGCTGAACGTCTCGAGCGTCGCGGTGATCTGGTTCGGCGGGCTGCGCGTGGAATCCGGCGCCATGGAGGTCGGCGCGCTGGTCGCCTACCTCAGCTACCTGCTGCAGATCCTGATGGCCGTCATGATGGCCACGTTCATGGGCGTGATGCTGCCGCGCGCCGCGGTGAGCGCCGACCGCATCGGCGAGGTGCTGGACACCGAGTCCTCGGTGAAGATGCCCGAGGACGGGGTGACGACCCTGGAGGGCACGGGCAGCGTCGAATTCAAGGAGGTCACCTTCTGCTATCCCGGGGCCGAGCAGCCCGTGCTGCGGGACCTCGAGTTCACCGTGCGGGAGGGGCAGACCACCGCGATCATCGGCAGCACCGGCGCGGGCAAGACCACGCTGGTGAACCTGCTGCCCCGGCTCTTCGACGCGACCGGCGGATCGGTGCTGGTGGACGGGGTCGACGTCGCCCGGCTGGACCCGGACCTGCTGTGGAGCCGGATCGGGCTGGTCCCGCAAAAGCCGTACCTGTTCGCCGGGACGGTGGCCAGCAACCTGCGCTACGGCAAGCCGGACGCCACCGACAAGGAGCTGTGGGAGGCCCTGGGGATCGCCCAGGGCAGGGACTTCGTGCGGGAGATGGAGGGCGGGCTGGAGGCCAAGATCTCCCAGGGCGGCACCAACGTCTCCGGCGGCCAGCGGCAGCGCCTGGCCATCGCCCGGGCCCTGGTGAAGCAGCCGGAGATCTACATCTTCGACGACTCGTTCTCCGCGCTGGACAGCGCCACCGATGCCCGGCTGCGCATCGCGCTGAAGAAGCACCGGAGCCGCGCCACCAAGATCATCGTGGCCCAGCGGGTGGCGACCATCATCGACGCGGACCAGATCATCGTGCTCGACCGCGGCAGGGTCGTGGGCCGCGGGACCCACGCCGACCTGCTCAAGACCTCGGAGACCTACGCCGAGATCGTCGAATCCCAGCTCACGGCGGAGGAAGCGGCATGAGCGACTCGCAGACCCGGAACACGCCCCCGCGGCCCATGCCCGGCCCAGGCCGCGGCCCCCGGTTCGGGCCGTCGCTGCCGGCGGAGAAGGCGCTGAACTTCATGCCCTCGGCCCGGAAGCTGGCCGGGCGGCTGAAGCCGCACCGGCTCGGCCTGGCCGGCATGCTCCTGCTGAGCATCGCGAGCGTCGGGTTCAGCGTGCTGGGACCCAAGCTGCTGGGCCAGGGAACCAACCTGATCTTCGAGGGCGCCATCTCCCAGCGGCTGCCCGCCGGGGCCACCCAGGAGCAGGTCATCGAGGGGCTGCGGGCGGCGGGGCGGAACCCGGAGGCCGACCTGCTCAGCGGCATGCACCTGACCCCGGGGATCGGGATCGACCTGCAGGCCCTGGGCCGGATCCTGCTGGTGGTGCTGGCGCTCTACATGCTCTCCTCGATCTTCGGCTGGCTGCAGGCCTACGTGCTCAACGAGGTCGTCCAGCGCACCATGTACAGCCTGCGCGAGGACGTCGAGGCGAAGATCAACCGGCTGCCGCTTGGCTACTACGACAGGATGCAGCGCGGCGAGCTGCTCAGCCGCGTCACCAACGACATCGACAACGTCTCCCAAAGCCTGCAACAGACCTTCAGCCAGATGGTGACCTCGCTGCTCACCGTCGTCGGCGTGGTCACCATGATGCTCATCGTCTCGCCGCTGCTGACGGTGATCGCGGTGGTGACGATCCCGCTGACCATCCTCATCACGGCCGTCGTCGCCAAGCGCTCGCAGAAGCTCTTCGTCGCCCAGTGGAAACACACCGGCGAGCTGAACGCGGACATCGAGGAGAACTACACCGGGCACTCGCTGGTGAAGGTCTTCGGCCGCCAGCGGGAGGTCAGGGCGGTGTTCGACGCCAAGAACAGCGAGCTGTACCGCGCGAGCTTCGGCGCCCAGTTCGTCTCCGGCATCATCCAGCCCTCGATGATGTTCGTCGGGAACCTCATCTACGTCGCCATTGCCGTGGTCGGCGGCATGCAGGTGGCCACCGGCTCGATGCGGCTGGGCGACGTGCAGGCCTTCCTGCAGTACTCCCGCCAGTTCACCCAGCCCCTGGCCCAGCTGGGCAGCATGGCCAACCTGATCCAGTCGGGCGTCGCCTCCGCCGAGCGCGTCTTCGAGCTCCTCGAGGCCGACGAGCAGACCCGGGACAGCGACCCGGCGCAGAGCCCCGGGGCCACCGACGGCAAGCTGGTCTTCGAGGACGTCTGCTTCCGCTACGCCCCGGACAAGCCGCTGATCGAGAACGTCTCCCTCACGGCGCGGCCCGGGCACACCATCGCGATCGTGGGCCCCACCGGCGCCGGCAAGACGACGCTGGTGAACCTCATGATGAGGTTCTACGAGCTCGATTCCGGCCGCATCACCCTGGACGGCGTCGACATCGCACAGATGGCCAGGGACGACCTGCGCGGCAGGATGGGCATGGTCCTGCAGGACACCTGGCTGTTCAGCGGCACGATCCGCGAGAACATCGCCTACGGGCGCCCGGACGCCACGGAGGAGGAGGTCATCGACGCGGCAACCGCCACCTACGTGGACAGGTTCGTCCGCTCGCTGCCCGACGGCTACGACACGTTGCTGACGGACGCGGCCGAGAACGTGAGCGCCGGCGAGAAACAGCTGATCACGATCGCCCGGGCCTTCCTGGCCAGGCCGAGCGTGCTCATCCTGGACGAGGCGACGAGCTCGGTCGACACCCGCACCGAGGTCCTGGTGCAAAAGGCCATGGCGGCGTTGCGCAGCGACCGCACCAGCTTCGTGATCGCCCACCGGCTCTCCACGATCCGCGACGCGGACCTGATCCTGGTCATGGACGCCGGGCGGATCGTCGAACAGGGAAACCACACGGAGCTGCTCGCGGCCCAGGGCGCGTACTTCGAGCTCTACAACGCGCAGTTCGCGGTGCCGGTGGCCGAAAACATCTAGGGACTGGGCGGCCGGTCCGGATGCCGGCCGCCCCAACGCGCGACCGACCAAATCATGGTGACGGTCGACTAGTCTGGAGGCATACCCGCACGCGATCAAGAAGCAGCCCGATGAAGAACCCGTTCAAGCCCCTGGCCGGCGCCGGAGCGCCGCAGCCGTGAGCGCCGAACGCATCGCGCTGATCGATGTCAACAACTTCTACGTGTCCTGCGAACGCGTCTTTGACCCGAAACTCGTGGGGCGTCCCGTCGTCGTGCTTTCCAACAACGACGGTTGCGTGGTCGCGCGCTCGCAGGAAGCCAAGGACCTGGGCATCACCACCGGTGCGCCGTTCTTCCAGGTGAAGCAGTTCATGCGCAGCCACGGCATGGTTGCCCGGTCCAGCAATTACGAGCTCTATGGCGACATGAGCGCCCGCGTCATGGAGGTGCTCTCGCGCTTCGGCACCTGGCAGGAGGTCTACTCCATCGACGAGTCGTTCCTCGGGGTGCAGGGAACCCCGGACCAACTCGGGGAACTGGCCACACGCATCCGGGCCACCGTGGGCCGCAGCGTTGGAGTGCCGGTGTGCGTGGGTGTCGCCCCGACCAAGACGCTGGCCAAGTTCGCCAACCACGTGGCAAAACACAACGCCCACTTGAACGGGGTTTGTTCGATGGACTCCATGGACCCGGACCTGATCGAGCGGATCCAGTCCAGGGTTCCCGTGACGGATCTGTGGGGAGTGGGCGGAAAGACGGGCACCAAGCTGGCCGGCCTGGGCATCACCAGCATCGCCGACTTGAAGCGCGCCGATGTCACGGATATCCGCAAGAAGTTCTCCGTGGTCCTGCAGCGCACGGTGCTCGAGCTCAACGGCACCCCCTGCATCGCCC
This sequence comes from Paeniglutamicibacter sp. NPDC012692, assembly GCF_042901625.1. Lineage (NCBI taxonomy): Bacteria > Bacillati > Actinomycetota > Actinomycetes > Micrococcales > Micrococcaceae > Paeniglutamicibacter > Paeniglutamicibacter sp. NPDC012692. Next base: position 404,613 of record NZ_JBIBDE010000003.1, read on the forward strand.
ACCATGAGGAACGCGCGGACAAGCAACAGATCATGTATTCGCGGTCGTTCTCAAGCCCGGTGACCACCCTGGATGCCATGCAGGAAGTCATGTCCATTTACGCCCAACGCGGCGCGTCCCGCCTCATGGGCGACGGGTTGTGGGCGACGCTTCTCACCGTGACGGCCGGAACCAGCCGATTTGCCGCGGGCGAGGCCTCATTCCCTTCGGTGACGCTCAAACTACCCAGGCCGACCCAGGACCCCATCCTGCTCACCCGGCTGGCAAGCGCGGCAATGCGTGACATCATGCTCCCAGGCGCTTCCTATGTGCGCGGCGGGGTCGTGCTCTCCGGTCTCCAGCCGGACCCGGGACAGGAAGCCTTCGGCATTTTCGAGGACGAGGTCTCCGAAAAACACGTTGGCGATGTGCTGGGTGCGGTCAAGGCGAAATTCGGCGACAAGGCCATAGGACTGGGTTCGGGAGGGCTCGCCGTGGAACCGAAATGGTCGATGAAGCGTGAATACTCGTCGCCGAAATTCACCACCGAATGGGCCGAACTGCCCGTGGTCAGGGCCTAGCCCTCGCGGTCACGAACCGTGCGGCAGATTTCTTCCGGGCACCCCTGCCAGGTCTTGGAGAAATAGGCGACGATTTCCAGGCCGCGCTCGAAGGGATACCGCGGTGCGGGTTCACCGTTGACGGATACCGTCGAAGCGCGGATGGCCATCAGGAAAAACTCGCACACGGCAATGTAGTTCCACAGGTCCATGGCAGTGTCGATGACTTCGTCGTGGGTCATCCACTGGCGATCTTCGACAACGTCCTCCGCGAAGGACAACACGGTGTCCCTGTCCAGGTCGTGATGTTCCCCGCAATCGCACCACTCGATGCCACGCGAGGGCATGGTCCATGGGTCGGGTGGCGCAGCGGGGCCGGCAGGAGTGGCGGGGGTCTGCGGGTTGGCGGCCATGGTGATCGATCGAAGGCCTATGGCCAAGCAATCCAAGGAATTATCAACCAATGTCGTTTCCTCCGCTCGTGTTGTGCCAAGACTAGACGCACACGCTGACAGTTTCGAATGCAATGCCCACAGGCTCGACTGTCAGGGCCTGGGCCCAATCAGAAGGGAAACGCCCCAACCAAATATCTGGCAGTCTGGAACACGACGGACGCAAATGGAAGACGGGCAGTGATGAGTTTGAGCAAGGCGGTTTCAAAAAAATACGGAGTGATGCTGTTGTTGGCCATCCCGTGTCTCTTGATATCGGGTTGCACGTCCAGCACGCCCCCGGAACAGGCTTCGAGCCCGGCTTCGACGCCCGGACAAACCCTGGCTCCCGAGCCCGGAAGCCAGCCGCCCGCACCAACGGGATCCAGCAAGCCCGCGTCGGAATCCGGCGCCGGCGAAACGCAGGAGTCCGGCAACGCGCAGGAGTCCGGCAACGCGCAGGCCTTGTTGGCGCGGATGAGCCTCGAGGAGAAAATCGGCCAAGTCCTGATGACGGGGTTTCCGGCCACCGGAAGCAGCGCGCAAGACCGAGACATCATCGCCGAACACTCCCTCGGAAACGTGTTCCTGAAAGGCCGCAGCACCGATGGCCTCGAGGCCACCAAGGCTGAAGTCGACCGCGTGAAAAAGACAATTGCCAAGTCCCAAGACGTTGCGGTTGCCCCGTACGTTGCCACGGACCAAGAAGGTGGCCTCGTCCAGGTTCTCAAGGGCAGCGGGTTCGATTCGATGCCCGCGGCCAAGGTCCAGGGAACCTGGGCCCCTTCCGAGTTGAAGGCCAAGGCAACGACGTGGGGCAAGGAATTGGCCGGCGCAGGCATCAACGTCAACCTGGCACCGGTTGCCGACACCGTTCCTAGCGCCGAGTTCGCCCCCTCGAACGGGCCCATTGGCCACTTCGGCAGGCAATTCGGGTTCACCCCGCAAGCGGTTTCGGCCTCGTCCATGGCATTTTCCGAGGGCATGCTGGCGGCCGGCGTGGATCCGGTCGTCAAGCACTTTCCGGGACTGGGGAGGGTCACCAAGAATACCGATGTCGCCTCCAACGTGACCGACACGAAAACGACGCGCCAAGACGACTACCTGCAGCCGTTCCGGAACGCCATCCAGGCGGGGAACCAATGGGTCATGGTCTCGAACGCGTACTACTCCAAAATCGACGCCGAGAACATCGCCCCGTTTTCCGAGACCATCATGAGGGACATGCTCCGAAGCGACCTCGGGTTCGAGGGCATCGTCGTGTCCGACGATGTGTGCGAGGCAAACCAGCTTTCGCCGTGGGGGTTGGGTGAGCGTGCGTTGCGCTTCTTCGAAGCGGGAGGCACCATGCTGCTGTGCGTGGACTCCGGCAAGACCGCGACAATGGCCGACGCCTTGGCCAAGAAAGCCATGAAGGATCCGGAATTCGCCAAGCAAATCGACCAGGCGGCACTGACGGTCCTGAAAACCAAGGCCGCCGGCTAGTCGAAGAAGACATCGTCGACAACATCCAAGTAGTCGCCGGCTTCGGCCCGGATGGCATCCTGGATAGCTAGCCGTTCGAGGCGCGACGCCACACGGGTGGCCTCATCGGCCCACCCGTTTTCATGGTGGAAGTGCCGGTCCCAGTCATCCATCCATGTCCGGATCCTTGAGATCAGTTCCTGACTCAGTCCCAATTCGTAGGGTTCCAGCTCCAAGACCCGGTCCTCGCCCCAGAACGGCCACTTCATGCCGCAATCCGGCGCGAACGTCAGCGTCTTCACTCCCCTCCGTCCCAGAAGATTCACCAGTGTTTCCTCTGCCTCGAATGACCCGGCCCCAGGGCAGATTATTGCGGCAGTAGCCCGGTTGCCGAATCGGCTGAAGACCGCGCTGCGGTACCCGGGACCTGAGCCGCCGTGCCCCCAGATTCCCAGGGCCGGATCCGTCATGACCCCGGCACCGTAGCGCGGAACCCGCCAGGGATCCTGGGGCGGCACCGGAACCGAGGCGAAGAATTCCTCGGTTGCCGCGGCGCCCAACGGCGGCGACCAATAGGATTCGACGCCGAGGACAAACTGCTGGAAGCGCAGGAGGTCGGCGGGCGTGGAGAACGATGCCCCCGCGGGGCCGGCCCACAACGTGGAATAGCCGCTGGGCGTGATCGAGGTTTCAAGCTCGGGATAACGGGTGTCCATCATGTTCGCCGGTTCGAACACCTCCCGGTGAAGGTATTGGCCCAGTGCCATTCCCGAGACCTGTTCGAGCATGGCCCCCAAGTACCAAAAGCCGGTATTGCTGTACTCGAAACGGCCCCGCGATCCGGGGGCGCTGACAGCGGCGATGCGGTCCAAGGACCAGGGTTCTCCCGGCACTTCGGCGACGGCCCGGACGTAGTCGGGGTGGGCCGTGTAGTTGCCCAGCCCCGCGGTGTGGTGCAGGACCTCGCGGATGGTGCACCCGGCCGGCGCACCCTCGAGGCGCGAGGCCAACGAATCGGAAAGTTTCAGGACACCTGCGTCCATGGCCCGCAGGACGCCCGCGGCGATGAACATCTTTGTCACGCTGTACACCGGAAGGGGTTCGGTGGATCCGCTGTGGCTGATGTTCCCGAACGGCTCCTCGGGGCCGCGGTAGGCGGCGACCGACCCGCTGGGCAGCAGGGCGAGAAGATCCTCCAACGCGCGCGACTCTTCCATGCGCCCCAGCCTACGGGTGCGCCGCGGCTTTGCGGATACCGCCGGGCGGAACACCAACGGCGCGGGCGGTTCCGCCGCGGAAATCACTCCGCCGCGAATCCGGCCGCGCCGCATTCGGGTCGCCGATGCGGGTTTTCACCCGGTACGGCTAGATCCCCGGGGACCTATTTCTTGGTGCTGATTTCCACCTTCACAACCTCGGCACGGTCTCCCGTGGCGTTCTTGTTCTTGCCGCTCAGGTTTCCGGTGGCATTGTGGAGGTGCAGGAACAGTGCCTGCGTCGCCTTGGTGCCGGCCTTCAATTGTGCGGTCAACGTGGTGTTGTCCAGGTCAGCGAACACGGTGCCCGCTCCCGCGAAGGACAGGGTCGGGGCAATTGCATCAAAGCTGATCCAGTTGGTCCCGTCCACCGGCACGTTCTGGCCGGACTCGTCGGTGTTGTACTGCGAGTACGTGGCCACGCGGTACTTGATCGGCGCGCTGGTCCCGTTCAGGCCCAGTGCCTTGAGCGATACCGGGAAGGTCGCGGCGTTGGTGTCGAACGTGTTGCTGTCGACGCTTCCCGGCAGGCCGTTGAGCAGCTGCATGTCGACCTGCTTGAAGGTGCGCATGTCGTACGTTGCAACGACGTCCAGGTCCAGGTCCTCGGCGGTGGTGTTGAACGTCAGGAAGTCGGCCACGCCGTCGCCGTTGGTGTCGATTTCGATGTCGACCTCGGTGCCGCCGGCGAGGTGCGCCCAGTTGCCCCAGGTGCTGACGCCGAAGTTCAGCAAGCCGTCTGCGGCTCCGGTGGTCGGGGCCGTGGAAGCCGCGCCAACGTACTGCAGATCCATTTCGCGTCCGCCCGGGGTCGAGTCAAGGATCTTGCCCTGGCGCGGGGACGAAGCGCCGAATTCGAAGGCCGAAACCAGCGAAACCACCTGGGTGTCGCCCTGGCCTGCACGGATGTCGTCGCCTTCGAGTTCAACCTTGGCGGTGGTGGCGCCCTTCTTGAACTCGATCGAGTCATCGACCTCCATGTCGGAGGCCAGCTTGGGCGCCGCGTGGACCGGAACGCGCAAGGTCGGGACCGAGGAACCGCTCAGCTCCACACGGCCGGAAACGTCGCTCACCCAGGCACGCGGCACACCCAGCTGGGTGCGGTCCATTGTCGGGTCCAGGGTCTTGGCGTACTTCCTGGCGTCGATGTTCAGGGTGACCTTGACCTTGGTGCTCTTGCCTGCCCTGAGCGTCACGCTTCGGTCGCTCAACGAGTAGCTGGCACCCGGGATCTCGGTGGAGGGAACGTACTTCACGTTGTAGGTCTGGGTCTTGGAGGACTTGTTGACCACGGTGATGGACTTGGAAGCCTTGTACTTCTTCTTGTCCAGTTCGATGACACCGAAGACCACGGAGGTCAGATCGGGGGCGTCGGAGGCGAAGGCGTAGGCGGGGGTGTCCAGCGCCGCCGAGGCGATGACGCGTCCCGAACCCACGCGGTTGGGGCCGTAGGCCTTGCCGTTGGGTGCCAAGACGTCGGCCGAGGCGGTGTTCATCACGATCGACTTGATCTGGTAGGGGGTGTACTTGCCGCTGGCCGCAACCAGGGCGGCGATGCCCGCTGCGTGCGGGGCTGCCATCGAGGTTCCCGACTTCACGGATGCGCCGCTGCCGCTGCCGACGCCGACGGAACCAATCGAGGTGCCGGGGGCTGCGACATCAGGCTTGACGATTCCTTCGGAACCGTGGACGCCGCGGGAGGAGGACGAGTTCAGCGTGTTGCCGAGGCCCGAATCGACCGAGGCAGTGCCGATCATTGCCGGATCAAGGGAGACGCTCAAGGTTCCGGCCTCGGCGGCCGGACGCAAGGCATCCGAGTTTTCCTGGGTGAACTGGGCGCCCGGGATGGTCGCGTTGCCGCCGATGCCGGCCTCGAAGACCGAAACCTCGGAGTCGAGGATGACACCGGTGGCGCCCGCGGCCTGTGCGTTGTTGAACCTGACGGCGGAACCGCACGGGAAGGCAAGGTTTTCGCTCCACTTCAGCCACACCCACTTGCCGGCCAGCGAACCGGGGGCAAACGCGTTGCAACCGAACTGGTTGTCAGTCGGGCCCATGACGACCTGGCCGGTCAGCTTGGCCGGATCGGCGGTGGCGTACTTGAAGTTCGAGGAGTACTGTCCTGCCGAAACGCCAGCGAGGTCGGACGGTGCGCCGATGCTGATGCCGTCCAGGGTGGCCTTGGAACCCACCGAGTTGGCGACGGTGAGCGCGGAACGGGCATTGCCCGGCGCCCCGCCGATGTCGGTGATGTCCCCGGCATTGCCCGAGGAAACGACCGAGAGGATGCCGAGCTTGGCCAGCGCGTTGACGATGTCGGTTTCCGGGTCGTCTGCGGGGGACTGGTCGGAGCCCAGTGACATGTTGATGATCTGGGCCCGGTCATCGAAGTTGCCGTCGTTGTTGGGGTCGAGCACGTAGTCGAGAGCCTGGCCGACCACGTCGGAGGAGCCTGCGCAACCGAAGACGCGGATGCCGACCAGGGCGGCCTCGGGGGCGCTGCCCGGGCCGATGCGCATGGAGGAGACGTCCTCGCTGGTGAGCTTGGTGAAGTCCCCTTCATAGGTGCTGCCGTCGCCGTCGACGCCATATCCGGCGGCCGTGCCGGCCACGTGGGAGCCGTGTCCCGCGGAGGAGCAGTCCAGCGGGTTTGAGTCCGGCTTGGGAACCGGCTGGTATCCCGGGGAACGCGGGTCGGCGTTGTAGTCGTCGCCGACGAGGTCCCATCCGCCAATGAACTTGTCGGTGTCGTAGAGCCCGGAGTCCTTGGCCGGCAACGAGGTGGAGGACTGTGCCTCTTCGTATGCCTCGAGGGTGCCGGGACCGCCGAATGATGCGTGGGTGTAGTCGATGCCCGTGTCGAGCACGGCAATGGTCACGCCCTTGCCCGTCTGCTTCAGGGCGCTCCATGCCTCGACGACCTTGGTGTCAAGATCAGAGTTCTTGTTGTCCGGGGTCTTGGGAACGATCGCCGTGATCTTCTTGACGTCGCTGCGCGCGGACAATGCACGCAACGCATCGGCGTCGCCATGCAGCGCCACGCCGGGAATCGCGTTGGTGGTCGTGTAGATGACCTTTGCGTCGGCCGCCTTGGCCGCCGTCCTGCCCTGGGCCTTGATTCCGTCGCGGATCTTCTTGACCTTGGCAGGGTCCTTGACCAGCGCGCTTCCGGAGGCCGCGGCAGCCGCGGGCTGGGTGGCTGCGAAGGCGCCTTCGCCTTCGAACTGGACGAAGACCGAAACGTCCCCCTGAGCCTTCTTCAAGGATCCCGCGACCTTGAGGGATTTCAGGTCTTTGGATGCAAGACCGCCAAGCGAAGGGGCGTCACCGCCCGGAGGCGGGTCAACGACGGGTGGTGTCGCAAGGGACGGGACTGACATGGTGACGGCCAGGGCTAGCCCGGTGGCCGAAGCCAAGATCGTCCGCGCGAGTTTGGCGCGACGCGGGTTGATCATAGTTCTCCTTGAATTCAGTGGGAGTGATGAGTGGGATGTGCAGCCAAAGAGCGTGCAAGTCACAAGCGAAATACTATGTGAGCCAGCCCATATCTCAAGGAGTTGTTTGAGAACGTGTCAAAATATGTACTTTTGTACACATGCGGTCCTCCGTTTGACGGGACCGATGATCAAAACGTCGGGCTTGATTAGTAATGTCTGCTGCGAAGACGTGTTCCTTGGGGGAACGGGTCTTCAGCGCGGGGCTGCCCTCGTGTGCGGTACCGGGCAAGGGCGCCGAACGCGAGGGCAAATCCGCATGCGACATCGCGTGTTGGGGGAATGCCAAACGGTGGCCTCATTCAATGAATGAGGCCACCGTTTGGATGCCGCGGTTTAGCCTGCTGGGTTGCAGGTTATGGCTGGGGTCTAGCGCGCGCCACCCTGCCACAGGGCGTCGAACGGCGCCGCCGAGGAAACACGGTTCTTGATGCCTTCGGTGACAAACGCCTTGGCATTGCGTGCAGCCTCAAGCGGGGTTGCGCCCTTGGCCAGTTCGGCGGTGATTGCCGCTGCAAGCGAGCAACCGGCGCCCGATACGGCAACTTCGCCGACCTTGGGTGCGGAGAGCACCTCCAGGGTTTCGCCGTCGTAGTAGACATCCACTGCTTCGCTGCCGGACAGGCGGACGCCGCCCTTGGCCAGGACTGCGGCCCCCGAGAGCTCGTGGATCTTCTTTGCCGCGGCGGTCAGGTCGTCAACGTTGTTGATGGTGATGCCCGAGAGCGATTCCGCCTCGAAGTGGTTGGGGGTGACGAAGGTTGCCAGCGGCAGCAGGTTGGCCTTGAGCGCTTCATCGGTGTCCAGCGCGTGGCCGGGTTCCTGGCCCTTGCAGATCAGTACGGGATCCAAAACGATGTTGTCCCATTCCTGGTTGCGCAGGGCTGCGGCCACGGTGTTGATGGTGGCGGGGGAGCCCATCATGCCGAGCTTTACTGTCTTGAGGTCCTCTGCGTAGCAGGTCTGGATTGCCTCGAGCTGGTCGGCGATGACCTGGGTTTCCACCGGAACGAAGCGGTGGTTCCAGTTGTCCTTCGGATCGAATGACACGATGCACGTCAAGGCGGTGATGCCGTAGGTGCCCAATTCCTGGAAGGTCTTGAGGTCGGCCTGCGCACCGGCGCCGCCGGTGGCCTCGGAGCCTGCGATGGTCAAAGTAATGGCGGGACGAATCCCGTTGGAGGCAGAAGTCATGTTTTCTAGTTTAGGGCGGTTGGAGGGCGCCGCCTTCATCGGAGAGGTCGACGATGCCCGCGGTGCCTGCGCGCAGTTCCAGGCCGACATGCCAGGTTGAGGGCCTCACCTTGCCCGGGGCATATCAAAGGCCTCGGTGGAGTTCGGTGAAGTCCGTGCCGAGGGTTTCCGGGAGGGAAAATGGGTTTAGTTGCGCGTAAAGGTGGTGATCAAGGTTGCGTTTGACCAGCCAGGGCCGCGAAGGCCACGGGTTCCCGCGGAATTGTCGGCTTCCGCGACCATGAACAGCCATGGCAGGCCCTGCCTCGAGGCCGAAGCTGCCAGATTGGCGATGATTGCGGAGCGGAATTGTTCGGCATTGCTGGCGGACATGATTTCGGGCTCACTCAACAGTGCGAAGCCCTCGGCAAAGCGGATGCGACCGCGTCCCGCCGGTGCATCGAAATCCGCAATTTCCACGACGTCGTAGTCGTCCATGGGCGCCTCGAAAAGCGTGGCAGTCTCCGGGAGGCTTGCCACTTGTTCCACGTCATCGGTGGTTGCAGCCAAAAGGACATGGTGTCCCTTGACGCTCCACCCATGGGTTGCCAGCTCGCCGACGACGGTTTCATCGGGCGTTCCAAGTAAAGTCAGCTGCGCGGCGCGCCCCTGAGCCCGTTCCGACATCAGATTGTTGAGGGAAGGCACCTCGTCTCGGGCCGGCCACCAGCGCAGCACCTCGAAGTCGCCGTTTGCGGTGCCGACGCTGTGCAGCTCGGAGGAGTAGTCGTTGGTGATGGTGCGATCCTTGAGCGGCGCAAGCTCGCGGACCCAGCTTGGAAGATTCTTGGGTTCGGATGGCATTTGTTGTCTCCTCATGTATCTGCTGAAACCTGGAAGCCAGTGAAGGTGATGAGACGAACCGCATCGCGTTGAGCCGGATTGTGGTTTCCCTCGCCTGACTTCAAGTTCGACTCTACGCCTCATGCCTGAAGGCGTGGAGAGACGTGACCACGCCTTCAGGTCTCGATGCTGTTGCCGCTGGGTGGGGTCTCCGGAGTCAGTTCGCCGTTCGCACCAGCGAAAGGACGTCGTCGAGGATCGTCCGGACCACCGGCATGCGGGACAGGACCGTCAACCTGGCGACCACCGGCGCCACGTTTTTCACGAGCCTGAAGCTTCGTTTTGCGCCGGGGGAAGAGTCGTGGGCCCAGAAGAGGAAAATGCCGCGCTGGATAAGCCACAGCAATTGGGGAAGGTCCTGCCTGATGGCCAGCGGCGGCAGCGGCCTGGAGGCAGTGACGACCTGGCGCCACAAGCCGAGCTCCTGCGCCCGGTGGATGTCGCCGGGATCCCCCTGCGGCCCGGAAAACGCCGTGCGAATAAACGAAGGTCCAAACTCGTGAAACGGAGCCAGGATTTCGAGGTTCTTTTCCAGGGCCAGGCGCACATTTGTCTCAAGGTTATTGCCTTCGACCAACAGCGGCCAGGTGGCCGCTCGATGCTGTTCGGCAAGGCCCCGATAGAGCTCGTGGACGATCTCATCCTTGGAATCAAAGTAGTAGTAGGCGTTTCCCAGCGAAAGGCCCGATTCCCTTGCAATGGCGCGCATCGTGGTTCCGGAAAAGCCGTCTTCAGCGAAGAGTCGGAGGGCGGTGTTTAGCAACAATTGGCGAGTTTCGGCGCCCTTTGCGGTTTGGTGCGCCACGTGACCCCTTGATTCATTAGGCATGCAGACCATCATAGTCGTTTTTGAACATGTTCAATATGCGGATTTCGTGGCGCAGGTCACACTTTGGCGGGGTAAGCGTGACCAAAATTGCGTGCAGCGGTCGGAAAAGCGCAATTGACCCGGAAAAACGCCGTGGGATACTTGAACCTCAAGTGCTAATACAGCGAGTGCTCCACAGTGGCCCGCAATCGACCCGCCGAAACCTGTTCGAATCGCGGGAAGAATGCTGCCCGGGAGTGACTTGGCGAACCACTTCTTCGATTGGGTATAACCATGGGCGAAATCTCCGCCTCACTTTCACAACGTCCAAAGGCTTCGCGCGCTGTTTTCGCGGCAGCAGGAAGCCCCTACTTCTCCACCGTGCTGGCCTTGATGGCGGTGGTTGTCATACTTTCCAACATCGGTGCGGCCAAGGGCGTCACCTTTGGCCCGATCGTCACCGACGGCGGGTTCTTCCTCTTCCCGCTGGCCTACATCCTGGGTGACGTCATCTCCGAGGTCTACGGATTCAAGATCGCACGCCGGGCGATCATCACGACCTTCGTGCTGGCGGCATTCTCCACGCTCTGCTTCTGGATCATGATCGAGCTGCCGGCGGCCGAGTGGTACGACGGGCAGGAAGCGCTTGAGCGCACGCTCGGCCCGATCTGGCTCATCGTCTTGGCCTCGCTGCTGGGCTTCCTGGTGGGCCAGACGTTGAATTCCCTGGTCCTGGTCAAAATGAAGGAGCGATTCGGCGAACGCGGCCTCGTCGGCCGGTTGATGGGCTCGACGGGCGTGGGCGAGTTCGCCGACACCCTGATCTTCTGCTCCATCGCGGCATCAGTCATCGGGATCGCCGACGCACCCACGTTCATCAACTACGTGCTGGTCGGATTCCTCTACAAGACGGCAGTGGAATTCGCGTTTGTTCCCGTGACCGCATTCGTCATCCGGTGGTTCAAGCGCCGCGAGCCAAGCTACTCGCTGGCGGAGCAGGAGCCCGCAACCGCATAAGGCGGCAGGGAACCCGTTCGGGCGGCAGCGCACTCACAGCACTGGTGAGCGGGCTGCCGCCCTTTGCGTTGCCGCCTTAACGCTGCCGCCCTTTGCGTTGCCGCCTTAACGCAGGATGGAAACGAAGAAAATCATCCAAAGTGCTGAAGGGTTCGATTGTGACCTGCGGGTACCGTCGAATCATGGACAGCACCTCGCGAGACCTGCTCAGGGCCACCGGCCTCGTAGCTGGATACGGCCATCAGGACGTGTGCGGACCCATCGACTTGTTGGTCGAGCCGGGCCAGTCGTTGGGCATCGTCGGCTTCAACGCTGCCGGAAAATCAACGCTGCTGCGAACCCTCGTTGGCTATCAGGAGCCGGTGAGCGGAGAATCGTTCATCCTGGGTTCGTTCACCGACGATTCCAGTTTCATCTATCGCAAAGCAGTCTCGGTGGTCCTCGACGAGGACGCCTTCTTCCCCTCACTCAGCGTCGAGGAACACCTGCAACTCATCGCCGGCGGACACTCCGTGGTCGACCCGCAGGCCGCGGTTGACAGGGAGCTCGAGTTCTTTAACCTTGCTGCTGCCAGAACCGAACTTCCGCAACGCCTTTCCTCAGGCCAACGACGGCGACTGCTCCTGGCCGCCGCCTTGTTGCGGCCCTGCCAGCTTCTGGTTCTCGATGAACCGGAACAGCGCCTGGACCCGACGATGCGTGCCGCGTTGGCCTCACGTCTTCGCCGGCGGGTGGACGCAGGGACCGCGCTGCTGGTGGTTACCCACGACGCAGAATTCCTCTCGACGGTGGCCGACTCCGTCCTGGTGATTTCCGACGGGAGCATCGTTCCATCCACCGTCGCCGAAGGTGCGGCGGCGATCGCACATGCCTGACCTCATCGCCACGTCCGGCAGCGAACCCCTTGCCGTGCCCGGCAACCTGCCAGTCGACTTCGACCCGTGGAAACGCAATCGCGTCGCGGAAAAGAAGGTTCGCCGGGAGAACTTCTGGGAACGCATGGGGGATGCATACATTTCTCTGCTCGCCGCCGCTATTGCCTTCGCCTACGCGGCAGGCATTGCACACGCATTTTCCGCTTCTCTGAGGGAAGACGTCCAAAACGGTGTCATCCGCAACGGAATCGGTGTGGTCCCCGGTGAATCCGCCGCGTCCGCGCTCGTAATGCTGGGACTGCTCGCGGCGCTTTCGCTGATTTCCCGGCTGGGACCGGTCGCGGTGGACCGGGCGCAGGGGTATTGGTGGCTAAGCCTGCCGGTGGATCGGATGCCTTTCCTTGCACGGCTGCTGCGCCAACGCCTGGTTGCCACCTGCATCTACGGCATGCTCTTGTGGCTGCCGATCGGATACGGCACGGTGCTGGGCGGTCTCTCGCGAGGAAACTTCGCAGGGGTGCTGCTGGGCGCGCTCAGCCTGGGCCTGCTCTTTGTGTTGCTTTCATTGCTGGCGGTCTTGGCGCAAACCCGAGGCTGGGGACGGCACTTCCGCATCGCGCTGAACACAGCCTGCATGGCGGTTGTCATCGCGTACGCTGCCGATGTGCTGTTGCGCCTCACCGGAACCGGCTCCATGGCAGGATTCTGGGCGGTGCTGCCATCCACCGTTCCCGCGGCCGCGCAGGATGGTGCGTGGTGGATTCCAGTGCTCATGTTGGCTGTCGTTGCTGGGACATTCAAGGGGTCGCGACGGCACCTGCAACGCATTCCAAGCCGTGAATTGGTTTCCCGGGGCGCCGCAAGTGCGTATGCAGGTGCAGCCCTGGCACTTTTGGATGACAAATCCCTGTCGGTCGCAATCGATCAGGCGGGTGGCGGCGAAACCCGCCGTAGCGTTGCCCGACAGGAGCGCATCCGCCGCCGCGGAGGAGATGCCTTTTCACGCATGCTTCCGGCATCCCGCGCGCGCGGCCCGTATTCGGCGCTGGTCCGGGCCGAAGCCTTGGTCTTGCTGCGCGCACCGAAGGTCTGGCGGGGGCTCCTGGCAGGGTGGGGAGTTCCCGCAGCCGGAATCTTTGCCGTACAGGGCGGCCATCCGCTGGTCCTGGGAACCCTAGTGGTCGTCGGTTCATGCGTGGCGGCGAAGGCTGCCTCCACGGCGGCCGCCCAGGCAGCCGACGTGCCGTCGCTCGAATCGATCATTCCGTTGGGACGCAGCGCCATGCGGCAGGCCCATGCGGCGGTGGCAGCCATGTTGTTGGTTCCCTGGGGCATTGTCCTTGCGGCGTTCCTTGCCTGGGCAGTTTCCGCCGAGGCGGCTTCGCTGGTGATGCTGCTTGTCTTGGGTGCACTTGCCGGCGCGGGGTTGGCCGCCGGGGCAGTGCGCCTGGCGTACCGGCCGGCTCTGGATTGGGGCTCGGTGATGTTGCTGGCGGCACTGGGCCAGGCAACGGGTCCCATGATCCAGCACTTCGCCTACGGCTACGATGTCATGGTTGTTGCCGTGATCGCACTGGTCGCGGGGCTCTTCCTAAATCCGCTGCCGCCCACGCTACTGGTGATCGCCGCAGTGGTGGCGGCCATCGCTTGGGGTGTCGGAACTTCTGTTTCGGTGAACTCCAAGGCCCATGGCCTCGATGGGCGGATCTCCTAGGCGGCTGCGGGAGCCTACCGGTTCATACAGGCGACACCGACCGCCGGGCTTCGGGCCACCCGTGCAAAACTGGAGAGCGGTCCGGGATTGCCCCGGGCTCCCATCCTGCTTGATCCGGAAGGACCGCCATGGAGACCCGCGCCGAGCGCCCGCCACTGAGCCTCTTGGCGATCCTTCTGTCGGCGGTGGGTATCGCCCCGCTCCTGAGCTACGGTTTGAGCGCCACGAGCGACCTCGTCATTTCCGAATTGGGCATCAGTGAAGCGCAGTTCGGGCTTCTGGCCACCGTGTGCTTTGCGTGTGCCGCGATCGGAAATGCGGTCTTTGCCAGGTTCACCGACGGGCAACCGGACAAGACCCTCTTGCTGGTGGTGTTTGGCCTTGCCGCACTGGCCATGGTGTTTGCGGCGATCCCCGGCGGATACGTTCTGTTGCTGGTGGCCTCGGCCGTTGCGGGATTCGCCCAGTCATTTCCCAACGGGGTGACAAACAGGATCCTGGCCGAACGCGTGCCGGTCGACTACCGGATCGGGTGGACCGGGGTGAAGCAGTCCGGCGTGCAGGCCAGCCAATTGGTGGCAAGCCTCGCTTTCCCGGTACTGGCCGCGTGGATCGGCTGGCACGGGGCCAGTGCGGTCGGCGCCCTGGTTGCCGCACTGCTGGGAGTCGTCGCCGTCCGGGTGATCTCCACATATCCGCTGTTGCCCGTCGAAACCCGCCCGACCCAACGGGTTGACGCGGGCGCATCCTCGAGACCGGCGCCGAGCACCCGCTTTGTTGTTTTTGCCCTGGCCATCTTCGGGTTCGTGAACGGCGTGGGAGTGCAGGCGACAAACGTGTACCTGCCACTCTTTGCCGTGCGCGAACTGGGCTTCTCACTGGTGCTTGGCGGGCTCACCGCCGCCGCGGCCGGAGCCATCGGGGTCAGCGCCCGGGTGGGCTGGGGCCGGATGATGAGTCGAGGGGTTTCCGCGCCCAAGCTGCTGTTGCTCCTGGCCATCATGGCCACCTGTGGTGCCGGGACGTTCCTGGCCGCAGGGGCGACGGGCTACGCCCCGCTGCTGTGGCTGGCCGTCGCGTTGCACGGCGCCTCGGCCCTGGGGGTCTCCGTGGTACTGATGGCCAGCCTGCTGCGCAGTGTCCCGGCGGCCTCGATGAGCTCGGCCACGGGGTGGGTGTCGGCGGGGTTGTTTGGCGGGTTCACGATCGGGCCGCTTGGCATGGGCGCCCTGATCGGCTCGCCCGGCGGGTTCGCCGCGGGATGGATCGCGGTGGGCCTTACCTACCTTGTTTGCGTGGCACTGGGGCTGTACCTGGTGCTTCGGCGCCGTCCCTCCGCATCAGGGGATTAGGGTTCCCGCGGGTCCGGATTGCCGGCCCTGACCACGGCGGATCGACGGTCTCCGACGCCTGGGATGCAGGTGCCGTGGCCAATGCGTGGGCGAAGATCGCCACCGGACACCCACGCGCTTCATGCGGGTCGAGAACTGGCTGCGGTTTGAATTTTCCCTTCTAAATCGTGAGGTGTGCGATGTCGCGCGCATCGAGAAGACAGCGACTTCGAGAATATATGTTGTGCACAACCGAGTTGTGTGCAACCATGTTAAGCATGTCAATTGTCGATGAAATGGTCTGCTTCTCGTTGTACTCGGCCACGCGTGCCACCACGAGGGCATACGCGGAGTTGTTGGCTCCGTGGGGCTTGACCTATCCCCAGTATCTGGTCCTGGTGGTCCTCTGGTCGGAAGGGGACAAATCGGTGAACGAGCTTGGTGAGCTGCTTCAGCTTGATTCGGGAACCCTTTCGCCACTGCTTCGACGCATGGAGGCGAAACTCCTGATCGAACGCAAGCGAGTCCATGAAGACAACCGGGTGGTCACTATCGTGCCGACCCAGCGGGCCAGTGAGCTCCGAAAGGAACTGGGGCACGTCCCCATGAGCATTGCGTGCGCCACGGGCCTTCCGGACGCGGCATCGGCCCGAGAGCTCATCGACACCTTGCAAAAGCTCACAGCAGCGATGAGCCAACTCGGCAAGGGCAACAGCTAGATATCGGGCGCGGGCAAACTCCCGCAGCGTTTCACCATCAAGAACATGGGCCGCATTCACGACCCTCGAAAGGAACAAATCATGAACGCCATCTACACAGCCGAAGCGCTCTCCACCGGCCAGGGTCGCGAGGGCCGCGTCGCAACCTCGGACGGAAGCATCGATCTCGCCATGACGCCTCCCAGGGAGTTGGGTGGATCGGGCACCGGAACCAACCCCGAGCAGCTGTTCGCCGCGGGATTCGCCGCATGCTTCCACTCGGCGCTGCACGCAGTTGCCCGCAGCCGGAAAACCAAGGTCGAGAACTCGAGTGTGGGTGGACGCGTCACGATCGGAAGCAACGGAGAGGGAGGCTACCAGTTGGCGGTCGTGCTCGAAGTGGTCATTCCGGACATGCCGCACGAAGAGGCCCAGGAACTCGCCGATGCTGCGCACCTTGTCTGCCCATACTCGAACGCCACCCGCGGCAACATCGAAGTCACGGTGCTCGTATCAGATGACTGATCCGTCCAAAGGGTTCCTTGCCCGGTTCCTTCAAGCCCAGGCGCCGACCTCACGCGGGCGCTCGGGCGCTCGAATCGCCATGGGCGGGCTCCTCGTCGGGGCCGGGATCGGCCACCTGACCTTTGCCCGGGAAGAATTCCTGGCGCAAGTACCTGCCTTTGTCCCGCTCAACGGCGACGCGGTGGTTGTGGCCTCCGGAATCATTGAAATTTCCCTGGGAGCGGCGTTGATCCTGCTGGCCAAACGGCGCATCCCCGTGGGCTGGGTGGTTGCCTTGTTCTTCATTGCCGTGTTTCCGGGCAACATTGCGCAGTGGGTGCACGCCCGTGAGGCGTTCGGCCTGGACACCGACACCAAACGCCTGGTCCGGCTGTTCTTTCAACCCTTGCTGGTTGCGGCGGCGCTGTGGTCCACGGCGGCCTGGCGGGATCGTCCGCGCGCCCGCTGACTGAGGCGACGCGTTCGCCGGTGCAGTAGCAAGCCACGCTTGCCCGGACCGGGAGCCGCATCAAGATACGAGGGCAGGGGATGCCGCGTCGGTTTGCCGACGCGGCATCCCCTGCCCTCGTGAGGCGGTTAAGCCGTGGTGACCAGAACCGGGAGGCCCTGCGGGTCCGGCTTGCCGGCGTAGTACTGGGTCATGACGTCGGCCTTCATCTCGTGGAAGGTGCCGTCCTCGATGGCCTGGCGCGCGTCGTCGACCATCTTCACCACAAAGTGTTCGTTGTGGATGGAGATCAGCGTGTGGCTGAGGATCTCCTTCGACTTGAACATGTGCTGGATGTAGGCGCGGGTGTAGTTCTGGCAGGTGTAGCAGCCGCAGTCCTCGGAGAGCGGGGTGAAGTCCCGCTTGTAGCGGCTGCCCGAGAGGTTGAAGCGGCCGTGCGGGGTGTAGAACGCCGAGTTGCGGGCCACCCGGGTGGGGGAGACGCAGTCGAAGGTGTCAGCACCGTTTTCGATGGCCGTGAAGATGTCGTCGGGCTCGGAAATGCCCAGCAGGTGGCGCGGCTTGTTTTCCGGAAGTTCCTCGGCGCACCAGCCCACGATGGTGCCCAGGTTTTCCTTCTCCAGCGCGCCGCCGATGCCGAAGCCGTCGAAGGCCATGGCGCCGAGGTCCTGGCAGGCCTTGCGGCGCAGGTCCTCGTACTGGGCGCCCTGGATGACGCCGAAGAGCGCCTGGTATTCCTTGCCGACGCGGTCGTCGGTGAGGTTGAAGTGCTCGCGGACGCAGCGCTCGGCCCATCGGCGGGTGCGTTCGAGGGATTCGACCTGGTAGCCGCGGGAGTTCTGCAGGGTGGTCAGCTCGTCGAACGCGAACATGATGTCCGCGCCGATCTCGTGCTGGACCTTCATGGAGATCTCGGGGGAGAAGCGGTGCTTGGTGCCGTCGAGGTGGCTCTTGAACCAGACCCCGTCCTCGTCCACGTTTGCCAGGCGTTCCTTGCCCGGGGCGACCGCGTCGTCCGGCCCGGACTGGTCCACCAGGTTCATGTCGATGACCTTCTTGAAGCCCGAGCCCAGGCTCATGACCTGGAATCCGCCCGAGTCGGTGAAGGTGGGGCCGGACCAGTTCATGAACTTGCCCAGGCCGCCGGCGGCGTCGAGCAGGTCGGAACCCGGCTGCAGGTACAGGTGGTAGGCGTTGGCGAGCACGGCCTGGGCGCCGAGCTCAGCGACGGCTTCCGGAAGGATCGCCTTGACCGTGGCCTTGGTGCCCACGGCAATGAATGCGGGGGTCTTGATCTCACCGTGCGGGGTCTTGATGACACCGGTGCGCCCGAGCGCCTTCGAGCCGTCGGGGTTGGTCAGCCGGGTCCCGACCTCGAAGGAGAAATCGGTCTGGCGTGGATGGGACGCTGTGGGGTCAAATGAATCGTGGGGCACCTATCTAGTGTGCCGCATGCTCAGGCGATAGGCGGAAAAACCGGACGTGCGGTGGCTCACCGTCGGTTGTTCAGGCCTTTTGCATGCGTCGTTCGCTGCCGCACAATCGATTCAGCGGGGCGTCGGCGGATCGCGGCAAACAGGCCTCACAGGTCAAACTTCTCAGGGACGGGGAAAAAGACGCGGTAGCCGGTGTCCTTCAGCTGGATGATCTGGAAGGTCAGTGGTTCAAGATCGTTGACCGGTCCGCCGCTTAGCGTATAGCTTCCGGTCTCCAGCTCGACTTCCCCGATCTTCACCATCCGGACGTTTTCCGCGGTGATTCCCTGCTCGCGGGCCGCGATGCGCAGCTTCTCAAGCTCCCGCCCCAGGTCCTTGCCCTCCGGGGTGCCCGTGGTCACGGTGCACGCCAAGGCGGCATCGGACTGGCTTGCGGCTACAAGCAGGATCTCCATCGCCGTTTTGGGTGTGGCAACGCCCCCTCCTCCGTCGCAGGAATCCGGTATCGATTCGCCGCGATCTGAGCTGGCGGAACACCCGGTGAGTGCCACGGCGACCAGCGCCGCAGTTGCCGTACGTTGTGTCCAAGCCACTTGATCCTCCGTGCCTTCCGCCGCGTTCCGGCCGCCCGGTGCACGCGGCTGTGGGCGGCCCTAGTGAATGAATGCCTTGAGCAAGACGATGCACACGCCCAGCAAAGCCGTCCCGGTCCCCACCCTGAGACGCAGCGACGTCTTGCGGGTCCATGCGGCAGATGCGAAAAAGCCGAGAAGTCCCAGCAGGGCCGCATCCACCCAGAGCGCGATCCACACGGCTGTGTCGTCACTGATCAGGTCCACCACGCCCAGCAGCACTATCGCCAACGGAACCACCGCGGCAATGAGCAGGCCCAGGGAATGGACGGAGGCATAACGGAGGGACTCCCTGAAAGGGGACTTGGTGTCGGCCACCATACCCATACGGGAGACCGCCATGGAGAAGGCATGCGCGAGCCAGAAGACCACGACCGTCCCCAGGACCTTGACGAAGACCTCGTGCGAGGTGGCCTCGTATCGGTTGGTGACGAGGAGCATGGTCGAAACGACGACCAGCCCGTACACCGCGGACTCGGAAAAGAAGTCTGCCTTTTGAAGCTTGTATCCCACCGCGCACCCCCAAGCGGTTGTTTCCCTGACCGAAACCAGACGTCGGAAGGTTGATTGAGTCTAGCGCGGACGGGCGTGTGGACAATGCCTACCACTGACCGAAGCCAAGCCGCCAGGCAGATGCATCCGGAACTTTTGCCGGACGGTGTTTGACTTCGATGGAACCGGGAAACCAGCTGGTGCGTTGGCTCACTCCACAGCATCTGCCGGGTCACAGTCGTGCGGAGATTCCCGGTTCCGGGCGTACCGTTGGAAATCGGAAAATGGAAGCGGATCCATGTGAGCCGGTGAATGGAAGCGGAGTTGCCCAGATGAGCGAAAAATTCGGGGGACTGCTGACGCTAGGCCCGGCACGGGACGACCATTGGATTGCACTGCGCACGGGCATCGGCGTGTTCGTCCCGCTCTTGGCGCTGCTGGCGATGGGCCGGCTGGACCTGGTGCCGTTCGTGGTCTTCGGCGCCTTCACCGGCGTCTATGGCCGCGTGCCGGGCTACGCGAACCGGCTGGTTGCCCAGTCCAAGGCGGGAGCGCTGTTCCTCGCCGTGATCCTGCTGGCAGCGCTGTGCTCCACCTACCTGGTGGACCATGCGGATCCGGGGCGCGGGGCATGGACGATCGTCGCGCTGACCACGGTGGTCTCCGGCGTCTGTGCGGTGGCCGCCGGCCTGCTGCAACTGCGCCCCGGCGGGTCGCTCTTCCATATCTTCGCCTTCGCCGCGATCGCCTCGATGCCAACCCAGCCGCCGGTGGCCCAGTCTTTGGGCGCCGCGCTGGTTGCGGTGCTTCTGGCCATCGTGATCGGTTTTTCCGGCATCCTGTTTCCCGGTTCCAAGGGCTGGGGAGTGCGCACGCGCCTGCCGACCCTGTCCAAGAGCGTGCGCACGGCCATCTGGTGGGAGGCATTCTTCTATGTGATTGCCGCGGGTTTGGCCGGCAGCATCGCCAACCTGCTGGCGCCGACGCTCCTCACCGGGCACAGCTATTGGGCCATGGTCGCCGCGGTGGTGCCGCTGGTCGGGCACACCACCCGGCACCGGGTACGCAGGGGAATCCACCGCGTGCTCGGCACGCTCACGGGCATTGTGCTGATGGCCGCCATCATCGCGTTCCAGCCGCCGGTGTGGGTGCTGCTGGTCCTGATCGGGTTGCTGCAGGTGTGCGCCGAGCTGTTCATCGCCCGGAACTACTTCATTGCCCAGATCTTCGTGACCCCGCTGGCCCTGATGGGAGCCTCGATCGGCACGGGGCTGAGCACCAAGCTGTTGTACGACCGCGTGCTGGAGACCGTGATCGGCGCCGTCGTTGGCATCGCGGTGGTGCTGCTGGGTTCGCTGTGCGGCACCTGGTACAGGCGCCGCACAGCGAAGCCGGATGTCTAGCGGATGTAGCCCACGTGGGCGAGGGCCTGGCGCACCAGGTTCCCGCGGCCGCCGGCGAACTCTTCCTGGATGTTCGGGCTCAGCGCTTCTTCCGGGGTCAGCCAGGTCAGCTCGAGCGCGTCCTGGCGCGGCGAGCATTCGCCGCGCATCGGCACGATGTAGGCCATCGCCACGGCATGCTGGCGCTCGTCGGTCAGTCCGGTCTCCGAGGGGGACGGGAAGTACTCGGCAACGGTGAAGGGGGCGGGGCTTGGCGGCAGCTGCGGCATGGCCATCGGACCCAGGTCCTTTTCGATGTGGCGGATGAGCGCCGCGCGAATCGTCTCGCGGTACACGACCCGGCCAGAGACGAAGGTGCGCAGCATCCGGCCCTCCGGATCCGCGGTCAGCAGCAGGCCGATTTCGGTGACGTAGCCGAGGGGATCCAGCCGGACCGGGATCGCCTCGACGTAGAGCATCGGTAGGCGGGCACGAGCCTCATAGAGGTCTTCGTCTGACAACCAGCCGGGGTATGGATCCGGAGTGCGTACGTTCATGTTCTCCATCTTGGCGCATGGGTGGCGCAATGGCGATCTTGGAGTCGCCGTGTTGTCCAGCGGGGTGCCAAGAGTTAACCCTTCCCCGGGAATGAAATGGCGGTCTCGAACGCTAGACTCAGATGTTCACCAAAAACCAAACACTTCATGGAAGAGGCCACACTTCGTGACCGAGACCAATACCCGGCTCAATCCCAAGGACCTGGCCACCATTACGGTGCTGATCATTTCCGCCTTCATCGTGATCCTCAACGAGACGATCATGAACGTGGCCTTGCCCGTGCTGATGCACGAATTCAAGGTCAGCGAGGACGCCATCCAGTGGCTGGCCACGATCTTCATGCTCACCATGGCCGTTGTCATCCCGGCCACCGGTTTCCTGCTGCAACGCTTCAGCACCCGCGGGGTTTTCCTGCTGGCCATGGGGCTGTTCTCCGCCGGCACCCTGCTTGCCGCGGCGTCCCCGAGCTTCGGAATGCTGCTCGGTGCCCGCGTGATCCAGGCTTCCGGCACCGCGATCATGATGCCGCTGCTGATGACCACCATCCTTGACCTGGTGCCGGCCCACCGCCGCGGCGTGATCATGGGCAACGTGTCGATCGTGATCTCCGTGGCCCCGGCCATCGGCCCGACGATCTCCGGGTTGATCCTGCAGTTCCTGAACTGGCGCTTCATGTTCCTGATCGTCGCGCCGATCGCGATCGCCGCCCTGATCATCGGTGCCCCGCGCCTGAACAAGAACGCCGAGGCCTCTGGCACGCCGTTGTCGATCCCCTCGATCCTCCTTTCCGTCCCGGCCTTCGGCGGCCTGGTCTACGGGCTGAGCAAGCTTTCCTCCAGCGGCCTCGACGCAACGACGCTGGCCGTGTTGGTGGTTGCGGTGCTGGCGCTGGTGACGTTCGTGATGCTGCAGCTGAAGCTGCAGCGCAAGGACCACGCGCTGCTGGACATGCGCCCGTTCACCTACCGCCCGTTCACGCTCTCGCTGGTGTTGATGGTGCTGGCCATGGTGGCGCTGTTCGGCGTCATCATCCTGCTGCCGATGTACCTGCAGAACGTGCGCGGCCTGGACACGCTGGCCACCGGCCTGATGCTGCTGCCCGGCGGCCTGCTCATGGGCCTGCTGGCCCCGTTCGTGGGACGCGCCTATGACAAGGTCGGACCGCGCCCGCTGGTCATCCCCGGCTCCGTCATCCTGGCACTGGTGCTCTTCGGGTACTCACGCCTGCTCGGCGCCGAGACCCCGATCCCCGTGATCATCGGCCTGCACCTGACCATGTCGCTGTCCCTCGCGCTGATCTTCACCCCGGCGTTCACCACCGCGCTGAACCCGTTGCCGCACTCGCTGCACTCGCACGGTTCGGCCGTGCTCAGCACCCTCCAGCAGCTGGGCGGCGCCGCGGGCACCGCGCTGCTGGTCGGCGTGCTGGCCTCGCGTATTTCCGCGGGTGCCGCGGGCGGGACCGACCCGATCTCCGCACAGATCTCCGGGTTCTCCGCGGGCTTCACCGTCGCCGCGATCTGCGCTGTCGGCATGGTTGTCGTTGCAACGTTCTTGTCCAAGGCCCCCGCCGAGGAACTCTCCGAGAAGGCGCACGCACACTAGCCAAATCTGGGCGCCTGCCGCCTGCCCCGATGCCCCTGACCGTCGCCGGCCGGGGGCATCGGTGCGTTAAGTCCCAATCCGGGCCGCTGGCGCCGGGCCGGTCAGACGACGACCTCGCCGGTCGGCCGTCCCTCCGAATCCAGCATCCATCCCATGCGCTTGAACGAGCGGACGCCGACGCACGATTCGACGATGACAACCCCGGGCACGCGGGCCGCAAGCCGGGCTTCGATGTCGGCGACGTCGGCGGGCGTGCGCAGCTGCATCGTGAAGGTGAAGTTCGCGGCCCCGGTAGTCGAGGCGCACAGGCGCAGCGTGCGATGCTCCGTCAGGAATGCCGCCACCGCGTCCTCGGAACCCGCAGGAACACGGGCGAACCACTGGACGGTCAGCGGGTAGCCGGTGTAGTGGCTGGCCAGTTCGCAGCGCAGCGTCACCATGCCCGTTTCCAGCGCCGTCTTCAACGCGCGGCCGGTCGTGGATGGGTGCTGGCCGGTGGCCTGGGCGATTTCCGTGGCGGTGGCGCGCCCGTCACGCATCAGCACGTGCAGCATCGGCCAGAACGTATCCGGGATGATGGTCGGCTGGGCCGTGGGAGGCTGGCTAAGCCTTTGCAGGGATGCCTTTTGCGCGGGGGAGAGCACGTCCAGTCGCCAGATGTTGCCCGTGGCGAAGAGCCTGGTGCACAGCGACACCTTGATGCGCTGGACCCCGGTGGCATTGCGGATCTGCGGCAACACCTCACGGGCCATGGTGAGCCAGTCTGCGGCGAGGCAGGTGAGTCGGAAATCGGCTGTGCTGCTCGCATCGTCAACCGTGAGCACCTGCGAAATGGCGCAGAGGTCTATGGTGGCCTGCTCGATGAGTTCCGGGTTCACCAGCACCTCGACAAAGGCGGTGCAATGCTGTTCGGGAAACCCGCCCAGGTGGCCCAGCACCCAGGCCATGCGGTCCTCGCGCAATTTGTTCCACCGCGCGGAGACCGTGGCGGGGTGTCGGCCCAGTACGGCACCCAACTCTGCCCAGCTGGCGCGCGGCGCGATCTGGAGCGCATGGACCAGTTGAAGGTCTTCGACGGGTAATTCCACATTCAGCTCCCAGAGTCGCGTGCACAAGATCGCGGTTTTTGGCATGCTTCGCGCAATTTTTATCGAATTTTATCCCATCATCCTGCACATGCCTCACTATCGAAAGTGATACGGATCACGAAATATGAATCGAAATCACCGAACTACAGGAAGTGACCCCGGCATGAGCAACTCATCAACCTCAATCCTCCAGGACGCGCAGGAGCTGGCGCCGGAGATCACGGCGCTGCGCCACGCGCTGCACCGGGCGCCCGAGGTTGGGCTGCAGCTGCCCGGCACCCAGGAACGGGTGCTGGAATGGCTGGAGCCGCTGGGTTACGAAATCAGCCTGGGCAAGGACCTGACCTCGGTCACCGCCGTCCTGCGCGGCGGCGCCGCGGCCGACCTTCCGGTCGGCGAGCGCCCCGCGGTGCTGTTGCGCGGCGACATGGACGGATTGCCGCTGCAGGAAAAGTCGGGCGTCGAGTACGCCTCGCAGACCGGCGACACCATGCACGGCTGCGGGCACGACCTGCACACCTCCATGCTTGCCGGTGCCGCAACGCTGTTGGCCGAACGCCGCGAATCGCTGGCCGGGGACGTCGTCCTGATGTTCCAGCCCGGCGAGGAGGGCTACGACGGCGCCTCGTACATGGTGCGCGAAGGCGTGCTGGAGGCCTCGGGCAAGAAGGTCGATGCCGCCTTCGGCCTGCACGTCATGAGTGCCATGGAGGAAACCGGCGTGTTCACCGCCAAGAGCGGCCCGATCATGAGCGCCAGCGACGGCCTGTTCGTCACGGTGCACGGCGCCGGCGGGCATGGCTCGGCCCCCTTCGCCGCCAAGGACCCGGTCACCGCCGCCGCGGAAATGGTCACCGCACTGCAGACCATGGTCACCCGGCAGTTCAACATCTTCGACCCGGTGGTCATCTCCGTGGGCGTGCTGCGTGCCGGCACGGTGCGCAACATCATCCCGGACACCGCATACTTCGAGGCGACCATCCGCTCCTTCAGCAACGAGGCCCACGAGAAGCTCCAGTCCTCGGTTCCGCAGCTGCTGCAGAGCATCGCCCGGGCCCACGGCCTCGAGGTCACCGTCAACTACCAGACGGAGTACCCCACCACCATCAACAACGAGTCGGAGACGCTCTTCGCACGCAACGTGGTCGAGGAACTCTTTGATGCAACCGGCTACAAGGCCATGCGCGATCCGCTGGCCGGCAGCGAGGACTTCTCCCGCGTCCTGAACGAGGTTCCGGGTTCCTTCCTCTTCCTCTCCGCGCTGACCCCCGGCGCCGACCTGGCCACGGCCGAGTACAACCACTCGCCCTATGCCAGGTTCGATGACTCGGTGCTCTCCAGCGGCACCGCGCTCTACACGCACCTGGCCGTCAGCCGGCTTCAAGCACTTCGTGCATCCGCGGCAAACTAACCCGCGCCCATGTCTCCCACGCCCGCACCGAAGGAACCAGACACCATGAGCATCACCGAGAAAACCTCCCCGGCCACCGAGTCCGACACGCTTCCCGCCGGCCCGCACGGCGGACGCCCGCAATCCAAGGCCAAGACCCTGATGGGCATCGGGGCCGGCAACGCCGTGGAATGGTTCGACTGGGCCATCTACGCAACGTTCGCCTCCTTCATCTCCGGCCAGCTCTTCTCCAAGGCGGATGCGACCTCGGCGTTCCTGGCCACCATGGCGATCTTCGCGGTCGGTTTCGTGGCGCGCCCCTTCGGAGGACTGGTCTTCGGCCTGATCGGTGACAAGGTCGGCCGCAAGGCCGCCATGACCTTCGCGGTGGCACTGGCCTCGGTGGGCTCGCTGATCATCGCCATCACCCCGACGTACGAGTCCATCGGCGCGGCCGCCTCGCTGATCCTGCTGGTGGCCCGCCTGCTGCAGGGCCTGGCGCACGGCGGCGAGATGCCCAGCGCACAGACCTACCTGGCCGAGATGGCACCGGCCCCCAAGCGCGGCCTGTACTCCACGCTGATCTACTTCTCCGGCACCGCAGGCATCGTCGTCGGCACCCTGCTCGGCGCCATCCTGACCATGACGCTGAGCAAGGAACAGATGGCGGGCTTCGGCTGGCGCATCCCGTTCGCCATCGGCGCCCTGATGGGCCTGTACACCCTGATCATGCGTTCGCGCCTGAAGGAGACCAAGCAGTTCGAGGAGCAGAAGGCCGCCAAGGCCGAGCTGGGCACCCGCGGCCCCTCGGTGTTCTCGCAGATCGTCTCCAACTGGCGCAAGGCGTTGCAGGTCATCGGCCTGACCGTCGGCCTGACCGTGGTCTACTACATCTGGTCGATCTCCACCCCCGCCTACGCCATCTCCACCCTGAAGATGGATCCGGCCGCGGCGCTGTGGACCGGCGTCGCCGCGAACATCGTCTTCATGATCGCGCTGCCGTTCTGGGGCAAGCTTTCCGACCGCATCGGCCGCCGCCCGGTCCTGATCATCTCCTGCGTCGGCGCCGCCGCCCTGCAGATCCCGATGGCGTCGTTCGTACGCGGCGAGGCCTGGCAACTGTTCATCTCGATGTCGGTCATGCTCATCTTCATCGCCGCATCCGCCTCGATCGTCCCGGCCGTCTACGCCGAGCTGTTCCCGACCGCGATCCGCACCGTCGGCGTGGCCATCCCGTACGCCATCTGCGTCGCGGCCTTCGGCGGCACCGCGGCCTTCCTGCAGGCAGGCTTCGCCGCCTGGTTCGGGCCGGCCGGCGCCATGGCCTTCTCGATCTACGCCATGGTCCTGCTGTTGACCAGCGCCGTCACCGCCTACAAGCTGCCCGAATCCGCGGGCAAGGACCTGAACGGCTAGCAGGCACCCAACGCACCAAAACGTCCGGGCGCGCACTCCACAGGGGGTGCGCGCCCGGACGTTTTTGGGTCGGCGGGCCGGGCCCGTTACCAGCGGCCGGCTACCAGTTGGCGCGCCAGTACTGGGCGGGGAACGGGATGTTCTCGTGCGGTTCGCCGAGTTCGGCGGCCGCGATCGCCGGCCAGTTCGGGTTCTTCAACGCCGCCCGGCCGATCGACACCCCGTCGGCCGCCCCCGTCACCAGGACCTGTTCGGCCTGGGCCGGTTCGGTGATCATGCCGACCGCTGTGACGAACGCGCCGGGCACTGCGGCCTTGACCGCCGCGGCCAGCGACACCTGGAAGCCCGGTCCGCTGGGCCCGTGATAGGCGCCGATCCCGGCGCTGGAGAGGTCGAAGGCGGTGACGCCCAACTCGTAGACCTCGGCGGCGAAACGTGTCGTGTCGGCGATGCGCCAGCCTCCCTCGACCCAGTCATCGCCGGACAGCCTGATCGCCAGCGGCTTGTGTGCCGGCCACGCCTCGCGCACCGCGGCGATAACCTCGCGTGCGTAGCGCGTCCGGTTGTCGTAGCCGCCGCCGTAGGAGTCCGTACGCGTGTTGGTCAAGGGGGAGAGGAACTGGTGGATCAGGTAGCCGTGGGCCGCGTGGATCTGCACGACGTCGAACCCCGCGGCGTCCGCCAGACGGGCGGCGGAGGCCCAGTCCGCGACCGACGCGTCGATCTGCTCCTGCGTCATGGCCGTCGCCGGGGCCAGCCCCAGCACGTCCGTGGCGGACGGGCCGATGGTTTCCCAGCCTCCGTCCCGGGGACGCAGGTTCCCGCGTTGCCCTGCGGCCGTGTGGCCCGGCAGCCAGGCGTAGGTGGAGGCCTTGCCTCCCGCATGGGCCAGCTGGATCCCGGCGGCGGCCCCCTGGCTGTGGATGAATTCGACGATCGGCGCCCACGCTGCGGCCTGTTCGTCGTTCCAGATGCCGGTGTCCTGGTCGCTGATGCGCCCCTGCGCGGTGACTGCCGTGGCCTCGGTGTACACCAGCCCGAACCCGCCGGCTGCCCTGGCCCCCAGGTGGGTCATCTGCCATGCATGCGGCACCCCGTCGCGCTTGGTGATCGAGTACTGGCACATCGGTGCCAGTACCGCGCGGTTGCGCAGTTCCAGTCCGGTTCCGTCCGGAGTGCCCAGGGTTGCCCGGGCAAAAAGCTTGCTCATGTCAGGATCCAACCGGTTCGCCGGGAACGCTATTCCCCGGGGCGCCAGTGCAGGTGACCTGCAGCCGCCCGGAGTCGGGATGGCGCACCGAAAGGCCCGCGTGCGGGCCCTGGTCGAGGACCAGCACGTCGTATCCGGCCTGGACCAGCCGTTCTTCCACGACCGAAACGGCACCCGTGCATTCGAGGAGGAAATCGACCGCGGGCTCGTGGTTTTCGCGGACCTCTACGTAGCCGCCATGCTTGGCCCGGTACCTCGCTCGGCCCCCGGTTTCGTCGGCCTCGGGTTTAGCGCCGATGTTTGCCAGCGTGGAAATTGCCCCGGGGGCATCGGGCGTGCCCCAGCGCGCCACGACGGCCAAGCCGTGCTGCTGCAGGCCGGGTGCCTCCGGCGTTCCGGCGGTGATCGAGGGGTCGACCGGGCGGGCGCCGAAGGAGACCCCGTCGGGCGCAACGATTTCCGCAACTTCCACCGCACCGCCATCGGCCCCTTCCGCTCGCAGGAGCACCGGTGTTCCGTCACTGATGGTCCACTGCGCAAATTTCTGGACGTCACGCACCTCGAATCCCAGCTGGATTCCGAACGTGTCCGACTCGGATAGCAGGATGCGCCCGGAACCCGCGGCAAAACACCGGCCCCCGGGAATGCCAAGACCGGTGGAAAGATCGTTGCCCGCGACCCGGATTTCACCAAGACCCAGTGCGGTGAACAGCGCGGCCCATTCGGTGGTGTGGGGTGTGTGCAGAATCGGCCTGACACGCAACATTGGTGTTCCTCCAGGAAATCGGCGGGGTTTTTCGCGACAAATGCGGGTTCCGAAACCAAGGAACGGAATGATCCTGGTTCGTTGCCTTACTTGGGATGCTAGCAACACGGCCCGGGATCGCCTGCCAAGGTTTGAAGTGGCGTTCCCGCCGTTCCGGGCCCGCGGTGTGATGGGATGGTTTCCATGGCGATAGATCTTGAAGAACTCCTGGTACCAGACGAGGACGCGTGGCGGTCCTGGCTGAACGAGAACCATGCTTCACACCCCGGCGTGCAGCTGGTGCTCCACAAGAAGGGCGGCAGCGTCACCGAGCTGACCTACGCGCAGGCCGTCGACCAGGCGCTGTGTTTCGGCTGGATCGACGGTCGACGCAACAGCCGCGACGAGGAAAGCTTCAGCAACAGGTTCACGCCTCGAACCACTAAGAGCAAATGGTCGGCCAAGAACGTGGAGACCATCGCCCGGCTGACCGATGCGGGACTCATGGCGTCCCCGGGAATCGCAGCCGTGGAGGCCGCCAAGGCCGACGGCCGCTGGGACAGTGCCTACTCGGGGCAAAAGGACGCTCAATTGCCCGAGGACTTTGTGGCGGCGCTGGAAGGGCATCCCGCTGCACAGGAAAAGCTGGCAACCCTGGGCGGCAGCGAACGCTTCGCGATCTACTACCGGCTTCACACCGTCAAACGCGAGGAAACCAGGCGGAGGAAAATCGCTGAATTCATTGCCAAGCTGGATGCAGGCCAAGGTATCTTCTAGATTCTCGACCGAGGGCTTGCCTATCCGTTTTCCCCATGGGTGTTCATGGAGCTCCCCGGGACCGGCTCCGGCCGGTCCACCCGGGATTCAAGACCCTTTTGCCCCGGCCGTTCCCGGTCTACGCTGGCATGAGTTAACACCCGCTAACTCAAAAGGATGCGCCGGGACACCGGCCGGCACCGAGCCGGAACACTTTCACGATGGAGGATTCATGCAGATCACCGATTCCGTAGCGCTTGTCACCGGTGGGGCTTCCGGCCTGGGTGCCGCAACAGCCCGCGCCCTCCACGCTGCGGGGGCATCGGTGGTGTTGCTGGATCTCCCCTCATCCAAGGGTGCGGAAACCGCTGCGGCGTTGGGGGAGCGGGCCCGCTTCGTGGCGGCGGACGTCACCAACGAGGACGACGTCCGCGCGGCCATCGCGGCGGCACTGGAATTCGGCCCGCTGCGCGTGGTCGTCAACTGTGCCGGCGTCGCCACCCCGGGCAAGGTGCTGGGGCGCGAGGGCGTGCTGCCGCTCGCGAACTTCGAGAAGGTCATCGCGATCAACCTGACCGGCACCTTCAACGTGGTCCGGCTTGCAGCCGAGGCGATGGCGTCCCAGGACACCGTCACCGATGCCGCCACGGGCACGCCGGAGCGAGGAGTCATCATCAACACCGCCTCGGTTGCCGCCTTTGACGGCCAGATCGGCCAGCCCGCGTACTCCGCTTCCAAGGGTGCGGTCGCCGCGATGACGCTTCCGCTGGCCCGCGAACTGGCCCGCCATTACATCCGCGTCATGACCATCGCCCCGGGCATCTTCGAGACCCCGATGATGGCCTCGCTTTCCGCCGAGGCACAGGCCTCGCTCGGCGCACAGGTGCCGCATCCGGCCCGCTTGGGCAAGCCCGAGGAGTACGCGGCACTGGTTTCCCACATCGTGGCCAACCAAATGCTCAACGGCGAAACCATCCGGCTCGATGGCGCCATCCGCATGGGGCCGAAGTAGGACGACGGTTCGACGGCGGAGGGCCTGCGGCGATCACGCCGCAGGCCCTCCGCGGATCCGACCGAAAACAGTTACTTCGGCAGCTGTTCCCCTGCGGTGACCGGGACGTCCAGGCGGTTTCCCGCGGCGGGCGCCGGGCACACGGCGTACGGCGAGAATGCCATCGGGTAGTTCAGGGTGCGGTTGAAATCGATGGTGACGGAACCATCCGCAGCCGGGGCCGGGACGCCGACAAAGCGCCAGCCGGCGGTGCTCACGCCGTTGGTGGCATCGCCAAAGGTCAGCACCAGCGAACCGTTGTCGTTTTGGGTCGCCGCAAGGCGGTGGGTCCGCCCGGCCAGCTCGAATTCAACCTCGCCCACCAGCTCGGCGGTGAAGTTCGCATCCTCGCGGAAGCTGCCGATCGGCACCGTACGCGGGGAATCGAACGCGGTGAAGCGACCCCCTACGCGGAACGCCGGGTCGTACTCAAAGACCGGCACGCCGGTGAACTCGCGCAGCGTGGGGTGGCTGCGGTTGCGGGTGCGGACCATGTACCGCCCGTCGCGCACGCCGAGTTCGACCAGGACGTCGCCGACGCGCACGAAGTGGATCGACTCGTCCTCGTCCAGCTGCTTCTCCTGCGTGCCGGACAGCGGCAGTCCGTCGGTGTCGGTGACACCGTCCCCGGGGGCAAACACGGCACGGGCGCCGTCGGCGTCTGCGCTCCAGAGGCCGGGCAGCAAATCCAGGTGCCCGGGCGTGCCGGGCAGCCACTGGTAGCTGCTCAGGGTCAACCAGCCGAATTCAACGGCCAGTCCCTCGTTGCGCATGCGTCGCCACAGGGCGAAATCTGTTGGTGCACTCATGGATCCAGTCTGCCACCTTTGGCGATCCGGTCCCGGGCCGGCCCCACGCATTAGGCTGGGTGACATGCCTTCATACCGTGCACAACTGAACATCATGGGCCTGCGCCCGGGACATGCCCCGGAAGCCGTCATGGACACGGCCGTGGCGGCGCTGGCCGAACGCCACCACGTGGATGCGAACCAACTCGATGTGATCGCCGGGGTCCCGCGCATCACCGTGCGCTACACGGTGGAGGACGACGGGCAACCCGACGCCCGCGGCATCGAATCCGCGGCGCTGATGCGCGCGGCGGTGGAGGGCGTTGCCGTGAGCGAAAAGCTCGTGGTGTTGCGCCGGGTCAAGGGCCGCTGGGTGGTGCTGCGGCGCTAGGCGCCGTGCCTTGGAGCTCCTGGGCTTCAGTACACCGTGCGTTTGCCGCGGGCCGCCCGGCGCTCGGCATGGTTGATCTGGTAGCGGCGGTTTTCCGTGGCCACGAGCACCACGAATCCCGCCACGGCGGCCAACACCGCAACCCAGACGGACCGGTCGGGGCCGACCAGCCGGGGCGCCAGCAGCCAGAGCATGCCCCAGGCGAAGCCCGCGGCCAGTTCGATGCGCCCGCGTTCGGTCCGGGACATGCCTATGGCGACATAGCCCAGGCCGAGCACGATCAGACTGGCAAAGACGTCCGGGAACACGAACACGTTCCAGGAGTGCAAGAGCTCGGCAAACGCCGCGGCGGAGACCACCAGGAAGAAGCCGGCCATCAGGCCCGCGGGGGCGTCGGTGAGCATGCGTTCCGTGGTGTTCCGGGCCGTGTGGCTGTTCAGTTCACGCACCGTCACCAGCAACAACCCCGCGGTCAGGGTCGCCGCGCCGAAGGCAAGGAAAAGGGATCCCGCGTTCACCGACACCAGCCAAAGCGCGGAAGCGGCCAGTGCCGTCGGGAAGGTGCGGCCCACGGCGCGCTGGCGCACCGCGGAGATCTGGGAGGGATGCCACGCAAACAACGATGCCGCCAGCGCCCAGAAAGAAATCACCGGCACCAAGGTGTAGGCAACGGGGGCCAGTGACAGCAGTGTGTCGTGGCCGGTAACCGACCCGGACACCAGTGCTCCAGTGCCGAGGATCGAGGCAACGACCATGATGGCGGCGGCAATCGTGAAGAGCGTGCGCCGGATCTTGTCCTGTGCCGTGGCTTCCGGGTCGGGAGCGGTGTCGGGCAGGGTGTACGGGGCGACGTAGAGGGGTTCGGCAAGGGCCTGTTGTCGGTCGATTGCCGCCTTGGCGCTGGCCACCAAGGCGGCAAGCTCGTCGGCGCTCGCCGGCACCCGGGTTGGCGCCGGCTGTGCCGCGGCGGGCAGCGCCATCGTGTTGGGGTCCGGGATCGGGGCGACGCGCTGCTGTTCCAGACGCTGTTGTTCAAGCCGATGTTGCTCCAGGAGCCGCTCTTGGCGTTCCTCCTCGAGGAGCTGCCGTTCGGCGAGTTCCTGCTCGGCTCGGAAACGGGCTGCATGTTCGGCTTCGGCGCGTTGGGCTGCCTCGGCCAGGGCCTCTGCATGGGCGGCGTCCATCAGCCTGGTCCGTTCGCGCGCCTCGACCGCCCGCGCGCGTTCGGCCCTTGCCCGTACAAGCCTGGCCTTGAACCGTGCGGGGGATGCGTAGATCTTGTCGCCGATCCGCTGCCACTCGGGTTCCGGCAGGGAATCCAGCCAGTTGTTGACCGTCGGGAAACCTCCGGAAACCGCCGCCGGCTCGCTCGCGCCGGCCGGGGTGGCGGGCATCGAAGGGGCAGCGGTGCCAAGCGGGGCGGCAGGAGGTTTTGGGGCGGTGGATGGCTTGGGCGGGATTGCTGCCGCCCGGGCCGTGGCTTTTTTCGGGGCAGCTGGATCGGCGCCGGACCCGGCTTCCCCGTCCATGTGCCTGAAGGGCGACCCTGAGCGGGGTTGCGGGTGTGCGGGGTGCAGGAGTTCGTCGAGGTCCTGCGGATCTTTCTCGTGGTGGCGCGGTACGGGGTGGCCGATGCGCTCCGAGACTTGCTCCGTGGGCGGCAGGTTGGTGCTGGGTGCAGGCGGTACCGCAGGAGCATGTTGCGCCGGCGAGGCCTTGGCAGCTGTAGCCAGCCCGGAACCGTCGGCGATGCCGGGGTCCGTCGACCCGTTTTCGGATTCGGACGCGGCGTTTCGAAGACGGGCCAGGGCCGCGGACGCGGCCGTGGTGTGGGTGTCCGATGTGCTCATGTTCAGCCCCTTCGTCGCCTATACATGGCCAGCGCCCCGGCCAGTACGATTCCGACCAGCGTACCGAAAATCATGCCCACGATGGTGGAACCCCAGACAGGAAATCCCGTGACATTGGCACTCAGACGTCCCAGCAGCAGCATCCAGATCGCCCACAGAACGGCTCCGACCGCCGCCAGGGGCGCAAAAACACGCCATGTAATGCGGGCGATTCCGGCCGCCGCCATGGAGGCGCTGCGCCCGCCGGGCAGGAACCGCATGCCCAGCAACGACGCGTAGGTGCCACCGGTTCCGAGCTTGAGCATCAGGCGTGTCATGTTCCGGTGCAGCCAGCGGCCCCACCTGTAGCGCGTCAGGAACCGCCCGCCGTGTTTGAACAGCGCATAGAGTGCAACATCCCCGGCGAAACAGGCGCCGGCGGTGACGGCAATAGCTGTCACCGGATTCAGCAGCCCCGCCTCGGCCATCGGTCCGGTGCCCATGGCCAGCACCTCGCTGGGAATCGGGGGGACCAGTGCGTCGATGGCCACCAGGATGAAAAGCACCGGGTAGAAGAATTCACCGCCGGCCAGCAAGGAATCAAGCAGATCCCCGAGTGCTGATTCCATGCCGGCGGGCATCCCAGGGCCCGGCCCTAGCCCAGGTCCACCCCGGGCGCACCCGGAGCCTGCGCCGTCGGGGACTCGGAGAGCTCAAGCCGGGAGGTGTAGGTGACGGGTTCCCCGCTGATCGGATCGACAAAGGAGATGGATCGGGCCAGCAGCTGCAGCGGCCGGGTGTAGTCATCCGGCGCCAGGTCCAGCAGTGTCGGGTAGAACGGGTCGTTCAGGATGCCCAGACCCAGCGCCGCAAGGTGCACGCGCAGCTGGTGGGTCTTCCCCGAGTGCGGGCTCAACCGGAACTTCGCGACCTTCAGCCCCTCGAAGTTGCCGGCGGAGGACCCGACGCCCAGCAGCTCGACCAGCGATTCGGCGTTCGGTTCCCCGGCTTCAACCAGTGAGCGCAACTGGCCCTTGATCTTGCTCATGCGGTTCCGGTAGACCAGCGGAAGGTTTTCCAGCGCAGCCTCAAGCCCCGCGGAATCCAGGAGGCTGTTGCCCGGGCCCGCGGCACCGGGGACGAAGTTGCCGCTGCGGTCCTCCGCGCGCCCGCCGAGCCCGCCGACGCCCATGACCTCGCCCGCCGGGCGTCCGTCCACGTCCTCCAGGGCACTGACGGCCTCGTAGGTCTTGGAGATTTCGCGGCGCTCGAAGAGGGTCTGGTAGTCGCCGCGGGTGTCCGGGTTGGTGGAGAAGAGCAGCACGCCGGCGGTCGCCCGGTCTAGCCGGTGCATGGGTATCAAGTCCGGGTTGCCCACCCGGTTGCGCAGGCGAACCAGCGCGGATTGCTGGATGAAGCGCCCGCCGGGGGTGGTGGGCAGGAAGTGTGGCTTGTCGATGACCAGCAGGTGCTCGTCGTGGTGCAGCACCGACTCGGTGAACGGGATTTCCTCCTCGACGGGAAGGTTCCGGTAGTACCAAATGAATTCGTGCGCGCCCAGTGGTGTGGACAGCTCAAGCGGCACCCCGCCCAGGCCCACCACCTCGCCGGTTTCGAAACGGCGCACGATGCCGGCCTCGTCCACGTGCCCGAACCGGTGCAGCATGTAGTCGCAGACCGTCTCCCAGTCCCCCGCGGAGGGGATGCGGAGCCGGGTTGCGTTGACGCCGTTGCGCACGGGCAGGGGGGAGAGCATGGCCATGGAATCCAGTGTGTCATGCTTCCGCCGAGGGGTCCGGCCGCGGGCCAACGCAGCCCGGGCCTGCATCGGAGCCGCCGGGCCACGTCCTCCACGGACCTGTGATGCGTTAATGCGCTGTTTCACTCGTTGGAATGTAGACGTTCTGGCAGTCCGGGCAGAAATACACGTCACGTTCGGCACTGCGCGGGGATTCGGCGAGCGAATCCTTGTGCAGCAAGCCGCCGCAGCGCATGCATGGAAGGCCCTCCCTGTCGTACACCCAGTAGGGGTTCATGCCGTCGGTGCCGGTTGTCACCCGGCGGGCACGGTCCTTGTTGGCGTGCAGCAGCCGGTGGGCGATGTCCACCAGGTGGCCCAGGTCCTCAACCGCGCCCACCGGGGTCCGCGGGTGCACCCGCGTGACGAAGAGCAGTTCCGAGCGGTAGATGTTGCCCAGTCCGCTGATCAGCCGTTGGTCCAGCAATGCCAGGCCGATGGGCCGCTCGGGGTTGCTCAACAGGCGGCGCACCGCCTCCTCCGGATCCCACGAGTGGCCCAGCGGGTCGGGTCCGAGGTGTCCGATGACCTCGACCTCGTCGGCGGTTCGCAGCACGTGCAGGAACCCCAGGTCGAAGCCGACCGCGGTGAAGGCCTGATTCCCAAGCACCGCGCGGGCCTTGAATGCGGGGGTGCGCCAGCGCTCGCCGGTTGCGTAGACATCCCAGTGCCCGTCCATGAGCAGGTGCGAGTGGATGCTCAGCGGCGGTGCCGCGACCTTTGCCGGCGGCCTGACGCGGATGAGTAGATGCTTGCCTCGTGAAACCACGGACTCGACCATCCAGTCCACTATGGAGAGTGTCGCGTGTTCCGGAACCCGGAAGTCGCTCACACTCAACCGCCTGCCGGCCAGCGCGGCTTCCAATCGACGTGCCGTGCGAAAAACCGTATCCCCTTCGGGCATTGTCTTTACCACCAATCGCCTAGTCGGGCACCCGACCCCCATAGTCGAGTGACCCTGGTCACTAGACTAGCCCGAGATTCCCACGGGTGGGGGAAATTCACCGGAAGTTAGCTTCTAAAGCGCAAACCACTTGGGGTGGAATAGAACCCAGCGCGGCGTAACGCGGCGGCCCAGGGTGACTCGGAGACCGGTTCGCCGTTGACCTTGAGAATCGCAAGTTTCTCGATGCCGGCCCGGCGCAGGGCCGCAACGAGCTCGACGGCCGCGGCGTCGAGCATGTTTTCCGCAGTGACGGCCCCCTGGAAATCGAGTACGGTCTTGCCTCCGCGCTCCACGTACAGGGCCAAACGACCGTCCAGCAACACCACGATGGCCCCGGCCTTGCGCCCCGGGCGGTGTCCTCCGGGCGCCTGCGGCCAGGCCAGTGCGGCACCGTAGGGGTTGGCCGGGTCGGTGGCCGCCAGGGCCAAGGCCGAGGGCGGGGAAGCCTCCGTCCCCGCATCGCGCACGAAGGTGCGCAGCCTGTCGATCGTCGGGGAGGTGGAGAACTGCGCGGCCCCGAGCCTTTCAACGAAGTAGCCCCGGCGGGCATGGCCGGCCTCCTCCAGCCGGCCGAGCACCCGGTAGAGCTGGCCGAAGCCGCCGGGCACGGATTCGGCGGCGGCCGATCCCCGCGTCACCACGCCGTAGCGTTCGAGCAGGAACTCGGCGCTCGCGTGCGCCCTGATGGTCGGGTCCCCGACGGGGTGCGGCAGCGCCGCCCAGCGGCCGGTGCCCGACTCCGGGACACTGCCGAACCCGGAACGAGGGCCCAGCTCGCGCCCCTGCAGGCGCATGACGGAGGTATCGCCGGTGCCCGGGGCCTCGAACCCGGCGTGCCCCTGCCGCAGCATGGCCATCCGCCCGAGCCGTGCCGTGCGTGCCCGAGGCGCCAGCGCAGGTGCCCGGTGGGCGGACTTGCCACCGGAGAGCAGCCCACGGATCGGCGCGAGCGTGTCGGGGGAGACTGCGCCAGCCCAGAACAGCTCCCACAGGGCCTCGAGAACTTCATCCGTGCGCGGCTCGGTTCCGGCCGCGACAAGACCGCCGTCGGAAGCGGCGGCCGCGGGATCCGGCACCGCGGCCACCAGCCGGGCCAGCTGCGGCACAAAGTAGGCCCCGCCGGCATCCAGCACCACCAGCAGCCTGCGGGCGAGCGCCCCGAGGTGTTCGCGGTCCGGCTGCGGCAGGCTCAGCGGCGCGTTTTCCGCGGTGTGCAGCGCGACCCAGCCGTCGGTTCCGGCCAGCGCCCCGGCCCCGGAGACCAGCACCTCGCCGGCGCTCATCAGCTCGTCGAGCATGCCCGGGGCGTAGTTGCGCACGCGCACCGGCAGCACGAAGGATTCGACGGCGGACGCCGGGACGGGCACCCCGGCCAGCTGCTCGACCACGGCCAGCACCCCGTCTACGCCGGAAAGCCCCTGGCCGATGCCCTGCCAGGCCGGCAGGAACCTGGCGAACGTCGGCTGGTCGACGGGCTCGACCTCGGCGCGCAGGGCCGCGAGCGAGCGGCTGCGGATCATCCGCAGCACGCCGGACTCGCAGTACTCGAGCTGCGTGGAACGGAAGCCGGCGGCGTCCTCCGCCAGCAGCTCGGCGGGCCTGAACGCCCCGGTCATGACCCGGTTCTCGGCCACCAGCCGGTCCAGCGCGGCCTTGGCCACGGCGACGCCCAGCCCCAGCGAGGTCGCGACATCCGCCGCGGTGAAGGGCCCGTGGGTCCGGGCGAAGCGTGAAACGAGGTCGCCGACCGGGTCCTCGACGGGGTCGATGAAGGCCAGCGGCACCCCGTGCGGCAGGGGCACGCCCAGGCCGTCGCGCAGCCGCGGTGCGTCCTCGATGGCGGCGAAGACGGTGCCGCCGCCGAGCCGCACCTCCAGCGCCCGGTTGGCGCGGACCAGGGCCTGCAAGTGCGTTTCTACCAGGGACAGATGGGCCTGGCTGGCGGCGTCGGAATCCGGCTCGGCCCGGTCGTGCCCCGTCCCATCGGGCCCGGTCTCGTCGCGCAGGCGGGCGGCGACGGCCTCGAGGCCCAGCGGGCCGAGCATGCGCAGCAGGTCCGCCGCGCCCTCCATCCCGGCCAGCTGCCGGCCGGGGGCCAGGCGCTGCAGCTCGGCCTCGGTGCGCAGGATGACCTGCGCGTCCAGCAGCTCGCGCAGCTCGGTGCGGCCCAGCAGCTCGTTCAGCAGCGCCGGATCCAGGCTCAGGGCGGCGGCGCGGCGCTCGGCCAGCGGCGAATCCCCCTCGTAGAGGAACTGCGCCACGTAGCCGAAGAGCAGCGATTGGGCGAAGGGCGAGGGCAGCCGGGTCTGCACCTCGCGCACGGAGATGCCGCGCGAGCCCATGAGCCCCAGCAGGTTCTTCAGCGACGGCAGGTCGTAGACGTCGTTGAGGCACTCGCGGACGGTCTCCAGGATGATCGGGAAATCCGGGTACTTGCGGGCGACGTCCAGCAGCTGCGCGCTGCGTTGGCGCTGCTGCCACAGCGGGGTGCGCTTGGCGGGATTGGTGCGCGGCAGCAGCAGGGCGCGGGCCGCGCATTCGCGGAAGCGGGAGGCGAAGAGCGCGGAGTTGCCCACCTGCGCGGTGACCAGGTCCTCGATCTCGTCGGGCTCGAACGCGAAGAGCTCGGCCCCCGGCGGCTCGTCGTCCATGGCCGGAACGCGCAGCACGATCCCGTCGTCGGCAGCCATCGCGGAGCCGTCCAGCCCGTAGCGTTCGTGCAGCCGGGCACCGACGGCCAGCGCCCAGGGTGCGTGCACCGGCAGGCCGAAGGGGGAGTGCAGGATGACGCGCCAGTCGCCGAGCTCGTCGACGAAGCGCTCGACCACCATGGTCTTGTCGCCGGGCACCACGGAGGTCGCCTCCGCCTGCGCGTCCAGGTAGTTCAGCAGGTTGCCGGCGGCGAAGTCGTCAAGCCCGATCGCGCCGAGCCGCCCGAAGGCCTCCGGCCGGGGCAGCTTCACCAGCTCGGCGGTGAACCTGCCCAGCGCCGCGCCGAGCTCCACGGGCCGGCCCTGGGTGTCGCCCTTCCAGAACGGCAGCTTGCCCGGCTGGCCGAACGCGGGGGAGACCAGCACCCGGTCGTGGGTGATGTCCTCGATCTTCCAGCTGGTGGCCCCGAGCGCAAACACGTCCCCGACCCGGGACTCGTAGACCATTTCCTCGTCGAGCTCGCCCACCCGGCGCCCGCCCTTGGCCCCGGAGTTCTCCTCCGAGCCCACCAGGTACACGCCGAAGAGCCCGCGGTCCGGGATGGTGCCGCCGCTGATGACGGCCAGGCGCTGGGCGCCGGGGCGCCCGGTGAGCGTGCCGGTGTCCCGGTCCCAGACGATGCGCGGGCGCAGCTGGGCAAATTCGTCGGACGGGTACTTGCCGGCGAGCATCTCCAGCGTCGCGGTGAACGCGGCGCGCGGCAGCGAGGCGTAGGGGGCGGCCCGGCGCACGGTGTCGAACCAGGCCTCCACGTCCAGGTCCTCCAGCGCGCAGGCGGCCAGCGTCTGCTGGGCCAGCACGTCCAGCGGGTTGGCGGGGATGTGCAGCTTCTCGATCTTCCCCTTCCGCATGCGGGAGACGGTCAGCGCGGTGGAGAGCAGGTCGGCGCGGTGCTTGGGGAAGAAGGTGCCGATCGAGGTCTCGCCGACCTGGTGCCCGGCGCGGCCCACGCGCTGCAGCCCGGAGGCGACCGAGGGCGGCGACTCGACCTGCACCACCAGGTCCACCAGCCCCATGTCGATGCCCAGTTCCAGGGAGCTGGTGGCCACCACGGCGCGCAGCACGCCGGTCTTCAGGTCGTCCTCGATCTGGGCGCGGGTCTCCTTGGAGACCGACCCGTGGTGGGCCCGGGCCAGCGGGACAATTCCACCGCCCTCGGCGTCACCGGCCCCGGAGACCATGCCGGCCTGCGCCATCATCGCGGCGGGCATGCCGCTGCCCGGCTGGATGCGCTTGGCCGGGGTTCCCGCGGTCATCTCCGCGCCGGTGGAGCCGATCCCGTTCGGGGCAAAGCCGGATTCGGCGTCGACACCCGTCACGCGGGATTCGTGGATCTCGTTCAGCCTGCCGGTCAGCCGCTCGGCCAGCCTGCGCGAGTTCGCGAACACGATCGTCGAGCGGTTCGCCTCGATCAGGTCGACGATCTGTTCCTCGACGTGCGGCCAGATGCTCGCCTGCGGGGCCAGCCCGGAACCCGGGCCCAGGTCGTGCGCGGCCGCCGCTGCCGGCAGGTCCGTCATGTCCTCCACGGGAACCCGCACGCTCAGGTCCCAGGTCTTGGTGATCGGCGGGGCGATCACGGACACCGGGGCGCCGCCGCCCACAAAGCGCGCCACCTCCTCGCGCGGTTCCACGGTCGCCGAGAGCCCGATGCGCTGCACCGGGGCGGCCAGCAGCGCGTCCAGCCGCTCCAGGGACAGCGCCAGGTGCGCCCCGCGCTTGGTGCCCGCCACCGCATGCACCTCGTCGAGGATCACGGTGTGCACTCCGGCCAGCGATTCCCTGGCCCGTGAGGTCAGCATCAGGTAGAGCGACTCGGGGGTGGTGATCAGGATGTCCGGCGGGTTGGTGACCAGCTTGCGGCGCTCGTTGGCCGGGGTGTCGCCGGAACGCACGCCCACGGACACCTGCGGCACCGCGAGCCCCAGGTGCGCGGCGGTGGCCTTGATGCCCACCAGCGGGGCGCGCAGGTTGCGCTCGACGTCGACGCCCAAGGCCTTCAGCGGTGAAATGTAGAGCACCCTGGTTCCGGCGGAATGGGTGCCGCTGGCTTTCGGGCGGGTCTCGGTCTGGCCGCCGACCTCCAGCCCGGGCAGCGCGGGCGCCGTGATTTCGGTGGCGGCGCGCGCAAAGGAATCCAGCGCCCAGAGGAACGCGGAGAGCGTCTTGCCCGATCCCGTCGGGGCGATGACCAGGGCGTGCCGCCCGGTGGAAATCGCGTCCCACGCGCCGATCTGGGCGGGCGTCGGCGCGGCAAAGGCTCCCTCGAACCAGGCCCGCGTGGCGGGCGTGAACCGGTCGAGGACCGCTCGCGGATCAGGTTGCTTGGCCATCGGTTCCCAGCTTAAGCGCCAGCGCCGCCAAAATGCCCCGCGGCGTCACTGACGTGTTCGTTTAGACGTGGTGGTACTTGCCGCCGCCGGCGATTTCCTGGGCCCGGTAGAGCTGCTCGGTGAGGATCAGGCGCACCAGCTGGTGCGGGAAGACCAGCTTGGACAGGCTCCAGATGAAGTCGGCGCGGTTGTGCACCGAGTCGTCGACGCCGTAGGCCCCGCCGATCACCACGGTGATGTTGCGCGAGGTGTCCAGCGGGCGCTGCAGCGTCTTGGCCAGCGCGGGGGAGTCGATGTTCTTGCCGCGCTCGTCGAGCAGGATCAGGAAGTCCTTCGCGTCGACCTTGGCCAGGATGCGCTCGGATTCCTCGGTGCGCGCGGCGTCGCCCTCGCGGGAGGAATGAGGCAGCAGCTGCCACTTCACGTCGAAGGGCTTTTTCATGCGCTTCTCGTAGCGGTCGATGCCCTCGGTCACCCAGGACTCGTGTTTCTTGCCGATGGCCAGCACGCGGATTGTCATGCATCCATCTTCCCGCATGCACCGCCCGCCGCCGTATCCGGGCGTCCTCCCAGCGAGCTTCGGGCCGGCGACAGGTCCGGAAGATACGCTGATAAGCATGAACGCCCACAGACGCCGCGGATCCGGACGTGCTCCAAGCGCCGGTTCCGTCATCTTCCTTGTCCTTGCCGTGGTGCTGGGTCTCTTCGGCGTTGCCCGGCGCCTGTGGGTTTCGGCGCGGATGGGCGAAGGCCTGGGGACTTGGGACGTTCCGACGCTTGAGTGGATGGTCGCGCACCGAACACCTTTCGCCACGAATGCTGCGTGGTCCTTTTCGACGCTCGGCGACACCTGGGGCATGACGGCGATCGCGCTCGTTGCCGCCGGGCTGCTGTGCTGGCGGACCTGCAGCTACTGGCCGGTTCTGCTGATCGGGATCACCGCGGCCGGCTCGGTTGCGCTGACCGTGCTGCTGAAGAACCTGACCGCCCGCGCGCGCCCGCCGCTGGCCCATGCCGTCGAGCCCGTGCCCGGATCGTATGCCTTCCCCAGCGGCCACACGCTGAATGCCACCGCGATTCTCGGGGTCGTCGGCTACCTGCTTTTCCTGGTCCTGCGAAGCCGCCTCGCCCGCATCTTGAGTCTGGTTGCCCTGGGGGCCTTCGTCTTGGGCGTCGGGTGGAGCCGAATCTACCTGGGGCACCATTGGCTGACGGACGTTCTTGAAGGGTTGCTGGTCGGCGGCGCCTGGGCGGCGGTCGTCATGGTGTTGCATCATTTTGTGGTGCTGAGGAACCGCCGATTCGCGCACTGGATCGTGCTCTAGATATACCTTCCGGCCTACCCGGCTGGCCGTCAACGACAAAAGCGGCCGTTGCCCTCGAATCGGGCTTGGCTCACGGGTAGTCTCAGGGCATGAAGGTCGTTGTGCTTGGCGGAAATGGAACGATGGGTGCCCGCGTCGTCCGACTTCTGGAACTCGCGGGGCATGAGGTCGTTGCGGCCAGTCGGTCAACGGGTATCGACGCGTACGCCGGAACCGGGTTGGCAGACTCGTTCGCGGGTGCCGACGCGGTGGTCGATTGCCTGAACATCGTCTCTATGAAGGCCGGCGTCTGCGTCGATTTCTACGAGACGACCGCCCGAAACGTGATCCGGGCAGCCGAGGACGCCCGCGTGGCGCATCTCGTGTGCGTGTCGATCGTGAACGCGCGCAACCCCGAAATCAACAGGCGCATGGGCTACTACCGCGGCAAGGCTGCGCAGGAAGCACGATACCAAAACGCCCGGATCCCAACCACGATCGTCCGCACAACACAGTGGTTTGAACTTGCGGAGACACTCATCGACCAGATGCGTGTCGGTCCGATTGCGGTGGTGCCGCGCATGATGAGCCAACCCGTGGCCGCCGATGCCGTCGCGCGATTGGTTGTTTCCGTTGTGGAACTGGGCGTCG
Organism: Paeniglutamicibacter sp. NPDC012692; assembly: GCF_042901625.1. Taxonomy (NCBI): domain Bacteria; kingdom Bacillati; phylum Actinomycetota; class Actinomycetes; order Micrococcales; family Micrococcaceae; genus Paeniglutamicibacter; species Paeniglutamicibacter sp. NPDC012692. The sequence goes on from NZ_JBIBDE010000003.1 coordinate 447,802, forward strand.
ATGCCCCTGCCGGCGTTGAACTGGCGGGGCCCGAGCCTCGAGACCTGGCGAAATTGGCGCGGTTGGTCGCACGCAACAATGCCGTGGTCCACAACGGCGGACCACATCCCCGGGTGATTCCCGTCCCGGTGCCAGGAATCAAGGTCTTGAACGGCGGGCTGCTGCCGGGAATCGGTGTAGCGAAAGACCCGACCCTGTTCGAGGAATGGCTGGCCAACGGAAGAACCGCCTAGTTGATCAATAGTCTTCTAATTGCTGAGTGAATCACTAGTCGACCCAAGATTTCAGCACGCGGCAAATCTGCTTGTGGATAAGCATTCCCGCGGTGTTCGGTTCGGGTCTAGGATGTCGATCAAATGACTCCGACGTGAATTGTAGGCCCGGCATGATTGGCAAAACCAAAAGCGTCATCATCGCCTTATGCGCGGGTGCATTCGTGATGGGAACAGCTGGCTGCACAGCTTCGGCAGGCCCTGCCGAACCATCCAGTTCACCGCCGACAGCATCGATCAGCACGCCGAGCACATCGTCTACTCCGACTGCCAAACCAACTCCAAAACCGGTTCCGGCAAGTTCGAAGGGGCCAGCGCAGAACTGGCCCGTTCCGAAAATGCCGGAAGCTGCAAAGAAGAAATCAGAGGAAGGCATCGTTGCATTCACGAAGTACTACTTCGAGCTAGTCGATTACACGGTGTTGACCTACGATACGAAACCAATCAAGTCCGTAACCGAGCATTCGTGTTACCTGTGTGCCAAGCAGTTAATCGACCCTGGCGATAGGAATCGCGGCAAAGGAAGCTGGCATGTAGGCGGTAAGACTACGCTGAAAGTTAACTTTGCCAAAGAGGTTGATAGCGGCGGAGTTTCGGGATTTACGTTCTTACGCGATAAAACTCTTATCTATCTTCCGTCGGGTGAGCTGCAGGGGAAAATTCCGGCTCTGACGAACCCAGCGGCGGGGACGCTTCAAATGATCTTTGCTGATGGATGGAAAGTCGCGGACGTCGAATTCATCGATCCAGACGGGAAATAGCGGACGTGACTCGCCTTACGACGGCTTTGGCGCTGTTATTTATTGCAGCATCACTAATGCAAAGCAGCGTGAAACCTGCAATTGCTGACGTTCCTCCGTGCGCTGACGAGATGTACTTCGGAGGAAACAGTGGGCATACATATGAATCGCAATGTGGACAACAGATTCAGGTACCTGGCCCTAGCTACTTCCACACTCCGTCGAAATCAAAGCAAGTTTCGTACGGTCCGAAATTACGATACAAAGTCGAGTACTACCGCCAATGTGAGCCTGGACTAATGGGCTATCTCGGATGCGATGCAAACCCAGATCCTCCATGTAGTGACGGGAGCTACCCGCTCATTCGCATGATTTATGCGATTAATGGGCCACGCAAAGGTCAATTGGTAGGAACGAGTTCATACTGCACAGTCGAACCGGCTATCGACATTCCAGGCGCCGAGCAAGATATTGCGAAAGTAACCCCAGAACGATTCCGCGAGCTTCCGATTTTGGCTTCGACGATCATTAGTCAGCCTGATAGTTTTTCCCTTCGAAATGGCCACGCGCACATGTATGCAGATTCAGAAAACCAGAATTTCGACATCGTGATCTTTGACCAAGATGTGCGAGTGCGCGCCATCCCGACTTCGTATTCGTGGTCTTACGGCGACGGTTCATCCCGCACCCTGAACTTCCCCGGCGAACCGCAATCTAATCGCGGATTTGATGCGCCGACATCATCCAGCCATGTCTATAAGGAAACCGGTGACTTTGGAGTGGATCTCACGACGAGATTCCGTGGAGAGTTTTCCACCGAAGGTGGGCCATGGACCCCAATCCCAGGAGTGGCCAATGTGCCGAGCGCATCGATGACCATGAGCGTTTGGCGAACCAAGAAAGTACTTGTCGCAGAAAACTGCCAAGGAACCCCTGACGGCCCGGGGTGTGCCTCGATCTTTGAGTAATTGTTGACCCGACCCAAACGAAGAAGGTCCCATGGCCAAGCTCTTTTACACTGCGATCACCTCGCTTGACGGCTACATAGCCGATGCCGAGGGCAACTTCGATTGGAGTATGCCCGACTCTGAGGTTCATTCCTTTATCAACGACCTCGAACGGGGTATCCGAACGCAACTGATGGGCCGGAAGCTCTACGAGGTCATGACCTTCTGGGAGCCGCTCTACGGGCAAAAGGACCTGCCGCCGTTCATCGAAGACTACGCCACGATTTGGCACGATGCGGAGAAAATCGTCTACTCCAGAACCTTGCGGGAAGCTGGCAGCAAGCGAACGAGGATTGAATCGACCTTTGATCCGCTAGCAGTCGAAAGAATGAAAACCGAGGCCACCGCCGACCTCTCCGTGGGTGGCGCAGAACTTGCCGGTCAGGCACTGAAATCCGGGCTGGTCGACGAGATTCATTTCTTCGTGTCTCCGGTGGTTGTCGGAGGAGGCAAACGAGCCTTGCCGCATGACATTCGATTGAATCTGGCCCTGTTGGGTCAGCGCGCTTTCCCGAATGGGGTCGCGCATCTTCACTACCAAGTCTTGAAAGGTGACCCGGATTCAGGGCCCGTTGCTGAATCTGACGCTTAAACGACTGAAGGGTTCCAACTCATTGCGGAGTTGGAACCCTTCAAACTGGCGGTGACGGAGGGATTTGAACCCTCGGTACGGGGTTACCGTACACAACATTTCGAGTGTTGCACCTTCGGCCGCTCGGACACGTCACCAGACCTGAACACTCTATCGGAAGAATGGCGTACAACAAAAACGAGGGGTCTTCGGGGCAGAATGTAGCCATGATGCCGATGACCGAAATACCGCAAATTCCCGTCGCACAGCTCACACCGGAGTTCCTCCGCGCGTGGTCGTGGCACCGACAGGGTCTTGACGGAACGCTCACGGGATCGGATGCCGCAAGCGTGCTGGATCGTGTGGGGTGGGCCCGTTCCATTGGCGGCGCCAATACCTACCTGACGCTCTTTGCCAGGGCCGGCATCAGGAGGGAAGCCGCCGATCGGTTGGTGGCTACGCAGGAAATCCATGAATTGCCCACGGCACGCGGGTGTACCTACGTTTTGCCTGCTGCCGATTTCGCATGGGGATTGCAGCTGGGCGGAGCGTCTGCGGAAGCCGCAGTGAAGGTTCTCCTGCGTTTGGGAGTCGACCGGGAAGAAATTGAACGGCTGGCCGACTCCGTGATGGAAGTCCTGCAGCGTGCCAAGGCGTCCGGTGAGCCGCCGATGGACCCTCGCGAGCTCAAGGACGTGCTGGGTGACCAGGTTCGCAACATGGGTGAGGAAGGCAAGAAGAAGGGCGCCACAACGACCTTGCCCGCGGCGCTGGGGTTGCTGCAGGCGGACGGACGAATCCGACGGGTCCCGGTGAACGGCCGCTTGGACCAACAGCGCTACTCGTACGTGGCGTGGGAGCTTCCGGCCACGGGGGAGAGCGACGATGTGGTGCGGTCGCGGATGGTGGAGAGATTCCTGGGATGGACCGGAGGGGCGACGACGGGACAGATCCGTTGGTTTACGGCGTTTACCGTTGCGCAGACCAAGGCCGCGCTGGACGCGATCGATGCGGTTGAGGTGAAGACCGCCGGCGACGAAATGCTGTGGATGATGCCGGAAGACGTGTCCTTGATGGCCGCGTTCAAAGTGCCAGCCGATGAAGATGTGCAATTGCTGGCCGGGTCGGATTCCCTGATGCTGCTTCGCCGGAACTCGATCGACGCTTTCGACGCCGTGGGTCGGGCCGCCGTCACGGGGATGGGCGGATCCGCCTTGGCAGCCGATTTGTCCGACCATCCGATCGTGGACCGCGGAAGAATCATCGGATTGTGGCAATACGATCCGGAAAATGAACGAATCGCATGGTGGACGTTCGAGCCGGCGAGCGAGAAGGTTCTGAAACGCATTGCCGAGGTTCAGGCATGGATCGGAGAGGACTTGGGGGACTTCAGGTCGTTTAGCTTGGATTCGCCAAAGTCACGCTTGAAGAACATCGCCGCTTTGGATAAGTTGCGGAGTAAATGAGCTCTCAGGGTGCATAGCCCGGTAACCGAATAGGGGCCTGAAATATGTTGATTGCAGGAAGAATTCCCTTGCAGTCCGTGATGCGGCAGCTGTCCGAGGAACGTCAGGTGTTTCATTCCGAAGGCGACTTGCAGCACGCATTCGGTCGAGCGATATGGAAGCTTGATCCACGGGTAAAGGTCCGCATGGAGATGAGGCAACAGGGCGTCGGTGAGGCCAGGGAAGTCCTGGACATGCTCTGTTTCACGCATGCAGGGAGCACAGCAGTCGAGTTCAAGTTCTATCCGACTGCGGGGCAAGGGAAGGATCTCAGAGGCGAGGAATTCAACCTCCGCGGGCAGGGCGCGGACGACTTGCTCCGCCATGGGTTCGTACACGACATTTCCCGCCTTGAAAGGTTCTGTCAGGCAAGTCCAGCAGGCAACGGCCTGGCGCTTCTGATTTCCAACGCGCGGGCGCTGTGGAGTGAGTCCGCGCGGACGGGCCAGGCAAGCCAGGATCAGGAATTCCGGCTGCACGAGGGCACGACGCTGAATGACATCCGGGCCTGGGCGGGCCGGATCGATCACGACAAGACGCGGACCCTGCAAGGGAACTACGACCTGCGATGGGACGACTATGCCCCGCCCGTCGAGGGGCTTGGGCAGTTCAGGTACCTGGCCGTCGAGGTTGAGCCGAATCGGCTGCCGGCGGGCTGATCACTACTTGCCGGGCCGGCTCGGGCCTACCGCTTGGCGCGAAAGAAATCAGTAAGTAGCTTGGCGCATTCTTCTTCCCGAACACCGGGGTAGACCTCGACCCAGTGGTTGAGCCGCGGCTCGCGCAGGATGTCGAACACCGAGCCGACAGCACCGGCTTTCTCGTCCCAGGCGCCGAAGATGACCTTGGGGATGCGGGCGAGCACGATCGCCCCGGCGCACATGGCACAGGGCTCCAGAGTGACAACCAGCGTGCAGTCCTCGAGCCGCCAGCCATCGTCGTTTCCCGCGGCACGCAGTGCATCGGCGGCGGCGCGGATCGCGATCACTTCCGCATGGGCGGTGGGATCCCCGTGGGCCTCGCGCTCGTTGCGTCCGGTGGCAAGGACCTGCCCGTCGGGGCCCAGGATGAGGGCGCCAATGGGGACGTCTCCGGTGGCGAGGGCGGCACGCGCCTCGTCCAGGGCCAGGCCCATGAGGTCGCGGTGGCTGGGTAGTTCAGGAATCACTCGGCCAAGTCTAGTTTGGCCGCACGCCGAAGCGCAGCCCGCCGGGAGCAGGCACCCAAGGGTTGGAGCGCCGGTACTTGGATGAGGGTGGTTTCACCCCTCCGCGCGGGGCGGGACGATGTTGTGGTTCAAGCGCAGGAGGTTGTTCGGGTCGTAGCGGTCCTTGAGCGCCGTGAGCCGGGCAAGCTTTTCCTCGCCGAACACGCCCAGTGCGTCGAACCCGCGGGGAAAGTGATCGTCGCTGCTCGAAAAATTCGTGTATTCCCCGCCGCTGGAGAAGCGTTGCATCTCGCGGTGGAACCCGCGGATGAAGGCCACATGGTGGGCGTCTCGGTTCGAGTCGTTCCAGAACCCGTAGATGTTGAGCCAGAACGGGGAGGACCGGTCCGGAAAAGCCGTGGCGCCGAGGGGGACCCGGCCCATGGCGCCGCCCATGACGTGGATGTCGAAGGCCGTGCCAGGCCAGTCGAGTTGCGTTGCGTGGGCGACGAGCACCTCGATGGCATCGTCGGACAGGGCGTCGAACGCGGAGTTCTTCCAGTAGGCGCGCACGCCTTTGGGGAACAGCGCGTCCATGGACGATTGCCATGCGGGCCATGACGCGGGAGAGACCTCCTGCTCATCCGGGGGCGCCTTGGCGGTGAAATCCTCCACGCAGGCTACACCGGCAGCATGGTCGGGGTCGGCCCAGAGGAACCCGACGACGAGGATGCTCTTGGTGCCCAGGTCCCAGTCGGCGGGCGGCACCAGCACGCTGACGATGACGGTCATCGGGTCGGGCAGCGCCAGCGCCCAATCACGCAGAGCGCGAAGTGCCTGTTTCCAGTGCTCCACCCGGTAAATCAGGTTCCCGGAGTAGAGGGTTTCCGGCAGCGGGTGGGCCTTGAACGTGAAGTCGGTGACGACGCCGAAGTTGCCGCCCCCGCCGGTGAGCCCCCAGAGCAGCTCGGGGTTGGTGGAGGCATCGGTGTGGAGCACTTCGCCCTCGGCCGTGACAAGGTCGGCAGCGAGGAGGTTGTCCACGGTAAGCCCGTGGGGCCGGGTGAGCCATCCGAGGCCGCCTCCGAGGCACAGCCCTGCCACGCCGGTCTGCGATATGACGCCGACGGGAACCGCGAGCCCGTGGACGCTTGTTGCCCGGTCGAGTTCGCCGAGCAGCGTGCCGCCGCCGGTCCTCACCTGTTGCCCAGCGGGGTCCACGTGCACGGTGTTGAGGGCGCGCAGGTCCAGCACCAGCCCGTGCTCGACGGTGCCGAAGCCGGCCACGTTGTGCCCGCCGGCACGGATCGCCAACGGCAGCCGATGGTCCCGTGCGAAGGCCAGCGCGAGACAGACGTCCGCGACGTCGGCGGCGCGGACCACGAGGATGGGGTGCCTGTCGATCATGGCGTTCCAAACGCTACGGGCCTCGCCGTATTCGGGGTCGGCACCGGTGATGAGCATGCCGTGCAGTGATGCCGACAGCGACCGCAGTGCGGATGCCGGAAGCGGGTGGGTGGTGTCCATGATGCCTGCTTCGGGTTTTGTCCGGGTCATGACCGGCCCGGTCTGGTGCCCATTGTCCGCTCGGCCGACGTGGCGGTCAATGGCGGGAATCACGGCGATTGGAGCGGTGAAAACAGGATTTTTCCCAGATCAGACTGGTAGATTTTGCTTCATGCGCGTACAGGTAATTGACCACCCGTTGGTGGCCCATAAGGTATCGGTCCTTCGAGACAAGAACACCCCGTCGCCGGTATTCCGGCAGCTGACCGACGAGTTGGTGACCCTGCTGGCCTATGAGGCAACGCGCGAGGTCAAGACCGTCCAGGTCCAGATCGAGACCCCGGTGGCAGTGACCACGGGCATCGCCTTCGCCAAGCCGACCCCGTTGGTGGTGCCGATCCTGCGCGCCGGCCTGGGCATGCTCGAGGGAATGACCCGTCTGGTTCCGACCGCGGAGGTCGGCTTCCTGGGCATGGCCCGCAACGAGGAAACCCTCGACATCATCACCTACGCCGAGCGCCTCCCGTCGGACCTGACCGGCCGCCAGGTGTTCGTACTCGACCCGATGCTTGCCACCGGCGGCACGCTGATCGAGTCGATCAAGTTCCTCTTCGACCGCGGTGCTGAGGATGTCACGTGCATCTGCCTGATCGCCGCCCCGGAGGGCCTGGCCCGCCTGGAGGAAGCCTACGGCGACAACGACAAGGTGCATCTGGTGCTCGCTTCCCTGGACGAGAAGCTGGACGAGAACTCCTACATCGTTCCGGGCCTCGGCGACGCCGGCGACCGCCTGTACGGCGTGGCACACTAGCCCCGCAGTTTTTGGACCGTGGCGTCCGTTCCTGATTCCCCGAGCTGGGGGTGGGAACGGGCGCCACGGTGTTTAAGCCGGATGCAGGATCAGGACGGTTGGATGTCGATCTCTTCCCAGTCGAACGTGGTCACGGTTCCGTGCTGCCAGTCTTGGCGCAGGATCGCGTAGGCAGTGGAGGCGACATGCCCACCGTCTTCGGTCGGCCATCCCAGACGGTAATGGGCTTCCTTGAGGAAACCGCACCGCAAGAAGGTCTTGCGCATCGCTACGTTGTCTTCGCGGGTTTGCCCCTCAAAGCGCAGGACACCGGGCATCGTGGTGAAGACGAGATCGCAGAGCCCACGGACGACTTCCACACCAAGGCCCTTACCGCGATGCGTTTCAGCCAGGCGCAGGTCGAACAGCGGGGAGCTTTCCTGCAGATCCTCAAGCGCGACGATGCCGAGGCGCTGGCCATCCACGAGAACCCAGTACCCCTGGGTGTCCGCATTCCAGAACCTGCCATTTTCGACGCCAGACCGCACGGATTGGGCTTCTGGCGCAGCCTGGACATGGAAAGGAAACCTGTTTGAGGTGAGGAACGCTATGACGTCCTCGGTATCGGCCGGGGTCATCGGCAGGAAAATTACGGGCATGACCGGATTCTAGTTCCCACAGCGGCGTATCCCGCGATTTACCTGCGCCCGGCGGAGGCTAGGACTTGGACGGCTTGGTGGATTTCGCTGGCTTGGGCGGAACTTCGGAGGGTAATGGCAGACGTACGGTGAAGACCGTCTGGCCGGGCTTCGAAGCAACGGAAATGGTGCCGCCGTGGGCCTCCGCAATGGCTTGCGCGATGGGCAGGCCCAGTCCGGTGGTGCCGTCTGCCCCGGACCGTGCGGAATCGGCGCGGGTGAAGCGCTTGAAGACGTGGGGCAGGAACGCTGCGTCGATGCCCTCCCCGGTGTCCTCGACCTGAAGCACTGCCTCATGGGCGGCGGAGTCGATGTCCAGTGCCACCGTGACGGTGTTTCCCGCCGAGGTGTGCTTGCGGGCGTTGGCCAGCAGATTGGTGATGACCCTGCGCAGCGAGCTGGCGTCGGCCGAGACCACGACCGGGGTTTCCGGCACCCGGGTGACCCAGTGGTGGTCGGGGGTGGTGATGCGGAAGTCCTCGGTGATCTCCGAAGCCAGCTGACCCAGGTTCACCGGAGCCTTCTTGAGCTGGTGTTTCTCATCCAGTCGGGCCAGCAGCAACAGGTTCTCAACCAGCGAGCTCATTCTGGTGCTTTGCTCCAGCACGCGGTTCAGCGAGCGCTGGCCGTCCTCGCTGAAATGCTCGGTTGCGCTGATCAGCTCGGTGTAGCCGCGGATGGCCGAGAGCGGGGTGCGCAACTCGTGGGAAGCGTCAGCCACGAACTGGCGCATCTGTTCCTCCGACTGTTCGCGGGCGGCAAAGGCGGTTGCCACATTGTCCAGCAGTGCGTTGAGCGCGTTGCCGACATCGCCGGATTCGGTGCCGGGAATGGAGTCCTCCGGCGCTACCCGCACTTCCAGGGCCACTGTGCCGGAATCGAGTTCGGCATTGGCCACCGAGGAAGCCACGGCGGAGACGCGCTTGAGCGGGGCCATCGAGCGGCGGATGATGATCGAGCCGATCAGCCCGGTGGCGGCCAACCCGGCAACCGAGATGATCACGGTCAGCCACGTCAGGGATGCGATGGTTCGTTCGTTTGGCTCCAAGGGGAGGCCGGTGATCAGGACGCCGCCGTTTGCCGGATCGAGCTGGGCAGTCAGCAGGTAGTCGCCGATGCTCAGGTGCCTGACAACGGGAGGCGCGCCGACCACGAGCTGGGAAAGCGGTAGCGTGTCCGCGTCAACGAGGTCCTTGCGCTCGCCGGTTTTCTCGTCCAGCACGCCGGCGGCGAACAGGTAGCCGGAGACGATTTTGGCGTTGAGGGTTCCAGAGGCCTGGCCGGGCGCAAAAAGGGGCGCCGGATTCGCCGGGTGGCCCTGCGAGCGGGAGTAAGCCTGGGCACGGTCGGCCGCGTTGTTGAGCTGTTCGTTGAGTTGGCTGGACAGGGTCTGGCGCATGCCGGCGTTGATGAGCAGGCCGATCACCGCGCAAATCATCGCGAGGGATCCAATGAGAGCCAACAAGAGCTGGCGCTGCAGCGTGAGGTGGCCGAAGCGCCCGGACAGTGGGTGCACCCCCTGCGGATTCGCACGGGGGAGATCCTTGCCGGTCTCGTCGGGTGCGGACGCGGTGCTGGGCAACGTCGGGGGATCGGCCGGAGCAGCAGGAGGAGCCTCGGTAGTGCCTGCGGCCGGGAGGCCGACGGAATCCTTCTCCGGTGCGGGTTCCGCCGGCTGCGTCAGGCGGGGCCGTGCGTGGTTGCTCATTGTGCGGGCTTAAGCATGTATCCGGCGCCGCGCACCGTGTGGATCATCGGGGGCCAGTCGGCCTCGATCTTCTTGCGGAGGTACGAGATGTACAGCTCCACGATGTTGGCCTGGCCGCCGAAGTCGTAGTGCCACACGTTGTCCAGGATCTGGGCTTTGGAAACCACCCGGCGCGCATTGAGCATCAGGTAGGAAAGCAGGTCGAATTCCGTGGCGGTCAGGCTGATGGGAACACCGGCACGGGTGACGTCGTGCGAATCGGTGTTGAGCACCAGGTCGCCCACGACGAGTTCGGCGGTGTCGGCGGCGCTGGCGCCGGAGCGTTCAACCAGCTTGTGCAGCCGCAGCAGGACTTCCTCGAGGCTGAAGGGCTTTGCCACGTAGTCGTCGGCCCCGATGCCGAGCCCCTCGATGCGGTCCTCGACGGCATCCTTGGCGGTCAGGAAGAGCACCGGCACCTCGGGAAGGAACATGCGGACCTTGCGCAGAACCTCCGGGCCCTCGAAACCGGGCAGCATCCAGTCCAGCACCAAGACGTCCGGGGTGGAGGCGCGTGCCGCTTCGACGGCGCTTGGCCCGTCGTGGGCAACTGTTGCTTCCCAGCCGAGCATGCGTGTGCCCATGGAGACCAGTTCGGCAAGCGATGGTTCGTCGTCAACCACCAGGACGCGGATGGGGGTTCCGTCCGGGTGGGTGAGGCGGGGCAACTGGGTGGGAGAAAAGCGTGAGGCTGGCATGTTTCTACTCTCCATCCGGGGTGTAGGTCGCGACTGTGATGACTCTGTGAGCGGCCTGTGAACCGTGTCGACTACAGCTTATTGCCTGCCGTACGGGGCGTGCGCGGCGTTTCTAAACCGGGCGGTTGAATTGCCCGTTGTATGGATTCTTTTCCGGGTGTAAGACTGCCCACGATTGCAGGGTTATACGCTTGATTGATCACTCTGCACATGAATTTGTAAAAGACCGGGCATACCGTGCCGTGTACGGCTTAGCTATTGCATATCTGTGCAATGTGATGATGGTCACTTTCGGTACGGTTTGTCTCAACATGTGGACGGAATCGAAGTTTGTTACTTGCGGGTTCCGTTTATTACGAGGAAACTGAACATTGTGAATAGCGCAGCAACAGCAACCCAGGGCCTCCGCGGAGGCGTGGTGATCACTCACCTCCAGTGCTGTTGTCGAATGCCCAGCTGAGTGTCGAACCTATTTCGACGCTCAGTGAAACTCGCATCGGTCCCGATTCCGCACCGGCGGTTTGGGGACACCTAAGCATTCGCGCCATTCCGTGGCATTCACACGAGTTAGAGGTAAAGCAGCATGTCGGTTACGTCCGGATACGTCCATGTCTCCATCCGCAACGCCCAGTCCCGCGCCGCAGCAGCGCAGCGCACGACGACTCCCGGCGGCTACGCCCCGGCCGGCTATCGCCAGCTCCATGCGGTGCCAGCTGCCCATGAGACTCGACCGATGACCGCTCCAACCCCGATCGTTGCCCCGAACGGCACCCCGGGTCCGCAGCCTGTAGCCAACGACACCACCGCCCGCGGCTTCGTGCTGTACGTCGGCCTGGACGAATCGGTGGCGCAGGCGCAGGGAACCTCCCTGGGCAAGCTGGCCACCCAGGTTCGCGCCTTCCTGGCCACGCTCTCCCCGGAGGCGCAGACCCACGCGGCCGTTGCACTGGCCCCGGCCAGCGCCCAGGGCGAGAACATTGACGTCGTCCGCCACGCGCTGGGTGACCCCACGGTCAACCGACGCCCGCGCGCCGACGCCCGTCCGGCAGCACCGCGCCCCTCCGGCGTGCTGATCGACCTGTCCCGCCGCGAGGTCCACCTCGACGGCGAGACCCTGAACCTCACGTTCAAGGAATTCGAGCTGCTGAACTACCTCGTTGAAAACGGCACCCGCACCGTGGGCCGCGACGAGCTGCTTACCAACCTGTGGCGCAACGCCGAAGAGGTCCCCAACGAGCGCACCATCGACGTGCACATCCGTCGCCTGCGCTCGAAGCTGGGCCGCCTTGCCAACACCGTGCGCACCGTGCGCGGCCAGGGCTACCGCTTCTACGAGCACCCCGAGGTCGTCGTCTGGGCCGCCCCGGAATACACCATCTAGTTCCAGGTTCCATCCCGTTGGGGGCGTCGCATCCGTTGATGCGACGCCCCCAACGGCGTTTAACCGGCCTAAGCTGGGTACATGAGTGACCACCACCTGAAACGCCTCGTGTTGCTGCGCCACGCCAAGAGCGACTACCCCATGGGCGTGGGAGACCACGACCGTCCGCTGGCCGCGCGCGGAAACCGCGAGGCGCCGGCGGCCGGTGCCTGGCTGCGCGAGAACGACGTGGTGCCGGACTTCATCGTCACCTCCGACGCCCTGCGCACGCGCTCGACCTGCGCCTGGGTGATCTCCGAGCTGGGCGACAAGGCCCCGACCCCGTACCTGGATTCACGCGTCTACGGCGCCTCGGCCGCAAGGCTTTGCGCGATCATCAACGAAACGCCGGAAACCGTCACCACGCTCATGGTGATCGGACACCAGCCGGTCCTGCAGGAGCTGGCCATGCGGCTGGCAAGCGTCGACTCGGACGAGGAAGCCGTCTACGAGCTCGCCATGAACTACCCGACGCTGGGCCTCACGGTCATGGAAACGGAAAAGCCGTGGGCCGAGATCGACGGCCGCGACATGCGGGTGACCAACTTCGTGGTGCCGCGCTAAACCTGCTGAACCGTGCCCGGCCCGCCGGCTTCCTGCCCGCCGACCAGGCCCTCGGTCCGGTCGAACACGTCGCGCAGGAGCCCGGTGAGCTCGGTGACGGCCGGCGAGTTGGCCATTGAATCGCGGCAGATCACCTGGATGATGCGCCGTTGCGGCACGTCGCGCAGCGGGCGGGCCACCACCGAGGCATCCAGCGGGCCGCGGCCAAGCCGGGGGACCAGTGCAACCGCCACCCCGGCGGAGGCCAGTGCAACGAGCGTCGCGAACTCCGGGTCCTCGGCCACCACGCGCGGCACCACGCCCAGGTCCGCGAAGAGCCGCATGAGCGCCTCGTGGCAGATGGCCCCGGCCGGGGTTGCCGCCCAGGGCTCGTCGACGAGCTCGCCGCGGTCGAGGGCGGGTTGGGAGGCCAGCCGGTGGTTCGCCGGGAGCACGACGTCTGCCTCGTCGAAGCCGAGGGGCTGGGCGCGCACGCCCGCGGGAGTGGCCAGCGGGATCGAACTCCAGTTGTGCACCACTGCCAGGTCGGCATCCCCTTGCGCGATCTGTTGCACCGCGGCCTCCGGCTCGACGCTGCGCAGCTGGGTTTCCAGCGGTGCGTGCCGGGCCCCGCTGGCTTGGTAGAGGGCCAGCGCCGGGGCGACCAGCCCGCGCATCGCCGTGGAGAACGCGATGACCCTCAGCCTGCGCTTGGCCAGCACGGGGGACTCGACAAGCGTTGTCACCCGTTCCAGCTCGCGCAGCAGCGGGCCGCCCTCCGCGACCAGCAGGCGGCCGCGCTCGGTCAGGCGAACGCCCCGGCCCTGACGTTCGAGCACCGGGGCGTCAAGGGCTCGCTCAAGCTTCTTGATCTGCTGGGAAACGGCCGAAGCCGTGAAGCCGAGCGCGTCGGCCGCGGCGATCACCGACCCGTACCGCTCGATAGTCACGAGCGAACGCAGTGCCTGCAAATCGATCATGAAGCGATGCTACAAGAAACCATGAAGGATTCGAAGCTGGTGCTACATGGTCATTCGGTGGGAAGGTGGGCATGTGAAACCACGCGATACCCTCCTTGCCCTGCTCGTCGCCCTGCTCTGGGGACTGAACTTCCTGTTCATCGACCTGGGGCTGCGCGACACCCTGCCTCTGGTGTTTGTGGCGCTGCGCTTCGCCGCGGTCGCCTTCCCGTTGGTGTTCTTCGTGCCGAAACCCAATGTCAGCTGGAAGGTTGTCGCAGGCATCGGGCTGACCATGAGCGCGGGCCAGTTCGGGCTGCTCTTCACGGCCATGCACCTGGGACTGCCCGCGGGCCTCGCGCCGGTGGTCCTGCAGGCCCAGATGTTCTTCACCATCGGGCTCGGTGCGCTCTTCCTGCGCGAGTACCCCACCCGGAAGCAAATCCTGGGTTCCGCCCTGGGCATCGCCGGGCTGGTGGTCGTCGGCTTTGGTCGGGTTGCCTCGCTGCCCGAGGGCGCCGCGCTGGCCGGCGTGCTGCTTCCGTTGCTGATCTGCATCGCCGCGGGGTTCAGCTGGGGCGTCGGCAACGTCATCTCGCGTTCCGCCGCGGGTGCCTCCGGGCTGGGGCTGGTGGTGCATTCGGCGCTCTGGGTGCCGATCCCGATGCTGGGGCTTTCGCTGCTGCTCGACGGGCCGGTGGCCGTGGGCGACGCGCTGACCACCATGGGGCCGGAAACCTGGTGGGGAGTGGCCTTCACGGCGCTGGTGGCATCGCTGGTCGGGTACAGCATCTGGAACACCCTGCTGGGCAGGTACCCAACCGCCAAGGTGGTGCCCTTCACCCTGCTGATCCCCGCGATCGGCATGGGAAGCGCCGCGCTGGTGCTCCGCGAATACCCGAACGCCCTGGAAATCGCCGGGGCCGCGGTGCTGGTCCTGGGCGTTGCCGTCGGGACGCTGCGCTTCGGGCCGCGTGCAAAGCCGCTGGCGGCGGGGGAGGCGAAACCTAGCGCAGTGGCGCCGTGAATGCCATGACGGCCTCCACGCAGGACCCGACGCTGCGCTCGGGGTGGAAGACGTTCCGGTCCCTGCCCAGGATCAACGCGGCGCCGAAGACGGCGGTGGCCAGGACGTCGAGGTCCACCCCGGGCGAGCCCGGGGCCGGTGGCCCGTCGGCGGCCATCCGCTCCAGCGCCGTGCGCACCAGTGAGATGACCTCGTGGCGCATCTGGGCCAGCGACTCGGCCCATTCGCTCTGGGCCTGCCACTGCTCGGAATTCCACAGCTGCGCGAACGATGGGTACTCGGCGATGAACTCCAGCGCGCTGGCGACCATCAGCCGCAGCCCGCGGTCGGCATCGGCGTCCCGGGCCCCGTCCTCGAGCCGCTCGAAGAGGATCGCCGCGCCGTAGTTCAGCAGCTCGCCGATCAGTTCGCCCTTGGAACCGAAGTTGTAATACACGGTGCCCTTGGAGACCCCGGCGGCCTTGGCGATCTCGTCGACGCTCACCTCCCGGTGCCCGCGGGTGCCGATCAGCTCCATCGAGGCGCTGAAGAGCCGGTGCTTCGAATCGGTGACCCGCACGCGGGTGCGTGGGGAGGAGGTCTCGGTCATGCGCTCAGCTCCGGGTGAAGTGTTTTCAGTGTCCACGTCTTATGCAACCGTACTGCGATCGTGCTGGCAACCAGGCCCAGGATCGTGTAGCCGACCAGGCCCGCGACGATGGGCCCGAGCACGGACAGGTCCGCGCCGTACATCAGGTGGCGCAGGCCGGTGACGACGTGCCCCATGGGCAGCCAGCGGTGCGCCACGTGCAGGGCCTCCGGGGTGGTTTCCCACGGGAACGTGCCGCCGGAGGAAACCAGCTGCAGCACCATGAGCACCAGCACCACGAGCTTGCCGGGGGTGCCCAGCAGCGCGCAGATGCCCTGGATCATCGCCGTGAACGCCATGGACGCCAGCATGAACAGTCCCCAGGTCATCCACGGGTGCGCGGTGTTCAGGCCGAGGCCGAAGAGCACCACCACGTAGAGGATCGTGCCCTGGATCATCGAGATGCCCAGGAACGGCAGCCAGCCGCCGATGGCGATCTTCCAGTCTGAGGCGTTGGAGGCCAGCGCGCGCTTGGTGATCGGGCGCATGATCTGCACCAGGATGAAGGCGCCGATCCAGATGGCCAGGGTCATGAAGAACGGGGCCAGGCCCTCGCCGTACACGCTGGCCTTGGCCTGGTCGGTGCGCGCGATGTCCACGGGATCGCCCATGACGGAGGAGATCTGTTCGCGCGTCGCGGCGTCGGGGTGGGGCACCTCGCCGCTGCCGTCGGCCAGCTTGGTGCTCAGTTCCCCGGACCCGTCCTTGAGCTCGGTGGCGCCCGAGCCCAGTTCGCCCACGCCGTCGCCGAGGTCCTTCACGCCTGCCACCAGCGTGCCGGTGCCCTCGTGCAGGGTGTTGGCGCCGGCGGCCAGGGAACCGGCCCCGGTGTCGAGCTTCTTGGCCCCGGCCAGGGCGTCTTTCTGGCCTCCGGCCAGCGTGCCGGCCCCGGATGCCAGGGCCTGCGCGCCGTCGTTGAGCTTGGATGCCCCGGCCGCGGCGTCGGAAATGCCGGTCTTGAGTGCGGGCATGGCCCCGGCGAGTTGGTCCGTCCCGTCGGCCAGGGTGGAGAGGCCGCCGGAAAGCTGCTTGGCGCCGTCGGCGACCTGCGCCGAGCCGTCGGCGAGGGCGGAGATCTGTGACTGGGCGGTGGCCAGCTGCTTCTTGGTGTCGGCCACCTGGGATTCGATGTCGCTGGAGCCGGCGGCCTGCCTGAGCGCGGCCTCGAGCTCGTCGGCCTGGGCCTGGGTGATGACGCCCGTCTTGATGAGTTCGGCGGTGCGGGCATCGAGCGCGGCCTTGGCCGCGTCGAGGCGAGTTTCGGCGTCCTTTTCCAGGGCGGTGATGGTGTCCGCGGCCTGGGCGACCTTGTCATTCAGGGCCTTGTTGCCCGCGGCGACCTGCGCCGCGCCGGCCGCGAGCTTCTCGGAGGCCTTGGCCGCGGAGTCCGCGCCGTCGGCCAGCTGGCCGGTCTTGGCGGGGAGCTCCTTGGTCTTGGACTTGAGCTCGCCCAATCCGGCGTTGAGTTCCTTGGTGCCGTCGGCCAGCGTGCCGGTGCCGTCGGCGAGGTCGCCTGCTCCCTTGGCCAGCTTCTGCTGGCCGG
This sequence comes from Paeniglutamicibacter sp. NPDC012692, assembly GCF_042901625.1. Lineage (NCBI taxonomy): Bacteria > Bacillati > Actinomycetota > Actinomycetes > Micrococcales > Micrococcaceae > Paeniglutamicibacter > Paeniglutamicibacter sp. NPDC012692. The sequence goes on from NZ_JBIBDE010000003.1 coordinate 464,603, forward strand.
AAACCAGCGACGAGGTGCCCTCGTGCAGGGTGTTGGCGCCGTTGCCCAGGTCCCCGGCGCCGGTGTCCAGCTTGGTGGCGCCTTCGTCGAGGGAACCCACGCCGTCGGCCAGGGTGCCCACGCCGTCGGAGAGCTTCACGGTTCCGGTGTGGAGTTTTCCGGCGCCGTCGGCGGCCGTGACCATGTTGGTGTGGATGTCGGAGAAGCCGGTGAGCAGGGCGTCGGCCGTTTGGGTGCCGACCTCCTTGGCCACGGTGTTGTGGACCTGGCCGGCGAGCTTGTCGGCGAAGGTGCCGACCATGTAGTTGTTCGCGTCGTTGGTGGTGATCTTCAGGATGGCCTGCTTGGCCTTCTCGAAGTCGCCGGGGGAGGCGAGGTTCGCGGAGAAGTCCTTGGGGATGGTCATCGCGAAGGCGAAGTCGCCGCTGGCGACGCCGGCTTCGGCCTCGGCCTCGGAGTTCACCACGGTCCAGCCGAAGGTGCCGTCATCGAGAAGTTCCTGGGTGACGTCGTCGCCGACCTGCAGCTTCTTGCCGTCCTGCTCGGAGCCGCTGTCGAGGTTCACGATCGCGGCCTTGACGTTGTGCAGGTGCGCGTAGGGGTCCCAGTTGGCGTAGAGGTACAGCGCGCCGTAGAGCAGCGGGACCAAGCACATGGCGATGATCGCCAGCCGCGGCAGGCGGCCGGAGGTCATGCGCTTGAGTTCGGAGAGCGCCAGGCGCAGCGTGGTCATCGGGATTCCTTCGATGCTGTTGAAAAGACTGTGGTTTCCGGTGCGGCCGGAACTTCTTCCATGTCCGGCTCGGGATCCGCGGTCGCGGCTTCCGAGCCGGTCCCTTCCGCGTCGGTGGCCGCCGGCGGTTCGAACGCGGGATGCTGTTGGGTCGTCCCTGCGTAGGCGACGGCGCCCTCCCACCAGAGCGGGATGCGGGTCGCGATGGCAACCACTGCGGGGGAGCGTCGGCCGCCGGCCACCGTTTGCAGGTAGTCGATCCAGGCTTCCTCGGGGATGCCGTGCCGGTCGGGGGAGTCGAAGACGGCAAGCTCAACGCGGTGGTCTTCGAGCGCCAGGTGCGTCAGCAGGGCCAGCCGGTCCAGCGGGTCGATCACGTCGAGCCACGAGTCGGCCAGGTGGTCCATCCGGTGGCGTTCCATCCAGGAGTCGATGCTGCTGCGTCGCCAGCGCGGGCCGGGCTGCAGGGCCAAGTCCTCCGCCACCAGGTCCCGGACCTTGAGGTGTGCCTCGGGTTCGTTGATTTCCGGGGAGTCGACCAGGGCGCTGATCCGTCGCACCGAACGCAGCGCGGTGTTGCCCGACCATCCGACGCTGCCCGAGGTGGGGCGCATGCGCGCGCTCAGGCCCAGAGCCAGTGCGGTGCGGGTCGGCTGCGGTTCGGCCTGCACCAACAGGAGCTGTCCGCGGGCAACGGCGAGGCTGGTTGGTTCCAGCAGTGGTTGGTGGCGTCCGGCGATGGCCAGCGAATTAGCGATAAGCACAAGACCAGCGTAAATCAAACTGACCGGTCAGTTCAAATAGTGTCAGTGTCTGTTTTGACACTCTCCTGTGATTCGGCGGCCCGGGGCGACACAATCACGTATCGATTGGCAACCGATGGCACCGGGAGTGTTCCGCCGCGGGAAGATTATTAGATGGGTATCCAGTATTGGGTCGGCGCCTATTCGCCCGATGGAGGCGGAACCAGCCAAGGAATACGTGCGATCGAGTATCGCAACGGGTCGCTTCATGACCTTGGGTTGGCCCACCCGGCCGATTCCCCTTCATGGATCACCGCGCACCCGGGGCTTCCCGTCATCTATGCGGCGCTCGAGCACCGCGGGGAAATAGCCACCTACCGGGTCGTTTCCTCCAACCGGGTCGAGTCACTGGGCAAACCCGTGGCCGCCGGCGCCCTGCTGTGCCACCTCACGCTCGACGCCTTGGGCGGCACGCTGATCGGCAGCTGCTACGGGGACGGGCGGGTCCTGGCATACCCGATTGCCGCCGACGGCTCGTTGGGGACCCCGCACCTTGCCGTCGCCTCGGAAGATCCCTATGCCAGGGATGGCCACTCGCCGCGGGCATCGCGTTCCCACCAGAGCACCACGCTGCGCAACGGCCGCATCATCACCACCGATCTGGGCCACGATTGCCTGCGCGTTTGGGACCTGGTGGCCGGGCAGCTGGCGTTGCGCCAACGCATCATCCTGAACAAGGGCGACGGCCCCCGCCACCTGGTTGAACATCCCTCCGGCCTGATCTACGTGGTCACGGAACACAGCGTCGAAATCATCACGCTGGCCCTGACCACGGAGGGCGGCTACGAAGTTCGCTCGCGCACCGCGCTGGGCGACGACTTCGTCCCCGGCGAGCACTACCCCTCGGAGATCTCCCTGGATTCGCGGACCAACCGGCTCTACGTGGGGGTGCGCGGCGCGGGATCGATCGCGGTGATGGGGATCGGCGCCGACGGCGTGCCCCTGCCGATCGGCAAGGAATCGTGCGCCGGCGATTGGCCGCGCCACCACGTGCAGTCGGGGCAGGCGCTGCTCGTCGCAAACCAGCTCTCCAACACCATCGTGGCGTTCGGGCTCAATGCCGAGGACGGAAGGCCCGACCGCCGGCTGAGCTGCCTGAAGCTGGAGAGCCCGACCTGTCTGGCGGCCCAGGCGCTTCCCTAGGGCCATGCCGCCGTCCGGTTCGAGTCCGGCGGCTCGACGTCGTCAGGACCCGCGTTCGGATGGATTCCGGGGGATCTCGGCAATACTGGGACGATGACGGTGCGAAAAGTCCAAGCGGGCGGATACACGGTGGTCACCACGGACACGGACACGGACGCGGACGACGCGGCGGGGCGCACGTTCCTGCTGGTGCACGGCATCGGCATGGGGATCTCGTACTTCGCCGAGCTGAGCACCGCGCTGGAAGCACATGGCCGGGTGGTCGCGATAGACCTGCCCGGGTTCGGGGATGCGCCGGAGCCGGAGCACTCGTTGACCATGGCCGAAATGGGAGCGGTCCTCATCGACTTCGTCGAGGTCGAGGGTCTGGGCAAGCCCGTGCTGGTGGGGCATTCCATGGGCACCCAGGTCGCCGCCGAGGCCGCGGCGCAACGCCCGGACCTGTTCCCCGAGGTGGTGCTGGTGGCGCCGACGGTCAACCAGCATGAACGGTCGATCCCCAAACAGACGTGGCGCATGCTCCAGGACCTGTTCGGGGAAAACCCGCGTGTGTGGGTGATCGGGATGAAGAACTACGCAAAGACCGGCCCGCGCTGGTTCATCAAGAAACTCAAAAGCATGATGGACCACGACGTGGAGGAAACCCTGCCGCGGATCAAGGCCCACACGCTGGTGGTCCGCGGGAACCGCGACCCGGTCTGCCCGCACGGCTGGGTCGAGGAGGTCACCGCGTTGATTCCCGACGCCCGGATGGTGGAGGTCGACGGCCGCGGCCACGAAACCATGGTCAAGGACGGCGCCTGCGTCGCCCGGTACATCGTGGAGCACCTGGAATACCAGGGGCAGCCGTGAAGCGGGTGCTTCGCCCATGGTGGTGGCTGTTGGACTACTTGTACGCCGGGTGGCGGCAACTGATCGCGGTCTTCAGGCGCGAAGCCCCGAGCTCTTATGCGGACGGGGACCCGGCGCTTCCGGCCATCGTCCTGCTGCCCGGGGTCTATGAAACGTGGCTGTTCCTGGAGCCCTCGGCGCAGCGGCTCAACGCTGCGGGGCACGGGGTCTTCACGGTTCCCGGCCTGGGGACCAACAGGCGTCCGATCCCGGAATCCGCCGAAATCGTCAGGCAAAGGCTTGCCGCACTGTCCACCGAACACGGCATCGAGCGCTGCATCCTGCTGGCGCACAGCAAGGGCGGCCTGATCGGCAAGTACCTGATGCTCGACGCCGCTGCCGCCCTCGAAGGCGATGCCGGCGGCCACCACCCGGTGGAGATCATGGGGCTGGTTGCCATCGGGACTCCGTTCTCCGGATCGATTTATGCCCGGTACACGCTCTCGCGCACCATCCGCCATTTTTCCCCCACCGATGCGGTCCTGCTCTCGTTGAAGAACCAGGAGGCCGTCAACGATCGGGTGGTGTCCGTCTTTCCGGAATTCGATCCGCATATTCCCGGCGGCAGTGCGCTCGCCGGCGCCCTGAACATTGAGTTGCCGGTGTCCGGGCACTTCCGAACGTTGCGTTCCGGAGCGGTGCTGGATGCGGTCGATGAGGCGGTGGAGCACCTGTCGGGCGCCTGCGGGCCGCCTGCGGGATGCGCCTGAAGGGCAGGGCGCCACAAACGCACCTGTCCCGTGTCCGGCGGGCCGCCGGGGGAATGGCGGCCTGAACCTTCCCCGGACCCGACCGTGGGAAAACAGAAAAGCCACGATTTCTCGTGGCTTTTCTTGTTGGTGCGCCCAAAGGGATTCGAACCCCTGACCTTCTGTTCCGTAGACAGACGCTCTATCCAGCTGAGCTATGGGCGCATATTCAATTCGGTTCTTGCCTTGCGGCTCGACCTCGAACAACTATACATAGCTTTGGCCCGCTGGTCGATCCAAAATGGCAAACAGTGCGCGACGTCACGTCGGGGCGGGTGGATATCCCGGATTTGGCCTCGTTCGGCGTTGCCGCACGAGGGGGGCATTTCGGGGCCAGCGTCGCCGAGGTCTTTCCGGCGACTGGTTTCTCCGCGGCGGTGGCCAGCAGCGAGATTGCGTCGTCGGAGGTCACCTTGTTCGTTGCCGGTTTCTCCATGCCGCCTGACAACTACTTCGCCAGATCCCGATTCCGAAGCGTGCGTGCCACACTGGAAAATGACCGCAACCATGGAGCGGCTGCCCACCACAGTGGAGGGAAAAACCAATGAAACCGCTACCGTTCGAATCGTTTCCTGCCGCAATGGTCTTCGTGGCGGCGTTCGCCGTCTTTGTCTTGGTCAATCTCCAGATGGGAGGCGCGGGGTGGTGGAGCGGAGACAGCACTCCCCGAGAGCCCTCGCTGGACCGAGGATCGTTGCTGGTCGTCGCACTAACGACAGCCTTGGGGTTCGGCATTGGTTTTCCTGTTTCCAACCAGGTGCTGGCAGCCACGATCGCCCCTGCCAGTCCCGTCACCAGGTGGTCCGTGTTCGTCCTGGGGATCGTCGTCATTGTTGCCGGCTCGCTGTTCAGGCTGTGGGCGATCCGGACGCTGGGACGCTTCTTTACCGCGGATGTCCGAGTGGTTTCGGGCCAGCACGTCGTAACCTCCGGCCCATACAGGCTTGTTCGCCACCCGAGCTACACCGGCCTGCTGCTTGCATTCGCCGGCATGGGGCTGTCGCTGGGAAATTGGCTTTCGCTGCTCGTGCTCGTGGCCCTGCCGTCGATTGGCTTGATCTTCCGCATCCACGTCGAGGAAGCGGCCCTGCTCGCCAGGCTGGGCGACCCCTATCGGCAGTACATGTCATACACGAAGCGATTGCTGCCGGGCATCTGGTAGCGGCACAACGAACAGCCGGGATCTGTTCCCCAAAGGCTGCGGAGCCGGCCCGAGGATAGGTCGTGAACGAGCGGATCGGGCGGCGTCCGAAAGCGGAAAAGCCACGGTTTCTCGTGGCTTTTCTCGTTGGCGTTCCCATGAGGGACCCAAGCCGTTGACCTTCTGTTCCGTAGACAGGCGTTCTATCCAGCTGAACCAGGGGCTCATTTTCAACCTGCGGCTGGGAGGCTGGGGAGGGAATATTTCCGGCGGCGTGTAACGGACGTGCCCGAGGAAAACCCTTGGACAAGAAGAACAGGGTTTTCCCAAGGTCGTATTGGGAACATCACGGGCATGGGAACTGGTGTGGAACACAAGACCCGGCCGGGAAAGATCCGGCGGAGGCGCTTCATCGTCATTCCCCTTGCGTTTTTGTCCATACTCGCCATTGGATTCGGCTACTTGGTAACCACGGCCAAGGCCAAGCCGAGCGTCCAATTGGGCGCTCCGGCGGAGGTTCCCGGCGGCATAGCCATGATCACCGGCATTGTCCCGGTGGAATTGGATGGATGGCAGCCCCCCTCTCCTGTGGACGGCCTTCGGCAAGATGTCCAGGAGGGGGCCCACAGGGTGCGTATCGAGGTGCAGTTCACGGCCATGGACCCCGGTGGACTGCGGTTGGACCCGGCTGGGTTCATCGTCGACGGACTCGGTTCCGGTCGGCCCGGCCCGCTGTGGTCATCACCCGAAGCCACGCTCGTGGACGAGGGTGAATCCGTCAGTGCCACGATGGTTTTCGAGCTGCCGAACAAGGCGATTGCCCTCGTCCTCGAAGACTCAACCGGCAGCCGGCTCTCACTCGGTAAAGAGCACCATTCCGGTGACTGATCGTCTGCATTTCACGAAACATCAGTCATCAATTGGGAGGTGACTCGAAATGTCAGTATCAAGGCGAGACCTGATCAAAATTGGAGGTCTTGGAATTATCGGTGCCGGTCTGGTGACGGTGCCGATTTCCACGGTCTCCGCGAAGTCTGCGAGCCAGTTGAAGTCCAGTGACATGCCCAGACCATATGCGGCCGCGTTCGTCCGGCCGCCGGTCCTGACTCCGCAGTCCATCTCGACGGACTCCGACGGCGCCAAGGTGAACCATTACCGGATCACCATGAGCCAGGCGGCCGCGCAGATCCTGCCCCGCAAAACGACGAACATCCTTGGCTTCAACGGCATCTTTCCCGGCCCCACCATCGAGCTGGAGCAAGGAACGCGCTCAATGGTGCATATGCGCAACCAGCTGCCGAAAAACCACCCGACGCTGGGCCACCTGCTCGCGACCTCCACGCACCTGCACGGCTCGGCGTCCCTGCCGCAGTATGACGGCTATGCGAGCGACGTGACGTTGTCCGGGTTCTACAAGGATTATTTCTACCCGAACTTCCAAGCAGCACGCACGCTCTGGTACCACGACCACGGCGTCCACTTCACGGCCCAGAACGTCTATTCCGGCCTTGCCGCGCTGTACATCATGCATGACAAGGAAGAACGGGAGCTACTGCCGCAGGGGTCCTTCGACGTGCCGCTGGTCATCAGCGACGCGATGTTCGCGGCGGACGGCAGCCTTGGCTATGACGACCGGGACCGTTCCGGCCTCTGGGGAGACGTGGTCCTCGTCAACGGCAGGCCCTGGCCGGTGATGCAGGTCCAGCCCCGGGTTTACCGTTTCCGGATCCTCAACGCCTCGGTCTCGCGCTCATACCGGCCGACGCTGAGCACGGGGGACCCGGTCCATGTGGTTGCCACCGACGGAGGGCTGATACCGAGGACCCAGGCCGTCAAATACTGGCGCCATGGATCGGCCGAACGGTACGAGGTACTGATCGACTTCGGCAAGTACAAGCCGGGCCAGCGGATCGAATTGCGGAACCTGTCCAACGAGAACAACCGGGACTTCGACCATACGAACAAGATCATGGCATTCGATGTCGTCGCGCCGCCGAGCGAGCGGGAGATGAAGCTGGACCCCAAGTGGAACTTCATCCCCACCACGCTGGTGGACAGCCATGTGATGGGGCTGACCAGGAATGACGCGGAGAAAAAGCGCCAATTCAGGGTGCAGCGGGGCGATCCGGACGGGCCGTGGAACGTCAGCGGCATGACCTGGGAAGACGTCATAGCGAGCAACTTCAAGCTCGCCGGTGCGGATCCCAAGCTAAACGGCGTGGAAATCTGGGAAATCGAGAACAAGTCCGGAGGCTGGTTCCATCCCATCCACATCCATCTGGTTGATTTCCAGATCCTGAGCCGCAACGGGAAGCCGGCAGCGGCCTGGGAACGGGGGCCGAAGGACGTGATGTACGTCGGTGAAAACGAGAAAATCCAGGTCATTATGCAATTCGGTCCGCACAAGGGTCGTTACATGGTGCACTGCCACAACCTCGTCCACGAGGACCACTCCATGATGTTCCAGTTCCGGGTGGGCCTGGGCGTGAATGACCCCGACCCCAATGATCCGATCCTTGCCGCGCCGGCCAAGCTCGACCCGGAAACGGGGCCGGAATGAGTGCGCCCAGGACGGACAGCCCCGGCGCGCTGCCCCTTCCCCGGCAGCGCCGGGGAAGGGGCGTTTTCATCGCCGTCATCATCGCGGTGCTTCTGGCGCTGGCATGCCGGCTCTGGGTCATGGAGCCGGTCGCCGTGGATTCGGACAGCATGCAACCCACGGTCCGGGCCGGCAGTCTGGTTTTTGTCTTCAAGCCGGGGCCCGAACTCTTCGGCGTGCATTCCGGCGATCTGGTGGTCTTCCCGTCCCCGGCGGACGGCACGCCCGTGATCAAACGCGTAGTGGCTGTCGGAGGACAGCAAATCGAGGTCCATGATGCCGTGCTGTATGTCGACTCGTCCCCCGTGGCCGAGCCGTTCGTCGACCTGGCCACGATCGACGGCACCCACTATCCGCGCACCGAGGTTCCCGCCGGGACTGTTTTTGTCATGGGCGACAACCGGGAACGGTCCATCGACTCTCGAGACTACGGCCCTGTTCCGATGGAAAACATCGACGGACTGGTCCTCGGGATGAGGCCTTGACGCGGGGCCGGGACATTTGCCCGGGACTGGCGGCAATTGTCCCGGTGAGGTGACTGCGAAGCGGGCGAATGGAAACCAAAAACAGAAAAGCCACGATTTCTCGTGGCTTTTCTTGTTGGTGCGCCCAAAGGGATTCGAACCCCTGACCTTCTGTTCCGTAGACAGACGCTCTATCCAGCTGAGCTATGGGCGCATATTCAATTCGGTCCTTGCCTTGCGGCTCGACCTCGAACAACTATACAGACGAATTCGACTCACGCAAAATCGAAAGGCCCGGACCGATGATTGCGCAGTGTCTCAAATATTGAGGTATACCGGTCTACGTGACCTTCGTCACTTAAAATGTGGACCTGTTGGGGTTGAAGTCGCGAAAAATAGCGGTTTTAGCTTGAGCCTAACCCTGTTCCGCGAGTTTTAGCGACTTGAGTCACATGATTCGTTTTGGTTGGCAACCTAGCATCGACTTATTGCAAATTCAGCCCAATGGAGGGAATGGACATGAGCGAGAGCTCGGACCAGAAGGTCATCGATGCAGCACCGACTACGCATTCAAAGCTGGCAGCTTGGGTGCAGGAAGTCGCGGAACTGACGCAGCCTGACCATGTCTATTGGGTAGATGGCACGCAGGAAGAAAACGATCGACTGACCGCCGAACTCGTTGCAGCAGGCACCCTGAAGAAGCTCACGCACGAATCGTTCCCGAATTCCTTCGCCGCATTCTCCGATCCCAAGGACGTTGCACGCGTTGAGGAACGCACCTTCATCTGCTCGGAAAACGAGCACGATGCCGGCTTCACCAACAACTGGATGGCCCCGGCGGTCATGAAGGAAAAGCTCAACGGGCTTTTCGAAGGCTCCATGCGTGGCCGCACCATGTACGTCATCCCGTTCGTGATGGGCCCGCTCGACGCCGAGCAGCCACAGTACGGTGTTGAGCTTTCGGACTCGGCCTACGTCGTTACCTCCATGCGCATCATGGCCCGCATCGGCAACGACGTGCTGCGGAAGATGGAAGCCGAAGACGCCTTCTTTGTTCCGGCACTGCACACCGTGGGTGCCCCGCTGGCCCCGGGCGACGAGGATGTCGCCTGGCCGTGCAACGAGGACAAGTGGATCGTGCACTTCCCCGAGGAACGCTCCATCTGGTCCTACGGCTCGGGCTACGGCGGAAACGCCCTGCTGGGCAAGAAGTGCTACGCGCTGCGCATCGCCTCGGTGATGGCTCGCGACGAGGGATGGCTGGCCGAGCACATGCTCATCCTCAAGCTGACCAACCCGGAAGGCAAGAGCTACAACGTGGCTGCCGCCTTCCCGTCCGCCTGCGGCAAGACCAACCTGGCCCTGCTGGATCCGACCATCGAGGGCTGGAAGGCCGAGACCCTTGGCGATGACATCAACTGGATGCGCATCGGCAAGGAAGGCGAGCTTCGCGGCATCAACCCGGAGTACGGCCTGTTCGGCGTTGCCCCGGGTACCGGCTGGTCCACCAACCCCAACGCCATGCGCGCCATCACCAAGGGCAACTCCATCTTCACCAACGTTGCGCTCACCGATGACGGTGGCGTCTGGTGGGAGGGTATGACCGACGAGGCTCCTGCGCACCTGACCGACTGGCTGGGCAACGACTGGACCCCGGATTCCGGTCGCGTTGCGGCACACCCGAACTCCCGCTTCTGCACGCCGATCGACCAGATCGACATGCTTTCCCCGGAGTACTACAGCCCGGAAGGCGTGGAAATCCACGCCATCCTCTTCGGCGGCCGCCGCAAGACCACCATCCCGCTGGTCACCGAGGCGCGCAGCTGGACCAACGGCATCTTCATGGGTTCGACCCTGTCCTCGGAAACCACTGCAGCCGCAGCTGGCGCCGTGGGCGTCGTCCGCCGCGACCCGATGGCCATGCTTCCGTTCATCGGCTACAACGCCGGCGACTACCTGAACCACTGGGATTCCATCGAGTCCAAGGCCAACCCGGCGCGCCTGCCCAAGATCTTCTTGGTCAACTGGTTCCGCCGCAACGCCGAGGGCGGCTTCGCCTGGCCCGGCTTCGGGGACAACTCCCGCGTGCTGAAGTGGGCCATCGACCGCATCGAGGGCAAGGCGGACGCCCGCGAGACCCCGATCGGCTACGTTCCGACCGGCGACTCCATTGACCTCACCGGCCTGGACATGACCCCGGCCGAGGTCGAGGCCGCTGTCGCCGTCGACAAGGACGAGTGGATCACCGAGCTGGCCAGCATCGAGGAATGGTACGCCAACTTCGGTGCCGCCCTTCCGGAGTCCCTGCAGGCCGAACTTGACGGACTGAAGGAACGCCTGGGCGCATAGTCCCGGCATACAGGCATCACCCGGCGGGCCGGGGCGCGGATTTGTTTCCGCGCCCCGGCCCGCCGTTTTTGTGCCCGGGTGCGTGCAGGGCTCCGCGATCCGGCGGGCGTGCACTAGGGTTTGCCCCATGAGTGACAGCACAACCACCCTGATCATCCTTGCTTTGGCGGTTGCCGCGTTCATCTGGAACAAGCTGCCGGTGGAGATCGTCGCGCTCGGCGTGGCGCTGGCGCTTTTCGGCACCGGCATCGTCAGCGCCGAAGACGCCTACTCGGGCTTCGGCAGCGGGACCGTGGTGCTGATCGCCTCGCTCTTTGTCGTCGCCGAGGCCATCGACGCAGCCGGCATCACCACCTGGCTGGGCGGGTTGCTGATCCGCTTCTCCGGAACCAGCCGCACCCGCCTGCTGGTGCTGACCATGGGCATCACCGCGGTGCTCACCGCCTTCATCAGCGTCAACGGCGCGGTGGCGGCGCTGCTGCCGATGGTCGTGGTGCTGGCCGTGCGGCTGGGGCGCGAACCCGCCCAGCTGCTGATGCCCATGGCCTTTGCCGCGCATGCCGGTTCGCTGTTGGTGCTCACCGGGTCGCCCGTGAACATCCTGATCCTCGAGGCGGCCCTGGACTCCACGGGCAGCGGCATCGGGTTCTTCGAATTCGGGCTGGTTGGCCTGCCGCTGCTCGTCGGCACCATCGGCCTGGCGCTCTGGCTGGGCCCGAAGCTGATCCCGCGGCGCGACCCGGACACCCTTCCGCGCGACCTCAGCTCCCACGGGGAAACGCTGATGCGCCACCACCTGGGGGACGACGGTCTCAGCCGCCTGGAGGTCCCGGCCGGATCCGACCTCATCGGCCAGCCCAGCGTCGACCCGCTGGCCGACCACCCGGAGGGGCTCTTCCTGATCGGCGTGCAGGACCGCTCCGGGAAGCCCGGCAGGGAGCCGCTGCTGGCCGAGGGCGACCAGATCATCGTCCGCGGCGAGCAGGGCATCATCGACGCCTTTGCGGCCCGCCACGGCCTGGTGCAGGCCGCGGATTCCACCTGCGGGCTGATCAGCAGCTCCTTCGGCGTTGCCGAGGTGGTGGTGCCGCCGCGCTCGGACCTGGTGGGCACCGAGGCGTACCCGGGCATGATCACGGAGAGCGGCGCCCTGGTGGTGCTTTCCCACCAGCGGCCCGGGCACCCGTCGACCCTCGGCCGCGCCCGCGTCAACGCGGGGGACACCCTGCTGCTGCAGGGAGCCTGGTCTGCCCTGGACAAACACACCGCCGACCACCAGGTCATTCTCGTGGATTCCCCCGATGCCGTGCGGCGCCAGGCCGTTCCGCTGGGCCCCGGGGCGGTGCCGGCACTGGTCGTGCTCGGGGCCATGGTCCTGATGCTGACCACCAACATAGTCCCCGCCCCGATGGCCGCGATGCTCGCCGCCATCGCCATGGTGCTGCTGCGCGTCATCACCCTCGGGCAGGCGCACCGCTCGATGGCCTGGCAGACGCTGATCCTCGTCGCGGGCATGATCCCGCTCTCCCTGGCCATCACCTCCACCGGCACCGCGACGATGATCGCCGAGGGCATGGTCTCGGCCGTCGGGGATTCCGGTCCGCTGTTCTTGCTTGCCGCGATCTTCGCGGTCACGGCCGTGCTCGGCCAGTTGATCAGCAACACCGCCACCGCGTTGATCATCATCCCCATTGGCCTGTCGATCGCGGGGGAATCGGGCGTCAACCCCATCACGATCCTCATGTGCATCTCCGTGGCTTCGTCGGCGGCCCTGCTGACCCCGGTGGCGACCCCGGCCAACATGATGATCATGCAGCCGGCCGGATACCGCTTCGGGGACTACTGGAAGTTCGGTCTTGCCGTCATGGCGCTGTACGCGGTGGTTGCGTTGTTCCTGGTCCCGGTGATCTGGCCGCTGGGCGTTGCGTAGTCCCTCGCGTATACCCCCAATAAGACGAACTGACAAGGGGCAGTAAGGTATGAAATGCGTGGCTTCGTGTTGAATCACCGGCAGGATGTGTCAGGATGAAAGCATGATTCTCGCGCGTTTGATCCTCGGGCTCCTGAGTTTGGCACCCATGACCGGGTACGAGCTGAAGAAGCACTTTGATTCCTCGATCAACCATTTCTGGAACGCGGACAAGGCGCAGATCTACCGGACCCTGGCCCAATTGGTCAACGACGGCCACGCCACGGTCCTGACGGTCAGGCAGGCGAACTACCCCGACCGGCAGGTCCACCACATCACGGAGCTTGGCCGCGAGACGCTCGTGCAGTGGCTGGAGGCGGACGTCACGGCGCATGCACCGCGCGAACCGTTCCTGGCGAGGGTCTTTTTTGCCGCCGAACTCGAGCGTGACGGCGTGGTGGAATTGATCGAGGCCAGGCGCCGGGCCACCCAGGATTTGCTCGACGAATACCTTTCTCAACGTGAGGACATCGACATGCGTGCAGCGGCGGACCGACGAAGTTTCCTGATGGCCGCAACACTCGACAACGGCATCCGCCATGCCGCGGCCGAACTCGAATGGCTTGAAGCCGTAGCGGAGCACCTGCCATGAATCGGCACCACGAACCAGCCACCGGCGGCGCGGGAGCCGACGAGGAATTCATCGACCCGGCCCCGGAGCCCCGGGCCCCGGTCGACGGCGGGGTCGCGTCGGAACAGGGCGGCAAGGCAAAGGCCCCCGGTGAGAAGAAGCCGGCTGGGCCGTCGGCGCCCGAAGAGTCTGCACCCGCGAAAGCGGCAACCGAGACTGCCGCGGCCGCCAAGGGCGTCGCAAGGGAAAAGCCGGTCCGCCTGCCCAAGGCGCCGAAGCCTTCCAAGCCTCCCACCAAGCCTGCCGCTGCACCGGCCGCTCCCAAGGCCGAAGCGGCCGCCGCCACGGTCGTCGAGCCTGCGGCCCCGGCGGAGAATCTGCCGCGCGATCCGGGCGGATACCCGGAGTTCCACGCCCCCACGCGCGCCAGGCGCGACGGCAAGGTCGCGCAAACCATCGTTTTCCTGCACGGCGGCAACGTCGCGAACTGGAGCTGGGACCCGCAGGTGCGGGCCTTCAGCGACTACGAGGTGCTGACCCCGCACCTGCCGGGCTTCGGAGCCCGCGCGGACGAGGACTGGGCCGGGCTGGACAGCGCGGCCGACGACGTCGCCGCGATCATCGCGGACGAGGTCTCCAACGGCGGTGCGCACCTGGTGGGGCTGTCCCTGGGGGGCGCCATCGCCCTGCGCGTCGCTGCCCGGCACCCCGAGCTTGTCGAGTCGCTGATGATTTCGGGCGTTCCCGCGGCCGGCGTCTCCGCGTCGATGCGTGCGATGAGCCGGATGCAGCTCAAGCTCTTCAGCAGCGAATGGTACTGGCGTTTCCAGGCCGGCGCCTACGGCATGGTTGCCGATGAAAAGGAATTGTTCGCCGACCACGGCACCAAGCTGCGCACCGACAACATGCGCGCCATCATGGACGAGGTCGATCCCGGCGGGCTGCCGGAGAAGCTGGGCGACTACAAGGGCCCGGCGCTGGTCATCGCGGGAAGCAAGGAACCCAAGCTCGTTGCCAAGTCCTTTCCGGTGCTGGAACGGGCGCTGCCGCAGGCGCAGTTCAGGACGGCCGCCGGCAGGCACCACCAGTGGAACATCGAGGATCCGATCCTGTTCAACGCAACCGTCCGATCCTGGGTTGAAAAGGGCATCGCCCACCCGCGGCTGCAGGCGCCAAACGCCTAGCGGCGCTGTTAGGGACCGGCCGCGCGACTTGGACCGGCAACGCGCGAAGGGCCGCCACCGATTTTTCGGTGGCGGCCCTTCGCGTCATGCGATCGTGCCAAGTTCGCCTGCCCGCGCCGGCCGGGCAGAATTCGGGGTGTCGCTTAGGCTGCGAGCCAGAGGTCCGGACCGAACACCTCGTAGTGGATGTGCGTGGCGGGGATGCCCGCATCGATGGCCTGCGAACGGACCGCACGCATGAACGGCAGTGGGCCGCACAGGTACAGCCGGGCGTCGGCCGGCAGGTCGAGGCCCTTCAGGGACATGTAGCCCTCGGTCGCCTCGGTGTCCTCCGCCTTGGCGTTGATGTCCTCGAGCCATAGCCTCAGCTCGGCATTGGGCAGCGCATCGACGGATTCGCGCATCTGCTCCTTCAGCGCCCAGGCATCCTCGGTGGCCTCTGCGTGGAGGACCAGCACCCGCCGGTCGGAGCCGGCGGCGGCCAGCGTTGCCAGTGCGGAGGCGCTCGGGGTGCAGCCGATGCCCGCGGTGGCCAGCACGATCGGTGCGCCGGTGGTGTCGATGGTCAGGTCGCCGTAGGGGTTGGAGAGCTCGATGACGTCTCCGACGGACAGGTTCCGGTGCATGAACGGGGAGACCTCGCCGCCCTCGTCGAACTTGGTGGTGATGACGCGCTCCGTGGTGGAGGTGGCCGAGTCGCTCAGCGTGTACTGGCGGCACTGGCGAATGCCGTCGGACAGCGCTACGCGAACCGAGACGAACTGGCCGGGCTCGGCCACGGTCACCGGGGTGTCGTCGGCCGGGACAAAGCGGAAGGTGATCGAACCCGTGCCGGCTTCTTCCTTGGAAACGAGCTTCCAGTCGGTCCAGATCTTGTTGTTGGCCTGCTTGGCGTAGAGGCCCTTTTCGATCTTGATCAGCGCGTCGGCCATCAGCCAGTAGACCTCGGTCCAGGCTTCGGCGACCTCCGTGGTTACTGCGTCGCCCAGGTCTTCGGCGATGGCAGCGAAGAGGTGCTCGTAGACGATTCCGTACTGCTCCTCGACGATGCCCAGCGAGGTGTGCTTGTGGGCGATGCGGGCCAGAACCGCCTCCGGCAGGGTGCCCGGGTTGTTGACCAGGTGGCTGGCGAAGGCGGCGATGGAGCCTGCGAGGGCCTGCTGCTGCGTGCCGTTGTTCTGGTTGGCTCGGGAGAAGAGCCCGTCAAGGAGCTCCGGGTGTGCCGCAAACAGCCGGGAGTAGAACTTCGGGGTGATGTGCGAGATCCGTTCGCCGATGATCGGCAGGGTGGCTTCAATGACCGGGCGGGACTTCTCGGAAAGCATGGTGTGGCTCCTTGGCGAAGGCGTTGGTTCTTATCTTGTATCTGATATGCAAGATTGATAATTAAGTTCTACACCTCGTAGAAGTTGGATGCAAATCGGGAGGGGAGACGCGGCTTCCTGGCCAGTTTCCCGGGGTGCCACCGCATGGCGGGGAGTCGGCGGGCGTTCGAAAACCCTTAGGGGACCAAGGGGAAAGGCAACAGGGTCTTCGCCGACATTGTGGTCAGGTCCGCAACGAGCAGCGAATCAAGTTCCGCGTAAAAGGCTTCGCGCGCCCGCCGCAAGGCCGAACGCAACCTGCAGTGGGCGATCAGCGGGCAGGGAACCCCGGCCTCGGACACGCAGTCGACCACGTCGTCGCGGTCGTCCAAATCGCGCATCAGCCCGCCAACGCTCAGCTGCAGGCCTGTTTCGGTGATTTGCGATCCGCCGTAGCGTCCGCGGGCAACATCGAGGGCCTGCCGGTTGCGTAATTCGAGCACTGCCTTGGCCACGTGGTTGTAGGGCACACCGATCTGCTCGGCGATCTCCCGAGTGGTGACCTGGTGGCCACGCTGGGAGCCGAGCAGCATGAGGGTGCGTAGGCACACGTCGGCAAAGGCGCTGAGTTTCACGCCTTCCATTCTCGCAGGTGTTTTTCCATGGGAACTGAATGCTGGGAGCGGCCGGGGTCCATGGCCGTGGGTCGGCTTTGAAACCATGGCCGACTTCTGGAAATGCGCCGTTTCCAGGCCTAAAGTGTGTCTTGGCCGGCAACGGAGAATCAGCAAGATGTTCACTAAGGAAGTGGCGAGCGATGGTTTGGCGCACTGTGGGAACCGTTGAAGAATTACTCGGAGCGCTCCGCGATGGAGAGCGAAAAATCGAGCTGACCACCACGCTCTCCGGCATGGGATCGCTCATGTTGCCGCCGGGGGTTTCGCTGCGCGGTGGGGGTCTGGAATTCGGGGCGAAGGGATTGAGGCTGAGCAGCAACAACACCATCGAGAACCTCTCGGTGACCGTTCCGGACCACGAGATCGCGATCTACAACGACGTATCGGTCAAGGACCTGGGAACCCTCACCCTGCGCGGCATCACCGTGCGCGGCCAGATCTACCTGCAGGCCAGCAACAACGTACGTTCCGGAATCGTGCATGCCAAGGACGTCCACGTGGCCTCCGCGGACACCCGCGGCCGCTTCGACAGGCCCACGGGCTTCGGTGTGGAAGCCCTGCAGGGAGCCTTCACGCTCTGGAACAGGCAGTCCGACCCGGCTGTGGTGCTGCACGCCCGCCTGGAGAACATCTCGGCGGGAAGCCGCGGGGAGCCGGTCCGAGGAAGCGGGGTGTTCGTGGGCGGCCACATGGATGCGGCGGGCAAGACCGACGGCGGAACCGTCACCGTGGAGTTGCTCAGCACCGGGGACGTCCACTCGGACGGCGGGATCGCACCGGGAACCCCGGACCTGATCAGCGGCGGGGTTTTCGTCATCTCCGGGGCCGAGGTCGATGAGGTCCAGAATCTGGGAAGCACCACCACCTACGGACAAAACGACATGGTCCTGGACAACTGGGGGAGCGTCCGGCGGTGGAACGCGACGGCCCCGGTGACCTCGCACGGCCCCAGCGGCATCGGGTTCGTGAACTTCGGGGACATCGGCAGGCTGAACGTCAGTGCCGCCATCGAAACCCACGGGCTCGGCGCCCGCGGATTCAACGTGTACGACGGGTCGCTGCAGAGCGCATCCTTCAAGTCCATCGCGACCTACGGCGACGGCTCCGTGGGCGTCCAGGTCAGCAGGGAGCTGCCCGAGCTGACGATCGCCCAGGGGATCATGACCAAGGGCGGCACCGGCCGGTCGCTGGTCAAGGGCGTGATGATGGATCTTTCGGCGATCGCGCTCAGCGTGAAGCCGACGGGTCATGTGGGGAGGATCAGCATCGGCGGGGACATCAGCACCGAGGGTGTCGGGGTCGTTGCCGTTGAACTCGAGGGCGGCGTCGATTTCATGGATGTCAGCGGGCAGATCGAGGCGCTCGGGGCCGGCGCGGACGGCATCCGGCTCAGCGCACAAAACGCCGACCGGCTGGCGCTGCCGGTGATCAAGGCTGAGCGCGGACGGGAAAAGGTCGTCATTTCCTAGGGAAGGGCCGAGGACAGAAAACGGTAGCCCGGGAGAATCGCAAGGATCCTGCCCGGGCTACCGTCTTGGCTGGGTGGAGTTAGATCCACACCTGGAGCTCGCCGCTTTCGGCGCTTGGCTCGGAGAAGTCCCAGTCGCCGGTTTCCGGGTCCGGCGAGGTGTACGGCTGCACGATGGCAACGGCGCCGCCGTCGCGGTGCTCGGCCACCACGTGGACCGCGTCCTTGCCCTCTTCGAGCAGGGTCACGTCGGAGACGAAGGCGACGGCGTTGAACGAATCGCGCTGGTCGTTGAGCAGCTGCACGAGGTCGGCCATCATGACCTCGGCGTCGATGTCAGCCTCGGGATCTTCCGGATCCTCGGTGGGCTGGACGGCCAGCAGGCGCAGTTCCTGCTCGGAGCCTTCCGCCGCGGGCTCGATGGCGATGGCGAAGGGCAGGAATACGCCCTGTTCCTCGAGCTGTTCGCGGGCCACGCCCAGGGCGGTGCCCATCACCTTGTTCAGTTCGAGCTGCGCCGCTGCGTCGAGTTCGGCGATCTTGTTTTCGGGGGTGCTCATGCGTTGTTCCTTACGATTTCCAGAACTCCGTCACGGACGAGTTCCATGGTCTTGCGGTCTACTGCCTCGCCGTTGAAACGGAGGAAGGGTTCGGTGTTGGACGGGCGCAGGTTGAACCAGAACGATCCGTCGGTGGCGGCAACGGTGGTGCCGTCCATGCGGGTGACCTCGACGGGCTCGGACGCGTAGGCGGCGAGCACGCGTGCCACGGCCCCGGCCTTGTCCTCGACCTCGGAGTTGATCTCGCCCGATGCCACGTACGGCTCGTACTCGGCGGCGAATTCGCTCAGCGGGGTGTCCTGCTGGCCCAGCGCCGCGAGCACGTGCATGGCCGCGAGCATGCCGGTGTCGGCGTTGTAGAAGTCGCGGAAGTAGTAGTGCGCGGAGTGCTCGCCGCCGAAGACCGCGCCTTCCTCGGCCATGACGGCCTTGATGAAGGAGTGTCCCACGCGGGTGACCACCGGGCGTCCGCCGGCAGCGGTGACCGCTTCCGGCACGGCGCGGGAGGTGATCAGGTTGTGGATGATGACCGGGGTTTCCTCACCGGCCGCCTTGGCGCGCGCGATCTCGCGCACGGCCACCAACGCGGTGATGGCCGACGGGGACACCGGGTCGCCCTTTTCGTCGATCACGAAGCAGCGGTCGGCGTCGCCGTCGAAGGCCAGGCCGATGTCGGCGCCGTGCTTGACGACGGCCGCCTGCAGGTCGCGGAGGTTTTCCGGTTCCAGCGGGTTGGCCGGGTGGTTCGGGAAGGTTCCGTCGAGCTCAAAGTAGAGGTCGATGATTTCCAGCGGGAGTCCCGGCAGGATGGCGTCGCCGAGGACGGCCGGGGTGGTGAGCCCGCCCATGCCGTTGCCCGCATCGACAACGACCTTCAGCGGGCGGATACCGGAGAGATCGACCAGCGAGCGCAGGTACTCGGCGTAGTCGGCGAGCACGTCGACCTCGGAGACGGTACCCTCGGGGGCCTCGGTGGATACCGGCAGGCCCTCGTCCAGGTAGGTCTGGGCCAGGTCGCGGATGTCAAAGAGACCGGTGTCGGAGGACACCGGAACGGCGCCGGCCTTGGCCATCTTGATGCCGTTGTAGGCGGCGGGGTTGTGGCTGGCGGTGAAGACCACGCCGGCGCAGTCCAGGGACCCCGCGGCGAAGTACAGCTCGTCGGTGGAAATCAACCCGAGCATCTTCGGGTTGGCGCCGCGGTAGGCGGCTCCGCGGGCAAAGGCCGCGGCGAATTCCGGGGAGGAGGGACGCATGTCGCCGCCGACCAGGACGTCCTGGCCGGACAGGCCCAGCACGTCGACAAAGGCGGCGCCGATGGCCTCGACCGCTTCGGCAGTAATGGAGGCCCCGACAATGCCGCGCACGTCGTAGGCCTTGAAGGACTCTGAAAGATCGATTTCCACACTCACAGTCAAGAGCTTAGCGGTTTGGGTCCTGCAAGCGGGGATTCTGCGTAGTGAAGGTGAGTAGCACCATAGGACTAGGGTGGCTGTGCGGGGAAGCGCGCCCCGAACTGTCTCCGGACACTGGGATACTGGGGAGCATGGACGCTTACTCACCCAGCATTGAAACGGATCTGCGGGTCCAGGCAACCGCCATCTTGCGGTCCCTGGTCGGCCGGGACGACGCCGACTTCCACGAGGGCCAGTTTGAGGCCATCGAGGCGCTCGTCGCCGGCGGCCACCGGGCCTTGGTGGTGCAGCGCACCGGTTGGGGCAAGTCGGCCGTGTACTTCGTGGCCTCGCTGTTGTTGCGCGCCCGTGGCGCCGGACCCACGCTCATCGTTTCGCCCCTGCTGGCCCTGATGCGCGACCAGGTGGCCGCCGCGTCGCGGGCGGGGGTACGAGCCGAGGCGATCAACTCCGCCAACGCCCTTGACTGGGAGCAAATCGCGCAGAAGCTGGCCAACGACGAGCTGGATGTGCTGCTGGTGTCTCCCGAACGCCTGAACAACCCGGTGTTCCGCGACACCCAGCTCCCCGCGCTCGTGGAGCGCATGGGCCTGCTGGTGATCGATGAAGCCCACTGCATTTCCGACTGGGGGCACGACTTCCGCCCGGACTACCGGCGCATCAAGGACCTGATCACCGCACTTCCAAACTCCGTTCCGGTGCTGGCCACGACCGCCACGGCAAACGAACGCGTGGTCCACGACATCCAGGAACAGCTGGCCGTGGGCGGGGCCGACGTCTTCACCCTGCGCGGATCCCTCGCGCGCGAATCGCTGCGCCTGGGCGTGCTGCGGCTTCCCTCGCCGCGCACCCAATTCGCGTGGTTGCTGACCCACCTGAACGACTTCCACGGTTCGGGCATCATCTACACGCTGACCGTCTCCGCGGCGGAGGACATCACCCGGTTGCTCTCCGAGGCCGGGCACAAGGTGCTGGCCTACTCCGGGCGCACCGACACCGAGGAGCGCCACCGCGCGGAAACGGCGCTGAAGAACAACGAGGTCAAGGCACTGGTCGCCACCAGCGCGCTGGGCATGGGCTTTGACAAGCCGGACCTGGGCTTCGTTGTCCACGTCGGGGCGCCCAGCTCGCCCGTGGCGTACTACCAGCAGGTGGGCCGCGCCGGCCGTGGCAGCATCAATGCCGACGTGTTGCTGCTGCCCGGCACCGAGGACCGCGAAATCTGGCGCTACTTCGCCACAAGCTCCATGCCCGACGAGGAACGCGCCCACGCCGTCCTGCAGGAACTCGGCGCGGCCGCGGGCCCGCTGTCGGTTCCGGCGCTGGAATCGCGGGTCAACATCCGCAGGACCCCGCTGGAGCTGCTGCTCAAGGTCCTCGCCGTGGACGGCGCCGTGGAGCGGGTGTCCGGCGGCTGGATGCGCACCGGAAACCAGTGGTACTACGACGCCGAACGCTACACGCGCGTGGCCGCGGCCCGGGTTGCCGAGCAAAACGCCATGATCGACTACGAAAATTCACGCGGCTGCCGCATGGAGTTCCTGGCCAAGGCACTCGACGACCCCGCGGCCGCCCCGTGCGGCAAGTGCGACACCTGCGCCGGCGTGTGGTTCAGCGACGAGATCCAGGAATCGGCCAAGGACTCGGCGCAGACGGCCCTGGGCCGGGTCGGTGCCCTGCTCGAAGCCCGGCGCATGTATCCCGGCGGCATGGAGAAGCTTGGGGTCCCGCTCAAGGGAAAGATCAAGCCCGAACTCCAGGCCGATGACGGACGGGCCCTGGCGCGCCTCACGGACCTCGGCTGGGGTGGTCGCCTGCGCGCGCTGTTGGAAAACAGCGACGAACCCGATGCACCCATCGCCAAGCCCATGCTTGATGCGTGCGTCAAGGTCCTGAGCGAGTGGAAGTGGGAAACCCGCCCGGTTGCCGTGGTGTCGATGCCGTCGCGGAAGCGGCCCCAACTGGTGGGTTCCTTTGCGCAAGGGATCTCGGAGATCGGCCGCCTGCCGTACCTGGGCCAGCTCGAGTACCGGGGCGGGGGACCGCGCGGTGACTCGGGCGGCAACTCCGCATTCAGACTCGCGGCGGTCTGGGACCAGTTTGTGGTTCCTGCCGAGATGGCCGAGCGTCTGGCCGGCGCCCCGGGCCCCATCCTGCTCATCGACGACCTGGCCGACAGCCGCTGGTCGTTGACCGAGGCGGCACGCGTCTTGCGCGCGGCGGGGGCACCGGGCGTGTTGCCGTTCGTGCTGGCCCAGGCCGGGTAGCTCCAGCTCTGGAACTGGGTCCTGGACGGGCTTAAAATGAGCCGAACGTCAAGCGATTTGTTGCGTTCGTCTTCAATAAGGAAGTGTTGTCATGGCTGAGTTCATGGACGTCCACCACAATATGAAGGGCTTGTCCGCTGCCGATCTCAAGGCCGCTCACGAGGCCGATCTTGCGATCCAGGCTGAGGAAAACGTGCAGTTCAAGCAGGCTTGGGCCGACCCGGACAGCGGAACGGTCTTCTGCCTGTCCGAAGCCCCGTCCGCGGAGGCCGTGCAGAGGATCCACGAGCGCGCAGGCCATCTGGCCGATGAGATCCACGCGGTCCCGCTCGTGGTCTGACCCGGATCCCGTCCGGGCGGTTGAGTCGGCCCGAACCGCCTAAACGCTGCGCCCACACGAAGCCTGATTGCTCATGTGGGCACAGTGGCGTTTGTTTACTCGGTGAACTCGTCTAAGTGTTCAATACCGAAGTCTGGCTGCTCACGTTGTGCTGCCTCATCGAGGATCTTCGTGCGCTGCTCGAATTCTTCTTGCGTCACTTCTTCCGGGGTCTGGGGTCGCCCGTTGTAGCTATAGTTTCCTTTGTCCGGTGACGGCGTTTGAGCTGCCTGCACGTTCGAAGCTGCAATAGCGACGGCGGCAACCCCAGGGCGGCAACCCCAGGGCGGCAACCCCAGGGCTGCAAGGGCCACTGCGTTGCCAACGGCCAGGCGAGAATTCTTGGACATGTCGTCCTCTCGTTTCAGTCCCATTGGTGGTCAAAATCGGTCAGCTTGCCGAAATCGCTCGTCAGACGCAGCGTTTCCGGCGCGCTCGGTGCTTGCTTCCAAGACTGCACCAGCACACGCTGACCGGTCCCACCCGGATTATCCCGCCCGCTCACGTGCACGCGCAAACGATAGTCACCTGGTCCCGAAGTGAGCCGACGAGGGGCACGCGGAGAGTCTTGATCCAGTAACCCATCGGTGACAATGCCTGGGAAATCCGTTCCGGCCCGGGCACTGAACTCGACGATGTCCTCCCACTCCGCGTCCGGTAGTGGCGGAGCAGCAGGAAGATACTGGCCAGCCACCAACACCGTCCCGTCAACGCCTCTCTGGGACCCGAGCTGAATCCAGGCCTCCGGCTGATCGGAATAACCCCATACAGTTCCGCCAACCCACTGAAGTTCCTTGGTGAAGTATGGCTGGAGGGACTGGAGCATGATCGAATCGACCTCACTCGCGCTCAGCACAGCAAAACGTTCGCTCATGACACCCTCACTTTGTACTTGTTGCCCGGGAACACGTGATTGCTCCGATGCAACGACGATAGCGTTCCATAAGCGCGCCGGCCATTTGGTCGATGAGTTCCATGCGGTCCCGCTTGTGGTCTGAGCCGGATCCCGTAGCCAGCGCTTGAACAGGCTCGAACCGCTACATGGAATCAGCCCGCACCCCTTGTTCCGGCCACAACGGCGGATCAAGGAGTGCGGGCCGATTGCGTTCGGTGGTGGTGCTAGCTGCCGATCGGGCGCAGGCGAAGGCCCTGCATGCCGCCGTCAACTGCCAGTGCCACGCCGTTGGTCGAACCCGAGAGCGGGCTGGCCAGGTAAGCGACGGCGCCGGCAACCTCATCGGCGGCAACCATCCGGCCGTGGGGCTGCCGCGCGTTCAACGCGGCCCGCTCGGCAACCGGGTCCTCCGCCGCGTCCATGAGCCGGCCGATCCAAGGGGTGTCGGCCGTTCCGGGGTTCACCGCATTGACGCGGATTCCCTCGCGCACGTGATCGGCGGCCATAGCCAGAGTCAGCGAGTACACGGCGCCCTTGGATGCCGAGTAAAGGGCCCGCTGCGGCAGGCCCGCGGTTGCGGCAATCGAACAGGTGTTGACGATGGCCGCGGCCTTTGATTCACGCAGGTGCGGCAGGGCGGCGCGGGAAACCCTGGCCATGCCGACCACGTTGATGTTCAGCACGCGCAGCCACTCGTCGTCGTCATTGTCGGCGACGGTGCCCTGGGCGCCGATTCCGGCGTTGTTGATGACAATGTCGATCCCGCCAAGGGCAAGGGCGGCCCCGGAGACGGCCTCGTTCACGGAGTCGGAGTTCGCGACATCGCAGGTGAAGGGGAGGTGGCGAGCATCGGCGGCTGCGGTGTTGATGTCCAGGACAGCAACGGATGCTCCGCGGTCGGCAAGGGTCGCCGCAATCGCCGCGCCGATACCCGAGGCCCCGCCGGTGACAATTGCACGCAGGCCGGCCATGTCCTGGGTCAGGGGGGTGGAAGTTGATTCGCTCATGCGTTGACCTGCTCTCGGAAGAAGACCTGGCGTTGGCGGCCAAGGTGCTGGATTTCGAATTCCCCGACGTCTCCCTCGGCGAGATACGGGAAGCGTCCCGACAGGGCGACGCCCTCCGGGGTGCCGGTGAGGATGACGTCGCCCGGTTCCAGAGCCATGTACTGGCTCAGGTGGTGGACCACGGTGGGCAGGTCGAAGATGAAGTCCGCGGTGCTCGAGTCTTGGCGGATTTCCCCGTTGATCCATGAGCGGCAGCCCAGGTTGTGTCCGTCGATTTCATCGGCCGGGACCAGGAACGGGCCAAGCGGGGTGGACTGCGGCAGTGACTTGCCCTTGGTCCACTGTCCGGCCGCCCCGGGGATCTGGTACTCGCGTTCGGAGAGGTCGTTGGCGATCAGCAAGCCGGCAATGACGTCCTTGGCCGCCTCCGGGGAAGGCAGGTACTTGGCATGGGCGCCAATGACGATTCCGAGTTCGACTTCCCAGTCGTACTTCTGGGCCGACGGCGGGATCGGGGCCGGGTCGAACGGGCCCGCGACGGTGTTGGCCGGCTTGAGGAACACCACGGGAATCGTCGGCGGTTCGGCGCCCGATTCACGGGCATGGGCCGCGTAGTTCATGCCAATGCAGATGACGTTTCCGGGGCGTGCGACGGGCGAGCCGATGCGTTCGCCCGTGGGTGCGGCGCTGAACGCGTCGCCCTCGGCCAGGCTCCAGCCCAGTTCCGGGTAGCTTCCGGCGGCGAGTCCCGCGCGGACCGCGGCGATGCCGTCTCCCGCGAGGAAATCCCCGTCGATGTCGGGTGTGGTGCTGGAAATATCGAAGGCTCGTCCCTCGTTGTCCAGCGCGATGGGGCGTTCCGCTCCGGGTTCGCCGATTCGTGCAAACTTCATTCTGACTCCAAGCATCGGATGATTCGCGTGTGCTGATTCACAACTTTAGCTCAAAATGAACCTTTGACAACATAAACATCCGATGTCTACTCTCGGGGTAGACGAAAGTGATCTCGCCCGCCGGCCCAGCTGGCCCGGGCGAAAGCGGCAACCCCCCCCACGAAACCGCGGGAACCACCACCTGGAGGACACATGAGCACGATTACGGCCTTGAGCACCACTGATGTCCGATTCCCCACCTCTCGGGATCTTGACGGCTCCGACGCCATGAACACGGACCCCGACTACTCGGCGGCCTATGTGGTGCTGGAAACCGATGCCGGTGACGGACTGGAAGGACACGGCTTCGTGTTCACCATCGGCCGCGGCAACGACGTGCAGGCCACCGCGATCCAGGCCCTGGCACCATTCCTCGTTGGTCGCAATGTCGAGGAATTGTTGGGCGACATGGGCGCGACTTGGCGTTGGTTGGTCCACGACTCGCAGCTGCGCTGGCTCGGCCCGGAAAAGGGCGTCATGCACATGGCGATCGGAGCGGTCGTCAACGCCCTCTGGGACCTCAAGGCCAAGCGCGAAGGCAAGCCGCTTTGGGCGCTGCTTGCGGCGATGAGCCCCGAGGAACTCGTTGACCTTGTTGATTTCCGGTACCTTTCCGACGCGCTGACCCGCGAGGACGCGCTGGAAATCCTCGGCAGGGCCCTCCCGGGACGCGCGGCGCGCACCGAGGAGTTGCTGGCCAAGGGATACCCCGCATACACCACCACCCCGGGATGGCTCGGATACTCCGATGAAAAGCTGTCCCGTCTGGCCGCCGAGGCCGTCCGGGACGGTTTTACCCAAATCAAGCTGAAGGTCGGAGCCGACCTGGACGACGACATCCGGCGCCTGCGCACGGCGCGCTCCGTGGTCGGCCCCGACATCAAGATCGCGGTCGACGCCAACCAGCGCTGGGATGTCGCCGAGGCCATCGAGTGGATAAGCCACCTGGCCGAATTCGACATCGCCTGGATCGAGGAGCCCACCAGCCCCGATGACATCCTCGGGCACGCGGCCATCGCCCGCGGCGTCCACCCGATCCCCGTGGCCACCGGCGAGCACTGCCAGAACCGGGTGCTCTTCAAGCAATTCCTCCAGGCCGACGCGTTGCAGGTGCTGCAGATCGACGCCGCCCGCGTGGCTGGGGTCAATGAAAACATCGCGATCCTGCTGCTTGCGGCAAAGTTCGGCGTCCGGGTCTGCCCGCACGCGGGAGGCGTGGGACTGTGCGAGGCGGTTCAGCACCTGTCCATGTTCGACTTCATTGCCGTGTCCGGAACCGCCGAGGACCGCTACATCGAATTCGTTGACCACCTGCACGAACACTTTGTCGAGCCGATCAACGTCCACTCCGGCGCCTATTGGCCGCCAAAGGTGCCCGGAGCCGGAACACAGATGATTGCCCAAACGCTTGCCGACTTCGAGTTTCCCAATGGTGTTGAATGGGCAAGTGACTTGGCACTCAGTGGTGCCCCGTCGATGAATGGCAACACCGCGACAACGGAGGCCTGAGGCCCGATGGAAACCATCGCACTGAACACCCGGCTCAAGCCCGGCAGGGAAGCCGACTACGACCGGATCCACGCCTCGCTGGCACCCCAACTGCACGCGGCGCTCAAGACCGCCGGGGTGCAGGACTGGCACATCTGGCGCAATGGCCGCGAACTGTTCCACCTGGTCCAGGTCGAGGACTACCGGGCCATGCGCCTTGAGCTCGCCGAGCACCCGGTCAACATCGCCTGGCAGGCCCGGATGGCGGAACTGCTCGAGGTCAGCGACGACTACTCCGGGGACGACAGCGGGATCCCGATGGTCTGGTCGTTCGCCCAGGATCCGGCGGGGGAGCAGCAGTGATGCGCGAGTCCCTGATCGGCCTCGGGTTCGGCGACCCGGATTCCGGGCGAAACCTCGGATTCGGTGCCGCGGGCCTGGGCAACCTCTACCGGCCGATGGAAGATGCCACCGCGCAGGCGACACTGCAGGCGGCCTACGATTCCGGCGCCCGCTACTTCGACACGGCACCGCACTACGGGCTCGGGCTTTCCGAGTCCCGCCTCGGCGAATGGCTCGGCGGCGACGTCGTCCGCGAGGACCTCGTGATCTCCAGCAAGGTCGGGCGGGTCCTTGAACCCAACGCCGGCTTTGCCGGGGAACTTGATGGCGAGGGATTCGCGGTTCCCGCCACCACGCGCAGGCGCTGGGACCCCTCGGAGGAGGGCATCCGGGCAAGCATCGAGTCCACGCTCCTGCGCCTGGGCACCGACTACCTGGACATCGTCTTCCTGCACGACCCCGATGCCTACGACCTCGAAGAGGGCATCGCCCGGGGCCTGCCCGTGCTCGAAAAGCTCCGTGCGGAGGGCCTCATCCAGGCCATCGGCGCGGGCACGAACTCCACCGACGCCGCGGCGGAATGCGTGCGGCGGGCCGACCTCGACCTGGTGATGCTTGCGGGGCGGTACACGCTGCTGGAGCAGCCGGCCGCGGCCGAACTGCTGCCCCTGTGCATGGAACGGTCGGTGGGCATCGTCAACGTGGGCGTGTACAACTCCGGGTTGTTGGCTTCCCCGGTGGTTCCCGCGAACGCGAACTACAACTATAAACCTGCCCCCGCGCACATCCTTGACCGCGCACGGGCGCTGGCCGCGGTGGCCGGGGAGTTCGGCACTGACCTGCCCACCGCAGCCGTGCATTTCGCGATGCGGCACCCGAGCATCGTCTCGGTGATGCTCGGGGCCTCCACCCCGGAGCAGGCGCGGGTGAACGCGGCCCGTGCCCATGCCCCGGTTGACGAGGGTTTGTGGGATGCACTGGTCAAACGGGGGTTGCTCGATGGCGCACTGGCCATCCGGTAGCCGGATTCCGAATGAGGAGGGCCCCCTTGGGTGCTCCTCCCGATCCTCCCGAGGGGGAAAATGATGGAGCGGTTGGATGCGCACCTGCATCTGTGGCAGCTTGGCGACCCCGGCGCCTACCCGTGGCTCACCCCGGACCTGGGGGAGCTGCATGCGGACTTCACCCCGGCCATGGCGGAGGCGGAGCTGCGGAACAGCGCCGTCGATGGCGCGATCCTGGTGCAGGCCGCCGACACCCTGGCCGACACCGAGTTCATGCTCAGCGTCGCGGATCGGCACGACTGGGTGCTCGGCGTCGTTGGCTGGGTGGATCTCTGTTCGCCGCAATCGCTCGAGGACCAGCTCGAGTCGTGGCGGGAGTCGGGCCCGCTGTGCGGGGTGCGCCACCTGGTGCACGACGATCCGCGGGCGGACTTCCTTGAACGCCCCGACGTTTCGGCGTCCCTTGAATTGCTGGCCAAGCACGATATCCCGCTGGATGTCCCCGACGCCTTCCCCCGGCACCTGGACCAGGCGCTCCGCGTGGCCGTGGAGCACCCGGACCTGCGGATCGTGATCGACCACCTGGCGAAACCGCCGCTGGGTTCCGGTGCGGAGGCGTTCGCCGCGTGGCGGGATTCCCTCACGCGGCTGGCGCAGCTGCCCCGGGTTTTCACGAAGCTCTCGGGTTTGCGCATCCCGCATGCGGGCTACGACGTTGCGACGCTGCGGCCGGCCTTCGACGTGGCGCTCGAGGCCTTCGGCCCGAACCGCATGATGTACGGCGGCGACTGGCCGATGACGGTCCCTGCCGGCGGCTATGCGCCGACCCTGGAGGTGCTGGAAGCCCTGGTGGGCACGCTCTCCGTCGCCGAACAGGAGTCGGTCTGGGCCGGGACCGCGCGACGGGTTTACCCAAACCTCCGATGAAAGATCGGATGAATCAAGTTCGAAATTGATTGAAAATGCGATTGTTTGCAGCTTTTGGGTTGCGTGTGATCTGATTCACGAGTAGTTTTTTACTAAACATCCGATGTTAGGAGGGTATGGATATGAGCGAGTACTTGCTGGAGATCGACGGGGTCGACAAGAGCTTCCCCGGCGTTCGCGCCCTGGCGAATATGCAACTCAACGTCCGCCCCGGTGAAGTGTTGGCGTTGGTCGGCGAGAACGGCGCCGGAAAATCAACGCTGATGAAGCTGCTGTCCGGGATCTACGTTCCGGATGCGGGAACCTTCCGCATCGGCGGCAACACGGTGGACATCAGCGGCCCGAAGCACGCACAGGAGCTCGGCGTCAGCATCATCCACCAGGAATTCAACCTGATGCGCGACCTGACCGTCGCCCAGAACATCTTCCTGGGACGCGAACCCATGCGGGGGCCGTTCATCAACGACTCGGCGCTCAACCGCCAGGCCCGCGAACTTTTCGAGCGGATCGGCGTGGACCTCAACCCGGTCCAGCAGGTTGCCGAACTGACCGTCGCCAAGCAGCAGATGGTCGAGATCGCCAAGGCACTGAGCTTCGATGCGAAGCTGCTGATCCTCGACGAGCCCACCGCAGCGCTCAACGATGCCGAGGTCGAGACCCTGCACCGGATCATCCGCCGGTTCATCACCCCGGAAACCGGCGCCATCTACATCTCGCACCGCATGGACGAGCTCAAGGTCATCTCCGACCGCATCACCGTGATCCGCGACGGCGAATACGTGGACACCCTCGACACCGAGACCACCACCATGCCGGAAGTCATCTCGCTGATGGTCGGACGCGAGGTCTCCGGAACCGCCCGCCCGGCCAACATTCCCGCGGGCGGGGAAACCCGGCTGGAAGTTCGGAACCTCTCCACCAAGGAGCTGCTGAAGGACGTCTCGTTCAACATTGCCAAGGGCGAGATTCTGGGCTTCGCCGGGCTCATGGGCGCCGGCCGCACCGAAGTCGCCCGGGCGATCGTCGGGGCGGACAAGATCAGCTCCGGCTCGATCATCCTCAACGGGCAGACCGTGAGCATCCCGAATCCCGCCAAGGCCGCCGAGCTGCGCATCGGTTACCTCTCCGAGGACCGCAAGCACCTGGGGCTCATGCTGGAAGCCGACGTCGCGCAGAACATCATGCTTTCCTCCCTGAAGGAGATCAGCAAGTTCGGTTTCATCAACGGACGCATGCTCAAGTACATCTCCGGGGAACAGGTCGAGCGCTTGCGGATCAAGACGCCGTCGATCCACCAGAGTGCCAAGAACCTCTCCGGCGGCAACCAGCAAAAGATCGTGATCGCCAAGTGGCTGGTCAAGGACTGCGACGTGCTGATCTTCGACGAGCCAACCCGCGGCATCGACGTGGGCGCGAAGGACGAGATCTACCGCCTGCTCAACGAACTTGCCGCCAGCGGCAAGTCGATCATCATGATCTCCTCCGAACTGCCGGAAGTCTTGCGCATGTCGCATCGCATCGCGGTGATGTCGGAGGGACGGATCACCGGTTTCCTCGAAAACGCCGAGGCCACCCAGGAACGAATCATGGAACTTGCCACGCAGAGTGAACGAGGAGTAAAAACAACATGAGCACCACCACCTCGGTTGAGAACGGCAGCCGCTCGCCGTCGGTCAAGCCACCCCTGAAACGCAAGGAATCGGACCTCATGGTCCGGGCCCGCGCCAGCATGCAGCAGCTGATGGCCTTCGGTTCACTGATTGTCTTGGTCATCCTCTTCGGCATCCTGAACCCGCTGTTCCTGACCCCGTCGAACCTCTCCGACATCCTGCTCTCCACGGTGGTCATCGGGCTGCTGGCCCTCGGCGCCACCTTCGTGATCATCACCGGCGGCATCGACCTCTCGGTGGGAACCGGCATGTCGCTGACCTCGGTCATGGTCGGCGTGACGTTGACCTACATGGGCCTTCCGCTCGCCTTCGGCGTGATCGCCGGCGTCCTGGCCGGGGCCGTGATCGGCCTGATCAACGGCGTGCTCATCTCCTACCTGCGGATCCCGCCGTTCATCGCCACGCTGGCCATGATGATGGTCGCCCAGGGCCTTGCCCTGGTCATCTCCGGCACCAAGCCGATCTACTTCAACGACACCCCCGGATTCAGCCAGCTGGCGCTGGGCAAGTCGATCCCGGGCCTGATCATCCCCAACGCGGTCTTCATCTTCTTCATCGCGGCCGTCATTGCCGGGGTCGTGCTGTCCAAGACGTTGATCGGGCGCTACACCTACTCGATCGGCTCCAACGAGCAGGCAACGGCGCTGTCGGGCATCAACGTCCGCCGCTGGAAGATGTGGATCTACACCCTCGCCGGCACCTTCACGGGCCTGGCCGGCGTGGTCATCGCCTCCCGACTGAACTCGGCGCAGCCGGGCCAGGGCGCGGGTTACGAGCTTCAGGCCATCGCGGCCGTCGTCATCGGGGGAACCTCGCTCCAGGGTGGCAAGGGCTCGATCGTCGGCACCGTGATCGGCGCGCTGATCATGTCCGTGCTCACCAGCGGCCTGCGCATCATCAACGTCCCGCAGGAATGGCAGTCCGTCGC
Source organism: Paeniglutamicibacter sp. NPDC012692 (assembly GCF_042901625.1). Taxonomy (NCBI): domain Bacteria; kingdom Bacillati; phylum Actinomycetota; class Actinomycetes; order Micrococcales; family Micrococcaceae; genus Paeniglutamicibacter; species Paeniglutamicibacter sp. NPDC012692. The sequence goes on from NZ_JBIBDE010000003.1 coordinate 496,462, forward strand.
CATCGGCAGCGTCATCCTGCTCGCCGTGTACCTGGACATGCTGCGCCGCAAGGACAAGAGCGGCGGCTAGACGCAGCCTTTTCGCCCGGCCGCACCAAGGATTTTCACCATCCCGGACCCCGTTGCCCTACCAGCACCATGTCCGGGGCCGTAACCCATGAATCATCACCACTCGCAGTACGCCCGCAATTTCCCGTTACGAAATGGAGTACATGTCATGTTCCGCAAGAAGCTCATTGGTCTGGCAGCAGTGTCGATGCTGGCCCTAGCCCTGTCCGCATGCGATTCGGGCACCACGCCGGATGCCGGCGCGGCAAGCAGCAGCGACGGCAAGAAGCCGTACGTGGCAATCGTTTCCAAGGGCTTCCAGCACCAGTTCTGGCAGTCGGTCAAGGCCGGCGCCGAACAGGCAGCCACCGAATACGGCGTGGAGGTCACCTTCGAGGGCCCGAACACGGAGAAGGACGTGGCACAGCAGATCGAGATGCTGACCACCGCGATGTCCAAGAGTCCGGCAGCCCTGGGCATCGCCGCGCTCGACTCGCAGGCAGCCACCCCGATCCTGGATGAAGCCAAGGCCAAGAACATTCCGGTGATCGCCTTCGACTCCGGCGTCGATTCGACGATTCCGGTGGCCACCGCGTCAACCGACAACAAGGCGGCAGCGGCCGAGGCCGCAAAGCACATGGCCGAACTCATCGGCGGCAAGGGCGAGATCGCCGTGGTCGCACACGACCAGACCTCCACCTCCGGCAAGGACCGCCGCGACGGCTTCACCGAGTACATGGCGGCCAACAACCCGGACATCAAGATCGTCACCGTCCAGTACGGCGGCGGCGACCAGCTGGAATCGGCCAACCTGGCCAAGACCATCATCAACGGCAACCCGAACCTCAAGGGCATCTACGGCACCAACGAAGGCTCCGCCATCGGCGTGGTCAAGGCTGTCGAGGAGCTCGGCCTGAAGGGCAAGCTCACGGTCGTCGGCTTCGACTCCGGCAAGGCCCAGATGGACGCCATCCGCTCGGGCCTGATGGCCGGCGCCGTCACCCAGAACCCTGTCGGCATCGGCTACGAGACCGTCAAGGCGGCCGCGGCGGCCATCAAGGGCGAGACCGTTGAAAAGGTCATCGACACCGGCTTCTACTGGTACGACGCCAAGAACATCGATGACGCGAAGATCAAGGCCAACCTCTACGAGTAGGCCCGTGCCCCCTGCGCTTCCTCGAGGAAGACGCACGCTGAAAAGCCCGGTTTCACCATCCCAGCCCAGAGAAGGGCGGGCGATGGTGAAACCGGGCTTTTTCCTGTCAAAAAAGAGGGCTCGGACATCCACGAAGTGGAAGTCCGAGCCCCTGCGAAACGTTGGCGTCAGCCGGCCGTGGATTGCTTGAGCCAGGTCTCCACACCGGAAACGTGGGCTGTGACAAGTGCCTTGGCCAGGTCGGTGTCGCCGGAGCGAATCGCCGAAAGGATCGCCTGGTGCTCGTCCAGCGTGCGTTGAACCGCGTGGTCCTGGGTCAGCCCGCGCCAGATACGCGCGCGCACTGTGTTGCTGGAGAGTGCTTCCAGGAGGGTTCCGAGGTAGGCGTTTCCCGCCGCTTCGGCAATGATCGAGTGGAAAAGCAGGTCATGGGTGACCAGCTCCTGGATGTCCGTATCCGCGGTAACCGCATGCACGGATTCTTCGAGCCGCGCAAGATGCTCGTCGCTGCGTCGCTGGGCCGCCAAGCCCGCCGCAGACGGCTCGAGGATCCGCCGGACCTCGAGCAGTTCAAGGATCGACGAATCTTGATGCAGCTCGACAACGAACGACATGGCCTCGGTGAGCAGGTGCGGTTCAAGGCTGGTGACGTAGGTTCCGTCTCCACGCCGCACATCCAGGACTCGGATGAGTTCCAGTGCCTTGACTGCCTCGCGAAGCGACGAGCGGGAAAGGCCGAGACGCTCCGAAAGTTCTTTTTCCGGGGGAAGCCGGTCTCCGGGCGAAAGTTCTCCGCTAAGAATCATTTCTTTGATGCGCGTGATCGCTGCGTCTGTGACTGCCATGTTCCCAGTCTAGACATCGGATGTCTGGATCGAAACCAAGATGAACGAATTGGTCGCTCTGCTGGCTGTGTTGAAACCCTGAACTTTGCGGGGTCGCTGGCTTCGCCCTCGACCCCGCAGGGCCGTAGTCTAGAGGTATGGAAACTCTGCTCTGGGTCGTCGTTCCGCTGCTCATCCTCGGTCTTGGATGGCTTTGGCTGACGCGGCTGCGCGCCAAGAATTCGGCCGAGGTTTCAGCCGCGATCACGCCGGAAACTGCCGAATCTGCAGCCTTGAAACTCACGGGCGAGGGGCACCGGGCCGTCTACAGGTCTCTGGCGCAGGGCGATTTCATGGCAGCGGTGCAGAATTACAAGGCCATGACCGGAGACGGGTACAAGGCCAGCATCATCGCGGTGCGTAGTCTGGAGCGATACCCGCAAATTCGCAAGGAACCTGTCGACGGCTTGACCATTTCCAAGCAGCTTGAGAACGAACGCCAAGCCGAACTCGCAGCCAACGGCGGCCCCGAGCCGGTCAAGGACGAAACAAGCCCGAGCGTCGCTGCCTCGATTCCTTCACTCGATAATTCGGCTACCTCCCCGGTGAGTGAAGTTTCGCCCCAGGAAGCGCTGTCGATTCCCAGCGCCCCCGCGATCGGGGACGACGATGCATGGGTTGTGCCCAGCGATTGGGCGCAGGAGTTCGGAAGCGAAGCCGAAAAAACCTCAACGCAGTTCAAGGTCTCCTACCTGGTTGACGGGGAACCCCAGGAGTTCGCCAGCGAAGACCTGCCGCCGGCTGAATACGACCAGTTCATGTCCCTCGTGCGCGACCACGACTTGCCCGGCGCCGCAACGCTGATTGCCAAGCATTCGGGGCTGGACCAAGGCGAAATACTGCGCATGCTTGTTTCCTCGCCGCTGGGCGGCGGGAGCTCGTCATCGGCAAACATTGCAGACTTTAGTTTTGAGGGACAGGGACCGGACGGGGCCGTCCACTTCAGCGTCAACGACCTGGCCGAGCCCGAGCGTACCGAGTTCCTTGATCACCTTCGCCTGGGCGAACTTGACGAGGCCACCGTGATCGTCGCCCGTTGTACCGGACTTCCCGATGAGATGGTTCGGACCTTGCTCAACGCGTTCGGCGACGGAGACAAGTAGCTTCTCCACATAGTCCGTCAACAGCAGGAACCGCGCGTTTCCGGTCCATGATTTGGCCGGAACCGCGCGGTTTTCTTGTTCCTGGGGGCCTTTCTCCGGAATCGCCCCAGACGCAAAAAAGCCCCCTACCTAGGTAGGGGGCCATTCGGCGGACACGGGGGGATTTGAACCCCCGGTCGAGTTTAACCCCGACACTTCATTAGCAGTGAAGCCCATTCGGCCGCTCTGGCACGTGTCCTTTTACTGTTTCCAGCTCCCCTAGACTACCCAAAGCTGGCCCTGCTTACAAAACGAGAATCGGCCAGGGAATGAAAACGTCGGTTTCCTGCGGATTAATGACGGATCAGGACCCGATAATTCGCCACAGGAACTCGTAACTGGTGGCCAACATGGTGGCCGAAGCGGCATTGTCGGAGGCCCCGGCATGCCCGCCATCGAGGGACTCGTGATACCGGACGTTTGGAACACCCATGTCCATCATCTTGGCGGCCATTTTCCGTGCCTGGACCGGACCCACGCGGTCATCACTCGTGGCGCTCCAGATGAGTGAGGCGGGGTACTCGGTCCCGGCCGGCAATGCGTCATCAAGCCGGTGGTAGGGGGAGAACGTCCGGATGAACTCCCAATCGCCGGGCACGTCCGGGTCCCCGTATTCGGCGATCCACGAATGCCCCGCGGCCAACCGGGTGTAACGGCGCATATCAAGCAGCGGGACGCCGCAGGAAACCGCTCCGAAGAGTTCGGGGTAACCGGTGATCATGTTGCCCATGAGCAGCCCGCCGTTCGAACGCCCTGTTGCGGCAAGGTGCTTCGGTGAGGTCACCCCGCGGGCCACCAGGTCGCGGGCGACGGCGGCGAAGTCCTCGTAGGCGCGATGGCGGTTTTCGCGAAGCGCGGCGCGGTGCCAGCGCGGCCCGTATTCCCCGCCGCCGCGGATGTTCGCCACCACGTAGCTGCCGCGTCGCCCCTCGGAGGTGCTGCGGGTCAGCCAGCCCGGCCCCAGCGTGCCCACGTATCCGGGGGTCATGCTTGCCTGGAATCCGCCATAGCCGTTCATCAGGACCGGGTTCAGGCTGTCGAGCGGCAAATCCGCCGGGGAAACCTGGAAGTACGGAACGCGCGTCCCGTCATCGGACACCGCAAAATGCTGCGACACCTCGAACTCCGAGGCATCAAAGCGTGCCGGGGCTGCCTTGACGACCCGCGGCGGCGACGTCGGCGCCGATGCGGAACCGATGGTGCCGCGGGCCAGCGTCGTCGGGGTCAGGAAACCGGTGATGGTGAGCCAGTAGTCGTCCGCGCACTCCGGGTCCAGGTCGTCGACGGCCGAGACGCTGAAGCTGTGCAGCGGGGCGCCCGCCTCGAGCGGGCTCAGGGCAAAATCAAGTGACGGGTCGCAGACCAGGATCTGCGAGGAAACATCCTGCAGGACATTGAGCAGCACGTAGTTTGCGGTGAAATCGATCGACTGCAGCGAGGTGCTGTCCGTGGGCACAAAGATCTCGCGCAGGGACGCGGTCCCGGCCATGAACTCGTCCAGCTCGGCCAGCAGGAGCGATCCCGGCACGTGGGTTTTGCCGTGGCGGGTCCAGGCGGTTTGCGGGGAAAACAGCACCCAGTTCCGGTGAAGTGACACCCCGACGTCCGTGGGCACCTCGATCTGGACCCACGAATCCCCTCGACGCAGGTAGGTCTTGGAGTTGTAGAAGTCGATCACGTCGTGTGCCACGTCGCGTTCGAACCCGGGGGTGGGGTCGTGCGACACGAAGGCAAGCACGTGGGACTCGTCGATGGCGAAGACCTCGGGTGCCTGTTCCAGCTGCTGGGAGCGGGACAGCCTGCGGACGGTGCGGGCGTAGGAGGAGCGCGTCAGCGACCCCTCGCCCACCTCGGTGGCCACGTACAGCGTGTCCTCGTCGATCCACGAAACGCTGGTCTTCGCCACCGGAAGGTCAAAGCCCCCGGGCACGAAGGTGCGGGTGGCGATGTCGAACTCGCGCACCCGGACCTGGTCGCCGCCGTCGGGGGAGAGCTTGATCAGGGCACGGGCATAGGGGTTGCCAGGTTTGGGGCGCAGCATCTGCGCGCCGGAGAAGACCCAGTCGACGTTGTCGTCGGCGGCAAGCGCGTCGACATCGAGCAGCACCTCCCACAGCGGGTCCTCGCCCTGGTAGGAATCCCAGGTGGTGCGCTGCCAGAGTCCCTTGGGATGCTCGGCATCGCGCCAGAAGTTGTAGTAGTGCTCGCCGCGCTTGGTCACCGTGGGAATGCGGTCGGTGGCGTCGAGAACACTCAGGATGGCGTCCCGGCACGCGTCGAAGCCCGTGTCGAAGAGCTCAGATTCGGTGCGGGCATTCTGTGCCAGCACCCACTCCATGGCCCGCGGCGAGTCCAATTCCTCGAGCCACTGCAGCGGATCGGCCGGCTCGTCCGTCGTCACGCCGGGGTTTGACGCGGACGGGGGAGTCGGGCCGCTCCCTGTGCCGTCGTGAAGAACCAGGGTCGATGCGTCTGCCGGAGAGGCATCCGGGGCATTGCTGGGCGAAGAAGAACTCATGGCCAAAGTCTCTCATGCGGGGCGATCTTGCCGGGTGCGCCCAAGTGACCCGGACACCCGCGGGGGACTAGGCTGAAACCCGTGAGTGAGCAGCAGAATTCCGGACCAGAACCGTACACCATTGCCGTAGTCGGTGCCGGTCCGCGTGGCACATCGGTATTGGAACGGCTATTGGCCCAACTGCGTCATGCGGAAGGCCGCGGCCGGCGGATCCGGGTCCTGGTCTTTGACCAGTTCGAACCCGGTGCCGGACGCGTCTGGTCCACGGCGCAGTCGCGGCTGTTCCTGATGAACACGCCTTCGGTCTTCCCCACCGTCGCACCCGAGCGCACGCACCCGGACGAGCCCGGGTTGAGCTTTGAGCAGTGGCGGGCTTCCGGCGGCGACGGCGCGCTCCTGAGCACGGTCGAGGCGCAGGAACTCGCGGAACTTGAACGCGGGTCCTACCCGCCGCGTGCCCTGTACGGGCGCTACCTGCGACACGTCTTCGAGTCGGTCGCCACGGCCCTGCGCAACCTGGAACGGGTCGTCGAGGTCCGCTTTGTGCGCTCCGAGGTCCGCAGCCTGGTGCGCGCCGACGCCCGCTACCTGCTGGCCGCGCAACCCGTGGACGATTCCTACCCGCATCCGCGAGCCCAGGGCGCACCCGTGGAATTCACCGCGGACGCGGTGGTGCTGGCGCTCGGTCACGTCCCGGCGCACCTGAACCCCGCCCAGGCGGCGATGTCAGAGGAAGCCGACGAGATTGCCCTGACCTACCAGGGCCCGAACGTGCCAAGCGACGTGCCGTGGGAAAAGATCCCGGCCGGGCACACCGCGCTCGTCCGCGGCCTGGGCCTGAACTTCTTCGACGTGATGGTCGAATTGACGGTGGGCCGCGGCGGCGAATTCCGTGCGGTCAACGGCGGCCCGGGACAGGCGCTTGAGTACTGGGCCTCCGGATTCGAACCCAAGATCGTGGCGGCCTCGCGCCGCGGCACACCGTACCGGGCCAAGGCCTGCATCGAGGACTTCATTCCGCCGTCGGTCCGCCTGGAGTACTTCGACAGCGAGGTGATCGTCCAGCGGATCGCCGAGCAACGGGTGACCAACCCTGAGGCCACCGCCGAGTTCGGGGCCCACGTGTGGCCGCTGCTGCACCGCGACGTGCTGCTGGCCTACTACCGCACGGCCGCCGCCAGGACCCCCGGGCGCTTCACGCTCGACCCCGACGAATTCCTGAGCCGGCTAGTTTCGGTGCTGGATGCCGAGCACCAGGCCGGGGCCAAGGTGTGGCTCTCGGAGGCGCAGCAGCTGGTGGCCGAACACGCCCCGGCACTGGGCTTCCTGGATGTCCCGGGGCTCGGGCACCCCTTCGCAGAGCGCGGGTTCGGCTCGGCGAAGGAATACCAGAACGCCGTGCTGAAATACCTGGAAGAGGACGCGCTCTCCTCCGCCGGCGGGGAGAAGGACCCGCTGAAGATGGCCATCGGGACATTGAACGCCGGGCGCATGGAGCTCAAGAACATGATCGCCGAGGGCCTGATCTCCGACGACTCGCGCCTGAACGAGGTCCAGGGCTGGTTCGAACCCCTGGTGGAGGGGCTCTCCTCCGGGCCGCCGGTGCAGCGCATCGAGGAGCTGGCGGCGCTCGCGCGCGCCTCCGTCGTCGAGTTCATCGGCCCGGACCCGGAATTCGGGATCGACCCCGTCTCGTCCGCGTTCATTGCCTCTTCCCCGTGGGTTGATTCGCCCAGCTACACCGCCCCGGTCCTGGTCGAGGCGATGATGCCCGCCAACAGGGTGCTGCAGACCGCCTCGCCGCTCCTGCGCCAATTGCTCGACGACGGGCTAGCCGCGCCGCTGACCATGCGCAACGCCGCCGGCGAACCCATCCCGGGGCAGGGCCTCGACGTGGTGGGGGAGCCGTACCGGCTGGTCGACGCCCACGGGCTGGCACACCGCGCCATCTTCGTGCTGGGCCTGCAGCTGTCCTCGGTGCAGTGGGGCACCGCCATCGCCGCACAGGCTGGGGCGCCGCTCGACGGGGCGGCCCGCACCCTGGGCGACGCCCGGGACATCGCCCACGAGTTGGTGCGGCTGAGCAACAACCACGCCCTGTAGGCGCAAACCGCCAGGCCGGGCCGTGGCCGGTTCGGAAACGCAAGAGAGGCAGTCCCCTTGATACGGGAACTGCCTCTCTTTTTTGAGCGGATGGTAAGAGATTTGAACTCTTGGTACGGGGTTACCGCACACTGGTTTTCAAGACCAGCTCCTTAGGCCGCTCGGACAACCATCCAGACCAAAAAAGTATACGCCAGCCAAGGGCTGCCCACGGACCACCTGCGGCGTAACCGTCCAGGCGTGTCGAAAACGTGAGCCCGGTCCAGCCCCCGGCGGGTGCGATCATGGGGGAAAGCGGAAACGATCCAAGGAAAGCGGGCGACGATGCGTGCCATTGAATATCGGGGTGCAGGGGGAACGGAAGTCATGGCGGAAACCGAACGCCCGGTTCCCGTCCCGGGGGTCGGCGAGGTGCTTCTCAAGGTGGCCGCCTTCGGGCTGAACAGGGCCGATGTGCAGCAACGGATCGGGGTCTACCCGCCGCCCCCGGGCGCCAGCGACATCCCGGGCCTCGAGGTCTCGGGCATCGTGGAGGCCGTCGGCCCGGAAGCCGACGCAGCGCTGGTCGGCAGGCGCGTCTGTGCGCTGCTGGCCGGGGGAGGGTACGCGCAGTATGTCGCGGTGCCCGCGGGCCACGTGCTGGAGCTTCCGGACTCGGTCGACCTGGTGGATGCCGCGGGGTTCATGGAGGTCGCAGCGACGGTTGTCTCCAACCTCTTCCTCGAGGCGAACCTGCGGGAGGGCCAGAACGTGCTGATCCACGGCGGAGCCGGCGGGATCGGCTCGATGGCCATCCAGCTCTGCGCGGCTGCGGGGGCCACGGTGTTCGTCACGGCATCCAGCGAAGAGAAGATCGCCCATTGCCTGGCGCTGGGGGCACACCACGGGATCAACTACCGCGACGAGGACTTCGTCCAGCGCACCGCCGAACTCACCGGCGGGTCCGGCATCGACGTCATCCTGGACGTGGTGGGCGCCAAGTACCTCGCCTCGAACGTGCGGGCGCTCGCCGTGGACGGGACCCTGGTGGTCATCGGGTTGATCGGCGGGGCCAAGGCGGAGCTGAACCTGGGCCTGCTGATGTCCAAGCGGGCCCGCATCGTCGGCACCACGTTGCGCGCCAGACCGACCGAACAGAAGGCCGAAATCGTGGAGGAGGTGCGCCGGCGGGTGCTTCCGTTGCTCGAATCCGGGCGGCTGGACCTGGCGATCGACCGCCGGTTTACGTTCGATGACGTCCGTTCGGCGCACGAATACTTCGATTCGGGGAATCACACCGGAAAAATCGTCGTCAGGGCCTGACCGCGTTTTCCCCAAGGTCTACGGTGGGTGGTGAGTGCAGGGTGTCTTGCGACACAGGGGACAAAACCTGCGCCCACAACTCGCGCCCCACCCATCTGTACCCCGTGAGAGGAAAACAATGAGTCAGCATCGCAGCACGGCGCCGGATTTGCCCCCGGCAGGTGTAGCCCCGGAGACGATCGAGGCGGAAGCAAGGAAATGGACGCCGGTCAAGATCGGGATCTGGGTTGCCATCGCACTGCTGGGCGGCGTCGCCTGGTCGGTGCTGGCGTTCTCCCGCGGCGAGACCATCAACGCCATCTGGTTCGTCTTCGCGGCAGTTTGCACCTACCTGATCGCCTACCGCTTCTACGCCAAGTTCATTGAGCGCAAGATCGCCAAGCCCAACGACTTCAGGGCCACCCCAGCCGAGTACAACAACAACGGCAAGGACTTCATGCCGACCGACCGCCGGGTGCTCTTCGGGCACCACTTCGCGGCGATCGCCGGCGCCGGCCCGCTGGTCGGCCCGATCCTCGCAGCCCAGATGGGCTACCTGCCGGGCACCCTCTGGATCATCATCGGCGTGGTGCTGGCCGGGGCCGTCCAGGACTACCTGGTCATGTTCTTCTCGATGCGCCGCGGCGGGCGCTCGCTGGGCCAGATGGCCCGCGAGGAGCTCGGCGTCATCGGCGGCACCGCAGCCCTGATCGCGACCCTAGCCATCATGGTCATCATCGTGGCGATCTTGGCCCTCGTGGTGGTCAACGCGCTGGGCGAATCCGCCTGGGGCGTGTACTCGGTGGGCCTGACGATCCCGATCGCCCTGTTCATGGGCGTCTACCTGCGGTTCATCCGCCCGGGCAAGGTCATGGAAATCTCCGTGATCGGCTTTGCGCTGCTGATGTTCGCGATCATTTCCGGCCGCTGGGTCGCAGAATCGGCGTGGGGTGCCGAATTCTTCCACCTGGACCGGACCACGCTGGCGTGGTTCATCATCGTCTACGGCTTCATCGCCGCGGTGCTTCCGGTGTGGCTGCTGCTGGCTCCGCGCGACTACCTCTCGACCTTCATGAAGATCGGTGTGATCGGCCTGCTGGCCGTCGCCATCATCGTGGTGCGCCCGGAAATCACGGTCCCGGCGATCTCCGAGTTCGCGAACACGGACAAGGGCCCCGTTGTTGCCGGGCACTTGTTCCCGTTCCTCTTCGTCACGATCGCCTGCGGCGCCCTGTCCGGCTTCCACGCGCTGATCTCCTCCGGCACCACCCCGAAGCTGGTCGAGAAGGAGCGCCAGACCCGCTTCCTGGGCTACGGCGGCATGCTCATGGAGTCCTTCGTGGCGATCATGGCGCTGGTCGCGGCGATCTCGATCGACCGCGGCATCTACTTCGCGATGAACTCCTCCTCCGCGGCAACGGGCGGAACCGTCGAGGGCGCGGTGGCGTTCGTGAACTCGCTGGGACTGACCGGCGTGAACCTGACCCCGGGCATGCTGACCGACCTGGCGGCGGGCGTGGGCGAGGAAAGCGTCGTCTCGCGCACCGGTGGCGCCCCGACCCTGGCCGTGGGCATCGCGCACATCATGCAGCAGTGGTTCGGCGGGGCCGCAATGATGAGCTTCTGGTACCACTTCGCCATCATGTTCGAGGCGCTGTTCATCCTCACCGCAGTGGATGCCGGCACCCGCGTGGCCCGCTTCATGCTGCAGGACACCATCGGCAACGTCTTCCCGAGGTTCAAGGACACCTCGTGGCGTCCGGGGGCCTGGGCCTGCACCGCGATCATGGTCGCCGGCTGGGGGTACATCCTGATCCTGGGCGTGACCGACCCGCTGGGCGGCATCAACACCTTCTTCCCGCTCTTCGGCATCTCCAACCAGCTGCTGGCGGCCATTGCGCTGGCCGTTGTCATGACGATCGTGGCCAAGCGCGGCAACTTCAAATACCTGTGGATTGTGGTGCTGCCGATGGCGTTCGCCACCGTTGTCACGGTGTCCGCGTCGATCCTGAAGATCTTCTCGCCGGTCCCGGCCGTCGGTTACTTTGCACAGCACAATGCGTTCAAGGGCGCGCTGGAACGCGGGGAAACCCACTTCGGGTCCGCGAAGAACGTCGAGGCCATGGAGGCGGTGGTGCGCAACACCGGTGTCCAGGGCTGGCTCTCGGTGATCTTCCTGGTGCTTTCGCTGATCGTGATCGTCGCGGCCATCATCGCCACTATCAGGGCCTACCCGAACGGCGGTGGCATCCACACCGAGGATCCGGAGTTCCCCTCGCGGTTCTTCGCGCCGAGCGGCATCATCTCCTCGCCGGCCGAGAAGGAACTCGAGGCCGCTTGGAAGCTGGTTCCGGCCGAGCACCAGGTCATCCGGGGCGGTCACTGACCATGGGCCCGGGGCAGGACCAGGTTTCGGGCGCACAGCGCTCGGCGGTGGCGCGGGCATGCTCCGCGACATGGCAGGGTGCCCGGTCGTTCGTGCGCTACTTCGAGGGCGTGCTGGGTGCCGACAAGTACCGCGTGTACCTCGAACACCAGGCACGCACCCATCCCGGCGTGCCGCCCATGAGCGAGCGCGAGTTCTGGCGCGACTACACCGACTGGCAGGAAAAGAACCCGCAGGGACGCTGCTGCTAGGCACAATGCGCATCGGGAAACGGCGGGCCGTCGAACCACGTTCGGCCTCCCGCCGTTTCGCTGCCCGGAGGGGCGCCCGCCGGCCGGGTTCCCAAAACCCTCGGGGATCTCCCTCCCGACCCTAGGCCGCCCGTGGCAAGATGGTGGCATGAGTGAGCAAAGCGCGCAGATCCCGGAAGACCAGCAGGCAACAAACCCGCCATCGCCGGGCGCCACTCCATGGCCATCGGTGCCCGGCTTTGCCACGGGGCAGCACAGCGTTCCGCAGGAAGTCAGGCCGGCACCCATGGGGCGCGGGCCGGTGGACGGTCCGGCGCCGGGAGCCCGGCCGGTTCCCGCGCCGGAGCCGGAACACGACGGCCAGCAGATCATGGGGGTGGGTGAACCCGCGAAGCTCATGCGCATCGGCGGCATGATCAAGCAGCTTCTGGACGAGGTCCGTTCCGCGCCCCTGGACGAGCAGGCCCGCGCCCGGATGGCGGACATCCACGAGCGCTCCGTGCACGAACTCGAGACCGGGCTGTCCCCGGAACTGGCCGCCGAACTGCACCGGATCCGGCTGCCCTTCGGCGAGGGAGAAACACCCACCACCGCGGAGCTGCGCGTGGCCCAGGCCCAGCTGGTGGGCTGGCTCGAGGGGGTTTTCCACGGGTTGCAGGCCGCCATGGCGGCACAACAGCTGGCCAACCAGCAGCTGGCCCAGCGCATGGCCCTGCGCCAACTGCCACCGGGCACCCAGGTTGCCCCGGGCATCATCATCAACGAGCAGGGCGAACCCGAACGCATGGGCCCCGCCGGCCCGCGCCGCGCGGAAGGCCCCGAGGAATCCGGGGACAAGAAGCACCAGGAAGGAAACAGCGGGTACGGCCAGTACCTCTAGACTGGTATTTCAGACGAATGCGGCCCGCGAGCCGCCAAGGCGCACGGCCTTGAAACCAGCAGAGGCAAGGGTACAAACGCAGATGGGGCTGTTCTCCACCGCGCGCAATGCGCGCCGTGACGCCAAGGAGCTCGGCGACGGAGTATGGCGACGCGCCTACGACCGCTTCGGGCGCTCCTTGGACCGGGTGCACCAGGTTCTCGAGGGCATCGAGGACGACGACCTGCACAACGCGCTGATCCTGATCGCCAACCACCTGGCGGAGCTGCAATCCAGGGTCCGCGTGATCTGCGTCGAGGCCCAGGCCAAGAACCCCAGTACCGGCGAGAACGTTCCGCACGAGCTCTATGCGGTGCACCGCATGCTGTCCAAGGCCGCCAACGACCTGGCGACCACCGCGCAGGTCGCCGCGATGTCGCGCCTGGACGGCGAACGCTGGGGCTACGCCTCGGCAGGGCTGGAAAACGTCGCCATGCGCGCCGACCTGGTCGCCGAGGGGATCAGCGCGGCCGAGGCCGAAATGGCCAAGCACCGCTAGACGCCGCGCACTGCAAACGAACGAGGGGCTGTCGGCCGGATGATTCGGGCCGACAGCCCCTCGTTCGTTGGGTCTGAAATTACTTCCCGTCGCCCGCGAACTTCACGATCTCCCCGGTGTCACCGCCGCAGGTGCCGACCTCGGTGGTCGGCCATGCCGTGAACGTCGGCGTCGGGGTGGCCCCGGTGTCAAGGATGAACGTGGAGTCGTTGCCCTCGTCGGAGAGCCAGCCGCCCCGTGGCATGACTCGCAGCGGGTGTTCCGCCATCCGGTCGTCGAGAAGCAACTCGTCGCCTTCGATCGATCCCGACGCGGTGGAGCCGGCGGGGAAGGCCAGGATCTTGTTTCCGGACTTCGTGACGGCGGTGATGCATGAGCGGGCATCGGGATCGGTGTACGAGTGGAACTCCGATGCCTTGAACCACGTTGGTGCGCCCTTGGGTGTTCCGGTGTAGGAATGGGCCGTCTTGAAGGTCGCGAACTGGGACAGTCGCGTGCCGTTGAAATGGCCGTCCGGAATCTGCAGGTAGGTTCCGTCCAGGGTCATGAGGCTTGTGGTTCCGTCCAAGGACCCTGCAGCCAGTTTCTTCGGGTCCGAGACCATGATGCCGTAGGGACCCGGAAGCGGGGTAACGAGACTCAGGTCGGTTTGTTTGGTGGAGACGACCACCAAGTCGCCTGCCTGCTGGTTCTTGCCCAGCAGGGAAGTGTCGCGGCCGCCGAGATCGATCGGCGTCCACTGGCCGTCGGCGTGGTTCACGGTCTCGCCGGTGCCCGCAACGGTGTAGGTGTTCAGCAGCCATCCGGTGCGCCGCAGCTCTTTCGGATCCGTTGGAAGTGCGGGGCGCAACCAGCCGGTGATGCGCTTTCCGCCGGCTTCCCGGAACGCCTCCCGTTGGGCCAGATCGTTGGCATCGAATTCGCTGCTGGACGGGGAAGACGCCGTCGAAGGCGCGGGAGCGGCCGGTTGCGGGGCATTGCCCCACGGGCCGAGGACTGCGAGGCCTGCAACGATTGCGGTGGAGGCGGCAACGGCCAGGTAAACGCCCCATCGACGTCCCGTCGAGGTTCGATGTGCCGATGGCCCGGGCATCAGGGCTTCGCCCTTCGTGCCCCGTGTCAGGGGAACGACCTGTTGAGAAATCGATGGAACATAGGTGCCGGAAGGTATGGCGGCGCTGGTTGCCCGGCTGTGTTCCATGGCCCGGGCCTGGTCGTCGGCAAACGGATCCGATGCGCGCAAGAGGAGCTCCGTATGCGGATCGAGTTCGCCGTTTGAGCGTGGGGTTGAATGCGTAGTCATGACCGTGCCACCTTTCCCAGAGAACTAAGCAGTGCTGAATCGGATGCAAGCGCCGTGGCGAATGCCTTGCGCGCCCGGTGCAGGCGCACCCTGACGGCCCCGGGGCTGCTGCCGAGGATGACAGCGATTTCCTCGGCGGTGAACGAATCCCAGTAGGTGAGCAAAAGCAGCTCCCGCGCAGGCTCCTTCATTGTCGCCAGTGCCCGGGCTACCTGGGGGTTCTCAACTCTTGGGCGCATATGCTCGTGGGCGAGTGCGCTGCGGAGCCTGGAAGCCTTCGCCGATGTCCGGTATGCGCCGCGCAGGAGGTTCCTGGCTATCGCCACCACGTAGGCTGTCTCGGGTTGGGCGCCGCCCAACACCTTTTCCCAGACGATCACGAACACCTCGCCGGTGAGGTCTTCTGCAAGGTGTGCGGGAATGATCCGTCTGGCCAGGTAGCGGTAGACGGTGTCGTGGCAGGCGGCATGCACGGCGGCGAACCGTTCTTCGGGTGCCGGCCCGGGCCGCGGAAGCATTATCACTTGGTCCATGCTCCCTCTATGTCCGAAAGCTGCCCGAGTGTTACACACTGCATCAAAGAATTTTTCCCATGCCTCAATGGAACCTTGAAACGCTTGCTTAACATTTCGCCCAACGCTGATCAGCGTGTGCAGACGCCCTTGCCCATAACGCGCGGTGGCAGGATGAGAGCATGACGAACCTTGTTTCCCCAGAACTCACATTCCACGACGGCAACAGCATTCCGCAGCTTGGCTACGGCGTGTGGAAGGTCGAAGACACCGTTGCAACCGACGTGGTCCAGCAGGCCTTCGACGCCGGCTACCGCCACATCGACACCGCCAAGATCTACGGAAACGAGGAGGGCGTCGGTCGCGCACTTGCCGCCACCGACGTTCCGCGTGAAGACATGTTCATCACCACCAAGGTCTGGAACGCGGACCAGGGCTTCGAAGAAACCCTTGCGGCCTTCGATGCCTCCATGGAACGCCTGGGCCTGGAATACCTTGACCTGTACCTGATCCACTGGCTGCAGCCCAAGCAGGGCAAGTACGTGGATACCTGGCGTGCATTGATCGAGCTGCAGAAGTCCGGTCGCGTGAAGTCGATCGGCGTTTGCAACTTCACCATCGAGGCGCTCGCCGAACTCGAGGAAGCCACCGGCGTGCTCCCTGTCATCAACCAGGTCGAAACCCACCCGTACTTCCCGCAGACCGCACTGCGCGAGTTCGAGGCCTCCAAGGGCATCAAGCACCAGTCGTGGTCGCCGCTGGGTCAGGGCAGCGAACTTCTGAGCGACCCGGTATTGGCTGCCATCGCAGAAAAGCACCAGGCAAGCGCCGCCCAGGTTGTCATCGCATGGCACCTGGAGCTTGGCAACGTCGTGATTCCGAAGTCGGTCACGCCGTCGCGCATTGTCGAGAACTTCGAGGGTCTCGCCGTCCGTTTGGACGCCGACGACATCGCGGCGATCAACGCCTTGGACAAGGGCGTGGAAGGCCGCATCAGCGCCGACCCGGCCGTCAGCGACTTCGCCTAAACATTGGCTTTCCTCCGGGCTGCGCCAGGGGAAAGCGACTTGCCGTGGGGATCCGTTGAATCGGGTCCCCACGGCAATTTAATGCCGGCGGTGGGCAGGAGCTAGGCCAGGATTGACCACGGCTGCACGGTGCGGTCATCGTCCGCCAAAAGGCTGCCCGCCCAGTCGTTGCGCAGTTCCCCACGCAACGCGGCGCCCAGGCGAGCGGTTCCCTCGAAGTGGAAACCCAGCTTCTGGGCGACGCGCGCCGAGCCGAAGTTCCCCGCGTAGGCGTTCCAGCCGATGCGGGCCAGCCCCAATCCTGTAGGTACCGGTGCGAGGGCAAAGTCCAATACGGCGTTGCACGCCTCGGTCAGCAATCCCTTGCCCCGGAATGCGGGATCCATCCAGAAGCCCAGGTCGGCGGATCCGTTGCCGATCCGGTACAGACCCACAACCCCGGCCAGGGTGCCGGCGGATCGGATGGTCCACGTGAATTCGGTGCCTTCGTCCCACGTCTTGTCGGTGTGCGTGGTTGCGTACTCGACCGCGTGTTCGCGCAAATAGGGAACCGGAATCGGCACCCAGTTCTGCGTTTCGGGATCCTGGCACGCGGCGAAGATTGCGTCGATGTCATCGGCTGCGGGCGGGACGAGTTCAAGATTCTCGGATTGCAGCGAAAGTTTTTCCATGGAAAAAGCCTATCGGCTCAACACGGTGAAGAACCCGCGCTGCCAAGCCCAAGCCTTGGTGGCGCCTGCGTTGAGATCCGTGTCCCAAGGGGTGTACAGCCGGAAGCCGCGCTTGCCGGGTTTCTCGGCAGTGGTCAGAACGCCGTACTTGGCCAGTTCCCGGGCGGGAAACTTGAAACATCCGGAGCCGTGCTTGGTTTCGGCAAAGATCCAGAACTCGTCCACGCCGTCGTCTGATGTGTAGGGCCGGGTTTCACCCTCTGCGTCGCGCTGCCACAGCGTGACAAACAACCCGGCCTTGGTGGGCGTGACCTTCGCGGAGCGGAACACCACGTGGATATCAGCCGCTGGCGCGCGGTTGAGCACAAAGCCGCAGCCCGAATAGGCGCGGGCCTCGGGATTCGGATCGGGGAAATACCCGGTGATGCCGTGGCCTGGCGGCAGCGGTGCATGGGCAAGGAGCCTTGCCAGCTCTGGTGGGACGAGCGGCGCTGGCTGCGTTCGATGAGGCATCGGAAGTTCCTGCTTCCCGGTTCAGCCCGGTGGCTTCACCCGCGGGCAAGATTCGAGGTCGGTGTTAAATGAAAAACCCCCGGAAACCGGGGGTAAATCAGAGCCTCCTGCCAGAATCGAACTGGCGACCTTTTCATTACGAGTGAAACGCTCTACCAACTGAGCTAAGGAGGCACCGTGGCGTTTTAGCGCCACAAGTGACTACTTTATAGGAGCGCATCGGCAGCGGTCAAAACGACGTGCCGACACGCCCCGAAGGCTCCGGTTGCGCGGGTCTAGCAGGTGAGCCCGTCGGCGGGAACCTTGCCGTCAATCAAGTACGATTCCACCGCGTCGGAGATGCATTTGTTCGAGCGGCCGTAGGCGGTGTGGCCGTGTCCCTTGAAGGTCACCAAGACGGCGGAATCGAGCTGCTCCGACAATGCCTCGGCCCACTTGTAGGGAGTTGCGGGATCCCCGGTGGTGCCGACAACGACGATCGGGGCTGCGCCTGCGGCCTTGAGCACGCCGGGTTTCCCCTTCGGCGGGTACTTCCAGTCCTGGCAACCTATGGCCCCGAACGCCACGTACTTGCCGAAGACCGGTGCGGCCGCGATCAGCGCGCGTTCCTGGGCGCGCATGGCCTCGATATTTGGGTTCATGGGGTAGTCGAGGCAATTGATTGCAGAGAAAGCAGCATTTCCGTTGCTGGGGTAGCTTCCGTCTTCCTCGCGACCGGCGGCAAGATCGGCAAAGAACTGGATGTTATCGACATTCCCGGCGATGACGTCTCGCATGGCCTCGGTGAGAGCAAACCAGCTGTCATTGTTGTATAGCGGGAGGATGAAGCCATTCATGAAGTCGTTGATCGGCACGGTCCGGCCATCGCTGGCCACCATCGGTGTGCGCTCGACTCCGGCGAGCACTCCCCGGAGTTGTGTCAAGGCTTCCTCGAGGTTGCCGGTGAATGGACAGTTGCCCGAGTCCAGGCAGTTCTGCATATAGGCCCGGATTTCGTTTTCAAATCCGACGGCCTGGTCAAAGGTGATTTCCTCGTCGCTCAGCGTTGGATCAAGCGCACCGTCAAGAACCAACCGGCCGACGTTGTGCGGGAAAAGCTCTGCATAGTGGGCACCAAGGTAGGTGCCGTAGGAATAGCCCAGGTAGTTCAGCTGCTTGTCACCGACCAGGGCGCGCATGACATCCAAGTCCCGTGCCGCAGACACGGTGTCGACAAAGCCAAGGGAGGGGCCGGTGCGCTGTGCGCACTGCTCCGCGTATTTGGCGCTGGCCTTGCGCAGTATCGCCAAACCGGCGTCGGTGCTGGTGTCGAATTCTTCCTGGCGGCTGGCATCCTGTTCGGCAGGTGTCTCGCATTTGACCGGGGTCGAGGATCCCACGCCGCGCGGGTCGAAGCCAACGATGTCGAAGTTGCGTTGTAGATCCGGACCGAAAAGGGTGGTGCCCGCATCCTTGACGAGGTCAAGGCCAGATCCGCCGGGGCCGCCGGGATTGACCAGCAACGATCCCTGGGCGTCCTTGCCCGGGAGCCTGTTCATGGCAAGAGTCATGGTTTCGCCCTCGGGCTTGGAATAGTCCATGGGCACGGTGATTTTCGCGCACTCGAGGCCTTCGCCGCACTTGGTCCATTCCAGCTTCTGCTTGTAGAACTTCTCAAGGCCCGCGGGGATTGCGTCCCCCGCTGGCGGCAGGGTCGATGACGTGGCGGAATCCGTCGAGCTTTTCACGGCCGAGGTCGGGTCCGCCGTGGTGACTGGACCGCACGCCGTCAGCAGCAGGGCCGCGGCGCCCAACGCTGCAATCACGGACACTGGGCGTCTGAAGGCTCTCATGCTGGCTCCTAAGTCTGGTGGGGCGGAATATTCGGTTATTTTTCGGGCCGCAGGGCGACCATCATGGCCTCGACGGCCAAAAGCGGTGCAACGTTTGCGCCGATGCGGGTACGGGCCTCGGCGATGGCATCGATCTTGGCCACCGTGGCTTCGGGTCGCGACGCAGCGGCGTAGGACCGCAAGTCATCGGACAGGTAGTCGTTGACGAGTTCGGTGCCGGAACTCATCTGCAGCATCAGGACGTCGCGGAAAAACGTGGTCAGGTCGATCAGCGAGCGATCCAGCGCATCGTGCGTGGAACGGCGCGCCCGGCGCTTTGCGTTTTCCTCCAGGGCCTTGAACTGGCTGCGCTGCTGGGGCGGAACCGGGGCGTCCGCTTCCAGCCCGAGCGCCGTGCGCAGTGCGGTGGCCTCTGCCTCCGCGCGTTCGGTTGCCGCGGCGGTGGCCTCCGCAGTGGAAAGGTCCACCAGCTCCGCGGCTGCCATTACCGCATCGGCGACCCCGCGAACGCGCAGCGGCAGGCGCACGGTGCGGTCCCGGCGGCGGCGGGCTTCCTCGTCGCGGGCAAGGCGCCGGGCAATGCCGATGTGCGATTGGGAGATGCGGGCCGCGAAGTCGGCTTGTGCCTCGGAAAGCCCGTCGCGGCGGACCAGCAGTTCGGCAACGGCGGCCCGGGTGGGCACCGAAAGCGACACCGAACGGCAGCGCGAACGGATCGTCACCAGCACGTCGGCGGGGGACGGGGCGCACAGGATCCAGATGGTGTGCGGGGGCGGCTCCTCGATCGACTTGAGCAGCACGTTGGTGGTGCGCTCGGTCATCCGGTCGGCGTCCTCGACGATGATCACGCGCCACGGGGCGGTGGAGGGACGGTCCTGGGCCTTGGTGATCAGCTCGCGGACGTCCTCGATCTGGTAGTTGACCTTCTCGGTGGCGATCAGCGCGACATCGGGGTGGGTGCCGGCCAACACCGTCACGCAGGCCTTGCACTGCCCGCAACCGCGGCTTGCCACATCGGGGACCGTGCATTGCAGGGCGGCGGCAAAGGCCCGCGCCGCGTTCGAGCGCCCGGAACCGGGAGGGCCCGTGAACAGCCAGGCGTGCGACGGGCTGCCCTCGGCCACGGCGCGGGAAAGCGCCGTGATGGTCTTCCCCTGGCCCGGCAGGTCGTCCCAGACACTCACGACTGGTACCCGGCGGCTTCCGGAAGGGCGGCGACGGCGCCGCTGATGGCCGCGGCAAGCTCGTCGACGCTGTTGGTCGCATCGAGCACCAGGTAGCGCTGCGGGGCGCGCCCGGCAAAGTGGAGGAAGGCCTCGCGGATGCGGGCATGGAACTCGTCGGGTTCGGATTCCAGCCGGTCCTCGGCCACGGGTGCCCCGTCGACGCCGGTGGTGCGGCGCGAACGGCCGGCGGCCGGTGCGACGTCCAGCAGCACCGTCAGGTCCGGGGCCAGACCGCCGGTGGCGAATTCGTTGATGGAACGCACGGCGTCCTCGCCCAGTGCGCGGCCGATGCCCTGGTAGGCCAGGGAAGAGTCGATGAACCTGTCGCAGACCACCATGGTGCCGGCGGCCAGCGCCGGGCGGATCACCTGTTCGACGTGGGCGGCGCGTGCCGCCGCGTACATCAGGGCCTCGGTGCGCGCGTCGACGGTGCCCTGCCCGTGGTCAAGCACCAGTGAACGCAGCTTTTCGCCGATCTGGGTGCCCCCGGGTTCGCGGGTTTGCAGGACGGCGTGGCCGTTTTTGCGCAGCTCGGCGCTCAACAGGGCAGCCTGCGTCGATTTCCCGGCGCCGTCCCCGCCTTCGAAGACGATGAAGCGGCCTGCTGATCTAGGATTCTGCTGCGTCGAACTCACCGTCCTAGCCTATCTCTAATGGGGTCGGACGGTGAGTCGCCCCGGCAGCCGATTGGGCGGGAGTTCCCAAGTCGGCCGGGCAGGATGGCGCCCGCTGTCGGGGCTGTCACAGCGCGGCGGTGTTTCGTCATCCGGCTGGGGGTGCGGGCCCGGCCCGGAGTAACCTGAAAAACATGACTGCCAGTGACAAGACTTCCTGGGCCCCGGACACCATCGTGGTGGCAGCCGGACGCCCGCCACACGAAACCGACCAGCCGGTGAACTCGCCCATCGTGCTTTCCTCGACCTTCTATTCGCTGGGGGAATCCGGTGCGGGGGAGAAGGTCTACGGACGGTTCACCAACCCGACGTGGGACCCGCTGGAAGCGACGATCGCACAGCTCGAGGACTGCGACCTGCCGGCCCTGGCCTACGCCTCGGGCATGGCGGCGGTCGCCGCGGGCCTCTCGCTGCTTCCCGTGGGTGGAACGCTCGTGATTCCGCGCCACGCCTACAACGGGTCGTTGGCCCTGGTTGCGGAGCTGGAAAAGACACTGGGATTGACGGTGCGCCGCGTGGAGCTTGCCGACACCGACGCTGCGATCGCCGCGTTCGACGGGGCCGACATGGCCTGGCTCGAATCGCCCACCAACCCCATGCTGGAGGTCGCGGACCTTCCGGAGCTGCTGAAGGCGGCGCGCGCCAGGGGCGTACTCACCGTCGTGGACAACACCTTCTCCACCCCGCTGCTCCAGCGCCCCCTGCAGCTCGGCGCCGACGTGGTGGTGCACTCGGCCACCAAGTACATGGGCGGGCACTCGGACGTGGTGCTCGGGGCCGTGGTCACCCGCGACCCGGAGCTGCACGCCAGGCTCCACGGAATGCGCACCCTGCACGGCGCCATTCCCGGTCCGTTCGAGGCCTGGCTGACGCTGCGCGGCATCCGGACCATGTCACTGCGCCTGGAAAAGGCCGAGGCCAACGCCCGCGACCTTGCGGCGCGGCTGGAGAAACACCCCGCGATCTCCCGTGTCCGCTACCCGGGCCTGCCCGGGGACCCTGGCCACGCCCGGGCCTCGGCGCAGATGGACGGATTCGGCTCCATCCTGTGCATCGAGGTGGAAGCCGGCGCCGCCGCGGCCGACGAGATGCTGGCGAAGCTGCGCCTCTGGACCCCTGCCACGAGCCTGGGCGGGGTCGAATCCCTGGCCGAGCGCCGCCGCCGCCATGCCGGCGAGCCGGAATCGGTGCCGGAAAACCTGGTGCGGCTGAGCGTCGGAATCGAAAACGTCGAGGATCTCTACCGGGACCTGGACCAGGCGCTCGGGCGTTCCTGAACTCGAAACGGGCAACTCGGCGGGCAATATTGCGGCATCCGCGGGGCCGATGCGGCTAAGCTGAAACCATGTTTTATGCACTAGCGTTCGAGTTCTACCTGATGAAAGCGCTCAGCATTGTCGCGGCCGTCATCGCGATCATGGCCCTGGTCGATGCCGTTCGCCGTCCCGCCGCGAACTTCGTGCGCGAGGGCAAGCGGACCAAGCCGTTCTGGATGGCGATGACCGGCGCAGCGGTGCTGGTGTGCGGGCTGACCGCGTTGTCCAACGGCGGTGGCGGCGTCTTCCAGCTCATCGGCGCCTGCATTGCCTGCGTGTACATGGCGGACGTGAAGCCCGCGGTGTCCGGCAAGGGCGGCTACTACCCGTACTAAACGGGCAGGTTGTCCACAAGGCGCAAGAAGTCGATCGCGGCAGCGGCATCCCGTGTACGGGGTGTTGCTGCCGCGGTTTTTTGCGTGGGGAGTGGTGTCCGTTTGCAGGCCGGACTCAGCCGGCGTGGGCGAGCGCGCCGGTGCGCGGGGCCACGGCTTCCCAGAGCACTGTCATTTCGCCCAGGCGCCAGCGGGTGGCCGAGTCGCAGATGGGCCAGCCGGTTGCGCGCAGCGAGCGGCACATGGCCACGAAACGCTGCTTGTTGCCGAACGATGCCAGGGGAGCCGCGGCCAGCCAGGCCGCATCCGCGGCCTGAAGGAAGTCGTGGATCCGCTCGCCCTCGATGTTGCGGTGGATCAGCGCCTTCGGCAGCCGTTCGGCGACATCGGAGGGGAGCGTGAAGGCGCCGAAGCGCAGGGAAATGCTCAGGGATTGCGGCCCCTGCCTGGTGACGGCGACCCAGGAACTGCGCCGGCCGATCTCGTCGCAGGTGCCCTCGATGAGCACCCCGTGATCGGTGAGCCGGGAGCACATGGTGTCCCAGATGCCCGCAACGTCGGCCTCGTCGTATTGGCGCAGCACGTTGAAGGCGCGGATGACCGTGACGGGGGAGGAAACGGGGATTTCGAAGCCGCCCAGGCGGAATTCAAGGCCGTCAACATCGAGCGCGGCGCCACGGGCCACGCGTTCGGGTTCGATTTCGATGCCGAACACCCTGGCCTGCGGGGAAACTGCGCGCACCCGTTCAAAGAATTCGACGGCGGTGGCGGGCGATGCGCCGTATCCGAGGTCGACGGCAATCGGCGGGGCTCCGGTGACACCCGGGCGCAGGCGCCAGCCCTGGGGGCCGGTCATCCAGCGGTCGACCCGGCGCATCCGGTTGGGGTTTGTGGTGCCACGGGTGGTATGGCCCAAGGGGCGACCGGTTCGCGACCGTCCGCCGAGCCGAGTCGCTTTCTGAACCATTGATTTAATCCTAAAGTGTCCGACACCGCGACGCCTAGGAGTCACGAAACAAAGTAAGGCACTTCACCCTCGATAGAATGGGGCCATGACTTACACCCTGATCCTGCTTCGCCACGGGCAAAGCGAGTGGAACGAGAAGAACCTGTTCACCGGTTGGTACGACGTCACGCTCACCGAGCAGGGCCGTGCCGAAGCCACCCGCGGCGGCGAGCTGCTCACCGAGGCCGGCCTGGCCCCGTCGGTGCTGCACACCTCGCTGCTGAAGCGGGCCATCATCACCGCCAACCTGGCACTTGAGTCCGCGGACCTGAACTGGATCCCGGTCAAGCGCAGCTGGCGCCTGAACGAACGCCACTACGGCGCGCTGCAGGGCAAGGACAAGGCGCAGACCTTGGCCGAGTACGGCGAAGAGCAGTTCATGGAATGGCGCCGCAGCTACGACACGCCGCCGCCGCCGCTGGCCGACGACTCGGAGTTCAGCCAGATCAACGATCCGCGCTATGCGGACCTGGGTGACGACGCCCCGCGCACCGAGTGCCTCAAAGACGTCCTCGTGCGCATGCTTCCGTACTGGGAAGACGAGATCAAGCCGGACCTGGCCTCGGGCAAGACCGTTCTGGTCACCGCGCACGGCAACTCGCTGCGCGCACTGGTCAAGCACCTTGACGGCATCAGCGACGAGGACATCGCCGGGCTGAACATCCCGACCGGCATCCCGCTGGTGTACGAACTGAATGAGGACTTCACCCCGGTCACCCCGGGCGGCAAGTACCTTGACGCCGACGCTGCCGCGGACGCCATCAAGGCCGTTGCAAACCAGGGCCGCCACTAAGGTCCCGATTTTCCCCGCAGCCGCGGGGAGCCGATGGGCTTGCCCCTCCCGTAAAGGGAGAAGGGCAAGCCCATCGCCTTTTAAACGGCCGGTGCGGCACGTGGAATATTTTTATTGCAGGTGACATGATGGGTCCACGCCCGAGAACCGCCCCGCCCAAAGGAGAACCCGATGAGACCCCTGCAGTTGCTTGCCTCGGGATCGGGAACAAACCCCCTGCTTCCCGACGGATATGAAATCGCCGCAACAATCATCGGCTTCCTCTTCTACGCTGCACTCGTGGTGGTCCCGCTGATGTTGATCGTCAAGCTGGCCCGCGGTTCCAAGGCACGAACGGCCGCCAGCAGTGAGAATGCGCAATTGCAGGACGAGATCGCGAGGCGCACGGAATCAATCGAACGGCGTCTGGACAACGTCGAGCGCACCCTCCGGGAGGTGGCCGAGTAATGATGCAGACCTGGTACCTCACGATGTTTTTGGTTTTCCTTGCCGTTGCCGGGCTGATTGCCGGCGCCATCCTTCTCATCAATGGACTTCGACGCCAACCGCAGGTCGCCGGCGACGCCTTGCGCCGGGACCGCGATCATCTGCAGCGGCTCGAGGCCATCGACCAACGCCTGGAGCGTCTCGAAAAAACGCTGCACGACCTGCCGTCCTGACCGTGCCGGTGGAACAGCCCGCGGTTCCGCTGGCCGTGCGCCTTGCTGCGCTCGGAAGCGAACCGCGGTTGAGGATCCTGGCCGAACTGTCCGCGGGCCCGCTGCACGTATCGGAACTGGCCAGGCGCGTGTCGATGAGCAGGCAATTGCTGTATCTGCACCTGGCGAAGCTGGAGCAGGCAGGGTTCGTATCGGGGGTGGCGGACGTGGCGGAGGACGGCAAATCGTTGAAGCTCTTCGCGCTGAACGACTTCGAGCTGAACGTCGACATCGCCCGGATTGTCGGCGAGTACCCGCAAACCCCTTGGCGGAGGGATGCCGGCCCGGGAGCCGCGGAAGCCTGAGCGACAGCGGCGGTTTGACTGCATCCGGAATTAATTTGTTAACGCGAAGAGATAAATCGTGTACAAGTGGGTGCACGCACTGTTTGATGCGGTACTGTGCTGTCTCGACGTACCCCTGAATCAAGTAAGGATCGCAATTCGTGGCAACTGACTATGATGAAGTCCGTCCGGACGTAGCCGAGGCACGCAAGGCCTCGCTCGACGCGGTTAAGTCCGCCAACGCCCCGGACGCCCGCAGCGTGGGCTTGGACCTGGATGAAGCCGACACCTCCGACGGTGTTGAACTGCCGGGTGCCGACCTGTCCAACGAGGAACTGACGGTCACCGTCGTTCCGCAAAAGGAAGACGAATTCCTCTGTGGCTCGTGCTTCCTGATTCGCCACCGCTCGCAGCTTGCGCGCGAAGCCAACGGCGTTGGCTACTGCCTTGAGTGCGAGGGCTAGCAGCGGGCTTCCGCACCTCTGCCGACAAACAACTACCGCTGGCCTTGCAATGGCCGGGGCAAAGCCCCGATCACAGGCAAGACCAGCGGTTTGCTGTCTTAAGCGGTCGACCCGATGGCTAGAAGCCTACGGTCGCCGGCTCCCATTCGCCGGTGACAAGGTAGGAAACCTTGCGGGCCACCGATACGCCGTGATCGCCGAAGCGTTCCAGGTAGCGGCTGGTCAGGGTGACGTCGGCGGTGGTCGGCGCGGATTCGTTCCAATCGGCGGAGGCCACGACCTTGAAGATCGATGCGTGCAACTTGTTGATCTTGGCGTTGATCTCGATGACTTCCCGGGCAATGGCCAGGTCGCGGGTGTCCAACAGTACTCCCAACTTCTGCGCAATGGCGATGTCGAGCTCCGCCATTTCGGCAAAGATGGGTGCCACCGACGCCGGAACGACCGGCTGCGGGAAACGCAGGCGGGCCAGCTGGGCCACGTGTCGGGCCAGATCGCCCATGCGTTCAAGGGAAGCGCTCATGCGCAGGGAGCCCACGATCATGCGCAGGTCCGATGCGACCGGACCCTGGAGGGCCAGTACGTCGATGGCTCGTTCGTCGAGCTGGGTCTGCAGAAAATCGATCTTCGCGTCCTCGGCGATGACTTCCTGGGCCAATTCGATGTCCGCGTTGCGGAAGGACTCGAAAGCCCGTTCCATGGCCGAGGCCACTAGCTGCGACATTTGAATGAGCTCTTCACCGATTTGCTGCAAATCGGCCTGGAAAACCTTACGCACGCGGGCGTCCTTTCGTGATGGTGGCACCGCGTCCGGCACGGACGACGGAACTGTTCATGTCCATTCTTACAGCAGTAGATGAACCATTTGGTGGTTCAAGGTGAACGTTTAGTGAATGAGTTTCGCGAATAAGGGATTCTGCCCATTCCGGTGTGTTCGAGGCAGATAGGCTAGAGAGTGTGAACGATGTCTTGCTTTCCGTGATTGCGGGCCTGGTCGGTTTGGCCCTGGGTGTTGTGGGCATCATGGCGTACCGCGGTTCCGTCCGGAGCCGGCGTGGCCTACCCGCCGTGGGGGAACCCACCCTGCCCGAGGGTTCCGCTGCCGTGCTCTCGGTCATCGGACGCGCCTTTGTCATCCTCGACGAGGTCGACGGGGTGGTGCGGGCAAATCCCGCATCGTACGCCTACGGGTTGGTTCGCGGTCACACTTTGATCCACGAGGAATTGCGGTTGCTGGCACGCAAGGTGCGCGCCGACGGCGTCATCGCCGAGCGTGAATTCGAGCTGCCGCGGGGCACCATGGGTTCCTCGAGCCTGATCGTGCATGTGCGCGTCGCACCGCTGGGGGACGAATACATCCTCCTGCTGGCCGACGACCGCACCGAAATCACGCGAACCGAGGCCGTCCGCAACGACTTCGTGGCCAACGTGTCGCACGAGCTCAAGACGCCGGTGGGCGCCATTTCCCTGCTGGCCGAGGCCATCGACGGCGCGGCCGACGACCAGGTTGCGGTCCGCCGCTTCACCGCCAGGTTGCATAAGGAGTCGGCGCGGCTCGCGGCGCTGGTCCAGGACATCATCGAGCTTTCCAGGCTGCAGGGCACCAATGTGATGCTGCAGGGAGAAATCGTCGACATCAACGACGTTCTGGCCGAGGCGGTTGACCGTAACAAGCTCCCGGCCGAGGAAAAGCGCATCAAGATCATGGTGGGCGGAACCGTCGACCAGCCGGTCTTCGGCGATCGCGACCTGCTGATGACCGCACTGCGCAACCTGATAGACAACGCGATCCGCTACTCGCCGGCAGACACCACCGTCGGCGTGGGATTGCGCCACCGTGACGGCCTGATCCAGATCTCGGTAACGGACCAGGGGCCGGGAATTTCCGCCGATGAACAGGAACGCATCTTCGAGCGGTTCTACCGCATCGACGCGGCGCGTTCGCGGCAAACCGGCGGAACCGGACTGGGCTTGAGCATCGTCAAGCACGTGGTGGCAAACCACGGCGGCGAAATCACCGTGTGGTCCCAGCCCGGCCAAGGATCGACGTTCACCGTTCGCTTGCCAATTTTGGACGAAACACCAGACCAAGACGCGGTAGCACCCGCGGAAACAAACCCCAAACACAACACGGCCCAAGCGCGCACCGCGCGGCCGGAAGGAGGACGGGGATGACCCGTATTTTGTTGGTTGAGGACGAGGAATCGCTCTCCGATCCGCTGTCGTACCTGCTGGAGAAGGAAGGGTTCGAAGTCCGGGTCGCCGAAGACGGGCTCAGCGCCGTCACGGAATTCGAGCGCCATGGTGCGGACCTGGTGTTGCTGGACCTGATGCTCCCGGGGCAACCCGGAACCGAGGTGTTCAGGCAGATCAGGGCCACCTCGCAGGTGCCCGTCATCATGCTCACCGCCAAGGACTCTGAGATCGACAAGGTCGTCGGGCTCGAACTTGGTGCCGATGACTATGTCACCAAGCCGTATTCCTCGCGTGAACTTGTTGCCCGCATCCGGGCGGTGCTGCGCAGGCAGGGCGAGAGCGAGGAACTGGTCAGCAACATCGTGGCCGCGGGCCCGGTGCGCATGGACGTCGAGCGGCACGTGGTTTCGGTGCGCAGCTCCCCGGTCTCCATGCCGTTGAAGGAATTCGAGCTCCTGGAGTTGCTGCTTCGCAACACCGGTCGCGTGCTCACCCGCGGCCAGCTCATCGACCGGGTGTGGGGTTCAGATTACGTGGGGGACACCAAGACCCTCGACGTGCACGTCAAGCGCCTGCGTTCAAAGATCGAACCGGATCCGGCGGCCCCCGTCCACCTGGTGACGGTCCGGGGGCTCGGCTACAAGTTCGAGGCCTAAGCGCCCCACCCGGTCAAGGACCGGAACAACAACCACATATTGCGCGTCGGCCCCGGGGATGTTGTTCCCCGGGGCCGACGCATGCGTTGGGCCATCGGCCATGGGCAACAAAAAACCGGGGTGTGTGCCGATCTTGGTGAAGATCGGCACACACCCCGGTTCAATGAATCGTTGGATTGCCGTGTGACGGACGACGAAGTGGCTAGTGGTGCTCTTCGGACTTCGGCGACGGGGTCAGGTGGCTAAGCTCGCTCGGGTCGAAGCCGCCCGGGACGAACTCGCGGTAGGACTCCAGGGTGCCGTCGACAACCGGGATGTTGACTTCGTCCGAGGATCCGCCGACGCTGAGCGTTGCCTTGGCCTGCTTGCCCGGGATTACGCCGGCGGAGGGCAGGATCGTCTTGTTGGCTGCATCTTCAAGCTTGAAGGACGTCTTGGCCGGAACGTTGATGCTGACCGAACCGGTAGCAAGCGCTACGGTCAGGGTCTGCGGGGTGGCGGTGTTGTTCACAACGGAACCCAGAAGGCGGGCCTTGTCGGTTGCACTCTTGGTGACAAGCAGCATGTTGCGCACTTCAAGATCGGCAACGTTCAGGACGATGCCATCGGAAGCGGCGTACTGGAAGGTCGTCGCCTGTTCGTTGATGGCGCCACAGCTGGTAACGCCAAGGGCCAACATGGCCAGGGCAGCTGCCGCAACGGCGCGGCGTCCACGGTTTTTCTGTGCGGTCATCACGGCACAAACTCCTCAATCAGTTTCGAGTTCGGGTGAGCTAGCGGGCACACAGGATGCACCCGAGGGAGCCACTCTCCCCCCTAGCCTAATCGCTTTTTCCCGGAATGCATGATTTGGCCCCCGGACCAAGCGTCATCAAGGCGCTGATCATGGCTGGAATCGACCCCGAAACCGGCGGTCTACATAGCACTAGTTTTGCCGCTTGGGAAGAGCTAAATCCGCGCCATTACAAGGGAGTAGGGGAGTCGGTCGAACCATTTTCCGCAATTCCCGTGATAAACTAGTAAGTGGGAAAGGGGTTTATCCACATGGTTTTTGAGGTTGGCGAGACAGTTGTCTACCCGCACCACGGTGCAGCAATGATCGAAGAGATCAAGATGCGCACCATCAAGGGCGAAGAGAAGATGTATCTCAAGCTTAAGGTTGCCCAAGGCGATCTGACTATCGAGGTTCCGGCAGAAAATGTCGACCTTGTTGGTGTGCGCGATGTAGTTGGCCAAGAAGGTTTGGATCACGTCTTTGACGTGTTGCGAGCCGAGTTTACGGAGGAACCCACTAACTGGTCCCGCCGTTACAAGGCGAACCTGGAGAAGCTTGCTTCGGGTGACGTCATCAAGGTTGCCGAGGTCGTTCGAGACCTTTGGCGCCGCGACCACGACCGTGGCCTTTCCGCCGGTGAAAAGCGAATGTTGGCAAAGGCCCGCCAGATCCTGATCAGCGAACTTGCGCTGGCTAAGAAACTTGACGAAGACAAAGCCGAAAGCGTGCTTGACGAGGTTCTTGCCTCGTAGCAACCACGAATTTTGCAATGCTTGATCCCGATGGGGTCCGAAACATCGAACGATGATTCGGACCCCATCGGCGTTTTAAGCGGCCGACTCGCTCCCTCCCGGGACGAACACGGCAACACCGATAGTCTGGTGTGGTGAGTGCAGAAAACCCGAATAGCGCCCTGCCGGCCCAGCGCACGGCCATCATCGTCGTGGCCGCCGGATCCGGAACCCGACTGGGGTACGGCATGCCCAAGGCGCTGGTTCCCCTGAATGGCAGGTCCCTGCTGGAACACGCGCTTGACCGCATTGCCATGGCAGATTGCGCCGAGGAGGTCATCGTCGTCTTGCCGGCGGGGGACAGCGAGCTGGCTGCACTCTGCGCCGGGCACGAGTTACACCCGCGGACCGTCAACGGGGGAAGCACCCGCAACGACTCTGTGCGCGCGGGGCTGTCCGCGCTTGGCCCCGGCGTCGAGCAGGTGCTGATCCACGACTCCGCGCGGTGCCTGACCCCTCCGGAAGTTTTCGACTCCGTCGCGGGAGCACTTGCGGCTGGCGCAACGGCAGTGATCCCGGTGCTGCCGGTGGTGGACACCATCAAGACCGTCTCCCGGGACCCGGGGGCGGAACAGCCGCATGTGACGGGAACCCCCGCCCGCGAATTCCTGCGTGCGGTGCAAACCCCACAGGGCTTCCACGCGGCGACGCTGATCGCGGCCCATGCCCAGGCCGACGGCTGGGACAAGGACCGGGCCGAAGAGATCACCGATGACGCAATGCTGATGGAAAGGCTCGGGGAGCGCGTGGACACCGTCCCCGGTTCCCCGGAGGCCCTGAAAATCACAACACCCATGGACCTGCTCCTGGCGCAGTCGTTGCTGGGCTCGGGCACAACGGAAGGCGCCACCATGAACCAGCCCGATGAACAACCCATGCAGGCGGTTTCCCCCATGCTCATCCCGCGTACCGGCATCGGCATCGACGTCCACGCGGTCGCCGACGCCTCCGAGCCCCGGGACATGTGGCTGGCCG
Organism: Paeniglutamicibacter sp. NPDC012692; assembly: GCF_042901625.1. Taxonomy (NCBI): domain Bacteria; kingdom Bacillati; phylum Actinomycetota; class Actinomycetes; order Micrococcales; family Micrococcaceae; genus Paeniglutamicibacter; species Paeniglutamicibacter sp. NPDC012692. Next base: position 527,697 of record NZ_JBIBDE010000003.1, read on the forward strand.
GGCTGCATTTCCCGGGCGTCCAGGGGTTGTCTGGCCATTCCGACGGCGACGCCGTGGCGCACGCCGCCTGCGACGCGCTCTTTTCCGCCGCCGGCATCGGGGACCTGGGAACCCACTTCGGAACCGACCGCCCCGAATACGCGGGCGCCTCGGGAACCGCCCTGCTCGCCGAGGCCGCACGCCTGGTCCGCGAGGCCGGATTCGAGATCGGCAACGTGGCCGTCCAGTTCGTGGGGCGCCGACCCAAGTTCGCGGCCCGCCGTCTGGAAGCCGACGCCGTGCTCAGCAAGGCGGCCGGTGCACCCGTCACCGTCACCGCCACGACCTCCGACGGCCTGGGCTACGAGGGCACGGGGGAGGGGCTCACCGCCTACGCCACCGCGCTGGTGTATTCGGTCAAACGCTGAGCCCCGCCGAAGGTCCGCCTGTGAATCTGCGCGGCCTCGGATAACCTTGGGTTGTGAGCATCCGTTTTTATGACACCAAGCAGGCAACGACCCGGGACTTCGTCCCCCTGATCGAGGGCAAGGTCGGGCTGTACTACTGCGGTGCCACGGTGCAGGGCATGCCGCACGTGGGCCACGTGCGCAGCGCCATCGCCTTCGACATCCTCACCCGCTGGCTGGAAAACCGCGGCTACGAGGTCACCGTGGTGCGCAATGTGACGGACATTGACGACAAGATCCTGGAGAAGTCCACGGCCTCCTTCGCCGAGGACTTCGAGGGGGACGAGGACTACTTCGCCAACGAACCCTGGTTCGCGCTGGCCTACCGCTTCGAGCAGGAGTTCGCCTCCGCCTACGACACCCTGGGCGTGCGCCGGCCGACCTACGAGCCGCGCGCCACCGGGCACATCACCGAGATGCACCAGCTCATCGCCACGCTGATCGAACGCGGCCACGCCTACCCGGCGCTCGACGGCTCCGGCGACGTGTACTTCGACGTGCGCTCCTTCCCGGCCTACGGCTCGCTGACGCACCAGAACGTCGACGACATGCAGGGCGCCCCGGACGCCGATCCGCGCGGCAAGCGCGACCCGCGCGACTTCGCGCTCTGGAAGGGCCACAAGGCCACCGACCCGGAGACCGCCTCCTGGCCGAGCCCCTGGGGCGCCGGCCGCCCGGGCTGGCACCTGGAATGCTCCGCCATGGTCACCAAGTACCTCGGCACCGCCTTCGACATCCACGGCGGCGGCCTGGACCTGCGCTTCCCGCACCACGAGAACGAGATGGCCCAGTCGATGGCCGCCGGCCACGACTTCGCCAACTTCTGGATGCACAACGGCATGGTCACCTACCAGGGCGAGAAGATGTCCAAGTCGATCGGCAACACCATTTCGCCGGCCGAGATGCTGGAACTCGCCTCGCCGCGCGTGGTCCGCTACTTCCTGGGCCAGGCGCACTACCGCTCCCAGCTGGACTACCGCCCGGAGTCGCTGGCGGAGGCCGCGGCCGCGGTGGAGCGCATCGACGGGTTCGTCGCCAACGCGCTGGCCCGCATCCACGGCGTCGGCCCGACCGACGACTTCTCCATCGACATGCACCACTTCGAGGTCACCGAGGCCTTCGAGTCGGCGATGAACGACGACCTCAACGTGCCCCAGGCCCTGGCCGCGCTGCACGAGACGGTGCGCCGCGGCAACACCGCGCTTGCCGCCGGCGACCTGGAGGCCGCCGACGAGGCGATGCAGCAGGTCATGGCCATGACCTACGCGCTCGGCCTGGATGACACCATCGAACAGGGCGGTGCGGCAAGCTCGGCGCAGGGCGCGGCACTCGACGTTTTGGTTGCCGCGCAGCTCGCGGACCGTGCGGCCGCCCGCGCGGCCAAGGACTGGGCCCGGTCGGACGCCATCCGCGACACCCTGGCGGCCGCCGGAATCGTCGTGGAGGATTCCGCGGACGGTGCCCGCTGGAGCCTCAAAGCGTAAGTTGCCCCACAAAGCGCAATATTTTTGCGCAACGTGTCGCTAAAATAGGTAGGCGGCGAGTGAAATCGCCGTGCAATCCGCCCCGACCCAAGGAATACACCATCATGTCTGCTGCACAGAAGCGCTCCGGCGCCGTACGCAAGAGCAAGAAGGGCCCCTCCGTCGGAACCGGCGGATACGGCCGCAAGGCCCTCGAGGGCAAGGGCCCGACGCCCAAGGCCGAGGACCGCCCGTACCACAAGGCCTTCAAGAACAAGGAGCTCGCAGAGCGCTCCGCCGCCAAGCGCGGCAACACCAAGGGCGGCTCCGCCCCGCGCGGCCGCAGCACCAGCCGCAGCAAGGGCAGCGAAGAGCTGGTCACCGGCCGCAACTCGGTCGTCGAGTCGCTGCGCGCCGGCATCCCGGCCAAGGCACTGTACCTTGCCATCCGCATCGAGATGGACGAGCGCGTCCGCGAGTCGCTGAAGATCGCCGCCGAGCGCGGCATCCCCGTGCTGGAAACCGGCAAGGCCGAACTCGACCGCATGACCGACGAGGCCATCCACCAGGGCCTGGTCCTGCAGATCCCGCCGTACGACTACAAGGATGCGCTGGAGACCGTCAAGTCGACGATCGCCAAGTACAACAAGGGCCACATCAAGAACGCCCCGCTGTTCGTTGCACTCGACGGCATCACCGATCCGCGCAACCTCGGCGCCATCATCCGTTCGGCCTCGGCCTTCAACGCACACAGCGTGATCGTCCCGGAGCGCCGCTCCGTCGGCCTGACCGCCTCGGCCTGGAAGACCAGCGCCGGCGCCGCGGTTCGCGTTCCCGTGACCCGCGCCCCGAACCTGACCTCCACGCTCAAGGGCATGAAGGAAGCCGGCGTCTTCGTGATCGGCCTGGACGGCGACGGCGACGTTTCGCTTCCCGACCTCGGCCTGGCCACCGAGCCGCTGTGCATCGTCGTTGGTTCCGAGGGCAAGGGCCTGTCCCGCCTGGTCCGCGAAAACTGCGATTCGATCGTGTCGATCCCGATCAACTCCGGCATGGAGTCGCTGAACGCCTCGATGGCCGTGGGCATCACCCTCTACGAGGTTTCGCGCAAGCGCAGCGTCTAGTTCCTTTGGCCGTCCCGAGCCGAACGGCACAGGGCGGCATCGAATAATTGACAGTGGTTCCCGGATCCGACAAGGATCCGGGAACCACTGTCGTTTAACGGCTATTCCCAGGCAGGTTGATTCTGGGTAGCGTGGGTGGCGAGCCGGACGAATACTTGAGCAGTTCAAATGCGCACCACCGACGCCGCATTGATTTGGTCGGGAAGCGCCTGTGAAGGGGAGCGGGGATGTTGCCATGGGGCAGTCGCAGATCGAATCCGATGACTATGCACCGCACCGACTCGACGAATCGCTGGGTGCACCGTTGCATGTGCAGCTTCCCGTGCTTGAAGCCGTCGACCGAGGGGAATACAGGGCGCCGCATGCGGTGCTCGGCCCGCACCTGAACCTGGTGGGACACGTCGGTGTACGCACCCTGCAGCGTGGAGTCGGTGGCGTGAATGTCCTCAGCGGCGCGGGGACTTTCCCCATGCGCCGGGAGCTCGGCGACATCTGGGTCGCACTGCTCGAGTCCAAGGAGATCGGGCGCGTCCCCGACTACCGGATCCAGCGGATAGAGAAGGACGGGTCGGTGGTGACCCTTGACGATCCCTACAGGCATGCGCCGCGGCTGGGCGAACTGGAGCTGTACCGGTTGCGCACCGGAGGCCCGGACGTGCAACGGCATTTGCTCGGCGCGCACCTGCAGCACTACACATCACCCATGGGCGAGGTTGAAGGCACGGGATTCGTGGTTCACTGCGAAGACGTAGCTGCAGTCAGGGTTTGCGGGGACTTCAATATCTGGAACGGGTCGACCCATGCCATGCGGAGACTCGGCAACAGCTGGATTTGGGAGATCTTCATTCCAGGGGTCGGTCTCGGTACCAAGTACCGGTTCGAATACCTTGAACCCACGGGTACTTGGGTTGAGTATGCCGATCCGCTCGGGCACTACTCCACCGAGGATCCCGACACCATCTGTCTGGTGCAGGCCGAAGGGTTTGAGGACGAGGAATGAGCGCCCCGGCATAGCGGTGGCGGTCGCACAGAAAATTGTGTGCCAGTTCACAGAAACCGGTTCGGGTCGAATTTCCGCCCTTTTGGTCCGCCTTGGGGCAAGGAACCCCGACATGGCGGGGAATCGCGGTGCCGACAGGCAGGGAATAGGTCGTTTGGACTTCCGGGGGAAAGGCGCGTAGAGTTGTTTCTCGCGCCGGACACCGCAGCGTAGCCCGAAAGGGAAACGGGCGGGGAACGGCAC
>NZ_JBIBDE010000004.1:0-95982 GCF_042901625.1 Paeniglutamicibacter sp. NPDC012692
ACGAACAGGTACGCGCCGACCTTGTCGGCGATCTCGCGGAACCGCGCGAAGTCGAGCTGGCGCGGGTAGGCGGACCAGCCGGCGACGATCATCTTCGGCTGGTGCTCGATGGCCAAGGCCTCGACCTTGTCCATGTCGATGACCAGGGTGTCCTCCTCGACACCGTACGGGACGATGTTGTAGAGGCGGCCGGAGAAGTTGATCTTCATGCCGTGGGTCAGGTGGCCGCCGTGGGCCAGGTTCAGGCCCATGATGGTGTCGCCCGGGCGGATCAGCGCGTGCATCACCGAGGCGTTGGCCTGCGCGCCGGAGTGCGGCTGCACGTTGGCGAAGTCCGCGCCGAAGAGCGACTTCACGCGCTCGATGGCGAGGGTCTCGACGACGTCGACCTCCTCGCAGCCGCCGTAGTAGCGGCGTCCCGGGTAGCCCTCGGCGTACTTGTTGGTGAGCACCGAGCCCTGGGCCTGCATGACGGCCAGGGCCGTGTGGTTCTCCGAGGCGATCATTTCCAGGCCGCGCTGCTGGCGGGCCAGCTCCGCGTCGATGCGCTCCGCAATCTCCGGATCAAGGCTCGCAATGCTCTCGGTCAACGCCGACTCGACGAGCGCGGTTTTCGTGGGTGCCATCCAGTCTTCACTCCTTGAAGTACAAGTTGTTGATGATTGATATATCAGAACTGGTTGCAATGCTATGATGGGGATCACATACTGTCAATGGCTCTGCCGGAAGAAGTCGCAACGGCACCCGAACTAAGATGTTTCCCGTATTTTCCACGCTAAGGAGTCGTCAGATGAGCAACATCGCAATCCCCGCAGAGCTCTCCGAAGCTCCGGTTTCCTTGGCGGAACAGGCCTACCGCGACATCCGCGACCGCCTCATCATGCTTGACATCCGTCCCGGCGAACCGATCAACGACGGCCAGCTGGCCCTCGAGCTGGGCATAGGCCGCACCCCGGTGCGCGAGGCGCTCAAGCGCCTGGAGACCGACCACCTGGTGGTCTCCTATCCGCGTCGGGGCACTTTCGCCACCATCGTGGACATCACCGAGCTGGCCGACGTCTCGGAACTCCGTCGGGTCCTCGAGCCGCTGGCGGCGCGCAAGGCGGCGCAAAGCGCGTCGGACCAGAGTCGCCGGGAACTGGCCGCGTTGGCGCGGGAAATCGAAGGCCTGGGGGAGTCCGCCGTGGACAAGCGCGGGCTCATGGCCTTCGACCTCAACGTGCACCGACTGATCTACAAGGCGGCCGGCAATCCGCACCTCGAGGACACGTTGATCCGACTGGACAACCTGGCCACCCGCATCTGGTGCCTGGTGCTCGACAAGGTTCCGTCGGTGGCGGGGCACATCGATGAGCACGTTGCCCTGCTCGATGCCATTGTCGAGGGCCGTGCCGACGATGCCGCGGACCTGGCGCTCGGGCACATCTCCAGTTTCGAGCAGACCATCCGGGCCGTCCTTTAGGGTTTCTGCACCGGCTCGAAGGTGTTTCGCGCGAGTTTCGTGGCCAGGTGCAGCGCCGCCATGCGCGAGGTGCCGCGCGGGTCCCCGCCCAGGATCTCGAAGATCTTGTTGAGCCGCTTGTGCAGGGTCTGGCGTTCGAGGAAGAGGGCGGTGGCCGTCGCCGTTGAATTGCAGCCCGAGGTCAACCATGTTTCAAGGGTCTTGACCAGGTTGCTTCCGCGCTGGGCGTCGTGTTCCAGGAGCTCGGAAAGCAGTTCCCGGGTGAACCGGTAAACGCCGTCACCGTCGAGTTCACGGGCGCAGAACCGTTCCAGGACGACGTCGTCGCAGTCCCTGAGCCCGCCGGCATGCGGCATGCTGCTCACCAGGTGTTCGGCAAGCAGCGCCTCGCGCAGCGACCAAGAACCGTGAGTGGCGTCGTGCACGCCCGGACCCATCACGCCTTGGACGGCCAGCGGGTGGATGTCGGCCCGCATCAGCTCCAGAAGGCGCCTGCGATCACGGCGCGGGGAATCGGGGTTCAGCGGGACGATTCCGTAAAGGTACTCCGAATCCATGTAGGTCTTGATTTCCGGACTGTGCCTTCGCAGGATCCTTTCGAGCGCGCCGCGAATGCGCCCCAGCTCGACGCTCCGGAAAATGATGATCGCCACGGGCGCCGTCACGGGCAGTCCGACCTGCGTGCTCAGTTCGCGGATCTCGGGCGCGCTCGAGTTTCGGATGATCGCCTGGATGAGTGCCGAGTCGGCGATCTGGGAGCGGGTTGGCCGGTGGTGCTGGGCCAGCGCCAGGGCAAGGATGCTGCCCAGCCGCTCGGCGATGGTTGTGAGCAGCTCGCGGTCCGTCTCGCGCGGGCTGTGCAGGTGGAGCCTCGCGGCAACCACGTCGCTGACGAAAATGTCCGAGATGATTTCCAGGGCTTCGTCTTCTTCGGGGATGGTTCGGCTCGTGGCCAGCGGGACGCCGGCCAGGTCCACCAGGTGCGCATTGACCGACAGGGCCTCCGCGATCAGCATGACAAGCGGCGCAAGGTTCGGCCCTGCGGTGGCGATGTGCTGTGCCAGGCGTTGGGAGATTGCGTCGGCGCGCTGCAGCGCCAGTGCCTGCTGCGAGACGATGATGCGGTTGATGGCCTCGGCCATTTCCACGAAGGGAACGGTTACCCGCAGTTCGATCAAGGGCAGGCCGGCGTCCTCGGCGGCTTCGATGAGCCGTGGCCCAATGCCCTTGGCCAGCCCGGCCGTTTCGATGGCAAGCGCCGCGACGTTCCTGTCGGCGAGGCTCTGGACGTACTGGACCTGTGCCTCGTGGCGTAACTTAAGCAGCGCTTGGCCCCCGCTGAGCAGCAACTCCTCGCCCCGCAGGAGCGGTGCAATCTGCAAAACCTCGCTCGAATGCACCCACCGGACGCCCGTCTGTTCGATGAACGTTGCACCCGCCAGGACTTGCGGTCGTGCCTTGAGGAAAAGCGGGCTGTCCAGTACGTCCTGCAGCGGCAAAAGCATGCGTCACTCCTCGATTGAAACTATTTGGTGTCCGGTTTTTCGCTGATCGAGCGGGTGACAATCTGTCACTCGATAGGGCGAAGTTATATACATTTCGAGTGTATCTAGTGGCGTGGATCACTCCTAGGCTTGTGGATAAGTTCTTGTCGAACCCCCGCAGTCGAGAGAGTGAACCAATGAGTAGAGATGTTGCCAGTTCATCTGAAAGTGTGACCCATGAGGTCGAGGACTCCCTGCAGCCGATCCCGGAATCGGCCCGAACCACCAAGCTATCCGGGCAGTTCTGGATCTGGGCGGGCGCCAACGTCGCTCCCATCAACTGGATCCTCGGGGCGCTCGGAATCCACTTGGGTCTGGGCCTGGCCGATACCCTGACGGTGCTGATCGCCGGAAACGTCATCGGCATGCTCGGGTTCGGGTTCTTCGTGATCCTCGGTCAAAAGACGGGCGCCACGGGCATGCTGCTTGCCCGCGGGGCCTTCGGTCGCCGCGGCGCATACCTTCCGGCAGCCATCCAGGCGGTCATTGCCATTGGCTGGTCCGCGGTCAACACCTGGGTCATCCTGGACCTGATCATGGCGCTGTTTGGCATGATCGGCTGGGTGGATCCGACCGCAAGCAACATGGGTTGGCGCATTGCGACCGCGGCGGTCATCATGTCCATCCAGGTGGCCATCTGCTACCGCGGCTACAAGGCCATCGCGCGTTTCGAGCGCATCACCATGCCGCCGACGATCCTGGTGCTCATCGCCATGTCGATCCTGGCCTGGACCCAGCTGGACATCGACTGGAGCTACCAGGGCCCGGTCGGCGAAGTCCTCACCGGCATGCCGCGCATCGCGGCCATGTCCTCGATCATGACCGCCATCGGCATCGGCTGGGGCATCGGCTGGTTCACCTATGCACCCGACTACTCCCGATTCGTGTCCAAGCGCATCAAGCCGCACAAGCTCTACATTGTCAGCGTCCTCGGCCAGTTCCTTCCCGTCGTGTGGCTTGGAATCTTGGGGGCGAGCCTCGCGACCAAGAACGGCACCGCCGACCCCGGTCAACTCATCGTCGAAAGCTTCGGCACGCTGTCGATCCCGGTGATCCTTCTGGTCATCCACGGGCCGATCGCCACCAACATCATCAACATGTACACCTTCGGTGTTGCCACGCAGGCGCTGGACATCAACATCTCCCGCAAGAAGCTCTCGATCATGGTCGGCTTCCTGTCCATGGCCGCGGTCATTGCGTTCCTCTTCGCCCATGATTTCGCCGAGGTCCTGCACAACTGGATCATCGCCATCGCGGCCTGGGTGGCCACCTGGGGCGGCATCATGGCCGTCCACTACTTCGTCTTCGAGCGCCGCCACAAGGACTTCTCCTACCTGTTCCTCGATCCCAAGTCGACGAAGCTCAAGTCCTTCAACCCCGCGGCATTCATTGCCTTCGCCGGTGGCATCCTGATGACCTGGATGTGCATGTACGGGTCGATTCCGGAGCTTCAGGGCCCGATTGCCACCGCCGTCGGCGGCATCGACTTCTCCTGGTTGGCGGGGACCGCCACCAGCGCCGGACTGTACTACGCATTGGGCTACAGCCGATTCAAGTCCCGCATCGAACAGGGCGTGCCGCTGGGCCTGAAGCTTGACTGCTCCGACGCGGAGTTCATCACGGAGCACGGCAGTGCCGAGTTCCTGAGGTCCGAGCAGCGCATCGACGACGAGCCGGTGGCGGCTAGCCACAGACCGGCCGACGACGCGGATCCGGCGAAGCACGGGATCGGTTCGTAGCAACCAACTTCGTAGCAATCGACCGAGCGTAGTGGGCCCCATGGCGGTAAGGACCGCCGTGGGGCCCACTTCACTTGCAGCAGTTTTCCTAGTCCGTTTTCCCATTCATTGCGCGACGCGCGAGGCAGGCCAAGGGCCAATGCACTCGCGCCAAAATTACAAGGAGTAATCCGATGCAGTCGGTCTTTCTCGAAGATATCGATGCCGATACCTACGCCGCATATGTAGCACAACCCCATGCGACGGTGGTCATCCCGACCGGCGCCACCGAGCAACACGGGCCGCATATGCCGCTGGGCGTCGACGCAATGCTGTCGCGCGCCATCGCCGCGGAGGTGGCCCGGAAGCTTGGCGCCTTGGTGGCCCCGACGTTCGCCTACGGGTACAAGTCGCAGCCGCGCTCCGGGGGAGGAAACCACCGGATCGGAACCACGAGCCTGAGCGGGGCAACGCTCAGCGGCCAGATCGAGGACATTGCCCGTTCCTTCATCGGCCAGGGATTCACGAAGGTGGTCATCCTCAATGGCCATTTCGAAAACTACCAATTCATTTACGAGGGCTTGGAGATCGCCGTGGGCCGCGCCCTGGAAGCCGGGTTGGATGCACGAGCCATGCTGCTTTCCTACTGGGATTTCGTGGATGAGGAAACTCTGGAAAGAGTCTTCCCCGATGGCTTCCTGGGTTGGGACATCGAGCATGGCGGGGTGCTGGAGACCTCCCTCATGCTGCTGCTGCATCCGGAAAAGGTCGACATGTCCCGTGCCGTCGACCACCCGCCGGCGCAGCTGAAGCCCTACGACGTCTTCCCCGAGGACCCGGCGCTCACCCCGGCCAGCGGGTGCCTGTCCTCGCCGATCGGTGCCAGTGCCGAGCGCGGGCAGCTTCTCCTGGACGCAGTGACCAGCGGTGTGGCCCGGGCCATCGAGGCCGAGTACTCGCTGCCAGTGGAGGTCCATGGAATCAAATAGCGCAGTTGTGGCTCGCCCGTGACCTTGCGTCGCAAGGGTCGCTGCGGCACGTGGAAACGGGGCCGAAAGAGGGCCCGTGGGTCATCTGTGCCAAAAAGGTTGGGCGCCCGGGAAACCGGGCGCCCAACCTTTTTGGCACCGGGAATGTCGAGTGTGATGCAGGTCAAATTGAACCCTTGACAGTGACGGGGGACACAAATACAGTGAATGCAACAGCGTTGCAATGAATGCAACTCCAATTCCTTCTGGTGGTAATCCCAATGAATCAGAGCAACAACACCCCGGCCGGCACCCCCGCCTCCGAGCGTTCTGCAACGACCTCTCTCACCACAGATCCACGCATCGACCTTGGCCCTACGCTCAGCGGCCAGGAACGACCCGACCCGTCCGGTGTCGGACGCAAGACCCGCAACAAGGTCGTTGCCGCAAGCTTCATCGGCAACTTCGTTGAATGGTTCGACTATGCGGTCTATGGCTACCTGGCCGTCACCATCACCGCGGTGTTCTTCCCCGAAACGGACCCGACAACCGGCCTGATGCTCACCTTCGCACTGTTCGCGATTTCGTTCCTGATCCGCCCGCTGGGCGGATTCGTCTGGGGGCACCTTGGCGACAAGTTCGGCCGGCGCGAGGCACTGTCCTGGTCGATCCTGATCATGTCCGCCGCGACCTTCTGCATCGCACTGATTCCTTCCTACGCAACCATTGGAATCTGGGCACCGATCCTGCTGCTCATCGTCCGTGTCGTCCAGGGCTTCTCGGCTTCCGGCGAATATGCAGGGGCCTCGGCCTTCCTGGTGGAATACGCACCGGCCAACCGCCGCGGCCTATACGCCGCAGTCGTTCCGGCCAGCACGGCGACCGGCCTGCTGTTGGGCTCGCTGCTGGCTGGATTGCTTACCTCAATGCTGGAAACCGAGCAGATGGAATCCTGGGGCTGGCGCTTGCCGTTCCTGCTGGCCGCACCCATGGGCCTGATCGGGCGCTACATCCGCACCAAGCTCGAGGACTCCCCGGTCTTCAAGGAGCTTGCAAAGGAAGATGACGCGGTCAAGGCCCCGGTCAGCGCGCTGTTCAAGAACCACTGGCGCCAACTCATCCAGGCCGTTGGCGCGGTCCTGCTCAATGCCGTGGGTTTCTACCTGATCCTCAGCTTCATGCCCACGCACCTACACGAAAACATCGGGCTGTCCCAGACGGCGGCATACGTTGCCACCACCGTGGCACTTGCCACCTACATCGGCTTCATTTTCCTGATGGGAATGCTCTCGGACCGTCTGGGCCGCAAAAAGGTCCTGATGACGGCATCGATCCTGTTCGTGCTGCTCACGGTTCCCGCATTCATGCTGCTGGAAACCGGCAACTTCCTCATCATCGTGCTGGTGCAGATCATGCTCGGAGCGATGCTAAGCCTCAACGACGGAACCCTGCCCAGCTACCTGGCCGAAATGTTCCCCACCCGGGTTCGCTACTCCGGATTCGCCGTGAGCTTCAACCTCTCAAACGCCCTGTTCGGCGGCACGGCGCCATTCGTGGCAACCGTCCTGATTGCCACCTCCGGCACCGTGCTGGCCCCCGGCTGGTACCTCATGGGCGCCGCGGTCATTTCCCTGATCGCCGTCGCCTGCTCGGTGGAAACCAGCAAGAAGCCGCTGGCCTAGGCCCACCTCAGACCTTCTTCCCGCACAACAACACCAAACATCAAGAACACAGGAGAAAATCATGACCATTACACCGGCAACCGCAACCAACGTTTCCGAGCTTGAGCGACTGAAGACCCTGCACAACGGCACCAAGCAGAAACTGACCTTCTCCGACGCCGAGTTCGAGCGCCGCCTTGCCGGACTACGCCGGATCATGGCAGCCAAGGACCTCGACGCGGTCATCCTCACCAGCTACCACGGCATCAAGTACTACTCCGACTTCCTCTACACGACCTTCGGCCGCAACTACGCACTGGTCGTCACCGCCAACGAGTCGGTCACGATCACCGCCAACATCGACGCCGGCATGCCGTGGCGCACCAGCTACGGCGACAACATCGTCTACACCGACTGGCAGCGCGACAACTTCTACTTCGGCCTGCAGGAGGCCCTGCGCCGCGCCGGCGTCAAGGCATCCCGCCTTGGCGTCGAGGACGACGCCCTGCCGGTGCTGACCCGCCAGCGCATCCAGGACGCCTTCGGCGGCGCCACCCTGGTGGATGTCTCGCAGGACGCCATGCGCCAGCGCATGATCAAGTCCGCGGAGGAGATCGAGGTCATCAAGCATGGTGCACGCATCGGCGACCTGGGCGGCGAGGCCATCAAGGCCGCCATCCGCGAGGGCATCACCGAGTACGAGGTCGCCCTCATCGGCACCGAGGCCATGGTCCACGAGATCGCCAAGACCTTCCCGGACCGCGAAGTGCGCGACACCTGGGTCTGGTTCCAGTCCGGCATCAACACCGACGGAGCCCACAACTGGGCCACCACCCGCAAGCTGCAGCGCGGCGACATCCTCTCGCTGAACTGCTTCCCGATGACCTCGGGCTACTACACCGCCCTCGAGCGCACCCTGTTCCTCGGCGAGCCGGACGAGCGCAGCCTGGAACTGTGGAACGTCAACGTCGAGGTGCACAAGCGCGGCCTGGAACTGATCAAGCCCGGCGCGGTCTGCAAGGACATCGCCGCGGAGCTCAACGAGATCTACATCGGCCACGGCCTGCTGCCTAACCGCACCTTCGGCTACGGCCACTCCTTCGGCGTCCTGTCGCACTACTACGGCCGCGAGGCGGGCCTGGAGCTGCGCGAGGACATCGACACGGTCCTCGAGCCGGGCATGGTGGTTTCCATGGAACCGATGATCACCGTGCTCGACGGCGAGCCGGGTGCCGGCGGCTACCGCGAGCACGACATCCTGGTCATCGGGGAAGACAACAGCGTAGAGAACATCACCAAGTTCGGCTTCGGTCCGGAGAACAACATCATCGACCGCTAGGCAACACCCTGTGGGTGGCGTTCCAAGGGACGCCACCCACCTTGGATTTTAACCGGGATTCGCCATGCGGCCCGCCAAGGGCCGGTGCCGCCGAGTACCGTTGACCAAGACCATCTGAACCAGGGAGTGCAGACCATGAACCAGCAGGCATTACACGAGCACGACCGCGCGGGCTACGCACTTGCGCTTGAGGAAGCCCGGCTGGGCGCCGCCGAGGGCGGCGTTCCCATCGGCTCCAGCCTCTTCGAGGGCGGGACGCGGATCGGCAGCGGACACAACCGGCGGGTCCAGAACGGGGATCCCACGTCCCACGGGGAGATCGACTGCCTGCGCAACGTCGGCCGCCGCGCCTCGTACGCGGGAACCACCCTGTACTCGACGCTGGCACCCTGTGCGCTGTGCTCCGGTGCCATCATCCTGTTCGGCATTCCGCGCGTGGTCGTGGGCGAAAACAAGAACTTCGACGGGGAACTCGAGCTCCTCCGGGACCGCGGGGTCGAGGTGGTGCTGATCGACGACGCCGAGGCCACGGCCCTCATGGGGCAGTTCATCGCCGAGAGCCCGAGCCTGTGGAACGAGGACATCGGCGTTCCCGAAAACGACTGAAACTTGGCGGGAATGCGACAAGATACCAGCGTCGCAACAGGGCTGGCCCTACCCGCCCGCAAATCGCGGTAACGTCAACGTGAACGAATCAAACCCCGTTCAGCAGCGTTGCCCATATCCACCGGATCCCACCTAGGAGTACAGATGGCTGCCCAGCCGACCGAATCCAATGCCACGGAATCCCGCGGCGCCTCGGTCATCGTCAACGTGATCGATGTCCTGCGGTGCTTTACCGTCGAGCATCCCGTGCTGGGTGTCACCGAAATCGCGGCCCGGGTCGGTCTCCACAAGTCGAGCATTTCGCGGATCCTGGCGACGCTTGAGCAGGAACGCATCGTGGCCCGCGACGAGAACACGCGCAAGTACAGCCTCGGTCTGGGGCTCATCGCCGTGGCCGGGCCGTTGTTGGCCAACCTCGACGTGCGACGCATCGCCTTCCCGATCCTCAAGGAACTGGCCCAGGCGACCGGCGAAACTGCCGTGCTCAACATCTGGGACGGGGCCGAATCCGTATCCGTCGAGCAAATTGCCAGTGTGCACCAGGTCAAGCACACCTCCGTCATGGGCAGCCGCTACAACACGGCGCTCAGCGCCTCGGTGCAGGTGTTCCTCGCTAACGAGGGTGCGCAGGCGGCCCGGGACCTGCTGGAATCCGGCGGCGTCGTCCTGCCCGACAACACCGCCGATGCGCGGGACGCATACATGGCTCGACTCGGGGAGGTCCGTGCGCAGGGCTATGCGGCGAACCACGGGGAAACCTCAAGCGACGAGGTCGGCGTTGCCGCCCCGATCTACGACCACCGGGGCAGGGTCGTTGCCTGCGCCATGATCGCCGCACCCTTCTACCGGGTTTCCAAGGAACAGCTCCACGACCTGGGCATGGCGTGCATTCGTGCGGCACAGCAGATCAGCATGCGAATGGGTGCCCAGTCCGCGTAGTCCCTTCGTGGCTGCGAGGAGGCCTGAGCCGGACCGAGACCTGGTGTGATCGGGATTACCATTCGGTAGGGTGGGGTCATGGCGCACACACCACATTCGAAAAACTTTGATGTCATTGTCGTTGGCGCGGGCCTTTCCGGGCTGGTTGCCGCGACCGAGGCGGTCAACGCGGGCCGCCGGGTGCTGCTGATCGATCAGGAATCCGAGGCGAACCTCGGGGCCCAGGCCCACTGGAGCTTCGGCGGGATCTTCCTCGTCGACTCGCCCGAGCAACGCCGGCTGGGAGTCAAGGACTCCGAAGAGCTGGCGCTGAGGGACTGGTTCGGGACGGCGGGCTTCGACCGCGAGGAAGACCATTGGCCCCGGGAGTGGGCCAAGGCCTACGTGCACTGGGCTGCCGGCGGAAAGCGCGCGTGGCTGCGCGAGCGCGGCGTCAGGTTCTTCCCGGTCGTCGGCTGGGCGGAGCGCGGCGGCGCCGGGGCGCAGGGGCCCGGAAACTCGGTCCCGCGATTCCACATTACTTGGGGGACCGGTCCCGGGATCGTCGAGCCGTTCGCCAAGGCCGCAAAAACGGCCGTCGCCAAGGGGCAACTGACAATGCTGTGGCGCCACCAACTCGACGAGCTGGTCATGTCCGAGGATGTCGTGGGCGGCGTGCGCGGCACCCTGCTCGAACCCGATGACGCCGAACGCGGGGTGGCCACTAACCGCAACGCGACCGGCACGTTTGAGTACTTCGCCCCTGCCGTCATTGTCGCCACCGGCGGCATCGGCGGCAACATCGACAAGGTCAGGGCCGCCTGGCCCGAACGCCTGGGCGAGGCGCCAAAACACATGGTCGCCGGCGTCCCCGCACACGTCGACGGGCGCGGGCTGGACATCGCCGAGCGCGCCGGCGGACGGCTGGTCAACGGCGATCGGATGTGGCACTATACCGAGGGCATCGCCAACTGGAACCCCGTGTGGCGCAACCACGGGATCCGCATCCTGCCCGGGCCGAGTTCCCTATGGATCGATGCCACGGGCAAGCGACTGCCGGATCCGCTGTGGCCGGGGTTCGACACTCTCGGCACCCTGGAACACCTGCGCGGCACCGGCCACGACTACAGCTGGTTCATCCTCAACCGGCGTATCATCGGCAAGGAGTTTGCGCTCTCGGGCAGCGAGCAAAACCCGGACCTGACGGGAAAGGACGTGCGCGCGGTGCTGGCGAGGGCCAAGGTGGACGTGCCGGACCCCGTGCAGGCCTTCCTGGACCACGGAGAGGACTTCGTGCAGGCGCCGAACCTCGACGAACTCGTGAAGAAGATGAACGAGCTCACCGGCGATGATCTGCTGGACGCAGCATCGGTTGCCGCCGTGGTCGCCGCGCGGGATTCCGCCGTCCAGAACGCCTTCGGCAAGGACGGGCAGATTTCCGCGGTCACCAGCGCGCGAAACTACGTGGGGGACAAGCTTGTTCGCAGCGTCAAGCCGCATCCGTTGACCGATCCCAAGGCCGGCCCGCTGGTTGCCGTCCGATTGAACATCCTGACCCGCAAGTCTCTGGGCGGCCTCAACACGGATTTGGACTCCCGCGTCCTGAATTCCGAGGGGGAGCCGGTGCCGGGACTGTATGCGGCGGGGGAAGCCGCCGGATTCGGCGGCGGCGGTTGCCACGGCTATCGCGCGCTCGAGGGAACGTTCCTGGGCGGCTGCCTGTTCAGCGGGCGGTCTGCCGGACGGGCGGCGGCGTCGCAAGAGCGGGCCGCAGCGGTCGGCAGGACATAGGAAAACCACGCCGATCGGGAGTTTTCCCGGTCGGCGTGGTGGCTTTGGAACGGGGTCAGTGAGTGAAGTGGTACACCGTTCCAAAGAGGGCCGCCGAGATGCCGAAAGAAACGCCTATCAGCATGGGCGTCCATGTGCCGTTGTTGCTGGCCAGGAAAATAGCGAACACCCCGAACAGCAATGCGGCGATGATGCCGCCGAGGATGAGTGATCCGCCACCGTGGTGGTGCACGGCGGCCTGTGCATTTCGATGAAATAGAGTAGCCATACCCTCAGGGTATGCCCGAAGAATTGGAAAAACGAGGGAAAAACAGTGAAGGAATCAATGAGCGAATCGACGGCCGACTGGCGGCAGGTATTCGGCGCCCTGGCCAATGAGGAAACGCGCAGGGCCTACGCCCAAGCCGTATTGGGAATCACCGGGGATCTGCCGCCGGCGCGGCAGGCCAAGGCCGAGAAAAACCTGCAGGCCGCGGGCCTGCTCACCAACGAGGGCCTGGTGGATGCCGGCGTTTATGCGCGTACCTTGTCGGTCGGCGCCTCGAGCATGCCCAAGGAGGGGATCGACCGTTTCCTCGATGCCGACGGCCGCATCGATCGGTACCCCAAAAACTACGGAGAACGCCTTTCCCTGTTGCGTTCAATCGGGTCGCGGGTGATGAAGCACGGCGAGGAAATCAACGAACCCGACTTGACCCTGCGGCTCGAAGAAATTGCCGACGACGCGGTGCTGCTGCGCCGGTACCTGGTTGATTACGGAGTGCTCCTTCGTCGCCCGGATGGATCCGTTTATCGCTTGAGTGATGGTTCGGACTAGCGGGATTGTGCCAAGCTCCAAGAAGCGGGTAATTTCTTTCTAGAGCCGCAGGGCGATCAGCACGCCTTTCCCTTCCGTTCAAGGAGCCAAATGTCCGACCCGAATACCGCGCCAGGCGGTGGCTCGAACCACGAGTCGTGGAACCAGCAGGGATACGGCGGCGGGCAATACACTGGCCAATACCCCGGCCAGTACCGGGACGGATCCACGGGGCAGACCCCGCCTCCGGGCTATTACCAAGGGCAGTACCAGGGACAGTATGCGGGGCAATATCCGGGTCAGTACCCGGCATATGGAACCTACGGATACGGCCCCGGCGGCTGGAACGCCCCCCAGCGCACCCACGGAATGACCACGTTTGCGATGGTGACGGGCATCGTGGCGGCAACGATTTCGGTTGTCCCGTTCTTTGGCTTCGTGGCCTTCCTGCTGGGTCCGCTTGCTATGGTGCTCGGCATCGTCGGCATCGCCAAGCGGCTGAACCGCCGCGGCTTCTCGGTGACCGCATTGGTGACTGGCGCGTTCGCGCTGCTGGTTTCGATACTCTATGCGGTCCTGTTCACGACGCTCATGACATTCATGGATCGCAGCGAAACCTACGAATTCGTTGCCTCCTCGACCGGCGAGTACCAGATTTCCCTCACCACCACCGAAGCGACCGCTTCAGTGACTAGCAACCAGCGCGGAACGTTCTCCGAAAGCCACGACGCATCCGTCATCTTCGGCGGCGTGATCGCCACAAACGTCGGCGACAACAGCGGAAAGGTCAGCTGCGAGGTCTTCGATTCCGAGGGCTACCTTGTCATCGAGGATGAAGACGAAGGCATCGGCGCCCAGGCCCAGTGCATGATCGGTGCCTCCTGGCTCGAAAACACCGAGGACTATTCGGTCAGCGACGAACTCAACGCCATGGCGGGCCACTAGCCGCCAAAGCCCGCGGCCCGCCGCGCGGAAATGATTCGTTCGACCGACGCCGTGGCGGCCGGATAGTCCGCGCCCGGACCCAGGGCGATGAAGCATGGCGCGGCATGGTCGGGCAGCTGCTTGTCATCGTAGCGGTATGCCAGGTAGCGTCCGCCTGCGCGCCGCACCAGTAATGCGCCCGCGGCAATGTCCCACGGCTTGGTGTCCAGGCCCAGGGTGACATCGCACCATCCGGCGGCCACGTGAGCCAGCGCCAGGGCCGCCGAAACCTTGCGGCGCACCGTGGCGAAGGCCGTGACCCACGACCCGAATTCGGTCAGACCCAGGGGGCCGTCGACGGCCAGAGCCTCCGCCGAGGGGTAATCGGTCATGAGGTTGGCATGGGACTGGTCGGGGCGCGGAGCGGGAGCCAGGACCTCGCCGTTGAGGTATGCATGCTCCGCATCCGCCGTAAATTCATGGCCGGCAATCGGATCCAGCACGACACCGGCTAGCAGCTCGCCGTCGCGCGCCGCGGCGATCGAGATGCAGAAGAACGCGATCCCGTGCGTGAAATTGCTGGTTCCGTCTATGGGGTCCACGATCCACTGGATGCTTCCATCGCCCGTGGTGCCGCCCTCCTCGCCCAGGACCCGCGAGTCGGGTTCCGCCCCGGTGAGGTGGGTGCGGATGATTTCTTCGCTGTGCCTGTCGAAGGCCGTGACCAGGTCGTGTGCGTTGGTCTTGTTTTCGCGCTGTACGTCGTTGCGGAAGGCTTCACGTAAAACCGGTGCGGCAAGTCGCGCCGCTTCCAGCGCTATCAAACGCAATCGGGAGGCAAGTGCAATGTCGGCCGGGCTGAAGTTTTCGGTGCTCACGGGATCAAGCGTAGTCGCAAACATCTCACCAATTTAGTTTGACGGAGCAACTAAATTGCCCATATGGTTGACGAGGGCAACATTTGCCTAGGTCAACTAATTTCTATTCAAGGAGCGCCGTCCCTTGCCTCAGGGTGATTCGCAAACATTGGAACTCGTGGAGAGCGTCAGCTCCCTGAACCGCACCCTGCGGCAGCTCGCCCACTTGGGCGAGGGAGGCCAGAAGGTCGGCTTCGCCGCCATGGGCGTCCTCCTCTTCGTCTACCGAAACCAGCCGACGCGGGCCACGGACATTGCGCAGTGGATCGGGATTGGGCCCGCCGCGCTGAGCCGGCAGGTTTCGGACCTGGAGTCCATGGGGCTCCTGACCCGCACCCCGTGCCGCAACGACGCCAGGGCCCAACTCATCTCACTGACCCCGGAAGGCAAGGACGAGGTGGACCGCGCCTACAAGCGCCGGACCGACCTGCTGTCCGACCTGCTCAAGGATTGGGGGCCGACGGAGATCGCCGAGGCCGCGGCCACCGTGAACCGGATCCAGCAAGCACTTCGCGCCGGCATCGACCAGATGCAAGGCAGGAACTCACCAGCGGCGGAAGCTGCGCAGGAAGGAAACGCATGAGCGAGCAGTCAACCGCCGTGACGCGCGAGCGCCAGGGCGACCAACCGCAGATGGATCAGAAGGAGGTGCTGCGCTCCATCGTCGGCGTCCTTGCCGCCTTCTTCGCCGCAATGCTGGCCACCACCATCGTTTCGATCGCACTGCCGACCATCATGGACGCCCTCAACGGCACGCAGACCGACTTCAACTGGGTCCTCACCGCGGCGCTGCTGGCCAACGCCGCCACCACCCCGATCTGGGGCAAGCTGGCCGACCTCTTCGACAAGAAGAGGCTGCTCCAGCTCGGCATCCTGACCTTCGTCGCCGGTTCCCTGCTGGCGGGGTTCGCAATCAACATCCCCATGCTCATGAGCGCCCGCGTCATCCAGGGCATCGGCATGGGCGGGCTGACCGCCATGGGCATGGCCGTGATCGGCACCGTCATTCCGCCGCGCGAGCGCGGGCGCTACTCGGGCTACTTCGGCGGCGTCATGGCGCTGGCCACGGCCGGCGGGCCGCTGTTGGGCGGCGTGATCGTCGACTCGCCGCTGGGCTGGCGCTGGACCTTCTTCATCGGCGTGCCGATTGCGCTGATTTCCATGTGGATGATCCACAAGACGCTCCACATCAAGCACGTTGCCCGCAAGGTGTACATCGACTGGGCCGGCGCCGTGCTGGTGACGGTCTCCGTCTCGGTGCTGCTGATCTGGGTGTCCTACGTCGGCAAGGCCGGCTACTTCGAGTTCAACTCCTGGCAGACCTACGCCATGGTGGGCGGCTCGCTGGCGCTGATCGCCCTGCTGATCTGGGTCGAGGGTCGCGTCCCGGAACCGATCATCCCGCTGCGCATCATCGCCATGCGCACCACCGCGCTGTCGATCATTGCCTCCGTCTCCATCGGCGTGGCCATGTTCGGGTCCGGCGCCTTCCTGGGCCAGTACTTCCAGGTGGCCCGCGAGGCCAGCCCCACACTGGCCGGCGTCATGACCCTGCCGATGATCCTGGGCAACCTCTTCGGCTCGGTGTTCTCCGGACAGATGATTTCCCGGCACGGCCGGTGGAAGATCTTCCTGGTCGTCGGGGCCAGCGTCAACATCGGTGCGCTGGCGTTGCTGGGCACCATGTCCCACGACACCAACTACTGGATCCTGGCCGCCGGCATGTTCTTCAACGGCGTCGGCATGGGCTTCATGGTGCAGAACCTGGTGCTCGCCGTGCAGAACAACGTCAAGGTCACCGACATCGGCACCGCCAGCTCGTCCGTGGCGTTCTTCCGCTCGGTGGGCGGGGCCGCCGGCGTCGCGGTGCTCGGTGCGATGCTCTCCGACAAGGTCAGCTCGCTGGTCATCCACGCGCTCACGGCCGCGCACCTGATCTCACCGGACGGTTCCAGCGGGGTAGCCTCCGGAAGCACATCGCTGGATTTGTCGACCATGCCGCCGGCCGTGCGGGTCATGTACGAGACGGCCTTCGGCGACGCCACGGGCGTCATCTTCATGGCCTCTGCCGCCGTTGCCGTGGTTGCGCTGGTCTGCATCCTGTTCATCAAGGAAGCCCCGCTGCGCCGGACCGTCTAGGTCACGCGCTACGCCAGATGCGGCGTGCTGCCACCCGAATTGTTTCGGGTGGCAGCACGCCGTTTTTTTGTTTGGCGGGCGCATGCTCGCGGCGATGCGTCCAGTCGTTCCGGATGGTTCATCCAATTCATTGGATGAACCATCCGAGATTGCGGTCACGTTTGCTCGTAGGGTGAGGTGGTCGAACACACGGAAGGAACCGCGATGACCAACGCTCCGCCTCAGGGCAGCACCGCAGAACCCCAGCTCAAGAAGGTCCTGGGTCGATGGGACACCCTCGCCATCGGCGTGGGCGCCATGATCGGTTTCGGCTGGGTGGTGCTCACCGGCGACTGGATCACCACCGCCGGCGCGTTCGGCGCCTCGCTGGCCATGGTCGTCGGCGGAGCCGTCATGGCGGTCGTCGGGCTGACCTACGCCGAGCTATGCGCGGCCATGCCCAAGGCTGGCGGCGAGCACAACTACCTGCTCCGGGCCATGGGCGCCCGCTGGTCGTTCATCGGTTCCTGGGCCATCGTCGGCGGCTACATCACCATCGTCGCGTTCGAGGCGGTAGCGCTGCCCAAGACCGCGCTTTACCTGTTCCCCGAGCTGAACCAGATCAAGCTCTGGGACATCGCGGGTTCCGAGGTCTACCTGACTTGGGCCCTGGTCGGCGTGCTCGGCGGGCTCGTCATCACCGCCATCAACATCCGCGGCATCAAGACCGCGGGCGTCGTCCAGACATTTGTTGTCCTTTTCCTCTTTGCCATCGGCGCGGTGCTGCTCTTCGGTTCCTTCACCGGCGGATCGACCGCAACCATGGAACCGTTCTTCAACAACGGGGTTGCCGGGTTCTTCGGCGTCATGATCATCGTCCCGTTCATGTTCGTCGGCTTCGACGTCATCCCCCAGTCGGCCGAGGAATGCGACATCCCGCCGCGGCGCATCGGCAAGTACGTGATCATCTCCGTGCTGATCGCCACCGCCTGGTACGTCATGGTCATCCTGGCAACCTCCTCCGGCATGGGACCGGCGGCCCTTGCCGAGTCTGACCTGGCGACCGCCGACGCCATGGGCGCGCTCTTCGGCTCGGATCTGATGGCCAAGGTGCTGATCTCCGGAGGGATCGCCGGCATCCTGACTTCCTGGAACTCGCTGCTCATGGGGGCCTCGCGCCTGCTCTACGCCATGGCGGCCTCCGGCATGCTGCCTGCTTGGTTCGCCAAGCTGCACCCGAAGTACCGCACCCCTGTCAACGCGCTGCTGTTTATCGGCGGGCTCTCGGTGCTGGCACCGTTCTTCGGTTCGGCCATGCTCGGCTGGCTGGTCGACTCCGGATCGCCCTCGATCGTGATCGCCTACCTGCTGGTCGGCGTCGCCTTCCTGATACTGCGCCGCCGCGAGCCGAACATGGAACGCCCGCTGCGCATCGGCGGCAAGGGAAACTTCGGCCAGGCGATTGGCGTGCTGTCCGTGCTCTTCTGCCTCGCGCTGATCAGCCTCTACATGCCGGGCATGCCCGCCGCCATCGGCTTCGAGCCGTGGATGCTCTTCGGCGCCTGGTGGTTGCTGGGCTTCATGTTCGTGGCGCGCATCCCGCGCGGCATCGAACCGGGCATCCACGCCGAGGAGGAACTGCTGGCCCGGCTGGCCATGCGCAAAAACGCCAAGGCCGCCGTGTTCCCCGAAGCCGTTGCGGAACGCCGCGAGGAACCCGCAACCCCCGAAAACTCGAAAGAAGGAAACCACGTATGAGCACGATCCGCCCGCTGGACGGCATCATCGTCGCCGACTTTTCCCGGGTGCTGGCCGGCCCGCTGTGCACCATGACGCTGGCGGACCTCGGCGCCACGGTCATCAAGGTCGAGCGCCCCGGCGCCGGGGACGATACCCGCAGCTGGGGCCCGCCGTTCTCCGCCACCGGCTCCACCTACTTCGAGTCGGTGAACCGCAACAAGCAGTCGGTGGCGCTGGACCTCGGGAACTCGGAGGACCTGGCGCTGGCCCGGGAACTTGCCCTGCGCGCCGACGTGCTGGTCGAGAACTTCAAGCCCGGCGGCATGGCCAAGCTCGGGCTCGGCTACGGGGAACTGACCGCGGAGAACCCCGGGCTGGTCTACGCCTCGATCTCCGGGTTCGGTTCCGTCGGCGGGGCCCACCTGCCCGGCTACGACTTCATCGTCCAGGCCCTGGGCGGGCTGATGTCGATCACCGGGGAGGCAGGGGCCGACCCGATGAAGGCGGGCGTCGCGCTGGTCGACGTGCTCACCGCCAAGGATGCGACCATCGGGGTGCTGGCCGCGCTGACCGCCCGCAACGCCTCCGGGGCCGGAGCCCACGTCGAGGTCAACCTGCTTTCCAGCCTGCAGGGGGCGCTGGCCAACCAGGCCCAGGCGTACCTGGGCGCCGGCAAGGTCGCCACCCGCATGGGCAACGCGCACCCCTCGATCGTGCCGTACCAGCTGCTGGCCTGTGCGGACGGTTCCGTCGCCGTGGCCTGCGGCAACGACGGGCAGTTCGCCAGGCTCTGTGCAGAGATCGGCGAACCGCAGCTTGCCGCCGACCCCCGCTTTGCCACCAACACGGCCCGCGTGGCCAACCGCGAGGTGCTCATCCCGCTGCTTGAGGCCGGCCTGCGGGCCGACACCGGCGCGCAGTGGCAGGCGCGCTTCACCGGCGTCGGCGTTCCCGCCGGCAAGGTCGCGGGGATCGACGAGGGGATCGACTACGCGCAATCTCTCGGGCTTGACCCGGTGATCGAGGTGCAGAACGCCGAGGGGGTGACGGTCGGCAAGCAGATCCGGCACCCGATCAGCTGGACGCCGCGGCTGGACGCGCCGTCCATGGCACCTCCGCGGCTCGGCGAACACACGGACGCGATCCGTGCCTGGCTCTGCAAGCCGGGCGAACCCGTTGAACCCGGAGCGCCGGATCCGGTGCTAGCGCGGTCCTAGGCCGCTTTCGTCGCGCCGCAGCGCCAGCCACAGGTGCGCGGCGACGTCCGGATCGTCCAGGTCCACACCCAGCAGGCCGCCGGCCACCGAGATCCGGTGGCGCAGCGAGTTCCGGTGGATGCCCAGGGCACGCGCAGCATCCTCCCAGGTGCCGCGCGCCCGGAGGTATTCCCGGACGGTCTCCAGCAGGTCGGCACGCGGGTACTCGGCCAGCATCCGCACCCAGCCGGTGGCCCGCGCATCCTCGCTCGCGCTCACCGCAACCAGGCGCCCCGGCGGGGCCTGCAACACGGCCTGGCGAAGCACCGCAAGGTTGCCGGGGATCTCGCCGAGGCTCACCGGATCGCCCAGCGCCGCGGCCAGCGACCCGGAGAGCTCGGGTTCGTCGAGTGCCGAAACGCCCAGCAGCGCATTCTGCTCCAGCGAGTCGCGCTCGCCGTTCGCCGGGGTGCTTTCCAGGCCGGAGGCGGACAGTACCAGGTACAGGATCGAATCCTGGACATGCCGCAACGCGCACTTGTCCACGGCGGCGGCCAGGTCCGGCAGCCCGGGGTCCGCCTCCAACCGCGCCGCCGCGCGGGCCGCAAGCCCCGGATCGTCACCGGGCGAAAGCCTGATGCCCAGCAGCCGCACCCGGTTGGGCAGTTCGCCCAGCCCCACGTCCTCGGCCACCATGTGCGCGGCCTCGCCCTGGCCGTGCAGCAGCAACTTGGTGGTCGCGGCCCCCAGCGCGTTCGTGGTCCCGACGATGACCTCGCGCTGGCGCGCGCGCAGGGCCAGCAGCGTGGAAACGGTCATGATGATCTGCCGGTCGGCCTTGGTCAGCGTGCGGCCCGACCCGATGCACAGGAAGCCGTGGATGCGGGTGCCCACCAGGATCGGGTAGAGCACCACGGGCTGCCCGTGGACCTCGAAGGTGGCTGCTGAGGGCACTCCGGCCTTGTTGAAGCGGATGGACTCGGAGCGCAGGTCGGGGACCAGGGCGCTTGTCGAGGCTGGCCACACCGTCTCCGCTCCGGCATCGGCCGGAAGGTAGGCGGCCCACCCGCCGAGCGCCTGGGCCAGGCCGCGCACCACCGCGCTGGTGGCGTCGGGGCGCATCGCGGCGCGGGCCAGCGCGGTCTGGGTGCCGAGCGAATCCATCAGGTTGGTGGTGTCGTCCCTGGTGGCAAGCCGCCAGTAGGCGCGGGTGACGTTCTGGAACGGGACGCCGTCGGGCACGATCGCCAGCTCGATCCCCGCGGCAAGGCTTGCCGCCACCACGTGCCCGGGGACCGACCTGAGCCACGGGCCCAGGCCCAGCCCGACGGCGTGGACGTTCTTGGCTTCGAGCCTGGCCATGTAGGCGCGGGAGAGCGCCGCCGA
The DNA here is from genome assembly GCF_042901625.1 of Paeniglutamicibacter sp. NPDC012692. Lineage (NCBI taxonomy): Bacteria > Bacillati > Actinomycetota > Actinomycetes > Micrococcales > Micrococcaceae > Paeniglutamicibacter > Paeniglutamicibacter sp. NPDC012692. The sequence continues at coordinate 21,085 of NZ_JBIBDE010000004.1, forward strand.
TGCGGCGAACGGCATTCCGGTGGTCAGCAGCAGTTCCCCGCCCTCCAGGTACGGGGTCGGATCCTCCAGCTCGGAAACGTGGACACCGGTGACGGGCTTGGCGCTGAAGTCGGCGCCCTCGCAGGGCGCGAGTTCGCCGCCCAGCTCCGCACCCAATTGCAAAAGGGAGATCATGGGCTAAATTATCCAACGCCGATGCCCAAATTGGATGGAACGTCCAATGACGCGTGTCACTCGTTCACATAACGTGGAGCCCATGACCGAAACTCTCCTGGCCGCCGAGGCCGCCACGCTGCCGCAGACCCGCCACCTTGCCACCGCCATTCCCGGCCCGCGTTCCACCGAATTGCACGCCGAACGCACCGCGCAGGTGACCAGCGGTTTCGGCATCACGCTGCCGGTCTTCGTGACCCGCGCCGAGGGCGGCATCATCGAGGATGTCGACGGCAACCGCCTGGTCGACTTTGCCTCCGGCATTGCCGTGACATCGCTGGGCGCCAGCAACAAGCTCGTCGCAGAACGCGTCGCGGCCCAGCTCGCGGCGTTCACCCACACCTGCTTCATGGTCACCGAGTACGAATCCTTCACGAAGGTCTGCCAGTGGCTCAACCGGAACACCCCGGGCGACTTCGAGAAGCGCACGGGCCTGTTCTCCACGGGCGCCGAGGCCGTTGAAAACGCCATCAAGATCGCCCGCGCCGCCACCGGCCGCCCGAACGTCCTGGTCTTCGACGAGGCGTACCACGGCCGCTCGCTGCTGACCATGGCCATGACCGCCAAGGTCAACCCGTACAAGCTGAACTTCGGCCCGCTGCCCACCGAGATCATCCGCGCCGCCTCCGCCAACCCGCTGCGCCCGGCCGAGGGCCTGGCCGCAGGCGCCGAGGCGGCACTGGAATCGGTCGAGTCAACCATCCTCGAGCACGGTGCCGACACCTTCGCCGCCATGGTCATCGAGCCGATCCAGGGCGAGGGCGGCTTCATCGTCCCTGCGGCCGGCTTCATCCCGGGCCTGCGCAAGCTCGCCGACAAGTACGGCATCCTGCTGGTCATCGACGAGATCCAGGCCGGCATGGGCCGCACCGGAACCCTCTTCGCCTCCGAGCACGAGGGCGTTGCCGGGGACCTGATCCTCACCGCCAAGGCCCTGGCCAATGGCGTCCCGCTCTCCGCCGTGACCGGCCGCGCCGAGGTCATGAACGCGCCGCACGCCGGCGGCCTGGGCGGCACCTACGCCGGCAACCCGCTCGCCTGCGAGGCGGCCCTCGCGGTCTTCGAGCAGTTCGAGGATGGCAAGCTGCTGGAAAACGCCCGCCGCATCGAGGCCGTGGCCCGCGAAATCCTCGAGCCGCTGCTGGACTCCACCGACGTGGTCGCCGAGATCCGCGGACGCGGCGCCATGCTCGCCATCGAACTCGCGGACGCAGCCACCCTGGAGCCGCGTCCGGACCTGGCCAAGGAAATCTCGGCCGCCTGCCACGCGGCGGGCGTGCTGACGCTGACCTGCGGCACCCACGGCAACGTCGTGCGCCTGCTGCCACCGCTGGTCATCGGTGAGGAACTGCTGCGCGACGGCCTGACGGTGCTGGCCGGTGCCATCGCCGACGCCGCCAAGTAGCCAGCCAAACCACACGCCAGGCACGCACCACCCAGACTTCCAGACCCGCCTTCCAAGGAGCACTCCATGACCATCACCACCCACGAAACCCACCTGCTGGACCCTGCCGACCTGATCAACTTCGATTCGCTGCTCAGCGCCGAGGAACTCGCGCTGCGCGCCAAGGTCCGCGGCTTCGTCGACGAGGCCATCAAGCCGAACATCGCCGGTTGGTACGCGGACGCGGTCTTCCCGCTGGAAATTGTCCCGGAAATGGGCAGGCTCGGACTGCTGGGCATGCACCTGAAGGGCTACGGCTGCGCCGGCGCCACCGCCGTCGAGTACGGCCTCGCCGGTTCCGAGCTGGAGGCCGGCGACTCCGGCCTGCGCACCTTCGTCTCGGTGCAGGGATCCCTTGCCATGAGCGCCATCTACAAGCACGGCTCCGAGGAGCAGAAGTCCGAATGGCTGCCGAAGATGGCCAAGGGCGAGGCCATCGGCTGCTTCGGCCTGACCGAGCCGACGGCCGGCTCGGACCCCTCGGCCATGAAGACCTTCGCCCGCCGCGACGGCGACGACTGGGTCATCAACGGCACCAAGCGCTGGATCGGCCTGGCCAACGTGGCACAGGTCGCCGTCATCTGGGCGCAGACCGACGAGGGCATCCGCGGCTTCGTGGTCCCCACCGAGACCGCGGGCTTCAAGGCCACCCCGATCGAGCCCAAGCTCTCGATGCGCGCCTCCATCCAGTGCGAGATCGAACTGACCGACGTGCGGCTTCCCCACGAAGCCGTGCTGCCGAACGTCGTCGGGCTCAAGGGCCCGTTCTCCTGCCTGAACGAGGCCCGCTACGGCATCATCTGGGGCGCCATGGGCGCCGCCCGCGACGCCTTCGAGGACGCGCTGGCCTACTCGCAGCAGCGCATGCAGTTCGACAAGCCGCTGGCCGGCTACCAGATGACCCAGCAGAAGCTCGTCGACATGGCCCTGGAAATCAACAAGGGCTACCTGCTGGCCCTGCACATTGGCCGCCAGAAGGACGCCGGCACCCTTGACCTGCACCAGATCTCGGTCGGCAAGCTCAACAACTGCCGCGAGGCCATCAAGATCGCCCGCGAGGCCCGCACCATCCTGGGCGGCAACGGCATCACCCTGGACTACTCGCCGCTGCGCCACGCCAACAACCTGGAATCCGTGCGCACCTACGAGGGTACCGACGAGGTCCACACGCTGATCCTGGGCAACAAGCTCACCGGCGTCCCGGCCTTCCGCTAAACGTTCGGCCGACATCCACCCTGAGGGAAAAATGACTGAAACCATCACGCAGACCGACACCGTCGCGCTGCGCCTGCTGATCGACGGCCAGTGGGTCGAGGGAACCGGACGCCGGCTGGAATCCGCCTCGCCGACCAACCCGGACCACGTGCTCGCCGCCGGCGGCACCGCCACGGCCGGGGACGTGCAGGACGCCATGGCCGCCGCACGCGCCGCGGCCGCCGGGTGGGCAGCCACCCCGATGGCAGAACGCGGGGGATACCTCTCCCGCGCCGCGGCCATCGTGAGCGCCAACGCCGACGCCTGGGGCACCGAGCTGGCCCGCGAGGAAGGCAAGACCTTCGCGGAGGGCCGCGGCGAGGTGCTGCGCGCCGCGCAGATCCTCACCTATTACTCGGCCGAGTCCGACCGCCTGGCCGGGGAGGTCTTCTCCTCCCCGCGCCGCGGCGAAAGGATCCTGGTCACCCGCAAGCCGCTGGGCGTTGTCGGGGTGATCACCCCGTTCAACTTCCCCATAGCCATCCCCGCGTGGAAGATCGCCCCGGCGCTGGTCTTCGGCAACACCGTGGTGTGGAAGCCGGCCAGCACCGTGCCGTTGCTGGCCCTGCGCCTTGCCGAAGCACTCGTCGGGGCCGGGCTGCCGGCGGGCGTGCTGAACCTGGTCATCGGCCCGGGCTCGCTCGGCAACGAGATCGTCAACCACCTGGACCTGGACGGGCTCACGTTCACCGGTTCCACCGGGGTGGGCCGCATGCTGGCCGCCGCGGCGGCCGGCAGCGGCGTGCCGATCCAGGCGGAAATGGGCGGCAAGAACGCCTCGGTCGTGCTCGACGACGCGGACCTGGAACTCGCCACCGAGCAGGTGCTCTTCGGGGCGTTCCGCTCCACCGGCCAGAAGTGCACGGCGACCTCGCGCCTGGTCCTGCAGGATGGCATCGCCGATGCGTTCCTGGACCGCCTGGCCGAGCGGCTTGCGCAGTGGCAGACCGGCGACCCGACCGATTCCGCGGTCCACATGGGCCCGGTGGTCTCCGACTCGGCCGCGGCGGAAATCCGTGCAGGCATCCAGGCAGCCGTTGCCCAGGGTGCCATCCCGCGCTTCGAGGGCGACGTGTCCGGGCTCGGTCCTGCCTTCGTGGCGCCGACGGTGCTGGAAATCCCCGCGGGCGAGGAGAACATCGCCTGGCGTGACGAGTTCTTCGGACCGGTCCTCGCGGTCCGGCGTGCGGCAACCACCGAGGAAGCCTTTGCGCTGGCCAACGATTCCGAGTACGGACTCAGCTGCGCGGTCTTCACCCAGGACCTGACCAAGGCCCTGGACGCCATGGAAACCATCGACGTGGGCATCCTCCACGTGAACTCCGAATCGGCGGGCGCGGATCCGCACGTGCCGTTCGGCGGGGCGAAGAAGAGCGGTTACGGGCCCAAGGAACAGGGGGCGGCTGCGCGGGAATTCTTCACGCACACCACCACCGTGTACCTGCGGGGCGCGTAAGCAAAACCAACCGGCAGTGCCCGTGGGCGCCTGTTGTCACCCACGTTCATGGATGCGACCGGCGCCCCCGGGCTTGCCTGGGATGAACACCAGATCCGGGCCGAGCGCGAGCCGGCGAACACGATTCTTAGAAAGCAGTGGATCCAACGATGAGCACACCACTCGGCATCGAGAACATTTCCACGATCCTGGTCATCGGCGCCGGGACCATGGGCCGGCAGATCGCCATGACCGCGGCCCTGGCCGGCTATGCGACAACCATCCAGGACATTTCGGAGGACGGACTGGCCGGCGCGCGTGCCGAACTCGAGGGTTGGGCTGCGGGCAGGGTGGCCAAGGGCAAGCTGGACGAGGAAACCGCGGCCGCGGCATTGGGCGCACTGACCTACAACACCGACCTCGAGGCCTCCGCGGCAAACGCCGACTTCGTCATCGAGGCGGCCACGGAGCGACTGGACATCAAGACGCAGATCTTTGAGCGCCTCGGCAAGATTGCCCCGGCACACGCCATCCTGGCCACCAACTCCTCGACCCTTGGGTCCTCCAAGGTCGCCGGAGCGACAGGGCGCGCGGACCGGGTCTGCAACATGCATTTCTTCAACCCGGCGCTGGTCATGAAATGCGTCGAAGTGGTGCGCCACGAAACCACGAGCGACGCAACCGTTGAGACGACCATGGAGCTGGCGCGCCGTCTGGGCAAGGAACCGGTGCTGATCAACCGCGAAATCCCCGGCTTCGTTGCCAACCGCCTGATGGGCGCGGTCCGGCGCGAGGCATTGTTCCTGGCCGATGCTGGCGTCGCCAGCATCGAGGACATCGACACCACGGCGCGCACCGCGCTGGGGTATCCGATGGGCCCGTTTGCGCTCATGGATTTGGTGGGCCTGGACGTCGTCAATTTCATCGACCAAGCCACCTACGCCGAAACCGGTGCGGCCGAGGACGCCCCGAACCAGCGGATTGCCGCGCTGGTTGCCGAGGGCAAGCTGGGCCGCAAGTCCGGGGCCGGGTTCTACGACTACAAGTAGTCAGTTTTCGCCGTCCGCCTCGGGCTGGGCCCCGAGGCGGAAGTGGCGGCCCGAGATGTTTTCGGCCTTGATCTTCACCCATGATTCCTTCTGGGTGGGGATCCACGGGCTGACACCCGATTCGCGGGCGGCGGCGATTTCGGCCTGCGTTTCGAGCCGATGTGCCGTGCCGTGGACAACCACCGACCATGCCTCGTCGGACAGGATGCCGTCCGCCTCGAATGCCACCTGCCCGTTGACGGTCAAGGCCGCAAGCTTTTCGCCCGGCGCCGTGCGTATGTAGATGACGCGGTCTTTCGCCGCGTAATTCAGCGGAAAGATATCAACGATTCCGCCCACCGCCGTGGCAAGGCGTCCGTGGTTTGCGTGTTCGAGCAAACGCCATGACTGGTCGTCGTCGAGAACGAGTATCGGCTGGTCATCGTCGTGTTCAAACATCATGGCCCCAGTATTCTACGTATTGTAGAAAAATGCCAGATCTACGTCGTGTCGTTCTCGGGACGCGTTGGGAATCATCCTTCCGATCCATCTCTGCTGGTGGGCACATGAAAGACTGGGGTCATGGTCAAGGATTTGAGTGTGGAACATGCCCGGCACATCGCCGCACGTTTCGAAGATCGCGTGTACGAGCTACGCGCGGAGCGCGCCCGCGAGCGCGGACTGATGCCCACCCTCCTGTCATACACCGGATACGGACTGGCCGACCCGGAAAAGGGCTGGGTGCGCGTCTTTGCCCGCGCAGTCCTGGCCAAGCCCGGCGCCTTTGAAGACGGACGCCACGTCGCCAAGGTCATTGCCGACGGAGTGCGCGGCTGGCGCAACTTCATGTCGCCCATCGTTCCCAACGGGCAGATTCGCGTGAGCATCAACGGCGAGGACTTCGACGTGCAGGCCGACCGCGGGGGAGTCCTCGACGTGCGGGTGGCCGCCGTGCTCGAGCCGGGCTGGCACGAAATCTCGATGACCATCGAGGGCAGCGCACCCGTCGTTGCCCCGGTGCTGATGGTTGATGCCGCCCAGGAAATCGGGGTGCTTTCCGACGTCGACGACACGGTGGTGGTCACCGCGCTTCCGCGCCCGCTGCTGGCGGCCTGGAACTCCTTTGTCCTTTCCGAACACGCGCGGCTTGCCACCCCCGGCATGGCCGTGATGATGGAACGGCTGCTGCGCAACAAGCCGGGCGCCCCCACCTTCTACTTGTCCACAGGTGCCTGGAACGTCGCCCAAACACTCACGCGTTTCCTGTCCCGCAACCTGTACCCGCAGGGCCCGCTGCTGCTGACCGACTGGGGACCCACCGAACGACGCTGGTTCCGCTCCGGCATGCAGCACAAGGCCGACCAGCTGCGCCGGATCGCCTCCGAGTTCCCGAACATCAAGTGGCTGCTGATCGGTGACGACGGCCAGCACGACCCGTACCTCTATGCCGAGTTCGCCCGCCGCTACCCCGGGCACGTTGCTGCCATCGTCATCCGCCAGCTCACGCCTTCCGAGGCTGTGCTTGCAGGCGGGCGCAGCCAGGGGATCCTGAACTCCACACCCGGCGTGCCATGGGTTTATGAGCCGGACGGCGCCCGCATTGCCGCCCAACTGACCGAACTCGGCTTCCTCGAGGCCGATCCGTTCCCGGGGAACGAACAGTGAGCAGCCACAAGATCCGCGTCGAGGTACCCATGCGCTGGGGCGACATGGACGCCTACGGGCACATCAACAACGTCAACCTCGTCCGCATGATGGAGGAAGCTCGTATCGCCGGGTTCGGGGTGCCCGGAGGCACCGGCAAACCGGGCATCCTGCCGCAGATCGACCTGTTCTCCACCGTCCCGGAAAACACCCAGATCCTGGTGGTTGAGCACCGCGTGCGCTACGTGAAGCCGCTTGACTACCGCAACGTGCCGGCGCACGTGGATTTGTGGATCAGCAACATCAAGGCCGCGAGCTTCGACATTTGCTACGAATTCCACGACCCTGTGGACGGCGGGACTTGTGTGCGTGCCACGACCACCCTGGCGTTTTTCGCCGTCGAAACCCAGCGGCTGTTGCGCCTGAGCGCCGAACACAAGATCGCGTTGAGTGCCTATGAGGCCAAGCCGCTCTTCCGTTAGCCCTTGCAGCGGTGGCGTGACCACCGTTCCCACCTGGTATTTCATGACCAAATGATGCGTGAGGGAACTCGGCTCTCGCTGCGATGGAGTGACCGGTATCCGATTTCGGGTCCAGTCGGTGGCCCTGTTCAGGGGATGGACAGGGTTTGGCAATGGCTGGTTCGTTGCGCATGAACATAGTGCCATTCGTTTGCCCTTGCCCTGTTCCGGGGGGTGCCTGAGGGCCGCTTCGTCATCCGAACCACCCGTGAAGCATGGGGTTGGTGTGCGCGCCGGATCGGGGACGAAAAACTGGCACGCATCTCGTGCTGCAGTGAATGATCCCACCAATCGGGCTCCGACACTTTAGAGTAAAAGTGTGAGATTACTACTGATTCGCCACGGCGAGACCGCCTCCAACGTGGTGCAGGCCCTGGACACTGCGGCGCCCGGCGCCCCACTGAACGAGGTAGGCGTCGCCCAGGCCGAAAGGCTTGCAGAGCAACTCGCCACGGAAGAACTGGACGCGGTTTATTCATCCCCCTTGATCCGCGCCAGAATGACGGCAACGCCGCTGGCAACGACCCGTGGGCTGCTTCTGGCCGAATATGCGGGCCTGCGCGAAATCTCCGCGGGCGAATTGGAAATGCGCACCGATATGGAAGCGCAGCTGGCCTACCGTGACGTTTTCTTTAGGTGGCTTCAGGGAGACTTGCTGGCGAAGATCCCCGGGGGTGAGGACGGGCGCACCGCTCTTGAGCGGTTCAGCGCCGTCATCGAACGGGCGGGTGCCGACGGCACCCAATCGCTGGCCGTGGTCAGCCACGGGGCCATGCTGATGACCTGGCTTGCCAGCCGAAAATCAAACTTCGACCTCTCCCTTTTGCGGCATTCCCCGTTGCAGAACACGGGCGTTGCGGTTCTCGAATCAGGACCGGCGGATCGCTGGACGGTGCACAGTTGGCAGGGCCAGACTCTTTCGAGCGGATCGGGTGGAGCAACTCGCCGTGCGGCCCGCGGGTAGTAGCCGCATTCGAGTTCGGGTTGGAATCCCCGCCGCCGGGTCGGCTGGCAAGAGCGGACCTGTTGGCTGACGTTTGAATTCACTGGCCAACGGAACCATCGATTAGGATAGGAATACCTTCCCTAATCCAAGAAAGTGGTCTTCGGTGAGTACACAGAGTTTGGCACGTCCGGTTCGTCCACAGGTGGTCCTCGAAGTGGTGGCTAGCGAGATGCTTTCCGAGCACATGGTTCGGTTGACCTTTGGCGGACAGGGCTTTGCAAACTACCAGGACAAGCTGGTTTCCGATCGCTACGTGAAGATCCTCTTCGCCAAGCCGGAACTGGGGCTCGTGCCGCCATATGATCTGGACGCGCTGCGCGAAGAGCTTGCACCGGAGGATTTCCCGGTGCGCCGCACCTACACGCTGCACCATGTGGATCTGGAAGCCGAGACAGTGCAAATCGACTTTGTGGTTCACGGTGACGAGGGACTGGCTGGACCTTGGGCCCAGAACGCCAAGGTCGGAGACCTCATCTGCTTCAGCAGCCCCGGCGGCCTGTACACGCCGGACCCGGCGTTCGACCGACACCTGTTGATCGGCGATGAGACGGCACTGCCTGCCATCTCGGCCGCGGTTCTGGACATGACTCCGGACATGGTCGGCGACATCTATCTTGAGGTCGGCGGTCCCGAAGACCACGTCGAACTCGACGTGCCAAAAGGTGTAGAGGTCCACTGGCTGCACCGCGGTGGATCCTTCACCCCTGAAAACACGCGGCTCGAATCTGTGGTGCGCGCCGCGCACTGGCCCGACGGAACCGTCCAAGTCTTCGCCCACGGCGAGCGGGAAACCATGAAATCCCTGCGGGCTTACCTCCATGGCGAACGCGAGGTCGACCGCAAGGCAATGTCCCTCTCGGCATACTGGGCCTTTGGCCGTGCCGAAGACGAATTCCAGGCGGAAAAGAAAAGTCCGATCGGGCAGATCTTCCCGGAGCCACTGAACGCCTGAGCCAAGGACGGCAACGGCATGAGGATTCCCCGCGGGATCGTTAGCGCTTGACCGCAAGGATGGAGACCTCCGGCGGGTGCGGAACACTGGTGTTCCGCACCCGCCGGAGGTCTTTTTGGCCACGGCTCAACCGGCCTCGATTGTGTCGTGGACGGTTCTCGCCGCATGGTTGCCCAAATGCGCCGGCGGATGGTTAGTTGCCTTCCACCGGTTCCCGGGGTGCGGCTGCGCGACGTCCCGATGGTGCGGTGTCTACCGGCGTGCGGGGCACGGGAACCTCGTCCACCCCATCTCCGTCCCCGTCCTCATCCTCGTCGTAGTCGCGGCCGCGTCGCAGGCCGACGGCAACGGCGACGACGACCAGCACCAGCAACAGGACTAGCTGGGCCCACGGCACCGCCCATCCGCTGGTGGCGGCGGTGCTCGGCTCGCCGGGCGAACCGTCGATCCCTTCGGGTGCAATGGAAACCTTCGTGCCCAGGCTGAAGAGCGGCCAGATGCCCTCGATCCGCTGAACCACCGTGGCATTTCCGCCTGGGATCAACTCGTCGGCTGCGAAGGACTGGGTTGTCGTGCCGATCCCAAAGGGCCCTTGCGTGGTGATGCTGTAGGGGCCGCGGGCCCGAACCGTGCCGGTGTTATTCAGCGTGAAGGACACGGTTGCTGCGACCGGGGCAAAGGGGTTCCACGCGGGCGTCGTGGCGACGGTTGGATCCTGCACCTGGAGTGCAACGGTGCCCTCGCCGCCGACCCGCACGTTCATGCGGGTGGCCAGGCGGCGGTCGACGACCACGGTGCTGCCGCCGGAGGCCTCGACATAGGAAGAGATCAGGCCGCCGACGTAGTCGCCGGGTTCGGTGTTCTTCGGAACCGCTAGGGTGAAGTCGACGTTTTCGGTTTCGCCGGGGGAGAGCGTGATCTGCGGCTGGTCCACTTTGACCCAGGCGCCGACGACGGTGGAGGGTTCATCCGCGGGCAGCAGGTCCAGCGCGCCGCTGCCGGAGGTGATTCCGTCCGCGGCGTAGACCGAAAGTGAAATGTCCTTGGCACCGAGGTTGGTGACCTCGAAGGAGTCTTTCCGCTTGTCACCGGGCTCGAGTTCGTAGCTGAAGTTGGTGCGGGATGCCGCGCCCCCGGGCTTGATGCTCCAGGAAAGTTCGTCGGCTGGTGCCGCATGTGCTGCCACGCCGGTGAAGGAAACGGCTGAGAGCGCCATGGTCGCCACCAGGGCGGAGCCCCAGCGGGCGACTCGGGAAATCTTGGGTGGATGCGGCGAGTGCATTGTGTCCTAGGAGTAAATGGGGGAGGGACGTTCGGGGAAGCCGCCGATGGCGTGTGTGCCGTTCAGCGGGCCGTGTCCGCACGTGCAAAAGCGGGGGTGCCCGGCTCTCCGTTGTTGCCAACGGAAAGCCAAGCACCCCGATGTTTGGCGGGAAGCTATTCGCCGATCAGCGTCAGCGTCACGCGCGAGGTGTAGTTGCCGGCCTTGGTTCCTGCCGGTGCCACCAATTCGAGCGCGGCATCGACGGTTGCCTTGGTGTTGCTGCCCGAGGTGGACGCCAGGGTCTGCGCCGATCCCAAGCCGGGGTTGCCCGCCGCGACAACGGCACCTTCCGTGATGGTTCCCGTCGGGGTCGAAACTGCAGGATCCCAGCCGAGGGCCGAGCCCGGGAACGTGCCGGCGCTGGCGGTGAAGTTCGAGGCCTTGCCATTCAGCGCCCAACCGGTTGAGGCGTTGCGGGTGTCGGTGACGGTGATGCTGGGCAGCTCGCCGGTTGCGCCGAAGGTTCCGCCTGCCTGCTGGGTCGCGTTGCTCAACGAGGTGCTGGTGGCGGCCATGGTCCACGTGAGGGCTTCCGGCTCCGGCTCGACGACCGCCTCGGGCACCTTGACGTCCACGTCTACGTTTTTGTCACCGGCGGCGGGAGGCTGGGCGTCGTCTCCAACTGCCCAAGCGATGGAGAGTTCCGTGGCCACCTTGCGGGGGTCGGCGGATCCGCCGGTGGAGTACCAGTAGGCCTGGGTCCCGGTCTTGCCCTGGAAGTCAACGAAGTCCTGTGGGAATGCGCCCCAGTTTGCGCCGGTCGTTACCTGGTTCGAGACGCTGGAAGGCACCGCAACGCTTTTGTACTCCGGCAGCTTGACGAACCCGTCGGCATCGACTTCGACGCCGTTGAGGTTGGCCAAGGTGATCTTCTTCGGTGCAATTGCTTCCCACACCTTGGGGTCTTCCATGGAAGCGCCGTAGCCGCTTGCCGTTGCACTCAAGGTTGCGGTTCCGTCCGCGTTGACTGTCAGCTCCGGGTCGGTTGCGGACCAGTAGGTCAGCCCGGTGTAGAACACCGAGGTGAAAGAGCCGGTCCACTTGATGTGGGCGGTCTTGGCCGTGGTGTCCACGGTGCCGGTTCCGTTGGAGAGAATGACCTTGTTGTTGCTGACATTCGTCGTGCCCGAAGGGCTGACGGGCGTGCCGGCCCCGGTCTGGCACTTGTTGGCCCAGCTGGTGTCGATGGTGCTTCCGTCCGGGCCGTCCTTGACGATCTTCACGTTGCCTTCGCTGGGCTTGTAGAACCCGTCCGCTTCGGTCCAGGCCCGGCTGGAACCGGAGTTTCCTGCCTTGCCTGCTGAGAGGAAGTTGCAGGCGCCCGGCTGGTGGGCGCCTGCTCCGGACTCGAGGTTGAGACCCCAGCTCAACGTGACATCCGAGACGTTCTGTTCTGCTGCTTGGGCAGGCACTGTCAGTGCGCTGAGTGCAAGCGCCAAACCTGCAACCGTGGTGGCTGCGAGTGATTTGCGTGTCGTGGGCATTGCCCAACGGCGTGCGGACATGATTCCTCCGAGTGGTTGTTTGTAAGGTTAGGCTAACTTAACTTTTCCAAAAGTGCACAAATTACGGTATTTGGAGCGACGCTATTTAACTTAGTGCGTCTTTAGTTGTCAGGGTTGGGTTTTGTGAACGGCAGGACGAACCATCCCCGCCGGAAACCAACCCAGCTGAGCGCGGTGAGACCCAACAGTCCGGCGATCGACCACAGCAGGAACTCGCGGCGGTCCTTGGCCAGTTCGATGGCCTCGGGGATCAAGGACCCGCCAAGCCAGTTCGCTGCGCCCACGGCTGCCGCGGTCGCGGCGGCGAACACGGTCCCGGCGGGAGGAGCATCCAAGACGGTTCCGTTGCCGATGACTGTTCCCTGGCCCGGCCCGCTTCCGGCAACCGATCCGCCGGCGCCGGGGGAATCGCCGTCGGATCCGGAACCGGTCCCCGTGCCGTCTTGGTCGCCAGTCCCGGAATCCGTGCCCCCGGAACCCGGATCCGTGGTGTCCGGCGGAGTGGTGGGCACCACGGAAACGTCTGGTGTGTAGCTGGTGTACACGGTCGAAGCAAGCTTGCGGTTGTCGCCCACCCCGGAGGAATACCAATAGGAGCCTTGCCCTGTTTGGACCTGGAACTTTACAAAGTCGGACGGGAATGATCCCCAGTTCGAGCCATCTCGAACCTGCGCTGGTTCAACGCCGTCTATCTTTACCCGTTTGTAGGCGGGTTGGGCGACGATGCCGTGTTCCCCCAACGTGACGCCGGGCATCGTGGCAAGGGTTATCTCGCGTGGTGCGATTTTCGACCATTTGGTGGTGTCCATGCGATCCGACCCGTACCCGCTGAGTGTGGCCCTCAAGGTGCCCTTCCCGTTTGCGACGGAAAGCACCGGATCGGTGGCGGACCAGTACGTCATGCCTCCGTACATCGCCACGGAGAACGAGCCCTTCCAGCGGATTTCGGCGGTTCCATTGGCCGCGTTGATGTTGCCGGAACCGCCGTCAATCACCACCTGCGCACCCGTGCCTTGTTCGTTGGCGGTGGTTCCCACCTCCCGCCCGCTTGCGTCGAGGCACTTGTTGTCCCAGGAATCCGCGATCCACTTGCCTGTCGCGTTGGGCTTTTCAATGCGGGCGTCACCCGATTTCGCGGAGTAGAACCCGTCCGATGCGGTCCAGATGCGTGAGGAACCGGTGTCGCCTGCGATGCCCGCCGACAAGAAATTGCATCCACCGAAGTGGGCGCCGGAGGTGGCTTCCTTGTTCAACCCCCAACGGAATTGGGCATCCGTGACCATGAATTCCTGGGGACTGCCGATTGTCTCCGGGATCTTGACGCTGATGTCTATCGGTTGGGGCTGTTCCGCGGCCATGGCAGCGCTTGCCGTTCCGACCGACAGCGGTGCAAGAAGCAGCATGGCTGCCAGAGCCAATGTCGACGTCTTCAGGAACGTCATACGGTCTCCTTCGAAAAATGCTCGGGCAGCAGCTCGATGGCGTTGGTTACGGGCTCGGGAGCAGCGGCCGCCGGGGAATGGTTGTTGGAGGTTTCGTGGGGGACCGACGCGGCAGGCCTCACTGCGCCGGCGGAACCGGTTGCCCGTACCTTCGGGGCGGAGACGCCGCGCCCGCGGGATGCCGGACGGCGCTTCTTCTTGCCCTTTGGTCGCGACTTGGGATTCTTGTTTCGGCGCGCAAATGCCGTGACCAGCGAAACCAGGATGACAAGGAAAAGAAGCGAGCCGGCGACAATCACCGCAATCAGGGCCCACCGCACCCCGTCTGAGGAGCCCACTGCGGGGTTCGCCAGCGTTGCCGGATCGGCCATCACGCTGAACTCCGCCTCGACGTTGGTTCCGGATCCTGCGCCGGTCAGTTTCAGCTTGTGGGTTCCGGGGACCATGTCCGCGGGGATCTGTACGGCGCCTGCTACCTCGCCGAATGTCCCGGCGGTGATCGGTCCGGCCGCGGTGGTTCCCGAGGCCATGGTGCCAACCACCTGCTCGCCGGGGGCGAACCCCTGGCCGGTGAAAGCTAAGGCACGTCCGGCAACAACAGTTTTTTGTTCGATGCCCAAGGCAGGGTTTCCGCTGGTGACAGCCCGGGGGACGGCGCCCGCCGTCTGATCCTGCGCGGTCGGCGTCTCCGTTCCGGTTATGGCGCTGCCTGTTCCCGGGGCCTGCGTGGCCGGAGACTGGGTAGCGTTGCCCGAGGTGCCTTTGCCGTTGGCCGCTGAATCGGAGCCCTGGCTGGCCGACCCCGGGCTCGTGGCGGCGGCGCCGAAGCTGATCGGCGTGAACGATTCGTTGTTGCCGTTGGCCACGCCGTGCGCGCCGAAGGTGAAGATGCCGCATTGCACGTTGCGGCAATCGATCGTGGTGCGCCCGCCGGTGGCGGTCTCGGCGCTGAACGTCGGTCCCGGAATGACCATCTTGAGCTTGAAGGCGCCGGAAGCCGACAGCGTGCCTCCGTTTGCCGAATCGGAGGTACTGGACCCGGGGAATGCCACGAAGCGCTGGTATCCCTGGTTGTTCCTGGCCTGCGAATCCGACACATAGAAGTAGTCGCGTCCGGACTTGCCGCCCTGGCTGGGGCGCCAGCCGCCGGTGTTCTTCACGTAGCCGAATGTCACGTAGACGCCTCCGAAGGCCTTCGGGATTGACTGCAAGCCGGAACCCGTCACTGTGACCGAGGTGGGACCGGCGGCGGAGGCCTTGGCGTTGCCCTGCGAGGAGACCACGCTGATGCGCGGTGCGGCTTCCGCGGGCAGCGCGGAGAGTCCGATCAGCACCGGGCTCGCGGCCAGGGCGATAGCGAGCGCTGCGGCCCACGGCCGGCGGCCGGATCGCCCGGTGTGTCCGGTCTTCATACGAGTTCCTCCTGAGGTGCCTGATGGGTGTTCAAATGGGGGCGAAGCGGCACGACGGCCAGCCCGCCCGATTCCGGATGGTCGATCACGGCCACCTTGTGCCGGTACACCTCTTCGAGGATCTCCGGCCGCAGCACCTCGCGCGGGGTTCCGACCATCCGGATGCTCCCCGCGTGCAGCAGCACGATCCGGTCCGCATAGGCGGCGGCCAGCGAAAGGTCGTGCAGCACCACCACGGCGGTGGCGCCCGCGGCGGCCCTTTCGCGCGTGCGGGTGAGCAGCAGCTCCTGGTAGCGGATGTCCATGGCGGCCGTCGGCTCATCGAGCATGATGATCCGGGTCTCCTGCGCCAGTGCTCGGGCGAACGCCACGCGGGCCCTTTCGCCGCCCGAGAGCGTCGGGACCACCCGTGGGGCCAGCGCGGTGCTTTCGGTGCTGTGCATGGCCGCATCGATGACCTGGTCGTCACGCTCCTCAAGGGCGCTGCCGGCCCAGGGCGCGCGTCCCATCCGCACCACGTCCCGCGCGCTGAAGGCGAATGACACGTGGGCGTCCTGCATCTGGACCGAACGCGCCCGCGCCAGCTCCTTCACGCTCCACTTCGGCAGCTCGAGACCGTGAAGCGTGATGCTGCCCGAGTCCAGCGAGACGTCGCCGCACAACGCGGCCAGCAGCGTGGACTTGCCCGCGCCGTTGGGCCCGACCAGCGCCACGACCTCGCCCGCGTAGAGCTCCAGATCGATGCCGTCGAGGATCGGCCGGCCGGAAATGGCAAGCCTCGCGGCGTGCGCCTGCAGCACGGTTGCCGGGCTCATGACCAGCCACCCGCAGTCTTTCGCGTGCGGCGGATCAGCCAGAAGAAGAAGGGGCCGCCGACCAGTGCGGTGAGCATGCCGATGGGCAGGTCCGCGTTGGGAACCAGCGTGCGCGCCACGGTGTCCGCGATGAGCAGGAGCAGCGCCCCGCCCAGGGCGCTGGCGGGCAACAGTACCCGGTGTCCCGGGCCCACGGCCATACGCAGGATGTGCGGGACCACCAGGCCGACAAAGCCGATGATCCCGGCGAACGCCACCGCGGCGCTGGTCAGGATCGCCACCAGGACGATCACCTGCCGGCGCATCCGCTCGACGTCGACGCCCAAGTGCCGGGCCGGGCGCTCGCCGAGGGCCAGCAGGTCAAGCTTGCGGGTGAAAAGGAACGCCAGCCCGACGCCTACAAGCGTGATCGGTCCGGCCACCCAGACGTTCTCCCAGCGGGTTCCGTTGAGGGACCCGAGTTGCCAGAAGATGATCTCCTCGCGGGAGGAGTTGTCGCCCAGGAACGTCATGAGGGCGATCACCGCTCCGCCCACGGCGTTGATGGCGACGCCGGTGAGCACCAGCGTGACAACCTCGGTGCGCCCGCCCGAGCGGGCGGTTGCGTAGACCAGCCCCGTGGCCACCAACCCGCCCACGAATGCCCCGAAGGCCACCGTCCAGGTGCCGAGGAAGTTCAGCCCGAAGACGATGACGATGCAAGCGAAGGCCGCTGCGCCGGAAGAAACCCCGACGACCCCGGGCTCGGCAAGCGGGTTTCCGAAGACGCCCTGCATGAGCACGCCCGAGCAGGCAAGCGCCGCGCCGATGACGATGGCCATGACTACGCGGGGGAAGCGGATCGCCCAGAGCGCGGATTCGGCATGCGGGTGCGTCGGCAGCATGCCCCAATCCAGCCCGAGGCGGTGGGCCACGCTGGCGAACACCTCCGCCGCGCTCAACTGCATCTGGCCGATCCCGGACGAGACCAGGGCCGCCACGATCAACGCGACGGCCAGGCCCGCGATCAGCAGACCGGCGGTGATCCGTCGTCGCCGCCTGAGTGCCGGCGGGGCGGTCGGTGGCTGGGCGGAGGCGGGCAAACCATCCTGTTGCTGTTCCGGCAGCAGCAGCGGCATCATTTGTCGGGAACCCATGGCTAGTTGGCCTCGGAACCCGGGGCGTAGACGGCCACCGAGAGAGCCTCAAGGATGGCTGCGGAATTCGGCCCGAAGCTCAGCACCTCGGAGTCCGCCATGTCGACAATCCTGTTTTTGGTTCCGGCGGGGGTGTGGGCGAGTGCCGGAACGCTGGTCATGATCCCTTCGACGCCGCCGGCGGACTCCAGACCACTTGTCATCATGATGACAAGGTCGGGGGCCGCCTCGACGAGTGCTTCATCGGTCATCGGCCGCATGCCCTTCCAGCCGATTTCGCTGGCGACGTCGATGCCGCCGAGCGAAGAAATCAGCGAGTCGGCACCGGACCCCTCCCCGAAGAGGTAGTAGACCCCGGACTGCCCGCGCGCGTAGAGAAAGAGCATGCGCAATCGATCGTCTCCCTGGGGGGCGATTGCCGCGATCTGCTCCGTCATTGATTTGACCTGCTCATCGGTGCGCTTTGCGAGCGCGGCGCCGTGATCCGGCACGCCCAGGGCGTTGGCGATCTGCTTGATCATCTCCTGTGAGTTTTCGAGGCTGCGATGCGAGTCGACGACGAAAACGGGGATTCCTGCCTCGCGCATTTGCAGCACTACGTCCCAGGGTCCCAGCGAGGAATCGGTGATGATCACCGACGGCGAGAGTTCGAGGATTGCCTCCGCGTTGAGCTCATGGCCGTTGTGGGTCACCAGCGGGAGGCCCTTGATTTCGTCAAAGTCGGAGGACATGTCCCTGCCGACCACGTTCTTGCCAAGGCCAAGGTCGAAAACGATTCGCGACGAGGTGCCATAGAGGTCGATGGGCAGAATGCGCGAAGTGTCGCTGATCGTGACTTTGGTTCCCTGCGCATCGGTGACGGTTGCGGGAAGTGAAGAGGCGGGGTTCTTCGCAACAGGATCCAATGCGGGCCGGGATAACAATGCAGTGGACGGCCCGACATGGCTCTTGGGGTCTTCAAGAACCTTTGCGCTGCTGAGCACCGCGCCTTGGCCGCCGGATCGTGAATCCTGTGTGGCAGAGCAACCCGCCAGCACAATTGCCAGAAGGGCCGCGAGCGCAACGGCCTTGGGTGGCCGGCGACTGAACAGCGTAGTGCGCAATGTTTTTCCTTAGGAATGTCAACGAATCGAGCGGCGTGCGTTTTGGGGTCCGTTCGAATGGCGTTCGTGACAATTCCCCAAGTGGCCCCATGGTAATGGTGGCCTAACTTCAGGAGTCTAACTTAAAGCACAATCATGTGAGCAAATTGGACAAAAGGAGGTGAAATATGAAAGCCGGTCACCTGCGGGTATTGCACTGGCGGTCAAGGGACCGCATCCCTTCCCCGCCGCCGTGACGCGGAGTTGGCCCCTCAGGCGCCTGGTGGCCATTCGGTCTAGTTCGTGCTGACTAGGAGCGTTGAAGGATTCTGGGGTTGATCCCCGATTGGCGATGCAAGATGAAAATAGTTCACTGCATGGTGTTTGGGCGTCATTTACGAAACGTCTCACTATCGTTATTGGTGCTGCTGTGGTTAGGATAGCTTTAACTTAACTAACACTCTCAGGGGGATGCTGATGTCGCACGGCGACGAGGTGCTGTTTTCTACCAGGCTCAAGGAAGTAACGAAGGCCGACCACGATGAGGCAGAAGGCAGCGAGTTCATCACCACGCTGATGAATGGGACGCGTAGCTCGCGTGACTACGTCCTCTTGCTCGCGCAGTACACCTATATCTATTCGGCGTTGGAGGTCGAGGTTCGGGCCCTGGCCGGAGACCCGGACCTGGCGCCCATCTTTGATCTCCGGCTGGAACGCATGTCCAAGATCCAGGCGGATCTCGACAGCCTCCTTCCTGCGCACGGTCTCACCGATATCCCCGAGGCGCTGCCTGCGACCCAGGACTACGTACGGCACATTCGCGCCGCCGCCGATGATCCGGCCAGGATCGTTGCCCACCACTACCTGCGCTACCTGGGCGATTTGTCCGGCGGCCAGATCATTGGCCGGCTTGTCGAACGCCACTACGGGATCGCCCAGGATGACCTCAGCATGTGGCGCTTCGACGGGATCGACAAGCACAAGCCATACAAGGACGAATACCGCGCGAAGCTTAATGTTTACGCGGTGACACCCGAGCGGGTTTCATCCCTGCTCGAAGAAGCGGCGAAGGGATTCACGCTTAACAAGGCGCTGTTTAGGGATTTGCTCACCCAATCACAGCAGTCGACGTTGCTGTCGGCATAGCAAAAATCGGCGAATTCCAGTTCTGCCGGTGAAAAGGGCGGATCCGCGAGGTTTGGTAACACCTCGGGGAACCGCCCTTTTGCATGCCTAGCAGGTGGCGTCGGACGCCCACAGGTGCACCATGGCATAGGACCTGTACGGGGCCCATGCCGCGGACAGCTGCGCAGCCTCGCGCTCGGTGACGCGGTTCAACGCCCGGCGGACAACCAGGTCCCCGGGCACAAAGGCATCGGGATCACTCCTGCCGCGCATCTGAAGGTAATCGGCAGTCCATGGCCCCACGCCGCGCAAGGCGAGCAGCTCTTCGCGGTCCAACGGGAACTCGCCCGGAGCGGCAAAGTCCTTGGCGGCAAAGCTTTCCGCCATGGCAAAGAGTGTGGTTGCCCGGGCCCGGGTCAGCCCGATCGCCTCGCGCAGGGCGTCGACGCCTTCGGCCAACACGTCCCGGGGCCGCGGAAAGTTTCGGAGTCCTTCGGCGGCCTCGCGGCCGTACGCTTCGACAAATCGACCGCCGAAAGTGCGGCCGGCGGCCAGCGAGACCTGCTGACCCAGGATGGTGGTTGCCGCCGCCTCGAAACCGTTGAGGTAGCCGACCGAGCGCAGCCATGGCCTGGCGCCCACCAGCGGGGCGAGCAGTTCGTCGTCGGCAAAGGCAGCCTGCACCGGCGCGAGGTCTGTGTCCAGGTCCAGCCAGGACCGGACGGCTTGGATGAGTTCCGGCACGTCATCGTTGGGCGGCCCCGCGCACTCGAGGAGAACGCCGTCCCCGGAGAATTCCAAGGTGGCAGCGAAAGGCCCGGCGCCAAGGGGGACCAGGCGTGTGTGCCGGTTGTTTGCAGGGTCGTGGATATCCAAGCCGGGGATGGAATGGATTCCCAGCACGTGCATCATGTGCCCCGGGTCCAGCTTCCCGTTGGCTTCGAGGAACCGCCGGATCACGCGGGCCAAACCCCCGAGGTGCCCCGGCGGTGGCTCTGCACCAGGTGGGTGTCGACGATGCCAAGCGCTTCCATGAGCGCGTACATCGTCGTGGGTCCCACGAAGGAAAACCCGCGCTTCTTCAGCGCCTTCGACAGCGCCAGCGATTCCGGGCTGGTGGTCGGGATCTCGGCCATGGAGCGCGGAGCAGGTGTCTGCTCGGGCTTGAATGACCAGACGAATTCGGCCAGGCCGCCGTCGTTGCGCAGCTCGATGGTGGCCTTCGCGTTCTTGATGGTTGCCAGGATCTTTGCCCGGTTCCGGATGATTCCGGCGTTGCCCAGCAATTCCTCGACCTTGTCCTCGCCAAACCCCTGGATGGTGTCCGGGTCGAAGCCTGCGAATGCCTCGCGGAAGTTTTCACGCTTGCGCAGGATCGTGGCCCACGACAATCCCGACTGGAATGCCTCTAGGCTGAGGCGCTCGAAGACGCCGTGCTCGTCGCGCACCGGCATGCCCCACTCGATGTCATAGTATTCGCGCATCATCGGGTCGGTCGCGGCCCAGGCCGGACGAGCAAGTTGGTCTTCTCCGATGACGATCCCCGTATCCATGTTCCAATCCTGCCACGGGTTCCGCATGGCTGTACTTATCGCCATCTATCGCTATCATCGTAATATGACGATGATAGTTCGGGATAGCCACACGGGGCACGAAGCCGTGGAAACCCACGCCGCCGCGGCCGCGCTGTTCCACGGCCTGGCCGACCCCACGCGCCTGATGATTCTGGCCCACCTGCGCACCGGGGAACACAAGGTCAAGGACCTCACCGAGCACTTGGGACTCGCCCAGAGCACCGTGAGTGCACACCTCTCTTGCCTGCGCGACTGCGGGCTTGTCACCTCCCGCGCGGTGGGCCGGTCCAGCATGTTTTCGCTGGCCAATCCCGGATTGCTGGGTGCCTTGCTGGGGGAGGCCCAGAGCTACATCGGTCGCAGCGCCGCGTCGGGACTGGATGCCCACGACTTCACCGAGGTCCACGGGCAGCAGCGGTCCGAAGGGGGAGGAATCCAATGAGCCACGACCACGACCACGGCACCGCAACCACCAACCGCACCAAGCTGGCCTGGGCCTTCGGGATCACCTTCGTCATCCTGATCGCCGAAGTCGTCGGCGCGATCGTCACCAACTCGCTGGCGCTGCTCGTCGATGCGGCACACATGCTCACCGACTCAACGGGCCTGCTGCTGGCGCTGACCGCGGCAACGCTCGTGATGCGCAAGCCAACGGCCAAGCGGACCTGGGGGTTCCGCCGGGCCGAGGTCCTTTCGGCAACCCTGCAATCGGCGCTGTTGCTCGGTGTCGGCGTCTACGCCTTCATCGACGGCATCCGCCGGCTCTTTGAACCCGCCGAGGTCGCCGCCGGCGGCCTGCTCATCTTCGGCATCATCGGCCTGGTGGGCAACCTCGCCTCGATGCTCATCCTCGCCTCGGGCAAGGACGACAACCTGAACATGCGCGCTGCCTTCCTCGAGGTGCTCAACGACGCGCTCGGTTCGGTCGCAGTCATCATCTCGGCGATCATCATTTCCAGCACGGGGTGGATGCAGGCCGACTCCATCGCCGCGATGCTCATCTCTGGCCTGATCATTCCCCGCGCGCTGAAGCTGCTGGGGGAGACCACCCACATCCTGCTTGAATCGACACCCAAGGGCCTCAACCTCGAAGACGTGCGTGCGCACCTCACGGCCCACCCGCTGGTGCTGGCGGTCCACGACCTGCACGCCAGCCAGATCGCCTCGAACCTGCCGATCCTCTCGGCCCACGTGGTGGTGGCGGACGAGGCCTTCCGCAACGGTGCCGCAGCGACTTTGCTGGGTGAACTGCAATCCTGCGTGGCCGAACACTTCGAGGTCAGCATCGAGCATTCCACGTTCCAGATCGAGGCTTCGAGCCACCAGACCCCTGAACACGAGGGCCACGATTAGGCGCTGATACCTGCACCCGGCGCGTCCGCGGGCCTCGGGGCGAAAGCCCGCGACAGGAGCGAGCCCATGCACGCGGCCAGGAAGCCGCCCGCGGTGTTGGTGATGACATCGGTGATGTCCGCGGCCCGGTTGTTGTCCAGCAGCAGCTGGGTGACCTCGATGCAGGCCGAGGTTGAAAGCACCAGCAACGTCGTCTTGGCGACCGCGTGGCCGCGCCAGCAAAACGCAAGCACCAGCGCCAGCGGGGCGAAGAGCCCGAGGTTCGCCGCAAGCTCGACGCCGAGGTCGCGTTCCCCGTGGGCCAGGAACGGCACCCAGTTGAACGTGCCGTCCGGAATCGACGGATCCGGGAACGGGGCTGCGGGAAGGACCGCGACCGCCAGACCGATTGCCCACAAGGGAAGGACCGCCCCGACGATCCTGCGAATGCCCGTCCGGTCACCGGCCCGGTGCAGCAGCAACAGGCGGGCCAGCAACAGGACGCACGCCAACAGGCCGAGCGCAACCAGGCCGGCAACGGTGGACGCGGGGAAATAAAGCATAGAACCACGAGCCTAACCTGCCACCCTGTGAGCGTGCTGTCTCATACCCGGGTATGAGCCGCAAGGACCCCAAGTAGGGCCCTACGGATGATCCAAAACCATACAGCCGCAACATAACGTGTTGGTATGACCATTACTGCACCTCATACCAGCACCGATATCGCTGTCTACGCCACGGGCCTCAGCAAGATCTACGGCGAGGGATCCACCCGCGTTGAGGCCCTGCGCGGCGTCGATGTTTCCTTCGCCCGCGGACGCTTCACGGCCATCATGGGCCCATCGGGCTCCGGCAAGTCCACCCTGATGCACTGCCTCGCCGGCCTCGACGAGGCAAGCGGCGGCCAGATCTTCATCGGCGGCACCGATATCTCCAAGCTGAATGACGATGCACTGACCAAGATGCGCCGCGAAAAGGTCGGTTTTGTCTTCCAGTCCTTCAACCTCGTTCCGACGCTGACCGCAGAGGCCAACATCCTGCTTCCGCTGGCCCTGGCCGGCAAGAAGCACGATCCGGCCTGGCTGGAAACCATCGTGACCACGCTGGGACTGAACGACCGCCTGAACCACAAGCCGCACGAACTCTCCGGCGGCCAGCAGCAGCGCGTGGCCGTGGCTCGCGCCCTGCTCACCCGCCCCGAGGTCGTCTTCGGCGACGAACCGACCGGCAACCTGGACTCGCGCACCGGCGCCGAGGTCCTCTCGCTGCTGCGTTCCTCCACCCGGGAAATGGGCCAGACCATCATCATGGTCACCCACGACGCGGTTGCCGCCTCCTATGCGGACACCGTGCTGCTGATGAAGGACGGCCAGCTCGTCGGGCAGCTGGAGGACCCCACCGTTGAATCGGTGACCCAGGCACTTTCCGGTTTGGGAGCGTAAGTTGATCCAGCTAGCCCTCGCAAACCTCAAGGCGTATTCACGCCGGTTCATTGCGGTGATCCTCGCGGTAATGATCGGCACGGCCTTCCTTGCCGCGACCCTCATGGTCAACGCCTCGGCCACCGAATCCCTGAAAAACAGCATCGGCTCGGCCTACGCCACCGCCGACCTGGTCGTCACCGGCGACATGACCGCCGCCTACGAGAACGACGACAACGCCAAGAACGAGTCGTACTCGCTCGGCACCAAGGCCCTTGAAGCGATCGGCAAGACCCCCGGGGTGGCGGCCGTCCACGGGATCAGCGGGGCCGGGGTCAGCGTCCAGGCGGGCAGCAAGCGCTACTTCGCAACGGCCAGCACCCCCGCCGCGGACGCGCGGCTGAACACCACCGCCCTGGAAAACGGCACCATGCCCGCCAGCAGCGACCAGGTCGCCGTGGATGCGGTGTACGCCAAGGAGTACAACATCTCGGTCGGCGACACCATCGAGGTTTCCGACGGATCCGACAACGCCAAGGGCCGGCACGTCGTGGTCAGCGGCATCACCGCGACCTCCAACGACCCCATGAGCGGCTCCGTCATGAACCTGTCGGTGACCCCCGACCTGCTGAAAACTCTCAGGGGCGACGCAACCACCGACTACAACCAGATCATCGTCCGCGCCGAGGACCCCGCGGCACTCGCCTCGCTGAAGACAGCCCTGGGCGCCTCCGTCGAGGGCACGGGCGTCAAGTACTTCACGGTGATGACCCCCGACGAGCGCATCGTCGCCGACGTCGCCATGTTCTCCGGCGGCAACGACCAGCTCACCATCGTGCTGTTGGTCTTCGCGCTGATCGCCCTGGTGGTCACCGGACTGGTTGTCATGAACACCTTCTCGGTGCTGGTTGCCCAGCGCACCCGGGAACTGGCGCTCATGCGCACCCTCGGTGCCGTGCGTTCCCAGATCCGGGCCTCGGTGCTCGTCGAGGCGCTGATCGTGGGCCTGGTGGCCTCGGCCGCCGGCGTCCTGCTGGCCACGGGCATCATGTCGCTGCTGATCAAGATCCTGGCCGCGAACGTGTCCGAGATGTCCTTCGCGACCCTCGCGGTTCCGCCGCTGGCCGTCCTGGGGACCATCGCCGCGGGAACGCTCATCACCCTGGTCGCCGCGTGGGTTCCGGCCCGCAAGGCCATGTCCGTTGCGCCGCTTGCCGCGCTGCGCCCGGCCGACGATGTGTCGCTGGCCAACACCTCGGGCAAGGTCCGCATCATCTTCGGCCTGCTGCTGCTTGCAGCGGGCACCGCGGCGCTTGTCTACGGCGCGGCCAAGGGCGAGCTGCTGATCGCCTTCGGCGGCGGCCTGCTCTCCTTCCCGGGCATCCTCATGCTCGGTTCGCTCTTCCTGCCCAAGAGCGTCTCGCTCATCGGCAAGCTGACCGCCGGCGGATCCGTCCCGGGCAAGCTGGCCAGCGTCAACGCGGTCCGCAACCCGGGACGCACCACCGCCACCGCCACGGCACTGCTCATCGGCGTGACGCTGGTGTCCATGATGATGGTCGGCGCCCAGACGGCAAAGTCCTCGCTGGGCGATGCCCTGGGCGGCGAATACCTGGTGGACATGGAGGTCCAGAACGGCGACCTGTCCACCCTGACCCCGGGGAACCTGGGCAAGGTCCGGGGACTGGAGGGCGTGAAGTCCGCCGCGCTGCTGACCCAGGTGGGCGAAACCGAAGACGAACAACCGCTTTACGCCATGGACGCCACGGAGATGGCCGCGGTGCTGAACACCGGCCGCCAGCTGCCCAAGTCCGGCGAGGTCCTGGTGGCCAGCTACTGGGACGGCAAGACCATGAAGGCCGAAGGCGACGGCGGCACAAAGGGCGAGCTGAAGCTGCTCATCAGCGATGCCAACGCGATCGACTCGGTCATGACCTGGGAAACCGCCTCCAGCGTGCTGGGCGTCCCGCAGGGCAAGGCCCCGGCGGAAACCTCCGCCAAGCTGTGGCTCAAGGTCGATGATTCGCTCAGCGGCGCGGAACTGCGCACGCTGGCCACGGACCTGGCCTCCACGCTGGACGTCGACGAATACGCGGTGGGCGGCGGTGTCATGGAGAAGCAGATGTTCAACCAGGTCATCGACATGCTGCTGCTGATCGTCTCCGGCCTGCTGGCCGTGGCGGTGTTCATCGCGCTGATCGGCGTGGCCAACACGCTGAGCCTCTCGGTGCTCGAGCGCACCCGCGAGAACTCCCTGCTGCGGGCCCTGGGCCTGACCCGTGGCCAGCTGCGCGGCATGCTGGCCACCGAGGCCGTGCTGATCGGCGGGGTCGCGGCGCTGCTCGGCGTGCTGATCGGCACCGCCTACGGCCTGCTCGGTGCACAGTCCGTGATGGCGTCCTTCGGCTCCATGGTGGTCTCGATCCCGTGGTTGCAGCTGGCCGGCGTCATCGCCATCAGCGTCGTGGCCGCCCTGGCCGCCTCGATCGTCCCGGCCCGCCGCGCCGCCAAGCTGGCCCCGGTGCAGGGGCTCGCCAGCGAGTAGCAGCCAACGTCATCTGGTTCCCCGAAGGGCCCCGCTCGAGTGCGAGCGGGGCCCTTCGGGCATCTTTTGACTGGTCAACCGTGGTATGTTCGGCATGTCCCGCCAACCCGGTCCGCGTTCACGCAACGTCGCCGGGCACCTTGGCGGCACATGTCCGCGGACGATCGCAGGGAGCTGCTGGAGGCAGGATATGAGACGGTTCTGGACGCGCCTGATGGTGGTGCTCACGCTGATACTGGGCGTGAACTATGTCGCCTGGCGTTGGGCCGCCTCGCTGAACTGGGACGCCTGGTGGATCGCGGTCCCGTTGATCGTTGCCGAGACCTACAGCCTGATCGACGTGCTCCTGTTCGGCATGACGGTCTGGCGCCTGAAGGAACGGACCGGGGCGCCCGAGGCCCCGGCGGATGCGACGGTGGACGTCCTGATCACCACCTATAACGAGCCGCTGGAGATGGTGATGGAAACCGCGCTGGCCGCCCGGCGCATCCGGCATCCGCACAGCACCTGGATCCTCGACGACGGCGACCGGCCCGAATTGCGGCAGCTGGCGGCGGAGCACGGGCTTGGCTATGTCACCCGCGGCGAGGACTGGACCAATATGCCGCGGCACGCCAAGGCGGGGAACCTGAACAACGCGCTGATGGTCACCGAGGGCGAGTTCCTGCTGATCCTGGACGCCGACCAGATCCCGAAGCCGGAGATCCTGGACAAGACCCTGGGCTACTTCAACAACCGGAAGGTCGCGCTGGTCCAGACCCCGCAGTACTTCATCAACGTGCCCCACGACGATCCGCTGGGCAGCCAGGCGCCGCTCTTCTACGGGCCCATCCAGCAGGGCAAGGACGGCTGGAACGCGGCCTTCTTCTGCGGGTCGAATGCGGTCCTGCGCCGCGAGGCGCTCATGCAGCTGGGCCTGGTCGGCTACGTGCAGGAGACGGAAAAGAGCGTTCGCCGGGCCCTGTCCGCATCCCGCAAGGCCATCCGGCAGGCCCGGAAATCGGCGGATGCCGCCTCCCCGCTGGTGGCGGGGATGCTGGACGAGGTGGAGGCCGCGACCCTGCATGCGGGCAGCCAGCTCGAAGCGGGAAAATCCCTGAGCGAAATCACCTACGAGGTACGGCGGAAGGTGGACGCCGCCGTCCGGGCCCTGGTCGAGGCCGACATGCATGCGCTGCAGGCCGACCTCGAGGAGATCGCCGCGCTGGACATGGCATCCGTGGGGGACACGGGCGTCCTGGCGATCACCGACGAGGCCGTGCAGCGGCTGGCCGAACGCGAATGGTCCCCGCTGGGCGCCATGGAATCGGTCCAGGCCGTCCTGGACGCGCTGTCGGTGGAACGCTCCGGCGAGGCGCAGCCCCTCATGCCTATGGCGACGATCTCGGTGACCGAGGACATGGCCACGGCCATGCGGATGCACGCCCTCGGCTGGAACAGCGTGTACCACCACGAGGTGCTCGCCCACGGCCTGGCGCCCGAGGACATCGGCACCATGCTGACCCAGCGGCTGCGCTGGGCACAGGGCACCATGCAGGTCATGCTGCGGGAGAACCCGCTGGTCCAGCGCGGGCTGAAGTGGGGCCAGCGGCTGATGTACTTCGCCACGATGTGGAGCTACCTCAGCGGGTTCGCCGCCGTCGTCTACTTTGCGGCGCCCGTCATCTACCTCCTGCTGGGCATCCTGCCGGTCGCCAGCCTCAGCACCGATTTCTTCATCCGGTTCATTCCGTTCATGGTCGTGAACCAGCTGCTCTTCGCCGTCGCCGGGCACGGCATCCCCACCTGGCGCGGCCAGCAATACAGCCTGGCGCTGTTCCCGACCTGGATCAAGGCCTGCACCACGGCGGCACGCAATGTCTGGTTCGGGCGTCCCCTGGGATTCGCCGTCACCCCGAAGAGCCGCCAGGCAGGGGGCCCGCGCTGGAGCCTGATCCGTCCGCAGCTCACGGCCGCGGCCCTCCTGGGCGTCGCAGCCGTCGCCGGAATAGTGCGTCTGGCCACGGGTTTGGCCGAACCGGTCGGTACGCTTGTCAACGTCGGCTGGGTCGTCTTCGACCTGCTCGTGCTCAGCGTCCTGTACAAGGCAGTGCGCTACCGGGGATTTGCGCCGGATGAGATTTAGCCAGATCACAAGGGAACGTCGCCGCATGGTCCGGTGGACGGCAGAAAGGAACCACGATGGAACTTAGCCACATGGCCAGGGGGTCGTACACGGAAGTCACGGCCTCCGGCAGGTTGAACATGGTGTCCGCACCCAACCTGAGGACGTACGTGAACGAGGTCGTGGCCGCCGGCTCGAACCGGATCGTCGTCAACCTGGCCGAGACCACCTTCATGGATTCCTCGGGCCTCGGCGCACTCATCGGGTGCCTGAAGGCGGCCCGGCAGGCGGGCGGGGACCTGCGCATTGCCGCCGTGCAGCCGCAGGTGACGATGGTCCTGGAGCTGACCAGCATGGACCGCGTGCTGACCTCCTACCCGTCGGCAGAGGACGCGTTCGGAAATGACTGACCTCATTGCCCGCCGCAGCTTCCGCGACCAGGCCCTCCCGGCCGCCATCGAGGCGATCCACGACCTGCTCGAAGAGCTGTGGGACGACGCGCCATTCGTCCCCGACATGGACCGCATGACCTTTGCCACGGCCGTGATCGAGGCCGCCACGAACATCGTCCTGCACGCGGTCCCGGAGTCGCCGGACCCCGTCGAGCTGGGCATCGAGATCGGCGTCAGGGCGCAGAGCCTGCGGGCGGAAATCAGCGCGTTCGGGGCCGCCGACCCGCAGCTGGGAACCGAGGCCAAGGGCATGCCCGGGCCGGAGGCCGAGTCGGGGCGCGGGCTTGCCCTGATCCGCGCACTGGTCACCACCGTCACCTTCGTCCGCCAGGACGGCACCAACACCTGGGTCCTGTCCCGGGATTCGACACCGCACCCGTAGGGAAGGAAATTCCATGACTGCCGACCCCGTGCGCATCCTGACGGGATTCGACGACCTTTCGCCGTTGCGCAAACAGCTCCTGTTCGCGGGGCTGTTCCTCGTTGCCGTGCTCATGAGCACCATGATCCCGACGCTGTCCATCAGCAACGCGGCATCCGTCGTCGCCGGCGTGGCGTTGGTGGCCGTGGCCACGGTGCTGGCGTGCATCTTCGGCCGCCCGTCCTTGCTGCGCTTTGCCACCATCGTGCCGGCCCTGGACTTCATCGCCGCGGGGCTGCTGCGGCACGGCACCGGCGAGTCCCACTCGATCTTTTCCTCGTTGGCGTTGCTGCCGGTGCTCTGGTTCGCCGTCATGTCAGGTCGCCGCTACGTCCTGTATGCCGTCCTCGGAACGGTGGTGGCCATCATGATGCCGTTTGCGCTCGGTGCGCAGACCGTCGACAACCCCAACGAGCTCGCCCGCGGCATGATCAACACGCTCATCTTCGCCCTTGCCGCGCTCACGGTCAACGAGCTGGCCACGCGGGCCCGCCAGTACCTGAACACCGCACGGATAGAGGCCGCCACGGCCTCGGAGGAACTCAGCAGGGCCGCCCAGATCCAGAGGTTCCTGCTGCCCAAGGAAGCCGCGCTGCTGGCCGGCTACGAGACCGCCGGTGCCTGCATCCCCTCGAAGGCCGTTGGCGGGGACTTCTTCGACTGGTACCCGATCGAGGGCGGGCTCGGGTTCACCCTGGGGGACGTGATGGGCAAGGGCGCCGGCGCGGGCATGATCGCCGCGACGACGCGCGCGGTCATCCGCAGCGCGCGAAACAGCGAGGACCCGGTGAAGGCCATGGTGATGACCTCCGACTGCCTCGCCACCGAGTTGAGCCAGGCCGCGGCCTTTGCAACCCTCTTCCACGCCAGGCTCCGGGCGACGGACGGCAGGGTCGTCTTCTCCGATGCGGGCCACGGCCTGAGCCTGCTGGTGCGCAGCACCGGGACCTGGGGGCGGCTGACCTCCCACGAGCAACCCGTGGGGCTGATGCCGGATGCGACCTGGACGTCCCGGGAAATCACCCTGGCACCGGGGGACATGATCGTCAGCTTCAGCGACGGGGTGCTGGACCTCTACGACGGAACGCTGTCCGCCATCGCCGAGGTCGCCGAGCTGGCACGCAACGCCGACAGCGCCCAGGACCTGGTGGACGCCATCCACCGGCTGGCCACCGGGCACACCAACCCGGACGACGTCACCGTCCTGGCCGTCAGGCGGTCCGAACTGAGCAACGCGGTTCCGCGGGGCCGCGACGCCGGCCGGCGCGCCATGTCCTCGGTTTCCACGGACTAGGGCCCGCGCCTAGCGGAGGGGGCCCTGCTCGAGTGCGAGCAGGACCTTTTTGGCGTCCAGCCCGCCCAGGTAGCCGCCCAACGACCCGTCGCTGCGCAGCACCCGGTGGCAGGGCACCAGGATCGGCAACGGGTTGGTGGCGCAGGCCGTGCCGACGGCACGCACCGCGGCCGGGCGGCCGGTCAGCGCCGCCATCTCCTTGTAGCTGGCGGTGTGGCCGTAGCCGATGCGCGGCAGGGCAAGCTGCACCTCAAGCCGGTAGCCGCTGGACAGCCGGTGGTCCAGGCCCAGGTCGAACCCCGTGCGTGAGTGCGCGAAGTACTCGTCCAGCTGGGTCGCCGCCGCGTCCAGCGGTGCGGCGCGGTGCAGCACCCGCACCCCGACCTTCTGGGCCAGTGATCCGAGCACCGCGTCGAAGTCCTCCGAGTCGAAGGCGACCCGCACGATCCCGCGCTCGGTGGCCGCCAGCATCAGCTGCCCCACCGGCGAATCCACCAGCCGGTAGGAGACGTCGATCAGCCCCTCGGCGGCGGCGCGCTCGGCCAGGTTTTCCTTCAACATGTCGATTTCATGCATGGCGAGTTCGCTCATCGTTCTTCCTCCGAAACTTCCAGCAGTTTGCGCAGAGACTTGATGCCGTCGGCCGCGGCACGGCGCAACGAGGCGGCGCTGCCGCCCAGGAACTCCGGGATCTCCGCATACGGGAAGCCGAGCAGGTAGTGGTAGCCGATCGCCTTGCGCTGCAGCTCGGTGAGCGAGCCCAGCGCGTCCCACAGGCCGGCGTGGTCGAACAACCCGTCCTGACCGAATCCGTCGCTGGGCACCGCCGTCTCCGGCAGGGAATCCACCGGGACCGGGTGCCGCGAACGCAGGGCGTCGATCGCCTTGCGCCGGGCAATGGTGATCAGCCAGGCCTGCACGTTGGCGCCCGGCTCGAGCCCCGAGTAGGCACGCAGGGCCGCGAGGAACGTTTCGCTCCACGCGTCCTGCGCGTCCGGTCCCGGGCGCAGCAGCGCCGTGCACATGCGCAGCACCGCCGGCCCGTGCTCTCGCACCACCAGCTCGAAGGGCGGGTTCGTTTTCATCTCCACACCATGTAAACGCACCCGGCCCCCGATATGTGAGGTGCCGGGTGCATTATTTGTCAGCGCAATGTTTCTCAGCGCAGGATGATCGTCGTGGCCACGGCGGGGGAGCGGCCCGACTCCACGAAGCCCGAGACGTTGGAGCCCGGGTGCTTGATGATGTCGGTGACCGATCCCAGGTGCTTGGACAGGTCGATCTTGTCCTCCGGAGCGGCCAGCAGCAGCTGGAAGCCGAATTCCTGCAGCGCGTTGATGCCGGCGGCGGCGTACTCGGAGTTCGCCTGGATGAACGCCTCGTCGATCATCACGGTGCCGTAGGCGGTGAAGCCCGCGGTCGCGAAGCCCAGCTGGTAGGCCAGGGCCGCGCCCATGATGAAGGAGGTGAAGCGCTGGCCCTCGCCGCCGGAGAGCGTGCCCGGTTCCAGGCCCGTTTCCAGCTCGCCGTTGGGCTTGTGCTCGTTGCAGCTGATGGTCACGTGCTGGCGCACGTCCAGCACGGTGTCGCGCCAGGCTGCCCGCGACGGGTCGTCCAGCGAGTCGACCAGGTACTCGAGAGCCTTGTAGCTTTCGCTCAGCGTTGCCGAGCCGCGCGAGGAGTACGCCCCGGCCAGCGCGTCCTTGAGCGCCTGGCGGAAGGCCCGGGCCTCGTCGGGGACCGTGGTCTTGACCTCGAGCGCCAGCTTGGAGCCGTGCTCGAACGGCACGTCGGCCAGGATCTGGTTCAGCGGGGAGATGCGTTCGGCGATCTGCCGGCGTTCCTCCTCCAGCAGCTGGAGGAGGTCGGAGAAGCGCTCGTAGGAGCGGTTGGAGAAGTACTCGCGGAACTCCTCCTCGTGCTGCGGCAGCCCTTCCTCGATGATGCCCTGGTGCAGGGCCACGTAGTGCTCGGCCGCCTCGACGCCGGTGCCGAAGCTGACGGCCGCCGAGTTGCCGAACTCGCGGGCGAACGCTTTGAAGGTGTCCTTCAGGGCCGCCTCCAGGGTGAAGGTTTCCCGCTTGAGGTCGGCGCCGGATTCGGAGAGCGCGAGCGCGAGCGCGTTCAGCGCCGCCTCGAGCTCCGAGGTGCCGACCGGCTGGCGCTGTTCCAGGCGGGTGATCAGCGGGGCCAGCTGCTCGCTGGCGGCCAGCATGTCGCTGGCCCATTCCTCGGTGGCCGAATCCCGGACCTTGGCGGCGCGTAGCGCGGCCGAGGCCTTCTCCAGGCCGCGGGCCAGCGTGGCGGCCTCGGCGCGGGCCACGGCCAGGGTGCCGACGCATTCCTCGAGCTCCGCGCGGGCGGCCTCGAGGGCACGGCGCACCGGCGACAGGTCCCCGGAGGTGGACAGGGCCTCGGCCATGCGGGCCTCGAGGTCCTGCAGCGTGGTCAGGGCGCCGGAGGCGTCCAGCGAGGCGAAGCTGCGTTCGTCCGCGGCCAGCGTGCCCAGCAGGGCCAGCTTGGAGGCGAGCTGGTCCTTGGCCGCCGAGCGGTCGTTGGCGACGTCCTCGATGCGGGAGAGCTCCTCGACCAGCGAGGCGAGCTTGGCCTCCAGCTCGGAGATCTTCTCCGCGTTGGTGAAGCCCAGCAGGTAGTCGGAGGCGGCGACCGAACGGGTGTCCCGCTCGAAGCTGCCGGCGCCCGTCTTGATCGTGCCGGCCATGGAGATGGCCTTGTCGTGGATGTGCAGCCCGGCGTCCGAGTCGACGCAGACCAGCGGGTAGTCGGCGGCGATCTTTCCGCGCAGCCAGGTGCCGGCGTCCGAGTGCTTGAAGTCGAGCTTGCCGACCAGATCGCCCGGGCCGGGGACGACCTCGCGCGGGGTCTTGGAGATGTCGTTCCAGCGGATGCGTCCCAGCCCGCTGAGCGAGTCGATGGCGTGGGTGACGGACTTCAGGTCCTCGCCGCGCACCAGGATGGTGGTGGCCAGCGAACGCAGCGCCTTCTCGGCGGCGGGGCGCCACTGCCCGTGGGCGGGGGACAGGTCGATCAGCTCGCCGGCGAACGGCAGGTCCTCGATGCCCAGCTTGGTGGCGGCGGCGATGGCACGGCGTGCGGCGATCGAACGGTCGTCGATGTTGGAGCCGCGCTTGGCGTAGGAGTCGATCTGCAGCTTGAGCTTGGAGATCCGGTCCTTCAGGTTCATCACGTTTGCCATGGCCTCGTACTCCATGGTGCGCGCGTCCTTGGCGATGGAGGAGAGGTTCTCCGCGCTCACGGCCGCCTGCCGGCGCATGGCCTGCAGGCCCGAGGCCGTGAAGGTGAAGCCCAGACCCGCTGCCTCGAAGTCGGAGCGCAGCGTGCGCAGCACGGCCTCGCGCTCGGCCAGCGACTTGCGGGCGGCCTCCGCCTCGCGTTCAAGGGCAGCCAGGCCCGCGCCGCCCCCGGCCTCGAGCTGCTCGTTCAGCGAGGTCACCTTGGTGTCCAGCACGGCCTTGCGGGCCGTGGTTTCCTCGATGAGCGCCGCGTTCTTCTCCACCGCGGCGGTCAGCTGCTCGGTTTCGCTCTGCAGCGCCCGGGTTGCCAGCTGAGCGCCGAAGGCGGGCAGCTGCGTGGTGACCAGCGTGTTGAGCTTGGTCAGCTCGGCGCTGAGTTCCTCGTGGCGCAGCTTCTGCTCGGGCACGTTGGCCAGGGCGTCACGCTGGGCGCGGGCCTCCTCCAGCTGGCGGTGGATGCCGCGCAGGTGGGAGAAGTCCTCGATGGCCCCGGCGGCGGCCTTCATGGTCGTCGGGATTTCCAGCACTTCGTAGCGGAAGAACTGGTTGACGCCCTTGTCCAGGCCCTTGCCGTTCTGCAGCGTGCGCAGCAGCGAGAACGCCTTGTCGTTGTCGATGCCCAGGCGGCGGCGGAACTTCTCCGCGAACGCGCGGTGCACGTCGAACGCCTCGAAGCCGGGCAGCGACTTCTGCAGTGAGGAGGGGGTGAAGCGGCGTGCGCCGTGTTCCTCCAGGGCGGCGGTGTCCAGCACCCGGTCGCCCATGACGTAGTGCTTGCCGACCTGGCCCTCGAGCCCGTTGGCCGGCAGGTCGAAGATGGCGCCGATGCAGACGTTGGAGCCCAGCCCGTCCTCATAGACCAGGGCGATGGCGCTCCAGCTGGCGCCGGGGCGCTGGTAGAGCGTGCCGGCCTCGGTCTTGAAGCGGCGGCCGCGCATGTAGGAGTAGGTGGTGCGCCGGTCCTTGCGGGTGGAGGCCTCGTGCGCGGATTCGTTCAGCCGCGGGGCGGCGTAGAAGATGTGCCCGATGCCGTCGAAGAGCGTCGACTTGCCCACGCCGGGGTGGCCGGTCAGCAGGGTGCCGGCCCGGTCCACGTACAGCGTGTGGCGGCCGTGGAAGGTGCCCCAGTTGATCACCTGGATCTGGGTCAGCCGGTGCTGGCCCGGGTTCACGGCGTCGGAGAGCGGCAGGGTCATTTCGATGCTCATGCGTCTTCGGTCTCCAGTTCAAGTTCTTCGGTGTCATCCGCGCCCACGCGCTCGATCGCGGCGATGTAGTCGGGGATTTCCTCGATGGTCGCGAAGGGCAGGGCCAGCGCCAGCGCGCCGGAGACCTTGTATTCGTCGGCCAGCTCGGTGGGCAGGATCAGCTTCAGGCTCAGCAGGCGGGCCAGCGCCGCGTCGGTGGTTTCCTCGAGCTTCTTGTCATCGGTGTCCCCGGGGGCACGGTGTTCGAGCAGGATCTCGCGGGCCGCGTCGCGGGTGACGACGGCGTCGGTGCCCGAGCCGGCGTGGCGCTCGAGCAGCAGGCGCAGGCGCAGCGCCAGCAGGGTTTCCTCGCGCTTGAGCGCACGACGCGGGGCGATGGCGGTGGTGTGCGCGGCCTCGAGGGCGACCGGGCTCAGCAGTGCGATCTTGCGCGAGGCATCGACCTCGAGGACCAGGAAGATCTCGGCGACGTATGCGGAGATCTCCGCCCGGCGATCCAGCACCAGCTGCCAGAGCCGCGGCTCGGCGACACCGTCAAGGTAGGGGCCGCGCAGCAGGCGGACCAGAAGCTGGCGCAACGGCAGTTCGAAGGAACCCGTGTCGCCCTCGAAGAGGCGGCGTTCGGCTGCGGCGCCGGAGGGCAATGGCGTACTCATGCTGGATCCTTCGTGAAGCTGATGGCTGGCACCAGGGCGGTGCGGGTGGTGCCGTCGACCTGGGTGAAAGTGATTTCTTCGAAGCTTGTCTCGTCCGGGTCCTCGCCGTCGAGGCGGGCGGCCTCGATCAGGTAGCGGATGGTGTTCAGGTGCTTGTGCCGGTCCTCGAGCGTCTTGTACGCCTCGGTCAGCGACACCGCGCCGCCGGATGCCGAGCGCGCCGCCGAGACGGCCTTGTTCAGCGCCGGGACGTCGGGTCCCGGGGTGCTCGGCGTGCGGCGGATGTCCGCGACCGAGAGTTCCGGGGGTGCGGCAAGCTTCGGCGGTGCCACGTGCTCGTCCGGGTCGTAGATGCCCAGCCCCGCGATCGAGGTGAAACGCGGGCTGTAGAGCTTGATCGGGGCGACCAGCGTGCGCGAATGCAGCGCACGCGAGGAAGCGACGGCGAGCTCGGCGGCACGAACGGCCTCGCGCAGCACGGCGGCTTCCTTGAACTCCTCGGACTGCACGTAGGCGTGCAGGGATTCGGACAGACGGCCGTAGGACTGGTGGACCTCGGAGGCCTGGCGGCGCAGCTCGCGCAACAGGTTCGCCAGCGTGTGGCGCTCCTGGGCGTCGAGGGAATCGACGAAGTCGCGCTCGAGCACCTCGTTGACCGCCTCGCGGAAGCGCACCTGCGCCTCGGGGGAGTTCAGGAACTCGGTGAAGCCGCGGAAGGTCTCGCCCTGCGGGGTGCTGCGCAGCTGCTTGTCACCCTCGAGCACCGCACCGATCGCGACGCCCTTGACGGAGGAGGATTCCATGATTTCCCCGCGGAGCGCGTGGAGCATTTCCTGCACACCGTCGCGCATGCGCTTGAAATCGGCGGGCAGGCCCGAAGCCATGTCCAGCACGGACCTGGTTGCCGCAAGCGCGCCCTCCTTGGGCAGCACGGCGGGGGAGGTTCCGTCGCGCAGTGCAGTGATCTTTTCCTGGCGCTGGGCGATTTCCGCTTCGAGTGCGCGGATGCGGGCCGCCGGGTCGGGGTCGGTTTCGTGCGCCAGGGACTCGAGGGAAACCAGCAGGGTGTTCAGCCGCGAGGAGTTCAGGTTGGTGCGGTCCCCGGAGAAGTCCGCAAGGAACTTGAGCACGCGGGCCGTCTGCGCGGTGGGTTCATAGACGAAGTGCCCGTCGACCAGTGGCCTGGCCAGGAACTGGTTTTTCACCCAGGCGTCGGCATATTGAGTGGCCGTCATGGTGTCGTTGAAGCCGGGGTCCTCGGCGCGCACCACCTTGAGGAACGCCTCGAGCGAGGCCTGGAAGACCTCAAGGCCGATCCGGGGCTTGGCGCTGGTGAATTCTGCACGCAGGAAGGCAACTGCCCACGGGGCGGTGGAGAGCAACTTCCAGGCCGCCGAGGACCTGAATTGTTGCGTCTGACTCCACAGCGGGCTCGCTTGGTGGGTAGGTCGCATCACGGTCCTTTTGCGGGGGATTGAACCCAACAATCCTAGTCCATCGGCGCGCCGATTTAAGGTTCGCGCGCAAGCGGGTAGGGTCGATCGCACCGATCCAACAACCAACACGCGGCCATTGCCGTGGGGAGGAAAAGGGAGAAGATGCTCCAACGCACACGTCTGGCAGCAGCCGCGGCGGCGGCCTCGGCACTGGTTCTTGCCGGCTGTACGCCCGCGCCACAGGGGGTGCCGGCACCGAGCAAGCAGGCCGCGACCGTATCCAGCCCAGCGTCGGCCCCGGCAACCGCAACCCCCGCAACACAGGTCCCGGCAAGCCAAGCCCCGGTGCCCGAAGCAACGGGGGAACCGGCGGAACCCGCCGAGGCCGAGCTCATCGGCAAGGCCAAGGCGTTGGCCGCCGGCTACGACTACGACGCCGCGGCAAAAACCCTGGGGGGCGTCACCGGCCCGGAAGCCGAAAAGGCGCTGGCCGGGATCGCCAGGGCCAAGGCCGGCACCGTGGTCTGGGAAGACAACTCCAAGATCTCCCATCTCTTCTTCCATTCACTGGTGGTGGATCCCAAGCGCGCATTCGACGGGGACAAGCGCCAGCAGGGCTACCTGGACTACATGGTGACCATGTCCGAGTTCAACAAGATCATTCCCGCGCTCCACAAACGCGGTTTCGTGCTGGTGAACCCCGCTGACATCGCCGGCTTGGACAAGAACGGCAAGATGGCCTACCGGAAGATCCACCTGCCCCAGGGCAAGACACCGATCGTCCTGTCCGAGGACGACGTGAGCTACTACGAGTACATGGACGGGGACGGCTTCCCGTCAAAGCTCCTGCTCGATGAACACGGGCAGGTCAAGAACGAATACACCGATGCCCACGGAAAGACGACGATCGGCGCCTACGACATGGTCCCGCTCATCGACGAGTACGTCCGGAAGCACCCGGATTTCTCATACCGCGGGTCCAAGGGCATCGTGGCGTTGACCGGCTACAACGGGGTGCTGGGTTACCGGACCTCCAAGAGCGAGTACCCCAAGAGCAAGACCATGGCCAAGGACACCGAGACCGCCACGCAGGTGGCGGATGCGATGAAAGCCAACGGCTGGGTCTTTGCCTCCCATTCCTGGGGACACATCGACATGGGCAAGAGCCCCATGCCGCGGTTCACCAAGGACATGAAAAAATGGGACGCGGAGGTCCGCCCGATCATCGGGGACACCGACCAGCTTATCTACCCCTTCGGCGCCGACATCGCCCACGTGGAGAGGTACAAGGGCACCAGGTACGACGCGCTCAAGAAGGACGGATTCGACTTCTTCTACGGGGTCGACGGCACCGCGCCCTCCTGG
The DNA here is from genome assembly GCF_042901625.1 of Paeniglutamicibacter sp. NPDC012692. NCBI lineage: Bacteria > Bacillati > Actinomycetota > Actinomycetes > Micrococcales > Micrococcaceae > Paeniglutamicibacter > Paeniglutamicibacter sp. NPDC012692. Next base: position 59,506 of record NZ_JBIBDE010000004.1, read on the forward strand.
GTGCAGAAGGGCGACACCTACCTGCGCCAGGCCCGCATCAACCTCGACGGACTGCAGTTCGCCAAGGAAAAGCGCGGGGACCGGCCGGTGCTCAAGACCTTCTTCGACGTGAAAAAGGTCGTCGACCCGGCCAGGCCCAAATAGGGCCGCGATTCGGGGCGGTCCCATCTGGCTTCCGCATTGCGAACGTCCCGGCAGCGTTTGATCCGGGGTACGAGCCCTGGCATGGAGGGGTCGCACCCCGGACCATTCCAGGGGCGGTGCAGCTGGGCGTCCCTGCGAGGGGGAGACCTTAGAAGGGCTTGGTCGGAAGGTACTTACCGTCCAAGATGATGACTGCCCGGGAACCGCCCTCCGGGTCTTCAACCTTCTTGATGTCCAGTTTGAAGTTGATGGCGCTGATGATGCCGTCGCCGAACTGTTCGTGCACCAATGCCTTCAGCGTGGAGCCGTAAACCTGCAGCATCTCGTAGAAGCGGTAGATGGTGGGATCCGTTGGAACGCCACCGGGAATGCTTCCGCGCAAGGGAATGGTCTGCAGGAGTCGGATTGCGTCCCGGCTCAATTCAAGCCGTTCGCCGACAACTTCCGCGGCGTCTGCCGGCAGCGGATGCTGGCCGAGCAGGGCCGCCGTCACATAGGCCAGGCTGAGGTTGGTGCCGTCGGTGAGATCCTGCCAAGAGAGGTCCTTGCGGGTCTTTGCATCGACGATGACGGCGGTGAGTTCCTCGCGCGGTGTCTGTGAGAACTGGGAATGAATCATGGTGATTCCTTTCTGGGTTTGGGATTTTGGGATTTTGGGATGTGGGGGGCGTTCAGGCGGTAATGCCGGAAGCGGCTGGTTCGGAGGGTCCTTGTGAATGATTCGCGAGGTTGACGAAACGACCAGAGGAACCGTCGAGGGTGTCGATTGAGCCCGATTCGATGTCGTACACCCAGCCGTGGAGGGTCACGACGTTCTGGTCCATTGCGAGCGCCACCGAGGGATGCGTCTTGATGTTGTTCAGCTGCGCAACGATATTTCCGCGGACCATGGCTGACAGTCGCTCCGCGTCGGACTCGTGGGTGTGGGCGGCGTTCACGGCTTTGGCCGCGTCGGCATGGGAAAGCCAGTTGGCGACTGCCGGCAAATGCCCAAGATCCTTGCCTGTGGAAATGGCCGTCATCGCACCGCAGTCGGAGTGGCCGCAGATGACGATGTCCGTAACGCCCAGAACGGCGACGGCGTACTCGACGGTGGCGGTGACGCCGCCGGGTTCCGGGCCGTAGGCCGGGACTATGTTGCCGGCATTCCGTATGACGAACAGATCGCCCGGCTCCCTTTGGGTCAGCAGCTCCGGCACTACCCGGCTGTCCGAACAGGTGATGAACAATGCTCCGGGGTTTTGGCTGGTTGCCAGTTGCTTGAAGAGTCCCGAACGTTCAGGGAAAGCTTCTTTTTGGAATTTCAGAAAGCCATCGATGATGTCTTGCATGGGCGGTCTCCTTGCGATGGGTTGTATTTCAAGGATGACGGCGTTTTTCTATAGTGTCCAAGACCTGTTTTCGATCGAATTCATAGGGTTTCCCTATAGTATGAATCGCATGATGCTGCGCCATGTCCGTTACCTCACCGCCGTCGCCGAACACCGGAACTTCACCCGGGCAGCGGAGGCGCTGTTCGTTTCGCAGCCGACCCTTTCGCAACAGATCAAACAGCTGGAAAACTCGTTGCAGGTCCAGCTGCTGGACAGATCGGGACGGACGGTGCGGCTAACCGACGCCGGCGAGGCCTATCTGCACTATGCGAAGCTCGCCGTGAGGGATTTGGATGCGGGCGAACGGGCAGTCCATGACGTCAAGGACTTGAGCCGTGGTTCGCTCCGATTGGCAATGACGCCCACTTTCACCGCGTACTTGATCGGGCCCCTGCTCGAACGTTTCAACACCTTGCATCCGGGCATCACACTGAGCGTGCAAGAAATGACCCAGGACCGCATCGAGGCGGCGTTGGCTGAGGACAGCCTTGATCTCGGCATAGCATTTTCCGGGGTCCGCTCGGTGGAGATTGAATCCCAGGCGCTGTTCGTGGAAACACTGTGCCTCGTCCTCGGCACAGCCCATCAATACGCAGGGCGAACCGAGGCGATGACGTTGAAGGAGCTAGGCCAAGAGGACTTGGTGCTTCTCAGTCGCGACTTTGCGACGAGGGGCCACATCGATCGATACTGCCAGGAACACGACATCGCGCCACATATCGCGATCGAGGCCAATTCGATCAGTGCGATCGTGGAGACGGTTCGCCGCGGGCGGCTGGCAACCATTTTGCCGGAGGCCATCGCCCGTGATCGCGATGGCCTTGAAGCGATCGCGATTTCGCCAGAGATTCCCTCGCGCACGGCCGCCCTGCTCCGCAGGAAAGGGGCATACATGAATGCCGCCAGTCTGGCATTCATGGACCTGATCGCGCACTGGAAATAGCAAGGCGTTCCGTTTCCGCGTAGGGCACGTTTCACCGGCAACCCTGAAATCCGGCAACCCGATCAGCGGCTGTGCAGCCGGTTGCCCCGACGCCGGCGCATGGCACTCGACGATGCCCGCGAAGTGGCGAGCCGTATCGAGCAACAAGAACCGGCGAGTCCGGAACCAATCCGGCCAGGCGGGCACCAGAAGCGAACCGTTTGCTGCAGTGTCCGGCCCACACCAGCGACGGGTGACTTCGATCGGCTAAAGGTTGCCGGCGTCTGGCCCGTCGGCCCCCGGCTAGAACTCGTCGCTTTCCACGGTCTTCTGCTGGTGCGAGTTGTACCTGCTGCCGTGGATCGTCTCGTTGTTGATGACTGCGTTGAGCTGCGCCAGCTGGTCTTGGTCCAGCTCGACGTCCAGGGCGCCCATGTTCTCGGCAAGGTGCTCGGACCTGGTGGTCCCGGGAATCGCGTGGACGTGGTCTCCCTGTGCCAGCACCCAGGCCAGCGACAGTGCGGCCGCGGTGGTTCCCCACTGCGCGGCCAGCTGCTTCAGGCGGTCAACCAGCACCAGGTTCTGCGGGTAGTTTTCGGAGCGGAACCGTGGCATGAAGTGGCGGATGTCGTTCTCCGGCAGGGACTCGATGTCCCGCAGGTTGCCGGACAGGTAGCCGCGGTACAGCGGGCTGAAGGCCACGAACGCGGTTCCCAGCTCGGCGCAGGCATCCAGTATGGCGATTTCCGGGTTGCGGGTCGCCAGCGAGTACTCGTTCTGCACGGCGTCGATCGGGTGCACCGCGTGGGCCTTGCGCAGCGTTGCGGCCGAGATTTCCGACAGCCCGATGCCGCCGATCTTTCCGGCGGCCACCGCCTGCGCCAACGCTCCCACCGATTCCTCCACCGGGACGGCAGGGTCGAGCCGGTGCAGGTAGTAGAGGTCGATCCGGTCCGTCTGCAATTGCTGCAACGAGGCATCAACCTGGGCGAGCAGCAGCTCGGGGCGGCCGTCAATGACGCTGCGCCCGTCGATCAGCGACAGTCCGCCCTTGGACGCCAGGAAATATTCGTCGCGGCGGTGCTTCAGGTGCTGACCGATGAGCTCCTCGCTGCGTCGGCCGCCGTAGAGCGTGGCCGTGTCGATGTGGTTGACGCCCGCGTCGAGGACCTCGTTGAGCAGGCGGCCGGATGCCTCCGGGGTCGGGAAGTTGGAGTAGCCGTGAACGATGTTCATGGCCCCGTATCCGAGGGGGTTTACCTTTTGGCCGGCGAGCACGCGTGAAGTCATGCTCTTATTCATAACATGTCCCGAGTGCCAGGAAAGCCCCGAGCTCCGCGAACGAGGCGGGGTTGGACGGAAGGAAATGGGTGAGCCTGGGGGAGCGCACGATCACCGCGCGCCACTGCCCGCGCGAGACGGCGACGTTGATCCGGTTCCGGTTGAGCAGGAACTCGATGCCGCGCGCCGCGTCGTCGGCCGAGGAACACGCCATGGACACGATGACCACCGGCGCCTCCTGTCCCTGGAACTTGTCGACGGTCCCGACCTTGACGTCCTCGAGGCCCGCGGCATCCAGCTCCTCGCGCAGCAGGTTCACCTGCGCGTTGTAGGCGGCAACCACCAGGATGTCCTCGGCCAGCAGTTCCCGCGGTGCCTTGCCGGTGCCGCCGACCCAGCTCAGGCCCATGTGGGCCCGGACCTGGTTGATGATCTCCTGCGCCTCCTCCACCGATTGCGTGGTGTTGCCGTGGTGCTCGACCAGGACCGTGGCGACACCGGCGGGCACGCCGGAGAGCGAGCGGGTGGCGGCCTCTGCCGCCGAATGCAGCTTGGATTCGTAGCTCAGGGCCGAGACCTTCCCACAGAGCTCCGGGTGCATGCGCCACGAGTCGGCCAGGAAGTAGCCGAGTTCCTCCGGCAGTGTCGGGTGCCCGGCGCTGAGCCAGCCCAGCGCCGACTCGTCGACCGGCTGCGGGTGGGAACCCTGGGTGACCTGCGGCAATTGCTGGGGGTCGCCGAGCAGCAGCAGCCGCTTGGCGGCGCGGGACACCGCCAGCGTGTTGGCCAGCGAGTACTGGCCCGCCTCGTCGATGACCAGCAGGTCGAGCGATCCCTCCGGGACCCGCTTGCCGGTCATGGTCCAGGCCGTGCCGCCGATCAGCGCGCCCTCCTCGCCGCCCAGCAGCCTCTCGATGGCGTCGTCGGTGGTCCCGTTCCACGGAACCCGGGTCTTGTCGCCGGCCTTCTGCTTCTTGGCCACCTGGTCCGGGTGCACGCCGGCATTGCCGATGGCCTTGTCCAGCACGTTGTCCACCACGGCGTGGGACTGGGCGACGACCCCGACCTTCCAGCCCTGCTTCACCAGGGCGGCAATGACGTGGGAAGCCACGAAGGTCTTGCCCGTGCCCGGGGGGCCCTGCACCGCCAGATAGGAATTGTCGAGGTCGTTCAGGGCCTCGACGATCGCAGGCACGACGTTCTTCAGTCCGTCGACCTCCTGCGGCACCGGCGGCCCGGACAGGGTGGTGAAGCGAGGGGCGGCCTTGCGCAGGATGTCGATGCCCGGGTGCTTGGGCAGCGAGGGCAGCGAACCGCCCACGGTGCGGGCGAGCTCGGCCAGCGAATCACGCAGGGAGGTGGTGTTGATCGGCTGGTCCGGGGTCAGCGCGACGGGCAGGGCCCCGAAGGGCGGGACCTTGGTGTTGGACTTTTCGGTGATGACAAAGCGCTCGTCGTTTTCGCTCACCGTGGCGTTGAAAAGGCCGGCACGGTCGGCGTTGCTGGGCTCCAGTTCCGGGGGCAACGGTGCCCCGTACATGGCAAACCAGCCGCTGCCGACCTTGAAGTCCGAGCCCTCGGCCATGGTGCCGCGCAATTCGGTGACCCTGGATTCGACCCTGGCCCGGGGGCTTGCCTTGTGCCAGTCCTCGACGACCTCGGCGTCTTCGACGATGAACACGTTGCGGGTGTCGGCCCATGACTCGAAGGGCTGGTCGAGCCTGTCGAAGTGCTCCCACCAGAACTGCTTGGCCTCGCGGCGGTGGTAGCCGGTGGCCGCGGCGACCATGGCGATGGCGCGCTCGTCGTTGGTCAGTGCCCGGTTCTGCGGCAACGTTTCGAGGTAGGCGCGCAGCGCCAGTTCCTCGGTGCTGGGTTCGACCTCGTCGATGTCGGGGAGCGGGGTTTCCTCGACCCATTCGGCGCGCGGCACGTGGGGGACCAGGCCCAGCAGCCAGTCGCGCAGCCGCAGCGTGGAGAGGCAGTCGTACGCGTTGTAGTCGCTGATGGATTCCAGGATCCCCGCGGCGGCAGCGGCGTCGTTCTCCAGCGCGTCGCAGTACTTGGCATACGCGACGATCGAGGCCCCCGCATCCTTCACGTCCCCGCCGCGCAGGTTCTCGCCCATGTAGAGGGGTTCGAGTTTCTTGATGGAGTAGGAGCGTTCGGAGATCAGCAGCGAGTGCCTGACGGTGTCGTAGAGGTCGACCAGCAGGCCGTCGCGAAGCCACTGGTCGATGGCGTCCTCCGCAACCACGTGGCGCAGCGACAGGTTCCGCAGCGCGCTCTTCTCGTACGGTGCGTAGTGGTAGACCTTCATGTCCGGGTAGGTTTTCCGGCGGTCCTCGACGTAGGCGACGAAGTCGGTGAAGGCCTTGCGTTCCTGGGCCCTCGAATGGGCCCAGAACGGCTTGAAAACGGGTTCTTCGGTGTCGATTTCGATGACGCCGAAAAGGTATTCCAGGCCCCAGGAATCGTCGAAGGGGTCCTGCCAGAGCGGGTCGCCCTCGAAGTCGAAGAAGATGTCCCCGGGGTTGGGTTCGGGCAGGCGGGAAATCGTTTGGTTGCCCGAGACCTTGTAGGCGACGCCTCCGACGACACCGTCTCTGCCGCCGAGGCCGACCTGCATGCGGGCCTGTTCCGCCAGCTTGAAGTGGGTGTCCTTGGACCCGGTGTTGCTGTGCGCCAGCTCGTCAATGGTGGCGATGCCCGACTCCATGAGCTTCTTGCGCTTGGTAGTGCTCATTCCCGCGACCAGCAGCAGGTCGCGGTGCTCGGTGACCTGCTCGGAGCAGTAGTCGCAGCGCCCGCACGCGCTGATCCCGGGCTGGCCCCAGGCCACGGTCTGCTCTTGTTTTTGGTGGGATTCAACCAGCGACTTGAAACGGTCCCGGCGGTCCCTGAAGACGGGCAGCAGCTCGTGCATCCGGTGCACCGAATGCGTGTTGTCGCCCAGCACCAGGGTGGTGTCCGGCGCAACCTCGACGCCCGCGGCCAGGAGCTGGTCTCCGTAGGCGGCAAGCTGCAGCAGCGCTGTGACGCGGGGGTGGCGGGCCAGCTTGGTGTCCCACACCGCGTAGGCGCCGTTGTCCTCGCGAATCAGGAAATCGGCGAAGCCAACGAACTCCCCGTCGAAGAACGTTGCCTGGAAGACCACGTCCGCGCCCATGCGCAGGGCGTCCTGGGTTTCCCGGTGGGCCTCTTCCAACGAGGTGCGGTCCCCGCGGACGCCCGCCTGCAGCATCTTGACGCCGCGGCCGGACGACGGATCGTACTCGCCGAACTTCTTCAGCAGGTCGTCCAGCACCTTGTGTTCGTGGGTGTCACCGAGCTTCGCCGTGCGTTCGAGCATTTCGTCGGTTTCGGATTTCGTAGCCTTGCTGCGGCCCAGTTTTTCATCGAGCTTGCTCAGCGAGGTGAATTCGCAGCTGGCTGCGGTCACCAGGTCGCTGGCGGAATAGATCAGATCTTGGTCGAGGAAAAACACGAGGCGAGCGCTCCTTCAAGGCTTGGTTTAGTTTCGAAACTAGCACCTGCCGGGTGTCGCTTTGGTTTTGTGCCCCCTGCCCCAGGCTGTTTGCCGCCGGGCGGCACAGAAAAACTCCAAGTCCGATGAAACGTGAGCTCGTGGAACCGTGTTGGATCCCACTGAAGTCGATGAAGGAGCATCGCATGGTGGGTTGCTCCGCGCGAGCGGCCAAGGCCTGCTGCAATGCCCCCTCGCTCCTATGGCGTGTCTCCTGGCTCGGTAGTCGCAGCTCTCCAGGGAACACGGCCCGCGGCACCACGGGCGGGCGGTACGTCAGGGTGGGCTTGTGTCGTAGCCGGTGGTCTCCATTGCCGAGGCTGTTGAAGCTGCATTTGACGGCGTTGCGTCGTTTGCACGCTTCCCTGTTGCAAGTCGCCGGCCACCCGCCGGCGGATCCCTATGCATTTCCGGGTGTTCTTTGGGTCCTCGCATTCGGGGGATCCCACACCGGACGCCGCGCTGCCGCAGATGTGCGCGGGCGGCCTAGGAGGTCAACGAGCAGATTCCTGCGATTCGAGTGGTCCCGAATGTGGCGGGTGAGGTGGGCGCAGTGCTGGCGGGTGCGGTTCACCGCGGAATCCACCGACATCTCCCGGCTGGCCTATCCCTCGGTTTGCATGCGGCGAGGAACTGTTTCCTGCGGTACCGACGGGGTTTGGCCGGACCGCTCGTCTTGACGAGGTGAAGAGCGCTGAAGTGGCTACGAACCCATGTAGTTCTTGAGCCAGATACCTTTGAGGTATGTGAGGGCCTCCATGTACACACTGTCGTTGTTGTTGTGTTGTATGCAGATCGGGTAGATGTACACCGAATTCGAGCCGTTTGGAATTTTTTTCGCGCTCTTTCCCGACACCACATGTCCACCCACCATGGTTGGCCCGCAGGGGAATCCTTGCGACAAGTATGAGGTGCATTGCGTGGGATACATCCCGAATTGTTTTGCCCACAACATGATCCAGGTTAGGCCGCCAATCTTCGGGTCGGCGGTGCTGCCGATGACATTTGCGAACGCTTCTCCGTATGACATCGTCACCTCTCCTCCGAATACGGACTCGACGGTGTAGATCATGTCCTTCGGGCCAAGTTCCTGTCCTTGTTCGTAAAGTCCAAGGAAGGTTCCATCACGGTAGACGGTCAGCAACTGTAGGTACTCGTCGCTCGTCAGTTCCGGTGGATGCATGCGCACTTGTGTGGAAAGTCCGACAGTTTCTGTCAAAGCAGCGATCAAGGACTCGTTCGCCGATCTTGCCATCCGGGTGAACACTTCGTCCAAGCCGGGAGTTAGGAGCGTCCGGTAGTTCCAATGGAGATTTGCCATGAGATCATCGGCAAGGAATCCGCCCGAGGATGCTCGTTGATAGCAGAATTCGGACGTTCCTTCGGGGACAGTCAGGAGGCACATCGCCTCTGATGAATCAAAGTCTGTTCCGCAGACGGTGACAAGCCCGTTCTTCTCGTCAAAACTGTATCGGAACGTCAACTGTCCCAGAAGTCGGCGATTTTCAACGGCAGGCAGGATACCGAGATCGAATGGTTCAGACTCAAAGGTGTGCTCGCCGTCTAGAAGGCGAATTTTGATGGTGTGAGGCCGGCCGTTCAGTTCGACGTAGTCGTTTGTGTATCCACCGGTCGCCTCGACTGCGAATTCAATGTCCAACATGGCCAGTTCTACCCCTAAGCTTCGGTAATTGGTGAGGACCTTGCAGTGTGACGGTTTCTGTGAGTCTGAAAACTTGGGCTCATGGTGAGATGTCATGGCGTCGGAGATATGCCGAACTCCTACCAGTTGTGGAACGGCGGTGGAACTGTTGCCGATCGTGATGCTCGCGCGTGGAGCGGAGCGCCCGGTTCGCGAGCACTGTCAGGAGTGCTTGGTGAAGTCGGATCGACGGATCAAAGTGCGAATGTGCGAATGTGCCGTCAAGCCTGGTCCACCAAGTCCGTTTCTCCGGACAGGGCCGTCCCCCGCTGCACCTAGCGTCTTATTCTTGAACGCTGTGGTGCGCCCGGGCGTCTGGCCCATGGCACCACCCTGCACGATGGGGATTGAGCCGCAGGATGTGCCGGGTTCTTTCAAACTTCATCTCGAATGCAATTGCCTACGCGGGATTTATCAGGGCGATCTTCGTGCCCAGAATCAGTGCCGTTTCGGCGGTCGATTCACCGGTGAAAGTGCTGGTTGCCTTATCTGCTTTCCAACCGGAGGAGGTGCTGCCGCCGCCGCCGGTAAAGGTGAAGGGGCCGATCCGCACTCCAGCGGACACTTCCCACTTCTCGGAGAAAGAGCTAAAGGTGGAGCTGCTGACCTTGATAGAGAAGGACGGCTTGTAGCAAACGATCATCCCAACCTTTTGGACTCCCATGATGCCGTCTTTGCCCCAGACTGCCTTGGTGTGGTCTTCACCGTTGGAGGAATAGCCTCGGACGAAGGGACCCTCGGAGACGCTGCGCACGAATGCCCCGTTGTACCACCGGCCTGCTTCGATGCTGATACTGTCCCAGGCCTTGAAGCTAACAGTGACTTCCAAGGAGTTGTCCGTGCCGAACTCGTCAATGCGTTCCCATGAGCCACCAACGTTTACGCTCCAGAAGAAGTTACCTACTGAGGCGCTGCCGCCAGCCCAAGATTTCTTGTAGTCGTATTCGGCTTGCGAGTTGGAAAAACTGATCTTGCCGCTGGTGCCGCCGGTTCCAGCCTGGACCTTTTGCAACCATGTTGTCGCATCCATGCCCAGTGAGTAGCTGGGTACAGCCGGGAAGTTGGCAAGGGACGGGTCCTGGAGCCGGGTGTAATAGTCCTTGTTGTTCAGCCTAAGGATCGCGTCATTCAGACCGGGTGTGGACGTTTCGGAGAGCAACTGGTCCAGCAGCCGTTTCTTTGCATCGACTGTGCTGGAAGCTGCTGCCAGCTGCGTAGCCCAGGCCTTGCCGCCGTAGCTACCCAACCATTCGGTGAAAGATGGGACGTTGGTTCCTCCCGTCTCACGTACATAGGCCTCGCGAGCCTGGCTGTAGGTGATTTGGAAGTCGTTGGTCGCCAGATTCAACACGTTGCGTGCTTGCGAAATTTTCTCGGCCAGTGCCGGGTCCGAGGTGTCGGCGGCAACAACATGGAGCATCTGCTCGTAGGCATCATTGAACTCCGTGCCGGCTGAAGTGTAAGCGCCGGTAGCGCTGAACTGGGGCACAGCAGAGCAGAAGTCGTACTGCGCAGCGCTTGTATAACCGACGTTGGCAACTGGCCAGTCCCACGTTGCAAAGGGGTAATTGAGCTGGAAATTGGAGGGATCCACACCGAGCCCGGATGCGATGGCACCGTAAAGGTGGCCCCACGCCTTATCGTTGTCCTCCGCCCCTGCGACCGTGGTGATTGGGCTTTCGCTGGTGGTGGCCAGCGGGTGCTCGGTGGTCAGGATTGTGTCTGCGCTGTGCTCAAGCTGCTGAAGGATTTCAGTCATGACGATCAACTCTCTGTATTAGAGGTGGCGCCTCCGGAGTTTTGATGGCGCATGGATCCGGAAGCTCATGTGAAAAACATGGTGTGCGGCGCGCCGGATTCCCGGCGTTTTCTCTGGCAATGCAGCGTAGTGCTGCATTGCCCGGAACTGGGGGACACGGGCTCTGAATATGAATTTGGGCCCGTGGAAGCGGTGTTGCTGGGTGGGCGACCGCAGACCGTTCGCCGTTATGGGCTAACGGCTACACGGCCGCCGTACCATTTCAAACGCCCCTGCCGGAGGTTGCGGCGTTTTTAGAGTTGAATGCCGGCTGATGGTGGTGGATCTTGGGTTAGCGCCGTTGCCGGTTCACATCCAAGATCCGCTCTGTATGCACGAGAACGAATTGTCTGCATTTTTACGTTACGTTTCGTGCTGTAACTTAACTATATGAAGGAGGATGTGCCTTGGCAACAGGTTTGGGAGGACTTTTTGGAAGCGGCTAGGAAACGGGTTTGAGCTGGCGGTGGAACTGGCCGACTGCCGGTCCGGTTGTGTCCGTTGCTCGGTGGCCTCCGCAGGACCCAAACGCGATATTCCGTCCGGATTGTGTGATGGTGGTCCGGGTTTCGCCTGATGCGGTCAAGGACGTGGATACCCGGGTGATTTGGTCGTACTCAGCGAAATTTTCGCATCTTAGGCTGACGTCCTGGGCTTGCGACCCAGTGAGCAGCAGGTGGGCCTGAAGGACTGCGCTGGTGAGCAGCATTCCCGATAGGTGGTCGCTGGGATGATCAAAGATGAATCGGTCATTCTGGTTCCAAACCAGTTGTGCTTCGAGTCCCTCGGGTTCGTGGCGCACGTTGGCCAACACCGTCCCGAGGGGGCCTGTAGCTTCCCGGGTGGCAGGAGCGGCATTGCGGCGGATCGCTTGATAGGTCTGGGGCGGCAAGGTCGAGAGGTCTCCCCGGCCGCTTCCTAAAACCACACCATCGGCGAGGTAGTCTGCTTTCAGCTGCAGGTCACTGATTCGGTCTTTGCGCATTTTTGCGGCCAGGAGACGCACGTCGACGCGTCCTGTGAATTGTTCGGGGGTTTTCGGAGCCATGCCGTCGTGCCATGCGAAGGAGAGCTCGTTCATCAAGAAGGCCCACCCTTTGGGAACGCCCCCATCCAGATGTGCGAATGAGATGGCGCATTGGCGCATCAGTTCAATGCCGAGGAGTGTAGTGTTCTCGGGAATCGTGTTTGTGAAAGGGTGTCCGTGCGGCAGTGCCACGCTGATCCCGAGGGAGCCGTCCGTACTCGTTTCAGCAGCGAGCAGAAGTACCTGATCTGCTGAACGCTTGTGGATGAGGGAACTATCAACCGTGTGTCGCATGGAAACCTGCTTCCTTAGGGGGATCGAAAGGATAGAGCGTTCAGCGCGCTTGCCACTGTCTGGGAAATCAATGCCTCATCGAATCCTGCCAGCCCTGGCATGACGGCCCGCATCAACAGCGGCCCGGTGAGAAGGTCGAGGGCCCATTCCAGGTTTGGATTTTGGGGGATTTCCCCCCGGCTGGCCGCCCGCAGAATGATCATGCCGGCGCCTTGCCTGCGGGGGGTAAGGAACTCCTCCACAAAGACTTTTCGCAGTTCTGGATCGTCATGGAGGGAACCTAAAAATCCGGCCAAGCTTCGTTTGACGAGAGGGTCGGAGAATAGTTCCAGCTGGTCTCGCTGAATGGCCATGAGGTCGTCTGGGAGGTTGCCGGAATCGATACAGTGATCAAGGTCTATGGCGAACCGGTCCAACAACAGGGCCAGTAAAAGACGCGGAATGCCGTCAAATCGCCGATAGAATGCAGGACGAGTTGTTCCGGCCCGGGAAGCAACTGCCTCCACGGAAACTGCGCCAAAGCCGCGCTCAAGAATGAGCTCTTCGGCAGCCCGGAGCAGTGCGGTATTCACATCGGCGTTTCGCGGGCGTCCAATTGATGAGACCATAATGATACGTAGTGTAACGGTAAGTGGACCGAATGGCTGCAGGTAACTCCGAGAGGGTGGCGCAATCCTTCTAATTTATGGGTACGGTTCCATGGCGAAACGCATCGCCTCGCTCTCTCATGAGTCCGGGATCGAAGTCATCCTTGCTGGGCGAGCCTCGGCCCGGCTCATAGCTGCGGCGCGGAGCCTAAACGTACCGTGGCGCGAATCGGGGTCCGCGGATCCGGAGGATCTGGACGCCATGCTGACGGATGTGAAGATCGTTCTCAACACGGCTGGCCCCTTTGTCCGCACGGCGGCCGGGCTCATGCGCGCTTGCATCCGCAACGGGTGTCACTATCTGGACCTATCTAACGAGGCGACCACTTTCGAGGATGCTTGGTCGTTGGACAACAATGCCCGGCAGGCCGGGGTGACCCTTGTTCCTGGTGCCGGCTTTGGAACGGCCGCGGCCGAAGCTCTTGCAAGCCACCTCCTTGCAAGAATTGAGGAACCCGACGGCTTGATGATTGTTCGGAGCTCGAGCGGCGGGATAAAGACTGAAGGCGTGTCGAGGACCATGTGGGAGATCCTGGGCCAACCCAATGCTGGCAACAAAGGTTCCCGCCGGTCAGCTCGAGGTCGTAGGATCGTCGGATTCGACCTGCCTGACGGACGGCGCACTGCGGTGCCCGTGGCCCTTGGGGACGCGTTCGCAGTTGCCCGGACCACCGGCATCGAGCAGGTCACTGCATATTCCACCACGCGGATGAACCTCCTGCTGGCACAGCTCACGATTCCCCTCATCCGCCGACTGGCCAGAACGGGCTGGGGCGGGCCACGCAGTTCGCGCCGCAAGGGACGGAAGCCCAGGGGAACTGATGTGGAGTGCACCCAGATTTGGATTCGGGCCACCAACCCCCGCGGTGAGAGCGTGACGAGCTACCTCAAGGGAGGAAGTGGAAGTGAACTGGCCGCGCGCATCGCCGTGCAGGTAATTGAACAGCTTCGAAATCGTCCTTCCCCCGGTGTCGTTACTTCCGGCGAACTCGTCGGAACCGGTAACCTCCGCACGCTGCCTGGCCTCCAGATCGCCGATACCTAACAAAACGGTCCGTGCATGGGCGCTGGTGAAAGACGATGAGGGGTCATGGCAGTGGCAGGGAACGGACTGAGCGCTAAGCCCGTTAGTGTGTCTTCTATCCCGATAGCCGCGTTCGTGAGGATTGGCGGGTGACGTCCCGTCATGCCGTATTCTGCGGTGCTCAGTGGGAGCAGGCTGCCCCTGTGATGCAGGGTTCCACTGGCAATGAATGACATCCGTTCAAGGACCATCGGCTGGCGTTACCTGGCCGGAGTCCCGGGGCGCGATTTTCCGGAGCATTTCGACATCGTGGAAGACCGTCCTGAGGGCAACACCGCCACCACGGCACCTGGGACACGGTCCTGAATGCCCTGAACAGCTGGACGAACGCCGAGGGATTGGCCAACTGGGAAGTGTCTGTGGATTCCACGGAGAACCGCACCCGCCAGCACGGCACCGACCTCACCTGCCACGCGGGGACCACTCGAATGGCAAGAGTCTGCTCGTTGAGCCCCGGGCCACGCGGTTGGCCGCTCCCGTGGAGAGCTGCGCACCAAGATCCGCCCCCTGCCCGACGGAAGCCGCGGACCGCTGGCGCCCATGCTCAGCCCCGGTCGGGGGCGGGGAATCGACGATGTTCGAAAACTCATGGACGCCCTGTGGGTCGGGGCAACGAGGGCGGCGCACCGCGGAAGCGCGTCGATTCCGCATTGGAGGACACACTCTAGCAACAAGGAAGCGTCCCCCGCCGGGGGACGCTTCCTTGTGTGTCATCCATGAGTGGGGTGGCCACCGGGCGGAGTGCTAGACCCGGGCGTTGGCGTTGGCGTTGACCGCCCGCAGCCTTGCCGCGACCTCGATGGCGTCCCCGGTGGGAGCATCGGACTTCTTGTCGGGCTGGGCAATGAACAGGTAGAGGGCACCGGATCCGGCGACGATCGCCAGGCCGATGAGCACCACCCAGTCGGCGAAGAAGTCGCCAGAGGTGCCGGGCTTAGCCAGCAGGAACATGGCAAACATTCCATAGGCCAGGGCCAGCACGTTGATGATGAAACCAGCCGAGCCCAGGGAGAACGGCCCCGCCGGCTTCCAGCCCTTCATGCGCTGGCGCAGGGCCGCAAGCACCACGGCCTGGAACGATACGTAGATGCCCAGGATGGCGAAGCTCGTCACTTGGGTCAGCAGCTGTTCGGAGCCGAAGTAGATCATGATGCAGATCAGCAGCGGGATGGAGCAGGCCACGACCAGCGCGTTGGTCGGCACCTTGGTGGTCGGCGAGACCTTGGAGAGCCAGCGATGGCCCGGGATCATGCCGTCGCGGGCGAAGGAGTACATCAGCCGCGAGGCCGCGGCCTGCAGTGACAGCACGCAGGACAGGAATGCGGTCAGCGCGATGACTAGGAAGATCTTTGCCCCGACCGGGCCGAGGGCGGACTCGAGGATCGCCGGGATCGGGTCGGCGTCCTCGCCGTTGACGATCGCCTGCAGGTCAGGTGCGGCCAGCACGTATCCGCCGAAGGACAACAGCGCCGAGATGCCGCCGACCAGGATGGTCATCATCATGGCGGTGGGGATGCGGCGGGCCGGGTTGCTGACCTCCTCGGCGACGTCGCCGCAGGCCTCGAAGCCGTAGAAGAGGAACAAGCCGGCAAGCGCCGCGCCCATGAATGCGGCCGAGTAGCTTCCCTCGCCCTCGACGCCCATGGAATCAAAGAAGACGGAGAAGGGCTGCTTGCGGACGAAGATCAACAGGTACAGGCCGACGGCGATGACGCCGATGAGTTCCGCGGCCAGGCCGATGCGGGCCACGCGGGCCAGGGTCTTGGTTCCCGTGAAGTTCAGGACCAGGGCAACCAGCAGCAACGCCACGGAGAACAGCAGCGTGCTGCCGCGCGTGAGCTCGACGCCGAAGGTGCTGGCCACGAAGCCCGAGCCGAACTGGGCCACCGCGGTGATCGTGACGATCATCGCCCAGATGTAGATCCAGGCCGCCATCCAGGCGTAGCGCTTGCCCCAGAGCCGCCGGGTCCACGGGTAGATGCCGCCGTGGATGGGGTACTGGGAAACGACCTCGCCGAAGACCAACGAGACCAGGAACTGGCCGCCGGCGACGATGAAGATCCAGAAGATGGACGGCGGTCCGCCGGTTGCCATGGCGATGGCAAAGAGCGAGTACACGCCCACCAAGGGCGACAGGTAGGTGAAGCCGAGGGCAAAGTTTGCCCAGAGGGACATCGAACGGTCGAAGGACTGCTCGTATCCCAGGACGGCGAGGTGGTTGCCGTCTTCGATGCTTTGGTTGCTCATGATGTGTGGGGCCTTATTCGGTGCGAACGAAAATTGGGTCCGGGCCACCGTGTGCGCAACACCTTGACCCGCTCGTGACCGTCGTCACATGAACAGGCTACACCTTTATCATTCTAAATAGAATGATTAGTTTGGGATCGCGGCAACCATCAGGCTCGTGCCGGGAACGGGGATTCCCCCGTGGTCCTGGAGGCCGGCACCCAAATCCCAATTCTCCGAGGTCGATGCGATGATCCGTCCGGTGGAACTCAGCAGGGCGGCGGAGCCTTTGATCGAGCGAAGCAGGCGCAGGATGCCCGGCTCGATCTGCCGGACCAGGATGTCCAGGCCCACCACGCCAAGCGCGGGGGATCCGACCGGTGAGGTGAGGGTGAGCATGTAGTCGCAGGTGCACAGGTGATCGACGTAAGGCCCCGTGATGTGACGATCGCCCGTGGATTCGGGCACCGAGTACCACTCCATGGTCGTGAAATCCCGGAGGTAGTCGGCGTACTCGCGTGCGGCAAGATCCAGCCTGGTCACCTCCGTGGTGGTGCCAAGAAGCGGGTTGTCATCCAGGGGGCCGAGCCACCACGCGAAGTGGATGGATTCCCCGGAGTCGCTGCCGGGTCCGCCGATGAACCCCGCTCCAACGACAGTGGCGGCGGGATCCATCAGGCGGGGCCCCACGAAGTCGAGGACCAGCCGGTCGATCTCGTCCCCGCGCGCGAGCCCCGCTTCAACGGCCACGCGCAACTCATGCAGCTCGGAAAAATAACCCTCAAAAACCTCGCCGAGCTGTTCGGCCACCTCTTGCAATCGGCTCATGCCGCGGCCTCCAGCCGTTCCTTGGTCTTCAAAAGCCATGTGGTCAGGATCTTCAGCTCGGCCCGGACAACCGCCCGCGCGCCCCCGGCGTCCCCGGAGCCGATGGCCTGGACGATTTCCGAGTTCAGCGCCGAAACCTGTTCCCGGATGCCGCCCTCGCCCAAACCCAGCCAGAGCAGCTGGCCGAATTCCGCCTGGAAGCGGATCTGCTCACGGACCAGGCGCGGCGATTGCGAGGCAACGGAAATTTCCAGCAGCAACCCTCCCTGGTTCCGCGCCGCGCTTTGCGCCGAAGAGAAATCCGCGCCCTCCCACCAGGTCGCCAGCCGTGCCGCCTCCTCGCGCGAGGCGAGTTCGGCCGCGCGTTCGGCGGCGCCGGCGCACAGCGTCGCCTCGTAGGTGCCGACGTCTGCCAGTTCGATGCGGGATATCGAGCGCAGGCGCGCCATGAGCACCTGTTCCGGGGTGTCCTCGGATGCCAGCACGAAGGACCCGCCCTCGCGGCCGCGCCTGGTTTCGACAAGCCCTGCCTCGCGGATTTCGCTCAGCGCCTCGCGGGCGGTGACAAGCGCAACCCCGAACCTCTTGGCGAGCTCGGCCTCGGTGGGCAGGCGCTCGCCGGGCTTGATGACACCCAGGAGTATGGCGTCGGTGAGCCGCTGCGCCACCTGCATGGAGCGTGCGGCCCCGCCCAGGGGTGCGAACACGGCGCTGCGCGGTCCTCTGCCGGGGAGTGCATGCTGGGTCATGGCTGTAACTCTAGCCGCTGGGATTCGCCGGGGGCGCCAGCAGGCATGGCCCCGGCTCAGTCCGAGTCCGTCAGCGCAACGGATGCCCGGAATCCTTGAGGTACGCCTCCACCCGGGTGTAGGCATCGCGGGCGATGGCCTTCCAGAAGCGCAAGGCCACATCCGGGTGCTCGGCCTCCAGCGCAGTGATGGCCTCGGCCCCCAGCACCTTCAGATGGACCCGGCCGAGTGCAGTCACCCGGGTGGTCTGGTCGCCGCCGCCGCCGAGCGCGATCTCGCCAAAGGTCATGCCTGCGGACAGCGTGGCATGGCGGGTGGGGCTGCCTCCCCGGTCGGTGGAGGTGACGACCTTGCCGTCGAGGATGAAGTACACGCCCCCGAATTCCTGGCCGACGCGTCGGATGACCTGGTCGTCGGCGATCTCGGTCTCCACCATGCGGGATTCCAGGAGCGAGATGTCTTCCGGGGACAGCGGTGCGAGCGCCGCGAAATCGGCGATGGCAACCCTGTGCGGCATCAGGTCCGGGCTGCCGTGGCGCAGCAGCAGGGTGGTCTCCGCCCACTCGACGGCGTCGTTGCGGTTGGGGAAGAACCTGACCTCCTCCAGCGGCGCGAACAGCTCGTGCTGGACCAGCGCGAGGGTTCGGCCCTCCGCGGCCAGCCCGCGGTTCAGGTCTCCGATCATCCGGATGGCGATCTTGTCGATCTCGTCGACGCGGCGCAGGTCAAGGATCACCAGTTCCACGTCCGCCGGCAGCTCGCTGACCTCCCGCACCATGGACTCGGTTCCGGCGAAGAGCAGGTCGCCGGCGAGCTCCAGGATGTGGGCGCGCTGGCCGTAGTCGGCAAGCAGCCTTTCCGCGCCCTCGGTGTGCCGGGTGGCGGAGGGGACCTCGGTGATGTCGTAGTGGTCGCGGATCACCGAGCGGCCGATGCGCGCGGCGCGGACAAAGTGCAGGCCCATGTCCCGGCTGATGCGCTCGCCGGCGGCCAGGCCGCGCACCGAGGAACCGTGGGCGTCTAGCGCCGGGGAGTACACGGCCAGGCCCAGCTGACCGGGAAGCACGGCGATCAGGCCGCCGCCGACCCCCGACTTCGCGGGAAGCCCGACGGCGCTGATCCACGCCCCGGCATCGTCGTACATGCCGCAGGTGGTCATGACGGAGAGCACCCGCTGGACGGCCTCGGCGCTCATGACCTGGGCCCCGGTGTTCGGCTGCTTGCCGCCGTTGGCCAGCGTCGCCGCCATCAACGCGAGGTCCTCCGTGTTGACCATGACCGAGCACGCCTTGAAGTAGTCCTCGAGCACCGGGGTGGGGTCGGTTTCGATGATGCCGAACGAACGCAGCAGGTAGGCCAGCGCCCGGTTGCGGTGGCCGGTCAGCGCCTCGGAGGCGTAGATGGTTTCGCTCAGGCGAAGCTCCCGGCCCGCGCAGCGCGAGAACTGCTCCAGGATCCGCGCGAAGCGCGGGGTTTCGGTGTCCTTGACCAGCGACACCGTGGCGATGGCGCCGGCATTGATCATGGCGTTGGCCGGACGCCCGGTTTCGCGGGCCAGCGAGATCTCGTTGAACGCATCGCCGCTGGGCTCTACGTCGATCTTTGCGTCGACCGTCGCAAGCCCCTGGTCGTCAAGCGCCAGCCCGTAGGAAAAGGGCTTGGAGATGGACTGGATCGAGAATTCCAGGCCGGCGTCGCCCACCTTGTAGACGTGCCCGTCGACGGTGGCCAGCGCGATCGCGAACTTGGAGGTGTCGGCGTCCGCCATCGCCGGGATGCCCTGGAAGGGCCTGCCCGAAGTGAGTTTGAGCAGGTCGTCGTGCAATTGGCTGAGGTAGTCGGCAATCGGGGAGCGCATGCTCCCAGCCTAGGGGGTCGCGGGCTGGATCGGACCGCCGTTGAGCAACGGAATGCCGGCCAGGGCGTTGCCGATGGCGTGGCCCAGGACCGCCGCGCCCGCGACGTTGGGGTGCACCCCGTCGTCGCTGAGGCCCGGCCTGAACCTGCCCTCGGCGGTGCGCAGCCCGGCCGCGGCGTCCACAAAGAGCCAGCCGTGCCGGGCGGCCAGGGCCCGCAGGAAGCCGTTGTACTCGGTGGTGGCGTCGGAGGCGCTGTCGCGCGGGGGAACGCTGGAAATGATGACGACGTCGGACGAGGCGACCAGCGCGATCCGTTCGATGTTCCGGCCTGTGGTTTCGTGGGGGATCCGGTTGGCGAGGTCGTTGGTGCCGGCCAGGACGACCAGCGCATTGGCGCTTCGGTAACGCAGGGCCCGGGCCATGTCGCCGGATTGCGCCCCGCCGAGGGCCCACCCGCCTCGCCAGCCGACCCGGGTACCGCCGGCCCCCGTCGGATCGACGAAGTTGATCCACGAGGCCTCCCCGACCTTGCCCGCCCACACCGCGTCGCTTCCGGCCGCGGTGATCGAGTCTCCGGCGACCACGAATGTCGTGGCATTCGGGTTGAGCTGGGCGTCAAAGGCCGCGGGCGAGGGCAGGAACGCGTGTGGCGAGCCATCCAAGCTGAGCAGTGCCCCAAGGACCGCAACGAGTGCCAGCGAATGCAACGGCCGATGTGATTTCATGGCCATCCCCCCTTTGCCCCAGCATAGGACCGAGGGGCGGGGGATTGGGACTCAATCCCGCAACGATTCGGCCTCCCGCACCACGTAGCGCTGCAGCTTGCCGGAGGGGGTCTTGGGCAGTTCGTCGACGTAGGTGATGCGGCGCGGGTAGGCATGGGCCACGTACTGCGTCTTGACCAGTTTTTGCAGGTCGGCGGTCAGCTCGTCGCTGCCCTGAAGCCCGTTGCGCAGCACCACGTAGGCGATGAGGACCTCGCCGCGAAGTTCGTCCGGCACGCCGATGACGGCAGACTCGAGGACGTCCGGGTGCGCTGCCAGCACCGACTCGACCTCGAACGGGCCGATCCGGTACCCGGCCATGATGATCACGTCGTCGTCGCGCGAGGAGAAGAAGATGTAGCCGTCCTCGTCCATGCTGCCGGCGTCCCCGGTGTAGTACCACCGGCCGTCGTCAGAGTAGCGGGCGGCCGTGCGCTCGGGGTCCCCGGAATATCCGTTGAACCACATCATCGGCGACCCGGGGATGTTGATTGCCACGCGTCCGCGGGTGCCCGTCGGCGCGTAGTCGTCGCTGTCCTCCCGCAACACGCAGGCCGAGTACCCGGGCATGGGGCGGCCCATGGATCCGGGCTTGATCCCGTCGATGACTTCCGGAGCCCACCCGTTGACGATGCACATGCCCATCTCGGTCTGCCCGTAGTGGTCTCGGACGGGGACGCCCAGGACGGATTCGGACCAGGCGATCGTCGTGGCATCGAGCGGTTCGCCGGCCGAGGACGCCCGCAGGAGCTTCAGCCCCGGAACGCCCTCGGGCTTGGCCGCCCGCATCGAGCGGATGATCGTCGGTGCCGCGGCAAGGTTAGTGACCGAGAACTTGGCCAGCACCTTCCAGCAGGTGTCGGCGTCGAACCCCGTGGTGAGCAGGAGGTTGCGGCGCCCGGCATAGAGGGGCGCCAGGAGGCCGTAGTACAGGCCGTAGGCCCACCCGGGATCCGCCACGTTCCAGAAAACGTCTTCCTTGCGCACATCGAGGCCGTAGCTGAAGTAGATGTGGAACGCCTCGAGCGCGCGCACCGGCACCGGCACGCCCTTGGGCGTGCCGGTGGTTCCGGAGGTGAAGATTTCCACCAGCGGGTCGTTCAGCGAACGGGTGCACGCCTCGAATCCGGTTGGTTGTTGCTCAAGCAGCGCCTCGAGCTCCTCGGTGCGAAGCACCGGATAGCCCAGGGCGTCGAGTTTGTGCAGCTGCGACTCGTCGGCGACGATCAGCTTCGCGTTGGCCCCGGCCGCGCGGACCTCGATGGCGGGGGTGGCGAAGGCAGTGAAGAGCGGCACGTGGACGGCGCCCAGGCGCCACAGCCCCAACAGGGCATAGACCAGTTCGGCGCTCTTGGACATCAGCGTTGCCACGCGGTCCCCGGGCTTGATGCCCAGGGACGCGAAGAGCGCGGCCGCCCGCTCCGACCGGTCCTTCAGCAGTGCATAGCTCAGGTCCACCGGGTCGAGGTTTGCGTCGATCACGGTGAACGCGATGTCCTGCGCCGGATGCCTGTCGCACAGCAGCACTGCCGGCTGGACTTCGGCAGGCATCGTCGATGCAACCTGGATGTTGAATGCTTGCATGACTCGGATGACCACCTTGGAAGAAAGCTCGAAATTGCGTTTCTCGAGTCAAACTACCAGCCCAGCCGCCGTTTGCCGGAGAGGTTTAAGCTATCGGCGTCGGCCGGCGACCAGGGATGCCAGGACCACTCCCGCAGTCACCGTGTTCACGGCGGGCCAGGCACCGATCTTCTTGGCCAGCGGGTGCGAGGCACCGAACGCGGCCAGGTACAGCGCGGTCAGTGCGGTGGCCGTGGGCGTTCCCGCGTTGGACTTCCACAGCAGGAAGGCGCCGGTCCCGGCGGCGGCCAGGACAGCGCCGCCCAGCGGGCGGTTCTTGGTGGATCGGGCCGTGGCGAAGCCGCCGATCAGTCCTGTTCCCGCCAAGGCGGAGGGCAATAGAGACATGTTCCTTTTCCTTTTTCTTTCAGCCTAGATGCCGCCGGTGCACGCAGCACCCGGTTCGGGGGTCTGCGGGCCTTGGCGGTACTTCGTGATGAATGTTGCGATGCGCGGGTCCGTCGGGGAATCCACGCTTAGCTGCTCGCCCCAGGCGCTGAGCTTGATCTTGGCTCCCTGGCCCGGGAACGGGCTGAGCAACATGTAGGTGCGGTCGCCAACGACCTCGTTGAGGGCCTTGACGTCGGCGTCGCTGATGCCGTCATAGGTGATCCAGACCGCGCCGTGTTCAAGGGAGTGGACAGCGGCCGTTTCCTGGACGGGCTCCGTGTAAATGCCGCAGTTTTTCCAGACGGGGAAGTGATCTCCGCCCACGCCGGGTTTCTGCGGGTATGTCACGGGATTCTGGGTGTGCTGGACGGTGCCGATGGTGTAGTTCTGTACGCCGTCGATGGGCGCCTTGGCCGCCGACTGCACCTCCGCCTTTTTCTGTGCGGCACCGCTGAGCACGACAGCCGTCGGCACGGCGATGGCAAGGATCGCCGCTGCCGCAATGGAGATGGTGAGGATCTTGGTTCGTTTTTCCTTTGCCTTTGCCTTGGCGAGAACGGCTTGGGCTTCTTCACGTTTGTTCATGGTTGGAATCCTTTAGTCCAGCTGATCAAGCAGCTGGGTCAGGGCCGAAATTTCGGCTTCTTGGGTCATAACGATTTTTTGGGCGAACGTGCGCACCATGGGGTTGTGTCCACGGTCCAGGTACGCTTGTGCCATTTCGACGCCGCCCTTGTGGTGGGCGATCATCAGGGTCAGGAATTGGCGATCTGCGGCTGCGCCGCGGGCCGCTGTAAGTGCCTTGATTTGCTCTTGGGTTGCCATGCCCATCGATGCCATGGTGTGGGCCTTCCCCGTGGTCGGGGTCCCATGGCTGGCATGGGTGGAGTCCTCGGTGAGCAGGTCGTTCATCCAGGTCATGGATTCACCGGATTGCGGCAGCCCCCAAAGTTCTAGCCAAGCGTACATTTGTCCTGATTGTTGTTGCTGGGTCAGGGCAATGTCGTAGGCAAAGGAGCGCACCGCGTCGTTGGTGGAGTTGTCGCGGATGATCATGGACAGCTGGACGGCCTGTTGATGGTGGGTCTGCATGTCGCGTGCGAAACCGGCCTCGGGCGATGCCTCTGACGGATAGGAGCTTCGCGGACTGGCAGTTCCCAGCATCCAGCCGCCGAAACCCACGGCAATGACAAATGCCGCCAAGGCAATGATCAGGGAACGCGACGTTTTTGAATCGGACATTAAGTTGGTCCTCGGGTACACGTAATGAATGCGCACTTGGATAGTTGGCGCGCAGGGACGGCAGAAAAGGGCTGCCTATATGCGTGTGATGGAAAGCTGATACAGGTCGGGGGCGGGGGAATCTTGCGCCCGGGAGGGTCTCGTTGCGTCGACAACGATAGCCGGGGGAGCCCCGAAAAGTTCGCTGGTGTCAGGCCGGGGCGCAATCTGGGAGACATTCGGGACCGGATCCGTGGCCGGTGCGCAGTAATGATGATTTGGCATGTCCACAGGGCAATGCGTCTCGCCGGCAACAACAACTTCTTGACTGTCTGCGCCCGATATCGCCCCATTGGACAGGCATACCGGCAAGAGGATGGCCAGTGCAAGCAGCAAGCCAAAGAGTCGCTTCATTGCAGGGCCTCCTTCGACAAAAGTTAGTTGAGTGATCAACTTTATGAATGGAAGTTGTGTGGATGCTGTGAAGATATCAGGCGTTGGGCTCTTTCCCCCTCTGTGTTGCGTCCGGTCTTCCACTGGTTACCAGGGCTCTGGAAACAGTCTGTTGATCCCACCCGCATTCAAGAAGTCGCGCGATTTTCGAACCTTTAATTTCTCCCTGTAAAATCTTCGAACATACATTCATCGGGTTTTGAGTTGTCGGGAACATGGAAATTCTTCGGGAGCGCGAAATCAGTCCGTGCTCATGTCGATTGGCGTCTCCGCTTGTCCACAGCGTGCACCAGTAGGGTTGGCAAATGCAGATACTTGACACGTGGTGGCAGGCGGTACTTCAAGGGTTCGTTCGCACCGAGCCGTTGAGCTTCACGCTGTTCCCAATCCTGGCGATCATTGCCATCTGCATTCTGCTTACGGTGCCCAGGGCGACTTGGAGATATTTCGGTCTCTACGTGACCTTTGTCCACGAACTCGGGCACGCATTTGCGGCTCTGATGACCGGCAGGTTTGTCCATGGGCTCAAGATCGGGCTTGACCACTCCGGCGAGCTGGTGAGCAGTGGAAAACCGGGCTTCTCCGCGGCTTGGAGCGGGTTCTGGGGATACCCGGTTCCGGCCTTGGTTGGCGCGATGCTGATTGGGTCAACCTACTTCGGCTACGGATCCGCCGCTTTGTCCGTTGGGGCCCTGATCTTGCTTGTGTCCCTGATTTTCCTGCGCAATTGGGTGGGGATACTGGTGGCACTGTCCTCGGCGGCGATCGCGCAGCTGTTGGTGGTGTTCACTCCAAAGTACGCGATCGCATGGGTTGTCCTGTCGCTTGGACTCATGCTCCTGATCGGCGGAGTCCGTGATTTGTTCAAGGTCCTTGGCGTCCACATCAGCCGAAGGGAACTTATTGCCTCCTCCGACGCCTATTTACTGGCAACGCGAAGCTGGCTACCCGCATGGTTTTGGCTGCTGGGGTTCACAGTTGTCGTGGGTGCATGCGTCGTGGTCTCAACGATGATGCTGGCCCTGATGATGCAGGCCTAATCGAGCAGGGCCCCTCGCCAGGATCACATCGCCGCTGGCGAAGTCTGCGACACTCCAGTCTCGGTTGATGGTTTCGATGAGAAAACCCAACGAAAAGGGCTAGGTCAATAGCCCAATGAAATACGCAGTGTTCCGCACGAACCCGGTTCCCGGCCAAGCTCTGGCAATTTGGCCGATGGATTGGAGACCTGCTCGGGTAAGTTAGAGCCACAATCACACGATTCCGATTCCAGTGCAGAAACGGGGGAGCAAATCATGGGAGTACAAAGCTGGAAGTCCTCCGGGGAGGAACTAGCGCTTCACCTCATGCGGCCCCGCCGATTGCACTCCATCATCGTTACCAGCAGCCTGCGGCGTGACTGCGCCGACTTCGACACCGAAGCAATCTACGACGAAGTCAAGGATTGGGCAGAAGTCATTGAAGTTTCATCCGGCAGGGTCACCTACGAACTACGTGACAGTCTTCCGCGGGGATGGGACGTCTTCGGGACTGCGGCACGCGTGTATCCGATCGGCATCAGCGTGGACGGCATTCCACCGGGCAAGCCGCATATTGTCCGTCCGGGGGATTCCGTTGAACAGATCACGAACGAAGTCATTGACGAAGTTCTTTTTCTGCCCAACCCAAGAACGTTGGTGGTGCCAACCGCGCCAACGCCAGGCCCGGGCCGCCGCGCTGCCGAACCCGTCCGCACAATCGCTTCCCATGCGTTGATCTCTACTGCGACCGGTAGCCACACGGCCCTGGTGTCGGGTGTCGTCACGGGTTTTCGGGATAACGGTTTCACCGCCGACATCGCTTTGGACATCGGGAAGACCGCCGAGCTGAGGAGTGAAGACATCTATGCCGATGCGCCGCTTACTTGGGTTTTCAGCGAAGGGAACAGGCTTAGCGGTGTCTATGATCCGAAGAATCAACAGTTGTCGCTTCGCGACTCTTTGACCCATCCACGTCTCTTGCAGCACTATTCCTGGAACCAGGTGGTCCTCTGTCTGGTCTTGGAGGCAAGCGCGGAGTTTGCCGTGTTGACTCCGATGCCCGGGGAAAAAATCACGGTCTGGCGCGAAGACGTCTCCTCCAACGAACTTGACGATGTCGATTCCTTGTTGGCGCCGGGCCAAGTCGTCGTGGCCCGCCTGGTGAACGCCGCCGGGGTCCGGAAACTGGTTTTGGTCGACGTGGACGATGACGAGCCGGTGGCCGTTGCACCGGCCTTGATTCGCGGCGGGATTCCGTGGTTGGCCTTGGACCGAGATTTTGTTCCGGAACTTTCCGAGTCCGAGCAAGCCGCATCGACGCTGGGCATGCCGCTGATTCCTACGGCGGAGAAACAGCGCGACGCCTTGAGGCAGGCACTGCTGAAAATCGATGCCCTCAAATCGCAATTGGCGGTTCTGCGCCGCCAGGAGGCCAACGGGTCCATTGATGAACTTGCCTTGGCCCTGGAACAGGTTGTGCACTACCGGGAGGAGGCAAACAAGCTCCGCCCCCTTTTGAAGAGCAAATCGGAGGCGTTGAACGAGGCACACAGGGCAGCCCGGAAGAAGGCCCGGTCCCATGACGCCGTTGTTGTCTCCAATGCGCGTGAGAAGTTCCTCGATGATGAATTGGCCTTGCGGCACGAGCTCTACATGGAATGGGTGGAACGTGTGCCGGCGAATGAAAAGTCGCAGTACCCGTGGAGCGAAAACTACAAGGTGGGTCCCAAGTTCGCGGCTTCCTTCTACGCCCATGATGCTGCCGTGCGGGCCAAGACGCTGAAGGCACTGACCCAACTGCTGACGGGCCGCGCGGATCGGATGAAAGCGCGCGAAGTGCACCCGAAGCGCACCGGCATGGGAGGCGACGATCCGCAGATGGTTCGGGAAGAAGACGGGGCAACCTGCTGGAGGATGAGCGTTGAAAGCGGTGTCGCCGCGGCACGCCGCGTTCACTATTGGAAGTTGCCGGACGGAACCATCGAACTCCACGAACTGGTTGCTCACGACACATACGTGCTCTAGGCAGTCCGCACCCGCATTTCAGCCACTTGGCGATGCGCCGGTGCATCGTGGCGGACGAAGGCCCCGCAATCTCTTGGAGCCGCGGGGTTTCTGCAATTGTCCTAGGCCGCGGGTTTTCGCCACGTGAAATGGAGTGCAAGGGCACTGCGAATACTTGCTTCACTAACCCCATAGGTGTCCGAAATTTGCTGCAGTGTCCAACCCGCGGTGCGCAGCTCCATCAAGGTGGCGTACGCGGGCATCCCGGTGGTCATCTTCGGCTCCCTTCAGCTTGCGCCGATATGACAAGTACACCCGGTGGCACCGACGTTTTGGACCCCGGAACCTGAAAAGTTTTTGAGACCCGTCCCGGTGAACTTCAAGATGATTCGCCTACGCTTGGTGATACGTGGATTGAAGGGTGCGAACAATGGCGATCTTTGAGTACAACACAAGTCTGCCGTTTGACCGTGGCACGGTCTTCGCCTGGTTCGAACGACCGGGCGCATTGCCCCGGCTCTCTGCGCCGTTCATGGGAACGATCAGGCAGGAACCCGATCATGGCCTCGCCGTAGGTTCGCGCGCAATCTTGGATGTTGCCGCACCCGGAACCATGGGCATGGGGTTGACCGCAGCCGTGGCGACAGGCGCCAGAACCCTGGGCCTGCCTGGCCGGGTGCGTGCGGAGATCCCCTGGAAGGCCAAACACATTTCCCTGGACCGGGGACACAGCTTCACGGACGTCATGGAGTCCGGCCCGCTGTCGCGCTGGGAACACCAACATTTCTTTTCGGACATCACGGTGGATGGAAAACCCGGCACGCTGATGCGCGACGTCGTCGAGTTCGAGCTGCCGGCCCTGGGGCGGCTGCCGTGGAACCAACCGCGATTAATCAGCGAGAAGGCGTTCACACGCGAACTCACCCAGGTTTTCCGCTACCGCGAACGGACGCTGCGCGCCGATCTCAAGTTCCATGCCCGCTACGCCTCGCGGCCCCTGACGGTCGCGGTGAGCGGCGCTTCGGGGACGATCGGCACCCAACTTTGCGGCCTGCTCGGCGGCGGGGGACACCGCGTCAAAAGGCTTGTCCGGAACCGTGACGCCGCCAACGGAGTCGACCGCATCTATTGGAATCCCGAACTGGGCATCCTGAACCCGGAAGACCTTTCCGACGTCGACGCGGTGGTCAACCTGGCCGGCCACGCCATCGGCGGACGCTTCACCGAAGCGACCAAGCACAAAATCATGTCGTCCAGGGTGGACGGAACATCGCTTCTGGCAAAGACCCTCGCGACGCTTTCCCGTGACGGGAAACAGCGCACTCTTCTCTGCGCATCCGGGATCGGCATCTACGGCGCCTCGCCGCATGGCGATTCCACGGCACTGCCGCTGGCCGAGGACGCCCCCGCGGGAAACGACTTTCTTGCCAAGGTCTGTCTGGCCTGGGAGGAAGCCTGCGCCCCGGCGGTGGAAGCCGGCGTCCGTGTGGTGAACTTTCGGACGGGCCTGGTTCAGACACCGTCCGGGGGAGTGCTCCAGCAGCTGCTGCCGCTCTACGTGTTGGGGCTCGGCGGCCCGTTGGGAGACGAAGCCTGGCAATCCTGGGTGGGCATCGACGACATGGCCGGAATCTATGTCCATGCCTTGTTCACTCCGGACCTCAGCGGACCGGTCAACGCGGTGGCGCCAAACCCGGTGCAGGCCAAGGAGTATGCGCAGATACTGGGCAAGGTCCTGCGCAGGCCGGCAAGACTTCCGGTCCCGAAGTTCGGCCCCCGGCTCCTGTTGGGCGAAGAAGGCGCGTCCGAGCTCGCGTTTGCCGACCAGCGGGTGTCGAGCGGAAAGCTCGTTGCCAGCGGCTACGAATTCAGACATGCGGACCTTGAAGCCGCGCTGCGGCACACCCTCGGCCACTCGTAGTTTCGCTGCCGCCGTCCCTGAGGAAACGGCGACCCGGCCGCCTAGTGCAACGTCCGGGTCGACCGGAACCCGTCAAGGGCCAGGACAACCAGAGCCAAAATGATGGGTGCGTAGGTGAACGCGTCCCGGAGGAAGAGCTGCTCACCCATGGCCACCGCGGCAACCAGGAGCAATACCGGCTCCACGTAGCTCAAGAGCCCGAAGATCGAGAGCGAAAGCAACGACGCGGCGCCCAGGTACAGGAACATGGCCACCGCACCCAAGATGCCGATGGCAAACACCGGAACCAGGGACGAATCGGGTTCGCGGACACCGGCAAGGATGAAGTACACGGCCAGCGGGGTCAGGAACAGTATCTCCAGGGTGAACGCGGCGTTGGATTCAAAGCGCGCCCTGCGCCTGGCCGCAAAGTAGACGGGGTACCCGAGGCAGATCAGGAGCGTTGGCCAGGCCAGGCCGCCGGCAAAGACCAACTGGTGGCCGACGCCCACGGCCGCCAGCGCCACGGCGATCTGTTGCCACCGGGAAAGCTTCTCGGCAAAGAACAGGCGCCCGACGACGACCATGACCAGCGGCAACAGGAAATAGCCCAGCGAGGTGGCGAGCGCGAACCCGTTCATGGGCGCGTACATGAACAACCACAGCTGGACGCCGACCAGGGAGCTGGCGATTGCACCGTAGACAAGCAGTCCGGGGCGCGCCTTGATGCGCCCGAGCAGGGCCAGCATCTCCGCCCGGCGCCCGGGGACCAGCGCGTACACCGGTACCAGGATCAACAGTGTCAGCACTATTCGCCAGCCGTAGACCTCGTTCGGCCCGATGCCGCTCAGGAAACCTGAAATGAGGAAAATGGTCGCGAAAAGTGCCGAGGCAATGATGGAGGCAAGAACGCCGCGATTCACCGAAGACGCTCCGTCTCTAGGGGGTTTGCTGGGACCTTCAGTCTAATTGACCGCGTGCCGAAGGCTGTGATCAGACCTCCAATTTGCGCCTGATGAACGAGGAGAGCTGGTCGACGAGGACGATCAGGACCAGGACCACCAGGATCTGGGTGAGCATGGCATCGAAGCGGAAGGACTTGATGGACTGGTTGATCAGCAGGCCGATGCCGCCCGCGCCGACGAGTCCGAGCACCAGGGATGAACGGACGTTCACGTCGAAGCGGTAGAGCAGCAGGCCGACGAACTGGCCGAGCACCATGGGCAATGCGGCGTGGGTGACCTGCTGGAACCGGGAGGCCCCGGCGGTGGCGAGTGCCTGCTGCGGACCGGAATCGGTTTCCTCCATGGACTCGGCCCAGAGCTTGCCCATCACGCCGGTGTTGTGGCAGATCAGGGCGAGGACGCCGGCGAACGGGCCGAGGCCGACCGCGGTCACGAAGATCAGGGCGAAGACGATGTCCGGCACTGCGCGGAAGAATGACAGGATCGCCCGGGAGAGCTGGTACACCCACGGGTGGGGCGTGGTGGTGCGCGAGGCGAACACCGCCAGCAGCAACGCGCTGGGGATGGAAAGGGTGGTGCCGAGCAACCCGATCCACAGGGTGACCGTCGTTGCCTTCAATGCGGGTGCCACGACCGTCTCCCAGTCAAGGTCCGGCGGGAACGCATCGGCCAGGAAGGAAGCCATCCCCTCGGCCCCGGAGACCAGGGCCGTGAGCTGGAAGTCGGTGCCGCGCAGGGCAAAGACGTGAAGCACGATGAACACCGCAATGGCGGTGAGTATCGAGGTGATCCGCCAACCGGCATTGGGGACCTTGGGTACTGAGAGGGTTGCTGCCGGCGTGCTCATGCCGCGACTCGATTCGGGGTGTAAAGGCGGGACAGCATGGCGGCGTCGAGGCCGGAGATCTCCCCGGAGTACTCGATGCGGCCGTTGATCAGTCCAATGACGTGGTCGGCGTGGCGCATGGCCAGGTCCGGTTGGTGCAGCACGGCCGCGACGGCGAGGTTTTCCTCGTGCGCCAGTTCCGCAAGCAATGCCATGACCTCCTCGGCCGCCCGGGGATCCAGCGCGGACACGGGTTCGTCGGCGAGCAGGACGCTGGCGCGCTGGCACAGGGCCCGGGCCACGGCCACGCGCTGTGCCTGGCCGCCGGAGAGCCGGCCGGCCTTTTCGTGGGCGCGGTCGGCCAGGCCGACCCGGGCCAGGGCTGCCATCGCTTCTTCCTTGAGCTCGCGGGGGAAGAACATGGGGCTGATGGACGCCGGTCCGCCGATCCGGCCCAGGGCCCCGGCGCACACGTTTTCCAGCGCGGTGCGCCGGGGAACCAGGTGGATCTTCTGGAAGACCATGGCAACCGATGAACGGGCGCGGGTCAGTTCGCCGCCGCGCAGGGTGGACAGCTCGGTGCCGTCCAACTGGATGGATCCGGCCTCGGGGGTTTCCAGGCCCATGACGCACTTGAGGGTGGTGGATTTCCCCGACCCGTTGGCGCCCAGGAAAGCGACGACGGATCCGCGGTGCAGCGCGAAGTCCACGCCGTCAAGGACCGTGCGGCCGCCGAAGGACTTGGTCAGGCTCGAGACCCGCAGGATCGGCTCGTCGGCGGCGGGAACCGGCAAGACCAGCGGCGCGGGCAGGCTCAGCGTCGCCATTAGATGTCGTCCTCGGTCAGGCCCATGGTGGAGGCAAGGTCGAAGAGCGGGGAGTAGGTTTCCTTGGAGACCTCGATCAGGCCTCCGGCGGGGGAGACGTCCAGGAACTTGCCCACCGCCTCGATGTCCGCCGGAGCCAGGTTGAGCAGGGCGTCCTTCACCGCTGCCTTGAAGGCGGGGTCGGCGTCTGCTGAAACGGTGATCGGGTCGTTCGGGATCTCTTCGCTCTTCCAGATCTGGCGGAAGCTCGCCGGATCGAAGTTCCCGGATTCCTGCGCGCTGGCCAGGGTCTGCGAGTTGATCTGTGCGGCGTCCACGGTGCCCTTGGCCAGGGCGAGCAGGGCCTCCGGGTGGCCGCCTGCGTAATTCATGTTCAGCTCGTCCTCGGCAATGCCGGCCTTCTTCAGACCGAAGCGGGGAAGCACGTCGCCGCTGGTGGAACCGACCGAGCCAAGGGCCAGGTCCTTGCCGCGCAGGTCGTCGATGGTCGTGATCGGGGAGTCCTTGGGGACCCAGATGCCTGCGGTGTAGGAGGAGAGCTTGCCGTCGGCGGTGCCGAAGGAAACCAGCGGCTCGGCGTTGGCCTTGGTGGAGGCGAAGACGTAGCCCATGGGGCCGAACTGGCCGAGGTCCAGCTTGCCGTTGCGCATCGAGAGCACCTCGGCCGCGTAGTCCTCAACGACCTGGACCTCGACCTTGCAGCCCAGTTCCTTGCCCAGCGCCGCGGCCAGGACGTTGTAGGCGGGTTCGAGCTTGGAGGGATCCTCGAAGGGCTCGATGCCGAACTTCAGCTCGCCGTTCGGGCAGAAGCTGCCGGCCTGGGCGTCTGCCTTGGCCGGGGTCTCGGCGGAGGAACAACCAACCATGGTGAAGGCTGCGAGCGTCGCCAGGGACAGTGCGAATGTGCGGGAGAGTTTCATGCTGGTCTGGATCCTTAGCGGGCGCTGGTGTTTGCGAGTGGGGAAGGTCGAAGTGCGTTGAGGTTTGCCTCGGCCAGGCCGAAGGAGAGGGTCATGCCGATCCCGCTGGTGACGGAGACCAGGGTGATGGAGTCGGCGAACTCGCGCACCAGCACCGGTGCCACGTCGGAAGAGGCGTAGACGCCCTGCCAGCGTTCGGTGGGGTGGATCTGTTCCACGTCCAGCACCTGCGCGGCGGCCTGCAGCAACAGGTCGGAGGTGGACTCGGTGAGGAACGGCGGCTGGGTCAGGGCGTATGAGTGGGAGTCCCCGAGGAGCAACGTGCCGTCGGGCCGCTGGGTGAACATCACGTTGGCGCCGATGTCCAACAAATCGGGGCGGGTGGCCTTGACCTGGTCCCTCAGTGCGCTCGCCGACGGCATGTGGGTGAAGGCTTCGTAGCGCAGCATCGACGTTGCGGTAAGGACCGCAGGGACGATGGTCGTGCTTTCCGGGGCGGCAGCCGCAGTCATCTGAAGTGCGCAACGCTTGATTTGGTGCTCGGCCGCGATCTCGGGGAACAAGTAGTCGACGTCGTGGCCGACGCAGATGAAGACCTGATCGGCTTCGTAGACGCCCCTACTGGTCGCAACCCGTGCCCGGCGTTCGGTTCCCTCGCCGAAGCCCAACGCCGCGGTGTTGAAGTGCACTGCTGCATTGTCTTGCTTGTTCAGCCAGGTTGCCAAGGTGCCGACGGTGGTGCGGGGGTCGACACGCAGGTCATCCGCCAGGAAAGCGCCACCGCGGATGCCGTTGGTGTTCTCCCGTCCGAGCTTGGCCCGGACCTCTTCGGCATCCAACACCGTGACCTGGCCGGGCGGGCGGGAAGCCGAGAATTCGCGCAGGACCTGTAGTTCGGTTTCGGTTGCGGCAACCACCAGGGCGCCGGCTTCGGCAGCCCAGAATCCGGCCTTGTCGGCAAAACCGAGCCAGTGGCGTCGTCCCGCCTGGGCGAGGTCGTAGAGTTCGCCGTGCTGCGCGGTGATGCAGGCATGGCCGAAGTTGCGGATCGAGGCACCGACGGCGCGGTGGTCGCGCTCGACGACTGTAACGCTCAGGCCCGCTTGGTGGGCCAGTGCAGCGTGGGCGAGACCGACAATGCCGGCCCCGACGATCAATACGTCGCTGCTCGCCACCGGTTCTTGGGTGGCCGTGGAATTCATGTTGGAGATGTTCACGGCATTGATACTTGCTGATCAAACGGACTCGTTTCAAGCTGAAATGGCACTTGTTCAGACAAGTTCACCAACGGTTCATTTTGGTCGCTAATCGGCCATGATTTGTTCACTTATCGTTTGCCAAATACCCCGAAATCACGCCATTTTCACTTGTATGCTCAAGATTGTGATGCCGATAGTCGATGAACCCATGCACCAGCGTCTCAGCGAACTTTTCCGCCAACGGATTTCATCCGGGGAGTGGAAAGAGGGCCAAGGCCTTCCCAGCGAGGCCGAACTCTGCAGTGCCCACGAAGTCTCCCGCGGAACCATCCGCCAGGCCTTGGCCACCTTGCGCAGCGAGGGGTTGATCACCGGTGGACGCGGCAAGCCGCCCGTGGTGGCACATGCCGTGCCATCGCAGCCATTTGCCACGTTTATGTCCTTCACCGAATGGGCCCATTCCATGGGTAAGGTGCCGGGGCAAAAGACCTTGGAGATTGCCAGACGCGGGGCCGACGAATATCTCGCGGGCCAAATGAATATCGAGCCAGGGGAGCCGGTGGTGCAGCTACTGCGCCTGAGACTTCTTGACGGGGTTCCGACCATGGTGGAGCGGGGCAATTTCGTGCCGGAGGCCGGCAATGCGCTTTTTGATTTCGACACCGACAGTGGATCGATTTTTGGTCACCTGACGTCGCTGGGGATTGATCTTTCCCGAGGCAGGCACTTGATTGATGCGGTGGCAGCCGACGAGGTGGACGCTTCCCTTCTGGGGATCCCGCTGGGTGCCCCGCTCTTGCGCGAGCGCCGGCTGACGTTCGGGCAAGACGGCAGTGTTTTGGAATGTTCCGACGACAGGTATTTGCCTCATTTGGCGAACTTCGTCATTGAAAATACGAGACAAACAAGGGCTGCGTTGGTGCGCATTCCCATGGTTGCCTAAACGACAAAAACAAAGGAAGAAAAATGATTGAACTTGTAGTTTTGGACATGGCCGGCACCACCGTGGATGAGCACGGAGATGTTTACCGGGCGTTGGAAGAATCCGTCAAGGCAACGGGTGCGACAGTAGACGCGGCTGACCTGCAGGCGTGGATGGGTGCCGACAAGACCGAAGCCATCGCGGCCCTGATGGAACTTGGCGGGATCACTGCCGACCCGGCCGTCGTTGCCCGCCAATTCGGTGAATTCCGTGCGTTGCTGGCGCAGTTCTATGCAGCGAACCCGCCGGTGGCTTTGCCCGGTGTCGAGGACGCCCTGCGAGAGTTGAAGTCACGCGGAATCAAGGTTGGGTTGACCACCGGATTCTCCCGCGATGTGGCCGCGCCGATTCTGGAAACGCTTGGATGGGGCATCGGTGAGGGTGAACTGCTGGATGCAGTGGTGACCAGTGACGAGGTTGCCGCGGGGCGCCCCGCACCGTACTTGATCCACCGCGTCATGGAGGCCACCGGCGTACACAACGTTCGTAATGTGATTGCCGGCGGCGACACGGTTGTCGACCTCCTGGCCGGACACAACGCGGGGGTTCGCCCGCTGGGCGTGCTCACCGGCGCGCTGGACCGCGAGCAGCTCGAGGCCCACCCTCACGAATGGGTGCTGGATGGTGTCAAGGATCTTCCTGCAGTGATTGCATCGGCACTAGTCAGTAACTAACAATTTCGACTTGGTAACGGAGCTCCGGCGGCCCGAAGGGCCGCCGGAGCTCCGTTTTCTGCGTAAAAAATTTTTTATCTTAGCTGACTAGTGCAAAAGCAGCTTTTGCTGTCGCCGGGGTTGACTCGGGGCGGGGGTTGTATCGTACGGTCGTTAAGTAACGTTTCTATAACAGCAGGTTGCGGAACACGATACATCTACCGCCGGATATCCTCCGTTGTCCAGCGCGGCGGTAGCCACCCATACGTCGATTGCGACGCCGGACAACGACGCCACAATGGTCGGGGACGACCTATGCGGGGATGGCACTGGAGAACCATGATCCAGCAGAACACCAAGAAAAAGAACATTCGCCGCGGTGCAGCAACGATTGCGGCGATTGCCTTGGCGGGCGGAGCGATGGCCATGTCCGTAGCGCCTGCTTCAGCCGCCAGCGGCAACACCTGGGATGCTCTGGCGCAGTGCGAATCGGGCGGTAACTGGAGCATCAACACCGGTAACGGTTTCAAGGGCGGCCTGCAGTTCACCAACTCGACGTGGAAGGCCTACGGCGGCACGGGAAGCGCACACAACGCATCCAGGGCCGAGCAGATCCGCGTGGCCGAAAAGGTCAAGGCCGGCCAGGGCTGGGGCGCATGGCCCGCTTGCTCCGCCAAATTGGGGCTTTCCGGTGGCAAGGGTTCGGTGGCCAAGAGCTACGCAAGCCCCGCCAAGGCGACCGCCACGCAGAAGAAGTCCTACGCCTCGACCTCAAAGCAGTCGTCGTATGAGAGGACCGCTTACAAGACCAAGTCGGTTCCGGCCAAGAGCTTCGCATCCAGCGGCAAGCGCGTTGCCGCATCTGTCGCCAAGGCCCCCGCGGTGAACGTAAACGTCAAGGATTCGGGCAAGAACTACACGGTAAAGTCCGGTGACACCCTGTTCAAGATTGCCAAGTCGCACGGCCTGAACAGCTGGCA
The DNA here is from genome assembly GCF_042901625.1 of Paeniglutamicibacter sp. NPDC012692. NCBI lineage: Bacteria > Bacillati > Actinomycetota > Actinomycetes > Micrococcales > Micrococcaceae > Paeniglutamicibacter > Paeniglutamicibacter sp. NPDC012692. The sequence goes on from NZ_JBIBDE010000004.1 coordinate 95,692, forward strand.
GGACCTGTACTCGCTGAACCACGATGTTGTTCCGAGCGCAAACCTCATCTTCGTAGGCCAGTCCTTGGACTTGCCGAGCAAGTAAACCGTCACCCCGCGGGGAACGGATCAGGAAGGGCTGTCCAACGGCTCCCGCATTGTGAACGGGACGGTTGGACAGCCCTTTTGCATTGAGCGGTGGCGTGGGGGGGGGGCCCCCCCGGGGGGGGGGGGGGGGGCCCCCGCGGGGGGGGGGGGGGGGGGGGGCGGGGGGGGGGGCGCGCCCCCGGCCCCCACATAAACAAAAAAAAC
>NZ_JBIBDE010000004.1:95992-445219 GCF_042901625.1 Paeniglutamicibacter sp. NPDC012692
CCCCGGGGTGTTTTTGTTTTTGTTGGGGTAGCCCTTGTTCGCCTTCTTTGTGTGGGGGTTGTTTGTCTCGCTGTTTGTTTTTTGGGGGGGGGGGGGGGGGGGGGCCCCCCCCGGGGGGGGGGGGGGCGCCCCCGACGCGGGTTCCTGGCGCTAGGTCGCTGCTACTTGTGCCCGGCGAGACGTCCCTCTAGGTCGAGGGTTGCCATGGCAAATGTGTTCACGTTCTCCGAAGGGCCGTTGAGATAACGTTCGAAGGAATCGTCCATGGCGTTGATCCAACGCGTGTGGTGCGGTTCCGCCATCGTTCCGGTAATCGCCGAGCGGTGGGTCTGGTCGCGGTACCCCAAGATGTCTTCGCTCTTGTGGCGCATCCAGTCCTTGAACAGCGCATTGACAGAGTCGAGATCGAATTCCGGGTAGTCGGTGGTGTGGATGAGCTCCCGCACGTAGTCGGTCTGGTAATCGGCCTCGGCGTCGTGGCCTTCGAGGGCGCTTTGGCGTTCGAGCCAGTGACTGATGTCGGAAGACCGATCCTCGGCGGGTGGAAGCTCGATCTTGCCGACCATGACATCCCTTGCATACCAAGCCTGCGCATCAAACATGTTGAAGGTGTAGTACTGGTCCTGGGCTCCCAGGTAGAACAGGTTGGTGTTTTGCTGCCACACAACACCCTTGTACAGGTTGCCGGGGTACAACACGTTTGAAGAGCTTATTGCCATGGTGGACGGCAGGAACGGGTACTTGTGGAGGTATCCGGTGCACAAGATCACCGCATCGAATTCGCCGCTGGTGCCGTCGGCGAAGTGGGCGATACGCCCCTCGAAGCGGGTCACCAATGGGCGTTCGACGGTGGTGGAAGGCCAGTCGTAGCCCATCGGCGCGGACCTGTAGCTCAGGGTCACCGAGGCTGCACCCATTTTGTGTGCCTGCATGCCAATGTCTTCCGCCGAATACGACGAACCAATCATCAACAGGTGCTTGCCAGCGAACCGCTCGGCGCCACGGAAGTCATGCGCGTGCATGATTTCGCCTGGAAAGGTGTTGATCCCCTCGAACTCGGGGATGTTGGGTACGGCGAAGTGTCCGGTGGACACCACGAGCTTGTCAAAGACATGGGTTTCGCTTTCTCCTGTCCTTACATTCTGGCTTTGGACCGTGAACAGCTCGGTAGTCTCGTCGTAGTCGACCCAGCGCACAGCGGTGTTGAAACGGATGTACTTGCGTACGTCGGATTTTTCGAGTCGACCACTGATGTAGTCGAAAAGGACGGAGCGTGGAGGGAACGAGGAGATGGGGCGGCCGAAGTGTTCGTCAAAGGTGTAGTCGGCAAACTCGAGGCACTCCTTGGGGCCGTTCGACCAGAGGTGGCGGTACATCGAGGAATGCGCCGATTCGCCGGCCCCGTCGATGCCTGTGTGCCATGAGTAGTTCCACTGTCCGCCCCAGTCCGACTGCTTTTCGAAGCAAGCGATTTTAGGCATGGCGGCGCCTTGCTTTCGCGCTGCCTCGAATGCCCGCAGTTGCGCCATTCCGCTTGGTCCAGCACCAATGATTCCGACTCGCATGTCCATGCTTTCTCCTCATTTCTCGAACCGATTGTTTGCCCGTGGATTCAGGCATTTCGGAACCGCTCCATGAGGAAAGCGCGGTTGGAGGTGCGACCTCGCGGAGGAACCCTTTCCGGGTTCCCCTGCATCGGGTGCGGCGTACTTGGCGCCGCATGGCAATTTGCTCCATGGCCTCAATCCCGGCAAGGGAGAGGCGCCGCAATGATAGAAATGACCGAAATTTAGCGGTCTGTGCGGTTCCGAATGAGCCAGGCTTCGGTTCGACGGTGGCAGCTGGCTCCCTTCCATGGCAACAGGATCGAAGGGACAAGTCAAACTGGTGGGCTAAATTCAGCGCGTGTGACCGATGTAAATTTGCGCGAATCAAATTGTTATATTTCACCTAAATATGGCGACATTCTGCGGTTGAATGTTCCCTGAGAGCAGTAAATGGATGCGCAGTCAGCTGGGGATCGCGACTTGAAAATTGACTTGGGTAAATTTGCTGATACTCGAAGGTTTATCAGGGGATTTCGTTTTGTTTTCCGGGTTGCTACGTGGAAGGAACAGGGGCCCGAAGCCGGTGGTCCCGCCGGGGAAGCATCAAATGAGATCCAAGCGGACTCCACGGTCTTCGGTCCGCGCTGAGACATGGAAAGTCGGGGTGCAATCAATGGATTGCGCCCCGACTGTTTGGGTTCCTAGCGGTCGCCGAGGAGGGTTTCCAGGCGGACATAACCCTCCGACATTCCCCGTTCCATGCCCGAAGCCGCCATGCCGTCGCGTGCCTCCTGGGTGGGATACACGGAGTGGCCAACGAGCCTGCAGCGGTTGCCATCGAGGGGCTCGAAACGCATGTAGTCCATCGCGACAACATCCGGGTAGCCGTCGAACTCGAAGGTCTGCAGGGCAAATTCATTCTCCCGCACGGTGTGGAACACTCCGGTGAACCCGTACGTTCCCGAATCGTCTGAATGCGAGTACTTGTAGGAGCCCCCGGTGCGGAAGTCGTAGTGGTCGATTTCCATTTTCATGCCGTCCGGCCCCAGCCACTGGGCGACCAACGCGGGGTCGCGGTGTGCTTCGAACACTGCGGCAACGGGAAAATCGAATTCACGGGTGAAGTCGATGAAAGGTTTTCCTTCGGGGATGCTGAGTTTCAATGCATTGCTCATGATGAGACTTTCGTTGGGTTATCCGTTGGATTCGGATTGATTCTTTAGAATGGCGTCGAGACGGCTGAACTTGCGTTCCGTAACCAGTCGATACTGGTCTATCCATCCGGTTAGCTCGGCCAGAAGGGCCGGATTCAGGTGGACCGGACGGCGTTGTGCCTCGCGGGTGCGGGTGACCAGTTGCGCCCGCTCCAACACCTGAATGTGCTTCGAAATCGCCTGTTTGGTCATTTCGAACGGTTCGGCGAGCTCGTTGAGAGTGGCCGGGCCACGGGAAAGCCTGGCTATGATTTGCCGTCTGGTTGGATCGGCGAGGGCCATGAAGGCCCTGTCAAGAGCGTGCTCATCGAACGACACGTATTCAACTTCTTTCTTTATCAACCTCTCGGTTGATTGAAGAATGCGCCGGCGGTGTGCCGCAGTCAAGGGGTGCGGGGAAATTTTCCGCGGGCTTCCAGCGCTTATCGAAGGGCTTGAACGAAGCCCCTGGCCGGATCCGCGTGGCTTGCCTGAATTCGCAGGAAAAGTCCGGCACTGTCACGGCCTGGCCAATTCTCAGGTAGGCAATGAGGGGGCAATCCTGGATCGAGGTAGGGGATGGTCCGCCAGGAATCGATGGCGCGCACGTATGTTGCGAAACTTTCTGCTGCCTCGGAGTCCCCGGCTTCGGGCACGGCATGGTTCAGCGCAATAAACGTGTGGTGCAAGGTCGCCAGTGACTCGAGATCCCACCAGATCGAGGCTGCATCACGGAGGTTTCCGGTCATCTCAGGGTTTTGTGAAACGAAAACCGTTGCATGATCCTGCAATTCCAGCGCTTGCAGGATCGCCCAGAGTTCTGTCCGCAAGTATTCGGGAAAGATCCACAATCCGGGAGTGACCAGTCCTCCGCCGATTCCATGAAGGTGTCGGCGGAGTTGGTGGCGTCTTTCGCGTTCGGTCTCGGGGATCGAATAGGAAAGGAGACACCACGGGTCATTGGGGGACATGGAGCGCGGCTCGAAGATTCGCCGGTCACCTCGGGCAAGGATGCGTTCGCCGGGGTCGGTTAGCGCGAACCCGCTCGCACCGTCCACGGTGCGCGGCTCAAGGATTCCCTTCTTCTTGAGGCGCGTGATGGCCGTCCGGGTAACCTGAGCGCTGGTGCCCAGCGCATCCATGAGCGCGATGAGGTGCATGGAAGAAATCCAGCCACCAAGCTCACGGATGTACAAGCCCACGATGGTGCGTACCAGCGAGGTGGTGCTGCCGGGGCGGGCGTCCAGGTCATCGAGTGCCGGGTTCATGCGGGGCGGAACTACTTTCCGATTTCCGTGCGGACCGCAAAGAGTTCCGGGAAGAACGTGAGATCCAATGCGCGCTTGAGGAAGTCGACTCCCGAGGATCCTCCGGTGCCCTTCTTGAAGCCGATGGTCCGCTGCACCACTCGCATGTGGCGGAAGCGCCAGGCCTGGAAATTGTCCTCGAGGTCCACCAGATCTTCGCATGCCTGATAGAGGCTCCATGTGGTGTCGTCGGATTCGTAGATTTCCTTGAAGACGGGAACCAGCGCCTCGTGGAACACCCAGGGCTTGGTGACGTCGCGGGTGAGGATGTCTTCGGGAATGGCATAGCCGGCGCGGGAAAGCGCGTGAAGGAAGGCGTCGTAGACGGTGGGTTCGTGCAGCAACTTGGACAGTAGCTCGTGGGCTGCGGGGTCCGATTCGAAGACCTTGAGCATGCCCTCGTGCTTGTTGCCCAGGATGAATTCAACGGCGCGGTACTGGAAGGACTGGAAGCCGGAGGAAGCGCCGAGGGAATCGCGGAACTGCGCGTACTCACGAGGTGTCAACGTCGCCAGGACCGACCACTGCTCGGTGAGTGTCTTTTGGATGTGTTTGACGCGTGCCAAGCACTTCAGCGCCTTGCCCATTTCGTCGTTGTCCATCAGTCGGCGGGACTCCACGAGCTCGTGCAGCACCAACTTGAGCCACAGTTCGCTGGTTTGGTGCTGGATGATGAAGAGCATTTCATCGTGGTGCTCCGGGACGCTGACCGGATGCTGCGCCGAAAGGATTCGCTCCAGGTCCAGGTATCTTCCATACGACATGGTGTTGCGGAAGTCGGTGCGGACGGAGTCTTCGATTTCGCGGGCGCCTTCGGGCGTCTGTGCGTGAGGGCAAGCCATGCAAAAAGCGTATCACTATCTCGACTGGCGTCAAGAGAATGAAATTCCCTACTTTTGGGAGGCGAAGTGCAAGGCCAAGAAGGTGACGGCAGCGCAATCGGGGGTGTCCCGGGCATCCGGCCGAAGTCTCGACGTGGAATCGCTCTGGCTGAGGTGCACCCGCAGGGTGTGGCCACGATTTAGCCGGCCGGAAAGGTTGCGGCTGGGACATTGAAAGTCGCATGGCGGGAGCCTGGATCCGGGCCCAGCGTCGGGTCCTGGATCAGGTCCGACAACAGGTTTGCTTGTTCCTGCTGGAGGCTCATGCGGGGCTCCTCGGACGTTCGCGAGGTTGAAGGCCGCCTGCCCAGTTCCGGAAGGAGCTGGGGCAGGCGGCCATCAATGTATTGAGTTTGGCCTCATGGGCTCGGAACGGATCAGTGTGCCTTGCCGGCGTCCTCGGCTGTCTGCTTGCGCACAGCGTGGATCGCGGTGAGCTCCAGAAGACGTGCCCGGGCGCGGGCCGGGTTCAGCATGAGGCCGCCGATAACGCCGAAGACGCAAATGACAATGCCGACGATGAAGAACCCGTTGGCGTATCCCTGGGCAGGGGTCGGAGCCCTTTCAACAATGAGTCCCAGTGCATACGGTGCGACCATTCCCGCCACAGAGTAGGCTGCGATGATGCACCCGAAGAACGCCGTGCGCTGGTGGGCGGGTAGGAAGTCCGAAGCTCCGGCGAAGCCGATTGCGAAAGCGATCGAGTTGATGGAGAAGGCTCCGACCACCAGTACCAATTGCAGCGGCCCCGCCGGGACCTGGGTGAAGGCGATCATGCAGACGCCGGCGAACAGCAGCAGGGCGGCGGTGAGGAACGACCGGGCCACGCGGGAGGAGAAACCTCGCTTGAGCAGCCAGCCGGAGAGCGCGCCCGCGCCAAGCAAAATCACCATGGCGGAAACGTAGGGAACGGCGACCAGCATGCCGACGGTTTCCATCGAGTAGCCTAGGCCTTCGTTCATGAACGTGGGCAACCATGTGACCTTCAGCGACGTGATCAGGAAGCCTGCAAAGGAAAGCAGTGCCAGTCCCCAGAAGCTGGGAAGCATCAGAAGTCGGTAGAACGGGACAACGATGTCGCCGTTGGGGTCGACCGTGGCTTGCTTCTCTTCGGCGGTTTCAATGCGCTTCCTGAATGGAAGGCGGTCGGAGAAGAGGAACCACACAAGGGTCCAGACGAGGCTGACGCCCACCAAGAAGATGAACGAAGCGTGCCAGTCCCAGGTCAGGATGATCCAGGTCAGTACCGGCGCCGCGACTAGCGGTCCGAGTGATGTCCCGGCGGTGACCACGGCGCCGGCGGCGGCCCGCTTCTCTGCCGGGAATAGCCCGTGAACGATTGATTGGCACAAGGCGTGTGCGGGACCCTCGAAGAATCCGAGGGCGATTCGGCTGGCCAGCAGGACGCCAAACGTTGTTTGCGTGGTCAGCGGCAGCATCGTCAGGATCCAGGTGATCATGAGGATGCCAACGGCCCAGTTGTAGGAGATCTTCCGGAAAACCGCGGTCAACACCACGGCTCCGATGGCGAAGAACCAGAAGAATGCGCTGGAAAGCAGGCCGTACTGGCTTGCGCTCAGGTCCATGCTTTCGCGAATCGGCTTGCTTGCCAGCCCGATCGCTGCCTTGTCGGCAAAATTGAGCATCGCGAAAATCAGGAGCATGACAACAATGCCCCAGTTGCGTCGGCTACTGGGCGTGCTGGACTTGGTGACGCTGTAGCCGATGGCCGTGGTAGCTGCCACGACGGTCTCCTCGCAGTTGGGATCGGATGAACAAGAGGGTGGTGTGACTTGCGGCACATCATTTTTCCTCCCTACAAGTAGACCCGGGGTCCTTTTCCCGATCAACGGCCAACCGGCTATCGGGCTGATCGGTGAAATCGAATGGACAATTGGACCGCTTTCCCGCCTCTCTCTGGGCGCTGGCGTTGGGCCCGTCGGGTGGGCACTCGACGGGTTGGAAAGTGCCTTCCGATCCCCGGCGCTCACGGTGAAAGTCAGGTCCTTGTCCCTGAATCGCTGAAGTCCGCGGCGGCGCAGCCGACAGGCGGTCTTTGCCGTGGATCTTTTGGTTCTTTCATCAATAAGGCTCCGTTTGCGCATGGGTGATGTAGCCATTGTCCATGTCTTGCTGGACGGGGAACCAGACACGTGGAGAAACAATAAGTCTCGTTACGGTTCCGGGGCAGGGGTGGCAACGCCCCGATTTTCATGCAGGTGCCCCCGTGGTTGTCGTTCTGCCAAACCGAAAGTTTCCGATAATCCCTTATGGATCCGGGGGTCGGCGACAGAATTTGGACTTTTTCAATCATCAATTGCGGCAACGGGCTCCACGGGGGAATGCTTCGGAACCGTATCGGCGGTTCCACGGTTTTCTGGGCAGCGGCGAACCGGCAGCCTGCCCGGCCGGGCGGGCGTACTTGACCGCAATGTGGGGCTGGGCCAGGCAGAAGGCCAGCTCGGAAGTTACCTCCATCCGATCTGCGGCGTAGAAACCGCGTTCGTGCTGTTGGAGCTCATAGCGTCGCTCGTCGCGGTTGGAGGGTTTGCCCGCTCCGAGTCGTGCTTTGATCTTGGCCGGGTGTGTGGAGACTGCGAAAAATACACAACGCAGCGAGTGTGACGTTCATGTGTCAGGTGATTTCGGTGAAGTGGATCGGGTCGATCCCTGCGTCGGCCTGTCGCTAATCCAGCCAACGCGCCCCCCGTAACGGGGAAACCGATGGCACTCGGAGTGATGGCGGGTCCCGCGATCGAATGCCCCGACAGTCTGTCCTCGGTGCGCCATGTGTCCGGAACCGAGGCCAGTGTCCGGCCTCGAACCCAGGCGGAGTAGCCGCGCTCTGAAGCCGGGATTGGGGCGTTCCGTGACCAAGGGGTGGGACATTCATGCTTTGATGGTTCTTCGGCACTGCGCCTTGTTGATTCATCCTGAAAGAGCATTTTGAAATTCCTGACTTACCTCATGTTGTCCGTTCTCATTGCGACAGGTTCGCTGGTTGCGGATCCCGCCACCGTAAACACCATAAATACGCCGGCGGTTTCCGGGTCCGTGGCTTCGGCCGCAGGCAAGGCGGTCGTGCCGGGTGCGAAGCTCGCGGGGCCGAGCGCGATGTCCACCCTGGACTCGCTTCCCGTCAAGGGCAAGGCGGCCGCCACCGGATATGACCGAAACGCAAAATTCGGCAACGGCTGGAAAGACTCCGACGGCAACAAGTGCGACGAACGCCAAGATACGCTCAAGCGCGACATGTTCAAGGTGAAGTACAAGGACAGCAGGAATTGCCAGCTTGCTTCGGGCACGCTGAAGGATGCCTACACCGGCACCACCATCAACTGGAAGGTCAACAGCGGCTCCGTCGATATCGACCATGTGGTTGCCCTGAAGAACGTGTGGATCTCCGGCGGGCAAAAGCTGTCTCAGGAGCAGCGTGTCGCCGTGGCGAACGATCCCTTGAACCTCATGGCTTCGCAGGCATCGGCAAACCGCTCCAAGGGTGACGACAACGCCGCCGAATGGCTGCCCACCAACAAAGCTTTCCGCTGCCAGTACGTAGCCACGCAGATCGGTGTCAAGAAGAAGTACGCGTTGTCCGTCACCGCGGCGGAAAAGGACGCCATGAAGCGCGTTCTGCAGGCCTGCCCAACTCAAAAAACCGCAGCGGTCACACCGATCAAGCTGTCCGGCAAGAACCCGTCCGTGGCGCCGTCGACAAGCAAGGCTGCTCCGGCCAAGGCTCCATCGACGAACACGGCCAAGGCCAAGCAAGTATCACCCGGTGCATACTGTGCCAAGGCGGATGCGGGCCTGAAGGGCGTTGGCAAGACGAACGGTAAGACCTACACGTGCAAGACCAGCAGCACGGACGCGCGACTGCGCTGGCGTTAGTCCTATGCGTGGCCGATCTTGGCCCCACCTGATGCGGACGCGGAAACCCCCGCGATCCAGGAGAGCACGTCGGGCCAGTGCGCGGCCGACGGGTCGATGTCTTCCAGGTGGCTGAGTTCGTTGTACTCGCGTAAAAAGACCGGCGAGCCTGCCGCCTGTGCCGCACTCAGATAGTCCAGTGACTGCTGGACGGGAACCCGTGAGTCGTTGTCCCCATGTATGAGAAGCGTTGGGGTATGGATCGGCAGTTGCCTCAGGGCTGAAGCCTGCTGGTAGATTCCGGGTGTTTCTGCGGGGGAGGTTCCGAAGTATTCCTGGGCGGCGTTCTCGCCCAAGGCCTCATGGTAGGTCCGCACTACATCTGTAACAGGGGCAAGCGCCACCACGGCATCTGCCAGATCTGCGGCGAGAATGGCCAACTGGCCGCCGACCGAATGGCCGACGGTGATGACGGGACCCTGGATTCGGCGTTCCCGTCCAACGGCCTGAACCACGCTCAGCGCCTGGCGGCAGTCCTCCAGAGGTGCGGGCCATGGGCCGGAGGCGCCGCGGCGATACTCGATATTGGCAACTGCCCATCCGTTTTCAAGCAGCGAGGACGCCAACGGATCCATGAGTGACGCGTACAGGTTCGAACGCCAGTAGCCACCATGGATCAGTGCCACGATTCCCCGCGGAGACGCGGCATTTTCTGGCCATGACAGCGTCAGGTGCTGCGCTTCGTCGGTTCCGTAGAACCGGGACTCCGATTTCAGGGTACGGCCTTTCAAATTAGACTCCTTTGCTGCAACGTTTGGTGTGGAGTTCCAACCGCACCTGTGGCCTGAACTCCACACCGGGCTCGGATGCGATCAGGCCCCGGGGACGGAACCCGGTGGCAGGAAATTGACGTCCCTGAGTGCTGAGAGGCGAACTACTTCATCCGGATCGGTTAGGTTGTGCAGCTCGTCAAAGAGGGCGGAGAGCTGTCCGGCTGGGCTGACCCAGAAGAGCGACTTTGCCGGTGATTCGTGCTTGTTGTAGTAGGCGTGGGGGAGTCCCATGGGCATGCGGACGGTGTCGCCGGGACCCGCGGTTGTCCATTCTCCATCGAGGTAGAGGGTGTAGACGCCTTCCATGATGTAGATGTGCTCGTCCTGCGTGGGGTGCACGTGCGGGGGAACGCCTGTGCCTGAGGGATCCATGGAAAGCCACGCAAAGCTCGAAGAGCTTTCCACCTTCGAGAGATAGGTGTGCCCGAGTACGTTCCACGTCTTGTTTCCCATGGATTCGCTGGCCAGCGTGATCCCCTTGGGCAAGTCTCCGAGGATGATTTCTTGTCCTTGCTGGATTTCCATCGTGTCTCCTTGTCGTGCGTTCCATTGATGGCCCCAGCCTTCCAGACGAACCAACGAACATGCAATAGGAATTGCGACCGCAAATTTCACTGCATATAGATTGGATTCGGTGCGGTGGGAGCGCTGTCGAATGGCTAAATCGCAGTCGGGGCCACGTTGAATTTCCGTGGGATCGAGGAAATTTCGCTGGCCCACTGGCCCACTGGCTCGAACCCGGTTGTTGCGGCCGCGGAGGAGCCATGTGGCGCGCGGTATGTGGGCGGGCGCGAATATCGAACCGCCCACATGCCATGCGCGCGTTTTTCCGGTTCGGCTCCCAGAAGAATTTCTTCCACCAAACCCGCAAACATCGGATGTTTGGCATTAGACTGCCTGTGACTCATTTGATGGTTGACCTCGAAGTTAGGGCTGGTGTGGAAACTAAAGATTGGTTTGACGACGGACGGTTCGGAATGTTTGTTCATTTCGGGCTCTACAGCGGTGCCGCGCGCCACGAGTGGGTGCAAACCTATGAGCGCCTGAGTGCCGAAGAGTATCGGCCGTACTTCGATCATTTCGATCCGGACCTATTCGACGCCAGATCCATCGCCAGGCAGGCCAAGGCTGTCGGCGCCAGTTATGTGGTTCTCACGGCCAAGCACCACGATGGTTTCTGCCTCTGGAATTCCGCATTGACCGACTATTCGTCGCAGGCCGCCTGCGGGCGTGACTTGGTGCGGGAATATGTTGACGCGCTGCGGGCGGAGGGGCTAAAGGTTGGAATCTACTACTCGCTGATTGACTGGCATCATGCGGACTTCACCGTGGATTGGAATCATCCCCGTAGGGATGATGAAAATGCCTCGTCGTTGAATGCCGGGCGGGACATGGGGCGATATCGTGAATTCCTACATGGCCAGGTCCGGGAGCTGCTAACCAACTATGGCCAGGTGGATTACCTGTTCTTTGATTTCACCTACCCGGAAACCAAGCAGGGATGGAAGGGGAAATCGTCCGAGGACTGGGATGCTGAGGGGTTGTTGGCGCTTTGCCGCGAGCTCTCTCCGGGTATTTTGGTCAACGATCGGCTGGGAATTCCGGGTGACTTCGTCACTCCCGAGCAGTATCAGCCAAGCGCGCCGTTGGAGGTCAATGGCGTGCCGCAACGCTGGGAGGCGTGCCAGACGACCAATGGTTCGTGGGGTTATCACCGCGACAACCATGACCATAAGTCTGCTGACCTTTTGTTGAGGATGCTGATCGAGTCGACCGCGATGGACGGGAACTTCCTGCTCAATGTCGGACCCAACGGCCGGGGCGAAATTGACCCCAGGGACCAGGCGCTTCTGGCCGAGATCGGAGCATGGATGCGGCTGCACGGCAGGTCGATCAAGGGTGCCGGATGGGCGCCCTTTGAAGTGCCGCGCATGGCCACCTACACGCGCAAGGGGGATCGCCTCTATGTCCACGTCTTCTCTTGGCCCATGGGGCACCTTCACCTTCCAGGCCTTGCGGGCAAGGTCGAATACGCGCGGCTGTTGCATGACGGTTCATGGGTGGCGATGAATGAGATTGATCCGAACCAAGAGGCGAACGTCATGCGTCCAGCGGGTCAGCCTGCCGGCACCCTCACACTGACCCTTCCCGTCCGTCGTCCCGATGTTGCGGTGCCCGTCCTGGAGCTCATGTTGCGTCGATAGCTCGCAAGTGATCCGTGCCCCGGGCGCAACGACGGCCACTGGTCGTTGATGTGCCCGGGGCTTTTTCATGCAACAAAGTGCTGTCCCGACGTGCGATCTGGTGATTTCTGCAGCCGGTGACGCGCAATCAAACTGCAATATTCATGATGGAAATCCGATGTCTGGTCGCATGGGTTGGCGACGTCCGGGACGTGAAAACTCCGGGGTGGAGGCGGGTTTGGCAATTTTGGCAGCGTCTTGAATGTGGTCGGAGGCAAGAATTTATTGCGAAACATCCGACCAAAGGATGGTGTCGGGGGTCACGATCTGCAATGCTTACTTGAAGCGAAAGTAAGCGAACTTTGTTCGACAGTCGAATGAAGCCCCTGTCTTTCCTTGCTGATCCAATGCTTGGGATCGGCAACCGATCATTCACCTAGGGCGGTCTTCGCCCTAGAAACTGAGGAGAATATTCGATGAAGAAGTTCAAGGTTGGTGCCGTGGCAGCTGTTGCAACTGCGGCACTCGTGCTCACCGGCTGTGGCGGCGGCGCAAAGGAGGCGGCGGGAGCCGCAGGGGACAATTCCGTCGTCATCGACATGTGGGCAGGCAGCGAAGACGACACCGCGGCGTTGAACGCGCAGCTGGAGATCGCCAAGGCAGACAACCCCGACCTTAACATCACGCTGCGCACGGCACCGTGGGGCGACTTCTTTACAAAGATGACCACCAACATGGCATCGGGCAACATGGCCTGCGTGACGGGCATGAACAGCGGCATGCTCTCCAGCTACACCGCAGGCTTCGCCGAACTGACCCCGGAGGACCTCACCAAGGCCGGGCTCAAGGAAGCCGACTTCGCCCCCGGATCGCTCGATATCCTGAAGAACAAGGGCAAGACCTACGGCATCCCGTTCGACATCTCCACGATGCTGGTCTACTACAACGCCGACCTGCTCAAGGCCTCCAACGCACCGGAGCCGAAGGTCGGTTGGACCTTCGACGATTTCGAGGCCACCGCCAAGGCCGCGACCCACGACAAGAAGTACGGATTTGCGGTGGGCATGGGCGACTTCCAGTGGCAGGCGCTGCCGATCGCCAAGTCCGGAGTGCAGCCGGCCACCGCCGACGGCACCTTGGACCTGACCAACCCGGCCTTCGTCGAGGCCTCCACCTGGTACTCGTCGCTGGTCACCGAGCAGAAGGTCGCAGCCCCCGTGGCCAGCGCCTCCGACACCGGCTGGGGCGAAACCCAGTACTCGGGTGGAAACGCCGCCATGGCGGTGGACGGCACCTGGAACGCCGTGGGCTACCTGGAGAACGACAGCAACTTCACCGCCGGCATGGCCCCGTTGCCGACCGGCCCCAACGGCAACAAGTCCCTGATCCTCGGCTCCGGCTACGGCATCTCCAAGGACTGCAAGAACAAGGATGCCGCCCTTAAGGTCCTGGGTTCGCTCCTGGGCAAGAAGTCGCAGGACCACATTGCCTCCTCCGGCCGCAGCTACCCGGCGCGCGCCGAATCCCAGCCGCTGTACTTCGAGTCGATTGACGCCAAGTACCGCGACCAGGTCAAGACCGCCTTCGAGGCAGCCTTCCAGAACGTCGAGGGCCAGCAGGTTTCCGACAACTGGTCCAAGGTCGGCGTTTACGTACAGCCGCAGCTGGTGAGCGTCTACAACGGCCAGGAATCCATGGCCAAGGTGCTTGAAACTGCCCAGCAGCAGTTCGGCAAGTAACCAACTTAGGAGCGTTTGACCTCATGTCCACCACCACCGTTCGCGACCGTAGTCGTGGAGCGATGGCTCGGGCCGAATCTCGCCAGGCGCTGGGCTTTGTAAGCCCGGCGCTGGCGGGACTCGCCCTGTTCACCATCGTTCCCGTCGTATTGTCGATCGTGATGGCGTTCTTCAACTGGCCTACCTACGGCGAGAAGACGTTCGTCGGATTCGACAACTACATCAAGCTCTTCTCCAGCAGCCCGGACTTCTGGCCGGCATTGCGCAACACCGCCGTGTTCACCCTGCTCTACGTTCCGTTGAACGTGGTCCTCGCCTTGGTTCTTGCCTTGAGCCTGCACTCGCGCATCCGCGGTCGGGCGGCGCTGCGCATCCTCTTCTTCCTGCCGGTGGTCACCCCGATGGTCGCAAACGTGTTGGTATGGAAAATGCTCCTGCAGCCGCAGGGCCTGTTCAACAGCGCCTCCCAGTCGTGGTTCGGCGTCGAGCTTCCAAACTTCCTGGCGGACCCGCAGTGGGCCATGATCATGGTCGTCACCATGTCGGTCTGGCAGGGACTGGGCTACAACATGCTGATCTTCTCCGCGGCGCTCGAACAGCTCCCGGATTCGGTCATCGAAGCCGCGCGCATCGACGGCGCCAAGGGCCTGCGGATGATCTGGTCGATCACGATCCCGCTGGTTTCCCCCTCGGTGTTCTTCGCCTCCATCATGACCATGATCGGCGCCCTGCAGGTCTTCGCCCAGCCGCAGCTTCTCACCGGAGGCGGTCCGGGCAATTCGACGCAGCCGCTGGTGCAGTTCATCTACAACCAGGGCTTCAAGTTCCAGGAACTGGGTCTGGCGGCGGCCGCCGCATGGATCCTGTTCGCCATCATCATCGTGCTGACAGCCCTGCAATTCGGCGCACAGAAGAAGTGGGTGCACTATGAGCACTGATCTCATCGAATCGTCCGTCCGGGAGGAAGCGCCCGCGACGCGCAAGGTACGGGTGTCGTCCCGGAACGACGGAATCAAGGGCCCCGAGAGCAGCACGGGTTCCCGGGTCAGGCTCTTCATCGCCCACGTGTTCATCTACCTTGCCGCGCTGATCTTCATGGCGCCGCTGATCTACGCGTTCTTCTCGGCCCTGAAGCCCAACTCCGAGATGTTCTCCATGCCGCCGAAACTCGTCGGCAGCGAGATCCGCTGGAGCAACTTCGCCGACGTCTTCTCCTTCGGCCCGTTCTGGACCTACATCGGCAACTCGTTCTTCGTCGCCATCGCCGGCACCCTGGTGGTGCTGACGGTCTCCACCATGGCCGGGTACGCGTTCGGGCGCCTGCGCTGGCGGGGCCGCGACGCGGTCTTCGTGGTCTTCCTGGCCACCTTGATGGTGCCGCAGGAAGTCACTGTGATCCCCATGTTCATCGTGATGCAGTGGTTCGGCTGGGTGGACACCTACCAGGCGCTGATCCTGCCCTTCGCGTTCACCGCCTTCGGCACCTTCCTGATGCGCCAATTCTTCCGCGGCATCCCGTACGAGCTCGAGGAGGCCGCCCGCGTCGACGGCGCGGGGCCGATCCGCTGCTTCC
Organism: Paeniglutamicibacter sp. NPDC012692; assembly: GCF_042901625.1. NCBI lineage: Bacteria > Bacillati > Actinomycetota > Actinomycetes > Micrococcales > Micrococcaceae > Paeniglutamicibacter > Paeniglutamicibacter sp. NPDC012692. The sequence continues at coordinate 111,119 of NZ_JBIBDE010000004.1, forward strand.
TGCAGATCGTCCTTCCGCTTTCGAAGTCGGCGGTCGCCGTCCTGGCGGTCTTCACCTTCCTCTCCTTCTGGAACAGCTACCTCTGGCCGCTGATCGTGACGGTCGACTACGCCTCCATGGGCACCCTGCCCGTCGGCCTGGCGTCGTTCTCCGGACTGACCGGCACCCGGTGGGACCTGCAGATGGCGGCGGCGATCATCTCCATGGTCCCGACCACCATCCTGGTGATCGCCCTGCAGAAGCACCTGGTCAAGGGCATCTCCATGGCGGGTCTGGGCGGTCGCTAAGGTGCCTGAAAACAACAGCGCCCGGTCGGTTGTTGCGGGAATCGACATCGGCGGAACCAAGACCTCCGCGATCCTGTGCAACCGTGCCGGGGACGTCATCGCCTCCGGCACGGTGCCCACGCCGGCAGCACTCGGCGGGACGGCCATGAGCGCCGCGGCCGCCGGGTTGGTGCAGCGGCTGGAATCCGCCTGCGGACTGCGGGCGAAGGCAGTGGGCGTGGGGGCAGCAGGGGTCATCGACCAGAAGAACGGCGTGGTGACCGCCGCGTCGGCCTCCTTCACGGGATGGGCGGGGTTCGAGCTTGCCGCCGACCTGCGATCCCGCCTGGGGGTCGGGGCGGTCATCGACAACGACGTGAATTCCTTCCTGCGCGGCGAGATGAGCTACGGGGCCCTTGCCGGCGTGAAAGACGCGGTCGGGCTGATGCTCGGCACCGGAGTGGGCGGCGCCATCGCGGTGGACGGGCAAATCTTCCCCGGCTCGCGCGGTGCCGCCGGCGAAATCGGGCACACTCCCGGGTACGGCGACATCAGGTGCACCTGCGGGCAGGTCGGGCACCTGGAAACGCTGGCCTCCGGCAGGTCGATATCCGAACGCTATGCGGAGATGCGCGGCGGGGATGAACGCGTCGGTGCGGACGTGGTCGCCGCTCGGGCGCGCTCGGGCGATACGCACGCGCAGGAAACCTTTGCGCGTGCGGGCCGGGCCGTTGCCCTGGCGATTGCCACCACCGTCAACATCCTGGACGTCAGGGACGTGGTGGTCGGCGGGGGAGTGCGCGGTGCCTGGGACCTGCTTGAACCCGCCATCACGGACACCCTGGCGGGGCACATGCCGGTCTCCGGGTACTCGCTGGTGGTCCAGCCGGGTGCGCTGGCCGGACGTTCGGCCGTCCTGGGCGCCGCGGCCGCTGCCTGGCACCTGGTGGACGAACGCGCAACAGGGAACGAGGCCGAACCAGCCGTCTTCCCGTTTCAAGAAGAAGCCGTCGAGCCCCGGCTTGCGGCGGCAGCGACCCGAGTGCAGGATGCACAGATTGTTGAGGAAATCCCTTGCTGAACTTTGAAACCCGCGTAGGCCCGGACTTCGGGGACAACCCGCCGAGCTACCCCGTGCAGGACGTTCCCGAATGGTACCGGGATGCCAAGCTCGGCTTCTTCATCCACTGGGGCCTGTACTCGGTCCCGGCCTGGGCCACCGCCCACGGCGAGGGCGGAGTGCCCACGGAGGACGCCTACGCGCACCACCAGTACGCCGAGTGGTACGGCAACACGGTCCGCATCGCGGGCAGCCCCAGCTGGGAACGCCACCAGGAAATCTACGGCACGGGCACCAGTTACGAGGACCTCGCCGACCTGTGGGATGCCAAGGCATTCGACGCCGATGACTTTGTTGCCAAGCTCATCGGAGCCGGCGCGCGCTATGTCATTCCCACCACCAAGCACCACGAGGGGTTCTGCCTCTGGGATACGGAAACCACCGATTTCAATTCCGTGGAACGCGGACCCAAACGCGACCTGGTCAGCGAGATCGGGACGGCCGTCCGCGCGCAGGGAGCCAGGTTCGGCGTCTACTTCTCCGGAGCGCTGGATTGGCACGTGAGCGATTTCCCACCGATCGAGTCCGATACCGATCTGTTCCGCTTCCGCCGCAACGACGAGCACTTCGCCAAGTACTCGGCGGCGCAGCTGGAGGAACTGATCGAGCGCTTCGCCCCCGACGTGTTGTGGAACGACATCGAGTGGCCCGACGGCGGCAAAGGCCATGAAGACCACGCCGTTGCGGCACTGCTGCGCCGATACTTCGAGGCGATTCCCGACGGGGTGGTCAACGACCGGTGGGGCGTTCCGTACCACGGGTTCCTGACCCGCGAGTACCGCCACATCGAGGACATCATCGACGAGCCGTGGGAATCCACCCGCGGATTGGGCTACTCCTTTGGCTACAACCAGGCCGAGAGCGAAGAGCACTCGCTCTCCGGCGAAGAGCTGGTCCGGTTGCTGGTGGACGTGGTGTCCAAGAACGGGAACCTGCTGATCAACGTGGGCCCCCGCGCCGACGGTTCCATCCCCGAACTGCAGGAAAAAGCCATGAACCTCATGGGCGAATGGCTCAGGGCCAACGGCGATGCCATCTACGGCACCCGTCCGTGGATCCGGGCCGGGGACAACCTTGGTGGTTCGCCGGTTTCCTACACCCGCAAGGGAGATGACCTCTTCATCCTGGCCAACGACCCGTCGGCCGGCAGCATCACGTTGCCGGCGGAGGTCTCCGACACCGCTGTTGCGCACTGGATCGGTGCCGACGGCACGGAGATCGAGGGCCCCGCCGGCGACTCGGGTTCGGTGGCCATTCCTGGGTCGTTGCAGGGCCAGCCGGTCGCGGTGGCACGGGTTGCCTTCGGAGCGTAGCGCCGCGGGGTCGGCCGGCCTCCAACAGTGAACCGTCGATGGTGTGTCCCGAGGATAGGGGGCACACCATCAGTGGTTGACCATGGTGAAGGTCCGGGCAACGGATGCGGAGAACCGCTCGGAGGCCAATGCCCGGGAGGCCAGTGCATCCCGCAAGGGAACGAGTGAGGGGCTGAGCGGCCGTCCCAGCGCCATGTTGACCCGGGCCTGCCGGGCAGCCGTGCGCGCGGCGGCCAAGCGGCGCGACGAGAACCGGTCAAGAAGCCCGTTGACCTGTTCGCCTGGCAGCCGGCCGTTGACGGCCAATGAAAGCAAGGGCGCCAGTTCTTCGGCATCAAGCAGCCCAAGCGTCATGCCCTGGCCGCCAATGGGGCTGATCTCATGGGCGGCATCGCCGATGAGCACCACCCGGCCGTGGTTCATCCGATCCACCAGGTAGCTGGCCGTGCGGAAGCGGCTATGCATGCTGTTGCTCGCCGGATCCAGCCGGTGGCCGGTGCGCCGCGCCACGAGGCCTGCGAGGTCTCCGCGATCGTCTGTCCCGATCCGGGCCACCCACCTGCGTACACCCCCGGGCAGCGGAAACGACTCAACGATTCCCTCGGGGTGCAGGAAAAGCGCGGCGATCGGGCCGAATCCCGTGGAATCGCCGTAGTCGCCCATCACGTATCGGTCGGGGTGGGCCTGCCCGGTGCGCCGGATCGACGCGGCCTCCCTGAGCGATGAGTGGCTACCGTCCGCGCCGATGAGAAAGCGGCATTCAAGTTCCAGGGACCTTCCGTCCTCGCCGGAAGCCCGAACCTCATGATGATCGGGACGGGAAGTGAAACGCCGAAATTCCACGCCGCGCATGAGGGCATCACCATCAACCTGGGCCAACCGGTCCCTCAGACTTTGAACCGTCCGGTCCTGGGGCAGGGAGAGCACAAACGGATGGAGCGCCGGAAGAAACGAAAAATCCAGTTCCGCGATCACCCTCCGCCGGGACATCCCCACGCCGTGGGATATCCGGACGCCCTCACCGACCAGGTCCTGGCCCACGCCGAGCCGGTCAAGCACCCCGAGGCCCGGCGGATGGATGCCGATGGCGCGCGAATGCCCGCCGACCTGACTGCGGGCCTCGAGCACCCGGACGCCGACGCCCGCCTTCAGCAGCATCAACGCAAGTGCGAGCCCGCTCGGCCCGCCCCCGACAATGAGCACATCGATCACGACGTCGCCTCCTGCGCATGCCAGACCGCCAGGTTCCGGTACAAGCCAGGTGCATGCACATGCCAGCCCGGGCGCACCACCCGGGAAAGCTCGTCGGTGGTGAAGCTGCGGCGGATCGAGGTGAGGCCGTCGCGGCGAACGTACGAGGACCCGCCCAGCGGCAGGGTGGCCAGCCCGAAGAAAAGCAGGGCGGAGCGCCTGCGACGGATATCGCTGTGTATGGCCACGGTGCGCGCGAGTCGTTCGGAATCGGCGAACACCCCGGCCAACTCCACCGGGCCCAGGTGATGCAACACGTGGTTGGAGATGACCACGTCGAAGCGTTGCCCCAGGGCCACCAGGTCGGAGCTGGAGGCCCTGCGGAATTCCAGGAGAGTCGGGTCGGTCCCCGCCTTGGCTGCGGCGCGAACTGCAAAGTCGTGGGCGCGTGGATCCGGGTCGATGCCCACGACCCGCACCTCGAACCCGTCGGCCCTGGCCCAGCGAAACAAGTTCCGGGTGATGTCGCCGCCGCCGCAACCGATGTCCAGGATGGTGCCGGTGCGGTGGCGCGGAAGCGCCGGCCGGATCAGCGCCACGTACACCTGACGCCAGCCGGAGACGAACCTGTTTACCAGGGGGAACTGGGCATAGGTGCGTTCCAGCAACGCCGGGTCGCAATCCGGCCGGTCCATCTCCTCAACCGCGTTGATGGCTCGTTGCACGGCAGCGGATCAGCCCGTTCTTTCCGGCAGCAGGGTCATCAACGAAGTTTCGACCGTCAGCCCCGGCCCGAAAGCCATGGAACACACGCGCTCGCCGGCCTGGGCAACGCTCGGCAGGTGCTCCTCCATGATGTCCTTGAGCACGAACATCACGGTGGAACTGGACATGTTGCCGTAGTCGTTGAGCACCCTGCGCGCCGGCATCAGCTGCTCCTCGCTGAGCTCCAGGCGTTTTTGCACCCGATCCAGGATCGCCCGGCCGCCGGGATGGATTCCCCAGTGCGGAATGTTGGCGTAGGTCGTGTCCAGGGAGTCGTCGCGGACAAGCAAGGGGGCCAGCGCCCCAACAATGTGGTCGTCAATGATGTGGGGAACGTAGGTGCCCAGGACCATTTCGAATCCCTCGTCCCCGATGTTCCAGGCCATTGCTTCTTCGCCGACCGGGGTGAGAACCGTTTCAAAGTGGTCCAGTTGCAGCCCCGGCCCGTGGTGGTTCCGCGCCGTGACGATGGCGGCCGCCGCCCCATCGGCAAAGAGCGCAGACCCCATGATGGTGTCCGGATCATTCGAACTGCGCACATGCAGCGAACAGAGTTCGGCGCACACCACCAGCACGACCGCGTTCGGGTCGGCGTCGCAAAAACTCTTGGCAGCGCGCAGGGCGGGGAACGCCGCATAACAGCCCATGAAACCAAGGTGGTAGCGCTGGGTGGAGGGGCTAAGGCCCAGGGCCCTGACCAGTTGGTAGTCGGGGCCCGGATTGTAGAAGCCGGTGCAAGAGACGGTAATGACATGGGATACGTCGGCGGGAGTGAGATCCGGACAGGCGTCAAGCGCCTTCTGTGCAGCTTCGATGTAGAGCCCGGGCGCGATCGAGGCAAAAAGCTCGTTGCGAACCTTGGTGCTGGGACTGAGCAGCAGCCCCGAATCGGCGTCGAAGAAGTCCGGATTCTTGGCCACGGATTCGGTGGTGAATTCGTTGACGGCCGTGTGCCTCGTGGAAATCTGTGCCGAATCGAAGGACGTGGCGATCAGCCGCTGTCCCAGCCGGGTCAAGCCGGGTTGGGCGGCAAAGACATCCCGTGCCTTGTCCTGGTAGAGGATCGTGGGCGGTACAGCTGTTTGGATGGTTCTCATCATCACCGACATGACCCAGAGCCTATGTCTGCACAGGTCGGACGTAAAGAGCCGTTCCTGGATGCAGGGTTAAGAACTCGCTTGACATGTTTGCTGCCAAAAAAAGACCTAGCGCCGGCAAAGGCGCAAGCGTATCGTTCGTTTTGGGAGACCATCAGCGGTCAACGGCTATCCCAGCACAATGGAGAGCAGGCATGTCATGCCGGACAAGTCACCACATAGACACGAACACAAGAAACCACACGGCAAAACCATCAAGGAGCGGCGGGCCGAAAAGCGCTCGAAGAACGCCCCGGAGGCCGACACCGAACAGGTAACCCACATCACCAAGAAGCATTGAGCCGGGTGAAGGAAACCCGGGTAAACGAAGTGGAGAAGAGATGACTCTTCTCCACTTTTCTGTGTGTACAGGCAGTCCGACCCCGATGTCGTCGCGTGTTTTCGGCAAAATCGTGCGCCACGAAAAAACTTTTTGAATTCTTCCAATCCGTCGTGCGCACCGCACCGAATGCTTCATGACAGCCCGCACCGCATGGTCGGGAAGGCGCGGCGGCCTAGAACCGCCGCATGGCAAGGAGAATGACATGAAGCGCATGAACAGCAAGTTTGCTGCAGGACTCGGATTGATCGCAGTTGCCATGGTTGGGCTGACCGCTTGCTCGTCGGGCACCGGAGGCAGTGCCACCGAGTCCATGGCTCCGTCCGCACCGATGGCCACCTCCAGCGCACCGGCATCGTCCAGTGGCTCCGCGATGGCCAGCGAATCGGCAATGGATCCCGCCGCCAACCTCGTTGGTTCGGGCTGCGCAGCATACGCCAAGGCAGTCCCGAGCGGCGATGGATCGGTGGCCGGCATGGCCAAGGATCCGGTGGCAGTGGCAGCCTCCAACAACCCACTGCTCAAGACCCTGACGGCTGCGGTTTCGGGCAAGCTGAACCCCAAGGTTGACCTTGTCGACACGCTCAACGGTGGAGAATTCACCGTTTTTGCCCCGGTCGATGAAGCCTTTGCCGCCATCCCGGAAAAGGACCTCAAGGCAGTGGTTGCCGATGCCGATACCCTCAGCAGCATCCTGACCTACCACGTGGTCGCCGGCCAGATCGCCCCGAGCGACATCGACGGAACCCACAAGACCGTCGAAGGCCAGGACCTCAAGGTCACCGGCAGCGGAGACGACATCAAGGTCAACGGCGCCAAGGTGATTTGCGGTGGCGTTCAGACCGCAAACGCAACCGTCTACCTCATCGACTCGGTGCTGATGCCGCCGGCAAAGAAGTAACTGCCGCAACCACCATCACAACGCATTTGCCATCCAGGGGGTTGGTGCTCGACGAGATAAAGATTCGTCAAGCACCAGCCCCCTGATTGGGATCTATGACGATCTCTTGGGGGGATCGGAAGATACGACTTTTCTAGTAGCCGCGCCAGTAAAGATGGTGGGTGAGGTTTGAAATGCATGAGACCCTTGAACGCATGAGCTCACATCGACTTGGTGACACGGAACACGTTTCCGTTCCCACCCCTGAAGACCTGATGCTCCAGATTGCCGAGGGCAACGAGAACGCTTTTGAACAACTCTACGATCGCTTGTCTTCCCAGGTTTTTGGCCTGATTCGACGCGTCCTGAAGGACGAGGCGCAAAGTGAAGAAGTGACCCAAGAGGTGTTCGTGGAGGCCTGGCAGCAGGCGACGCGGTTTGACGCGGCCAGGGGCAAGGCGATCACGTGGCTGTTGACCTTGGCTCACCGCCGGGCCGTCGACAGGGTTCGGGCAAGCCAGGCGAGCAATGACCGCGACCTGCGCGAAGGCATGAAGGAATTTCAGGAAAGCTATGATGACGTTGAAGAAACGGCCATCCAACACGACGAAAGCCGTCGCGTTCTGCAAGCCATGGAACGACTGAGCGAAACACAGCGTGACGCCATCCAGCTGGCCTACTTCGGCGGCTACACACATCTGGAAGTGGCCGAGTTACTCAAGATCCCGGTGGGGACCGCAAAAACGCGGATACGCGATGGTATGAACAGACTTCGAGACCTAATGGGGGTGGCGTGATGGAAAAGCACAAGAACGAGCTGACCGGCAGCTTTGCCCTGAATGCGCTTGACGACTCGGAGCGCGACGAAGTACTTCAGCATGCAGAGGCTTCCGAGGCTGTTCGTGACGAAATCGATGCCCTGCAGGAAACTGCTGCGCTCCTTGGGCTCTCTGCCGAACCCGTGCAACCTCCTGCCAGGGTAAAGGCAAACATCATGGCCGCCATCCGCAACACCCCTCAGCTTCCGCCCGTTCAAACGGAAGCCGAAGAGCCGGCCGCGCCTGTTGCGGAAACTCCGCCAGCGGAATCGACTGCCGAAAACACACAGCCGGAATCCGCATCCCCAATCCACGAGCCAACGGCGAAGGCGCCGGCAGCGGGCAAAATGAACCAGCGAATGTTTGCGTTGGCGGCGGGTGTCCTGCTGATCGCCTCGGGCGTCCTGACCGGGGTGGTGGTGAACCAACACGCGCAGCAGGAACTGCTCGAGCAGCAACTGTCCGCCTTGAACGACCAACGGGCCGAATTGACCAAGATCCTGACGGCCAGTGACGTGAAGTCCAAGACCCAGCGGATGGACGACGGTGCCCGGGTTACCCTGGCGTACTCGGCCGCCGAAGGAATGATGGCCGTGACCACGGAGGGCCTGCCAACCTTGCCCAGCGACAAGGGATACGAACTGTGGCTGATCTCGGATACCGGTGCGGTATCGGCGGGCATGGTTACTGGAACGAAAACCGACGGAATGGTCATGGTTTCCGGCTCGATGGAGGGTGTCACGCACTTCGGCATCACCGTGGAACCGGCTTCCGGCTCCCCGGCCCCGACGACTGATCCGATCATGGTCCAAGCTCTCTGATTTCCCACACGGAAATTGCTCCCGCCAACCAATCCGTCGGTGGTACCGTTCCGAATACGAAGTGATTAGCGCTTCCCGGGTATGCCGGTGGAGACAAAACACAACGTACGGGGCAGGTGCACTCATGAACGAGAGAACAGCAACCAGGCTGCGTGATCTGGGAGCCTTCGGGCTCGCGGGTTTCGCGTCGGCGGCGGTGCTTTTTTCGGTGGCTCAGTTGGTTTCGGCCTTCTTCGCCACCTCTTCGGCACCGCTGGTGGCCATGGGGGCGGTCTTTATCGATCTGACTCCGCCGTGGCTCAAGGACCTCGCTATCGCCACCTTTGGCACCAACGACAAATTGGCGCTCTTTGTTTCGATGGGCGTGGTCGCCGCGGTCGCGTCCGTGATCGTCGGGTTGATTGCCAAGCGTAGTATCGCCATTGCGTCGGGCTGCATCGTGGTCCTGGCGATCGCCATCGGCGGCGCAGTGATTTCCCGCCCGGCCACCGGTCTGGCCGATCTGACTCCGGTCATCCTCGGAACCGTGGCTTCGCTGATCGTGCTGCGCAAGTTGACGAGGTTGGCAGTCGCTTCCCGGGCCCCAGGCCCCGGCGACGACTCCGGAGCCGTGCCCGGTGCCTCGCGCAGGAACTTCCTGTTAGGAACAGGCCTTGCCTTGGTCGGTTCGGCGATTGCCACGGGGGTCGGAAAGTCCCTGGCCACGGCCAGAAACGTGGCCGACGCCGCGCGCGCGGCGCTGGGCCTGCCCCCGGCCAAGGTGCCGGCGAAACCCCTGCCGGAGGCCGTGCAGATCGACCTGGCCGGCATGCCGCAATTCGTGACACCGAACAAGGATTTCTACCGCATCGATACGGCACTGTCGGTGCCCCGCATCAACCCGGCCGACTGGTCCTTGCGCGTGCACGGGATGGTCGAGAAGGAATTCACGATCAACTTTGCGGAACTGCTCAAGGAAGACCTGGTCGAAAGCTACCTGACACTGACCTGCGTATCGAACCCGGTGGGCGGGCCGCTGATCGGCAACGCCAAGTGGCTGGGATACCCGCTGCGGCTTCTCCTGGAACGAGCGGTTCCGAAGGCAGGCGCGGACATGGTGCTGTCAACGTCCATCGACGGATTCAGCGCCTCCACGCCCCTGGAAGTCTTGACGGACGAGCGCATGGCCCTGCTGGCGATCGGCATGAACGGCGAGCCGCTGCCGCTGGAACACGGGTTCCCGGTGCGCATGGTGGTTCCCGGGCTGTACGGATACGTCTCCGCCACCAAGTGGGTGGTGGATCTGGAAGTGACCCGGTTCGCGGACAAGGTCGCGTATTGGACCACCCGCGGATGGTCGGATCACGGCCCCATCAAGATGTCTTCACGGGTGGACGTACCGCGTTCCTTTGCAAAGGTCCCTGCGGGCAAGGTGGTCATGGGCGGAACCGCCTGGGCACAGACCCGCGGGATCTCCGGGGTGCAGGTCCAGATCGACGACGGCGCGTGGGTGGACGCCGAGCTGGGTGCCGAGGCATCCCTCGACACCTGGCGGCAGTGGCGCTACGTCTGGGACGGCGGGACGTCGGGAAACCACACCGTCAGCGTCCGGGCGATCGATGGACAGGGCGTGGTTCAAAGCAGCGAGAAGGCGAACCCGGCGCCCAACGGCGCCAGCGGCTGGCAACGGATCCAATTCTCCGTGCACTAGTAACCAGCCCAGGGCGGGGCCGCTCAGGTGTACATCAACGAGCCGGGCGTGGTCAGCCGTTCACCCGTTTCCAGCCAGGTTTTCATGCCGGAGAGGATCATCGGCCAGCCGCCGTATAGCTCGCCATGTGCACCTGCGTTCATCCGATCGTGGGTCACCGTCAGCAGGCAGGTGTCCTCGATCTGGGTGATCTCGTAGGTGATGCGGCTTTCCCCCTCGGCTTGGACGGCTTCGCTCCACAGCGCCGTCATCGTCACGACCAGCTTGCGGTTCGGCTCGGATTCAACAATGGTTCCCTCGCCCAACGGGCCGTCGGCATTGGGATTCGTCGTGGTGAAAGCGGAACCCGGAACCCAATCGGTGATGTAGGAATTGCCGAAGTAGTAGATGGCCGTTTGCTCCGGGTCGGTCAACGCCGCCCAGAGCTTCTCTGGCGTGGTCTTGATGTAGTACTCAAAGATTTTTTCCATCTCCAAAGGCTAAACCCGGATAGGGCCCATGCGTCCAAAATGGGCAACAATTCTTCGCGAACGGGAGGTTTCGGCGTCGTGCCACGAACCCTGCCGGACGCGGATTCAATAGAAGTATGGGTGCAGCCGGGCTCCCTGCAGGACCTGAAGTGGTCCCAGCGCGTCGCACGCCATGATTACAGGCAACGCATCTCCTTTGTGGTTAAAGCCATACAGCAGAAGTCGAACAACCATGGGTTGGAGGCTCGAACCTGGCTGCGTGCCGTCTCTGATCGGGCGTTGGAAATAAGTTGCCGGATCCGTAGGGCCTGTTGTCTGCGTCGACCTTGGATTCGCCAAGATGTAGGTGGCAGGTGTGGCGAACCAACGGCTGCTGTTTCGACATCCGAATCGTTCATAGCTGCTTTGGGTGCATCAGGTCTAAGCTTAAAATACGCCTCCGGGAATCCGGAAGGTACCCAAGAAATCGAAGTCTGCATGGCACGAAACGGCAGCGAATTTTCTCGTTCTTCATCTTGAAGTGACAGCATCTCGAGTAGGCTCCCACTCCGCACGAACACTGGACTGGAGCCCACTGTCTTTGTTGTTTTCGCCTGATCCCACAAGCCCCAACCTCGGATTCGGCAGGGCAACTCCGACGAAATCGACCCCAGGTATTTTCCTGCCGGAAGGTACGGGGCACGACATCGCTTCTCTATTATTTTTGAGCCAAAACTTTCGGGGCAACTGTTGTGCCAACTAGTGAACGCAAGGAGCACACCATGAACGAGACCAAGAGCCCGCGGTCCAACGAAGCCGCAGAGGACGTCGCAAGTGCATCGGCAGGGAAACCCAAGTCCTCCGTGCGCAGCGTGGATGAATTGCCGGATGGATCGGGCAACGATTCAACCAAACACCGCCACGGGGACTCCGACGAGGACCGGTACGATGCCGGGTGACATGAGGCCTGTCACGCAACACTGGGCTTGAAGCGGTGCGAACCGCGGATCCGTATTTCTGCCAGCGCGTCATGTGCCAACCGCATGGACTTCGCCAGCTTGCCGCCTTGCGAAACCTGGCCAGTCCGCAGCGTTAGTCGTTGTCAGAAAAAACCACTAGCAAGCCCCGGGCGATAGGCGTAGCGTCAAAGGTGGTTCACCAGCGAAGTTGCTGGGTCAACGGACCTCAAATAGGAAATCTGGTGTTAACGAACAACATCCGCGCAAGCACCGGGCCGGAAGCAACCGAGCGACGGTTCCACGTATCAATGGTTGATCGAATCCACGAACACTCGTGATAAGTCGACTAGACGTCAGGGAACCGGAATCGGCTCCGACCTATCGTCATGGCGCGGGGATTGTTGTGGTTATCGGAGGCAACGCATGGGAGTATGCGACGTTTGCGGCAACGATTACGACAAGACGTTCATCATCACGCGCGGAACGCAGCAGCACGTATTTGATTCATTCGAATGCGCCATTCACCTGATGGCGCCACGGTGTGCGCATTGCGGATGCGCCATCATTGGCCACGGGCTTCAATCGAAGACGGGCCAATACTGCTGTGCATCCTGTGCACGGCATGCGGGGGAGTCGGGCCTTGTCGATAGAAAGGAATGATCTGACATGGGCAACGAATCGAAAATTCCGGACACGGGCAGTGGCCCGCAAGTACCCAAACATGTTCAAGTGAAGCACCACGCCAATGGATTGCTCATCGGCGGAGGCAGCATTGCCGTGCTCTTCTTGATCTTCCTCGTCAGCGGCGGCTACACGCTCGGCGGTGTTATCAGCCCCCTGTGGATCGGCTTCGCAATCGGTGTCCTGATTGCAGGACTCGGCCTGTTCCGTCTCATCAAGGGGCCCATGGCCTTCGGGCTGGGGGACACTGAGCACAAGCACTCCGACTAATGGCGGATGGCGAAGGCCTGGGTGATAGCTTCTCGCTCCCGCCCGGGCCTTCGCATGTAAAAGTCAGAGCGTGTCGAGGTGTCATGCCGATGGTGCGTTGGGTGCGCAGATTAGGCTGTGGGGAGTATCCAGAAAGGTAATTCCCCTTATGAGACGGACTTTGGCCTACTTGCTTCGCATTGGCGGTTCCATTGCCATTGTGGCTGCATTGGTCGCCCAGATTCAGCGGACGATCCAGAACGAAAGCGCGGGCAAGGGCGAAGTAGGATTCGTGGTCCAGAACTTCTTCTCGTTCTTCACCGTGGAAGCCAATGTCATTGCCGCTCTGGCGCTGTTCGTGGGCATCTTCACGCTTTCATCACGTAAGAGCGATTCCCAAGGCTGGACGATTTTTCGGGCCGGGGCGACAACGTACATGGCCACGACCGGTGTTGTGTACAACTTGCTGCTGCGGGGCATCGAACTGCCGCAAGGGGCAACCGTGGGCTGGTCGAATGAGATCCTGCACGTCATCGGGCCGGTTGTCATGGTGCTTGATTGGCTCATTGCCCCCGGGCGCCGCCCCTTGAATGCGAAGGCGCTCTGGGCGATTGTTGCCTTTCCGATTCTCTGGGCTGGCTACACCTTGGTCCGAGGGGCGTTGGTGCTGGATCCCAGGACCGGGGATCCGTGGTTCCCCTACCCCTTCCTGAACCCGCATACGAGTGCCAACGGGTATTTTTCGGTTGCGTTCTACATCGTCCTGATCGGCGTGCTGATCGGTGTGGTCGGGGCCGGCGTCCTGCGCCTAAGCCGGGCCGGGCGTCGATCCTAAGGCGGAGCGTCGACTCCGTGGGATACCCTTAGGGGTATAGGAGATCGAGATCCCGGGAAAGGCTGTGGACACGCTTTGCTTCGTGACCGATTGATATGGGTGGCTGTTTCACTGGTGTTGGCATCGATGGCGGCTTCATTGTGGGGCCAGCAGGCCGTCGTTGCGGCACTGGGCGCGGGGGCCGTGGCCCTCTACGCCGCAATCGCGGCGGTGCGCGGACGGTGCCTCGGGGCCATTTGTGCCATGCCGTTGCCATCCCGAAGGGGCAATGGCGATACCCCGGAGAATCAGGGGTAGGTCCTTCGGGCGTTCCCGGGAATGAAATCGCAACCACTCGTGTTTTATATGCAAACGCATTCAATCCTCGAGAGGAAATTCCCAGATCATGAACCAGTCAATCGTTGTAGTTTCAGGCGGTCTCGGCACCCCATCGACCTCGGGCTTGCTCGGTCGCCAACTCGCTGAAGCGGCTGCCAACGAGCTGGCAGCCAGGGGTTTCCAGACCGATGTCACAGTCCTCGAGCTCCGCGACTACGCCACCGACATCACCAACAACCTGCTTACCGGATACGCCCCGCCGAGGCTCCAGGAAGCGATTGATACTGTCACTGCTGCCGGTGCGCTTGTCATGGTTTCGCCCGTTTTCACGGCCTCGGTCTCGGGACTGTTCAAGTCCTTCATCGACGTGCTCGATCCGAAATCGCTGGAGGAAAAGCCGGTCCTCCTGGCTGCCACAGGCGGAAGCCCGCGCCACAACCTGGTCATCGACTACGCGATGCGGCCGATCTTCAGCTACCTGCGCGCTTCGATCATGCCCACCAGCGTTTTTGCCTCGCCGGAAGACTGGGGCGCGGACCAGGGACATGGTGCCCTGGCCGATCGTGAACGGCTTGCCGGGCGCGAACTCGCGTTGGCAATGATGGCCCGCGGCGGTGGAAGTGCGCCCGTGATTCAAGACTTAGGCGACACCCGGTCGATTGCCCCCAACGTCAGTGACACGGCGAACCCCCGAGACACCATGAGCTCGTTGCCGTTTGAACAGCTATTGGCAAACATCCGAGCCGTCTAGCCGATCGCCACGTCGCATCTGAGGAGGACCATCGCCCGTTGACGTTGGCCGGGAAGCCCGGTGACCGGACCACGGCGGGATCGAGGCCTCGGCCACGAGCCCCAAGCCGAGGTGGTCAAGTTCGCCATGCGCCGCCGCCGGCCGCCCCATGCGTCAGAGGATTCTCTCCCGGGAATGCCGTGGCAACAGCGGGTCCGGCCACGGACGTCGGGGCAGCCGCCTGATGGCCGCGCACACCACCAGAACCCAACCGAGCACCCCGGCGAGGCAGACTCGCTCGGCGAGCCCCAACAGATCCGGCCCAATCGCGGCGGCCAGACCCAGCGAAGCGAGCCCGGCGGCAGCAATGGCCGCGAGAGTGAATGCCGCCGGGTGTGCCTTTGCCAGTTCCGGGCTGGAGCGTGTCCAGCGGGTCAGCACGAGCATGCCGGTCAGCGCGGCCATGAACCCCAACCCGGCCACGTAGAGATGCACGATGCCCACCGTGGTGGCAGCCAGTATGCCGGCGTCGGCAACATCGGTGGGGAAAAAGGCCAGGATCGCAGAACACAGGCCGCCGGCGGCCATAAGAACCGCTCCGGTCCGCCGGGGTCCGGTGTCCGGTCCGACCCTGTTGATGGCGGCGATCGCACACAGGGTGGTGAGTGCCCGGCCGAGAAAATTCAGGTTCATGATCCACCCGAATGGGCCGACCGCCAGGTTGCTTTCAGCGTCGCTGATCACGCTGTAGTACGGCGGCAGGAACTGGAGTACGACGTCGACGAGGACGTAGATGGCGACACCGGCCATGGCGGCCGTGGCAAACCGTCGTCGGGCACCGTCCGGCGTCCGCGGCATCATGGCTCTAGCTTTCCACATCGGCGTCAAACCTCCGCCAACGCTGGCGGTCGTCCGGACGCGGCAACAACGCACCGGGCCCCACCAGCGGCGGCCTATCCACCGGCTTCACCTCAACTGGCGAATTCCGGGTCGGTGGCATCAAACTTGTCGCACCCATCCACGGCGGCACCCATCCGGTGGATCATGCCGCCCAATACGGGACCTGGCGTGGCGAAATTGAGCCTGACAAACCCGCTGCCGCCTTTTCCGCAAGCGTTTCCGCTGGTCAGGGCGACCTGCGCTTCGGTGAGGAAAAATTGCGCTGGATTGGGTTCAAGTGCAAGGCGCGAAAAATCCAGCCAGGCAAGGTAGGTTCCTTGCGGTGCCTGGTACCTGACCTGGGGCAGGTGTTCGGCGATCAGCCTACCGAGCAGGATGCGCGATGCATCGAGGTAATCGACGACGCCATCAAGCCACCCGGACCCCGTTCGATAGGCCGCGGTCGTGGCAGCAAGCCCTACGTTGGCCGCCGCATGCTCGGGGACATGGCCTACGCGGGACCAGACCGTCCTGTCGACGTCGTTGGTCAAAACCAGTTGCGCACATTTGAGTCCGGGCAGGTTGAACGCCTTTGTCGCAGCGACGGCGGTGATCGAATGGCCGGCGGCGATCGCGCTTATGGATGCATAAGGGATGTGCGTGGATCCCGAATAGACGAGGGGTGCATGGATCTCATCGGAGAGAACCCGCGACCCGGTCGCCTCAACCAGCAACGAGATTTGTTGCAGTTCTTCCCGGGAGTAGACCTTCCCAATGGGATTGTGGGGATTCACCAGGACAAGCAACGCCCCGCCGCTCAGTGCCTGTTCAAGCTCCGCCCAATCCAGCTCCCACCCGGTTTCGGTTTGGAGCATGGCCACCTGCTTGGAACTTCTGCCGAAACGCGAGGCCGCCGAAATGAAGGGCATATAGGTAGGGGTGAGCAGGACCAGCGGGGCGTCCTGACGGTGCTTCGGTGAAAAATGCATGATGGCAGCGTCAAGGGCGGCCGCAACGCTGTTGATGGGTCGAATCTGTTCGCTTTCAACCCTCCAACCGAAGCGGGCGTCGAGCCATTGCGAGGTGGCCTGCTGCATGTCGCGGACCAGGGAACTGGGAGCGTATCCGGTCAGCCCCATCGCCAGTGTTTGCTGCGCTGCCTCGATGACGCCAGGGGCCGTTCCGAAATCCATTTCCGCTACCCAGGCCCCCAAACTCCCGGGGTATTCGGTCCACTTCAATGACCCGTTGTGGCGCAGCTGATCAACGGTGAGGAGGTCAAATGGGTGGGCGGTCATTTAGCCAGCTTAGACTCCATCGACCCCCAGCGGTACAAATCCTTCCCCTTTTCTAACCCCATAAGTCCGCCGCTTTCGATAGGTTGATACTCATCACCCAATTGGGGGAAATTTTTGACCGGGCAACACGCGGACGGCGGGAGGAAGATCCTATGACGCAAGGCCGCCATGAGACCGTCGAAGAGCGTCTGGACCGAAATTGGAACGAACTGCTGCAGGAACTCCGGGTCATGCAGACCGGAGTCCAGATCCTGGCGGCTTTCCTGGTGGTGCTGCCCTTCCAGTCAAGATTCACGATTCTCAATGCCGCCGACCGGGCCTTTTACATGGTCCTGCTGGTCTTCTCGGCCCTGCTGATCGTCCTGATCGTCACCCCGGTGGCGGTGCACCGGCACCTGTTCGGCCACCGGGTCAAGATCACCACCGTGCGCATGGGCCATGCCATTCTCAAGATCGTCATTCCGGGGGTCGGCATGCTGGTTGCCGGCTGCGTCTGGTTCGTGGTGCAGGTGCTTGACGGGTGGCTCATCGGAGTGTTCGTCGGCGGTTCCATCATGCTGGCGGTCTTCATCCTCTTGTTCGCGCTGCCGCGCATCATCAAGCCCCGGCGTTCGGTGGAGGAGCAGCCCGCCGGCGAACCGGGCGCCGATTGATCGAGCCGGTTAAACACCCGCGGGCGGCGCGATCGCCCGTTTCCGGGGGATCGCGCCGCCCGCGGGGCGTGCTTGGACCGACTGCGTCCTAGAGCAGCGAGTCGGCGAACTGCGAGGCGCCGATGGCCACCGCGTCGGTTCCCAGTTCGCTCCGGAGAACCTGGACCGGGTTCCCGGAAATGGGAGGGGTCCGGCGCAGGGATTCAGCCATGGCGGGGTGCAGAAGATCCCAGGCGAGGGCCACGCCGCCGCCGATGATGAGCGCAGAGACATCCAGGATGCCCGAGATCATCAGCGCGGCCTTGGCCAACCCGGCGCCGGCGTCGGCAAAGAGCCCGGCGGCGGTGTCATCGCCCTCGCGGGCCAGCCGTGCCACGTCCTTGGTGCTGAAGGAGTTGCCCGTTGCCTGGGCATAGAGCGAGGAGATCGAACGGCCCGCGGCAATCGTCTCCAGATGGCCCTTGCGTCCGCAGGTGCACAAACGGTCGCCGAAGCCGGGGATGTGGCCGATCTCCGCCGCGGCCCCGTGCTCGCCGGTGTGCAGGCCGGAGTTCAGGACAAGCCCGCCACCCACGCCCGTTCCCAGCGCGATGCCGAAGAAGTTCTCCAGCCCCCGGCCGGCGCCGAAGCGCTGCTCGCCGAGCACGAAGGCTGCAACGTCGTTGCCGACGCTGACCGGCATGGACAGGCTCGCGTTGAGCCGCTCGCCCAGCGGGTAGCCCTCCCAGCCGGTGAACGAATCACTGGCTGCCAGGACCACCCCGTCGGCGTCGATGACGCCCGCGGCCCCGACACCGGCAACGCGCGGGACCAGGCCGGAACGTTCCGTGGCCAGGGCGGCCACCTCGCGGCAGGCCGCCACCATGGCATCCCCGCCGTGTTCGGCGGGGGTGCCGGTGCTGGCGCGGCCCCTGACGCTTCCATCGACATCCATCACGACGGCGGAAATGCCAGTGCCGCCGATATCAATTCCCAGTCGTGGATACACCGCTAGGAACCCTGGGTGGCGGAGGACAACAACAATGCGGTGCGCGCCTCGCGGCGCTGCCTTTGCACGATGGGGTTGGGCGATGGAACCGAGGCCAGCAGGTGGCGGGTGTAGGACGCCTCCGGGTGCTGGAGCACCTTGGAGGACGGGCCGGACTCGATCACGTTGCCGTGCTGCATGACGGTGACACGCTGCGAGACCGAGTGCACCACCGCGAGGTCGTGGCTGATGAACAGGCAGCCGAAGCCGTGCTCCCTCTGCAGGTCCAGCAGCAGGGTCAGCACCTCGTCCTGCACCGACACGTCCAGGGCGCTGGTCGGCTCGTCGGCGATCAGCAGTTCCGGTGCCAGGGCCAGGGCGCGGGCCAAGCCGATGCGCTGGCGCTGTCCGCCGGAAAGCTCGTGCGGGTAGCGGTTGGCGTTGGCTCCCGGGAGGCGGACGGCCTCCAGCAGCTCGCGCACGCGGGCGTCGCGCTGGGCGCGGCCCGGGCGCTTGCCGTCGACCCCGTGCATGACCAGCGGCTCGGCGATCGAGTCGCCCACGGTCATGCGCGGGTCGAGGGATCCGCCCGGATCCTGGAAGATGATGCCGATGCGCGAGCGCAGCTTGCGGATCTCGCGGGTCGACGCCTTCAAGACGTCGCCGCCGAAGAGCGTGATCGCACCGCCGGTCACCGGGACCAGGCCCAGCGGGGCGCGGCCGAGGGTCGACTTGCCGGAGCCCGACTCGCCCACCAGGCCGACGATCTCGCCGCGGTTGATGACCAGGCTGGCCCGGTTGACGGCGCGCAGCTTGCGCCCGCCGCTGGTGTAGTCGACGCAGACCTCGCGCATGTCCAGCACCGGGTCGACCAGCGGGGCGTTTGCCGGGGAGTCCGCGTGCTGCGGCTCCTCGGTGTTGTCCGTGGCGCGTTCCTCGGCGATGATGGCATCCCACTGCGCCTCGGGAAGCGTCGGGACCGCGGCCAGCAGGGCCTGGGTGTAGGGCTCGGCCGGTTCGGTGAGCACCTGGACGGTGGTGCCGGTTTCGATGACCTTGCCCGCGTTCATGACGACCACGCGATCGGACAAATCCGCGACCACGCCCATGTTGTGGGTGATCAGCAGCAGCGCGGTGTTGGTTTCCTTCACCAGGTTGCGCAGCAGCTCCAGGATCTCGGCCTGGACCGTCACGTCGAGCGCGGTGGTCGGCTCGTCGGCGATGATCAGCGTGGGGTCGCAGGCCAGTGCGATGGCGATGACCACGCGCTGGCGCTGGCCGCCGGAGAGCTGGTGCGGGAAGTTCCTGGCCTTGACGGCAGGATCCGGGATGCCCACCTGGTCCAGCAGCTCCACGGCGCGGGCCATGGCCTCGGCCTTGGAGACGCCGCGGTGGTTCAGGATGGCCTCGGCGACCTGCTTGCCGACCTTCATGGAGGGGTTCAGCGCGGTCATCGGTTCCTGGAAGACCATGGACACCACGTTGCCGCGCTTGGAGTCCATGTCCGCCTCGGAGGCGTTCAGCACGTCGTGGCCGTCGACCTCGACCAGACCCGCGGTGCGGGCGGTGGAGGGCAGCAGGCCCATGGCGGTCAGCGACGTGATGGTCTTGCCGCTGCCGGATTCGCCGACGACCGCCAGCACCTCGCCGCGGTCCACGGAGAAGGAAACCCCGCGCACCGCGTTGACGGTGCCGTTCTTGGTCTTGAAGTCGACGACCAGGTCCTGGACCTTCAGGGCCGGGACGCCGGTGGATTCTGTGAAAGTGGTGCTCATGACTGGCCTCGTACATCAAACATGTCGCGCAGGCCGTCACCAATGAAGTTGAAGGCGCTGACGATCAAAACAATGGCAATACCTGCGGGGAAGATCAGCCACCAGGCGCCGGAGTACACCGAGGAGATGCCGTCGGTGAGCATGGCTCCCCAGTCGGTGGCCGGCGGCTGCAGGCCCATGCCCAGGAAGCTCACGTAGGCGATCAGCAGGATCGCGTCGGCCACCTGGAAGGTCGCGTTGACCACCACGGTGCCGATGGTGTTGGGGATGATGTGGCGCAGGATCGCGCGGGCGTTGGAACCGCCGGTGGCCTTGATGGCCAGCACGTAGTCGCGGCTTTTCAGCGACAGCGCCTCGGCGCGGGTCAGCCGGGCCGGGACCAGCCAGGACACGGCGCCGATGATCAGCACCATCATCCATTCGCTCGGGCGGACGATCGCGGAGATGACCAGCAGCAGGAAGATGCCCGGGATGGCGATGCCGGCGTCGACGATGCGCATCATGGTGGCATCGACCCAGCCGCCCATGTAGCCGGCGACCGAACCCCACAGGGTTCCCAGGATGGTCGCGAGCACGCCCGCGGCCAGGCCGACCAGGATGGAGGTGCGGCCGGCGATCATCAAGCGGCCCAGCACGTCGTAGCCCAGGCCGTCGGTACCCAGCGGGTGGCCGTTTTCGCCCGGCTTGAGGTCTGCCTGCATGAGGTTGGTCGAGATCTGCTCCGTCTGGTAGACCAGCGGGCCGATGAAGCTGAAGATCATCAGGGCGACGACGATGACGACGCCGATGACCGCGAGCTTGTTGGAGAAGAACTGGCGCACCGCGCGGGCGGTCGGGGACTTCGGGGGAGCTGTACGGCTCAGGGTTGCTGTACTCACTTGACACCTCCACGGGCGCGGGGATCGAGAATGAACTGGGTGATGTCCGCCAGCAGCGAGCCGACGACGGTGGCCACGGAGATGACCAGCACGCAACCCAGCAGGACCGGGAAGTCGGTGGTCTGCGCGGCGTTCCAGAAGAGCAGGCCCATGCCCGGGTAGTTGAAGAGCTGTTCGACGACCAGTGCGCCGCCGAACATGACCGGCAGGTAGTAGCCGAGCATGGTGACCACCGGGGTCAGCGAGTTGCGCAGCACGTGGCGGGAGATGACCTTTTTCATCGGGGTGCCCTTGGCGCGGGCGGTGCGGACGTAGTCCTCGTGCAGGTTGTCGATCGTGGCCGATCGCATGTAGCGCGAGAACGTCGCCACGCCGGCCAGGCCGCTGGTGAGGATCGGAAGGATCATCTCGCGCGGCTGGGACAGGATCTGCCCCACGGTGTCGCCCTGGGGCGCGCTGGCCGGAAGCCAGCCCAGCAGCTGCGAGAAGAACATGATCAGCAGCAGGCCCAGGAAGAAGCTCGGGGTGGAGTACACCACGAAGTTCAGGCCGGTCATCACGTAGTCGAAGGCCTTGTTGCGGCGCAGCGCCTGGGTCATGCCCAGCGGGATGGCGACCAGCAGGGCGCCGATGATCGCGGCGACGGCCAGGATCATGGTCTTGGGCAGGCGCTGGGCGATGAGCGCGGAGACGTCGGTGTTCATGACGAACGAACGGCCCAGGTCACCCTGCAGCCACTGGCCCACGTAGTTGAAGTACTGCTGGATGAGCGGCAGGTCGAAACCCTGCTCGTGGTTGAAAGCCGCAATCTGGGCTTCGGTGGCCTGCTGGCCCAGGATGCCGCGGGCGGGACCGCCGGGCAGGGCCTGGAGCAGCAGGAACACAATAACCGAGACGATCGCGATGACGACCGCCGCCTGCACAAGTCTTTTGGCTAAAAACCAACTGAACAGCCGAATCCCTGAGCTATCGCGAATGGCGGTGGTGGTGGTCGACATCGACGATTCTCCCTTCTTGGTGGGCCGAAGCCCGGTTGTTGGACTAGGAAGCCCGAATTACTTGTTCCAACCCCAACGCTGCGGGAAGAAGTTGGCGGTCGGGTCCTGCGTGGTGCCGGTCATGCCGTCGCGGATGACCGAGACCTGGTAGACCGGGTTCGGCAGCCACATCACCGGCAGCTGCTCGGCGAGCAGCGCCGAGTACTTCTGCATGGTGGCCGGGTCGTTGCTGGTCAACGCATCGTTCATGAGCTTGTCGGCATCGGCGTTCGAGTAGTTGCCGAAGTTCACCGAGGCGTCGGTGCCGAAGATGCGTTCGCCGGTCGGGTAGGCCGGGAAGTACCAGGAGCCCGCGGCGCCGAAGTAGGAGAACTCCCACTTGCAGTCGGCCGAGTCGGCCTTGCACGGGGCGGTGTTGTTCAGCACGGTGTTCAGCGGGGCGCGGTCGAACGCGACGGCCACGCCGATGTCGCGGAAGGAGGACTGCATGGCGGCGAACTGCTTGTCGGCCTCGTCCGAGCCGGACTGGACCATCATGGTCAGGTCCATCTTGGTGCCCTTGTCGACGCCTTCGCCACACTGGTTGTCGGCGGTGCCGGCTTCCTCGCACACCAGGACGCCATCGGCTCCCGGCTTCCATCCGTGGTCGGCGAAGAGCTTCTTGGCCTTCTCGATGTCGAACGGGTACGGGTTGTTCTTCTGTGCCTCGGAGAGGTACGGGGACGGGATGTCCTGCGGGACCGGGCCGAAGACCGGGTTTGCCCCGCCCTTCCAGATCACCTTGGAGATGGTGGGCTGGTCGATCGCGGACTGCAGCGCCTGGCGGACGTAGAGCTGCTTGAAGGTGTTGCCCAGCTTCGGGTTGTTGAAGTTGTAGGGCATGTAGGTGACGGCCCAGCCCTCCCACGGATCGACCTGGTAGCCGTTGGACTCGAACTGGTTCTTCTGGTCCATCAGCGAGGTCGGGATGTAGCCGTAGTCGATGCCCTTGGAGCGCAGCAGGTTGACCTCGGCGTCGGCCGAGGTGAACGGAAGCAGGTTCACGGTGGTGACCTGGGCGGCGTCCTGGCCGTCGTACTTCTCGTTCTTGGTCAGCGTGGTCTTGCCGGCGTTGTCGAAGGCGCCGAGGGTGAACGGACCGGAGACGGTCTTCCACAGCGGGTTGGTGGCGTAGGACGCCATGTCCTCGGAGGACTTGTTCAGGTAGGCGAAGATTTCCTTGGCGCCCTCGGCGGTGCGGTCCTCGTCGCCGATCTTGCCCTCGTCGCTGGTCTTTGCCCAGGCGTGGTGCGGCAGCGGCCGGATCGAGGTCAGCTGCGTGGAGGACATCCAGTCCTGGTTGTAGACCTTGTCGAAGGTCAGGGTGAAGGACTTGTCATCGGTGTAGTCGATGTCGGTGATGTTGTCCGGAAGACGGCCTTCCTTGTAGCCACCCCATGCTTCCTTGTTCGCCTTGATGAGGTTGAACCAGAACTCGACGTCGCGGGTGGTGATGGCTGTGCCGTCGGACCAGTGCATGTCGCGCATATGGAAGGTGACCGACTTGCCGTCCGCGGCGTAGTCCATCTTGTCGGCAATGCCGGTTTCCAGATCCAGCTTCATCTCGCCCTTGGAACCGTCGAAGGTCATCATGGGGGACCAGAGTGCCTGGGCGATGGAGGAGTTGTGGGTCGCCATCTTGCCGGCCACGCCGATGGGAAGAATCCAGTTGGGAGTTGAATTCGGGGGCAGAGCGTAGTTGACCGTGGTGGTGTCCACGCCCGCCGCCACCGTGGCGGCGCTTCCGGAAGCGCCGGGCTTGTCACCAGCACCGCCACCGGCGCAGCCGGTGAGCAGCAATGCGAAAGCGGTGATGCCTGCGGCAAGACCAACCTTCAAGCGTTTGCGATCGTTAGACATTGATCGATCTCTCCTGATCTAGAAGTGGGGTGGAGCCATATAAAAGTTAGTTCGTCATCGAACAAAGTATGATCATAAATGGATGAACTATGTGTAATATAGAGCACAAGTAGGGCTGTGCGCATCTCGGAAAGATAACGATTCGAACCGAATAGGCGAAAAACTCCTGCTGAGACGCCAAAGTCAGAAGTTATGCGAATCGAAAGAAGTTGCCCATGAGCACCGGAGACCTTGCAGTCGACGTACTGCGCAGAATTGCCGTCGAACCGGTCACCCGCTCGTCTCTGGCCAAGGAAATGGGCCTGGCCCCCTCCACCATCTCGGCCAAGATCAACGACCTGATGGAGGCCGGCCTCGTCCAGGAGGGCGGCTCCGCGCCCTCCCGCGGCGGGCGGCCCGGGAAACTGCTCTCGATTTCCTACCAAACCGGCCGCGTGGCCGTGATCTCCATGGGCGCCAAGCACGCCCACCTGGGGCTCTCCGATCTTTCCCGCGCCATCCTGTCTACCCGGTCGATATCCATCGACGTGGCTCAGGGCCCCGAAGCGACGGTTGAGCTGCTGGCCGCAGGAATTCGCTCCATGCTGGAGGCCGACGGCGGCGACCTGCTGTCGGTCGGCATCTGCCTGCCCGGCCCCGTGGATGCCGTGCGCCGCGTCGTGGTGGCACCCTCGCGCATGCCGGGCTGGCACAACCAGGACGTCGGCGCGCTGCTCGAAGCCGCGCTCGGAGTCCCGGCGATCACCGACAACGACGCAAACCTCGCGGCGCTGGGGGAGTACCTCTCGCGTCCGGACGCGGCCGCAAACTCCATCACGGTGCTGGCCGGCACCGGCGTGGGCACCGGCATCATGGTCGGCGGCCAGCTGTACCGGGGCTCCACCTACGCCTCCGGCGACATCACCCACACCAAGGTGGAGGCCGCTGCCGACCGCATGTGTTCCTGCGGAAACCGCGGATGCCTGGAAACCATCGCCTCCGGTGCAGCCATCGTGCGCGACCTGGCCAAGGCCGGCATCGAAACCAGCGACATCTTCGAGGTCCTGGACATGGTCCGCGACGGCGACCCGACCGCCAACGGCGTGGTGCGCGAGGCCGGCCGCCAGCTCGGCCTGGCGCTTAGCACCGTGGTGAACTTCTTCAACCCGGGCGACGTCTACCTCGCCGGCGCGCTGTCGGGCGCCAGCGTCTACGTGGCGGCCGTCCGTTCCCAGCTCTACGAACGCTGCCTTCCGCTGGCCACCTCCGGATTGCGCGTCGAGGCGGCGCACGCGGGAAGCGAGGCCGGACTCGTCGGCGCCGCGGAACTTGCCATCATCCACCTGTTGAACCAGCCGACACTTCCGGCCAGGTTCTCCGAGTCAGCCGGCGCCTGAACGACCCCGGCGCCGGTGGGCCTCCGCCCACCCCTTGGTTTCAACACCCCGAAATATGTACACCTCGTTTGCACAAGGAGCCCCAATTTCATGAGCGCAGCAGCAACCCGTCCCCGCATCGGCACCGGCGGCATGTCCATCGAAGCGTCCAACTTCTCCCCGCACCGCTCGGGCTTCGAGGCCTTCAACTTCACCAAGGACGACGTGCTGCTCTCGCGCTACACGGTGCTGGACCCGGAACACGAGAACCACGACGCGTCCGTCGCCGATGGCGCGACCTGGGTGCCGCTGGTGCACGCCCGCTCGCTGCCCGGCGGCATGGTCGAGCCGGTGGTCTACGAGACCCTGAAGATCGAGCTGATCGAGATGATCCACGCGCAGGGGCCGTTCGACGGCTTCTTCCTGGACATCCACGGCGCCATGACCGTGGTGGGACGCCAGGACGCCGAGGCGGATCTGGCCCGCGCGGTGCGCGCGGCCCTGGACGAGGTGAGCGCCAAGGCAGGTGCCCCGCGCACGCTGATCTCCGCCACCATGGACCTGCACGGCAACGTCTCCGCCGACCTGGTCGAAAACTGCGACCTGATCACCTGCTACCGCATGGCCCCGCACGAGGACGAGCAGGAAACCAAGACCCGCGCCATGGCCAACCTGATCACCCGGCTGGTCGACGGAACCGGCGCCCCGGCGAAGGCGTTCGTGCGCATCCCGGTGCTGCTGCCGGGCGAAAAGACCTCCACCCGTCTGGAGCCTGCCAAGGGCATCTACGAGGCGATCCTGCCGATCGAGGCCTCGGAGGGCATCGTCGACGCCTCCATCTGGGTCGGCTACGCCTGGGCAGACGAGCCGCGCTGCTACGCCACCGTAGTCGTCACGGGCGACGACGCCGAGCTCGCCTCCGCCAAGGCCACCGAGCTGGCCACCAGCTACTGGGACGCCCGCGCGGACTTCGAGTTCGTCGCACCGGCCGCCGACCTGGACACCTGTCTGGCCGCGGCCCTGGCGCCGGAGGCCAAGCGCCCCTACGTGCTCTCCGACTCGGGCGACAACCCGACCGCCGGCGGCTCGGGAGATGTCACCTGGACGCTGACCCAGCTCATCAACGACCCGCGCTTCGCCGAGGGCGGCCCGCGCACCGTGGTCGCCTCGGTCTTCGACAAGGACGCCGTCGCGGCCTGCTTCGCCGCGGGACTGGGCTCGGAGATCGAGGTTTCCGCCGGCGCACTGGTCGACCACGTGCATTCGGGCCCGGCCGTGCTCAACGGCACCGTGCTGCAGCTGACCGAGGGGGACGTGACCTCCGGCCGCGTCGCGGTGGTCAAGGTCGGCTCGATCGAGGCCATCATCACCGAACGCCGCAAGCCGTACCACCAGATCTCCGACTTTGCCGCGGCCGGCCTCACGGTCACCGACGCGGACATCGTCGTGGTGAAGATCGGCTACCTGGAACCCGAGCTCTTCGAGCTGGCCGAGGACTGGATGCTGATGCTCACCCCCGGCGGCGTGGACCAGGACCTGATCCGCCTGGGGCACCAGAACATCGAACGCCCGATGTTCCCGTTCGACACCGACATGGACGCGCCGGACCTCACTGCGACCCTGTTCCCGGCAGTTCCCGCGGGAGCCTGAACCATGGCAAAACTTGAGATTGCCGTCCAGGACGCGGCCGGCGCACGGATCGCCCTGGAGAACGGGGCGGACCGCATCGAGTTGTGCGCCGCCCTGGTCACCGGCGGCCTGACCCCATCCCTGGCAACCATCGAACAGGCGGTCGCCGTGGGAATCGGCGTCCACGTGCTGATCCGCCCGCGAGGCGGCGGGTACACCTACACACCGGCCGAGGTCGAACTGATGGTTGCCGACATCGCCCACGCCGCGCGCGCTGGCGTCGCAGGGATCGTGATCGGCGCCCTGGCCGAGGGCGATGCCGCACTGGACCTGCCGGTGCTCTCCGCGCTGATCGACGCGGCGCACGTGGTCAACCCGGACATCGAGGTCACCGTCCACCGCTGCGTGGACGTGCTGCTGGAAAACGGGTTGCCGGTCGCCGACCTCATCGGCCAGCTTCGGACCCTGGGCGCACACCGGATCCTGACCTCGGGCGGCGCCCCGGCGTCGGGCGCGGGTGCCGAGGTGCTGCACCAGCTGCGCGCCGTGGCTCAGGGAAACCCGCAGATCCAGGCCGGCGGCGGCGTGAAGATCGATGACATCCCGGCCCTGGCCGGTTTGGACGGAGTCCACCTTTCGGCACGCACCCAAGCCGTGTGGGGGGCCTCCGGCCCCGGCGGCGGGGAATCGGCATTCGACGTAACAAGCCCGGAGCTTGTTGCGGCCGCGGCAAGCGCGCTGGCCCAGGCCAGGTAGCACCGATCCGTTTCACCTGCGGGCGTTCCCAGCATGTGGGGGCGCCCGCAGTGCCGTCTGTACCCGCGGCCGTCATGCGGTGTTTCGGAGCGGCGTCAGTGGCTGGTCAGGACATCCGGCACCGGCAGGTCGTGGGCCGCGAGGGCTTCGCAGAGCGCGGTGAGGGGATAGGGACTGGAAAGGGCCCGGTTGCCCCGCAACAGCGGGAAGATGAGGTTTGCCTCGGTGGGGTACACCTTGGCGATGCCAGCCCGTTCCCAGAGCCACAGGATTTCCAGAGCCACGCGGGCCGCGGTTCCGTTGGGTTCCAGGCACAGCGAGAACGTTCGGTGCGCAGCCTTCGGTTCGGCGCCGACCTGTCGCAGCAGCAGCATGGCAAGTTCCTCGATGCGGACCTGTTCCGGGCCCCCGGTGGAAAACGCCGCAATGAAAAGATCCGCGGCGGCCTCGATGCGATAGCCGGTCAGCAACCCGTACAGTTCCTGCGCGGCGGCCAGGTCCTGCGCGGTGGTGTCCGGAACGTGAAATGGTCTCATGTGTTGTGTGCCGGGCGTGCTGTGTCGTTTCCAGATCATGGGATCCACGCTAGAAGCTGAAGATGAACCGGGTGTGAACCGTTCATTGACATGTAGCTGTGCGGAATGTGAGTTGCGCTACCCATTGGCTACCATGTTCAAGTGTGGCCCGGATTACCGATGAGGGCCCAGCAACAAATCTCCATCTCCGGAAGGGCCCAGACCAGCATGCTCAATGATGAGACCATCACCCAGATTGCCGATGAACTCGTACAAGCGGGTCAAGACCGCGTTCCGGTCAAACGCCTGACCGCGCGATTCCCCGAAATGACCGTGGAGGACTCCTACAAGGTCCAGAACCTGTGGCGCCTGCGCTCCGAGGCCAACGGCCGCAAGCTTGCGGGACGCAAGATCGGGCTGACCTCCCGCGCCATGCAGATGGCCACGGGCATCACCGAACCCGACTACGGCATCATCTTCGATGACATGGTCCTGGACTCGGGCTGCACCTTCGAATGGGACAAGTACACCCACCCGCGCGTGGAGATGGAACTGGCCTTCAAGCTCAACAAGGACATCGAAGGTCCCAACGCCAACATCTTCGACGTGCTCAACGCCACCGAGTACGTCATCCCGGCCCTGGAAATCCTCGACTCCCGCATCGAGATGGAGGGCCGCACCATCGTCGACACCATCTCCGACAACGCGGCCATGGGCGCAATGGTCATCGGCGGCAACCCGATGAAGCCGTCGGACATCGACCTGCGCTGGGTCTCCGGCATCCTCTTCAAGAACCAGGTCGTCGAGGAAACCGGCGTCGCCGCCGGCGTCCTGAACCACCCGGCCGCCGGCGTCTACTGGCTGGCCAACAAGATCGCCGCCCACGGCGACAAGCTCAACGCCGGGGAGCTCATCCTGGCAGGCTCCTTCACCCGCCCCATGTGGGTCGACAAGGGCGACACCGTCTTCGCCGACTACGGACGCATGGGAACCGTGACATGTCATTTCGCATAGATCCCGACCCGTCCTTCAAGGACGCCCTTGCCGCAGCCGACCGTTCGCTGGCCGGAATCTGGGTGTGCTCCGGTTCCCCGCTGGTCGCGGAAATCTGCGCCGGGGCAGGCTTCGACTGGATCTTCATCGACGCCGAGCACTCGCCCAACGGGCTCGAGTCCATCCTGGCGCAGCTGCAGGCGGTGCGCGGCTACCCGGTGGTGCCGGTGGTCCGGCCTCCGGTGAACGACACCGTCGTCATCAAGCAGTACCTCGACCTGGGTGTCCAGTCGCTGATCGTGCCCATGGTGAACACCGCCGCGGAAGCGCTCGCCGCCGTCCAGGCCTGCCACTACCCGCCGATGGGCGTGCGCGGTGTCGGCTCGGCGCTGGCCCGCTCGGCACGCTGGAACCGCATCCCGGACTACCTGAACCGCGCCTCCGAATCCCTGACGCTGATCGTGCAGATCGAATCCGCGCAGGCCGTGGCCAACGTGGAGGAGATCGTGGGCACGCAGGGTGTCGACGGCATCTTCATCGGCCCCTCGGACCTGGCCGCCTCCATGGGGGTCATCGGGCAGCAGGACCACCCCGAGGTTGTTGCCGCCGTGGAAAAGTCGATTGCCGCGGGCAAGGCCGCCGGAAAGTTCGTGGGCGTCAACGCCTTTGCCGAGGGCACGGCCAAGCGCTACATCGAACTCGGTGCTGACTTCGTGGGGGTCGGCGCCGACGTGGCACTGCTGGCCCGCGGCTCCGAGGCGCTTGCCGCGAAGTTCGTCTCCGCGGAAGCCGCCAAGGCCGGAACCCCGGCCAGCTACTAGGACCCGGAGCCGGAGCCGGGGCCGGTGGGCCATCGAATTCCCGATGGCCCACCGGCCTTCTTTTTGTTCCCGTTCGCTGTGGGGGACCGCTTCGCAGGACCGGCCGGGTCCGCGGTTCAAATCCGGGGACCGCATGGTGTGTTGTGCCTCACCGGACCCGCGGGGGCCGGACAAAACAGATTAGGCTCGCTTGAATGGAACTCTCCGTTATTTTTCTGGTGCTTGGCATGGTTGTCATCGGCGCCATTGCCCAGCGCGTTGCGGGACTGGGATTCGCGATGCTGGTCTCGCCGTTCCTGGTGCTGACGCTCGGTGCCCACCAGGGCGTCTTCCTCGTCAACATTTGCGGCGTGGTGTCCTCGGCCATCATCGTCCCGCGCGTCTGGAAAGACATCGACTGGTCGATGTTCCGCTGGCTCACCGGCTTCAGCGTGTTCGGCTCGGTGGCCGGGGCCATGCTCGGCGGTACGCTGCCGCAGGCGCCGTTGTCGATCATTGTCGGCGCCACGGTGCTCCTGGCGCTGCTGCTTTCGCTGATCCTGGTCCGCGCGGATGTCACGGTGTCGGGCCAGATCCCCAAGGGCGGTGCCGGATTCCTTTCGGGACTGACCAACTCGCTGGCCGGAGTCGGCGGGCCCGCCGTCAGCGCCTATGCGGTGCTGGCCCGGTGGCCGCAGCGTCCCTTCGCGGCAACCCTGCAACCCTTCTTCGTGGTGACGGGCCTGGCAACCATCGGCATGAAGTTCCTGACCGTGCCGGACCAGCTGCCCCTGCTTCCGGCCTGGGCCTGGATCGGCGTCGCGGTCTTCATCTGGGGCGGGGTGCTCATTGGGGAACGGGTCCAACGGGTGGTCAGCGACAAGCACGCCCGGTTCTTCGTCCTGTGCTGCGCCTTCGTCGGAGCGGTGACCGCCCTGGTGAGCGGGCTGCGTGCGCTCTGATCCGGGCGCGGGGACCGGCAACGTGCCGGGCTTGGTGCGCGTCGGTGAACCGTGCACGGGAGCATCGGTGGCACGATTGAATCAATGAGTGAGAAGAAGAAAAAGCCGCCGGCCGCAGCGGCGTTGAACGCGGCGCGCGAGCGGCTGAATACCGGTTGGCCCATGCCGTTGTTCCTCCAGGGTGCCTTCGAGCTCCTGCAGGCGGCCCTCTTCTCCGCGTTCTTGGTGGTCATCCCGTGGATGGCCGTCTGGTTCAGTGGCGGTTTCGCCGACCGCAGCATCGAATCGGTGCTGAAGATGAGCGGACAGATGTGGCTGCTCATCCACGGCGTCCCCCTGCATTTGCTGCAGGTGGGAACGGGCGCGGACCCCTCCAACCTCTCCGGGGTGCTCAATGCCGTCCCGCTGGGGCTCACGCTGATCCCGTTCTTCCTGTGCTGGCGCGCGGGACGGCGCATCGCCCGGGCCTCCTACACCGACCAGCTGTGGCAGGGCATCCTCGGCGCACTGGGCGTCTACCTGCTCTGCGGGCTCTTCACCGGCTTCCTGGTCAACAACGACGAGGCACAGACCACGCTGTTGATGGCCTCCACCATCCCGTTGATTTCCGCGGGCGCAGGCGTCATCATCGGCGCCCGCCGCGAGGCCGGTTCCTGGGGCCGTCTCATCGGCTTCGACGCCGCGGCGTGGATCTCCAAGACCTCCCAACACTCGCGCTGGGCCGGCTCCTACCTGTGGGCCGTCGTGTGCGGCGGAACCCTCGCCTACATGATGACCTTCGGGCTGGCCGCGCTGCTGCTGACCATCAACATCGGCATGCACTGGGTCGACATCTCGAACGTCTACCAGCAGCTGCGGCCCGGTCCCATCGGCTCCGCGGTGCTGACGCTGGGCCAGCTCGGGGTCATGCCCAACCTGGTGCTGTGGACCCTGGCCTGGATCACCGGCGGCGGGTTCACCTTCGGCGTCGGCAGCACGATTTCACCGCTGGAAACCACCGTGGGACCGCTGCCCGCGGTCCCGCTCCTGGCGGCACTTCCCTCCGGGGACCTGACCTACGCCTGGGCCTTCATGCTGCTCCCGGTGTTCGCCGGGTTCATGGCCGGATGGTACTTCCTGCGCGTGGGGGAGAACCACTTCGACGACTGGATTTCGCTCAAGGTCCGCTCGCGGTGGGTGTCCCTGGGGCTGTCCACGGTTGTCCTGGGCATCGTCGTCGGGGCCACCGCCGGGATCCTGTCGCTGGCCGGAAGCTGGCTGGCCAGCGGGTCGGTGGGCATCGGCCGGTTCACTGAGATCGGACCGAACATCCTGCTGACGGCATTGTTCCTGGCGGCCGAGGTGGCGATCGGCACGGCCATCGGATACCTGGTCTCGCCATTGCTGGAGCATGATCCGGTCCTCGGCGTCTAGCGCCCCCGTCCGGGGAAGCCTCCGGGACCAGCCGATGCGACCGGCCGCTACGCCCCGATGTCGTGCAGGTGGTGCGCCGCGTCGTGCCAGGCATACCGGGCCAGCGTGGCTGCGGTGAAAACCGACCCGTTGGAGCGGAACCCCTTGCGTTCATGCTGCGCACCGCGCATCGTGTCCAACGTGACGGCGAACGACTCCGCCGTGGCCCGCAGACGTTCGACAACGAGTCTCGGGGACTGCGCCGCGTAGTCGTGGCGGACCGCTGCCTCGTCCTGGTCCCAGTTGGCGAACGTCGGTTCGTCCTGCCCGAGGATGAGTTCCAGGCGCCGGTCCATCACCTCGTACATGTCGCCGACGTGGGCGCAGTATTCCAGAGGGCTCCACGCCTGCGGGGACGGCCGGGTGCCGGCACCGGGCCTGCGCAGGGCGGCGGCGAAGCGCGGAACGGAATCGCGCACCAGCCCGGCAATCAGGTGCGGCTCCAGGCCGCGCACGTCCTGCCCGCATTCGTCGCACACGGAATCCAGGACCCAGGTCCAGTCCTTGGAATCGGGGGTTGGCTGATCGCTCATGGCGCCTTCCTTGGGGGAACAGGTAGCAGTTCGTTCTGCAGGTTGGTGAGGCATTGCTGCTGCGAGCCCAGGGTCAGCGCATTCTCCATGCACTGCTGGTACTCGAGGCTCTGCTGGTAGAACAGGGCCTGGGCGCCCAGTGTCGCGGCCACCAGGCCGCAGGCCAGGGTCGCGATCGGGGCCGCCAGCCGGAGGAAACCGGCGCCGGGGTTCCCGAAGGCCTTGAGGCAGGTGATGAAGCCGACGACAAGCCCTGCGACGGCGAAGGGCAGGCCGATGAGCCGCCACGGCAGGGGCACGAAGGAAGCGGCGTAGGCGACGGCCATGACCAGGATCGTCGCCCGCACCCAAGCGAACAAGGGGCGTGCGGGATCTGCACCCGGTGAAAGCGGTCTGACGGCCATGGATCCAGACTAGCCCCGAATCCGGACTCCTTCGATGGATGTGGCAGCACTTGCCTCCCGGCCATACGATAATGGTCTGTTGTGGTGTTGGATCGATACGCCAGTCGGGGCCGCGGAGACGCACCCTGGTTTCCCGATTCCGCCGGGGGAAGCAGCCCCGTGCGGGACAAAGAAATACAAGTGAAGGAAACTCTTCCATGCAACGTTCGACCACAAGCCGTCGCGCCGGGGTGCTTGGTGCACTCCTGGTGAGCGCGATACTGGCCCTGACCGGTTGCACGGCGGGATCCACCGGGACACCGGGCTCCACCACGGACAAGACCAAGCTCACCGTGGCACTCACCGGGGAACCCGTGAACCTCGACTTCACCACCACCGCCGGCGCCGCAATCCCGCAGGCCATGATGTCAAACGTCTACGAGGGCCTGGTGACGGTCGACCAGACCGGCGCCATCAAGCCGTTGCTGGCCACGAGCTGGGAAACCAGCGGGGACAACAAGTCCTACACCTTCACGCTCCAGAAGGGCGTGAAGTTCTCCAACGGAGCCGACTTCGACGCCGGGGACGTGAAGTTCTCCATCGAACGCGTCAAGTCAGACGCCTGGCTCAACGGGCTCAAGTCCAAGATGGACGTGGTGGACAACGTGCAGGTGGTTTCCCCGGAAACCGTCACCGTCAATCTCAAGCGCCCTTCCCAGGCCTGGCTGTACTCCATGACCACCCTGGTCGGCGCCATGTTCGACCCCTCCGGAGTGGACGACCTGGCAAACCAGCCGGTCGGCACCGGCCCGTACGCGCTGGAATCCTGGGCGCGCGGCGAATCCATCAAGCTCGCCGGCCGCGACGACTACTGGGGCATCATGCCCGGCATCAAGAACGTGACGCTTCGCTACTTCGCCGACGCCATCGCCACCACCAACGCACTGACCAGCGGGGACGTCGACCTGGTCTACAACATGCAGGCCCCGGAACTGCTCGCCGGCTTCCAGTCCAAGCCCGGGTTCCAGGTCATCGAGGGCACTTCCAACGGCGAGATCATGCTCTCCATGAACAACAAGGTCGCCCCGTTCGACGACAAGCGGGTGCGCCAGGCCGTCATGTACGCGATCGACCGCCAGGAAGTACGTGACACCGCGTGGAACGGCCTCGGGACCCTCGTGGGAGGCCCGGTCCCGCCGACCGACCCGTACTACGAGGACCTCAACGACCTCTACCCGCACGACCCGGCCAAGGCCAGGGCACTGCTCAAGGAAGCCGGCGCGGAAAACCTCGACGTCACCTTCACCGTCCCGACCCGCCCCTACGCCAACGCGGTGGCCGAGGTCGTCTTCTCGCAGCTCAAGGACGTGGGCATCAACGTGAAGATCCAGAGCGCCGAATTCCCGGCGGTCTGGCTGGACAAGGTCTTCAACCGCCACGACTACCAAATGTCCGTGGTGCTGGCCGTGGAGGCGCGCGACGTGCTGACCATGTTCGACAACCCGAACTACTACATCGGTTACGACAACTCGAAGATCAAGGACGAGGCCGCCCTCGCCGACGAGTCCGACGAGGCCAACTACGTGGCGGGCATGAAGAACGTGGTCCGCACCATCGTCGAGGACGCCGCCTCCGACACCCTGTTCATCTTCCCCAACATCTCCGTGGCCAAGTCCGGGCTGAGCGGCATCGGGGCCAACTCGGTCACCGAGGCGCTCACGCTGTCCACCATCGCCTGGTCCTGAGGGACCTGCCACCCCATGAACCCGAATAGGCCGAGCACGTGCTGATCCGCATCGCCAAGAACCTGGCGCGCTTCGTCGTGACGTTCCTGGCCGCCACCCTGGCCGTGTTCGGCATCATGCGCGTGCTGCCGGGCGACCCCGCGGCCATCGCGGCGGGGGAGAACGCGACCCCCGAGCTCATTGCGCAGCTGGCCAGGGAATTCGGCACCGACAGGCCGCTCCCCGAACAGTACTGGGACTGGTTTTCCGGGCTGCTGCGCGGGGACTTCGGCGTTTCCTACGTGACGCGAACCGACATCTCGCCCCTGGTGCTGGACAAGGTGCAGGTGTCGCTGATCCTTGTCACCCTGGCGATGCTGCTGGCGCTGGCGATCGCCATTCCGCTGGGCATCGTGGCGGCGGTCCGCCACGGGAAACCCAGCGGGGCCCTGGTCTCCGGACTCAGCCAGCTGGGCATCGCGATCCCGGGTTTCCTGCTGGGCATCCTGCTGGTGTCCGTCGTGTCGCTGCGCCTGGGCTGGCTGCCGGCCAACGGGTGGACGCCGCCGGGCGTGGACTTCGGCGATTTTCTCCGGCGCATCATCCTGCCGGTGGCGGCCCTTGCCGGGGTGCAGTCCGCGATCCTGATGCGCTACGTGCGATCGGCCGTCCTGGAGGTCATGCACGAGGACTACCTGCGCACGGCCCGCGCCAAGGGGCTCTCACCCGCGCGGGCGCTGCTCAAGCACGGCCTGCGCAACGCGGCAATCCCGGTGCTGACCGTGACGTCCGTGCAGTTCGCCGCCCTGATCATCGGGGCCGTGGTGATCGAGCGCGTCTTCGTGATCCCCGGGCTGGGATCCATGCTGCTCACCGCGGTGGGCAACCGCGACCTGCTGACCGTCCAGTCCGTGGTCATGGTGCTGGTGGCCATCACCCTCATCATCAACTTGGTCGTGGACGTGCTCTACACCGTCCTTGACCCGCGCATCCGCGCCGCCGACTAGCAGAAGGGGACGATGACGACGATGGGCGAAATCCCCGTGCAGCAACAAGCAGAACCCGCACCCGCACCCGCACCCGCGGCCGCAAGCCGCCCGGGCCGCAGGCCGAACTTCAACCTGTTGGCCGGGGGCCTGCTGGTGGGGCTGGTGGTGTGCATCGCGCTGCTGTCCTTCTTCTGGACCCCCTACGACCCGGTGCGGATCGACCCGCCGGCCAAGCTGCAGCTGCCCAGCGCGGCGCACTGGCTGGGCACCGACAACCTGGGCCGCGACCTGTTCTCCCGCATCCTGGTGGGGGCGCGCATCACGCTGCTGGTCGGCGTGGTCTCCGTGGGCATCGCCGTGCTGATCGGGACGCCGCTGGGCATCTGGGCAGGCATGAAGCGAGGCGCCGTGGAGGAGATCACCATGCGCGGCGCCGACATCCTGCTGGCGTTCCCCGCACTGCTGCTGGCCATCATGTTCGCCGCGATCTACGGGGCCTCCACCGTCAGCGCCATGGCCGCCATCGGGCTGGCCTCCGTCCCGGGCTTCGCGCGCGTGGCACGCGCCGGGACGCTGCAGGTGATGAACGCCGAATTCGTGCTGGCCGCCCGCGCCGCCTCGCAGCGTCCGCTGCGCATCGCCCGCAGGCACGTGCTGCCCAACATCGCCGGCATGCTGATCATCCAGTGCTCGGTGACCTTCGCGCTGGCCGTGTTGGCCGAGGCCGCGCTGTCCTTCCTGGGCCTCGGCACCCCGCCGCCGATCCCGTCGTGGGGGCGCATGCTCCAGGAGTCCCAGCAGTACTGGGGCACCTTCCCCGCCATGGCCGTCTGGCCTGGCGTCGCGATCGCCGTGGCGGTGATGGGATTCAACCTGCTGGGCGACGGGTTGCGCGATCGGTTCGATCCCAAGCTGGGCAGGGGCAAGGCATGAGCGAGACACTGAGCGGGACGCTGCCGGCGAAAGAGACGCTGCTTGAGGTCAAGGGGCTCACCATCCACGCCGGCGCCACGGCGCTGGTGCAGGACCTGGAATTCTCCATGCAGGCCGGCGAGCGCATCGGGCTGATCGGCGAATCCGGTTCCGGCAAGTCGCTGACGGCCACCGCCCTGCTGGGGTTGCTGCCCGACGAGCTCGACGTGGGCGGGCAGGCGCGGTTGCGCGGGGTCGATGCCAACCTGCTCAGCGCGCCCGACAGGGTCATGCGCGGCCTGCGCGGGGACGAGATCTCCATGGTGTTCCAGGAGCCGCTCACCGCGCTGAACCCGTTGATGCAGGTCGGCGCGCAGGTGGCCGAGGTGATGACCCGGCACCGCACGGTGCCCAACCGCCAGGCGGCCCGCAGGCGCGCCGTCGAGCTGCTGGCCTCGGTGAAGATCCCCGATCCCGCGGTGGCGGCGCGCGCCTACCCGCACCAGCTCTCCGGCGGGCAGCGCCAGCGCGTGATGGTGGCGATGGCGCTGGCCAACGACCCGCAGCTTTTGCTCTGCGACGAGCCGACCACCGCGCTGGACGTGACGGTGCAGCGCCAGGTGCTGGACCTCGTCTCCGCCCAGGTGCGCGAGCGCGGCACCGGGCTGCTGTTCATCACCCACGACCTGGCCGTGGTGGCGAGCATGTGCACCCGCGTGCTGGTCCTGAACCGGGGACGGATCGTCGAGTCGGGCCCGATGGAACAGGTCTTCTCCGCCCCGGCCCACCCGTACACCCGTGCCCTGCTGGCGGCCAGCGACCTGGAGGCGACCGACGAGCGCGGCCGCCTCTTCACCGTCGCCACCGCTGGCAGC
This sequence comes from Paeniglutamicibacter sp. NPDC012692, assembly GCF_042901625.1. NCBI lineage: Bacteria > Bacillati > Actinomycetota > Actinomycetes > Micrococcales > Micrococcaceae > Paeniglutamicibacter > Paeniglutamicibacter sp. NPDC012692. Next base: position 148,905 of record NZ_JBIBDE010000004.1, read on the forward strand.
TACGTTCCCCCGGTTCCCGGCGGGGAACCGGTCCAGGACGGTGCCCACGCCCCGGCCCTGGACCAGACCCAAGGCCGGACCGCGGCGCCGGGGCAGCTGGCCGTCAGCGCCCGGCCGACGCCGGGGCAGGTTTCGGCGACAGCCCCGCTGGTCAGCGTCACCGGGCTGAACCGCACCTACCACCGGGCCCGCACGTCCCTGCGCGGCCCGCGCCCGGAGGTCCGCGCCCTGCGGGACGTGGACCTCACCCTGGGCGCCGGGGAGCGCCTGGGCATCGTGGGGGAGTCGGGGTCCGGCAAGTCCACGCTGCTGCGCATCCTTGCCGGCCTCGACCAGCCGACCAGCGGCTCGGCCGTGGTTGCCGGCACCGAGGTGGCCGGAGCCAGGGAAGGCCAACTGGTCGGATTGCGCCGGCAGCTGCAGATCGTCTTCCAGGACCCCATGGGGTCGCTTGACCCCCGGATGCGCGTCAAGGACATCGTCGGGGAACCCCTGCTGGTTCCGGGGCAGGCGCTCAATGCCGCCCAGCGGGCCGCCAAGGTCGCCGAAATGCTGCTGGCCGTCGGGCTGGACCCGGAGTCGGCCGAACGCTTCCCGCACCAGTTCTCCGGCGGGCAGCGCCAACGCATCTCCATTGCCAGGGCATTGGTCTGCCGCCCGCGCGTGCTGGTGGCCGATGAACCGGTCTCGGCGCTGGATGTCTCGGTCCGCGCGCAGGTGCTGAACCTGCTGGCGGACCTCGTGGACGAGTACGCGCTCACGCTGCTCTTCGTCTCCCACGACCTGGCCGTCGTGCGGCACCTGTGCGACCGGGTGATCGTGATGAAGGACGGGGAGATCGTGGAGGCCGGACAGACCGAGGACGTCTACAACAACCCGCGGCACCCTTACACGCGCGAACTCATTGCCAGCTCGCTGAACCTGCGCGAGCAGGTCGCCAAGAAATGAGGCAGGGCGACCGGCCGGTGACCAAGGAACTGCGCAAGTGGCGGTGGGTCACGATCATCGGGGCGGGGCTCCTGGTTGCTTGCCTTGCCATGCTCCTGACGCCGTCCGCAACGAACCCGCCCCTGGCGGCCGGCTGTGCAACGTTCGGTGCTGTCCTTGCAGGCACCGGCGTAGTGCAGATGCGTGCGGCGCGACGGGGAACCAAACCCCACCACAAAGCAATGGCATGGATGGCGTTGCTGGCCGGCGTCGCATGCCTGCTGATTGCCGTGGGTGCGATCAACGCGGTCGACGCGGATTTCTCCGCGCGGTACCCGCGCGGGCTGGGCATCGTCGCCGGGTTCATCGGGACAGCGTTCTTTGGCGCGGCGGGTATCTACGGACTCGTCAAGGGCCCCCGCAAGTAAGCGGCACGGGCCGCGTCACACGGCGGGCTGGAAGTTGGGCGGGACACCTGGCGCGACCTAGGTTTGGTCCCATGGACTCTCGAACACTGGACTTTGGAACACTCAGCTTCGCCCCGGCGCTGGACGCCCCCGAACTCGTTGCCGAACCGGTGCGCGCCGCGCTCGACGGCTCCGCCGCGACGGACGTCTACGCCGCCGCGATCGACCCGGCGCTCGCCGACACCGCCGCGTTCTGCGAGCACTACGGGATCGGGCTCGCGGACGGCGCAAACTGCGTCATCGTCGAGGCGAAGCGGGGCGACTCGTCCCGGTACGCGGCCTGCCTGGTGCTGGGCCACGAGCGCATCGACGTGAACTCCCTGGTGCGCAAGCACCTGGGCGCCAAGAAGGTGTCCTTCGCGCCGATGGACGCCGCGGTCGAGCTCACCGGCATGGAGTACGGCGGAATCACGCCGATCGGTCTGCCCGAATCGTGGGCGCTGCTCATCGACGAAGCGGTCGCCGCGGCCCCGCAGCTGGTCATCGGCAGCGGGGTGCGCGACTCCAAGATCCTGACCTCCGGGGCGTTCCTGGCATCGCTGCCGGGGGCCGAGGTGATCTCCCTGGTCAAGCGGCAGGAGAACTGATCCCGCCGGCGGCGTGGGTCCGCGTGGGTCCGCGTGGGGCCCCGCGGCCCGGTTCCGCGGACCTGGTTTCATGGTCCGGTGCCGCCGGACACTAAACTTGTACCCATGCGCATCGTAGCCCTCGTTTCAGGAACCGGATCCAACCTCCAAGCCGTCATCGACGCCGTCGCCGACGGGTCGCTGAAGGACGTGGAGATCGCGGCCGTCGGCGCCGACAAGCACGGCACATTCGGCGTGGAACGCTCCGCCGCCGCCGGCATCGAGACGTTCGTGGTGAACTTCAAGGACTACGACGATCGCGCCGAATGGAACCACGCGCTCACCGAAAAGTGCCTCTCCTACGCACCCGACTACGTCGTCTCCTCGGGCTTCATGCGCATCGTCGGCGAGGAGTTCATCAACGCCTTCGACGGCACCTACATCAACACGCACCCGGCCCTGCTGCCGTCCTTCCCCGGCGCCCACGGCGTCCGCGATGCCATGGCCTACGGGGTCAAGGTCACCGGCTGCACCGTGCACATCGCCGATGCCGGCGTGGACACCGGCCCCATCCTGCGCCAGGAAGCCGTCGCCATCCTCGACGACGACACCGAGGAAACCCTGCACGAACGCATCAAGGTCGTCGAGCGCCGCCTGCTCATTGCGACGCTCGCGGACCTGGCCGCCAAGTAGCCAACGCAAACAGCCTTAACGAGGGCCGGCCTCCGGCGTGCCCGCGCACCTGGCGCCTGCACGCCGGGGATCGGCCGTTTTTAGTTCCGCGTCTGTCTCCCCGGCCCGGTTGATACCCGTCGTCTTCCGCGAGATCCCGCCGCCGGATCGGCGAAAACCACGAACCAGCCGCTACCCGCCGCGGCAACCATGCGATCCCTTGGAGCTTCCCCGCACAGCACAGTTTCCCGGAGCCGGGTTCTATACATTCCCGCGGGCCTTTCCCCTGCGGGCTTCCCGGGGACCCAGACTTGGTTCATGGAAACCGGCACCCTCGTCGAAGCCCTCACGGACCCCCGTGACCATCCGGAAGACCAGTTGTCACCGGACGATGAACTGCGCCTGCTGATCGCCGCCGGAAAATTCCTGGGGGATCTCTGCACTTCGTTGGCCGCACGCACCTCCAATTCGCCCACCCGGGCCGCGCTGTTCGTCTTCACGGTGGAGCACGTCCACAAGATGCTGGACTACGCACAGCTCCAGGCAACGAAGACGGCCCAGGGGAACCTGGTCCACGAACTGCCCGCCGAGACCCTCACGGAATTGTGTGCCATCAGCGAGGCACCCTGGTCATACCTTCAGGGGGACGCCACCCTGCCGGCGGATCCCCGGACGGTGCCCACCGGATTGCTGGCGTTCAGGGACACCACCGAATTCCTGCAGCGAACCCTGGCAATCACGCACTTCGATGCCAAGGCGCGCATCCACGCGGCGTTCGCCCTGCTGCCCCGAACCGACGCCTTCGGAAACCCCCAACCACCTCGCTACCCGATCCTGGCCGAACAACTGCGCTCCGGTGCGGCCCGGGTGAGACCAACCGCAGCCGCTGCCCGCAAGCTCGACAAGCTGCGTCCCGGCATCCAGAAACAAGCGACCCCCGACGATCTGGGCATCCGAATCGAGGAACAGGTGGCCCGCTCGGTCAAGGAAGACACATCCAGGAACACCAACCGGCTCCTTGACTCGTGGGGAGACGAACTTGACGCTGCCGCCACGACCCCCACTGCGGAGGAAGTCCGCGCCAAGACCGGTGTATTCATCACGAAGCGCACCAGGAACTTCACCTACATGAATTTGTGCATGTTGAATTCGGACGCAGAGGTGTTCCTCTCCCACTTCGCCCAATCAGACAACCCCCGGACCCAAGCCGGGAACCGCGAAGCAATGGCCGCGGCGGCTACCCAGCCCGGACTCGGCACCCTCAACGGCACCCTCAACGGCACCCTCAACGGCACAGCCAACGGCACGACAGAAACGCAGGATGGCCCGGATTGGTTCACCAAACCAGCCGGAGCGGCCACCTTCGACAATCCGATCTCCGTCGAGGGATCCATGGGCATGTTCAACACCACCGACCTTGGGACCGACGGGCTCACACCCCCGCAACGTCACCTGCAAACGCTGCTGAACCTCATGCGCAGTCCCAATGCCGGAACCGTCAAGGGCACCACCGGACTGCCCACAGCCCAGCTGGTGATCTACATGCATCTTGAAACACTGCTCGGTCTGGCCAAGGGATCGGGATGGAGCGCCCACGGCCTGGAAATCCCGATCGGGGAGGTCCGACGCCGGCTCAGCACCGACGGCGTCATCCCCATAGTGCTGGGCGGACAAAGCGAAATTCTCGACGTCGGACGCACCATGAGATTCGCCCCGGACTACATGAAACGCGCGGTCCTCGCGCGCGACGGCGGTTGCATCTACCCTGGCTGCACAGTTCCGCCCGAACACTGCGAATTCTGCCACATCGATGCCTGGGTCGACGGCGGCACAACGAGCGTCGAAGGCCTGACCCCGGGCTGCACCAGGCACCACCACATGTTCGATGCCGGAGAAGCCAAACTTGTCATCCACGACGGGTTGCCCCACGTCATCCTGCCCAAGTACCTCGATCCGGAGCAACAACCAGTCCGGAACACCTACTGGCACGGACAGCAGGCGCAATTGTTCTAGGGTGCCGATGCGAACGGGGCCGTGATCTCCAATGCGTTCAATGGAGATCACGGCCCCGTTTCAGCGCGGGAAGTGCACTACTGCAGCGCGCGTCCCTTGGTTTCGGGGGCGAAGAACGCCATCATGATCACCGCCACCAGCACCAGGGCCCCTGCGGCCAAGAAGAGGTTGGCCAGCCCGACGATAGGCCAGAGCGATGCGAAGACCAGCGGCCCGAACCCTGCGCCCAACCGGCTGAACGAGGACGCCCAGCCGAACCCGGACCCGCGCAGATCCGTGGGGTAGAGCTCGGAAACGTAGGCGTAGAGCACCGGGATGGCGATCTGCACGACGACTCCGAAGACCAACAACCAGGCCAGCGCCATGCTCGGGGCGTTCAGCGACAACGCAACCAGGACCAGCACGATTGCCGAGAGCGGCCCGGTGATGCCCAGCAGCCATTTGCGTCCCACGCGCTCGACCAGCAGCGCAGCAATCACCACGCCAACCAGGCCCATCAACGCCATCACGGCGGTCATGAAGAACGCGGTGGACTGCGCCATTCCGGTATCAGCGAGGATCGAGGGCATCCAGGTGAGGGCCAGGTAGTAGACCAGCAGGATGGTCAGGAACAGCGCCCACGACGTCATGGTGATCCTGGGGCTGAACTTCCAGATCTTCACCAGCTGCTCCAGCCACGATCCGGCCGAGAGCCGGGGCGCTTCCTCGGGCTCCGGCAGCGTGTATTGCTGCTCCGGGGCCCCGGTGCGTTTCACCAGGTCGTCGATGACCTTGGCGGCCTCGTCGCGCTGCCCCTGGCGCACCAGATACAGCGGGGACTCGGGTACGCCGCGGCGGATCCAGAAGACCAACAGCGCGGGCAGCACCATGACGGCCAGGATCAGGCGCCAGTTGCCGGTGGTCGCCTGCACCCAACCGGAGACGAAGAAGGACAGCGCGGCGCCCACCGGCCACCAGCCGTCCATGGCCGTGAGCACCCGGCCGCGCTGCTTGGCCGGGGTGAACTCGCCGACCAGCGCGTAGTCCACGGGGATGCAGCCGCCCAGGCCCACGCCGGCGAGGAATCGGCAGGCGATGAACCAGGCGAAGTTCGGGGCCAGCGCCCCGGCGACGGTGAAGAGCGAGAAGATCAGCAGCGTCCAGGTGAAGGCCTTCTTGCGCCCGATCTTGTCGGCAATGGTTCCCCACATGAACGCACCGAGCGCCATGCCGATCAGGTTGGCCGTGCCCAGCCACGCGGCGGTGGGACGATCGAGGCCCCACTCGGCGGAGACCAGGGGGATCAGCGCCCCGTTGAGCGTGACGTCCCAGGCATCGAACATGAAGCCGAGCCCGCCGATGATGAAGATCTTCCCCTGGACACCCCACCTCCAGGGCAGGTTTTGGACGACTGACTCGCCGCTGGGCAGCTTCCGGAAATTATTCATGCGGGGCCTTCAAGGAAGTGTGATCGGGTGCTTCGGTGGGACATCGCGCTTGTGGAATCCGGCGACGCAAAGATGTGCCGACGGAATAGATCGAGCAGCACTGCTCACAAGGCTACGCCGACGGGGCAGAAAGCACAGAATAGCTATTGACTTTTTGTAGGAAATTGGGCCGTGTCTTCGCGAAATTGGGCGCTTTCCTCGCGGAAAAGCTCGCGGGCCGCCGTACTGTTCCCGAGTTGGCCCCTCCGGGGTAGAGTCTGGATATGGGAGTAGATTGGACCGCTCTCGAAGAGGCGATACGGGTGTCGGCTCTTCGCCAGGCGGAAGAAATTATTGACCGTCACCCGAACGAGGTTTTCTATGCCGTGGCCCTTGACGGGGTCAGCGCCGACGAAACCGACCATTTGGACCTACCGGTGCTCGCCCTCAATTCCCTCCAGGCCTTGGCCCGGAAGCAGAAGGAAGAAGAGGACGAAGAAGTCGTAGTGGAGGACGACTTTGACGACGACGAGGACGAAGGGTTCGAGGAACGCCCGGACGCCGAAGACGACGGTTCCGGTCGCGAGTACGAAGACGACGAGGACGAAGACGAGGACGACGAAGAGGATGAGGAAGACCTCGACGATGTCCTGAAGGAGCTCGAAGCCATGAACTCCGTGGAGGAGCAGGGCTTCTATTCCTCCAAGTGGAATCCGCCGGACTGGTTCTGGTGCTCGATCGAGCTCTTCGACGATTCGGCCACCGAGCTGTGGAGCCAGGCGCTCACCAGCGTCGCCAAGCACCACGGCTGGGAAGAGACCAACCGTTTGTACTACGAGATGCTTATTCGCGTCACGGATTCACTGCGGCAGGCACTGGCAGTGGGACGCAACGCGGACATGGTCGTCTATCTCTCCGACGAGGAGCATGCCGACCGGATCCTGCGTCGTTGCCTCACCCAGGACCAGCTGGCCAAACATTTCCCGGAGCTGGCTTACTAGCTTTGCGGAGCTGGGGCCTGTGGAAGCGTCACCACCGCCAGGACCTTGGAATCGTAGTCGCGCAATTGAACCGTCGCGATGTTTCCCAGCTGGGTTGGGACGGCTCCTATGAGCTTGGTCTTGCCGGTGGTGGTGGCCTGCCACGACCCCGCCCGGTCTGCAACGCCTCCGTGGTCGACCACCCACAATGACAGGATGCCGCTGGTGGGAAGATCCGCGCCGCTGAATTCCAGCTCGGTTCCCCATGCCTTGGCGTTCATTCCCAATTCCACACGCGGGCCGAGCTCGGATGCCACCGCAAAACTGGCGTCGGGTCCCGGGCTGGGGCGGATCACCGGGGCAAGGAATACGCCGGTTGCCACGGAAGCGGCCACAGCGGCAAGCCCGAAAGCGCCGATCCGCAGTCGTTTGTTGCGGCGCTTGGTGGCAAGCCGCTCCAGCAAATCGATGCATCCCTCCTGAGGTTCCGGCTCGGCATCGGCGTCCAAATCCGGTTCCATGGCGTCCATCGGCGGCTCCATTCCCAAGAGCACGTTGGTATCCGAGAGCTTCAGGGTGCCCAGCAGCGCCGACAGGCCGGAAGCCCCTTGCATTTCATCCTGGCAGGCGGCGCATCCCTCAAGATGCAATTCAAATTCCAGGCGTTCGCTGGGCGACAAGCCACCGAGAATGTAGGCGCCGAGCAGGATGTGTTCGTTCAGCGGTTCATTGGATGCGTTCAACGCTCAACCCCCATGTCTTTAAGAATGCTTCGTAGGGCACGCACCGCGTAGAAGGCACGTGATTTCACCGTTCCCTCAGGGATACCCAAATGCGCAGCGGCCTGGGTGACCGTCGACCCTGCGTAGTGCAATTGCAGGACCACTTGCCGGTGCTCGTCTGACAAGTTCAAGAGTGCTTCTTCCATCAGGACGCGGTCCAATAGCTCATCGATCCGTCCGGAACCGCTGGGCGGAAGCGGTGTCGCATCGGTCAGCGAGGTGGTGGGAACACGGACGGCGGCCCGCCGGTTCCGGTCGATGAGCACATTGCGTGCCGTGGCAAACAAGTAACTGCGCAGCGACCCGGTGATGCGCGGTGCGGCCTGCCAGACCTTGAGCACTGTTTCCTGCAAGATATCCTCGGCGGTGTCCCTGTCATTGGACACCCGCATGACATAACGCCGCAGTGCCGGGCCATGTTCACGGTAAATCTCAGATACCACTTGTGCATCGAACGGCACATCGGCTCCATCATCTTGGTTCGAGGACATTCTTCACCCACTTAGACGCACATCAATGACAAATGGTTCAACGTACTTATCGAGTATGCGCAAAAAAGTTGTGGATTTCTCTGAACCGAATGATCAACCGGTGCGTCTTACCAGTCAGGAAGCCCGCCCCAAATCGTTCCCAAGGCGCCCGCCGCGGGAAGAACCGGGCTTTCGTGATCCCCCGAGTCTAGGAAGTGCCACTATGAAACTGCACCACAGCAAGACCTTTGCCGGTTCCGCCGCGCTCATGATCGGAGCGGCCGTACTTTTGTCGGGATGTTCTTCCAGCACCCCGACCACCACCAGCGCCTCGGCCACCACCGCGCCTTCCAGCATGGCACCCACCAGCATGGCCCCGTCCTCGCCCGCTGCCGCAACCCCGGACCTGAAGACGGGGGAATCCGCGAAGGGAACCATCGTCGTGGACGGCAAGGGCATGAGCCTGTACTACTTCTTGAAGGACACCAAGGACACCAAGGTCAGCGCCTGCACCGGCGCATGCCTGGACGCCTGGCCCATCGCCGTGGCAAGCAGCGAAACCCCCAAGGTCGAGGGAGTCACCGGCAAGGTCGGCACCATCAAGAGCCCCGATGGAAAGCTGCAGCTCACCCTCAACGGAATGCCGCTTTACTACTTTGCGCAGGACAGCAAGCCCGGCGACATCCTCGGACAGGACGTCAAGGAAGTTTGGTACTTGGCCGCTCCCGACGGATCGATGATCAAGTAGCACGTGTGAGGTAGATCAAGCGAGAGGTCTGGCGCACACTCCCAGCCGGTAGAATGGGTGGACACCCCTCAAACCGCACCCTGGGAGACTTCTGTGAGCCAGACCGTCCTTGATCGCGTCCCGATTCGTCGCGCCCTGATTTCCGTCTACGACAAGACCGGGCTGGAGGAACTGGCTGCGGGCTTGCACGCTGCCGGCGTCAAGCTGGTGTCCACCGGATCCACCGCCAAGCGCATCGCGGCAGCCGGCATCCCGGTGTCCGAGGTCGAGGAAGTCACCGGTTCCCCGGAAATGCTTGACGGCCGCGTCAAGACCCTGCACCCGCGCGTGCACGGCGGCATCCTTGCCGACCGCCGCGTCCCGGCACACATGCAGACCCTGGCCGACATGGAGATCGAGACCTTCGACCTGGTCGTCGTGAACCTCTACCCGTTCGTGGAGACTGTCCGCTCCGGCGCCGAAGGCGATGCCGTTGTGGAACAGATCGACATCGGCGGTCCGGCCATGGTGCGTTCGGCTGCCAAGAACCACGCAGCGGTTTCCATCGTGGTCGATCCGGCAGCCTACGGTGCGGTTGTCAAGGCAGCGGCCGAGGGTGGCTTCGACCTGAAGACCCGCCAGCGCCTGGCTGCCAAGGCCTTCGCGCACACCGCAGCCTACGACACGGCCGTTGCCTCCTGGACCGCGGCACAGTTCCTCGACGAAGACGGCGACGGCTTCATCGACTGGCCCGCATACACCGGCCTGGCGCTGGAGCGTTCCGAGGTTCTGCGCTACGGCGAAAACCCGCACCAGCAGGCTGCCCTGTACGTTGACAAGGCCGCCCCGGCCGGCATCGCCCAGGCCGACCAGCTGCACGGCAAGGCCATGAGCTACAACAACTACGTCGACGCCGATGCCGCACTGCGCGCCGCCTTCGACTTCGAGCAGCCGGCCGTCGCCGTCATCAAGCACGCCAACCCGTGTGGCGTGGCAGTCGCCTCGGCAGGCGCCGTCGACCCGATCGCCGACGCCCATGCCAAGGCCCACGCCACCGATCCGCTCTCCGCCTTCGGCGGCGTCATCGCGGCCAACCGCCCGGTGACCGCGGCCATGGCGGAGACCGTCAAGGACATCTTCACCGAGGTCGTCATTGCCCCGGACTTCGAAGCCGAAGCCGTTGCGATCCTCTCCAAGAAGAAGAACATCCGCCTGCTGGCACTGCCGGAGGGCTACGGCCGCTACCCGAGCGAAATCCGCCAGGTCTCCGGCGGCGTGCTCGTGCAGATGAGCGACAAGGTCGACGCCGAGGGTGACAACCCGGCGAACTGGACCCTGGCCGCCGGCGAGGCAGCCGACGAATCGACCCTGGCCGACCTGGTCTTCGCCTGGACCGCAGTGCGTGCCGCGAAGTCCAACGCCATCCTGCTGGCCAAGAATGGTGCCGCAGTCGGCATCGGCATGGGCCAGGTCAACCGCGTTGATTCCTGCAAGCTTGCCGTGGAGCGCGCCAACACCCTGGGCGTCACCATCGAATCCAAGGTCGACGCCGCGGGCGGCGCCTCGGGCACCGGTGACGCCGTCTCCGAGCAGCGCTCCCACGGTGCGGTTGCCGCGTCGGATGCGTTCTTCCCGTTCGCCGACGGCCTGCAGATCCTCATCGACGCCGGCGTGCGCGCCGTCGTGCAGCCGGGTGGCTCGGTTCGCGATGAAGAGGTCATTGCCGCGGCCAACGCAGCCGGCATCACCATGTACTTCACCGGTGCACGCCACTTCTTCCACTAGGAAGCAGCGGTCCTGACGGCCGCCGGCGCACCCCGTCCAAGGGAGCGCCGGCGGCCGTTCGGCTTTAACGAAACGGTGCGCAATGGTTGTCACCCGGTCCGCGGGCGCGGCTAGTGCGCCTTGCCCACCTTGATGAATGGCGAGATGGCCAGTCCAATGGTGGCCAGCACGGCCCCGACGACGAAGGAAACGTGCGCCCCGGAGAACAGCGCGTGGGCCAGGTCCGAACCCCCGGCCAGCTTCGCCGTGGACAGCAGCGACATGACCGTCACGAAGATGGTGGTGCCGATGGCGCCGCCGAGCTGCTGGCCGGTGGTGAAGATGGCCGAGCCGTGTCCGTACAGGCGAGGCTCGACGCTGGCCATGGCCGAGGACATCAGGCCCGTCATCAGCAGGGCCAGGCCGATCGAGAAGACGATGTGGTTGACCATGAACACCCACAGCGAGGTGTCGGCATCCACTGCGACGTACATCCACTGGCCCGCCGCCAGCAGCGCGGCGCCGGGGATCAGGACGGGCCGGGGGCCGAAGCGGTCGTAGATGCGGCCGAAAACGGGTGCCGCCACCGCTTGGGCCAGCCCGCCGGGCAGCAGCATCATGCCAATGGCCAGGGTGCCGAAGCCGGCGCCGGATTCCAGGACGATCGGGAGCACCACGATGGTGCCCAGCAGGGTGCCCATGGCGATCATGATCAGGAGCACCGAGTACGTGAAGGTGCGGGTCTTGAATGGCGTCAGGTTCAGCAGTTCCCTGCCTTCGTGGGTCAGGCGAAGCTGGCGCCGCACAAACAGCCCGAAGGCGAGCAGTCCCACGGCGAAGCATGCGATGGTGGCCGGCAGGTTTTCCCCGGCGTGCTCAAGGCTGGAGATGCCGTAGACCAGCAACCCGAAGGCCAGCGCGGAGAGCGCCACCGAGGGCACGTCCAGGGGCAGCCTGCGGGCCCGCGAGGGGAGCTTGATGAAGATGCTGCCCAGCGCCAGGATGAGCGCTGCCAGGGGTGCCATCAGGATGAAGATGTAGTGCCAGCCGAAGGCGTTGACGATGGCGCCGGAAACGGTCGGGCCGATGGCCGGGCCGACGGAGATGACGATCGAGTTCAGGCCCATGACGGCACCGCGCTTGTGCGCAGGCACCAGTGAAAGGGTGGTGGTCATCAGCAGCGGCAGCACGATCGCGGTGCCGACCGCCTGGATGATGCGGGCCGTGAGCAGCACCGCGAAGCTCGGGGCGAAGATCGCGATGACGGTGCCGGCCAGGAAGCTGGAGAGCGCAAAGACGAACAGGCTGCGCGTGCTGAAGCGTTGCAGCAGGTAGCCGGTGGTCGGGATGACCACCGACATGGTCAGCAGGAACCCGGTGGTCAGCCATTGCCCGGCCGCCGCGGAAACGGACAGGTCCGCCATGATCGCCGGCAGTGCGACGCTGAGCACCGTCTCGTTCAGGATCATCAGGAACGCGGCCAGCGCGAGGGAGCCAATGATTCCCGCGAGTTGCCTTCCCGGAAGCGTGGCAGTGGCATTCCGGGGTGGATGCGCGGTCGGAGAAATCGTGTCTGGAGCAGGGCGTGACATTGGGAAATACCTCATCTATGGGAACTTGACCACCAAATAGTGTCACGGTCTGACATGTTTTGAACAGTAAACGTGTCATTGTGTGACAGAAAATATAGAATGGTGTTCGAAGTCCCCCGCCGGGGGATCAAGTGCCAATCATCAGGAAAAGAGTCGACCATGGGTATCCGTGAGGACCGCCGGGCCCAGATGCAGCGAGACATTCGGGGTGCCGCCCTGGACTTGGTTGAGGAGCGCGGGTTGGGGGCCACCACCATCGGGCACATCGCCGAGCGCGTGGGCATCTCCGAACGCACGGTCTTCCGCTACTACGCTTCCAAGGAGCACGCACTGATGCCGGGCCAGGGCGAGCTGGTCACCGCTCTGGTGGGCGGCGAATTCGCTGCGGGCAATCCGTTTGGCATCCTGGCGAGCTTGCTCGGCACCTGCCGGGAGCAATTCGCCGTGGAGGTTGAATGTAGCGACTTCCGTAGGATTTCGCGGCTGCTCGTGAAGGAACCCGACCTGATGCGTTTCGTCGCCAGTGAGGAGAGGGGCCTTGTCGAGGCGCTGGGAGAGGTGCTCGCTGGGCGGGGCGAGCTGACGCCGATAAGGGCGATGCTTGTGGCCGAGCTCGTGACCACCGCCTGGAGGGTTGCCTGGCAATCCTTTGCCCGGGATGAGTTTGAAGGGATCGAGTCCAACCCGATGGAGCTCTTCGATGAAACGGTGCGTGAGCTGGGTGAACTGATCCCGCTCGCCCGGTAGCGGGACGCTCCGGAAGTTCAGTTATGAAGAGTTAACTTAACTGCAGGTGCCGGGGTACAGCCGAAACGCCCCGGTTTTTCGCGGAGAATGCGGGTGCGTGGGCAACAAGAGCCTTGCCACAAAACGTGTCTACGGGCAGTAAATCGGGTAAGTTAGGGACGTTGAGATCAATTCGGACCACACATATCCGATAAGACCGTTCAGGGAGACGCCTCACCTATGGCCAAGATTATTTATACCCACACCGACGAAGCTCCGATGTTGGCAACCCACTCGTTCCTGCCGATTGTCGAAGCGTACGCTTCGACCGCGGGTGTAGAGATCGAGACGCGCGACATCTCGTTGGCCGGCCGCATCATTTCGACCTTCGGTGACTACCTCACCGCGGAACAGCAGATTCCCGACGCTCTGGCCGAGCTCGGTGCCCTGGCCAAGAGCCCGGACGCAAACATCATCAAGCTGCCGAACATTTCGGCCTCCATCCCGCAGCTCAAGGCAGCCATTGCCGAACTGCAGGCCGCCGGCTACGCACTGCCGGACTACCCGGACAACCCGTCCTCGGACGAGGAAACCGACATCCGCGCCCGCTACGACAAGATCAAGGGTTCCGCAGTGAACCCGGTGCTGCGCGAAGGCAACTCCGATCGCCGCGCACCGTTGAGCGTGAAGAACTACGCCCGCAAGAACCCGCACTCCATGGGTGCTTGGTCCGCGGACTCGAAGACCAACGTCGCCACCATGAGCGAAGACGACTTCCGTTCCAACGAGAAGTCCGTGGTCATCACCAAGGACCAGAACATCTCCATCCGCTTTGTCGGCGAAGATGGCGAAGTCAAGGTCCTGAAGAAGGGCTTCCCGGTTCTCAAGGACGAAATCATCGACGGCACCGTCATGCACGCCGCCTCGCTGGGCAAGTTCCTGAAGGACGCGGTTGCCCGCGCCAAGGCCGATGACGTGCTCTTCTCGGCACACCTGAAGGCCACCATGATGAAGGTCTCCGACCCGATCATCTTCGGCCACGTCGTCAAGGCGTACTTCTCCGAGCTCTTCGAGGTCTACGGCGAGCAGCTTGCAGCAGCAGGCCTGAACCCGAATAACGGCCTGGCAGCAATCCTCGGCGGGCTCGACGAGCTTTCCGACGAGGTCCGCACCGGCGTCGAGGCACTGATCGCCAAGGGCTTCGAAGAAGGCCCGGCCCTGGCCATGGTCGACTCGGACAAGGGCATCACCAACCTGCACGTCCCGTCGGACGTCATCGTCGATGCGTCGATGCCGGCAATGATCCGCTCCTCGGGCCACATGTGGGGCGCCGACGGCAAGGAGGCCGACACCTTGGCCGTCCTGCCGGACTCCTCATACTCGGGCATCTACCAGGTCGTCATCGATGACTGCCGCGCCAATGGCGCCTACGATCCGACCACCATGGGCACCGTCCCGAACGTGGGCCTGATGGCCCAGGCGGCCGAGGAATACGGATCCCACGACAAGACCTTCGAGATCAAGGCCGCCGGCCACGTCCAGATCCTGGACGCCAGCGACGCAGTGCTGATCGAACACCAGGTCTTCCCGGGTGACATCTGGCGCGCCTGCCAGACCAAGGACGTGCCGGTGCGCGACTGGGTCAAGCTGGCCGTCAACCGCGCCCGCGCCTCGAAGACCCCGGCCGTGTTCTGGCTGGATGCGACCCGCGCGCACGACGCCGTGCTGATCGGCAAGGTCAACGAGTACCTCAAGGACCACGACACCGAGGGCCTGGTCATCGAGATCCTGTCGCCGGTCGAGGCCACCCAGTACACCATCGATCGCATCCGCCGCGGCGAGGACACCATCTCGGTGTCCGGCAACGTGCTGCGCGACTACCTCACCGACCTGTTCCCGATCCTCGAACTGGGCACCAGCGCCAAGATGCTTTCCATCGTGCCGCTGATCGCCGGTGGCGGCCTGTTCGAGACCGGTGCCGGTGGATCCGCCCCGAAGCACGTCCAGCAGCTGGTGAACGAGAACCACCTGCGCTGGGACTCGCTGGGCGAGTTCCTGGCCCTGGCCGTCTCCTTCGAGCACCTGGCCAACACCTCGGACAACGCGCGTGCGCAGATCCTGGCAGACACCCTGGACGCCGCAACCGGCACCTTCCTGCTGGAGAACAAGTCGCCCAAGCGCAAGGCCGGCGAGCTGGACAACCGCGGCAGCCACTTCTACCTGGCCAAGTACTGGGCCGAGGAACTGGCAGCACAGACCAAGGACGCCGAGCTGGCAGCGGCATTCACGGCCGTTTCCGAGGCACTGGGCGGCAACGAGGAAGCCATCGTGGCCGAGCTCGCAGCCGTGCAGGGTGTCCCGGTCGAGCTGGGCGGCTACTACCGCCCGGTCGAGGAAAAGGTCGCAGCCATCATGCGCCCGAGCACCACGCTGAACACCGCACTGGAACTGCTCAAGAAGTAGTCTCCGGCCGCACGGCACAACGGCGGGCCGCCTTCCCCTTCCGGGGACTGGCGGCCCGCCGTTGGCGTATGCGGAATCGGGCCGGGGGCTAGAGCCCCCGGCCGACCTCCCACAGCCCCTCGTAGGTCCCCGTCAGCAAAGCGTTCACCGAGACGGCCTGCGCGTCGGTGAACGAGGCGATGTAGTCGACGATCGCCCGGGCTCGGCCCAGCCTCTCGACCTCGCCGTTGCCGGCCTGCGCGAACAGCGCGGGCGACTGGGTTCGAAGGAGACGGTACTCTCCGGTTGCGGCCTCGACCGAGTCCAGCAGCCTGCGCGGCGCCCGGGCCGCGTCGTCGCGGTCCTCGAGCCACGCGTGCAGCCCCTCGGCCAGCGAGGCGATGATGCGGGTTTGCCCGCGCTGGTAGACGGCCAGGTCGGAGCGCTCCAGCACAAAGCGCGAGTGCACGAACTTGAGCACCACCACGTCGTGCCAGGCCTCGTCGGCCAGCCGGACGTGCCCGCTGCGGACCGTGGGGTCCTGCTCCACGGCGATGGAGGCCTGCAGCCTGTCGATCCACCGCCGGGTGAATCCCGTGACGGCGCGGTCCGCCTCGATCCCGCCGTCGTAGGGGACCGCCAGCAGCCCCTCGACCAGGTCGTGGCCGACGCGTTCCACCGAGGCGCGGAAGGCCTCGGCGTTGGCGATCCAGGGATCCTTCGCTGCGACGTGCCGCCAGGTACGCTCCAGCGCGTGCCCGGGCCGTCGCGTGTCCAGGGCGGCGTCATCCAGGAGGGCAAGCCGCGCGCCCGAATCGAGCCATGCCCGCAGCTCGGCGGAGACCGTGGTGTACTGCAGCACCCCTGCCCGGTAGAAGTCGTCCAGGTCGTGCACGGCGTACGCGATGTCGTCGGCGATGTCCATCACCGAGCACTCCAGCGTTTGCTGGTGCTTCGCGATGCCGGGGAACACGGAGAGCACATCGTGCATCTCGGCGGATTCGATGTCGTAGGCCGAGAACTTGTGGGCCCCGGTGTTGCCGACGGAGCCCACGCCGCGGGGCAGCATTTCCGTGGCGTCCGATGGCCGCGAGCGCCATTCGTTGCGGGTCCACGGGTACTTGAGTACCGCCGCGCGCACGGCCTTGGTGAGGTTCAGCCCCCGAGGTGTCGCGTCGCAGCTGTCCAGCGCGGTGAGGATGCGGAAGCTCTGCGCGTTGCCCTCGAAGCCGTCGGGAAGCCCGAGCGTGTGTCGGGCCACCCGATCGAGTTCCTGCTCGCCCAGGTGCCCGAAGGGAGGGTGCCCGAGGTCGTGGGCGGCGGCAGCGGCCTGCACCACCACGGGGTCGCAACCGCCCAACCCGGCAACGATATTCCGGGTGTGCTCGTCCGCGTTGATCAGGCCGATGGCGATGGAGCGCGCCACGGCGGAGACCTTGAGCGAGTGCGTCAGCCGGTTGTGCACCACGGTGCCGGCGCCTGCCTGCGGGATCACCTGGGTGACGGCGGAGAGCCGCGAAAAGTAGGGGGAGAACCTGATGCGCTCGATGTCGATGCGGAACTCGTCTTCGCCGGCGCGCATCTCCTCGATGATCGCGCGGTCGCGTCCGCCGGTCTGGTGGGTTTTCTGCCTGATATCCATGGTGCGAACCAGCCTAGTGGGCACCGGGGGCGAGTTGCGGACAACCCGCGGCACATTCGATGGATGACGCCAATGAGTTGGCTTGACTGCGCCATGGGCTGCGGTTCACACCAGTGCAGAGGCTCAACGGACAGATGCCCGTTCCACTGTCTCAAGAATCCGTGTGGCAATGAGACGTATGGAGGGGTTCACTGCCAGTCGCTGAATCCGAGACGCAACGCATCCAGAACGAACCTGGTGGTGCGATTGTTGGCCGCTCCGTTTCCGCTATCCCTCCGCGAGTGGCTCAGTTGTTGGGAGCGTGGCAGAGTCCACCAACCGGGTGACGAGTTCTGCATATGGGATGCCCGCGGCCGCGAACATTCTTGGTACTTGGGATTCGGCTGTCATTCCGGGCATCGTGTTGACCTCATTGAGGACGGGGCCTTCGTTGGTGAGGAAGAAATCCATGCGCGCTACACCGGCACAACCGAGTGCCTCGAACATTCCCAGTGCCGCCCGCGTGATCGCGTCACGCTCCGCGCTGCCGAGGGCGGCAGGTACGCTAAACCGAGCCGACCCATCGTACTTCGTGGTCGTGTCGAACAAGCCACTGGTGTGGATCTCAAGCGGTGGCGGAGCCCAGCAATTTCCATCGGGCTCGCGTATGACGGCAACGTCGATCTCCCGTCCGTGAACGACGTGCTCGATGATGATCCGGTCATCAAAGCGGGCGGCCGTCCGCAGCGCCTCTCGAAGCTGCTCGGTGTCCCGCGCCAAGCTGACGCCGTAGCTGGACCCCGAGGAAGCTGGTTTCACGACAACGTCTGTCTCGAAGTCGATGTCCTCCATATCGGCTGCGTCGACCAGTCTCCCTCGCGCGGTACGTATCCCGGTGGATTCGGCAACAAGCTTGGTGGCCCATTTGTCCATGCCGAGTGCTCCCGCCCGCAGGCCCGAGCCGACTACAGGTTTCTGGGCGAGTGCACACAACGCTGCCAGCGTCCCGTCCTCGCCCATGGAGCCGTGCAGAGCTGGGAAAACCACATCCGCTTGCTCGAAAAGGAACAATGCACCCATAAGAGAGGTGGCGGCGCTCTTTCCAAGCGGTCTCCGGGCCTGCCTCCATATTCCATCGCGGCCGATGGTGACGTCGGTGACCTCGAATCCGTTCTTGCGCAGTGCCTTGCCGATGGCTTCGGCTGTCGCCAGCGAGACATCGTGTTCGGCACTCTGGCCGCCGCCGATGACCAAGATGTGTTTTGTCATGCAATTGTCCTTTTCACTCGTGATCCGATGTTGGTGACGATGGTGTGGGGAATGGTCCCGGCCCAGCCGCCCCAGTCCTGGATGGTTGGTGTGACCCCGTCCTGCGGGCCGAACACGGTCGCAGTGGTGCCTCGCGGGTAGTAGGTGGCCCCGGTGTTGATAATGATCTGGTCCATCGAGACGCGTCCGACCACCGGGTACCGGTAACCGTGGATCTCCACCGAAGCGTTCGGGGAGATTTCTCGAGGGATTCCGTCGGCGTAGCCCACCGGCAGGGTGCTCAGCCGAGTCGTCCGATCGGTGATGTACGTGCCGCCGTAGCCGACGGCTGTTCCCGACTTGACGGTTGCGTTGTGCACGATGGGCGCGGTCAGGCGGGATGCGCCGGAAAGGTCGGTGGTCCCGCTCGGATCGATGCCGACAAGTCCGGCCCCGAGCCGGATCATTCCGAAATGGGTGGCAGGGTCCGTCAGCGCGCCGGCCGTAGCGGCCAGGTGGGTGAGCGGATCATCGAACCCCGCAGCCGTGACCTTTGCCTTGGCTTCATGCATGAGTGAAACCGCTTCTTCGTTCGCTCTTGGGTCTGCCCGGTCAGCTAACGGCAGGTGCCCCATGAGCCCAACGATGCGTATCTTGCCTCGCCGTTGTCCCTCGACAGCGCGGAGGATTATGGCGTCCCACTCCGAGTGGGGGACGCCTTCTCGAGACATGCCGGTGTCCATGTGCAAGTGAACGCGGACAGCACCAGCGGAAGGCTGTTCGAGAATTGTCTGCAATTCCTCGACCGAGCCGACCGCCAAGTCGATCCCGCCTGCCGCGGCGGCCCCAGCATCGAAACCCGCGGGGTTTAACCATGTAAGAATCGGCACGCTTAGGCCAGCTTCACGCAGGGTCACGGCTTCGCCGAAATCGGTGGTGCCAAGCCACTGCGCTCCGGCGGCGACCGCAGCGTGGGCCACGGTCAGGGCGCCATGTCCGTAACCGTCTGCTTTTACCACCGCCATGATTCGGGAGTCGGACCGGGCTTGCACGATTGCGATGTTCTTCGCGATCGATTCCAGGATCGTCTGCAGCGTGGGTGGTCTGAGACCAATGACCGTGGACTGGGCCCGGCTGGGCATGCCAGTCACCGCTTCATCCTCGGGTCGTAGGTAGGGTCGAAGTACTTGGCGGGGCAACCATTCTTGATCGCCTCGGAACGCAGTTCGAAGTGCCAAGCCTCGTTGTCGTAGATCTGACACAAACCGTACTTCGCACCGTTCTTGGACAACCATGCACTGGCGTCCCAAAGCCCGATGTCGACCGCGTCCCCCGACACATGTGCGGAGGTTTCCGCGGTTGCCACCCACCGTGAGGCCTCCTCCTTGGAACCGTACGTAGTGACCGCTTGCTGGAGCAGATTGTGCTGGAAGTCCGGGGAACGCCAACCGCTGTTGACGTAAAACTTGATTCCCTCCCTGGCTGCGTCCTTGGATGCCCTGCCCAAAGCAGCACGAAGAGCAGGATCGAGGTTGACCACCGCCGGAATGTCAGAGGCAACCGTCGTGCCTTTGGGGACGTCACCGCCCGCCACTCCAAGCCCCCCGGGTCGCTTCCCATGAGGTATCGCGACGCGCGACGTGGGAGATTCGAGGGAGGTCGACAGCGGATGGAAGTCGCGGGCCCCGAGAATCGCTCCCACCATGAATACCAGGAGGATGGTTACCAATGCCAAGACGGCTGTCATGATGATGACGATCGCCGCTGGTTTCCGACGTCTGGGGGTTTGTGTTGGTTCGTTGTACGTCATGTTTCCAGTCAAGACGGAGCGAGGTTGCCAGCATGTATGAGGTTTTCGATACGCCGACGATATGTCTCACCTCGTAGCATGGGGAGCATGCGCGTGTTGATCGTCGAAGACGAGCCCTATATGGCCGAAGGTATCCGCGATGGTCTACGCCTGGAAGCGATCGCGGCAGACATCGCTGGTGATGGCGATACCGCTTTGGAACTGCTGAATGTCAACAGCTACGACATCGCCATTCTTGACCGTGATATCCCCGGGCCATCCGGTGACGAGGTCGCAAGACACATCGTGGCTTCAGGCAGTGGTACGCCGATTCTCATGCTCACCGCCGCCGACCGCATCGATGAAAAGGCCTCCGGGTTCGAACTTGGTGCCGACGACTACCTCACGAAACCATTTGAACTTCAGGAACTCGTGCTCAGGCTCCGTGCCCTCGACCGCCGGCGAGCACACCACCGGCCGCCCGTTCGAGAGATAGCAGGCTTGAGGCTGGACCCCTTCCGCCGCGAGGTATATCGGGAGGGACGCTACGTCGGACTGACCCGGAAGCAATTCGCTGTCCTGGAAGTTCTTGTCGCAGCCGAAGGCGGTGTCGTCAGTGCCGAGGACCTCTTGGAACGGGCCTGGGACGAGAACGCGGACCCGTTCACCAACGCCGTACGCATCACCGTTTCAGCACTGCGTCGGCGCCTTGGCGAACCTTGGATCATCGCCACTGTCCCGGGAGTTGGATACCGCATCGACGCAGAGAACTTCACCGAGGGTGAAAGACACGGACGTGCTTAGGGCACCAGGGATGAGCGTACGCCTCAAGCTCACCCTCAGTTACGTCGGGTTCCTCGTGCTCGCAGTGGCTTTGCTACTCGCTGCTGTGTGGATCTTCCTCCTTCGCTACGTTCCTGAGGGCGCAATCAATAGCAATGGGGGCTTCGTTCCGAACCGCTCCGACCTCCAACGCGCCTTCGGTCCAGCAGCAGCCGCAGTGATGGCCTTCCTACTGGTGTTCGGGGTGATTGGCGGATGGCTCCTCTCCGGACGGATGCTCGCGCCCCTTTCCCGAATCAACGATGCCACTCGAACCGCTGCTAACGGATCGCTATCACACCGAATCCGGTTAGGGGGCCGCAAGGACGAGTTCCGTGAACTCGCCGATTCCTTCGACACGATGCTCGAACGGCTCGAAGCACACGTTGCCGAACAACAGCGATTTGCTGCCAATGCCTCCCACGAACTGCGCACACCGCTGGCAATAACACAGACACTTCTCAACGTGGGACGAAACGACCCGGACCGAAACACCAATGAACTTCTCGAACGTCTCGACACGGTCAACACTCGTGCAATCGACCTCACCGAAGCACTACTTTTGCTCACGCGGGCCGACCAGAGGTCCTTCACGCAAGAACGTGTCGACCTTTCCTTGGTAGTCGAAGAATCAGCCGAAGTCCTCCTCCCGCTTGCAGAAAAGCGTGGAGTCACCATCGACGTTTCCAGCAGCTTCACCCCGACATTCGGTTCATCTGCGCTTCTGCTGCAGATGGTAACGAACCTCCTGCACAATGCGATCGTCCATAACCTCCCGGTGCAGGGGACGGTCTGGGTGAGAACCATGGCCGGCCCCGAATCCGTTGTGCTCATCGTCGAGAACACTGGCGAGCAACTCAGCGAAGCACTGGTCTCCACACTCACCGAAAGATTCCAGCGCGGCACCGAACGCACTCGCACGAGCGACCATGCAGGCGTCGGTCTCGGCTTGGCCATTGTCAAAAGCATCGCCCTCGCACACGACGGATCGCTCTCTATTGCCCCGCGTCGCGCCGGCGGGCTCCACATTGCGATCCACCTGCCGACCGAACCGGACGTCATTGGGCGTAAGAAGAGAGCTGTCAGGTAGGCGTTGCTTCGAGACCGACTTTGTTGAACCGGGATCGAACACGCACCGGTGGTGAAGGACCTCAACGTGCTTACGTCCGAAATTGTGTCTAACGCGGCTGGTTCTCCTCATCGGCCTCTGACCTCCGCGAAAAATCCGGCCATTTGTCGTAGCGATTCACTGCTCTCGGTACCGGAAAACCAGGAATGCCGGCGCACCGGCGAATGTGCTTCGAGGAGCACGCGGCTCCGGTCCGGAGTATGCCGGACCAGTGGCCTGACCGGACCCGTGGTTCATCCCGCGGGACGGCACCAACCTTCGGTCGCGGGATGCGGTAGCTGCTAACAGGCCCATGACCCGCACCCGGAAGGCTTGATGCTTTGCCGGCTAGTAGAGTTTGTTCGCCCCGCCGTCGGCCATGAGGGTTTGGCCCGTCATGTAGCGCGAATCATCCGAGACAAGGAACGCCACGATGGGTGCGACATCCTCTTCCGGATCCCCGAAGCGCCCCAGCGGGACCTTCGCGAGGGAGTCCTGGTACATCTGCGGGAATGCCTCGCTCCAGGCCTTGACCCCGTCGGTCAGCGCCATGGGGGAGACGACATTGACGCGGATGTTGTCCTTGGCCCATTCATTCGCCGTCACGCGGGAAAGTCCCCGGATGGCTTCCTTGGCGGAGGCATAGGCCGCCTGGGTCATCTGGCCGACCATCGCCGAACCCGAGCCGAAGTTCACGACCGAGCCGCCGTTGACCGCCAGCAGCGGGTAGGCCGCGGCCATGAATTGGCGGGTGGCGCGGAAGCCGGTGTTGAAGGAAAGTTCCCACTCATCCTCGGTCAGGTCGTTGAACATGGCCTGGCGCGATGCATGGGCGTTGTTCACCAGCGCGTCCAACCCGCCGTAAGTTTCGCTCGCCAGTTCCACGGCGGCGGCTGCCACGGCCTTGTCACTGACATCGCCCAGCAGGAACTGCACGTCACCGCCGAGGTCACCCTTGAGCGTGGTGCCGGCCTCGCCGTTGACGTCTACGGCGACGACCTTGGCGCCGCGGGCCACCAACACCCGGGAAATGGCGCCCCCGATGCCCGAGGCTCCGCCGGTGACGATGACTACCTTGTTGGCAAGCTGCATTCCCATTCCCCTTTTCGCGTTTACATGGCTGGTCGTTCCACCGCGGCGGACCGCCGGGCTGCAGGATCACGCTGGTTCGCGCGTTGGCGGAGCCTGCACCTTGGCGGATCCGACAAGATTGTGTCGTGACGACAGTATCTCATGGGGCGACCCGGGCACAACGGCTTCAGTGAATGGATGACCCGGGTTGTGGCGTCGGCGCCCCGAGCAGCCTCGTCACAGAGGCTTCACATTGGGCCCCAAAAGTAACGCACGGGCGGCAAGCCACCGGAAATCCGGGGAAGTAGGCCCCGACTCGTACTTAACAATCGGCCGGACAATGTTGGCAAGAATGACAAAAAATCGTCATGTGAAGTGTTTTTGCCCCACGTGACGCGGTGCGCGACCGGCACCTTGCACCGCCCTTGAAGCGTGGAACATGATGAATGCATCAACCATCAAGAGCGGCTGAGAGATCTGGCTCGTTGACGCCGCAGCAACCATCAATCGATGGATTCCCCCTGTGCGGGGACTCCGTTGTTGAGGGTGCTAAGGCCAGAAGCGATGGAGCCGCTTCAAAACCTGCTCACCATCGCCGCAGTCATCCGCACGGATTGCTGGGGCTTTTGTGGCGTACCTTGGGGCCTCCCTCGTTTAGACGAGGAGTCACACATGAGCATTACACCGTCCGCGGCCCCGCCGTCACTGTCCTATGAGCTGTACCCGCCGGTGAACCGCGACGCGACCGAGGGCGTTTTCAACAGCATCGAGGCGCTTCAGGCCACAAACCCCGACTACGTGTCGGTCACCTACTCGGGGACCCACGCACGCCGCCGGGCCTCGCTGGAACTGATCGAGCACCTCATCCAGAACACCAGGCTGCGCCCGCTGGCGCACCTGACCTGCGTGGGGGAGAGCCGCCAATCCCTCGAGAACCTGATCCGCCACTTCATCTCGCTCGGGGTCCGCGGGGTGCTGGCGCTTCGCGGCGACCTGCCCACAGACCCGGACGGCTGGCGCGGGGAATTCCCCTTCGCCCGCTACCTGATCGAACTCATCCGCGAGGTCGAAACCGAGCACTCGGCGGCGCTGGCCGGCGGGCGGCTGGGGGTCGGCGTGGCCGCCTACCCGATCCGGCACCCCGAATCCCCGTCGTTCGAGCACGACGTGGAGGTCTTGCTGGCCAAGGAGCGCTCGGGGGCGAACTACGCGATCACCCAGGTGTACTTCCGGCCAGAGGAATACACCAACCTGGTTGACTCGGCTCGCCGCGCAGGAGTGTCCATCCCGATCATTCCGGGGGTCATCCCGCTGAATTCGCTCAAGCGGCTCAACCGGCTGGCGTCGATGACAGGGGTCGAACCGGATCCGATCCTGGCGCACGCGCTGGAATCGGCGAGCACCGACGCCGAACGCCACTACATCGGGGTCAGCGCTGCCGTCACCCTGGCACGGCGTGCCTTCGATGACGGGGCGCCCGGCGTCCACCTCTACACCTTCAACGACCACCGCGGCTCGCTCGACGTCATCGAACGGCTCGAGCTGCCCCGCACCCGGGCCCAGGTCGTCAACTCCTGGGCCGCCCGCGCCGCCGTCTAGGCGCCCGGTCCTTCAACGCTTTTCCAACACTTACAACACTTTCAACACCCAAGGAGAAACACCATGACGAAGCCAACCTTCCCGGCAGCATCCATCCTCGGCTACCCGCGCATCGGCCCGAACCGCGAGCTCAAGAAGGCCCTCGAGGCCCACTGGGCCAACCGCACCGACGAGGCCACCCTGCACGCCGCGGCCCGCGAACTGCAGCAGGCCAACCTTGCCAAGCTCACCGAACTCGGCCTGGGTGCCACGGACGCCTCGCTGCCCGGCGACTTCGCCTACTACGACCAGGTCCTCGACGCCACCGTGGCGCTGTCCGCCCTGCCGACCCGCTTCGCCGACCTGGCCGCCGCCGACGGCACGGTCAACACCGCGGCCTCGTTCGTGCTGGCCCGCGGCGACGAATCCCGCGCCCCGCTGGAAATGACCAAGTGGTTCGACACCAACTACCACTACCTGGTTCCGGAGATCGGCGAGAACACCCCGATCGCGGCCAATGCCAAGCCGCTGGTCGAATCCTTCAAGGCCCACGCGGCCAACGGAAGCACCATCCGCCCGACCCTCGTCGGCCCCATCACCTACCTGCTGCTGGCCAAGGCCGAGGACGGCGCCGCGGAGGGTTTCGACCCGCTGACCCGCATCGACGAGGTCGTCGCAGCCTACGCACAGATCCTGACCGAGCTCGCAGCCGCGGGCGCCCCGTGGGTCCAGATCGATGAGCCGGCACTTGTCACCGACCGCGGCGCCGAACTGGCCGTTCCCGGCGCCCTGGCCGAGTCCGTCTACGCCAAGCTCGCCGCCGCCACCGAGCGCCCGGCCCTGTTTGTCACCTTCGGCTACGGAACCGCCGGTGACGTGGCCCGCCCGGGTGCGACCCAGGGCCTGCTGGCCCGCGCCGGCGTCGAGGCAGTGCACGCCGACCTGGTCCGCGGTCTGGCCCCGAAGGCTGAATTCCTCGGCGACCTCGCCGGCGCCACCCTGGTTGCGGGCGTCGTCAACTCGCGCAACATCTGGCGCAACAACCTCGCCGAATCGCTGGTCATCCTGAAGACCCTGCGCACCGAGGTCGAGAAGTCCAACGGCACCATCGCCGTGGGCACCGCGACCTCCCTGCAGCACGTCCCGCACGACGTCGCCCTGGAAAACAACCTGCCGGCCCACCTGCCGGAATGGCTGGCCTTCGCCAACCAGAAGGTCGCCGAGGTCATCACCCTGGCCAAGGGCCTGGCGCAGGGCGAATCGGCGATCGCCGCCGAGCTTTCCGCCGCGGAGACCGCCATCAACCACCGCGCGGCGTTCGCCGGAACCACCGTGGCCGCCGTCCGCGACCGCCTAGCCGCGCTCACCGACGCCGACTTCTCCCGCTCCGCCGCCGACGTGCGTGAGGCCGCGCAGGAAGCCGCACTGAACCTGCCGGTGCTGCCGACCACCACCATCGGCTCCTTCCCGCAGACCGGCGAGGTCCGCACCGCCCGCGCCGCGCACCGCAACGGCAGCATCGACGACGCCGCCTACGAGGGCTTCCTCAAGGCGGAGATCGCCCGCGTCGTGGAGCTGCAGGAACGCCTGGGCCTGGACGTGCTGGTGCACGGCGAGCCCGAGCGCAACGACATGGTCCAGTACTTCGCCGAGAACTTCGACGGCTTCACCGAGACCACCAACGGCTGGGTGCAGTCCTACGGATCGCGCGCCACCCGCCCGTCGATCCTCTGGGGCGACGTGTCCCGCCCGGCGGCCTTCACCGTCCCGTGGATCTCCTACGCAGCGTCGCTGACCAACAAGCCGTTCAAGGGCATGCTCACCGGCCCGGTCACCATCCTGGCCTGGAGCTTCATCCGCGACGACCAGCCGCTGGCGACTTCCGCCAACCAGGTGGCGCTGGCGCTGCGCGACGAGATCGCGGACCTGCAGGACGCCGGCATCTCCATCATCCAGGTCGACGAGCCGGCGCTGCGCGAGCTGCTCCCGTTGCGCAAGGCAGACCAGGCCGACTACCTGAAGTGGTCGGTCGACTCCTTCCGCCTGTCCACCGCCGGCGCCGTGGATGCCACCCAGATCCACACGCACCTGTGCTACTCGGAATTCGGCGAGATCATCGACGCGATCGACGCGCTGGATGCCGACGTCACCTCGATCGAGGCCGCCCGCTCCCGCATGGAGGTCACCGCGGACCTGACCGAGTTCGGCTACAGCCGCGGCATCGGCCCGGGCGTGTACGACATCCACTCGCCGCGCGTCCCGTCCACCGAAGAGGTCGCCGAGCTCATCGAGATCGCCCTGGCCTCGCTGCCGGCCAAGCAGCTGTGGATCAACCCGGACTGCGGCCTGAAGACCCGCGGCTACGCGGAGACCGAGGCCTCGCTGGCCAACCTGGTCGAGGCCACCCTCGCGGCCCGCGCCACGATCGGCGCAAACACCGGCGCAAACGCCTAAGCGCGTTTAGTCCCGCAGGACCGCCGCCGGGCCCGCACCCGAGTCCCAATCCCGACCGGGCCCCGCGGCGGCACAGGGGCCGGACGTGGGGGGGTGTATCGATCCGCAACTCGATGCACCCCCGCACGTCCTTCCCCGCACTTTTCCTCAGCACCAGGCCCCGAAAGGCACGATCATGGCCACCAGCAACTGGCAGAACGCCACCACCGAAATCCACACCGGTTACAGCCCCGCGGGCCCGCACCGACCCATGACCGTGCCGATCTACAACTCCGCGGCGTTTGAGTTCACCGACTACGCCACCGCCGCCGAGCTCTTCAAGCTGAAGAAGGCGGGCTTCACCTACTCGCGCACCGGCAACCCCACGGTCTCCGTGCTGGAGGCGCGCGCCGCGGCGCTGGAGGGCGGCATCGGCGCGCTGGCCACCGCCACGGGCCAGGCGGCCGTCGCCGTTTCCCTGCTGGCCCTGCTGCAGGGCCCCAACCACCTGGTGGCCTCCAACAAGCTCTACGGCGGCACCGTCGACCTGCTCACCGACACCTTCGCGGACTTCGGCGTGACCGTCACGTTCGTCGACCCGGAGGACCCCTCCAACTGGGCGGCGGCCATCACGGAGAAGACCCGCGGCTTCCTGCTCGAGTCCGTCTCCAACCCGCTGATCACCCTGGTGGACCTGCGCGCCATCGCCGACGTCGCCCACGCCGCGGGCATCCCGGTGGTCGTCGACAATACCCTGGCAACCCCCGCCGCCTACCGCCCCATCGAGTTCGGCGCCGACATCGTGGTCCACTCGGCCACCAAGGCGCTGGCCGGCCACGGATCGGTGCTTGGGGGACTGATCGTCGACGCCGGCACCTTCGATTTCTCCGATGCGACCCGCTGGCCGCAGATCGCCGCGCCCAAGGCCCGCTACTACGGGGACTCGCTGCTGGAACGCTACGGCGCCACCGCGTACCTGATGCTTGCACGCTCCAAGTTCCTGCACGACCTGGGCCCCACGCTCAGCGCGGCCTCCGCCTCGGCGATCCTCACGGGCATCGAGACGCTCTCGCTGCGCGTGGCCAAGGCGCAGGCCAACGTGCTGGACCTGGTGGCGGCGCTCAACGAGCACCCGGCCGTGGCCAGGGTCCACCACCCGTCGCTGCCCGGCCACCAGGACCACGAGCTGGCGCACCGGGACTTCCCGGCCGGCACCGGCTGCGTGTTCTCCTTCGACCTGCACGACGCCGCCGCCGTCCCGCAGGTCGTCGACTCGGTCGAGCTCTTTGCCCTGGCCGCCAACATCGGCGACGCACGGTCCCTGATCGTGCACCCCGCCGCCATGACCCACTGTCGGCTTTCCGGCGCCCAGCTTGCCGCCGCCGGGATCTCCGCCGGGACCCTGCGCGTCTCGGTGGGCCTGGAGGACTCGGCGGACCTGATCGCGGACCTGACCCGTGCGCTTGATGCGCTGACCCAAGAAACCACATCACCGACCCGCGTATCCGTCGGCGTCTAGGAAGGAACGACCATGAGCAACCCAGCAGGCACCCAGCATTCCTTCAACACCCACTCCTTCAACACGCTGGCCATCCACGCAGGCCAGGCACCGGACCCGCTGACCGGCGCGGTCATCCCGCCGATCTACCAGACCAGCACCTTTGTGCAGGACGGCATCAACGTCCTGCGCAGCGGCCACGAGTACTCCCGCGGCTCCAACCCGACCCGTGGCGGCTTCGAAACCCAGCTCACCGCCCTGGAAGCGGGCCACGCGGGCTTCGCCTTCGCCTCCGGCATCGCCGCCGAGGACGCGCTGCTGCGCGCGGTGCTGGAACCAGGGGACCACATCGTCCTCGGCGCCGACGGCTACGGCGGCACCAACCGGCTCATCAACCGCCTGCACGGCAAATGGGGGATCACCAACACCCCGGTGGACATCACCGACCTCGCGGCCGTGGCCGCCGCGGTGCAGCCCGGGAAGACCGCGCTGCTTTGGGTGGAAACCCCGTCGAACCCGCTGCTGGGCATCGCCGACGTTGCCGGCTGGGCACGGATCGCCCGCGAGGCCGGCGCGTTGCTGGTCGTGGACAACACCTTCGCCACCCCGTTCCTGCAGCAGCCGATCATCCTCGGCGCGGACGTCGTGGTGCACTCGACCACCAAGTACATCGGCGGGCACTCGGACGTGCTCGGCGGGGCGGTGATCGTGGCTGAGCGGATCTTCCGCGGCCAGTCGCTGGCCGAGGCCGTCGGGTTCCAGCAGTTCGCCGGGGGAGCCGTGGCCGGCCCGCAGGACTGTTTCCTTGCGGCCCGCGGGCTCAAGACCCTGGGGCTGCGCATGGAGCGCCACTGCTCGAACGCCGCCCGCATCGCCGATTGGCTGACCACCCGCGACGAGGTTTCCACGGTGCTGTACCCGGGGCTCGAATCGCACCCGGGGCACGAGCTGGCCAAGACCCAGTCCCGCGGATTCGGCGGCATCGTCTCGCTGCAATTCGCCGGCGGGGAGGCCGCAGCGCGCGCTTTCGCCGAGTCGACCGAGCTGTTCGCGCTCTCGGTGTCCCTGGGCGGCGTCGAGTCGCTGGTCTGCTACTCCTCGGAAATGACCCACGCCTCGGTGATCGGCACCCCGCTGGCTGTGCCCAAGAACCTGGTGCGGCTCAGCGTCGGCGTCGAACAGGTCGAGGACCTGATTGCCGACCTCGAACTCGGCCTGGCCGCCGCGCGCCGCGCCTCCCTGGTTGCGGCCACGGCCTGAGAAGGGATTCCCGGCCCACCGGCCGGGCCACAAGTTTGCGTTGGCCGTGCATGGGGTCTGAGGGGGCCGAAGGCCGGCCAACGCATCAACCGTGAAAGAGCCGCCGGGCTGCAACCCGGCGGCTCTTTGCGTTCCCGCGGCGCGAAGTGGACGATTGGGGCATGGACTTCGAATTGCGCATCATTGCCGACTGCCCGAACAGCGACCCGGCCGGCGAGCTGTATCGTCGCGCCCTGGAAGCCGAGGGGCTGGATGCGGGCGACCTGCGCATCCGGGAACTGGCCAGCGACGAGGAAGCCCGGGAACTGGCGTTCCACGGTTCCCCGACGTTCGTCGTCTCCGGCCGGGACCTGTTCGCCTCCGCGGCCGAGCCGGCCCTCAGCTGCCGGGTCTACCCGGCGCCGGAGGGATTCGCCGGGCTGCCGTCCCTCGAGGATTTGCGTGCGGCGCTGCGCGATGCCGGAGAAACCGGACCCGTGGCCCAGTAGCCCTGTGCGGGACAGTGCACCCGAGACATGGCAAGGGTGGCGCTTGCCGACGACGGTTCGTCGGCAAGCGCCACCCTCGTTTGTGCAGAAACAGGGGCCGTTTGGCCCTAGCTGGTGCGGGCCAGGTCGTTGGGGTAGCGGATCCCCAGCTGGTGGCGGATGCCGTCGAAGATGGCCATGGTGTTGACCGAGTGTTCCCACGGCATGGTGGGGGACTCGTTCAGGCCCTGCTGGATGCACCGCGTGGCCTCGCGGAACTGGTAGGTGTAGTTGTTGCCCACCGGTTCAAAGACCTCGGTGCGGCTGAGCCCCTTGGCCGGGTGGATGAACAACTTGGTGGGGTTGTGGAGTGGTGCGTTGGTGCTGAGCCAGCCGTTGCTGCAGGCCACCCGCGCCTCGCGCGGGGGAGTGGCGGTCAACGTGGTCATCAGCTGCGCGTGGCGCACGCCCGGGTAGGCGAGCGTGATGGCGTTCTGGATGTCGACGCCGTCCTCGTTGAGGTCGGCCGTTGCCTGCACCGACGTCGGGAACCCCATGGCGCCGATGGCCCAGGTGAGCGGGTAGATGGACATGTCCAGCAGTGCCCCGCCGCCGTCCGCCGGGTTGAAGAGGCGCCAGTTCGGATCGTATTCGGCCTTGAAGCCGAGGTCCGCCTGGACCCAGGAAACCTCGCCGAGTTCGCCGGATTCGAGGATCTCCAGGGCACGGGCAAAGACCGGGGTGAAGCGCGACCAGACGGCTTCCATCAGGAAGAGGTCGCGCTCGCGGGCCTCGGCGACCAGGGCGCGGGCCTCGTGCGCGTTGATGGTCAGCGACTTTTCGCAGACCACGTGCTTGCCCGACTTCAGGGCCGCCATGGCGATCTCGAAGTGCTGGCCGTGCGGGGTCGCGATGTAGACGGCCTCGACCTCCGGCTCGTCGAACATCGCCTGGTAGGAGCCGAACGCCCACTCGATGTCGTGTTCCTCGGCGAAGATGCGGGCGCGCTCCTCGCTGCGCGAGGACACCGCGATGACGTTCGCGTCACCGAGGGACTGCAGGTCCGCAATCACGTGGGAGACGATCCTGCCGGTGGAAACCACACCCCAGTTGAGGGTGCGGCCCGTGGCATGCACCGGTGAGGGTGCTCCGGGGTGTGCAGTGGGTGGTGCCTGAATGTAACTGGCCATCGCTTTGTACTCCCCTGTGGGTATCTACCGTGCCGCGTTGGCGTCACGGTGCTTGGCTGCCAGCACCAGATAGTGGGCAGCGTTTTCCTTCAGGCCCTCGACTTCTTCATCGGTCAGTTCACGCCTGACCTTGGCCGGTACCCCTGCAACCAGCGAACGCGGGGGAACGACGGTTCCCTCGAGCACCAGGGCGCCCGCCGCCACCAGGGAGTGCTCCCCGATGACCGACCCGTTCATGATGGTTGCGCTCATGCCGATCAGGCAGTCGTTTCCCACGGTGGCCCCGTGGACGACGGCCGAGTGGCCCACCGAAACGCGGTCCCCGATGGTGCAGGGAACGCCCGTGTCGGCATGCAGCACCACGTTGTCCTGCAGGTTGGTGCCTTCGCCGACCTTGATCGCGGCCGAGTCGCCGCGTACCGAAACGCCGTAGAAGGCACTGGCCTGCGGCCCCAGGGTGACGTCGCCGGACAGGGTCGCGGTCGGTGCCACGAAGCAGGTCTGGTCGACGGATGGGGTCTTGGAGTCAATGGTAATGATGTGAGCCATGGCACCACTCTAGCCTGTGCCCCTCGCCCGTTTCGGTAGCGTGACACGACGTGGCCCGAAGCGTTTTTCCGGACCCGAATTCCGGTCCGGGCGCGTGCCTCGCCGAAGGGGCCCGCGGCCGTCCCGGGGGATGGCCCGTGGGCAGGGTGCCCGGGCCTCCGGTGGCCACGGTCCGGGGCCACCGGATAGTCTTGGGGATCGGATCCGCGCCTTGGAGCGGCAGGAATTGAATCGGTGTCCGACGCCGAAGAACGGGAGCAGCTGGGACGATGTGGCCGCAGCACAAGGTTGAGGTTTACGAGCGTATGGTCGCCGAGTTGCGGTCCACGCTGGGGGAGCAGGCCCCGAACATTCCGCCGCGGATCCTGGCGGAGCTGGAGGGGATCATCCGGGCGGCCGTGCACACCATCGACAACGGCGCAGAGATCATCGCGATCGGGCTTCCGGAGCTCGAGCCCGAAGTGGCCGTCGAGCCCGCCCCCGCGATCACTGAACCCACCGCCGCGCCGGCGCCCGCGAAACCCGCCATCGACCTGTTCCGCCACGGCACCAAGGCCGAGGCCAACAGGCTGCAAAAGGCCAAGGAACTGGCCCGCTGGCTCTGGGACCGGAACATCGGCGGCGAGCAGGTCCTGGGGTTCACCAACAAGTGGCGCAACAAGATTGCCAGGGCCGCGGGCGTGAACCCGCCCTCGACCCTGGAGACCTGGACCGTCGCGGCCGAACTCATGGAACGCATGCAGCAGCTGGCCGATTCGGGAACCCAGCCCGGGGCCAGCGAGCGCCACCACCTGGACGAGCACGAGCAGTGGGCCACCGAAAGCTAGCCGGCGTTGCGCCCGTGCCGGTATGTTGCAGCACCTGGCCGTGAACCCGTCCGCTGGTGGCATGATGGTCCCATGAACGAAAACGAAGACCCCACGCTGCGTTCCGTTGAGCTGACCCGCACAGCAACCGGCCGCTACACGGTGCGCAACGGAGCGGGCGCAGAAATCGAGTTCGGCCAGGGCGAAGGGCTGCTGAGCCCGGTGGAGCTGCTGTTGGCGGCGATCGCCGGCTGCTCGTCGATCGACGTCGACACGGTGACCGCACGCAGCGCCGAGCCCACGGACTTCCGGGTGTCGGCAACCGGCCGCAAGGTGGTCGAGGACGGCGCCAGCCGGGTGGACGGGCTGCACCTGTCCTTCAACGTGGCCTTCCCCGACACGGAGGAGGGACGCAAGGCAGCCGGCATGGTCGAGCGTCTGGTCGACCTCTCGCATGAGAAGTACTGCACGGTGTCACGGACGGTGGAGCTCGGCACTCCCGTCTCGAACGAGGTCCACGTGGCGCTCGGCGACGCCGAGGGCTGACGGGGCCGCCGGACGAACTCCCGGCACCCTTATCGAGCGTCGGGCACCAGACCGGTGTCCGACGGCGGCTCAAGTCCCAATGCAGGCAAGTCTTTTTCGTTTGAGACGACTGCGCAGTCCAAAGTCGTCCGCATTGCGTTTGGTCCCGTAACGGGAAGGCTTGCCGGGAACCCCCAGATGACTGCCGAGTGCCACGCTCCGCAGTGGCCATGGATCAGACTCCATTCTCATTCAAGAAACGGTCTCCAACGAGACTGGCTGAGAGGGCTCCGCAGCCAGAAGACCACGGCAACCGCCGGCTTCTGGGAGTATGCACGCCTGCAAAGGCACAGAGAACTGGCCGGGAATCGCCAACGGCGATTCCCGGCCAGTTCCAGGTCCGCAAGATAGGGGTACCACCTATGTGGAACACCCATGCCACCTCGGGCTATTCGCCAGCGTCTCAACAACTGTTCACATAAGTCGCCGACCGGGAATATCCTGGCCGTGCCTACGCCGCCATCCGGTAGACCGTTGTTGCCCTGAGAAAAACGGTCGGCAGGGAGTCGATCTTCCGGACCTGAGATGGGTCACTGACTTCAATGCTGAGCGGGAGAAATCCCGGTTACCCCCTGCGCTTCGTAGATGGCGGTGGATACCTTGTCCCGGAGACGGACAAATTCGGGTGCGGATCTCAGCTCTGCACCAAGCGGGGAACCGTTCTCGTCACTGATGTTGATCGCCTCGTCGAGGATGATACGTCCTGGACGTGCGCTCATCACCAGTACCCGCGTCCCGAGGAAAATTGCCTCCTCGACACTGTGTGTAATGAAGAAGACGGTCTTCTTTCTTTTCCGCCAGATTTCCAGCAGTTCAACCTGCATGCGCTCACGTGTCAGCGCGTCCAGGGCTCCGAACGGCTCATCCATGAGGATGATCTCGGGGTCATTGGCGAGAACGCGAGCAATCTGGCAGCGTTGCTGCATGCCGCCGGAGAGCTCATAGGGTTTGCGGTCCATGAACTGCTCCAGCCCTACCATTTTCAGGTAGCGCTTCGCTTCGTCTTGGCGAACGGAGGCCGGAATCTTCCGGAGCTTTAACCCAAGTTCCACGTTCTTTCGGACGCTGAGCCATGGATACAGGTTTGGCTGTTGGAAGACGACGCCGCGATCCTGTCCGGGCCCCAAGACTTTCTCCCCGCCGATGGTGACAGTGCCCTGGGTAGGGGTTAGAAACCCTGCAAGCATGTCCATGAGGGTGCTCTTACCACAGCCGGACGGACCAACAATGCATACAAACTCGCCGGACTCGACAGTGATGGAGGTGTCCGAGACCGCATGCACCGTATCCCCGCTGTCGGTTGTGTATCGCTGGGAGATATTGTCGAGGACCACCCGGCGTCCGGCGGATACAGAGCCCGCAATGGGCCGGTCGTTCACCGCTGTCATTTGGTGCCTGCCTTGGAGATCGACGCGCCGTAGAGCCCGTCGGTATAGTCCTGTTCGTTGCCCACAGCCGAGATTTCACCTTCGCCGTGGAGGAACCCAGCTGTCTTGTGGAAGTCAGCTGCGAGCTTACCGCCGAAGTACTCGGCCCCGCTTTGCTCTTTCGCCGTCAAGTATTTGTACCCGGTGAACTGTTTTTCGACCTCTTCGGGGGCGATTCCCAACTCGACTGCCACGGAGACCGCGGCTGCCTTCGGATCCTCGTTGATAAGTTCCACAGCGTAGTTCTGGCTCTTGGTCCACACATCCATGAAGCCAGGATTTGCTGTGATGAAAGTAGTGGTGGCGCCCGCTGCGTCGAAAGTCGGGAACCCGGCCTCGGCAGTCTCGCCGCTGCCTGTTACGACGGTCCCTTCCTCCTTGAGCTGAGTCAGTGTCGGGTCCCAGACCCAGGCGGCGTCAACCTCTCCGCTTTGCCATGCGCCGATCACCTTGTCGGGCGACAAATTGATGACTTTGACATCTTTGGCGGCGTCCAGTCCGGCTTCCCTCAGGGCGTTGAGCAGACTGTAGTGGGCTGTGGAGCTAAAGGGAACGGCGATCGTCCGGCCTTTTAGATCCGCAATTGATTTGACGGAGGTGTCCTTGGCGATGAGGGACTCTGCGGCTCCAATGACGTCATGGAGCCAAACCACCTTCATATCGATGTTCAATGGAGCCGAGAGTGCCTTCGTAGCGGGGCTGGAGCCGATCAGCCCCAAGTCCGCGGAGTTGGAACCGAAAGCCTGCACCACGTCTCCGCCCGAGTCATACTTGCTCCACGTAATTTTCGCATTGGGCATGCATGCTTCGAGAAGGCCCTGGTCCTTGACGATCAGATCCCCGTTTGGAATGTGCTGATAGGCAATGCGTGCTGTGGCAGTAATGGATTCATCGGGTGCAAACGGGCAGGTTGAGGTTTCGGTGGTGCGCTCCGACGCGCTGGCGCAGCCGGACAGGGTCATGGCCAGTAGGGCGACAACGGCGGCGGCGCTACGTGATCCGGAAGGAAGCTTCGTCATGATGAATCTTTCTTTTGAGGTGCGGATGGTTCGAGTACGGAATGGGACGGTCATGCCTTGCCATGCCACGGAACGAGGACGCGCCCGAGGTTCTTGATGAGGGCGTCCAGCGCGATGGCAGAGATGCCGATGACGATGATGCACGCGATGGTCAGAGGTGTCTGAAGCTGGGTGCCGGAAATATAGGCCAGACCGCCGATGCCGGGGATGCCGTTGTTTAGCTCGGCTGCCACTACGGTGGTCCACGCAAAGCCGACGGCGATACGGATGCCGCTGAATATTTCCGACAGGCTGGAAGGGAGGATGACGTTTGTCATGACTTGCCACCGGGATGCGCCGAGAGACTGGGCTGCGTGAATCCGGGCCTGCCGGATTCCGCCCACCCCGGAAATGGTGGCCATCGCAATCGGCGGGAACGCGGCGAGGAACAACAGCCAGATTTTCGAAACGTCTCCAATGCCGAACCAGACGATCAGCAGGCCGATGTAGCCCAATGGCGGCAGCGAGCGAAGGAAGTTCAGATACGGCTCAATGACCGTGTTGATTGGCTTTATCGTGCCCATGATGAAGCCCAGGATCACCCCAAACGCTATGGCCATGCCCACGCCGGCGCCGATCCGCTGCAGGCTGGCGATCAAATGCTCCCACATGAAGTAGTTCTGCTCGCCGCAGACGAGGCGGTCGACTCCAGCGGCTACGGGATGACACGAGTTCGCCTGGACGGCGGCATTCCAGACGGCCCCGGGTGAAGGCAGGAACAATGGTTTTACCAGGCCCGCGGCCGTTACGCCCCACCACAGCAGCAGGAAGGCTGCAAAGACCGCGAGGCGGATTGCCGTCTGTCGCCTCCGTGCGGTCCGTGCATGATTCTTCGACTTCTTGCCGGAGGTGGAAATGTGCTGCTGATTTTCGGATGCGGTGATAGTGGCGGTGGCCATGGGAACCCTTCCAAGTCTGACGTCTCGAGCGGCACAACAGCAGTGGAAGAGATCTCCACACCGCATCGAATGTGAACAAGCTCACGTTTCGGTGGTTTGGATAAACGTAGCCAGTGCTTGGAAGCGTTCCTAGACCCAGATTGCAGGCAAAAAAAGGGGTCCAGCCCGCTGGCCGCGATTAGCACTACAAGTGCTAGCTGCACAGGCGGAAGACCTGAAAGCGGTATGGGGCAAGAGCTCTCACGGCTCCTTGGGTTCTGTTTTTGGCCGAGTGCGAGGAAGCCTGCACTCGCCAGGCGGTCGGTGCGTTCCTGCGCGGGCAGGGACTATATTCCTTGCGGATGAACGAGCGGCGCAAACTGCGCGATGCAAGGGTATTGGCCGGCAAGAACCCCGGAGAATCCATCGGGAGACTCGCTGCTGAGCAGGCCTAGATCGCACGGTTGCGCCGTCGGCTGGAGGTGAGCGGGAGCCGGTTGGAACGATCCGAGGCAGCCCTTGGTGTGATGGGGAAACTGCACGAGCTCTTGGAGTCCCTCTCCGAGAACACGAACGACGATCCGAAGCCAGGGAAGCGCCGATGAACCACCTACCGGCTGTTGATTGGCTCGGGAGGTACTGGTCCGGCGGGCCGTTGCCTTGCTCGGGCTCTCGCGCACCATGATCTACCGCAACGAACCCGAGCGCTTGCATTCGATGCCTGGGGCACTGGCGCGGGAGCCTTTGCAACGACACTGGAGAAGGGGCCACCCAATGGATGGCCCCTTACGGGAAAACGGCATGCACCCTATAAGCGCGACCGCGGTACTAGGAGAACACCACGGTGCGGTGGCCGTCGAGCATCACGCGGCGCTCGGCGTGCCAGCCCACCGCGCGGGTGAGCGTGCGGCCCTCGACGTTGCGTCCCATGGCCACGAACTGGTTGGCGGTGCGCGCGTGGTCCACGCGGATGACCTCCTGCTCGATGATCGGCCCCTCGTCCAGGTCCGCCGTCACGTAGTGCGCGGTGGCGCCGATGAGCTTCACGCCGCGGGCGTGGGCCTGGTGGTACGGCTTGGCGCCCTTGAACGAGGGCAGGAACGAGTGGTGGATGTTGATGGCCTTGCCGTTGAGCGCGCGGCAGAGGTCGTCGGAAAGGATCTGCATGTAGCGGGCCAGCACCACCAGCTCGATCCCGTGCTTGGCGACGAGTTCGAGCAGCCGCGCCTCGGCGTCGGCCTTGGTGGCCGCGGTGACCGGGATGTGCACGAACTCGATGCCGTAGAAGTCGGCCATGGGCTTGAGGTCCAGGTGGTTGGAGACGATCACCGGTACCTCGATCGGCAGCGTCCCGGCGCGCTGCGCGAAGAGCATGTCGTTCAGGGCATGGCCCTCGGTGGAGCACATGATCAGGGTGCGCAGCGGCGCGCCCTCGGCGCTGATGTCCAGGTTCATGGAGAACGCGGCCTCGATGGGTTCCAGCGCCGCGCGCAGGCTGGCGACGGGCTGCTCGGTGGCCACCGCGATGCGCATGAAGAAGTTGTGTGTTTCCGGGCTTTCGAACTGCTGCGACTCGGTGATGTTGCAACCGGCCTGCAGCAGGGCGCCCGACACTGCGTGGACGATGCCCGGGCGGTCGGGGCAGGACAGGGACACGATGAATTCGTTGGTGCTCACCTCGA
Source organism: Paeniglutamicibacter sp. NPDC012692 (assembly GCF_042901625.1). Classification (NCBI taxonomy): domain Bacteria; kingdom Bacillati; phylum Actinomycetota; class Actinomycetes; order Micrococcales; family Micrococcaceae; genus Paeniglutamicibacter; species Paeniglutamicibacter sp. NPDC012692. The sequence continues at coordinate 187,509 of NZ_JBIBDE010000004.1, forward strand.
AGAGGTTACCCCCGCCGTCGGGCCCGACGCAGCATGTGAAGCCTGTGTTGCGGGTCGCGGCGGGGTCCCGGGGCTAGAGCGCCGCCACCGGCCGGCGTTCGGCAAGTACGGGTTCGGCCAGCAGGCGCGCGGCACCCACCGCGGCGGCCCGCCCGGCGCGGGTCGCCCCGATCGTGGAGGCGGAGGCCCCGTAGCCGACCAGGAACAAACCCGGCACCTTCACCACCGACACGGAGTCGTCGCCCATGAGGATGCCCCCGCCCGGTTCGCGCAGTCCCAGCGGGGCCAGGTGGTCGAGCGAGGCGCGGAACCCGGTGGCCCAGAGGACCACGTCGATCTCCTCTTCGCTGCCGTCGGCGAAACGCACCGAGCGCTCGCCGAATCCGGCGATGCCGCCGCGCGAAACCAGCACGCCGGATTCGACGCCGGCGGTGTAGAAATCGGTCAGCGGCAGGCCGGTCACCGAGACCACGCTGCGCGGCGGCAACCCGGAACGGGTGCGGTCGTTGACCTCGGCCTCCACCTCGATGCCCCAGGACTTGTCCTTCGGCGCCGTCCTCCACTGCGGGTCGCGGCGCGTGGACCACAGCGTGTCGATGCCCAGGTCCGCGAGCTGCAGCAGGAACTGGGCGGCGCTGGTACCGCCGCCGACCACCAGCACTCGCCGGCCCAGGAACTCCTCGGGGGCGACGAAGTCCCGGGTGTGCAGCTGCCAGCCGGCGAATTCGCGCTGGCCGGGGTAGGAAGGCCAGTGGGGCTTGTCCCAGGTGCCCGTCGCGTTGATCAGGCTCCGGGCCGTGAGGCTCCGCCCGTCGGCCGCAGTGACGGTGAACCCGTCCCCGATCGACCCCGTGACCTTTTTCACCTTGAACGGCCGGATGACGGGGATGTCGAAGTGGTCCTCGTAGCTTCCGTAGTAGCGGGCGACCACCGCGGAGGCGGGCTCCTTCGGGTCGGGTGTGTCGAACGCCATTCCGGGCAGGGGGTGCAGGCCGTGGGCGCGGTCGAAGGTCAGCGTGTCCCAGCGGTGGCGCCAGGCCCCGCCGGGGCCGTCGTTGGAATCGAGCACCACGAAGTCCTCGAAGGGCCTCAATCCCTTGCGGAGCAGGTGGTGGGCCGCCGAGAGCCCGGCCTGCCCGGCCCCGATGACGATGGTGTCCAACACCGCGTTCGATTCCTCCACGTTTGCTGCGCTCCCGACCATGTCTGTTGAAGTTTCAACTGTCATGGGGTGTAACAGTCTCCACCACCGCGCTATTCCGACTAGGATTGGAACCGTCGCAACTGGCGTTAGGTGGGGTGAACCACCGGGGAGCGGCACATGAGCTGACCACGGACCGCGCGCCTGGGCCCGGGGGTTGAATTATTCGCAAGTAGAAGTCTGCCCGAAAACCAACCCTCACCCCGATGGAGTTCATCATGAGCAACAACACCGTGACCAACCAGTCCCTGGCCGAGGTCGACCCGGAAATCGCCGAGGTCCTGAAGCTTGAGCTGGGTCGCCAGCGCGACACCCTGGAAATGATCGCCTCCGAGAACTTCGCGCCCCGCGCCGTGCTCGAGGCCCAGGGCTCCGTGCTCACCAACAAGTACGCCGAAGGCTACCCGGGCCGCCGCTACTACGGCGGCTGCGAGCACGTCGACGTGGCGGAGAACCTGGCCATCGAGCGCGTCAAGTCCCTCTTCGGCGCCAAGTTCGCCAACGTCCAGCCGCACTCCGGCGCCTCGGCCAACGCCGCCGCCCTTTCCGCGCTGATCCAGCCGGGCGACAAGATCCTGGGCCTCTCGCTGGCCCACGGCGGACACCTCACCCACGGCATGAAGCTGAACTTCTCCGGCAAGCTCTACAAGGTCGCCGCCTACGAGGTCGAGCCGGACACCTTCCGCGTCGACATGGACAAGCTGCGCGCCCAGGCCATCGCCGAGCAGCCGCAGGTCATCATCGCCGGCTGGTCGGCCTACCCGCGCCAGCTGGACTTCGCGGAGTTCCGCTCCATCGCCGACGAGGTCGGCGCCAAGCTCTGGGTCGACATGGCCCACTTCGCCGGACTGGTCGCGGCCGGCCTGCACCCGAACCCGGTTCCGTACGCCGACGTCGTCACCTCCACGGTCCACAAGACCCTGGCCGGCCCGCGCTCCGGACTGATCCTGACCAACGACGCCGACCTGGCCAAGAAGATCAACTCGAACGTCTTCCCGGGCCACCAGGGCGGGCCGCTGATGCACGCCATCGCCGGCAAGGCCGTAGCCTTCAAGATCGCCGCCGGCGAGGAATTCAAGCAGCGCCAGGTCATGACCCTCGAGGGTGCCAAGATCCTGGCCGAGCGCCTCACCGCCGAGGACGTCACCGCCGCGGGTGTCTCCGTGCTGACCGGCGGCACCGATGTGCACCTGGTCCTCGTGGACCTGCGCAACTCGGAGCTCGACGGCCAGCAGGCCGAGGACCTCCTGCACGAAATCGGCATCACCGTGAACCGCAACTCCGTGCCGTTCGATCCGCGCCCGCCGATGGTCACCTCCGGCCTGCGCATCGGCACCCCGGCGCTGGCCACCCGCGGCTTCGACGCCGCGGCCTTCACCGAGGTCGCCGACATCATCGGCATCGCCCTGCGCGACGGCCAGAACGCGGACAAGGCCGCCCTGGCCGCCCGCGTCGAGACCCTGACCGCGGCCTTCCCGCTGTACCCGGGCCTTGAAGACTGGCACGCCTAACCCCAAGACCCATGCCCTCCACGGGGCATTGACCGCATCAAGGTGAATGGGATGCGGCGCACGGCCCGCGATCCGGGCCGGCGCCGCTTCCCGTGAACACGCAACATTTTTGAAACGGAGCACCTCCTTATGACCGCACAGATCCTCGACGGCAAGGCCACCGCCGCGGCCATCAAAGCCGAACTCACCGAACGCGTCGCGGTGCTGAAGACCAAGGGCATCACCCCCGGCCTTGGCACCATCCTCGTCGGCTCCGACCCCGGATCCACCTGGTACGTCGGCGGCAAGCACAAGGACTGCGCCGAGGTCGGCATCCAGTCGATCCGCGTCGACCTGCCGGAGGACACCACGCAGGAAGACCTGCTGGCCAAGGTCCGCGAACTGAACGAGAACCCGGAATGCACCGGCTACATCGTCCAGCTGCCGCTGCCCAAGCACATCGACCAGGACGTCGTCCTCGAGGCCATGGACCCGGCCAAGGACGCCGACGGCCTGCACCCGATGAACCTGGGCCGTCTGGTCGCCAACGTGAACCGCCCGATGACCTCCCCGCTGCCCTGCACCCCCAAGGGCTGCGTCGTGCTCCTGGAGCGCCACGGCATCGACCTCAACGGCAAGCGCGTGCTCGTCGTCGGCCGCGGCGTGACCATTGGCCGCCCGATCGGGCTGCTGCTCACCCGCCGCGACATCAACGCCACCGTGGTCCTGGCGCACACCGGCACCAAGGACCTGGCAGCCGAGCTGGCCACCGCGGACGTGGTCATCGCCGCGGCAGGTTCCGCGCACATGATCAAGGCAAAGGACCTGAAGCCGGGCGCGATCGTGCTCGACGTGGGCGTCTCGCGCGTCAACGACGAGAACGGCAAGGCAGTTGTGACCGGCGACGTGGAGCCCGCGGCCTACGAGGTCGCCTCGTGGATCTCCCCGAACCCGGGCGGCGTGGGCCCGATGACCCGCGCCATGCTGCTGGCAAACGTGGTCGAGTCCGCCGAGCGCGCAGCCGGCCTGTAACACCCCGTTTCACGCCCGCGGGCGGTCACGCTTCGCCGAAGCCTTGCCCAAGGATTCGGCGGAAGCCGTGGCCGCCCGTTTGCGTTGCCGGAGCCTTTGTCTCCGTGTACTCCCGGTGGAGTAGGAGGGACTACGACCGGTGCCCGATGATGCCATGCGGCGCTCGGGCGTATTCTCGAAGCATGACCACCCGCCGCCGCCCGCCACTCGCCGTCCTGAGTGTGTTTGTGGCATCGGTGCAGGTGGTCGGCACATTCTTTGCCGCACACCGTTTCGGGACCGCCCTGGGCTGGCAGGCCGTCGCCCTGTTGCTCGCGGGCCCCGCCTTGCTGCTGTTGCGCCGCAAGGCCCCCGGCCCCATGGTGGCGGGCATCGGGGGAGTGACGGCGCTGTACGTGATTGCCGGGTTCCCCTGGGGCCCGTTCCCGTTCTCCCTGGCGGTCGGGCTGGTCCTGGCCGTCGCCGCGGGGAAACGCTGGTGGGCCTGGGGGACGGGCGCCGGGATCGCGCTGCTGTTCTTCGTGCTGGCGACCCGGCAGGAGCTCACGACCCGGGCGTGGTTCGTCATCATCTGGCTGGTTGTCGTCCTGCTGGTCGGCGAGCTTGCGCGCATGGCCAAGGACCGCCGCATCGAATTCCGGCGCGCCGCCGAGGAACACGCCAAGCACCGCCGGGACGAGGAACGGCTGGTCCTGGCCCGCGACATCCACGACGTGGTGGCCCATTCGCTGTCGATGATCAACGTCCAGGCCTCCGTCGCCCTGCACCTCTCGCGGAAGGACGGCGACCCGGCGACCCTCGTGGAGGCCATGGAAAACATCAAGGCGGGATCCAAGGAGGCGCTGGACGAGGTTCGCGAGGTGCTTGCGGTGCTGCGGCAGGATGCCCCGCGCGTGCCCAGCCAGCGTCTCGAGCAGCTCGCCGACCTGGTGCAACGGGTGCGCGGCGCGAACCTGGAGATCGGCTTCCAACCGCCGAGGTTGCCGCCGCCGACCTGGGTCGACGAGCGCGTCGAAAACACCGTTTACCGGGTGGTCCAGGAGTCCCTGACGAACGCGGTACGTCATGCCAAGGCCGGTCGAGTAGATGTGCTTGTCGAACTTACGGAGCAAGGCGCACATATCACCGTCCAGGACGACGGGATCGGCATGGGTGCAAGCGACGAGGGCAACGGACTCGGCGGCATGCGCGAGAGGGTCGGTTCCCGGGGCGGCATCATGGAAATCACAACCGCCAGTGCCCCCACAGGTCGCCCGGGGCGGCCGGGAACCAGGATCAACGCGTGGATTCCCGCGCCACCGCAGGAACCGGAACCCATGGAACGGGGAAAACCATGATCGGCATTCTCATCGTCGATGACCAGTCCCTCATCAGGGCCGGATTTTCGGCACTTCTGGACGCCGAGGACGACATGCGCGTGCTGGGGCAGGCCTCGAACGGCGTCCAGGCCGTTGCCCAGGCCCGGGCCTTGAAGCCCGACATCGTGCTCATGGACATCCGCATGCCGCAAGGTGACGGGATCACCGCGGCCGAGGCCATCACTGCCGACGAAAACCTCGCGCACACGCGCGTCATCATGCTCACGACCTTTGAGCTCGACGACTACATCCTGGCGTCCATCCGGGCCGGGGCCTCGGGCTTCCTGGTGAAGGACACGGAGCCGGAGGAACTCATCGCGGCGGTGCGCATTGTTGCGGCGGGAGAATCGTTGCTGTCGCCCTCGGTGACCCGCAAGCTGCTGGCCCAGGTCGCGGCCACCAAGCCGTTACGGACGCCGCAACAGCCCGCGGCCCTGGAGTCGCTGACCGAGCGGGAACGCGAAGTCCTGCTGCTCATCGGCTCCGGCAGGAGCAACGCAGAGATCGCCGAACAGCTTTTCATCACCCCGCTGACGGCCAAGACCCACGTCTCGCGCATCATCGGGAAAATGGGCGTCCGCGATCGAACCGGACTCGTGGTCATCGCCTACGAGAGCGGGCTGATCACGCCCGGTGCATCGCCCGCCTCGCAGGAGCACCGAGGAACCCGCGGCTAATCCCGGTGCCTTCCTCCGCTGCACCAGATGGAGTACGAGCGGCAACCCCAGGTGACTCCACCGGGCCGATGTGGGGACGGGTGCTCAAGGAAGAGAGTGGATACGTGAGGCGAAGGGCCTCGAAACCCGATATCCACGCTTTGAGGAGCAACCCATCATGACAACGATGATCATTCCCGCCCTGGCAGCAATGCCGACCCATCCCTGGGGACCGGGCTACGGTCCGGGGTGGTTCATCCTGATCCCGATCTTCTGGATCCTGCTCATCGGATTCTTCATCTTCTTCAGCCGCCGCATGTACTGGCGCCACCGGATCCAGGGCGATCCCATGAGCGCCGAAGGAGTGCTTCGCGAGCGCTATGCACGAGGCGAAATCGATGAAACCGAATACCGTCAGCGGCTGGAAGTGCTGCGGTCTGGCAAGAAGTAGCGGGCTTGTTTAGGTGTGGGTCCCGGGTTGTTCCTTTCGATCCCGCAACCCGGAGGCCGCACACGTCCGAAATGAAAAATTTCGGCATAATATTCCAAGTGTGGCATATGTCGAATTGGCGACCGACCGGGAAAAATGACGATAAATAGTGGTCAGAGCCTGTTTTTATGCGGAACAGCGCAGGACCCATGCCTGGAGCAGAATTCGGGAAACTAGTGTCATTGTGCAACGATCAGGTGCTACACATGCGTTGCCCGTATGCTCAGAGTTATAGGAACCGAGACATTCAGTTCTTTCGACTGAATTGTCGCCCTCCTCGCTCCCGGGAGTGAACCTTGAGCAGTATGAGTTCCACACTTTCCCCTTCGGTTCCAGAGCAGCGCAGCACGCGCGGAAACGCCGGCTCCAACAACTACCGCCACCTGAAAGTTCGTGTGCGCGACGCGGGTCTGTTGGGGCGCCGCAAGGGGCATTACCTGGGAACGGCCATCGTCTTGTTGGCCCTGCTCGGTGGCGCGGTTACGGGATTCGTCCTGTTGGGGGATAGCTGGTTCCAGCTGTTGATCGCCGCGGCGGTCGGCATCCTGCTGACGCAGTTTGCGTTCCTGACCCACGAGGCCTCGCACCGCCAGATCCTGACTTCGGGTCCGGCAAACGACAGGATCGGCCGCTTCCTGGCCAACATCGTGGTCGGCATCAGCTACCAGTGGTGGATGAACAAGCACAGCAAGCACCACGCCATGCCCAACACCATCGGCAAGGACCCGGACATCGAATGGGACACGATCTCATTCCAGACCGAGGACGCGCAGAGGCAAAAGGGACTCCTCAAGTGGATCACCGAACGCCAAGGTTACCTGTTCTTCCCGCTGCTGACTCTTGAGGGCATCAACCTGCATTTCCGCTCGATGATGTACCTGTTCACCGGCGACAAGGTGAAGGGCCGCGGCAAGGAAATCACCTCGATTGCGATCCGCCTCAGCGTCTACGTGGCGGTCCTCTTCATCTTCCTGGAACCAGGCATTGCTGCCGCCTTCCTCGGCGTTCAGCTGGCAGTCTTTGGTGTCTATATGGGTGCTTCGTTTGCCCCCAACCACAAGGGCATGCCGATGATTCCCAAGGAATCACGCATCGACTTCTTCTCCCGCCAGGTGCTCACCAGCCGCAATGTCATGGCCCGCAGCGCCTTCGGAAACCGGATCCTGTCGCATGTCTTCGGCGGCCTCAACTACCAGGTTGAGCACCACCTCTTCCCGTCCATGCCCCGCGCCAACCTGGCTCCGGTCGCCAAGATCGTGCGCGACTACTGCCACGAGCTCAAGGTGCCCTACACGGTCACCTCGGTCACCCAGTCCTACGCCCAGGTCATTACGTACCTGAACAAGGTCGGGCTCTCCGCGCGGGATCCGTTTGACTGCCCAATGGTCAGCGAATACCGCCCCCACTAAGCTCCAGGGTCATTGGGGGCCGCACGTCGAACGACGTTGGCCCCCTTGCCTCACCTCACGTTGCCTCCGGCGCCACTTCCATGGCTCCGGAGGCAACGTGCTTAACCGGGTGTTCAGGGTTGGCGCGAGTTCTGTGGCCCAGAAACCCGACTTAATAGTGATGAGAGACACGTTTGGATGGACTTAGCGACGAGGAAGGCTTTCGCATTCCTGAAGTTACCAAAATTATGCATTTGACTAGGGTTGATATGAAAATACAAACACCGCGTCAATGCAATTCACTGTCAGGTTTTTTGATTTCGGTCACTTGGGCATGACCTAATGGGTGAAAATTTTGCACTTTTGCGCACCTCGGATGGATATTTAGGTAAGACGTACCTAAGCTAATCGAGCGGGTTCACATTGATTGGCTTGTGACTGCCGCCTCGTTCTCCTCACCACAGAAGGTTTTGCCCCATGAAGATTCGCAAAAACATGCTGGCCGGCATTGCACTGGCGGCCACCGCCGTGATGGGCCTGACCGCGTGCTCCACCGGTGCTCCGACCCCAGCGGCTTCCGGAGCGGGCGAGATCACCGTCTACAACGCACAGCATGAGAGCCTTGCCCAGGAATGGGTCGACGCGTTCACCAAGGAAACCGGAATCAAGGTCACCGTTCGCAATGGCTCCGACACCGAGATGTCCAACCAGATCATCCAGGAAGGCAAGGCCTCACCGGCCGACGTATTCCTGACCGAAAATTCTCCCGCAATGGCGCAGGTTGAGAATGCCGGACTGTTTGCCGATGTCGACAAGGCCACCATCGACCAGGTGCCTGCCGAATTCCGCCCGTCGACCAACAAGTGGACCGGCATCGCCGCACGCTCCACCGTGTTCGTCTACGACCCGGCCAAGATCAGCAAGGACCAGCTTCCCAAGTCCATGCTGGATCTGGCCAAGCCGGAGTGGAAGGGCAAGTGGGCAGCTTCGCCGACCGGCGCGGACTTCCAGGCCATCGTTGCGGCCCTGCTCGAGCTCAAGGGTGAGGAAGCCACCACCGAATGGCTGGCAGGCATGAAGGAAAACTTCACCGCCTACAAGGGCAACTCCACCGCGATGAAGGCCGTCAACGCCGGCGAAATCGACGCGGCTTTGATCTACCACTACTACTACTACGGTGACCAGGCCGCGACCGGAGAGAACTCCAAGAATGTTCAGCCGTTCTACTTCAAGAATCAGGACCCGGGAGCATTCGTTTCCGTCTCCGGTGGCGGCGTGCTTGCCTCCTCGAAGAACGCAGAAGCTGCACAGAAGTTCCTGACGTTCGTCACCGGTAAGGCCGGCCAGGAAATCCTGAAGAACGGCACTTCGTTTGAATACGCAGTCGGTTCGGACGTCGCGTCCAACGACAAGCTCGTTCCGCTCAAGGACCTCCAGGCTCCGACCGTTGACCCGGCCAAGCTGAACTCGGCAAAGGTCACCGAGCTGATGACCAAGGCAGGACTGCTGTAACTCATATGAGTAAGACTCAAACGGTTCCCGGCAACAAACGGGAATCGAGCATGGCGGGTGGGGGCAAAAGCCCCCGCCCGCCATTGGGCGTTTCCAGCCTTTCCCTGTTGGCGATACTTATCGCCCTGTTTTCGCTCATCCCGCTGGGCTACGTCATCTACATGACGGCTTCCACAGGGTGGGACACCGTGGTCGAACTGATCATCCGGCCGCGTGTGGGCGAACTGCTGCTCAACACCATCCTGCTGGTGTTGGTCACCGTTCCGCTGTGCCTGGTCCTCGGCGTGGGCGGCGCCTGGCTGGTGGAACGCACCAACCTGCGCGGCTACCGGTGGTGGGCGCTGGCCTTGGCCGCCCCGCTGGCCATCCCCGCGTTCGTGAACAGCTATGCCTGGGCCTCAACGATCCCATCGCTGGCCGGGCTGGGCGCGGGAGCGCTCATCGCAACGCTTTCCTACTTCCCGCTGGTCTACATCCCGGTGGCGGCGACGCTGGGAAGGCTCGATCCGGCCATCGAGCAATCGGCCGCATCGCTGGGCCTGGGGCCCTGGGCGGTGTTCTTCCGGGTGGTGCTGCCACAGCTGCGCATCGCCATGGCCGGCGGCTCGTTGCTGGTCGCACTGCATTTGCTCTCCGAGTACGGGGCCTTTGCCATGATCCGTTTCGACACGTTCACCACCGCGATCATGGTCCAGTTCCAGTCCACGTTCAACGGCGCCGCCGGAAACATGCTCGCCAGTGTGCTGGTTTTGCTGTGCATGCTGCTGCTGTTGGCCGAGGCCAAGGTGCGCGGCAACGCCCGTTACGCACGGGTCGGCTTCGGGGCCCAGGGGCTGGCCTTCCGGCTCCGCTTGGGTCGCTACGAACTGCCGGCCCAGCTGGCACTCCTGGGGCTCTTTGTGCTCTCGTTGGGAGTCCCGCTGTACTCGGTGGTCCGCTGGCTGATCGCCGGGGGCGCCGAGATCTGGGACCCGGAGAGGTTCTTCCCGGCCCTGGCCCAGACCATGGGTTACGGCCTGGCCGGTGCACTGCTGACCTGCGTGGTGGCCTTCCCCATGGCGTTCCTCGCCGTGCGCCATCCCAGCTGGTTCAGCAAGCTGCTTGAGCTTTCGAACTACGTGACAAGCTCGATGCCCGGCATCGTGGTCGGTCTGGCCTTCGTCACCGTGAGCATCAGGCTGGTGCCCGGCATTTACCAAAGCGCCTATGTCCTGCTGGCGGCCTACGTCTTGCTGTTCCTGCCCCGGGCCCTGGTCAACCTGCGCTCCGGCTTGGCGCAGGCGCCGCGCGAGCTCGAGGAGGCGGCCCGTTCGCTGGGCCGCTCGCCGGCAGTGGCGTTCTTCCGGGTCACGCTGCGGCTCACCGCACCGGCTGCCGCGGGCGGCGCCGCGCTGGTTTTCCTGGCGATCGTGAACGAGCTGACTGCCACCTTGCTGCTGGCACCGAACGGAACCCGCACCCTGGCCACGGCGTTCTGGGCCAAGAGCAGCGAAATCGACTATTCGGGTGCCGCCCCCTATGCGCTGCTCATGATCCTGATCTCCGCACCCATGACCTACCTGCTGTTCCAGCAATCGAAGAAAGCTGCCGGACAATGACCCACGCATTGCCAAAACCGCACAAGATCTCCGGGCTGATGCCGGCAGTGACATTCCTGCGCACCACCAACCTCGTCAAGAGCTTCGGGAACAAGCCGGTGCTCAAGGGGGTCAACCTCGCCATCGCCGAGGGCGGAACCACCGCGATCGTGGGGCCGTCGGGCTCCGGGAAGACAACGCTGCTGCGCTTGATCGCCGGATTCGAAAACCCGGACACCGGGTCCATCGAACTCAACGGGCACACGGTGGCCGGGGACGCCTGGGTTCCGGCCCACAAGCGGGAGATCGGGTACGTGGCGCAGGACGGGGCGCTTTTCCCGCACCTGAGCGTGGCCCAGAACATCGCCTTCGGCCTGGACCGCGAGTCGGGCGTCCGCGGCAGGGCCGCCACCGCCAAGCGTGTCGCCGAGTTGCTGGACATGGTCTCGCTCGAGGCCGCCATGGGTGCACGCCGCCCGCACGAAATCTCCGGCGGCCAGCAGCAACGCGTGGCGCTCGCCCGTGCGCTGGCCCGCAAGCCGAAGCTGATGCTGCTCGACGAGCCGTTCTCCGCCCTGGACGCGGGGCTGCGGGTGGCGACCCGCAAGGCCGTGGCCGACGTGCTGCACGAGGCCGCCGTCACCACCATCCTGGTGACCCACGACCAGGGCGAGGCGCTCTCCTTCGCCGACCAGGTCGCCGTCATGCGCGGCGGGACGCTGGCGCAGACGGGCAGCCCGTTCTCCGTGTACACCAGGCCCGCCGACCGCGACACCGCGGAATTCCTGGGCGACGCGGTGATCCTCGACGCCCAGCTGCAGGGGTCGCTGGCCACGTGCTCGCTGGGCTGGATCCCGGTCCGCCACGCCACCACCCAGGGGAAAGTTCGTCTGATGCTGCGCCCCGAGCAGATCCGCATCACCGCGGACGGCCCCATCAGGGGCACCGTGGTGGACACCGTGTTCTTCGGCCCCGAAACCACGGTCCGCATCAAGCTTTCCCCGGTGCAGGGGCTCGTCGGCGGCGGCGAGGTCATCACCATCCGGCACTGGAACGCCGCGATGGCGCGCCCCGGCATGGAGCTGAACCTGCGGGTCATCGGCGAGGGCGTCGCCTTCCCGACCGAAGCCGACTGACACGGGCCCGATTCACCCCGTCCCCGGGGTGCGGGAAGTTTGGGCAAAACGAAGGGCGTGGTGGGTGTGTTCCCCGGAAAGGAACACACCCACCACGCCCTGGCCGTTTAATGCATGGCTAGGCGGCCCGAATCGCCCTTAGCGTGCAGCCGATGCGGACTCGACGGGCGGAGCGGTGCGCTTGTCGAAGATGGTCGCACCGACCTCCTGCTCGGCCTGGTTGTTGATCGACAGGTCGATTCCGCTGCGGTCGCGCAGCAGCGACACCGCGGTCAGCGACACCAGCGTCATGGCCAGCAGGTACAGGGCCACGGCGTTGGTGCCGCCGGTTGCCTGGACCAGCGCGGTGGCGATCATCGGCGCGAATGCGCCGCCCAGGATGGCGCCCAGCGCGTAGGAGATCGAGACGCCGGAGAAGCGGACCGAGGCCGGGAACAGCTCCGAGTACAGCGCGGCCTGCGGGCCGTAGCCGAGGCCCAGACCGACGGCGAAGATCGCGAAGGCCAGGTACAGCATCGGCAGCGAGGCGGTGTTCACCAGCATGAAGACCGGGAAGACGGCCAGCGCCTGGCAAATGAAGCCGATCTGGTACGTGCGCTTGCGCCCGATCTTGTCAGCGAGGTAGCCCGAGAGCAGCGTCGTGCAGAACCACATGGCCGCGGCGAAGGCGACCGCCACGAGGACCGGGGTGCGCTCGAAGCCGATCGGGCCGTTCGGGTTGGTGGTGTAGGACTGCAAGAAGCCGCCGGTGGTCATGTAGCCGGCCGCGTTGTTGCCCGCGAAGACCAGCGCGGCCAGGATGACAAGCAGCCAGTGCTTGCGGAAGAGCTCGACGACCGGAACCTTGGTCTGCTGCTTCTTGGCCGCGATCTCCTCGAAGATCGGGGATTCGTCAACGGCGCGGCGGACCAGGAAGCCGACGGCGATCAGCACGATGCTCAGCAGGAACGGCACGCGCCAGCCCCACGCCAGGAACTGCTCGCCGGGGGAGATGACGCCGGTCATCAGCGCGGTGACGCCCGAGGCCAGCAGCATGCCCAGCGGGACACCCAGCTGCGGGAACGCGCCGGCGCGGCCGCGGCGGTCCTTCGGTGCGTGCTCGACGGCCATCAACACGGCGCCGCCCCATTCGCCGCCCGCGGAAATGCCCTGCAGGATGCGCAGGCACAGCAGCATGATCGGGGCCGCGACGCCCGCGGTCTCGAACGTCGGCAGCACGCCGATGAGGGTGGTTGCGGCACCCATCATGATCAGGGTGATCACCAGCATGGCGCGGCGGCCGATCTTGTCGCCGTAGTGCCCGGCCAGGAAGGCGCCGAGCGGGCGGAAGAGGAACGAGATGCCGACCGAGGCGAAGGAGAGCAGCAGGCCGATCTGGGCGCCGGCCGGCTTGAAGAAGAGCTCGGCGAAGATCAGGCCTGCGGCCGTGGCGTAGATGAAGAAGTCGTACCACTCGATGGTGGTGCCGATGATGGTGGCAAAGGCTACGCGGCGCGAGTTGGCGCGCTGGGCCGGGGTTTGGGCGTGTGTGGAACTCATGGGGATGGTGCTCCTCGTTGAGCGGGCTGTTCATGGCGGGAGAACGCGGCTCCGCACAATGCCGGATCCTGGGAGCACGATCCGTAAGAGTGTGACGCGTCACCTATCAGTGTCCCAGCCCACATAGATTGAGTAAACTTCAATTAGGTGTACAACTTGTTTGATTGGACTTAAGAATGCTTCGTTTTTCGCTGCGCCAGCTGGAGCTGATGGCGGAACTGCCGCACCACCCGACCCTCGGCTCGGCGGCAACCGAACTCCGTATTTCCGAATCCGCGCTGTCGCAGGCCATCACCGCCGTGGAGAGGATCGCCGGGGAGCAGCTGTGCGTACGCCGAAAGTCCCACGGCATCCGCATGACGCCGGCGGGCCAGTACTTCGCAGACAAGGCCCGGCGCATCGTGGCCGATGCCGTCGAGCTGGGAAACTCGTTTCCGCGGACGGAGGGGAGCCTGCGCGGACCCGTGGCCATCGGGTGCTTCGCGTCATTTGCCAGCCATGTCGTGCCCTCCGTTCTTGAAGGATTCCCGGCGCTTCACCCGGAAATCGATGTGTCGGTGCGTGTGGGCACCCATGACGACCTGCTGCCGGCCCTGGAAAACGGGGAACTCGACCTGGCCATCGTCTACGACCTCCTGCTGCCCACGGGGCTGGCGAAACGGCACATCTATGACACCCGCCTGGAAGTCGTGCTTCACCCGGACCACCCGCTGGCCGCGCGGAAATCCCTGTCGATCCGCGACCTGGAAAACGAACCGCTGGTCAACTACGACTCCAGCCCGAGCACCGAAAACACCAGTCGGCTCTTTGCGGACGCCGGGTTGCACCCCAAGCTCGCCTATTCCCTGCCCCAGGTGGTGCTGGTCAACGCCATGGTGGGCCGCGGGCTGGGCTACGGACTGCTCATGGCCAGGCCGAACAATCCGTCGATGACGCTGGAGGGATTGCCCGTGGCGATTCGGAAGCTTGAACCCCCGAACAGCCCCAGCGCCGTCGTGGCGATCTGGCCGCAGGCTTCCACGCTCAGCCCCCGCGCCGAGGCCTTCCTTGAACACGCGATCGATGTCATGCGTGGGGCCTGGAACCGGGACTGAGCACTGTCCGGCTACGCGGGCACCGGCTCCGGGACCACCGGCAACGACTTGGCCAGGGCCTTGAAGCTGAATCCCGGTGCGGCGATTTCCTCCGGGGTCACCGCCAGTCCGCGGCCCACGAGCTTGCGCGCGGCGATGTGGTCCGCGGGAGAGTTCACTGACTCCACGGCGGCAAGCACCCCGTCGCGCAGCAGCGCGATGGAGAACTTCCCGGCGGCGGGATCCCCGAGCAGCACCGGTTCGTCGCCGGGCTCCGAAATGCCGGCGATCTGCAGCCTGATGGAGCCCTGGGTGCTCCAGAACCACGGGGTCCGGGCATAGGCCGCTTCGTCGCCCAGGATGCTGCGGGCCGCATGGCGCCCCTGGTCCGTGGCGTTCTGCACCGATTCCAGGCGCATGCGCGCACCCGAATCCCGGCGGGGGAAGGACGCGCAGTCGCCGACCGCCCACACCCCGGGGACCGAGGTCCGCAGCGCGGAATCGACCACGATCCCGTTCTCCACCTCCAGGCCGGCCTTCCGTGCAAGTTCGGTGCGCGGGTCCACTCCCACGCCGTAGAGCACCAGGTCGGCGGGGTAGCGCGTGCCGTCGGTGGATTCCACCGACAGGCCGGCAGCGTCGCGGTGGATTGCCGCCACCCCCTCGTTCAGGCGCAGGTCGATCCCGTCCTGGATGTGCCGCTGGGTGAACCAGTCCGAGGCCGTGACCGAAAGCGCGCGTCCCATGGGGCGCGGGGCGAACTCAAGCACCGTGACCTCCAGCCCGCGGGCCCGGGCCCCGGCGGCGAACTCCAAGCCGATGAAGCCGGCGCCGACCACCACCACCTTCCGGGCGGCGGACAGCGAATCCTGCAGCCGACGGGCGTCGGTGAGCGTGCGCAGCGCATGCACGCCCTCGAGGTCGGCGCCCGGACAGGGGAGCTGCCGGTTGGCGGCGCCCGTGGCGAGCACCAGGTGGGTGTAGTCCAGGGACACGCCGCCGGAGAGCGTCACGGAGCGTGCCTCCGTGTCGATCGAAACCGCCGATGCGGCCAGCAGCGCGATGTCCTTGTCCGCGAAGAATCCGGGCCCGCGCAACGGCAGCGGTTCGGCGGACGATCCGGGCCCGAGGTAGTCCTTGGACAGCGGCGGGCGCTGGTAGGGGGAGTGGGCCTCGTCGTTGAGGATCGTGACGTTCCCGGTGAACCCCTCGGCGCGCAGCGAGTCGGCGACCTGGATGCCGGCCTGTCCGGCACCGATGACGAGGACCGACTCGTTGGAAGTGTTCCCCATGGTCTTAGACCTGGTCCGAGGGGACATCGACCACGATGCGTCCGAGCTCGGCCGACATCTTGATCTGGCAGCCCAGTCGCGAGGCGTCGGTGCGCTCGGCGGTGGTGCAGTCGAGCATCTCGTCCTCGTCGTCGCTGACGTCCGGCAGCTGGCCGGCGAACTCGGGGCGGACGAACACGTGGCAGGTGGCGCACATGGCCTGGCCGCCGCATTCGCCGACGATGCCCTCGATGCCGTTGGTGACGGCGGCGCGCATCAGCGAGGTGCCCTCCTCGACGGTGACTTCGGTGGCTTCGCCGGTCGGCTGGGTAAAGGTGATGGTGGGCATGGAAAAATCCTTCGGGAAAATGTACGTGAAATCGGGGGAGCTGGAGCGGGAGCCGTTCAGCCCCAGAGCACCGGCATCTTGGTCATGCCGCGGAAGACCCAGCCGGCGTCGACGGTCTCCGCGGACGGGTCGAGGCGCAGGTTCGGCAGCTTCTCGAACACGGCGGGCATGGCGATCTGGGCGACCTGCGCCCGGGCGATCCAGGTTCCGGCGCAGAAGTGCACGCCGCCGCCGAAGCCCAGGTGCGGCTTCTTGGGGCGGAAGATGTTGAAGGTTTCCGGGTCCTCGAAGACCTCCGGGTCGCGGTTGGCGGCACCGAGCACCACGCCCAGGCGGGCGCCCTGGGGCAGCCTGACTCCGCCGAGGACCAGGTCGGTGGTGGTCTCGCGGGGGTACATGCCGATCGGGGCGACCCAGCGGACGGACTCCTCGAAGGCGACGGCGTGCAGCTTCGGGTCGGCCTTCACCGCGGCCAGCTGCTCGGGGTTGTTCAGCAGCGCCCACACGGTGGTGGCCAGCACGTCGCGCGGCTCATTCAGCCCGCCGCCGATTGTCATCTTGAGGTTGGCGCGGATCGCCTCCAGCGGGATCGGCATCGAGGCCAAACCGGAGAGCAGCGACTCGTCGGGGTTCTTGGCCAGATAGGGCAGCATCTCGTCGATGGCGGCGTCGACCTCGGCGGAGGAAACCTTCGCCTTGGCCCAGATTTCCGGGTCGTCGGCGTAGTTGCCGGTACCGTCGATCAGCGTCTGGCTCCAGCGCTGCATGTCCTGCTGGGTGGCGTTGTGGAAGCCCATGATCTGCCGGAGGTTCTCCCCGGTGTAGGGGGCGGCGTAGTCCCAGACGAAGTCTGCGCCGGGTCCCTTGGCGATCAGCTCGGCGAGGTACTTCTCGTTGTTGGCCTCGAAGATCGCGTTCCAGTGCTTCTTGATGGTGCCCGGGCGCAGCGTGGCGCCGTAGGAGTCGCGGTCGACCTGGTGTTCCGGGTTGTCCTTGCGCAACATGGAATGGCCCATCGCGCGCTTCATCAGCGAGTTGTGTTCGTTGGCGGAGAAGCGGGCCTCGTCCTGCTCGATCTCGTGGCAGGCCGCGTAGGAGGTGACCATGTAGCGGTTGACCGCCGGGACCCAGTGCACGGGGGATTCCTCGCGCATCCGCTGGTAGATCGGGAACGGGTCGGCGTGGAGATCCGGGATGGTCACCCAGTCCGCGACCGGTGCCTCGATGCCTGCATCGGCCTCCACTGTCGTCACGGCGGATTCGTTTACGGCTTCGGCGGTTTCAGGGGGAGTGGTTGCCCCGGTGAACGGGCAGGTGGCGGCGGGAACGGCTGAGTGGCTCATCTGGTTTCGATCTCCTGGAAAGTGACGGCTGCTTGACACCCAGTGTGACCCGCGGCATAACAATGGGTAAAGTACGAATTCCAGTGCTGTATCCACGGTTTTAGCGAGGTTATTGATGCCCAGGTACACGTTGCGGCAGCTTGAGTGTTTTGTGGCCGTCGCCGAACACGGCTCGATCGCCGCGGCGGCGGAGGCGTTGCTGCTTTCGCCCTCGGCCGTCACCGGCGCGATCAACGAACTGGAGAGGGTCTTCAACTCCCAGCTGACGATCCGGCGCAAGGCCCACGGGGTGAGCCTGACCCCGTCGGGGGACTATGTGATGGCCAAAGCCCGCGGGCTGTTGCATGCGGCGGACGATCTGCAGGAGATGGCCGCCGACGCGGGAACGATCCTGCGGGGCAAGGTGGCCATCGGCTGCTATTCGTCCTTGGCGCCAACGCTCTTGACCGAGCTCATGGCCGAGTACGCGCTCCGTTACCCCTCGGTGGAGCTGGACTTCTATGCCGGGACGCAGCAGGAAATCCACGAGATGCTGCTTTCCGGAGAGCTGGACCTGGCCATCGCCTATGAGCTGACCGTTCCGCCCGGGCTCACACGCAAGCGGCTGATCGATGCGGTGCCCGCTGTGGTGCTGCCCGCGGATCACCCACTGGCGGAAAAGGCCAAGGTGGCGCTCGCCGAACTCGTGAACGAGCCGATGATTCTGCTGGACGTCAATCCCAGCCGTGAAAACACCGAGATGATGTTCTCGGCGGCGGGCTTGAGTCCCTGGATCCGCTTCCGGACCACCGACTTCGAGGTGACTCGTTCGATGGTGGCCCGGGGGATGGGCTACGCGATCCTGGTGCAGCGCCCGGTCGCGGACGTCTCCTACGAGGGCAAGCCCCTCGCGGTGCGGCACATCCATCCCGCTACGCGGAACGTACCCATCTCCATGGTCTGGAACGATCGCGTCCGCTTCTCGCACAGCGCCGAGGCCATGTTGGAACTTGCCCTTGAAATGCATCGTCCGGCTGCCCGCAACCGCGGGTAGCCGGACGATCAGCAGCAAGAGCTGTCACCTATTTGAGGAGTCCGCTTTGCAAGATATTGATGACGGCAGGACCCAGAATGATGATGAACAAAACGGGGAAGATGAACGTCAGGAGAGGAAAGAGCACTTTCACCGGCAGCTTCATGGCCTTCTCTTCGGCCCGCTGGCGGCGCTTGACGCGCATTTGCGATGCCTGGACCTTCAACACCCTGACGATGCCGATTCCATAGCGGTCCGCTTGGATCACCGCGCGGACGAAGGACTTCAGGTCTGCCACCGAGGAACGCTCGGCCAAAGCCGCATAGGCGTCGGCCCGGGAACGGCCCAGCTGCATCTCTTGCAGCGTCCTGCTCATCTCCTGCGCCATGGGACCAGGACTGGTTGAAGCCACCCGGGCCATTGCTGCCTCGAAGCCCAGACCGGCCTCTACGGAAATCAGCAACTGGTCCAGGATATTTGGAAGTTCGAGCTGGATGGTCTCCTGACGCTTGATCCCGGTGTTGTAGACCAACAGATCCGGAAGGAAGAACCCGAGAACCAGCAGCCCGGTTGCCAAGAAGAACAACGCCGGTACCGGGTTCACCAGGAATAGGAAGAATCCGAGACCACCCAGTAGTAACGCCGCGATTGGCTTGGCAACGATCACACGATCCAGCGGCCACGTGGAGGGCCGACCCGCCATCGCCAGCAGGCGATCTAGTTTTGCCGCATAAGTACCTGAGACCAGGTGGCGGGCCAAAGCCGTGAACTCGGATTGCCGCGGTGCTTCTTCGCCAGGGGCCAACTGTGTCCTATTCAGGTTTTGCTTGATGAGCACCAGCTGGTTCCGGTCTACCGAGACAAAGCTCCAGGTAAGGAACGCCAGCGGAAACACCACCAGCGCTATGGCCGTCCAACCGATTGTTTCGATCCCCATGTTGTCCACCCTCCTAGAACTTGATTTGAACCGTGCGGCTCATCCAAAATGACCCGATGCAGAGCATTACTGCGGAGAGTATGAGCATGAAAATACCGATAGGATGCGTGAAAAGCTTGCCGATGTATGTGGGATTGACCAAGGCGAGCATCAACGCCACGCCAATGGGCAAGGCAACCAAAATGTAAGCGGAGATCTTGCCTTCGGCGGCCAATGCACTCACCTGGCCCTTGATCTGTGCCCTCTCGCGAATTGTCTCCCCGACTTGGTCCAGAACCTGGGCCAAGTCACCGCCAACCTCGCGGTTGATCAGGATAGCTTCGGCAATCCAGGAAAAGTCCTCCGAGTCCATGCGTTGTGCGATTTCCATCATCGTCGATTCCGGGTCTCGTCCCACACGGGCCTCGTTCACGATCCGGCTGAGTTCCTCGGACATCGGTGCTTCGAATTCCTGAATCGCAGAATCGAAGGCTCGCATGACAGAGTGCCCCGCACGCAGGCTCCCCGATAGCGTCATCAGCAAGTCAGGTAATTGCGCATCGAAGGAACTGCGACGCCTGGATGTGCGTAAACGCAAAACCACCCACCCTACGACCGGCACCAAAAGGGCGAGCAGGATGGCCCCCAACGGGCCCAGAGCCACGAAACCAAGTAATCCGGCCACGACGGCAGCAGAGAACAACAGAACCAAGAACTCGGCCGGTGCCATCTTCAGACCTGCCCCTTGAAGTACGGCCCGGTTGAAGAGGCGTCCTCCCTGATGCCCAACACCTCGCTCCACGGCGCCCACTGCTGCGCCGCTGAACCGCGTGAGAATAGTATGTTGGGCGTCGATCATGTTGCCTTGGCGCCGGCGCTCCAACGATATGTCTGCGCTTGCCGGTCGGAATACGACCAACAGAACCAGCAATATTGCGCCCAGCGCGCTGATGATTCCTACAACGGCCAATAGCGGCTGCATCTCTACCTCCTCCCCTTGCCTGCGTCGGCTCCGCCGGTAAGCATGGACCCGAAAATACCCGCGGGAACAGAAATCCCAACGTTGTGGAAATGTTCTATGAACCGCGGACGAACCCCGGTGGGGATGGGCTTGCCGAGGAACCTGCCGTGGGCATCGACGCCGGCGCTGTAGTCGAAGACAAATGCGTCCTGGAGCGTGACGACATCTCCTTCCATGCCCTGGACCTCGGTGATGTGCGTAACGCGTCGGGTGCCATCACGCAAACGTGTGAGCTGCACGATCAGGTCAACGGCTGAGCTCACCTGCTCGCGAATTGCGCGAAGCGGCAGCTCCATTCCAGCCATGAGCACCAGCGTTTCCAAACGCGCTATGGCGTCCCGTGGCGAATTGGCGTGGACGGTGGACACCGAACCGTCATGGCCCGTATTCATGGCCTGGAGCATGTCCAACGCCTCGCCGCCACGAACCTCGCCAACAACGATGCGGTCGGGGCGCATACGCAGCGAGTTCCTTACGAGTTCACGAATCGCAACGGCTCCCTTCCCCTCGATGTTCGCGGGACGGCTTTCCAGACGAACCACATGGTCCTGCTGGAGTTGGAGTTCCACGGCATCCTCGATGGTGACAATGCGTTCGTTGTCGGGAATGAACCCGGAGAGCACATTGAGCAGCGTGGTCTTTCCGGTGCCGGTGCCCCCGGAAACAATGATGTTCAGCCGGGCCTTGACGCATGCATCGAGCAAGTGCGCCATATCCGTGCTGAGGGTTCCCAGATCAATGAGATTGCGGACCGTCAACGGGACCTGCCCGAACTTTCGAATGGTCAGGCTGGGCCCGTTGACTGCAAGTGGCGGAATGATGGCATTGACACGGCTGCCGTCCTCCAATCGTGCATCAACGAGCGGCGAGGACTCGTCGATTCGACGCCCGACCCGGGAAACGATGCGCTCAATGACCCGGCGCAATTGGTCTTCGGAACTGAATCTGGCATCCACCAATTCCAGTTGACCTTTTCGTTCAACGTAGATCTGCTGGAAGTGATTCACCATGATTTCAGTGACTTCCGGGTCATCCAACAGTCGTTGCAGAGGTCCCATGCCCAGGACTTCGTCGCCGATGTCCCGAATCAAGCGACGGCGTTCTTCGGGGGAGAGCGGAACATTTTCCGCGTCGATGACCTGGCTGAGTTCCTCGCGGGCCATCTTGCGAAGTGACTCTTCGGTCATGGACGGATCCGTGATGCGTGAGCCAAGGCGCTTGAAAAGTTCTTCCCCCGCGCGCGATTTCAGGGCGGACAAGCCGTCAACGTTGTTGCGTTGCTGAGTCTGCGCGGTGGTTGAGCCACTCATCCGAGCCGACATGCTGTTCGGCTTGAGCATATCGGTTCGCTCGGGTTCGGCCACCGGGTCAGCGAAGGAATCGGAGTCGTCCCACGAGCGTTCTGCCGTTGGAAGGTCGTTGTTCGGGACGGATTCCTCCTGTGCCGGGAGCACCGGGCCTGCCGGCTGGTTGACTTCGTTTCGCACGGCGTTGAGCCGGTCGGAGAGGTTCACTGGAGTACCTCCCGACGGTGCATGTTCTTACGCAAGGCGTCCTTCGACGCCGGATCGAAGCGTCGCGCGAATTTGTCCAGGTTGCGCCATGCAGCCCCCCTGGTTTTCTCGGACAGCAGCGGAACACCCTTGTTGGTGCTCAGCGATACCGAGCGAGAAACAGGGATGACGGCATCAACGGGCAATCCGATCGAGAGCTCGATGTCCTGAACGGTCAAGCCATTGCGCTTGTCTGCGAAGTTCAACACCACGTGACGTACTTCGGGAACCAGTTGCAACTCGTGCAGGACGGCAAGCCCGTTGTTCATACCCCGAATGCTGGGCACATCCATGCCACAGACCCATACCGCGTCGGTCGCCATTTCAAGGGCTGCAAGTAGGTGCTCACCGAGTCCAGGGGCCGTATCCAGCACGACGTACTGGAACTCGGCCGCCAGTTGGCTTACGAGGATGGCTACCTGCTCCGCGGTGATGAGGTCGGCATCCGCCGGGTTCTTTGGTCCGCACAGGGCATAGACACCGGACGCTCCTACGCTGAGGTACGCCTTGAGGACCATGGAATCCTGCGCCGCCGCACCAAAGACCGCATCGGTGATCGTGTGCTCTGGCTCGAGGTTTAGGGCGCTGGCCACATCCCCGAATTGCAGATCGAGATCCAGGATCACCACGCCCATGGGCGCAAACTTGGACAATCCTACGGCCAAGTTAGTAGCGACGGTGGTTTTTCCCACGCCACCCTTGGGCGACATGACGGCGATGACGCGTCCGCGTTGGCGGTCCGACCTGCCGTCACTGGATTGACGGCGACGGCTGTCGGTCGTCAGGCAGTTTCGTTCCAGGAGAACGCGCAGTTGCCCCGGTTCGGAACCCGGATCGGCAATGTCACGGATGCCCGCACGCATTGCGGCCATTACCAGTTCGGAGTCTGCCGGCGCGGTCAACACCACGGAAATATCCGGGTGCAACAGATCCATGGCCGTGGCCAGGTCCAAGGCGGTGCTTCTATTGACATCGGGTCCAAGCAACAACACGTCGGTTGGCTCACCAAGGCTCCGCGTGAGCAGCTCCTCGGGAGTTAGCTGGGCCGCGGCTGCTGGTATGCGCTGCAGATTGCCTGGCAGCGAGCCGTGAATCGCCAGCTGGGCGACCTTTTCAAAGTCCGGAAGATCGGTAAGTACCAGAAAGCGGCTCATTTGAGTACCTCGTTAATGGTGATTGGAGTCTTGCTGCCGGCGGGTGTGTCCTCGCCCTGCTTAGTCAGCCAAATGCTTCCGAATTCTTGGCTGTGAATGATGTTTGCTGCCTGCGATGAATCAACGCCGAATGTCACGTAGGCCGAACCAGACGGCAATGCCGCCACGTCCTTGCTTGACGAGGTCTGTTCCTGAGGGGCCACCTGGATGGCCGTGACTAACACCTTGTCGTAGAGAAGCTTTGTAACTTTTTCCTCTTCGGCGTCCTTGTTGTTCTTGTCCTTGACCGTGTAATTGCCGAAAACGCCGACGGTGTCTCCGGCCCTCAGCATGGATCCCACGACGCGTGCCGGTTCGAGCAAGACAGTCACTTCTTGCATGCCCTTCGGAACGGCAATGGTTCCGGGGGTAAGTAGTGAATCGGTGGTGACCAATTTGGCGGACAAAAGTTGTTCGCCAACAAGCATGTCTTGTGACAACACCTTGCCATCCAGGTCCTTGAGAGAAGCGACAGCGTCGCTGGCCACGGCTGCGGCCGGTAGCTGTTTGGTGGTCAAGGACTTCCCCAATTCCTTGACTGGTGTCCCGGCGGGTACGTTCTCAGTTGCTACGAGTACCTGAACCGGATTCAACGAAGCTTGCGCTCGCGCGTCGGCCGCACTGACATACGTGTATAGAAGTACGGCACCGACAATCGCCAGCACAAGTGCGGCAATGCCCCCCAGCAGCCGTGTTTTCATGAAATGCCCCCAGACATTATTTGTGATTGGTTTACGACGGGATATCCATCGCGGTGTTGAGTTCTGACTTACTCGGAGAGTTTGTAGATGTGGCTCCCATAATCGACGCCGTCACCGCCGAATTCAGCATCTTCGTCGTCGAATACATAGCGGATGAACTTGCCCACGATTCCGAGGTCGGAGGGTTTGTAGCCGCCGTCCTTCATGACCTTCTTGGCTTCTGCTGGCAGGTAGTCATTCGTGTGGCCGTTGAAAGTCCAACCCCGAACATCGATGGCAGCGTATGCGTAGATGTGGTATTCACCATCGCCCGTGACCTTCCGTTTATCGTCGAAAACGGGCAGCAGAACAATGACTTGTTTGCCGGCTTCCAGAGCTTTCTGCCAAGCAGTCACTTGACCAGGGCAGCCCTTTGGAAAATTGTTTCCGCTGTCTGCAGGCTCCCACGTGCCGATGCTTGTCTTTGCCGAGCAGCTCCCGGACGGGTCTTCCACCAGCCAGCCGAATCCGCCGGGAATTTCGTGGCCCGACGAGGTGCTGTGGCATGCATCACTCCCCTTTTTGTCGTTGATGCCGTGGCTCATGAGAAACTGCAGAGAACCATCGAATGTAGGCGACGAGTCGACTTCGCAGCTGGAAAAGGCCAGTGGAAATTTGGCTGTGAGTGACTTTGGCGGGCCCCATATTGCCGTTGCCGTGGCTCCGACTCCCACGTTTGAAAATGCCGGGTTCAGGATACCGGCAAACCAAGTCGATACTGCGTTTGGCGCAGCCCCGGCTTCGGCCGCACTGGTCGCAACGGTAACTTTGTTGTTAGCAGTGTCCAGAAGAAACGACGAAATCAATGAGGTCTTGTCGTTGGAGTTATCGTTGGCCAGCACACCTGGAAGTGTGGAGCCGGAATTGCAAGCGGGATCGGATTCGCTTTTCGCGCAAATCGACGCTAGTGCTAGTGCTCCGGCGTCAGCGCCATTTTGAAGTTGCGCCTTTTCCCAATAGAGCTTTCCGACGTCAATGGAAATGGCAGCAAACCCAAGTAGAACCACCATCATGATGGCGACGATGATGCTAGATGCTCCCTGCTCATTGGATCGCAGAGGTTGCCTGGAAATCTTGATCACCCGCCACATCGCATGGCCCCTTTGCCTTGCAGGTTTGTGGTGCTGAGGAAGTCGAACCAGCCGGTGAGCGAAGAATATGACCGCGTTACGGTGATTATGGCTGTGGTGCCGGCTGGGCAACTTGCCGCTGGCAAGGCGGTAGTCGTCACGGGCCCCAACGCTGGTGCCGCATTCTCTACCGCAGCAGTAAGGCTGAAGCCCGTCTCGCCGTGGTGTATCGCATACTCGCGGGCACCTTCACGAGCAGCCTGGGTTAGTGATATCTGCTGATTGAAAAGGTATCCGAATTCAATTATCCCCAGAAGTAATGTAATTAGCAGTGGCAGGATGATAGCGAATTCAACCGCTGCGGATCCTCTTTGGCTTTCTTTCGACATGACTTCACCCCCCCAGAGGTTTTGTCTGAATGAAAGTGCTGCTCGATGTGCGGGCGAAATTGTCGCGAATGCACATCGAGCAGCACATGATTCGGGTCGCAGCTAGCAAGCGACTCCATTTGCTGCGATACACGCATTGATGTCGCCGAACATTCCATTGATTGACGTGCCCAACGTGAACACGGCCACGATGACGACCACGGCGATGCCAGCCACCATGATGCCGTACTCAACGGCGGTTGCTCCCTGCTCCTCGCGGCGCAGCTTGCTGCCGACGGTCTGAAGTGCAAGGTAGATGTTTGCGAACAAGGTGTTCATTTTCTTACTCCATTTTCTACGAATCAAGAAGGTGCAACAAATGTCGCCCCCCAGCGAAATTATCTTGACGAGAAATTATGAAGGAATGAAGTGGCCCCCAGAATCTTGACCCCATTCGATGCCTTCTGCGTTTAGCAGCTTCCCCCGCGGTTCCCCAACCGCTGGCATCTGATTTGGAGTCTAGGAGGGAAGATCGAGCGTGTAAAGAGTTGGATTGAGTTTATTTTTTC
Source organism: Paeniglutamicibacter sp. NPDC012692 (assembly GCF_042901625.1). NCBI lineage: Bacteria > Bacillati > Actinomycetota > Actinomycetes > Micrococcales > Micrococcaceae > Paeniglutamicibacter > Paeniglutamicibacter sp. NPDC012692. Next base: position 213,366 of record NZ_JBIBDE010000004.1, read on the forward strand.
GACCACTTTTTTCGGATTGAAAAGACCCCACTATTGCCTGATTGCAAGCGTCGATGGATGAGTGCCGTTGGAAACCTTACGGCCCAGACCGAGGGCTCTTGGGCCATCAGGCCAAGACTTCGGTAATGGAACATCTCGTTCTTGGGTGTCGAAAACGCGGTTTCGCTTCGTTACCTGCATCGGAACTCCTGGCCTTCAACGGCGGAGCCTCTTGCAGCCGCGCCAATCCATTACCATCGCCAGCTAAGTTGTCTACCGCATTTCCACTCGTAGGGGGCCGGCCTGCAATTGGTATTCCCTCAGCTTGGCCCGTGGAAGACTCCTGTCATTCCACGAATCTAGCCCCCGAACATGGTCAGTACTCGAAGTAACGCCTATGAGGAAGCCTGAGTGAACAAGAGAATGTGTTCATCCAGATGAGGGATTTTTCGGCGATTCTCTGCAAGGATGAAGCGAACGTCAAATCGCACGTGCGGGACTTTGGGAAATTGGTTCTGACATGTGTCAAGCGTGAAGAAGGAGTCAATGGCATGGGGGATGCCACACCACTGCGACGCAATGTCGCGGTGTTCCTTGACATGGAAAACCTTGTCGGAACCTGTTCTGGCGGAAAGAGCCAGCTGAAGTTGGGCGAAGTTGTCACAGAGGTCGGGCGCATCGTGAGACAAACTGGACCCGATTCGAAAACCGCACTAGTGCGTGCCTATGCGCATTGGGGCCGGCCCAGCATGGCGGATTTCCAGCGGGAGATTCTTGAGCACGGCATTGAGCCGGTCCAAGTATTCTCGTTTGACAACAACATCAAGAACGCAGCAGACATCGAATTGTGCGTTGGTGTTTTGTCGGTTGCCCACGAAGCTCCATGGGTTGAGGTGTTTGTAATTGTCAGTGGTGATGGCGGGTTTGTCCCGCTCATTCGGCGGCTTCATGCCCTCAACAAATACGTGATCGTCGCATCCACCAACACCCCGAACTCGGGAATCGTCAACGCCTTGCTCAAATCCGTCGCCGACGAATACCACCAGATCGCGATTACCGAAGTTTCAGTGGCACCGCAGACACAACATGTGCCTGTGCCCAAGGCAAATAGCAATGTAGCTGCCACTGTCGAACTCGCTCCCAAGACAAAGAAAACTCAGCTAATTGTGCAGCCAAAGACAGCTGTGGGCGTTGCCGAATTGCGCGATTCAATCCGCGGGATTATCAAGCAACATCCGGAGCTTGTTATCGCCAACAGGGTGAATACCGGCGCCCTGGGACAGATCCTCATCAAGGAACAGCCGCAGCTGAGTTACAAGAAATGCGGCTCAAAGACATTGGGCGCATTCCTGAAAAAGCACTGCGGGCTTTGCTCTATCCCGACCCTCGCCGTTGCAAGACCTGCAGTTGTCGCCAAACAAGCAAAGTCCAAGAATGCGGTGCTACTCGCTACGAAAAATGTTGCTCCAATTCAGCGGCCATCTCCCGAATTTCTTCTGGATGCGGTCCGCAGGCAATTCACTGTGGGGGAGCTGGGCAAGGATGTTCAAGCAAAGGGAGCTGATGGGTTGCAACTCAATCTGCTTGGGGTTCAATTGAAAACCGCCATCAACGGGTTTACCGCAGCGAATGCGGGTTTTCCTAGGCTCCAGCAGGTCCTGGAACATGCGTTGGCGACCACGGACTACCGGGTTGTTCGCCATGACCCGTACCGCGTGGCAGTAGTGCATGAGAAACATGCACACACCTTGGAACCTGTTTTCGCCTGAAGCGGTTTCGTGGCGGCGAAGACAGCGTGTTCGAACTTTCGCGGGAACCTCCTCTTGACGAGGTGTTGGCTTCCGTCCATTGCTGTCGGTGACCGCCGATGACCATCAACCATTGCAGTCCAACATTCGGGGGCAGATTCCGAGTACGGCCGATCCCGTCGAACCCAGCACCTTTGGAAACCTGCACCGAAGCTCTCAACCGTTGGTTCAATCCCAGACCTCGGTCTGAATGCAGCACCCTGTCGCGAAGCACTCCACGAATGGCCGGCCCGGGGCATGTATGCCGATGCGTTTGTGATGAAGATGCATTCCTTATTTGTGCCTGTTCGCATCCTTGGGTAGTCCCAAATGCAAACGCGGGGCTATCGACCAGTACCGCTACCGGGTCCTGGCAAGCCGGCCAAAGCTGGCAACTGGAGAAGCTTGGATCGGGCGGCAGCGGCGACCCTCCTCTGAGTCTCCTGAAAATAGATTCGTCCGGTGCAGGTCAGAAGGCGGAAAACACGTTTGCAATGACCTCAGATGGGTCGCCATTCTTTCCACGTACCGCGCACTAGTAGTGGTATGCGAGCCGGAGCATAATGGTGTGGTGGTGACGCTACCCGTTACCGGACCTAGGAAGCGATAAGGTGCAAAATGATTGGCTCTTGGCAAGCACTGGTCATAGATTGCGAAAATCCCGATGCGCTGGCCAGCTTTTACGAGCAGCTGCTGGGCATGGTTCGGGTGACAAACGACGACGACTGGGTGAGTATCGGCGATGCGCCGGATCGCCCGGCCATTGCCTTCCAGCGTGTTGACCCGTACGTGGCCCCAGAATGGCCGGGCCACCTGCACCCGCAACAGGCCCACATCGACGTGAAGGTCAAGGACCTGGATCTGGCCGAAACTGAGGTCCTGGCATTGGGGGCAACATCGATGGCGGCCGGATCCAAGACATACAGGGTCTACCTGGATCCGCAGCGCCACCCATTCTGCCTCGTCAGCTGGTAAGCGTTCCGGGTCGGGCACCAACGTGTTGTACGGCGCCCACGACCCAAACGCGGGTGGCAGGCCGCGCCCTAGCTGTCGCGGGCGGCGAATGTTGCTTGGGCAACCAACGCCGCCTGCAACCTCGAGGTGACTTCCAGCTTGCCGATTACCCGCGAGACATGGGTCTTCACGGTCGTTTCGCTGATCCCCAGACTCCGGCCGATGCCGTGGTTACTCAGCCCCGCACCCAACTCGCGCAACACCTCCAGCTCTCGATCGGTCAATACCTTCCGGGGGTCGATGCCTGCGGGAGGCATTGGCTCGGCGGTGCGTGATTCCAGCGCCGTGCGCACCAGCTTTGCCGTGACCTCCGGGGAAATCACATGGTCTCCGTTCATCACCGCCTCCAATGCGGCAATGATGCCTTGAGGTGCAGCTGTCTTGAGAAGGAACCCCTGGGCACCTGCCTCGAGCGCGCCGAAAAGGTACTCGTCGTGGTCGAAGGTTGTCAGCACCAGCACCTTTGACAACCGGCGCTCGGTGATTTGCCTGGTTGCGGCAACCCCGTCGAGTATCGGCATGCGCAGATCCATCAGCACGATGTCGGGACGCAACGCGGAGGCCATGGCGACGGCAACAGCTCCGTTTTCGGCCTCGCCCACGACCTCGAAACCGGGGGCGGATTCGACGACCATCCGCATGCCCAGCCTGATGGCCGCGTGGTCGTCAACCAGCAATACTCTGGCCCTTGCCGGCGCATAAGCCTCCTGCGGTCCATCTGCCATGGGGTTGCGCTCCTTGTTGCTGTCGGGAATCGACGGTCTTGCCGCGATGCTGTGGTTATCTGGCACCCGCTTCCGGGGATCACCCGGGCAAGGTTTTCACCAAGCGGGTTTACCGCTCACCCAGCGGCAGAAGCATGTTCAGGGTGAAGCGGCCGCCGATGGCCTCCGCCCTGAAGAAGCCGCCCAGCTCGCTGCTGCGTGCGTGCATGCTTCTCAACCCCGTGCCGGTTCCGGTGGAGTGCTGTGCGGCTGGTTCGTTCCCGGTATCGTGGGCCAGGGGGTTTGCCGCGGTGAACCGCACCGACCCGTCGCTGGCAGCCAAGTCCAGTTCCAGTTCACCGTGCGGCGCGTGCTTGGAGAAGTTGATCAGCGATTCGTTGACGGCCCGGTATAGTGCGGCCTGCAGCGTGGCCGCCAGCCCCGATCCGGCGTCCGCGAGCTCGTTGCGGTACCTCACGCGCAGCCCGGTCCCGGTAAAGGTCTCGATGAGTGACGGCACGTCGGCCAGCGTTCCGACGGGGGCCAGCGGCGCCCCGCGGTGCAGCATCCGGATCATGGTGTTGAGCTCCTCGATCCCCTTCACGCTTTGCACCCGGATCTCCGCCATGGCCCGGGCGTTGAGCGCCTCGTCTTGGGGTGCATTCAGCGCCGCACCGCTATGCAGGGCGATGGCCGCAAGCCGTGCCGAGAGCACGTCGTGGACCTCCCGTGCCATCATGGTGCGCTCCGCAGCCAGGGCCATGTCGTGTTCGGCGGCCTGGGCCTTGGCGCGCTCGGCAGCGGCCTCGGCAACAGCCGCGGCTGTTTGCGCCTCGCTCGCCGCCAGGTCGCGGGCCTTGCGGACGTTCCCGGCCCACTCGGCGGGCATCAGCAGCGTCATGCCCACCACCAGGCCGATCGTCACGCTGATGGCGGCGGACCCCGTGACAAAGTACATCACCACCACCAGCAGGCCGGTCAGCACCAGCGCGCCGTGTTCGGCGATGCGCGAGAGCCGGGGGCCGGCCAGCAGGACCAGGGTGAAAACCGCCTCGAAGATCAGGAAGAATCCGCCGGTGCTCCCGAGCAACAGGAGTGCAATGCCCGAGACCGCAATGATCGCCGAGAAGACCGGAACGTTGAGCCGCCGCAGGAAAATCGCCAGGCATCCGATGGCCAACGGCACCGGCCACCACTGGGCGTAGTCGCGCAACCCCCAGGTGTTGGAACCGGCCAGGGCCAGCGCATGCAGCAGCCAGGTGAGCCCTGCATAGCTCAGCGCCGGGGTCAGGTCCTCCAGGCGGATTCTTCCCCAGGGCGTCGACCGGCCGGTCGAGCGCAAGAAGGTGGTGGCTAACACCCCTTTATCGTGCTGCCTTGCCACGCTTAAACCAAGGGCGGCACACCGGTGTCCTCCAAAGGTATGACGCCGCATGCGACCAATGCCCGACGCGCCCTCGTGCATGGTGCGGGATTCTGGCTACATGATGCTTGGAACCACCGGCCTGCTGCTCACCCTCGGCCTGCTTGCACTCATCGATGCGACAAGCATCGGCACCCTGGTGATCCCGCTGTGGTTGGTGCTGCGCAGCACGGGGCGCAGAAACCTTTCGGCCGCAGTTCTTTACCTCGGCGTCGTGGCGACGTTCTACTTGCTGGTGGGCTTGTTCATCCTCGGTGGAGCCTCCCGGCTCAAGGAGGCGGTCGCCGGCGACCTGTTCAATGCGCCGGCCCTTCGCTGGGCGGCACTGGTCGCGGGAGCCGGCATGCTCGCTTGGGCGCTGCTGTACAAGCCGGCCAAACCCGACATGGCAGGCACGGGTTCGACCAGAGCCACGGTGCCCGGGGCGGCGCCGCTCAACGGTTCGGCACCGGCCGCCGGGGAGACCTCCCACCCCGCAGTCGTTGCCCATGATCCCGGTCGCACGGATCCGGCCGAGGGTCGTTGGTATGGCCGCATCGATCGGGCGCTGTCGACTCGGTGGGGCGTCGTCGTGCTTGGGCTCAGTGCGGGGCTGCTGGAACTGCCGACGATGCTGCCGTATCTCGGGGCCATCGGCTTGCTGACGGAAAGCGGCCACCCCGTTCCGACCCAGATCGGCCTGCTGGTTGCCTACTGCCTGGTCATGATCGTCCCGGGGCTGGCGGTCATCGGCCTGCGCGCAGTCGCGGGGGCGCGGATGCAGCACATCTTCGAGGCCACGTCCCGCTGGCTGGCAAGAGTCTCGGGGGAGTCGCTGGCCTGGGTCGTCGGAATCGTTGGATTCCTCATGGTGCGCTCCTCACTGGTTTTTCTCTTCCCCGATGCCGGCTGGAACCCCTTCACGTAGGCGCCTGCCGCCGGTTTGAAACGGATGCCGACAGTATTCCCTCCCGGTGGGCCCCCACTTTCCCGAAAGCATGGTCTGCCGCAAAGCCAGGTTGTACGCTGAACCCAGTGATCGTCAGGCATGGGGGCCGTGGCAGAACATCTGCGGCTGATCTGGGGGATAAAGTGCTGAACAAAAAGCTGTTGCTCTGGGCGCTGGGCGTCATCGTATTCATGGTGGGCGCGACCGTCGCCTTCAACCTCGCCGCGCGCTCGCCGTCACCGGTGTCGGCGGCCGACGGCGTTGCTGCTGCGAGCCAAGGCCCTGCGGCCAACGAGGCGAACGCTGCCGACGGAGTTTCGCCGGACCCCGGAGCATTGCCGTCGTCTTCGACTGCCGCCGACGGCTCCGCCGCAGCGCCAACCAAAACGGACAAGCCCTCGGCGGGCGGCCCCTCGGCCTCGGCCATCGAAAAGCCACGGCTCGAGGTGCCCGCCAGTCCCAAGGCAAGCGTCGCCACCCTGCCCAAATCCGTGGAGCGCGCTCCGGCCATTTTGGGGAAGGCACCCAAGGAAGGCACCGCCAACGGCAAGCTCACTCCGGGCTTCCCCACCAGCGCATTGCCGATCCCCGAAGGTGCGCACATCGTTGATTCCTCCGTGGGCACCCAGAAACGCAACGTCCAGGCGGCGGCGAATTACCGGACCAGCATGAGCCCCGAAAAGGTCTTGGCCTTCTACGAATCCGCGTCCGCCAAGCAGGGATGGCTTGCCACCCGTGGCACCGCGGCTGACGGAGCCTCGAACATCACCATCGGCTACGGCAAGGACACCGTAGTTGCCACGGTTCGCACTGCCGCAACGGGTGCGACGTTCGTGGCGGTCTTCGGCAGCTTCGTCGTTGGAGAATAACGTGGTGAAGCGCAAACAGCCCATTGTCCTGGCTGTCTTGGTGCTGACGGCAGTTCTCGCAGCCGTGGTCTTGGCCGTGAACTCTTTTGTGGGGTTCGCCCAGCGCAACCAGGAACCCGCCGCCGCGGCGCAAGAGAACCCCGCCGGGATCGCGCAAATACCTCTGCTCGATGCGGTGGTGTTCAGGGACACCCGGGCCACTGCGGATTACGGCAAGGTGGCATGGGTGCCGCTGGATGGCCCTCGCGGGCAACGAACGACCACCGGCCTGTCCTGCGACCGGGTGTACCGCACCGGCGGAATGCTTTCCTGCCTCAGCGTGACCCGGGGCATGAACACCAGCTATGGATCCGCCGCCTACGGCGTCGGTGGCCAGCGGCTTGCCGTCGATGCGCTCCCGGGAGAACCCAGCAGGACCCGGGTCTCGCCCACCGGAATGGTCGGCGTGACTGCATTCATCACCGGGGAATCGTACGAACAAGTCGGCTTCTCCACTCGGACCACCATTGCGACTCCCGGTGGCAAGGACTATGGAAACTTGCAGGACTTCACGATCAAGATCGGCGACCAGGTGCTCACGGCAGAAGACCGGAACGTCTGGGGAGTCACCTTCGACAAGGACGGCAACACGTTCTATGCGACGGCGGCTTCGGGAAAGCAAACCTGGCTCATGCGTGGGTCGCTGGCGGGCCGGACGATGGTTGCCGTGGGCGAGAACGCCGAATGCCCGTCCATTTCACCCAACGGCAAGCAGGTCGCCTACAAGAAGCGCCGCGACGATTCGAAGCCCGCGCACTGGGATATCGCAGTGCTTGATCTTGCCAAGGGTACCGAACAGATCTACCCGCTGGAATCGGGTTTTGACGACCAGCTGGAATGGCTGGATTCCTCGACCCTGCTCTTCGGCCAGCCCCGCACCGACAACCCGGGCGATGCCGACGTCTTCTCCATGAAACTTGAAGCCGGAGCGTCCCCGCAGCTGTTCATCGAACACGCGTGGTCACCATCTGTTCAGCGCTGACCCACTTCAGCCTCGAAATTGCGCAGCCCTGCCGCCGATTTTCCGGTGGGGCTTCTTGACCATCACCGATGTGAATTCGACGTGTCGTGTCGCGCTCGACTGCCTGCCGATGGTGAAGCGTCGGATTCCTCGGACCGACGCCTGGGAAGGCCAAGCGGCCCCCGGCGGATGCAGGCGCCGGTGAGCGATGGCACGGTTGCATGCGACCGTGAACGGTTGGCAGTCCTCGCCGCCCCGGTCCCCATCTCGAAACACGGCCATGGGCTCATGGAGGCCAACAAGCTGACTGGCATGGAGACAGCGCCGCCGGCTTACGAGTCATGAACAATGCGATGGCTTCCCACCGAGCTCGGCCGAAGCGGGAACAGGGGCTTTTGCTGAGCATGGCGTCGGGACAAAAAGAACTGGCGGTCGTTGCAACTCCCAGACCTTCGGGAGCTGCAACGACCGCCAGTTCTCGTGAATCTTCACTAGCGGTTCAACGCCTTGTGCGATTGAACCGCGTGCGGCGGCCTACCTTGTCGGCCGCCAACTATTTTGTGTAAATCAGGTCCACAAAGTAGTTGGTGTTCAGCATCGTCGAAGTCGGCATGGTGCCGCCCGAACCGTACCTGTAGCGGCCGTTGCTCGTGGATGCGGTGACCACCCCGTCGGTAAACGGCGTGAGGAAGAACAATGACGTGGTGGAAACGTGTCCCTTGGGTGCCAGGTAGGAAACCGTGTACGTGCCGGCTGGCAGATTCAATGGGGTCGCGAAGTTCATGCTTTGCCACCCGCGGGTCGTTTCGCCGGTGAATGTCACGGTCCCAATTGCCGTCCCCGAGGAGTTCCAGATGGTTCCCTTGTGGGTTCCCGTGTTGGCTGTTCCCTTGTAGAACCTCACACCCACGGCCTTGATCGGCACCGTGGTGCTGAACCGGAGCCCGACTTCAACCGGCCTGCCATCCAACGAGTCCGCGAGCAGCGGCAGAGTGGAGCCGAAGAGGTTCGTTGGGGTCGGCGTTGGAGTTGGTGTCGGTGTCGGTGTCGGTGTCGGTGTAGGGGTTGGTGTTGGAGTCGGTGTCGGTGTAGGGGTTGGTGTGGGTGTGGGTGTGGGTGTGGGTGTGGGTGTGGGTGTCGGCGTTGGTGTCGGCGTTGGCGTTGGCGTCGGAGTAGGGGTAGGCGTCGGATCCGTCGTTGCTTCGCTGAAGACCATGTCCACGAAGTAGTTGGTGTTTCCCCAGGTATTCGAGGGAGCCACGTTTCCTGATCCGTAGACAAACAAGCCGTTGCTGCCCACCGTGCTGAGCGAGCCGACGGTGCGTGTGCTGGCGAAATCACCCGAAGTGAATCCGTAGCCACCATTCGGCGCCAGATACGAAACGATGAAGGTCGTGTTGGCATTGATACGGATCGGAGCAGCCAGGGTAGCCGTCTGCCAACCTGTGGCGCTTTCATTGGTGAAGGTGACGGTGCCCAGCAACGTGCCGGTTTCACTCCAGAGCGATCCCGTGTGCGTGCCGGTGTTGAGGCTTCCCTTGTAGAAGCGGATGGCCGAAACGTCGATGTCCTTGGTCGTCTTCAAACGCAACCCAAGCTCAACCGAGGCAGTATCGGATGGGTCCAAGGAACTGGGAACGCTGTTCCCGAGGAACGTTGAAGCGGCCCCGTCCAGCCGCAAAGTGCTGAACGTCCAGGACTGGTCGGCCAATGCCGCGCCCTGTGTCGAGCGGATGCCCTTTATCTCTGCTGTGAGGGGCTTTCCCGCCGGCAGCGCATCCGTCGGCGCAAACGTCAGCGTCTTCGCGTCAGTCGACGTGCTGACAGTGCCGGCAACAGGTGTCGCACCGTCCTTCAATGTGAAGGTGGTTCCGGATGCCAGCGGTTGGCTGAACGATGCGCTGACGGTCGTCGATGTGCTCACATCCGCTGCGCCGGATGCCGGCGTGCGGGAAGTGAGAACGATGGCCGTGGCGGCACTTGGAGTGAATGAAATATCCACCAGGTAGCTGCTGCTGGTGTTGTTGGTCGGGAATCCCAAGGAATATGTATAGGAGCCCGAATTGAAGTATGTGTTGATGGGTCCGACGCTCTGCCCGTCGCCAAGTCCGCCGGGTGTGGTCGAGTAGGTACCGGGTGTCGTGTAGGCAACCGTGTACTCGGTGTTTGCGGCGATGGTCACGGGCGAACTGAACTTTGCGTACTGCCATCCGGATGCGCTTTCGTTGGCAAACGTGACAGATGCCAGCAGGGTGCCGGTCGAGGAGAAAAGCTTCCCCGTGTGTGATCCGTTGTTGCCGGCCGCCTTGTAGAACTTGACGCCATCGACCGTGCCGGCTTCCTTGACTGCAAATCGCATTCCCACGGTCAGGTCAGTGGCATCGTCAACCAGGTCGATGGTTGGCAACGTCGAATCCTGATACAGGCTGCATGGACATGCACCCGGAACTGCGTCGGGCTTGGCGGTGGTGAATGACCACGTTGATCCCGATGCGATGGGGTTGCCGAGCGCATCGGTGGCGTCGATCTTTGCGGTGTAGCTTGTTCCGCTCGCCAGCGATGCCGCAGGGGTGAACGTGGCCTTGCGGGTGGTATCGACGTAGTTGGTTGTACCGGCGATCGAAGCGCCGGCCTGGGTCTTGAGCGTGATCTGGACACTGGAGGCCGTCACCGGCTTGGACAGCGAGGCAGAAACCGCTGTGTTCAGGGGAACGCTGGTCGCCGTGTTGAGCGGCGCCTGGCCGTAGGCGTTGAGAGCCGAAGAGTCTTGGCTTTCAAAGAGCGCGTCCACGTAGTAGTTGCCCTGCTCAAAACTGCTGGTTGGCATGTTCCCGTTGGTGTCGTAGACGCCGGCCGGGTCGGAACCGAATCCACCGGCAACGCGCAGCGGGTCGGCAGCAATGCCTGAGTAGGCCCAGGCGTAGCTCTGCGCGGCGTAGTGTCCCTTGGACGTCGAGTAGGAAACCACGTATTCGGTGCCCGAAGCCACCTCCACCGGAGTGCTGAATTTCGCTTCCTGCCAGCCGCTTGCCGTCTCACCGGCGAAGGTCACGGTTGCCAGCTTCTGTCCGTTCTTTGACCACAACGAGCCGTTATGGGTGCCGGTGTTGGCAGCGCTCTTGTAGAAACGAACACCGGTAATGAAACCGTTGGCGGACGGGGTGAACCTGAGCCCCAACTCCACTGCGGATCCGTCGCCCGAATCCGCGGTGGCCGGCGTGTTTTCGCCGAATACGCTGTAGGACCCGGCGACGTTCAGCGGGACAACCGTCGCGGTGGACGGGTAGTTGGCGCTGTCGTCAATGGCTCTCACCAGGAGCGACGAGGTGCCCATGCCCTGCTGCACGTAGCTGAAGGTCCAGCTTGTGGTGCCTTGGGCGGGACGCCAGTGGGCGCCGGCATCGGTGGAGTATTCCACGCCCGCCACGACTCCGCCGCCCGCATCGACAGCTGTTCCGGTGATGGTGTATTTCTTGCCGTTCTTCGGGGAAGCCGGCGGCGGAGTTGAAATGTTGATGCTTGGAGCGGTGGTGTCGGCAGACTTCGTGGCCGGGACGAGTCCGCTCATGAGTGTTGCAGGTTGGGCATCCATGTCCGCGAACAGGTTCACTTGTGCCTGCTGCATGATGGGGTCGGCCGCGGCGCCGTCGCCGTCGTGGGTTTGGTCAAGGCCCCAGGTCCATTGGATCGTTCCTGCGGAGAACACCAGGGCTCCACTGGCCGCCTTGTACAAGCTCAGGTGGTGCTTGGTGTTGCCGGGGGCGACGGTATTGCCGAAGTCCTGCAGGTACTCGGGAACCGCGCCCGTCGTGGTGGACAGGAAGATCTGGCCCGCCGGCCGGAATCCGTTGTCCAGCGCTTCGTCGGATTCATAACCCACGGTGTGCGGGGCGAGTGCCCTGGTGGTGCCGGCGGCCAAACTGGTCAGCGGGGTGTTGCGCCACAAACGGCTCTTCCCCTCCTGGGAACTGACGGTCACTGGAAGATCGCCGTTGTTGACCATGTAGAGCGTTCCGGTGAGCGAGTTCTCGGGGAGCCCTGCACCGGCGCCGACGGAGGCAAAACGCGGATCGCGGGTCGTCCCGGTCCATTCGCTGCTGGGATCGATCTTGGCGTTGGCCCAGGTTTCCTTGTAGCTGACCATGGTGCGGTATGCGGTTCCGTCCGTGGTGGAAGCCTCGTAGCGAGTTCGCCAGTAGGCCTCGTTGCCGGACAGGAACTGCAGGTTCACGCCCGCATCGCGGGCTTTTTCAAAGTTCTTCCATTGGTTTCCCGACCAGTACTCGTCGTGTCCGACAGACAATGCCACCTTGTGGTTTGTCAGCAGGTTGCCGCGGCGATCGGAATCGACTCCGCTGAAGTAGCTCACGTCGTAGCCGTTGCGCTCCATGAAACGCACCAGGGGGTACTCGTTGCCGAAGTAGAAGTCACGGGCCTCGATGCCGCCGCGGGTGTTGAAGGGGCGGTTGTAGCTGAGCTTGTACGCGCGGCCGTTGGCTGCACCCTGGTAGAAATCCGATCCGCCGTACGTGTTGTACGCATGCCACGTGGGATCGGACGTCTGGAACAAGACGTCCGAATGGCTGGAATCGTCGCGGACGATAAAGGTGATGTGGCTCGAATCGTCTCTGTCTGCCCGATAGAGCTTGGCCACGTACACGCCGGACACGGCGTCCGCAGGTACGTTCCAACTCGCCGAAACACCCCAGTTGCCGCAGTCGACAAGTTCGGTGGCCACGTCGTTGCGGCAGGCGGGTTGGGTTTGGGGGAGCGTCGCACTTGGCGACACCGAGGCCACCTTCCGGGCGCCGAGGCCCTGGTACCAGCCCGTGCGGTAGATGTCGATGGTGTAGGCGCGGGCACTGGTGTCGATCTTGAAATCGATCTTCTGGCCCACGTTGACGCTGATGTCCGTGGCGAAGCCCTGGATGCTGGCATCACCCGCACCCTGGATGTCCCATTCGGAGGGGTCCGTGCCGGGCTTGCTGTTTTCGCAGACGATCTTGTTGGCCCCGGGCGCGCAGGGATCCGCGGCAACCGAACTCGGGGCGGTGAGCGTCACCGCCACCATCGCCAGCGAACACACCAGCGCCCACCATCGTCGGGAATGCGAGTATGCGTCCGGCCGGGCCCCAAGCCCGTGCCCCGGGCGCGAAAAGCCCTTGCTTACATTGCGTGACGACCCCGACGAGTGTTTCATGCGTTTCCCCAAAACTGTGAAGGTGCGGTCACCCGCACACACGGCCCCAACAACACGTAATCGGGTTCAATCTAGGGTTTTAGCAATTAAGCTAACAAGCGTAATTCATACTCGGATTAGATCCGGCCGCTACGGGTTTGAGAGAATGGATGCATGGAACCCCTCGGTAGCAGCTCGGCCCCAGCGCAGGGCAAGAAAATCACCATCAACGCCTCCACCCTTTCCCTGGCAGTCATGGTCACCGTCTTCCTGGTGGCGGTTGTCTTTGCCGCGAACCAGAACGACGTCATCGGCTGGTTTGTCGTGGTGATCTCCCTCGGCTGGCTTTTGCTCTCTGCATTCCTGGTCTTCGGACTCAAGCGCGGCGCCAAGAAGATGTCCGACCAGCTCAAGGCCGCTACGGCCGCCGCAGCCTCCCGCGGAAACGGTTCCCAGCCGGCGCCCGTGGTCATCGACGAAGGCACCCGCAACCGCGACCTGAAGCTTGACCACTCCTTCAAGATCATCCAGGTCCAGACCAAGGTCGTGAACGACTACCGTGGCCAGGCCGGCGAGGAAGCCGCGGGCATGGTCGACCGCGCCCTCGAAACCATCGAGATCACCGCGTCCAACGCCCGCGACATGATGAAGCCCGCCAACAACGGCGAGCCGATGACCGGCGAGGTCATCGACTAACACGTGTTCCGGGGCGACACCCCGGCCGTGCCCCCGACAACCCCACACCAACTATCTGTAAGGTGGATTGCGTGATACCTACCGCAGAAGAGATCCTGACCAAGTCCGACGGCGCATTGCGTGTTGCCTCGGTGAACGTCAATGGCATCCGCGCAGCATACAAGCGCAACATGGCCGACTGGATCGCAGCTCGTGACCTCGATGTATTGTGCCTCCAGGAGGTCCGCGCACCGGACGCGATCCTGCGCGAACTCATCGGCGACGGCTGGCACATCCTGCACGCCGAGGCCCAGGACAAGGGCCGCGCGGGTGTCGCCGTGCTTTCGCGCGCCGAGCCGATCGCCACGCGCAACCACATCGGCGACGAGTACTTCGAGACCACCGGCCGCTGGGTCGAGGCGGACTTCGAGCTCTCCGACGGCAAGGTCCTGACGATCGTCAGCGCCTACGTGCACTCCGGCGAGGTCGACACCCCCAAGCAGGTGGACAAGTTCCGCTTCCTGGACCGCATGATCGAGCACCTGCCGGCTCTGAAGGCCGAGAAGGACCACGTGCTGGTCGTCGGCGACCTGAACGTCGGCCACAAGACGCTGGACATCAAGAACTGGAAGGGCAACGTGAAGCGTTCGGGCTTCCTGCCCGAGGAACGTGCCTACTTCGACCGCTTCTTCGGCGAGGAGATCGGCTACAAGGACGTTGCACGCGAGCTGGCCGGCGAGGTCGACGGCCCCTTCACCTGGTGGTCGTGGCGGGGGCAGGCCTTCGTCAACGACACCGGATGGCGCATCGATTACCACATGGCCACCCCGGAACTTGCCTCCCTCGCGACCAAATCAGTCGTTGACCGCGCATCCAGCTACGACGTGCGCTTCTCCGACCACGCACCGTTGGTCGTCGACTACCAGTTCTAAAGGACTTTGCAACTCATGAGCGAAACCCTCGCCACCACCCGCCCCCGCGTGCTTTCGGGCATGCAGCCCTCGGCGGACTCCCTGCACCTGGGCAACTACCTGGGCGCCCTGGTCAACTGGGTCCAAGCCCAGGACGACTACGATTCGTTCTTCTTCATCCCTGACATGCACGCGATCACCGTGCCGCAGGACCCGGCCGACCTGCGCAACCGCACCCGGGTCACCGCCGCCCAGTACATTGCCGGCGGCATCGACCTGGACAGGTCAACGCTGTTCGTCCAGTCCCAGGTCCCCGAGCACGCACAGCTTGCCTGGGTGCTGAACTGCATCACCGGCTTTGGCGAGGCCAGCCGGATGACCCAGTTCAAGGACAAGAGCTCCAAGGGCGGCGCCGAGGCGTCCTCGGTGGGCCTGTTCACCTACCCCATCCTGATGGCCGCGGACATCCTGCTCTACCAGCCGCAGGGCGTCCCGGTGGGCGACGACCAGCGCCAGCACGTGGAGCTGGCCCGCGACCTGGCCACCCGCTTCAACCACCGCTTCGGAGAGACGTTCGTCGTCCCGGAGGCCATGATCAAGAAGGAGGGTGCTCGCATCTACGACCTGCAGAACCCGACCTCCAAGATGTCCAAGTCGGCCTCCAGCCCCAACGGCCTGATCAACGTGCTGGACGACGCCAAGACCGTCGCCAAGCGCATCAAGTCGGCCGTGACGGACGCTGACACCGTGATCGCGCACGACCGCGCGAACAAGCCGGGCGTCACCAACCTGCTGGAAATCCTCTCCACCGTCACCGGGACCCCCATCCCAACGCTGGTCAGCGAGTTCGACGGAAAGATGTACGGCCACCTGAAGGTCGCCGTCGCCGATGCCGTGGTCGAGGCCCTGGCGCCGGTGCGCGCGCGGACCCTCGAACTGCTCGAGGATCCTGCGGAACTGGACTCGATCCTGGCCAAGGGTGCGCTCAAGGCGCGCGAGGTTGCCTCCAAGACGCTGGCCGACGTGTACGAGCGCGTTGGCTTCATGGCGCCCGTGGGCGGGATCTCCTAGCCATGGCCATCGGAGCGGGGGAGGGGACGGACACAAGCGGCGTGGAATCCACGGCGCTGGGTGTCGTGATCGAAATTCCTTCCCCGCTCCGCGAATCCCTGCGCGAATGGCGGCGCACCTACGGGGGCGAGGCCGCCTCGCTGGTGGAACCGCACATCACCCTGGTCTCGGGTTCGACGACGGATTGGGACGCCGCCGCCGCGCACGTGCGCACCATCGCCGCGCTGGCCGCGCCGTTCGAGGTCCGCCTGCACGGCACCGGGACCTTCCGGCCCGTGGCCCCCGTCGTGTTCCTGAACGTGCGCGAGGGGACCGAAGCCTGCACCGCCCTGCACGAATCCCTGCTCCGGGGCCCGCTGGGACACGACCTGGCCCATGCCTACCACCCCCACTTGACCATCGCCCACGAGGTCGACGACGCGCTCATGGATTCGGCGCAGGATGACCTGCGCGACGAATCGATGGGCTTCACGGTTTCCTCCATTGGCCTCTTCGGCATCGACGAAGCCGGGCAGTGGTCGCTGCGGGAGGAACTGGAACTTGGCGGACTGGGAAAGTAACCGGGAGAAGATCCTGCGGATGATCACGGCGCCCGACGCCGACGATCCCCGCATGCAGGACCCCGTGCCCGATCCGCTGGAAGCCGACCCCGAGATCCCCGAAAAGGGCACCAGGGCCCCCGGCGTCGCGGCCCGCCGGTACGTCGGCGCCCCGCCAGTCCCGCCGCCCAGCCCGCTGGATCCGCGTGCGCTGGCGTCCTTCACCCGGCTCAAGGCCCAGGAACTCTATGCCGCGCGCGCCGTCGGATCGCCGTTCCAGCGCATTGCGGCATTCTTCAAGATGCTCACGGCCTGGTTCTACTCGCTCTACCCCATGCGCGTCTGGAACCTGTACGTGCGCCGCCGCGGGCCGCTGCTGGCCGCCGGGGGAGCCTACCGGATGTTCTTCTCGATCGCCGCGATGCTGGTTGCGGGCTTTGCCGTGCTCGGCATGGTGGCAAGCGACAACCCTGTTCTGCGTGACGGCATCATCGAGATGGTGGCCGCCAGCACGCCGGGCCTGATCGACACGGGCAACGGCGGGTTGGCCAAGCCCGAGGACCTCCTGGGGCTGGGCGGCTTCGGGCTGACCCTTGTCATTTCGCTTGCCGCCTTGGTCTTCACCTCCCTGGGGTGGCTGGCCGGGCTCCGCGAGGGCATACGCATCATCCTGGGGTTGAACCGGGACAGGTCCAACCCCGTGGTCTCCAAGCTGCGCGATGCGTTGCTGCTGATGGTGCTGGCCGTGGCCCTGGTGGCTTCCAGCGTGCTGGCCATTGCGAGTTCGTCAATGATCGATTCGCTGGCCGACCTGCTTCACCTCGGCAGCCTGTGGACCAACGCGCTGACCAAGATCGGCTTTGTGGTGGCGATGTTCGCGCTGGATTGCGCCACGGCCTGGGTCTTGCTGCGTGTCGCATCCCGGGTCGTCATGATCCGGGGCGCCCTCTGGCCCGCCGTGATGCTGGCGGGTGCCGGAGCCACGACGCTGCGTTTCTTCTCGGCCATGCTTCTGGCCTCGCTGACCAACAACGTCCTGCTGGCGCCCTTTGCGGTGATCCTGGGCCTCTTTGTCTGGTTCAACCTGCTCAGCCAGGTGTATCTGATCGCGGCGGCCCTGGTCGGGGTGCGCGCCGCGGACCTCAAGCGCGAGCGCGCGAAAACCGTGATCTAGGCAGGATCCGGGGAGGGGCCCGGAGCGGGGTGCCGGCGGTCGCCGCAGAACCTCCCCGAGTGCGGCTTGCCGAGTGTGCGGGCGGGGCCACCGGTCCCGCGGAACCAGGGGCGCACGGGCTTCGGGATTCCACTGCCCAAGCACCCGGAACTCGGCTAGACTGCGAAAAACCGGTCCTTGGGGGACCGGCTGTCGGCACCTTGGGGGTTGCATGCCAGAGCAGACCAGCGATCATTCGAACCACGGGAACGCACACGGACCGGGCGTCGAGGGCGCCCGCGGGCACCTGCCTGTCCCGCGTTCCGCGTCGGGCAGGATCCCGCAGTGGGCCGTCGAGGAGGCCCTGCGCCGGCAGTATCCCGTTTCCACGGGGCCCGCCGCGCCGGGCAAGAAGCATCGGAGCCGGAGGGTCGCCGCGGCATGGATCCGTCCGGGTGCGAGGCGGAACTTTGTTGTGGGGACGGCGATCGTGGCGGCGCTCTACGCATCCACAATGGTCCTGGAAAACCACGTCATGCCGCTGGTGCAGTCGTACCTGCCATGGTCCGATGTTCCGCCCCGCGGCGTGGAGGCATCCGCAGAACCATTGGGCACCCCGCCGGCCGCGCAGGATTCCACGGCGTACCGGTTGCATCCATCGCCGGACAAGAAGCAGAAATTCGTGGCCTACGATCCCTGCCGGCCGATCCACTACGTCATCCGTCCGGATGGTGCACCTGCGAACGCCGAAAGGCTGGTCCACGAGGCGGTACAGGCCGTGTCCGCGGCCAGCGGCCTCCAATTCATTTACGACGGCACCACCTCCGAGGGGCCCTCGGGCCAGCGTACCCAGTACCAGCCCGAGCGCTACGGCAAACGTTGGGTGCCCGTGCTTGTCACGTGGTCGTCGCCGGCCGAGATCCCGGCGCTGGCGGGGGACGTCGCCGGGCTGGGCGGCAGCTCGTACGTTTCGGCCAGGGGCACACCCCTGGTCTTCGTTGCCGGCCAGGTCAATCTCGACGGACCCGACGTGGCCGCGATGATGCTCCATTCGCAGGGGCCGGAGCATGTCCGGGCCGTCATCATGCACGAATTCGGGCACGTGCTGGGGCTTGACCACGTGGAGGATCCGAACCAGCTCATGTTCGAGGGCCCCAGCTACCGGACGAGCTTCGCACCGGGGGACCTTGCTGGGTTGGCGGTGCTTGGCACCGGTGCATGCGTTCCGCAGTTGTAGCCAAGCAAGGACCTCCGGGTTAAACAACCGCGGTCCGGCTCCCCGAGGGGAACCGGACCGCGGTGGCCAAACCTAGTTGAAAACTAGATGGAGCGCGACAGGATTGCCTGCTTGACCTCGGCGATTGCCTTGGTTACCTGGATGCCACGCGGGCATGCTTCGGAGCAGTTGAAGGTGGTGCGGCAACGCCACACGCCTTCCTTGTCGTTCAGGATCTCCAAACGCATGTCGCCTGCATCGTCGCGCGAGTCGAAGATGAAGCGGTGTGCGTTCACGATTGCTGCCGGGCCGAAGTACTGGCCGTCGGTCCAGAAGACCGGGCAGGAGGAGGTGCAGGCGGCGCAGAGGATGCACTTGGTGGTGTCCTCGAACTTCGCGTGTTCCTCGGCGGACTGGTAGCGCTCGGCCGATGGCTCGTGGCCCTTGTTGACCAGGAACGGCATGATCTCGCGGTAGGACTGGAAGAACGGCTCCATGTCGACGATGAGGTCCTTTTCAAGGGGCAGGCCCTTGATGGCTTCAACGGTGATCGGCTTGGAGTGGTCCAGGTCCTTGAGCAGGGTCTTGCAGGCCAGGCGGTTGCGGCCGTTGATGCGCATGGCATCGGAACCGCAAATGCCGTGGGCGCAGGAGCGGCGGAACGAGAGCGATCCGTCGATGTCCCACTTGACCTTGTGCAGGGCATCCAGCACGCGGTCGGTGCCGTACATGGTCAGCTCAAAGTCTTCCCAGTAGGCCTCGGCGCCGGTCTCCGGCAGGTACCGGCGAACGCGCAGGGTGATGTTGAACTGCGGGATTTCTCCGCCGCCACCAACACCGGGCTTCAGCTCAATCTTCGATGCTGGTTCCGGAAGTTCCGTGCTCATTAGTACTTACGCTCCATCGGCTGGTAACGGGTAAAGACAACGGGCTTGGTTTCCATGCGGATACCTTCAATGCCCTCGGTGGCGGCAGCCTCATCCTTGTAGCACATGGAGTGCTTCATGAAGTTCTCGTCGTCGCGATCCGGGTAGTCCTCGCGGTAGTGTCCGCCGCGGGATTCCTTGCGGTACAGGGCCGCAGCGGTCATGACCTCTGCCATGTCCAACAGGAAGCCAAGCTCAATGGCCTCGAGCAGGTCGAGGTTGAAGCGCTTGCCCTTGTCCTGGACCGAAACGCTCTTGTAGCGTTCGCGCAGCTCTTCGATGACCACGAGGGCCTCGGTGAGCGACTTCTTGTCACGGAACACCTGGACGTTGGCGTCCATGATGTCCTGCAGCTGCTTGCGGATCGGGGCCACGCGCTCGGTTCCGGTGGAGGAGAGCATGGATTCGATCTGCGTGGTGGTGAACTTCTCCGGGTTTTCCGGAAGATCCACGAACTCGGCGCCCAGTGCGTACTTGGCGGCCGAGATGCCTGCGCGCTTGCCGAAGACGTTGATGTCCAGCAGCGAGTTGGTGCCGAGGCGGTTGGAGCCGTGGACCGAAACACAGGCAACTTCGCCGGCGGCGAAGAGACCCGGGATGACGGTGTCGTTGTCCTGGAGGACCTCGGTGTCGATGTTGGTCGGGATGCCACCCATGGCGTAGTGCGCCGTCGGGTAAACCGGAACCGGATCGGTGAACGGCTCGACACCCAGGTAGGTGCGGGCGAACTCGGTGATGTCCGGAAGCTTGGCTTCGATGTGGGCCGGCTCCAGGTGGGTCAGGTCCAAGAGGACGTAGTCCTTGTTTGGACCGCAACCGCGGCCTTCGCGAACCTCGTTGGCCATGGCGCGGGCGACGATGTCACGCGGTGCCAAGTCCTTGATGGTCGGTGCGTAGCGCTCCATGAAGCGTTCGCCGTCCGAGTTGCGCAGGATGGCGCCTTCGCCACGTGCACCCTCGGTGAGGAGGATGCCCAGGCCGGCCAGGCCGGTCGGGTGGAACTGGAAGAACTCCATGTCTTCCAGCGGGATGCCATTGCGGAAGGCAATGCCCATGCCGTCACCGGTGAGGGTGTGGGCGTTGGAGGTGGTCTTGAAGACCTTGCCGGCTCCGCCGGAGGCGAAGATCACGGACTTGGCCTGGAAGACGTGCAGTTCGCCGGTGGCCAGGTCGTAGGACACGACGCCGGCAACGCGCTTCTGCTTGTAGGCGGTTCCGTCTTCGCGGAATGCGTCCTCTTCAACCAGCAGCAGGTCCAGCACGTAGTACTCGTTGTAGAACTCAACGTTGTGCTTGACGCAGTTTTGGTAGAGGGTCTGCAGGATCATGTGACCGGTGCGGTCCGCTGCGTAGCAGGCGCGGCGAACGGCAGCCTTGCCGTGGTCGCGGGTGTGGCCGCCGAAGCGACGCTGGTCGATCTTGCCTTCGGGCGTGCGGTTGAACGGCAGGCCCATCTTTTCCAGGTCGAGCACTGCGTCAATGGCTTCCTTCGCCATGATCTCCGCAGCGTCCTGGTCAACCAGGTAGTCGCCACCCTTGATGGTGTCAAAGGTGTGCCATTCCCAGTTGTCTTCTTCTACGTTGGCCAGTGCTGCACACATGCCACCCTGCGCCGCACCGGTGTGCGAACGGGTTGGGTAAAGCTTGGTGAGAACGGCCGTACGTGCGCGCTGGCCGGATTCGATGGCTGCGCGCATGCCTGCGCCGCCCGCTCCGACGATCACGACGTCGTACTTATGTACCTGCATACCTGATGCTCTCTTTTCTTGAATTCTTTACTTCAGCGAACGAGTGCCGAAGGTTACTTGCAAGCCAGGATTTCGGAACCGGCGATGCAAGGATCGAAGGTGAAGATCACCAGGGTGCCGAGAATGACGATGATGATGGTGGCCACGTAGAGGATGCCCTTGAGCCACACGCGGGTGGCCGGCTTCTCGGCGTAGTCGTTGATGATGGTGCGCACGCCGTTGGTGCCGTGGAGCATTGCGAGCCAGAGCATGGCAAGATCCCAGAACTGCCATACCGGGTCGGCCCACTTGCCGGCCACGAAGCCGAAGTCGATGGCGCTGATGCCGTCGCCGACCATCAGGTTGGTGAAGAGGTGGCCGAAGATCAAAACGACAAGGGCCACGCCGGAAAGGCGCATGAAGAGCCAGGCAACCATTTCGAAGCTGCCGCGCGACTTGTTGGCGCGGGAGTACTTCGGGTCAAGACGCTGGCTGCGCGGGGCAGCAATTTGTGTCGACATGGATTAGTGACCTCCAAAGGCGATGGACAGGTGGCGAATGGAGAATGCCAACATGGTGATGATCCACAGGGCCAAAACGCCCCAGAGCATCTGACGCTGGTACTTGGTTCCCTGCTTCCAGAAGTCCACCAGGATCAGGCGCAAGCCGTTGAAAGCGTGGAAGACGATGGCGGCGACAAGGGCGGTTTCACCCAGGGCCATGAGCGGGTTCTTGTACGTGGCCATGACAGCGTCATACGCGCCCGGGGCAACCCGGACCAGAGACGTGTCCAGCACGTGTACCAGCAGGAATAAGAAAATAACGACACCTGTAATGCGATGCCCCACCCAAGACCACATGCCTTCGCGGCCGCGGTAGAGGGTGCCTGACGAAGTCTTCGACACTGAATTAACCTCCATGACTCGCAATGGCG
This sequence comes from Paeniglutamicibacter sp. NPDC012692, assembly GCF_042901625.1. Classification (NCBI taxonomy): domain Bacteria; kingdom Bacillati; phylum Actinomycetota; class Actinomycetes; order Micrococcales; family Micrococcaceae; genus Paeniglutamicibacter; species Paeniglutamicibacter sp. NPDC012692. The sequence continues at coordinate 235,401 of NZ_JBIBDE010000004.1, forward strand.
CATGTGTATCTTCCACACAAAAAATTGACGCCGGAGTGCGAGCGTTCCTTGCCCGATCTTAGACCACCTAGGGCTGGCGTGCCCATTGTTTCCCATTGTTGTGTGAGTAGGCTCACCGATCACGGTGATACATTGACAAATGCCCGCGAAATTGCGCGAATTAGAATAGGTTTTGGTGCCGTATTCCTGGCGGGCCTATCAGCGCATTCCCAGCCTTAATCAACTACCGTTAGTCGGATGAACGCTGAACTCTTGGCTCGATTCCACGGTGTGATTCCGGCAGGTGGGGTCGGAACACGACTGTGGCCGCTATCGCGTGCCGCAGCCCCCAAATTTCTCCACGACCTTACAGGGTCCGGATCCACGCTGATCCGCGCCACCTACGAGCGGCTGATCCCGCTCGCCGGCGGGAACATCATGGTCGTCACCGGCCGAGCCCACCGCACCGCGGTGATCGCCCAGCTCCCCGAAGTGAGCGACCTTGACCTCGTCCTTGAACCGGAGCCCAAGGACTCGGCCGCAGCCATCGGACTGGCCGCCGCGATCCTGTACCGGCGCGACCCCGAAACCATCATGGGTTCCTTCGCCGCGGACCAGGTCATCGGCCCGGTCGAGGTGTTCCAGGAGGCGGTGCTCGAGGCCATCCACACGGCCGCCACGGGCAAGATCGTCACCATCGGCATCCGTCCGACGCTTCCCTCGACCGCCTTCGGCTACATCCGTGCCGGCGAACGCCTGGAGGTTTCCGGAGCGCCGACTGCCCGCGACGTTGTCGAGTTCGTCGAGAAGCCCGACGAGGACACCGCCCGCCGGTACCTTGCCGACGGGGGATACCTCTGGAACGCGGGCATGTTCGTGGCGCCGGTGGCGCTCATGCTTGAGCACCTCGAACGCAGCGAGCCCGAGTTGCATGCGGGCCTGATGGAAATCGCGGCGGCCTGGGAAACCCCGGCCCGCGACGAGACCATGGACCGCATCTGGCCCAACCTGCCCAAGACCGCGATCGACTATGCGGTTGCCGAGCCCGCCGCCGCGGCCGGCGACGTCGCGGTCATCCCGGGCGTCTTCGACTGGGACGACGTGGGGGACTTCGCCGCGATCGGCCGCCTGAACCCTGCCAGCGAGGAAACCGGCGTGACGGTGATCGGGGACGTCAAGCGCGTCTATTCGGACAACGCCACCGGCGTGGTGGTCACCGATTCCAAGCGCGTGATCGCGCTCATCGGCATCCACGACGTGGTTGTCGTGGACACCCCCGACGCGCTGCTGGTGACAACCAAGGAACACGCGCAGTCCGTGAAGAACACCGTCGACACCCTTAAGAAGAACGGCGTCATGGACGTCCTCTAACCCGGGATCGCCAACGCACGCAGGACTGGACCTCGGCATTGCCGGGGTCCAGTCCGTTTTCCCGGACACCCGGCCATGCCCCGGGCGGGGCAACCGAGCACCTCAACACGCGTTAACCCAACACGAAACCGCAATATTTGCACTCAAAGCGGGGCGCTGCAGACCCCAGCCAGTATTGTCGTTCTTGTGCGCATGAGTATCGATCAAAACCTGCAGATTCCCTCGGTGAAGCCCTGGGTGGCCCCGCTTCTTGGCGAGCTGGTGGACTTCCGCCGCGAATTGCACGCCAACCCGGAGCTTTCGTTCGTGGAATACAAGACCACCGAGCGCATTCTCGCCCAGCTGCGTGCCGTGGGCCTGGAGCCCGTCGCGCTGGAGGACACCGGTGCCTTCGTCGACATCGGAACCGGCCCGATCGCGCTGGCCCTGCGGGCCGACATCGACGCCCTTCCGATCCTCGAGGAGACCGGGCTCGAGTACGCCTCGGTCGTCAACGGGGTGGCGCACTCCTGCGGCCACGACATCCACACCACGGTGATGCTGGGCGTCGCCAAGGTGCTCAAGTCCATGGACGACGAGGGCAAGCTCAACGGCCGCATCCGCGTGATCTTCCAGCCCGCCGAGGAAAAGATGCCGGGCGGTGCGCTCTCCGTCATCGAGGCCGGCGTGCTCGACGACGTGCCGCGCATCCTGGCCCTGCACTGCGAACCGCGCATCGACGCGGGCAAGATCGGCACGCGCATCGGCGCGATCACCAGCGCCAGCGACACCATCAAGATCGAGCTCACCGGCCGCGGCGGGCACACCTCGCGCCCGCACCTGACCGAGGACCTGGTCTTCGCGATGAGCCAGATCGCCATCAACGTCCCGGCCGTGCTGGGCCGCCGCATCGACGTCCGTTCCGCCGTTTCGGTGGTCTGGGGACAGATCCACGCGGGCAGCGCCCCCAACGCCATCCCGGCCACCGGCTACCTTGCCGGAACCATGCGCTGCCTTGACGGCGAGGCGTGGGAGGGCGCCGGCGACCTGCTGGACGAGGTCGTTCGCCAGGTGGCGGCCCCGTACGGCGTCGAGGTGAAGCTCGAGCACACCCGCGGCGTTCCCCCGGTGATCAACAATGAGGACGAAACCGACCTCATCGAGGATTCCGCCCGCGCCGAGATCGGCTCGGCCGCCATCGTGCTGACCCCGCAGTCGATGGGCGGGGAGGACTTCGCCTGGATGACCAACAAGGTCCCCGGATCCATGATGCGGCTGGGTACGCGCACCCCCGGAGGGGAAACCTACGACCTGCACCGCGGCGATTACATCCCTGATGAATCGGCAATTGGGGTCGGTGTCACGGTCATGGCCGCGGCCGCGGTGAGGGCCATCGCCCAGCTGAACGGGTCGGGCGAAGGGGCAACGTCAAGCGCTTAGAGTGTTATGCGCTTGTAACATTTGGGGTCTCGAACGGGGCACATTGGGCGTTAGGCTAGGTGGATGTGAAATCGTCGTTTCCGAAACCCCGTTTCCGGGTTGCGGGACGGATGCGATTCACCACCCGGTGCCTAGCGGCAATGCAACAGACACGATTTCGCGTGGAACGCAAGAATTTTGCGTTCCTGGATCGTGACACGTAGCTCGTAACCCAATGGAGGGAACCTACATGCGCAACATCAAGCGCAAGTCCGGGATGGCCGCGGCCATCGTCGGCATTTCTGCACTCGTTTTGACTGCCTGCGGCGCGGCGCCGGAAGCGTCCCCGTCAGGTTCGGCAGCGCCGAGCGCCGGCGGCTCGGCCGCTGCATCGGACTTCACCGGCTGCATCGTCTCCGACTCCGGCGGATTCGACGACCGCTCCTTCAACCAGTCCTCCTACGAGGGCCTGATGCAGGCGAAGACCGATCTGGGCATCGAGGTGAAGAAGGCCGAATCGAAGGCTGCAACCGACTTCGCGCCGAACCTGAACTCCATGGTCAAGGGCGGCTGTGACCTCACCGTCACCGTCGGCTTCCTGCTCTCGGACGACACCAAGAAGGTCGCCGCAGCCAACCCGGAGAAGCACTTCGCGATCGTTGACGACAACGCCATCGACGCCAAGAACGTCAAGCCGATCATCTACGACACGGCCCAGGCCGCTTTCCTCGCCGGCTACCTCGCCGCAGGCATGTCCGAGACCGGCAAGGTTGCCACCTACGGCGGCATGAACATCCCGACCGTCTCCATCTTCATGGACGGCTACGCCGATGGCGTTGCCTACTACAACAAGAAGAAGTCCAAGAACGTTGAGGTTCTGGGCTGGGACGTTGCCGAGCAGAACGGCACCTTCACCGGTGACTTCGAGAACCAGGGTGCCGGCAAGAACACCACCCTGACCTTCGCCAACGAAGGCGCCGACGTGATCATGCCGGTTGCGGGCCCGGTTGGCCTGGGCACCATGGATGCCGTCAAGGAACTCAACGCCGGCGGCAAGGCCGTCAAGGTCATCTGGGTCGACGCCGATGGCTTCGATTCCCTGGCCTCGGGCAACGAGTTCATCCTGTCCTCGGTCATCAAGGAAATGGGCAAGTCGGTACACGACGTTGTCGCCTCGGATGTCGCTGGCAAGTTCGACTCCACCCCGTACGTTGGAACCCTGGAAAACGGCGGCGTCTCCCTCGCTCCGTTCCACGATTTCGATTCCAAGGTCCCGGCCGAGCTCAAGAGCGAACTCGACCAGCTGAAGGCCGACATCATCTCGGGCACCGTGAAGGTCGAATCGCCTTCCAGCCCGAAGAGCAAGTAACACAGCAATAAGGTAGCCAGCCAAGCGCGTCGTTCCGGCCCTGTTCCCGCCCGTGGGAAAAGTCAGGACGGCGCGTTTGGTTGTGCCCTTCTATGGGCATTCCGCCTCTGGCCCGTTTTGACTAGGGTAGAGACCGCGGGACCCACTTCAACACGACACCCCCCGGCCCCTGGGCCGGATGAGAAGGAAAACGGGTAGCAGACGTGAAACTCGAGCTTCGGGGCATCACCAAAAGATTCGGCAACTTCACTGCCAACGACCACATCGACGTCATCGTCGAGTCCGGCCAGGTCCATTCCCTGCTCGGTGAAAACGGGGCCGGTAAATCGACCCTCATGAACGTTCTTTTTGGCCTCTACGAGGCCACCGAGGGCGAGATCCTCATTGACGACAAGCCAGTGAAGTTCAACGGCCCCGGCGATGCCATGGCCGCCGGGATCGGAATGGTGCACCAGCACTTCATGCTCGTACCCGTCTTCACAGTTGCCGAGAATGTCGCCCTGGGCAACGAGGACACCGGCCCGGCCGGGATCCTGAACCTCGAGAAGACGCGCGCCCGCATCCGCGAGATCTCCGATCGCTACGGGTTCGGCGTCGATCCCGATGCGCTCGTCGAGGACCTGCCCGTTGGCGTGCAGCAGCGCGTGGAAATCATCAAGGCCCTGGTCCGCGACGCCAAGGTGCTGATCCTTGACGAGCCCACCGCCGTGCTGACCCCGCAGGAAACCGACGAACTGCTCAACATCATGCGGCAGCTGCGCGACTCCGGCACCGCCGTCGTCTTCATCTCCCACAAGCTGCGTGAGGTCAAGGCCATCTCCGACACCATCACGGTGATCCGCCGCGGCAAGGTCGTCGGCAAGGCCGATCCGGGCGCCTCGGCCTCCGAACTCGCCGCCCTGATGGTCGGCCGTTCGGTCTCGCTGAACCTGGACAAGGGCGCGCCGCAGCTCGGCGAGGAAACCTTCAAGATCACCGACCTTTCGGTGCTCGCCTCCTCCGGCCAGCTGCTGCTGGACTCCGTCAGCTTCGGCATCTCCCAGGGCGAGATCCTCGCCGTGGCGGGCGTCCAGGGCAACGGCCAGACCGAGCTGACCGAGTCGATCATGGGCCTGGTGGACCACGTGAGCGGTTCCATCAAGCTCGGCGGCAAGGAACTGGTCGGACGCACGGTCAAGCAGATCATCAATTCCGGCGTCGGCTTCGTCCCCGAAGACCGCAGCACCGACGGCGTCATCGGCACCTTCACGGTTGCCGAGAACCTGGTCCTGAACCAGTACGACAAGGCGCCCTACGCCCGCGGCCTCAACATGAAGCCCGCGGTGATGCTGAAGAACGCGCTGAAGAAGATCACCGAGTTCGACGTGCGCACCCAGGGTCCGGACGCCGAGGCCGGGACGCTCTCGGGCGGCAACCAGCAGAAGGTCGTCATGGCCCGGGAACTTTCCCGCCCGCTGAAGCTGTTCATCGCCTCCCAGCCGACCCGCGGCGTGGACGTCGGATCGATCGAATTCCTGCACCGGCGCATCGTCGCCGAGCGGGATTCGGGCACCCCGGTGCTGATCGTTTCCACCGAACTCGACGAGGTCGTCGAACTCGCCGACCGGATCGCCGTCCTGTACAAGGGCAAGCTGGTGGGCATCGTCCCCGGGGACACCCCGCGAGACGTCCTGGGCCTGATGATGGCCGGGGCAAGCAACGAAGAAGCCGAATCGCAGAGCGGCACCGAAGGCAAGGACCGAGCATGAGTACCACTCCAGACCTGCCGCCGGCAGAACACACCGACGTCCTGGTGACGCCGCCGCCGGCGCCCGTGACGCACCGCCACCCGGAGCCCGGGGAACCTTTGCTCAAGCGCATCATGACCGGCAACGGCCTGGTTTCCGTGCTGGCCATCCTGCTGTCGCTGCTGGTCGGCGCGATCCTGATCGCCGCCACCGACGAGCGCGTCACCTCCACGGCCAGCTACTTCTTCAGCCGTCCGAGCGACATGCTTTCCGCCGTATGGACCTCGGTCTCCGAGGCGTACATCGCGCTGTTCCAGTCCAGCATCATCAACACCTCGGCCGAGACCTTCTCCGACGCGATCTACCCGCTGACCGAGACCCTCACCATCGCCACCCCGCTGGTCCTTGCGGGCCTCGGCGTGGCCCTGGCGTTCCGCGTCGGCCTGTTCAACATCGGCGCCCAGGGGCAGATCATCCTCGGCGCGACGCTGGCCGGCTGGGTCGGCTTCAGTCTCGACCTGCCGGTGGGCATCCACCTGGTGGTCGCGGTGCTGGCCGGCATCGTCGGCGGCGCGCTCTGGGGCGGCATCGCCGGTTTCCTCAAGGCACGCCGCGGCGCGCACGAGGTCATCGTGACGATCATGCTCAACTACATCGCCGTGTACCTGCTGCTCTACCTGCTCACCACCCCGGGGTTCCAGCGCGAGGGGTCCAACAACCCGCTCAGCGACCCCGTGGCCGAGTCCGCCGCCTACCCGCTGATGTTCGGTTCGGCCTTCCGCCTGCACTACGGCTTCCTGGTGGCGCTGGCCGCCGTGGCCTTCACCTGGTGGCTGCTTAACCGCTCCACCACCGGCTTCGAGATGCGCGCCGTGGGCGCCAACCCGGTCGCCGCGAAGACCGCGGGCATCAACGTGGGCCGCGCCTACCTGCTGTCCATGCTGATCGCCGGCGGCCTGGCCGGCCTGGCCGGCACCGCCCAAATCCTGGGCACCGAGCGCTCGCTCTCCGGCGGCATCGCGGCAAGCTTCGGCTTCGACGCGATCACCGTGGCGCTGCTGGGCCGCTCCAACCCGATCGGCACGCTCTTCGCCGGGCTGCTCTTCGGCGCCCTGCGCGCCGGCGGCGTCGGCATGCAGGCCAACACCGGCATCCCGATCGACATCGTGCTGGTGGTCCAGTCCTTCATCGTGCTGTTCATCGCGGCCCCGCCGCTGGTGCGTTCGATCTTCCGGATCGGCACGTCCAAACCCAAGAACAAGAAGGCTGCAGCCAAGGCAGCCACCGGAGGTGCAGCATGAGCCACGCAACCATCGCCAAGGCTCCCGAGGCCGCAGCGGCCCACACCGCGGTGATCCGTTCCTGGGCCGCCCCGGTCACCTACCTGGTGCTGGGCCTGCTGGCCCTGCTCGGGTTCGCCATCGGCAGCCCGAACGCCGACGCGCGCTTCCGCATCACCGACGGCTCGCAGAAGATCTCCGTCCCCGATCTGGTGCTCGGCACCACGTTCGTAGGCTGGGCCGGCGCCGTGGTGATGCTCGGCATCGCCGCCTACGCGTTTGTCCTGGTGCGTGCCGGACACAAGCCCGCACGCTGGATGATGCCGGTCTTCGCGGCCGCCTTCGTCATCTCCTTCCTGGTCTGGGCGATCGGCAGCGCCGATACCCCCAACGTGTACCTCTCCGGCCTGATCGCCGGATCCTTCACGCTGGCCACCCCGCTGATCTTCGGCTCGCTCTCCGGCGTGCTGTGCGAGCGGGCGGGCGTCGTGAACATCGCCATCGAGGGCCAGCTGCTGGCCGGCGCCTTCTGCGCCGCCATCGTCGGCTCGATGACCGGCTCGCTCTTTGCCGGCGTGCTCGCTGCGGTCGTCGGCTCCGTGCTGGTGTCCATGGTGCTGGCGGTCTTCGCCATCAAGTACCGGGTCAACCAGGTCATCGTCGGCGTGGTGCTCAACGTGCTCGTCGCGGGCCTGACCAGCTTCCTGTTCTCCACCGTGATGGTCACCGACCCGGAGACGTACAACGCGCCCCCGGCCTTCTCGGTGATCCGCATCCCGCTGCTGGCCGACATCCCGATCTTCGGCCCGATCTTCTTCAACCAGACGATCCTGGGCTACGGCATGTACATTGCCGTGTTCGTCGTCTGGTTCGGGCTGTTCAAGACCCGCTGGGGCCTGCGCGTGCGCGCCGTCGGCGAGCACCCGAAGGCCGCGGACACCGTGGGCATCAAGGTCAACTCGCTGCGCTTCTGGAACGTGGTGCTCGCGGGCGTCGTCGCCGGCGTCGGCGGCGCGTTCTTCACGCTGGTCACCTCCTCGAGCTTCAACAAGGAAATGACGGCCGGACAGGGCTTCATCGCCCTGGCCGCGCTGATCTTCGGCCGCTGGAACCCGATCGGCGCGTTCTTCGCGGCGCTGCTCTTCGGCTTCTCGCTGAACCTCTCCTTCGTGCTGACGATCCTCGGCACCCCGGTGCCGAGCCAGTTCATGCAGATGCTGCCGTACGCCGTCACGATCTTCGCGGTGGCCGGCCTGGTCGGCAAGTCCAAGGCGCCCGCCGCCGACGGCGAACCGTACGTGAAGGAATAGCGGGAGCATGGGACCGACAACCATCGACCAGGCCACCTGGGAAACGCTCCGGACGGCCGCGGTCGCGGCCATGGAGCGAGCCTACGCGCCGTACTCGAAGTTCAAGGTCGGCGCCGCGGCGCTGACCGAGGACGGCCGGGTCGTCTCCGGCTGCAACGTGGAGAACGCCGCCTACGGGGTCACCCTGTGCGCCGAATGCTCCATGATCGGCGAGCTCTTTGCCACCGGCGGCGGCAAGCTGCGCGCCTTCTACTGCGTGGACGCGTCCGGCGGGCCGCTGATGCCGTGCGGCCGCTGCCGGCAGCTGCTCTCCGAGCACCGCGGGGAAAACCTGGAACTGATGACCCCGCGCGGCATCCAGACCATGGACCAGGTGCTGCCCGACGCGTTCGGCCCGCACAACCTGTAGACCACCTGCCCCGCCCACCTCAACGAGGTGGGCGGGGCAGACTTTTCACCCAAGGGAGTATTCATGAGCACCGAGAACTTCGACGCGGTCGACATCATCCGCATCAAGCGCGACCGCGGCACGCTCAGCGCCGGGCAGATCGACTGGACCATCGACGCCTACACCCGCGGCGTCATCGCCGAGGAGCAGATGGCCGCGCTGAACATGGCGATCCTGCTCAACGGCATGGACCGCGCGGAGATCTCCCGCTGGACCACCGCGATGATCGAGTCGGGGGAGCGCATGGACTTCTCCTCCCTGCGCAACGTCGACGGTTCGGCCATGCGGACCACCGACAAGCACTCCACCGGAGGGGTGGGGGACAAGATCACGCTGCCGCTGGCGCCGCTGGTCGCCGTTTTCGGCGTGGCCGTCCCGCAGCTTTCGGGCCGCGGGCTCGGCCACACCGGCGGCACGCTGGACAAGCTCGAATCGATCGCCGGCTGGCGCGCGGACCTCACCAACGAGGCCATGATGCGGCAGCTCTCCGAGGTCGGCGCGGTCATCTGCGCCGCGGGCGCGAGCCTGGCCCCGGCGGACAAGAAGCTCTACGCGCTGCGCGACGTCACCGGCACGGTGGAGTCCATCCCGCTGATCGCCTCCTCCATCATGAGCAAGAAGATCGCAGAGGGCACCGGTGCGCTGGTGCTTGACGTGAAGGTCGGCTCCGGAGCTTTCATGAAGACCCGCGACAACGCCCTGGAACTGGCCCGCACCATGGTGAACCTGGGCACCGACGCGGGCGTGCACGCCGTGGCGCTGCTGACCAACATGGACACCCCGCTGGGGCTGACCGCCGGGAACGCCATCGAGGTCGAGGAATCGATCGAGGTGCTCGCCGGGGGCGGGCCTGCGGACGTCGTGGAACTCACGATCGCGCTGGCCACCGAGATGCTCGCCGGCGCCGGAATTCGCGACGCCGATGTGGCCGCCGCTCTGAAGGACGGCCGCGCCATGGACAAGTGGCGGGCCATGATCGCCGCGCAGGGCGGCGACAACGACGCCCCGCTGCCGGTGGCCAAGGAATCGGACGTCGTCTACGCGCAGGCCGACGGCGTGCTCACCTCCCTGGACGCGATGGACGTGGGGGTCGCCGCCTGGCGCCTGGGTGCCGGGCGCGCACGCCGCGAGGACCCGATTCAGGCCGGGGCGGGCGTGCGCCTGCACGCCAAGCCCGGGGACGTGGTGCGCCGCGGCCAGCCGCTGGCCACCATGCTCACCGACACCCCGGAGCGCTTCGAGCGGGCCCGCCCGTTGCTGGAGGGCGCCGCGGTGATCGCGCCCGCCGGCAGCCGCCCGAACATGGAATTGATCCTGGATCGGATTGCCGCTTCGTGAGCTCCGGGGCAGGCGGGACCCGGGGTTGTCCCTGACTCATCCCTTGGTCCCGCCCCGGTTCATCCCTTGGACGGATTCACGTGGAATCACCGATCGGCGAAAATTGGTATTGAATGGTTGCGGGAGCATTCTTCCCGCCGCACAGCCAACAGGAGCCAGTTCGGTAATTTCCAAGGAAAGTCGGTAGAAAAGTGGATCTCATCAACGAGGCCATAGTCCACGCGGCCAACGCCTGGTGGATACTGCCGACCGTCTATGTCTTCTGCCTCATCGACGGATTCCTGCCGATCCTGCCCAGCGAAACGCTGTTGGTGGCGCTCGGCGCCGTTGCGGCCGGAACCGGGGTGCCGAACGTCTACCTGCTCATCCTTGTCGGGGCTGCCGGCGCGATTAGCGGTGACCAGATCTCCTACCGGATCGGGCGCCGCATCGGCACCGACAGGTTCGCGTGGATGCGCCGCAAGCGGACCACCAAGCTCTTCGCCTTTGCCCGCAAGGAACTCTCCGTGCGCGGGGCCATGCTGATCTTCACCGCCCGCTACATCCCGATCGGCCGCGTGGTGGTGAACCTGAGCGCCGGGGCCACCGGCTATTCGCTCAAGCGCTTCACCCTGCTCGATGTCATGGGCTGCCTGACCTGGGCGGGATACTCGGTGGCCATCGGGGTCGTCGCGGGCGGCTGGTTCCACGACAACAAGCTGCTAGGCGTCGTGCTCTCGGTGGCGCTGGCCATCTGCATGGGCTACCTCATCGACAAGGTCGTCCACGCGGTCCTCAAGCGCCTCGGGCGCCTGGGTGCCGAACGCGACTTCCCGGCCGTACCTCTTGCCGACGGGGAAGCGCCAACGAAGCGCCAATCTCCGCTGCGCGTCCCGGGGGATACGGGGTCCGGAGAGACCCCGGCCTGAACCAGCGGCGACGGGGCGGTGAACAATTGCCCCGACTTCAGCACGGCCCACTGTCGGAACCCGGGCAGCCCCGATAGGCTGGGCGGGTGACTGACGAGATGATCCACATTGCATACGACCCATCCTTCGACTTCCGGGCCCTGCCCAAGGTTTCGCTCCACGACCACCTCGATGGGGGACTGCGCCCGCAGACCATCATCGAGCTGGCCGCGGAGGTGGGACACGAACTTCCCTCCACCAATGCCGAGGAACTCGGCGCCTGGTTCCGTGCCTCGGCGGACTCCGGTTCGCTTGAGCGCTACCTGGAAACCTTTGACCACACCATCGCCGTGATGCAGACCAAGGACGCGCTCACCCGCGTGGCCCGCGAATTCGTCGAAGACCTCGTCGAGGACGGCGTTGTCTACGGCGAGGTTCGCTGGGCACCCGAGCAGCACCAGCGCCAGGGCCTGAGCCTTGACGACGTCGTCGAGGCCGTCCAGCGCGGGCTTGAGGATGCCAGCGAGGAACTGACCGAGGCCGGGACCCCGATCCAGGTCGGCCAGATCATCACCGCCATGCGCCACGCGGACCGCGGCGTGGAAATCGCCGAGCTGGCCCTGCGCCACCGTTCGCGCGGCGTCGTCGGCTTCGACATCGCCGGCGCCGAGGACGGTTTCCCGCCCTCGCGCATGAAGGAAGCCTTCGACCTGCTGGCCGAGAACTTCTTCCCGACCACCGTCCACGCAGGCGAGGCCGCTGGCCTGGATTCCATCAAGGACGCGCTGATCACCGGCCGTGCGGTGCGCCTGGGACACGGCGTGCGCATCGCCGAGGACATCGAGATCCAGTTCGGCGGCGTCGACGACGACGGCGAAGAGGTCGGCGAGGACACCGGTCTGGTGAACCTGGGCCCCGTGGCAAACTGGGTCCGCGACCGCGGCATCGCCCTGGAAATCTGCCCGTCCTCCAACCTGCAGACCGGAGCCACCGCCGAATTCGGCGAGGGCATCGAATCCCACCCGGTGGACCTGCTGGTGCAGACGGGCTTCAACGTCACCATCTCCCCGGACAACCGACTGATGAGCGGCACCACGCTGTCGGACGAGTTCGAACTGCTGGTCGAGGCCTTCGACTACGACCTCGATGACCTGCTGGACCTCACGCTCAACGCCGCAGAGGCCTCCTTCCTGCCGCTGGAGGAGCGCGAGGTCCTCGTCGACTTCATCAACGAGGCCTACGAGGCCATGTCCGATGAAGACGACGAGGAATACGACGAAGAGGACGACGAGGAATACGACGAAGAGGACGAGGACTAACACCCGCGCCCATCTTCGGGTCCGCACCCGCTGCGGATGATGCCGGTGTGCCGTTCCCTCCTTCGGGAAGGCGCGGCACACCGGCATCGGTGTTTTCCCGCACCCGTACTGTGAGCAACACCAAGGTCGCGGTCCGTCGGGAACGCACTTGTCACTCTCATATACTTGAACCCGGGCAACGATGCCCCAGAGGATCTGCGCCGAGTTCGCGGCGTGGAACCTGAGGACCCCGGCACCCCGGAAGGGAACGCGCGTGAGTGAGCAGGTCGACCGGCTCGTTGAAATCATGTCCCTGTTGCGCGCCCACTGCGCCTGGACGGCGGAACTCACCCACGAATCCCTGGTGCACTTCCTGCTCGAGGAATCCTACGAGCTCGCCCACGCCATCGAATCGGGTGCCGACGATGCGGCGCTGGCCGAGGAACTCGGCGACATCCTGCTCCAGGTCACCCTGCATGCGGCACTCGGCGCCGAACGTGCCACCTTCGACTTCGATTCGATCGCCGCCGGGCTCAGCGCCAAGATGGTCCGCCGAAACACCCACATCTTCAACGCCGACGGCAGCCTGAAAGACGCGTTCCCGGAATCCCTCGAGGAAATCATCGAATCCTGGGACCGTGCCAAGCGGGCGGAGAAGCCGCAGAACGAATCGGCGGTCGCCGGACTTCCGGCAAACCTCCCCGCGCTGCTTTACGCCCAGAAATTCATCTCCCGCACGCAACGCCACGCCGCGTTGGACGCCGTCGCGGGGGAACAACCACAGCCTTCTGTCCACCCCGGGAGCCCGTTGGAAAACGCGGACCTGGATGATGAACAGAAATTGGGGGAGCACCTGCTTTCCCTCTGCGAACTGGCCCAAGCGCGAGGACTCGATGCCGAACGAGCCCTGCGCACGGTGGTGCAACAACGCGTTGCCCGCACGGAACCCGGAACGCACGACACATCTTCGTGAACTGGGCCTCAGCCAAGCTAGGCTAGAGGCAGGCAACGGCGCCTGCGTCATGCAGTACACGTTTGACTAACATCCACACCTTGAAGGAGCACCTTCCCATGGCCTTGATCGATGCCATTCACGCCCGCGAAATCCTCGATTCCCGAGGAAACCCCACCGTCGAGGTAGAGGTTCTCCTCTCCGACGGTTCGATGGGTCGCGCCGCGGTTCCGTCCGGCGCCTCCACCGGTGCCTTCGAAGCCGCTGAGCGCCGCGACGAAGACCCGAAGCGCTACCAGGGCAAGGGCGTCCTGGGCGCCGTTGCAGCAGTCATCGAGGACATCGCCGAGGTCGTCGAGGGCATGGATGCCTCCGACCAGCGCGCCATCGACTCCGTCATGCTGGACCTGGACGGCACGTCCAACAAGTCCAAGCTCGGCGCCAACGCCATCCTCGGCGTATCGCTGGCAGTGGCAAACGCCGCGGCCGAGTCCTCGAACCTGCCGCTGTACAAGTACCTGGGCGGCCCGAACGCCCACGTGCTGCCGGTTCCGCTGATGAACATCCTCAACGGCGGCTCGCACGCCGACTCGGACGTCGACATCCAGGAATTCATGATCGCCCCGCTGGGCGCATCCACCTTCTCCGAGGGTCTTCGCTGGGGCGTTGAGGTCTACCACAACCTCAAGTCCGTGCTGAAGGAAAAGGGCCTGTCCACCGGCCTGGGCGACGAGGGCGGCTTCGCCCCGAACCTGCCGTCCAACCGCGCGGCCCTTGAGCTGATCATCGAGGCCATCACCCGCGCCGGCTACACCCCGGGCGAAGACATTGCCCTGGCGCTGGACGTTGCCTCCTCCGAATTCTTCGAGAGCGGCACCTACCAGTTCGAAGGCAAGTCGGTCACCGCCCAGGAAATGAGCGACTACTACGCCCAGCTCGTCGCCGACTTCCCGATGGTCTCCATCGAGGATCCGCTGGACGAAGACGACTGGGAAGGCTGGAAGACCCTCACCGATGCAATCGGCGACAAGGTCCAGCTGGTGGGCGACGACCTGTTCGTCACCAACCCGGAGCGTCTGGCCCGCGGCATCGAAACCCGTACCGCAAACTCGCTGCTGGTCAAGGTGAACCAGATCGGTTCGCTGACCGAGACCCTGGACGCCATCTCGATGGCCCAGCGTGCCGGCTACACCACCATCACCTCGCACCGCTCCGGCGAGACCGAAGACACCACGATCGCCGACATCTGCGTTGCCACCAACGCCGGCCAGATCAAGACCGGTGCCCCGGCCCGCTCCGAGCGCGTTGCCAAGTACAACCAGCTGCTGCGCATCGAAGAAGAACTCGGCGATGCGGCAGTTTACGCCGGCGCCGGCGCCTTCCCGCGTTTCGGTGCTTAACTAGCGCCAAAAGCACGTAGGCTCGTGGGGGAACCATTTTTGGTTCCCCCACGGGTTTCTTGCGTTTAACCAGGGATGCGTGGACCCAAGAACCACCGCTTGGGGTCGTGAGGCACGCCCCCAAGACAACAGGGCAAGGAGTCAGATGGCCACGCGACGTCCTCCCATGCCACGGGCCGGGTCTTCGTCAGAGGATCCGCGCCGTGCCGCACAAAACCCCGCGGCCGCACCGGGCCCGGCATCCCCGGCTGCCGGAACCGCGGACCGCCCGACAGCACCGGGCACACGTCCGGCCAACGCCGCGCCCATGCGCCCGCGAACCACTCGCGAACCCGACAGGCCGCCGGTGCAACGGCGCGTTGCCCAGCAACCCCCAACAGCCAAGGTGATCCCGCTGGGACGCATCAGCGACGTGGCACCCGTTGCCGAGCCTGCCCCGAAACCCAAGGCGAAGCCCAAGGGCGATCACGCCGCGGCAAAGTCGGCAAAGCCCGCCAAGGCGCCCAAGGGCGATCACGCCACGGCAAAGTCGGCAAAGCCCGCCAAGACGCCCAAGGGCTCCAAGCCCGCCACGGACAAGACGAACAAGAGCGAGCGCCGCAAGTCGATCGACTCCCAGCGGAGGATCGAGGACCGGAACCTGCTCTCCGGCGCGGTGCGCCAGGACGAGAAGGCAGCAAAGAAACAGCCCAAGAAGGCCCCCGAGGGTCCGTCCAAGCCGATCCCCGCGCGCAGCTTTTCCGGTCGCATCCTGGCGTTGAGCATTTCGCTGTCCGTGTTCGCCATGCTTTTGGTCCCCAGCATCGGCACCTATGCACGGCAGCGCGATGAAATCGCGGCCCTGGAGGCCGTGATCACGGCGAAGCAGGCCGAGCAGGAGGGCCTCAAGGAGCAGATCGCCCGGTGGGACGATCCGCTGTACATCAAGCAGCAGGCACGAGACCGGATAAACTTGGTCATGCCCGGCGAGAGAAACTACATGGTTGTTGGCCGCAAGCCAACCGATGCCCCGCCGGCGGAAGAAAACCACAGCCCCAACGAGATTCGTACGGATCTGCCGTGGGTCGATGCGCTGTTCGACTCGGTCCAGCGCGCCGCCACGGATTGATCCCCCCCCCGACACGAGGAGATGTCCCAACCGTGGACGCCGAAAACCCAAATCACGAAGCACTTGATGCCGCTGCGCGCGTGCCCAGCGAGCAAGACCTGGATACGCTCTCGCGCCAGCTGAACCGCCCGGTGCGCGACGTGGTGGAAATCGGCGCCCGCTGCGTCTGCGGCAACCCGCTGGTGGCAACCACCGCCCCGCGCCTGTCCTCGGGCATCCCGTTCCCCACCACGTACTACCTGACGCACCCGGTGATCACCTCCGCGGTCTCCCGCCTCGAGGCGGCCGGCCTGATGATCGAGATGAACACCGAGCTCGGGGAAGACGCCGATCTGGCACAGGCCTACGAGCAGGCCCACCAGCACTACCTGGCCGTGCGTGACGCCATCGGCGAACGCTCCGGCACCGGTCCGGTCCCGGAAATCGCGGGCATCTCCGCCGGCGGCATGCCCACCCGAGTGAAGTGCCTGCACGTGCTGGTCGGCCACTCGCTGGCGGCCGGCCCGGGCGTGAACCCGCTCGGCGACCGCGCGCTGGAAGGCATCAGCGAGTGGTGGACCAAGGACAAGTGCTACTGCACCGGCGCCTGGGACACCGAGGGCCCGGCCCCCAGCCAGGACCGCTCACGCCACGTGAAGACCCAGTCCGTGGACCCGGCCATCAAGCAGGCCGAGCGCGCAGCTGCACGCGCGGCCCGCGAGGCAGCGGCCGCCGACGAAACCGAAACCGGGAAGTAGGCAGTACCCCTCCATGGCACGCGTTGCAGCAATCGACTGCGGAACCAACTCCATCCGCCTGCTCATCGCAGACATCGAGCAGGGCCCCGCGGGGCCGGCGCTGACCGATGTGCTGCGCCAGATGCGCGTGGTGCGCCTGGGCCAGGGCGTTGACGCCACCGGTGCGTTCGCGCCCGAGGCCCTGGAGCGCACCTTCCTGGCGATCGACGAGTATGCGGCAATGATCAAGGAACACGGGGCCTCCAAGGTCCGCTTTGTCGCCACCTCCGCCACGCGCGATGCCAAGAACCGCGGTGAATTCATCGACGCGGTGAAGGAACGCCTCGGCGTCGAACCCGAGGTTGTTGCCGGGGACGAGGAAGCCGCGCTGTCCTTCACCGGGGCTATCTCGGTGGCGCCCCCGGCCCCGGGAACCGCCGTCCTGGTGGTGGACCTGGGTGGGGGATCCACCGAATTCGTGCTCGGGGGAGCGGACGGCCCGCAGGCCGGACTGAGCATGGACATGGGGTGCGTGCGGCTCACCGAACGCTTCTGGGGCCAGGAACAGCCCACTGCCGCGCAGATCGTCGCGGCCCGGGCCGAGGTCAACGGGGTTCTCGACGAGGCGGCACGCACCGTCGACTTCTCCGCAGTGGACGGGATCATCGGCGTGGCGGGAACCATCACCACGCTCACCGCCGCTGCCCTGGGGCTGCAGGCCTACGATTCGGCGGCAATCCACGGCGCCGAGCTCGACATCGAAAAGCTGCTCGAGAGCATCGAATCCATGCTGTCCGCGGACCGTGAATCCCGCGCCGCGCTTGGCTTCATGCACCCGGGCAGGGTCGATGTCATTGCTGCCGGCGCACTGATCTACGGGTGCATCCTCGAGCGGGTGCGCGCGGCGACCAACGGGGCCATCGAGACGGCCACTGCGTCCGAGCACGATATTCTTGATGGAATTGCCTTGGGCCTCTGCGGATAAAGAACGTAGCTGTACCCGAAACAGAAAACGATAGGTGAGCCCTTGAAGCGACGACTGCACCGCACCGGTGCCCTGATTCTCAGCCTCGGCCTCTGCGCGGCCATGACTCTGCTTGGAGCCTCGAGCGCCAACGCGGACGCCGTGCGGGACAGCGAATGGTGGCTCGAGTCATCGGGCATCACCAAGGCCTGGGAGGTTTCCAAGGGCAAGGGCGTGAAGGTCGCCGTCATCGACACGGGAATCGACACCTCCCACCCGGACCTTGTCGGCGCCGTGGTCGGCGGCAAGGACGTCTCCGGCGCTGGCGACCCCGATGGCTCCAAGCCGCTGGGGAACCTGCCCGAGCACGGGACCCTGGTGGCGACGCTGCTGGCCGGGCGGGGCAACAACTCGGTGGCGATCGACGCGGCGCGGGCCGAGGCCGAGGCGCAGCAGATCGCCTATGACCGGGCCGTCCAGGAGGCCGAAGCGGCGGGGGAGACTCCGCCGGTGAAGCCCGAGCCCATCGAGGTCCCCGCGCCCGGTCCGGGACCGGACGGAGTCGTCGGCGTGGCCCCGGAAGCCGAGCTGCTCTCGGTCTCCCTCTGGATGGGAACCGAGAACCCGGCGGGCATCAGCGTCGAGGACCAGGTCCCGGCCGCCGTCATCTGGGCAGTCGACAAGGGTGCCCGGGTCATCAACATGTCCCTGGGATCGACCCGGCCCGAATGGCCGGTCAGCTGGGACAGGGCGTTCAAGTACGCCGAGGACCACGACGTGGTCGTCGTGGCCGCCGCGGGCAACCGTGCCGGCGGCATGAACCAGGTCGGCGCGCCGGCGACGATCCCGGGAGTCCTGACGGTTGCGGGCATCGACCGCGAGGGCAAGGCCAGCGTGGATTCCTCGACCGAGGGCATCAGCATCGGCGTTGCGGCCCCGGCCGAGCCCCTGGTCGGCGGCCTGCCCGACGGCGGCTACGCCGACTGGTCGGGCACCTCGGGCGCGGCACCGCTGGTTTCCGGGGTTGCCGCGATGATCCGTGCGAAGTACCCGGAGATGAAGGCGCCGCAGGTCATCAACCGCATCCTGTACACGGCGCGGGACGCGGGCAAGCCCGGGGTGGACAACCTCTACGGGCACGGCATCCTCGACGCCAACGCGGCGTTGACCGCCGATGTGCCGATGGCTGCGGAGAACCCGATGAACACCATCACCGAATGGATCAGGGTGCACCGCCGCAGCGCGAAGCCGGACACCGCTCCGAGCCTCGACCCCGGGGTTTCCACGGAAACCTCGGACATCGCCCCGATCGCGGCCCCCCAGCCCCAGGCGCCCGCGGAGGACGGCAAGATCCTGCAGCCGGTGTTGGTGCTCGGGTTCGGCGCGCTGCTGCTCTTCACCATCGTCGGCGGATCCACCCACTACGTGCGTTCCTCGCGGACCCGGCGGCGTGCGGAAGCGGCGACGGTCGGCTCTGTCGCATCGCTGAAACTGGACGAGCCCGGCGGGGAACGAGACATCTTCGACGACCTTCCGGAGTCCGGCCCCAAGGCCTGATTTGGCACCCGCCGAGCATTAGTGAACATTTTCACAAACGGTGTTTTTCGGGATAGCATGGACTCATGCCTATCACTGAACAACTTTCCGATCGCCCGCGCATTCTTGTAGTCGGCGGCGGCTATGTCGGACTCTACGTCGCGATGAAACTGCAGAAGAAGGTCAAGGACCACGGCGGCATCGTCACCGTCGTCGACCCGCTTCCGTACATGACCTACCAGCCCTTCCTTCCGGAGGTCGCCGGCGGCCAGATCGAACCGCGCCACGCCGTGGTCTCGCACCGCCAGCACCTCAAGCACGCCGAGCTGATCAACGGCCGCGTCTCGGCCATCGACCACAAGAACAACAAGGCCGTCATCGTGCCCGTTGTCGGCGAGCCGTTCGAGATCGAGTACCGCGACGTCGTCATGGCCGCCGGTGCCATCACCCGCACCTTCCCGATCCCGGGCCTTGCAGACACCGGTATCGGCCTGAAGTCGATCGAGGAAGCCGTTGCCCTGCGCAACAAGATCCTTGAGCGCATCGAGTCCGCCTCGCTGATGACCGATGCCGCCGAGCGCAAGCGCGCGCTGACCTTCGTGGTCATCGGTGGCGGCTTTGCCGGCATCGAAACCATCGCCGAGATCGAGGACATGGCCCGCCACGCGGCCAAGCTCAACGGCCGCATCGAAAAGGGCGAACTGCGCTTCGTCGTCGTCGAGGCCATGGGCCGCATCATGCCCGAGGTCACCGAAGAGCAGGCAGTATGGGTCGTCGACCACCTGCGCAGCCGCGGCATCGAGGTCATGCTCAACACGTCGCTGGCCAACGCCGAGGGCGGTGTCATGCAGCTGATCAACATGGCCGACAAGTCCCCGGCCGAGACCTTCGAAACCGACACCCTGATCTGGACCGCTGGCGTCATGGCGAACCCGATGGTTCGCTCCACCGATTTCCCGATCGAAGCCCGCGGACGTGTCATGACCGGCACCGACCTGCGCATCACCGGCGAAGACGGCGTTGCCATCGAGGGCGCCTGGGCAGCCGGCGACGTTTCGGCAGTGCCCGACGTGACCGGCGGCCTGCCGGACGGCACCTGCGTGCCCAACGCACAGCACGCCGTGCGCCAGGCCAAGTTGCTGGCAAAGAACCTGTACGCCGCCCGCTACGGCGTCGGCCAGGTCAAGAACTACAAGCACAAGAACCTCGGCGCAGTCGCCGGCTTCGGTGCGCACAAGGGTGTCGCCAAGGTCATGGGCATCAAGCTCAAGGGCTTCCCGGCCTGGTTCGCACACCGCGGCTACCACGGCATGGCCATGCCGACCTTCGAGCGCAAGTTCCGCGTGGTGGGTGGCTGGTTCGCAGCACTGCTCTTCCAGCGCGACACGCTGCAGCTGAACAACCTGGAAAACCCGCGCGCCACCTTCGTGGAGGCAGCAACCCCGAAGCCGCGCGCCTAAGGGATTGCTCGTGGTGCCGGGCCCGGTGATAGGTCTCGGCCCGGCGCCGTCGAGGACGTGAACGCGGCGGAGTTCGAATTTTCGATTCGGACTCCGCCGCGTTTCACTTCAAAGTAAGTGATCGCGTAGGCTTGATCACGTAGGCCCCTATGGTGGAATTGGCATACACGACTGACTTAAAATCAGTTGCCGAAAGGCTTGTGGGTTCGAGTCCCACTGGGGGTACAAAGCAGGAAAAGCGGTTGTTGGAGGTCTCGAAAGGGATCTTCGACAACCGCTTTTTCGCATGTTTCGGACGTCTTTGATTATTTCCTTTCTTTCAGTCAACGGGCCCGTTTCGCCTTGCCCTTGTTGATTCGCTTGCGGCCGTTTGCAGCGGACCACGCCCCATTGATGCTGACAGAGACGCAAGTGAGGCGGAGGGACACAGCCTCCCGTTACGTTGCTGTAATCAAATACGCCTTATATTGTCGTGTGATTTACGTTACGTTCCTTAGTAGCCGGGGAGCCTCGGCTGCCCCTTGGGCGATTGTGCCGGGGGCATACTTTTGAGGAGAGCCAACATGGTCGCACATGCACGATCGCGTTTTACTCGAGGAGGCCGTTTACTCGCGGTTGGAGCCGCAGTGGCCTTGACCGCCACGGCATGTGGAGGCGGCGGTGGTTCAACCAGCCAATCTCCCGGCGGATCGGGTGCGCCGGCGGCTTCGGGGGACGGTCAGCTGAAGCTCGGCACCCTGCTACCCAACACCGGTGCACTGAACTTCTTCGGGCCGCCGATGACAGCGGGCGTGAATCTGGCAGTCAAGGAGATCAACGCGGCCGGCGGGGTGAACGGGAAAGACGTGGCCACCATTAACCGCGATTCCGGCGACACCACGACGAACATTGCCACCCAGTCGACCACCGAAATGTTGGGACAAGGCGTTTCGGCAATCATCGGTGCGGCATCCTCCGGCGTGACAAAGACGGTGATCAACCAGATCACCGGCGAGGGCACGCTCATGATGTCGCCGGCCAACACGTCGCCGGACTTCAGCACGTGGGACGACAAGGGGCTGTACTGGCGCACCGCACCCTCCGACGTCATGCAGGGCCGCATCCTGGGCAACGTCATGGTGGGCGACGGCGCTTCGACCGTCGGCATGATCGTGCTCAACGACGCCTACGGCACCGGTCTGGCCAAGAACATCAGGTCCGCCGTGGAGGGCGCGGGTGGCGAGATCGTGGCCGAATCCATGTTCAACGAGGGCGACTCGCAATTCTCATCCCAGATTGACGAGGTGGTGGCGGCGAATCCCGATGCCATTGCCATCCTGAGTTTCGACCAGGCCCGCTCAATCATTCCTCTGCTTATCCAGAAGGGTGTCCCGGCCAGCAAGATGTACTTTGTCGACGGCAATATCACCGACTACTCGAAGGACTTCGACAAGGGCACCCTGAAGGGTGCTCAGGGCACCCAGCCCGGTTCCTTCGCGAAGGACGATTTCAAGGCGCGTCTGGCGACGGTCGATGACAAACTCAAGAACTGGAACTACGCCGCCGAGTCCTACGACGCCGCCACCGTCATTGCCCTGGCAGCCACCGCCGCCAAGGCTGCCGACGGGAAATCAATTGCCTCTCAGCTCGAGGCGGTTTCGCGTGACGGCGAAAAGTGCACCGATTTCGCCTCGTGCAAGAAGCTGCTCGACGAGGGCAAGGACATCGACTATGACGGCATCTCGGGTCCGATCAGCTTTGACAAGAACGGCGACATCTCCGAGGGCATCATGGGCATCTACAAGTACGACGACAACAATGTTCCGCAGCCGCTGCGTGAAGAGGCCGGTGCAGTCTAACGCCGGAAACGCACGCTAGCTCGAACGGGAAGAGGGGTTGGGTTCATCTGGAACCCAACCCCTCTTTGCATGTTTTTTGCTTGGTCGTTTGCGTCTAGCTTCCGGGTGTAGGGTCCCGGCGCTGGTCCGCTTCCTCGCGTTCCACGGTCTCGGCAAGATTGCCGAGGTAGAGCTGGATGACCTTGGGGTCGTTGAGCAATTCCCTGCCTGTACCCGTGTGGGCGTCGCGGCCCTGGTCCAGGACATAGGCACGGTCGCAGATCTGCAGGCAGCGCCGCGCGTTTTGCTCGACCATGATCACGCAGACCCCGGCGCGGTTGATCTCATGGACCCGCAAGAACGTCTCGTCCTGCTTCACAGGTGAAAGCCCTGCCGAGGGTTCATCGAGCAGCAACACTGCCGGGTCCATCATCAGGGCCCGGCCCATAGCCACCATCTGCCTTTCGCCGCCAGAGAGGGATCCTGCACGCTGGCTTCTGCGCTTGCCAAGCTCCGGGAACAGGGACGCGACGAAGTCAAAGCGTTCGGCAAAGTCCTTGGGGCGTTGGAAGAGACCCATTTGCATGTTTTCCTCGATGGTCAGGGTCTGGAAAACATTGTTGGTCTGCGGCACGAAGCCCAGGCCGCGGGCCACCAATTTGTTGGCCTTCAGCCCGGTGAGGTCCTCGCCGTGCACCACCACGGTTCCCGAATGGACTTTGACGAGCCCGAACATCGCCTTGAGAAGCGTGGATTTGCCCGCGCCATTGGGGCCGATGATGCCGATGAGTTCGCCCTTGCGGGCTTCCATGTTGCATCCGTTGAGGATGTTGACCCCGGGGAGGTACCCGGCCACCAGGTCACTGACGGTCACGACGGCCTGGCCTTCCGTTTCGTTCATGGCTTCTCCTGGGTTTCGTCGGTTGGTTCGGTCGGTTCGCTCGTCGTCAGAAGTTCGCCAGCGTCGGCCGTGCCGACCACGGATTCCTCATCCTCGCTGAGCGCATCCTCGAGCTTCGCCGCTCCGTCTGCGGTGCCGAGGTCGACGTCGTGGTGCGCACCCAGGTATGCGTCGATCACGGCAGGGTCCTGCATGACCGCCTGCGGAGGGCCCTCGGCGACCACCCGGCCCTCGGCCATTACGATGACCCAGTCGGCAATGTGCCGGACCATGTGCATGTCGTGCTCAACGAAGAGCACGGTTGTTCCGGTGCCCTTGAGGTTCTTGATGTGGTCCAGAAGCGATTGGGTCAGCGCCGGGTTCACGCCTGCCATGGGCTCGTCAAGCATGACCAGCTTCGGGTCGGCCATGAGCGCGCGGGCCATTTCCAGGAGTTTGCGTTGGCCGCCGGAGAGGGACGCCGCGTAGTCTTCCCGCTTTTCGTCGAGCTTGAATTTCTTCAGCAGTTCATCCGCGGTTGCGGTCAATTCGGCTTCGCGCGCCTTCCAAAGCCACGGGAACATTGCCTTCCACAGGGATTCCCCGGGCTGGTCCTTGCCGCCCAGGCGCATGTTTTCGATGACGGTGAGCTTGCCCATGACCTTGGTCAGTTGGAAGGTTCGGACCATTCCCAGACGGGCCACCCTGTGGGGAGGCACCCCGGAGAGGCTGTGCCCATCGAAGGTCCAGGAGCCGGCGTTGGGTGAGTCGAAGCCCGTGAGCAGGTTAAAGAGCGTCGTCTTCCCGGCTCCGTTGGGTCCGATCAGGGCGGTGATTTTGTGTCTGGGGATCTCCACGTGGTCCACGTCGACGGCGTGCAGCGCACCGAAGGTGCGTCGTACGCCGTCGGCGACGATGATCGGATCCCGTTTGGCGCAGCCGGGCTCGGCCGGGCCAAGTGCAATCGGTCGGGTGTCGTGGACGTACGGGTTCTCTAGCTCTGGGGACACGTCCGTGGAAGGCGAGTCCGCGAACTGTTGCGCATCGGTCATGAGAATGCCAGTTCTTTCTTGTTGCCCAAAATTCCTTGGGGACGGAAAATCATGAGCAGCATCAGGGCGACGCCGACCAGGATGTAGCGAAGCTGGCCTGCCTGGATGCTGGTCAGGAACGTGATCGCCCCCGATTCGATGAGTCCCAGGAGGATGCCCTGGGTCAGCGAGAGTACAACCCAGAAGATCATCGCGCCGAGTATGGAGCCGAACACGGTGGCCATGCCGCCGAGCAACAGCGCCGTCCACAGGAAGAACGTGAGTTCGGTTCCGTAGTTGGCCGGTTGAACGGCTCCCGTTGGCAGTGTGAAGATGATTCCGGCCAGCGAGCCGAAGATTCCACCGATGATCAGCGCTTCCATCTTGTAGACAAAGACGTTCTTGCCAAGTGAACGAACGGCGTGTTCGTCCTCCCGGATGCCCTTGAGCACCCGGCCCCATGGGCTGCGCATCAAACCCCAGACGATGCCCGCGCACAGCAGCACCAAGGCCCAAGCCACGATGGATATCCAGAGTGTCCTGTCGTTGTATTGCAGCGGGCCGACTTGGTAATTCCCCGGCGGGAACGGGTTCAGGCCGTAGAAGCCGCGTTCAAAGGTCGCCAGGCCGTTGGCCGAACCCGTGACCTTGGTGAGTGAGTTGGTGGTTACGACATACCTGACGATCTCGGCCGCCGCGATGGTCACGATAGCCAGGTAGTCGGCGCGCAAGCGCAGCGTCGGGATACCCAGCAGGAGCGCAAAGAGCACCGAGGCGACGATTGCCGTCAGGACGGCAATCGGCAGCGGGGCCCCGAAGGTCAGCGTTGATATGGCAAACCCGTAGGCGCCAACCGCCATGAATCCTGCCTGGCCGAAGTTCAACAGCCCGGCGTAGCCGAAGTGCACGGCCAACCCGAGGGCCGCCAGTGCGTAGGAGGCCGTGATCGGGCTGACGATCTGGGTCAGCGCGTTGGTAAAGATCGTTGCGAAGTCCATGTCTGCTCTCCCTTAACCCACACGCTCGCGACGGCCCAGGATGCCCTGGGGCCTGAACAGCAGCACCAAGATCATGACGGCCAGGGCCCCCACGTACTTCAGGTCAGCCTCGAGCCAGATCGTGGAGATCTCGACCATCAGGCCGACGAGGACTGAACCGATGAGGGCGCCGAACACGGTTCCCAGACCGCCGAGGGTGACGCCTGCGAAGATCAGCAGCAGGATTTGTTGGCCCATGTTGAAGGTGACGCCGGGGCGGTAGTACGCCCACAAGATGCCGCCCAGGGCGGCGAGCATGCTCCCGACCACCCACACCATCCGGATGACCCGGTCAACGTCGATGCCCGATGCCGCGGCCAGTGCGGGATTGTCGGCCACGGCGCGGGTTGCCTTGCCGAACCGCGTCTTGAGCAGCAGCAGCGCCACGGCGATGATCACCACCAGCGAAACCATTAGCGATATCAGGGTGTTGCGGGAGATCGCAATCCCCGCGAACTTCAACAACGGACTCTGGGCTCCCGGCAACTGTTCGGTGGTTCCGCCGAAGAAAAAGAGGATGATGTAGCGCATGGCCAGCGCCAGACCGATGGAAACAATCATCATCGGCACGAGTGCCGACCCACGGCGCCGCAAGGGCTTCCACAGTCCCCAGTCCTGGATCCATCCGAGTGCGCCGCCGAGTAGCACCGCCACGATGAGAGCGGCCCACAACGGGAAGCCCCAGGCGGAAAGCCCAAACGCGGCCACCGCGCCGAACGTCACCATCTCGCCGTGGGCGAAGTTGGTCAGGCCCGTGGTTCCGAATACCAGCGAGAGCCCGACCGCGGTCAGCGCCAGCAACAAGCCGAAGCTCAGTCCCGCGACGACGCGTTCGGCCACGATGGATCCGAATGATGTGACGGGCGGGGCAACGTTTTCGCCAACCTTGAAAATGACACCCATGTTCGAGGACGTGCCAAACTCGACAATCCGGGGATTGGGTTCCCCGCTGGCCAACGGCTTGTCCGGGGGCAGGGTCGTGACATCAAGCAGGACCTCGTAGGTACCCTTTTCGGGAACGACGATGACCCATCGTCCGTCCTTGTCGGTGACGGCCTCGGCGCTGAATCCTTTGCTGGAGGTTGCCGTGATGCGCACGCCCACGACAGGTTCTTTCCCATCGCGCAAGGTTCCGCGGATGGTGTATTCCTGCGCTTGCATTGGCGGCTGGACCTGGGCGGCGATCGGTCGGTCCACGGCGACCGCGGCCGACGGAGGGAGCAGCGACGCGAACAGCACGCCAATGAACAACCCAAAGATCACGAACAAATGGCCAGTTGTTGATTTGGCTTGACGAAGCACGGTGCGAGCCCTCTCGTCGCTTTCAGCCCGAACTACAAGTAATTCGAGGACTGATGTGGCATGGGTCACTATATGTTTGATTATCGTAGTGCCAAGAAGGACAAAAACGGCAAGCTTCGGACCGGGAAGTGCCTGATTCCCATAACGGTCTGGTAAATGCGGGGTCTTGGGGTTTCCTGGCGTGGCTCTCTGCGCCTCGGATGGTCGCCCGTACTGTCCATGCGGTCCGGAGTCTGGGGGGCTGCATCCTTGGTGCGCCGCAATCGTTCCTGACGGGTTGCGATGCCAGGGAACACCTTTGCGTGCGGACCGGGTCGGAAATGCAGGCGTGGCCGCATGTGAGGTCAGGTGACCGGTGGAGCGTCCGACGACCGGAAACCATGCCCTGTTTAGATTTCTTGAAGAAAGGTGGTCGGATCGGGATTTATCGGTCGTGCTCAGTCGTTGTATCAACGTAGGCTATTAACTGACAACCTACCAAGGAGAATCATCATGGCCCTGGGCGGAAACCCGGTCTTCAATTCCAAGAACTATCGCGAGCAGACCCGTGCGGCCGGCCCCGCGGGTGCCGCGCCCACTGCGTATGCTCAGCAGAACATGAGCCCGCAGGCTCTGCAGGACCTGTACTCGCAGCCATCTGCATCGGGCATGCAGATGGGACGACTGACCTACAACGAGGTCATCAATAAGACCGCGCTGTGCCTTGGCGTGGTGGTCATCGGCGCCGCCATTGGCTGGCAGGTTCCGATGCTGATGCTGGTTGGCGCGCTTGTTGGTCTGGTGCTTGGCCTGGTGAACTCGTTCAAGCGTGAGCCGTCGCCAATCCTGATCCTGCTGTATGCGGGATTCGAAGGGCTCTTCCTAGGCGGCATCTCTGCCTACTTTGATGCCAAGTTCGACGGCATCGTCATGCAGGCTGTCATCGCAACCTTCTCCGTGTTCGCGGTGACCCTGGTGCTGTACCGCTCGGGCAAGTACCGTGCGACCCCGAAGATGACCAAGATGTTCATGATTGCGTTGATCGGCTACGGCCTGTTCTCGCTGCTGAACTTTGTCCTGATGCTCACCGGCGTTGTCGGCGGCGAGTTCGGCATGCGTTCGGGCGGACTTGGCCTGGCCATCGGCGCTTTTGCCGTTTTGCTTGCAACCTACGCCTTGGTCATGGACTTCACCTCGATCTCCGAGGGTGTCCGCCAGGGCGCCCCGGCGAAGATGGCCTGGACGGCGGCCTTCGGCCTGACCGTGACGCTCATCTGGCTGTACGTCGAGATTCTGCGCATTCTGGCTATCTTGCGTGGCAACGACTAGTCATTCTGCCGTGTAACCGCGGGGCAGTACCCACTATTTGGGTGCTGCCCCGCGGTTTTTCTGCAATATGGGCGTCATCTATGACGCGCACTGAACTTTCAAGGGATACCGTATGTTCATGAGATTCAATGGCAGTGCCACCGCAGGGAGCCACGCCATGCCATGTGGCATGCGCACGGCTTCCCAAACACTGCCGTCGAAGACCGGCCTGCCGAATGCCGAAAAAGCCGCTTCGCAGGGTCGCGCAGCGCGCAGCGGAAACGAGGCCGCGGCGTGAGATTCTCGGAGATCTTCAACCGCAACCCGCAGAACGGCCAGGGGCTGGTGGCGGGTGCGGCAGGTGCAGGACTGGCGGCCTCGAACGAGGCGCCATCGGTGGACCACAGCGAGGCCGAAGACATGCCGTACGGAGTGCGCATCGCTGCGTCCTGGGGCTGGCGCCTGATCGTCATAGTGGTGGCCGTCGGCATTGCCGTCTGGCTGCTCTCGCAGGTTTCCCTGCTGGTCATTCCGCTGATGATCGCCGCACTGCTCGCAGGGCTGCTCAGCCCCGTCGTCCACTTCCTGCACGAGAAGGCCCGCCTGCCCAAGGGGTTGGCCGTCGGGATCACCATGATCGGCTTCCTGACGCTGGTCATCGGCGGCCTCTCCGTGGTTGGGCAGCGGTTGGCAAGCGGATTCTCCAGCCTCTGGGCCCAGGCGCTGACAGGCATAGCGCAGATCCAGAACTGGCTCTCGTCCGGACCGCTGGCCATGAGCAACGAGGACCTGGACACGTTGATCCAGGATGCGATCAACCAGCTGAAGAACAATTCCTCGGACATCGTCTCCGGGGCGCTCTCGTGGGGCACAACGCTCAGCCATCTCGCCGCCGGCATGCTTTTGGTGCTTTTCTCGCTGATCTTCCTGCTGCTTGACGGCCCGCGGATCGGCAAGTTCTTCATCAACGTGCTGCCCCGGCGTGCACGACTGGCCGCGGAGGGGGCGGGCAAGCGCGGTTGGGCCTCCATGGTGATCTACGTGCGCGTGCAACTCTTCGTCGCCTTCATCGACGCGGTGGGCATCGGCGTCGGCGCGTTGATCCTCGGCGTTCCGCTGGCCCTGCCGCTGGGCGTGTTGGTCTTTATCGGGTCGTTCATCCCGGTGATCGGTGCCATGGTGACGGGTGCCGTGGCCGTGCTGCTGGCGTTGGTGGCCAACGGGCCGGTCAACGCGCTCATCATGCTGCTGGTCGTCCTCTTTGTCCAGCAAGCCGAATCCCACATCCTCCAGCCTTTGATCATGGGCAAGGCCGTGAGCCTGCACCCTCTGGCCGTGGTCATGGCCGTGGCCGGCGGCTCGATGGTCGCCGGAATCCCCGGGGCGCTCTTCGCCGTGCCGACGCTGGCCGTTGCAAACACCGTGGTGAAGTACATTTCCAATCGCGGCTGGGAACACGATCCGGCGCTGGCCACCCCCGCGCGAATTATCGAGCCGGTCCGCAACCCGGAACCGGCGCCCGCCGATCTTGACGGCGAAGAACCCGCCCGCGGGTCCTGAACCCCCGTCGATCGACCAGAACCCCCTTATTCAGCCTGACCCCCGCGTCGTGACGCACAGCAGAAAGTCGTTCAATGATCCAGCAGACCAAACTCCCGGTAAGCCTCGCCGACATCGAACACGCCAGGACAATCCTCGACGGCGTCATTGCACGGACCCCGGTGGAGCATTCCCGCGCGCTGTCCCTGGCCATCGGGTCGGAGGTGTTCCTCAAGTGCGAGAACCTGCAGAGGGCCGGCTCCTTCAAGGTGCGCGGCGCCTACGTGCGCATGTCCAAGCTTTCCGCGGAGGAGCGTGCTCGCGGCGTGGTGGCGGCCTCGGCAGGCAACCACGCACAGGGCGTGGCCCAGGCCGCGCGCCGGCTGGGCATCAAGGCCAGGATCTACATGCCGTTGGGCGTGGCGCTGCCCAAACTCACCGCGACCCGCGACCACGGCGCGGAGGTCGTCCTGCACGGGCACAACGTCGATGAGGCGCTGGCCGAGGCCGAGCGCTACGCCACGGCCACCGGCGCCGTCTTCGTCCACCCCTTCGACAACGCGGACATCATCGCCGGACAGGGCACCATCGGGCTGGAAATCCTCGAACAGCTCCCCGACGTCGACACCGTGCTCATGGGCGTCGGCGGCGGCGGGCTGCTGGCCGGCGTTGCCGTGGCGCTCAAGGCCAAGGCGGCGGAACTGGGCCGGGAAATCAAGGTCATCGGCGTCCAGGCCGAGAACGCCGCGGCCTACCCTCCGTCGCTTGCCGCCGATGCGCTGGTTCCGCTGGACACCGTGCGCACCATCGCCGACGGCATCGCCGTGGGACGCCCGGGACAGCTCCCGTTCCAGATCATCCGCGAACTCGTCGACGACGTGGTGACGGTCTCGGAGGACGGCCTGGCCCGCGCCCTGGTGTTCCTGCTGGAGCGTTCCAAGCTGGTGGTCGAGCCGGCCGGCGCCGTGGGCGTCGCGGCGCTGCTGGAGGGCAAGCTCGAGGAACTGGGCATCAACCCGACCAAGACGGCCGTGATCCTTTCCGGCGGCAACATCGACCCGCTGCTCATGCTCAAGGTCATCCAGCGCGGCCTCTCAGCCGCCGGTCGCTACCTGACGGTGCGCATGATGCTCGATGACCGCCCGGGCGAGCTGGCCACCATCTCGCGGGTCATCGCCGAATCCGACGCAAACGTCACACGGCTCGACCACACGCGCGTGGGCGGTTCGCTGTCCATGGGTGACGTGGCGATCACGATCGACATGGAAACCAAGGGCCATGCGCACTCCGAATTGGTGCTCAACAACCTGCGGGCCGAGGGCTTCCAGCCCATGGTGATGGGCTAACCGCCAACCGCGTTTCCCTCCCGGTGCCGACGGCGCCGGGAGGGAATGCACGAGGGCCTGGGTCCCGACGCCAATGCGACGGGACCCAGGCCCTCATTCGTGCGCCGCGGGCCAGCGGGAAGCGTGGGCCCGCGTGCCGCTTAACGAGCGATGGCTGCCCGCTACTCGCCTGCATCGGCGGGGGAGTAGTGGGCAGCCATCGGCAGCGTGCGGTCGCGCTTGCGCGCGACCCGGCGTCTAATTAGGCGCTGTAAGGCTTGCAGGAAACGATCTCGACGGCGATTTCCTTGCCGTTAGGGGCCGAGTAGCTGAGCTTGTCGCCGGACTTGGCGCCGTGCACTGCCGCACCGATCGGGGACTTCTCCGAGTAGACCTCGAGGTCCGTGTCGCCTGCAACCTCGCGGCTGCCGAAGAGGAAGGTGGTCTTGTCGCCGGCGATGATCGCCTCGACGAGCATGCCCGGTTCGACGATTCCGTCATCGGCCGGAGCCTCGCCGACGTGGGCGCGGCGCAACAGGTCCTTCAGGTAGGAGATGCGTGCCTCTGCCTTGCCCTGTTCTTCCTTGGCCGCGTGGTAGCCACCGTTTTCCTTGAGGTCACCCTCGGAACGAGCCTGCTCGATGCGGTCGACGATCTCCGCGCGGCCGGGGCCGGCAAGGTGGTCGAGCTCGACGGTCAAACGATCGAAGGCCTCTTTGGTCAGCCAGACGACTGGTTCGTGATTGGTGGTAGTCACGGTGGTACTCCTTGTGTAATCAGGGCGGTAGTCCCCGCAAGGGGGCAACCTGCCGAGACGGTCCCTGCCGATGATGCGACGAACATCCTGCAAGCAAAGACCCCGCACAGATGGGTGATGAACTTCGTCCGTCACGTTCTGTAGCGGGGCATAACGTATTAGAAAGATATTAGCCGTCGATGGGCTTTTACCCAAGAGTTTGAGCTTTTGGCGTACTGGGCGAGTCGCCGCAGGATCCGTTCGCCCGGGGTCAGGAAGCCTTGACGATCTTGCATTCCTCGATGCCGACGGTGGTGGCCAGGGATTCGGTGCGGAGATTGACATCGAAACGCGTCGTTTCCCTGCCCTTGCCCTCGCTCGGACCCACGGTCAGCGTCTTCCAGCCGACGATCGCATAGGACTCGTTCATGGCCCTGACCTCGCATTGTGCCGTCTGGTCGGCGTTCTTGGAGATGTCCACCACGGCACTTGCCTGCGTAGGGGAGCTGACGACGAAGGACTGGTCCTTGAAATCCACGCCGCTCTGCGTTGCCCAGGTCAGGTAAAGCGCACCGATGACTCCCACGGACAGACCGCCGACGATCAGGTTCCGGCGTGTCTTTTTGGCAAGGCGTCGCTTGGGCGAACCGTACCTATTAGTTAAGCTGGACAATGGCGCCTCTTTCGGATTCATGGGCGTCGCGGCCGGGGAGAAATCATCCCTACCAGTCTAAGCCTTGGCCAGGGGGATCCCCTTACCGAGCATATGGAGTTGGAGTTACACACGTGGAAGATCACAAAGCGGGGCGGATCGCTCCCTCCCAGGGCCTACGTTTGCTGGCAATCCATGCCCACCCGGACGACGAATCCTCCAAGGGCTCCGCGACAATGGCGGCCTATGTCGCCGCGGGAGCGCGCGTCATGGTCGCCAGCTGCACCGGCGGCGAGCGCGGGGACATCCTCAACGCCGCGGTCGGCGAACTCGCCCACGCACACCGCGATCTCGCGGGGGTGCGCCGCCGGGAAATGGCCGAGGCCGCTGCCGTGCTGGGCATCGAACACCGCTGGATCGGCTTTGTCGATTCCGGGCTGCCCGAGGGCGACCCGCTGCCGGCCCTTCCCTTCGGCGCCTTTGCGCTGCAGCCCCTGGAGACCGCCGCGGCACCGCTCATCAAGCTGATCCGCGAATTCAAGCCCCACGTGATCGTTGCGTACGACGAAAACGGCGGTTACCCGCACCCGGACCACATCCAGGCGCACAAGGTGGCCGTGCACGCGTTCGAAGAGGCAGCCAAGGCCGAGAGCTCCCCGGAACTCGGCGAAGCGTGGGAGACCTCCAAGCTGTACTACGACCGCGCCTTCGCCCCGGAGCGCTTCAGGACGCTGCACTATGCAATGCTCGAGGCCGGCATGGATTCCCCGTACGCCGAGCGCATCGCCGAGTGGGAAAAGCACCCCGACCAGCAGATGTTCGGGTGGGTTTCGCCGCACAAGACCACCACGCAAATCCACAGCGCGGAGTTCTTCAAGCACCGCGACGCCGCATTGCTGGCGCACCGGACCCAGATCGACCCCACGGGCTTCTTCTTCGCCGTCCCGGAGGCGATCTACGAGAAGGCCTGGCCGTGGGAAGACTTCACCCTGATCAAGTCCGCGGTTCCCACTGAGCTGCCGGAGAACGATTTGTTCGCCGGTCTAAGATAGATAACGTGCCGGTACTCCCGGCTGCCAACTTTTAGAAAGAGCCTCGCGCGTGTATTCGTCCCTGCAGTATGCAGCCTCCGTATCACCTTCCCCCGTTCCAGTCGCCCCGCCGGGCGATGCTGCACAGTCCATCGGTCCGGGTTTCGCCGGCTTCGTTGCGACGGCAGCCCTGGTCATCGTCACCATCTTCATCATCCGCGACATGACCCGCCGCATCCGCCGTGTCCGCTACCAGGGCGAGGCCGAGGCCCGTCAGCAGGACCTCGTTGAGCGCGGCAAGAAGATCCAGCCGGACGAGCCCGGGGACAAGCCAGCCCGCTAGGCCCCGTGCGTTGGTGCCGGACGGGTCCGGTGCCAACGCACACACGCGTGGAGTAGGCTCACGAGCATGGGTCAACGAATCGCCGGCAGCGCCTCGGCCTACCTGCGCCAGCATGCACACCAACCCGTCGACTGGTGGCCGTACTCGGACGAGGCATTCGCCGAGGCCGCGGCGCGCGAGGTCCCGGTCTTCCTGTCGATCGGCTATGCGGCCTGCCACTGGTGCCACGTGATGGCCCGCGAGTCGTTCGACGACCCGGGGATCGCCGCCTACCTGAACGAGCACTTCGTGCCGATCAAGATCGACAGGGAAGAACACCCCGCCGTCGACCAGATCTACATGGCCGCCACCCAGACCCTCACCGGCGCCGGCGGCTGGCCCATGAGCGTCTTCACGCTGCCCGACGGGCGGACGATACACGCAGGCACCTATTTCCCGCCGGCTCCACGCCCCGGCACGCCGTCCTTCGGCCAGGTGCTGGAGGCCGTGAACGACGCCTGGGTGAACCGGCGGCCCCAGCTGGTCGAGCAGGCCGCCGCGCTGGCCGACCACCTGGGCTCGGTGGCCGCCGGGCAGGCCAGGATGTTTTCCCGTTCGCTGCCGCTACCCGGGTCCTCCGACGAGCCGCGGCTTGCCCCGGTGGTGGAAGCCGCCGTGGACCGGCTCGCCGCGCTGGAGGACCCCGCCGGCGGCTTTGCCCCCGCACCCAAATTCCCGCCCTCGGCGGTTCTCGATTTCCTGCTGCGAGCAGGGCTCGGTTCCGGCCCCGCGGCGGGACAGGCCACGGAACTGGTTGCGCGGACCCTTGGCACGATGGCCCGCGGCGCACTGGCCGACCACGTCGGCGGCGGATTCGCCCGCTACTGCGTCGACGCCGGCTGGAAAATCCCGCACTTCGAGAAGATGCTCTACGACAACGCCCAACTGCTGGGCGTCTATGCGCGCGCCGCGGTGCAGTTGCCCGAGGCGAAGGACCGCGAACTCTCGCGCCGGGCATCGGCGGGCATCGGGGCCTGGCTGGAGCGCGAAATGCTGCTTCCCGGGGGTGGCTTCGCTTCCTCCCTCGACGCCGACACCGTGATGCCCGACGGCACCCACCGAGAGGGGGCCACCTACACCTTCAGCCGCACCGAGGCCGGGGCGCTGGTTCCCGACCGCGGGAACGTCTTCTGGGCACTCTGGGAGGGGCGCGCGGCGGAGGAACCCGGGCGCGAGGAACCGCAACTGACGATCGCGCTTTCGCGCACCCCGCAGCCGGGGGAGTGGGCTGCCCTGGATGCCGCATTCGCCGCGTTGGGGGAAGCCCGCGCTCGGCGCATCCAACCCGGGCGGGATGAAAAGGTCGTCGCCGGGTGGAACGGGCTCATGGTGCAGTCTCTTGCCGAGGCATCGGTTCTGCTGGACGACCCTGCCCTGCTGCGGCTGGCCGGCGGCGCGGCAGACTACCTGTGGAGCACCCACTGGGATGCTGCCGCGGGTTCGCTGTACCGGGTGAGCTACCGGGACCGGGCCAACACCGAAATCGCCGGCGTGCTTGAGGACTACGCGGGTGTGGCGCTGGGGTTCCAGGCCCTGGCCGTTTGCGGCGGGGAACCGGCGTGGATCGAGCGGGCGAATGCGGTCCTGGAATCCGCCCTCGAGAAGTTCCTGCCCGGCGGGCAACCCTTCGACGCACCCGACGACGATCCGCGGGTGTTGGCCAGCAGGGCCGGGGCGCGAACCGCCGAGGCACTTGACGATGCAGTGCCGGCCGCGACCTCGCTGCTGGCTTCGGCGCTGCTGAACCGGGCGGGCTTGGTCCAACTGGCCGGCGAGGACCCCGGAGCGGAAGCTGGCGCACGGATCGAATCAGACCTGGAGCTGGTGCGCCGACTCGTTGGTTTCGTGCCGTCCATTGCCGAACGGGCCCCGCATGCCGCGGGCAGCGCGCTGGGTGTCGTGGCGCGTTTTGCGCATTCCGCAAGCGCGGAGCTGGCCGTCGCCGGCGGCACTCCGGAGGAGCGCCGTGCCGCGATGCGGTTGGGCATCCTCGCCGGCGTTTCGCAATGGGGTGAGATGCCACGGTCCGGCGCCGCGTCTTCGGCCTATCCGGCGGGGCCCGACGGCGCGCTGCGGCTCTACGTGTGTCGCGGCGGAGTCTGCCATGCCCCGGTCGGCGACCTGCAGTCCCTTGACTTGATGCTCGCGCCGGGTCTGGCCCACACCGGCCAAGACGACTAGGCGGTTCCCAGCACCGCCATGGCGATGGCGACGAAATGGCAGGTGAACCCGGCAACGGTGAATGCATGGAAAAGTTCGTGGAATCCGAACCAGCGTTCGCTGATGTTGGGACGCTTCAGTGCGTAAAACACGGCGCCCGCGATGTAGAAGGCGCCACCGGCGCAGATCAGGATCGCCGCGGCCGGATTCGCGGCGTAAAAATCGCCGATGAACAGCAACGCGGCCAGACCCAGCAAGACGTAGACCGGGGTGTAGACCCAGCGAGGGGCGTCGGTGTAAAAGACCCGGAATGCGACCCCGGCCAGGGCCCCGATCCAGATGGCAATCAGCAGGGCCGTCGCCTTGTGGGGCGGGAGCAGCGCCCATGCCAGCGGGGTGTAGGAGCCGGCAATGACCAGCATGATGTTGGTGTGGTCCAGACGCTTGAGCACGCGCTTCACCGTGGGTGACCAGTTGCCGAGGTGGTAGGTGGCGCTGACGGTGAACAGCAACACCCCGGTGAAGGCGTAGATGGCGCTCGTGGTTTTTCCGCCCCCTGGCGGGGCCAGCACGACCAGGACCACGCCCGCGGCCAGCGCAATGGGTGCCATCGCGGCGTGGATCCAGCCGCGCAGCAGCGGTTTTGGTTCCGGTGCATACGCGGCTGTCGCCGCCTGATGATCCGTGGCGGCCGGCGTGCTTGTGGACTGGGGGCGTGGTGCCTTGGTCATGGCCTCATCCTATACCTACGGATTGGTAAGTTACTTGTAAGTAATGAATTTTTCGCAGCAATTTCACACCCGCCCGAACCGCGTCATGTCACCACGCGGTGCCCGCAAAAGGTAGCGTTGGGTGTAGGTGCGGCAATCGCCGCATCGGCCAGATCCAATGCGGGAGTATTGCGGTGGAATTACCGGGTTTC
Organism: Paeniglutamicibacter sp. NPDC012692; assembly: GCF_042901625.1. Lineage (NCBI taxonomy): Bacteria > Bacillati > Actinomycetota > Actinomycetes > Micrococcales > Micrococcaceae > Paeniglutamicibacter > Paeniglutamicibacter sp. NPDC012692. The sequence continues at coordinate 272,043 of NZ_JBIBDE010000004.1, forward strand.
GTTTATCGACTCTATGAGCGGAAGATCCGACGTTCGCTGAGCCCGGAAAAGCTTCCGACGCATATCGGCGTGCTGGTGGACGGCAACCGCCGCTGGGCCAAGCTCGCCGGCGCCACAACCGCAACCGGACACCAAGCCGGTGCCGACAAGATCCTCGAGTTCCTTGGCTGGTGCCGCGAACTCGACATCAACATGGTCACCCTCTACATGCTTTCCACGGACAACATGAGCCGTTCCAGCCAGGAGCTGGACGACCTCATGGGCATCATCGCCAACACCCTTGACCGGCTCGGGGAAACCAAGGCCGTGCGGGTGCACCCGGTTGGCGCCCTGGAACTGCTTCCGGACTACCTCGCGGACAAGCTCCGCGAGCTGGAGGCCTCCACGGTGCACATCACCGGCCTCCACGTCAACGTGGCCGTCGGCTACGGCGGGCGTCGGGAGATTGTCGACGCCGTCAAGGCGTTGCTGCTCGAGGGGCAGTCCAAGGGGCTTGATGCCGCGCAAATCGCCGCCGACCTGGATCCGGACCAGCTGGCCAAGTACCTCTACACCAGCGGCCAGCCAGACCCGGAGCTGGTCATCCGGACTTCCGGAGAACAGCGGCTTTCCGGCTTCCTCACTTGGCAGAGCGCCTACTCGGAGTTCTACTTCTGCGAGGCCCTCTGGCCAGATTTCAGGCGCGTGGACTTCCTGCGGGCCCTGCGCGACTTTTCCGACCGCCAGCGACGCTTCGGTTCCTAGCGGCACCTTACCGGGCGGCAGGGATGGCCTGCCCGGACCAAATGCCGCAAGGGGCCGCCCCGAACGCGAAAGCAGTCCGGAGCGACCCCTCCACGGCATTGGCCAAGCGACCCCTAGAGGACCTTGTCCAGGAAAGCCCGGACGCGCGGGTTGTCGTTGGTCTCGGAGAAGAAATCCTCCGGCGCCATGTCGGCTGCGATGACGCCGCCGTCGACGAAGACCACGCGGTCGGCCACCTTGCGGGCGAAGCCCATCTCGTGCGTCACCACCACCATGGTCATGCCGTCCTTGGCCAGGTCGGTCATCACGCCGAGGACGTCGTTGACGACCTCGGGGTCCAGCGCGCTGGTGGGCTCGTCGAAGAGCATCAGCTTCGGGCTCATGGCGACGGCGCGGGCAATGGCGATGCGCTGCTTCTGGCCGCCGGAGAGCTGGCTCGGGTAGGCATGGGCGCGGTGTGTCATGCCCACCTTCTCCAGCAGCTCCAGCGCATGCTTCTCGGCGTCGGCCTTGCTGGTGCCCAGCACGTTCATCTGCGGGAGCATGATGTTTTTCAGCGCCGTCATGTTGTGGAACAGGTTGAACTGCTGGAACACCATTCCCATGCGGGAGCGAAGCCGGTCCAGGTCGACGTTGGGGGCCAGAAGGTCCTCGCCGTCGAAGATGACATGGCCCGAGGTGGGGGTTTCCAGCAGGTTCAGGCAGCGCAGGAACGTGGATTTTCCGCCGCCGCTGGGGCCGATGACCGCAACCACTTCGCCGGGTTCGATGGTGAAGTCGATGCCGTTGAGCACCTTGAGGCTGCCAAAGGTCTTGGTGATTGCCGTGGTCTGCAGGAGTGCCATTAGATGTAAACCGCCAGTTTCTTCTCGAGGCGGTTTGCAACCAGCCCGATGATGTTGGTGAGGATGTAGTAGACCAGGCCGATGAACAGGTACACGGTCAGGGCGTCAAAGGTGCGGGAGATGATGGTCTGGCCCACCAGGAACAGCTCGCTGATGGTCACGAAGGACACCAGTGCGGAGTTCTTGGTCAGCGAAACGAACTCGTTGCCCAGCGGCGGAAGCATGCGCAGGAACGCCTGCGGAATGATCACGTGGCGCAGCGCGGAACCGGAGCTCATGCCGCACGAACGCGCGGCTTCCATCTGGCCCTTGTCGACGGACTGGATGGCGCCGCGGACGATCTCCGTGACGTACGAGCCGCTGTACAGGCCCAGGGCGAGCACGCCGGCCACCATCGGCGGAAGCTGGATGCCCAGCTGCGGAAGGCCGAAGTAGATGAAGAAGAGCTGGACGATGAACGGGGTGCCGCGGATGACGGAGACATACACGGTGCCGATCCAGCGGATCGGGGCGATCTTGGAGAGCCTTGCGAAACCGCCCAGCATGCCGAAGCCCAGGCTCAGGCACAACGACATGCCAATGATCTGGAGCGTCGTCAGCAGGCCGGCCCACAACGGGCCGGCGGAATTGGTGATGGATGAGATGTTGATCAGGCTGTGCTTCTTGGAACCATCCGTCGGAGCGTCGACCACGTCGCCGAACCACTGCGAGGTGAGCTTGTCGTAGCCGCCGTTGGCGTGGAGGTCCTTGAGCGCGGCGTTGAAGGCATCCCGGATGTCGGTGTCGCTCTTCTGGAACGCGTACCCGTAGTTCTCGTTCGTCAGGCGGTCGCCCACCTGCTTCAGGCCGCCCTGCTCGTGGATGAAGTAGCGGCCGCCCGGCTGGCCCGTGACAACGGCGTCGGCCTGGCCCAGCTTCACGGACATGAACATCTGGTCGTTGGTCTGGACCTGGACCAGTTCGGCCTTGGGCTGGTTCTGTTCCAGCCATTCGACGGACTTGGTGCCCACCTGCACGGCGATCTTCTTGCCGGCCAGGTCTGCCAGTGAATTCACCGTCGTGTTCGCGTCGGAGACGAAGATTCCCAGGCCGCCGGGGTAGTAGACGTCGGAGAAGTCGACGGCCTTGGCCCGTTCGGAGCTGATATAGATGGCCGATGCGCCGACGTCGATCTGGTTCGCCTGCAGTGCCGGAACGATGTTTCCAAACGGCATCTGCACGAACTCGACGTGCTTGATGCCTGCCTTGGCGGCGAGCTGGTTGACCAGATCGATGTCAAAGCCCATCTTCCCACCGTTGGCATCGGTGAACTCGAACGGCGGGAAGGTGGCGTCGGTGCCCACCTTCAGGGTGGTCTTGCCCGACTGAAGGTCAGCGAGCTTGGTCGACGTCGGTGCCGGCGGGGGAGTGGTTTCGGCACTTGCCGGTTGGGCGGCAAATCCGGCGATGGCCAGCACGGAGGCCGCCGCAACGGCCCACATGCGGGAACGGGTGAATAGTTTCTTCATTGGAGCTCAATTCGAGGGATGGTTCGGTGATGCCGGGACGGTACGGCGGGTGTTTGCGTGTGCTGCTGCAATGGTGTGGATCAGCCGGGCAGCGGCGCGGGCGGTTCTGTTGTCTATGTCAAAGCGGGGGTTGAGCTCGACGACATCGACGTGGGCCAACTTGGGAGTGTTGGCCACCAGCTTGCACACGGCTAGAACGACTTCGAAGGGAACGCCAAGGGCCGCGGGGGCGCTGACACCCGGGGCAAGGTACCCGGGAAGCACGTCCAAGTCGATGGTGAGGTAGACGGCGTCGACCTCGTTGAGGAAATCGGTGACGAACGTCTTGACGGATTCGACGTCCGCGAGACCGCATTCCTCGTCGCGCAGGTACTTGACGTTGAGTTCTGCCGCAGTTTCAAAAAGTTCGGCGGTGTTGTTCGGTTCGCTGATGCCGACAACCCGATACTCAAGATCACGCCCCTCGGCTGTCTCGGCGACGGCGATCTGCAGGAACGGCGTTCCGGATGACGGAACGGGATCCGAGCGCAGGTCAAAGTGCGCATCAAGGTTGAGGATGCCCAGCTTCTTTCCGGCCATGGCTGAGCTGGATCGCAGGCCCAGGTAGCTGCCGTATGCGGTTTCATGGCCGCCTCCCAGCACGACGGGCAGGTTCCCGGAATCGATGGCCGCGGCGATGGCGGACCCCAAGAGCCGCTGTCCGGATTCCAGGTCTCCATCCGCCACGGTGACGTCGCCCAGATCCGTGGCCACCAGGGACGAATCGGCAGACAGGGACGACAATGCCGTCCGGATGGCGGCGGGGGCATTCGCCGCGCCCACTCGCCCGTTGTTGCGTCGGACACCCTCGTCGCTGCGGAAGCCGAGCAGGGCAAGGCCTGCTTTCCCCGTCGTCGGGGAGTTCACGGCATGGTGCCAGCGTCGGTGCTGGGGCCCGGGTCCGTCATCCCGTCCGGTCCAGGGGAGCGGGCTGAAATCGGTGGTCATGAAATTCCTTTGTCGTTGGGATTGAAGGTGAGGGCGGCTGAACGGGTCAGCCCAATCAGCGTTTTTTCGTGGCGAATGGCCCGCGCGCTGGGAGCCATGGTGCTGACGGCACCGGCGAGCTGCCCGGCGGCGTCAAATACGGGAAAGCTGACGCCCCAGACTCCCGCATCCACGGAGCCCTGGCTCACGGCGAATCCACGGGCCACGACAATGCGCAGCTCACGGCGCAAGGCGTCCTGCTCGGCAGCGCCCAGGTCCAGCCCGGCGATGATCTGTGCCTGCCTTTCCTCCGGCAGGTGCGCCAGCAGGGCCAACGCGCTTGCCCCGCGGTGCAGCGGGTGTGCCAGGCCGGCGGAATAGCTGCAGCGCAGCATTTGCGGACCTTCGATGGCTTCCACGCAAAGAGCCTGATCGCCGCTGACCACGAGGTAAGCGGCCAGTTCCTGGGTCTCGTCGGAGAGCAGCTGGAGGTGGGCGCTGATATGGCTCTTGATCACGGCCTCTTGGCGGAAGTTTGCCGCGAGCCTGAGCGATTCCGGGCCGGCACTGTACTGGCCCCGGCGTGCGGTCGGGGCGACCAGGCCGGAGTGCACCAGCGCCGTCAGGTGCCGGTAGACGGCACTGACCGGGATGCCTGTCACCTTGGTGATCTGCGCCGCCGTCAAGGTGCGGTGCCTGGCGAACTCCAACAGGATGTCAACAAAACGCGAAGCGCCGCTGTCCGCTATCACGGAAGCGGTCGATTCTCTAGTCATGACACCGATCTTAGGGGCAGATTCCATGGCGGGAATCGTTAAATTCCCACTATTTGGGAATTTAATTTCCGCGGAGTGGGAATCGTTTGGATCCTGCGGGGGCGGCCGGCTTCCCTAAGCGCACCCTGATTAGGTCAAATCCATGCCCTGGGGGCTCCGGACGCAGACCGCACCCAAGCATGGAGCGGCCGCCGGGGCCAATGATGCGCCTGGACGCCTGGACGAGGGCGGGTGTCAACAGCCCGAAGCCGGCCAACGAGGCCAGGGCGATGGTGCGGTCCGGGCACGGGTGCGTCGGGAAGCTCCCACGCCGGTTCCGGCATCCACCGGGTGCACGGCTGCACCGGCCACCGCCGCGGAAACGCCGGAATGCATGCCGACACTCGGCGGGGATCTCCGGCCGCCCGGAGCTTCCACGCCCTGGCCGTTGTCCGGATGCGTCCGATGTTTGCGCACCCGACCCCTTCCGTTCAAAAAATACCCGGTGACTAGTTCACTCTTAGGGCGTAGGTTTGTCTTGACGGACAATGAATCCGTCATTGTCCGGCAGGGCGGTTCCGAGGGGAGGAAGCCGGATGGGCGATACTGCGAAGCATTCGTCGATGCTGGTCACCATGCTCCCCGACGGATGCCTACCCACCTACAACCGTTGCAGGGGATTTTGCCCCGATGGGAGTCAAAAGTGGTAGCTAACCAGAAGCAGTCGACCCAAACCGATATCGAGCCAACGCGCACCTTCGTGCTGGACACCTCGGTGCTGATTGCAGACCCCCACGCCATGCTGCATTTTGCCGAACACCACGTGGTGCTTCCGCTGATCGTGATCATGGAGCTGGAACACAAGCGCAACGACCCCACGATCGGCTTCTTCGCCCGCGAGGCCCTGCGCACCCTCGATGAGATGGGCCGGAAAGCCGGCGGCATGGCCAACTCCATGCCGGTCGGAAAGGTCGGGGGAACGCTGCGTGTCGAGGTGAACCACATTTCGCCCGAGGTGCTGCCCGTCGGGTTCCGCAACTCGGACAACGACTCCAAGATCCTGGCCGTTGCCAAGTCCCTGCTCGACGATGGGGTCGATGTCACGCTGGTGTCCAAGGACCTGCCGATGCGCGTCAAGGCCTCGGTGATGGGCCTGAACGCGGAGGAATACCGCAACGAACTGGTTGCCTCCTCCGGATGGACGGGCGTCGCCGAACTGAACATCACCGAAGAGGAGATGAGCGCCCTCTACGCCTCGGAATCGATCGATCTTCCGGAGGTTGCCGAGCAGCCCTGCAACACCGGGCTGGTCATCCATTCCCCGCGCGGTTCCGCATTGGGCAGGGTGGACAGGAACCACCTGGTCCACCTGGTGCGCGGGGACCGCGAGGCCTTCGGGCTGCGCGGACGTTCGGCCGAACAGCGTTTGGCCCTGGACCTGCTGCTGGACAAGGAAGTCGGCATCGTCTCGCTCGGCGGTCGTGCCGGAACCGGCAAGTCGGCGCTGGCGCTGTGCGCCGGACTGGAGGCGGTCATGGAACGCCGCGAGCACCGCAAGATCATGGTGTTCCGTCCGCTGTATGCGGTCGGCGGCCAGGAACTCGGCTACCTGCCGGGTGCCGAGAACGAGAAGATGAACCCCTGGGCGCAGGCGGTCTTCGACACGCTCGGCTCGGTGGTCTCCAAGAACGTGGTCGACGAGGTGCTCAGCCGCGGAATGCTGGAGATCCTGCCGTTGACGCACATCCGCGGGCGCTCGCTGCATGATGCCTACGTGATCGTCGACGAGGCCCAGTCCCTGGAACGCAACGTGCTGCTCACGGTGCTCTCGCGCATCGGGCAGAACTCCAAGGTCGTGCTCACGCACGACGTGGCCCAGCGCGACAACCTGCGGGTCGGGCGCCACGACGGTGTCGCGGCGGTGGTCGAACTGCTCAAGGGGCACCACCTCTTCGGGCACGTCACCCTCACCCGCTCCGAGCGTTCGGAGATCGCCGCACTTGTCACGGAGCTGCTGGAAGAGAAGTTCAGCTAGGGGCCCGCGGCCGGCACGCGGGACTGCGTGCCGGCCGCACGGCTAGCGCTGGTGCCGGCCCGGCGCATGTGTGCCGGGTGACGGGATCGGCCACAACGGCGCCTCACGCACGTCGGAGAGCGAGGCCTTCGGCTGGGTGAACAGGCCGTCGATCATGTACTGGTCCACGGCCTGGATCTTCACGTGGTGCTCGGCGCCGGCGTCCTCGCCGGTGAGGACGGTGCGCTCGACGCACAGGCCGGTGGCCCTGTCGATGCGCAGCCGGGTGACGCCGGTGCCAAGCAGCGGGGCATCCGGAACCACGGGGGAGTAGGAATGTCCGCGCGACAGGTCCGCCTCGAGGCAGGGACGGCCCGCCTCGTCGCGCATCTCACGCAGCGCATGGACGATGCTGGGGTGCGGGAACGGCAGGTCGGCGGGCCCGGGGGCAAATCCGGCGATTTCCACCGGATCCAGGAACGCATTCCACATGCCCACCGGCATGAGCTCGTTGACGTAGGCCGCTTCCGGGCGGCGCGAGACAAGCCCGTCGTCCCCGTAGACGGGGGCGAGCAATTGCGGCGGCAGCAACCACGACTTCCGGGTTGCGGCGAGAAACGATGCCGACTTGGAATCGTTGATGGTGTCGGTGCGGAACAGGACCTTGCCCGTCGGATCCTCCACGCGCACCGCATCGGGGCGCCGGATCAGCACCGTGAGGCTTTCCGGCCGGTTCTCCGCGGCGAATCCCACGGCCCGGTGCTCGGGATCGTGGGCGCTGATCTCGATCTGGATGGTCTTCCAAAGCCACGGGGAGGAGCGGGCAAGCCGCCGGAAATGCCCCATCAGCTCCTTGCTGGGAGCCTGGTCCGGGTCCGGGAACACTGCCGCGCCGTTGAGCTGATCCATGTGATCAGTCTAGCGAGGATGGGCCCGCCTGCAGCCGGATGCGGCCGGGGCGTTCCGGTGCAGGTGGAGCGCTGGTTTTATGAACAATCGGGGCGCGTCGTGCGGAGGCGGGGACGGCTTTGCGCATAGTGTGTGGCCTATGCCAGTACAAATTTGGGGTTGGCTCACCACGCAGAGCCCGATGATGGTGGCGGCGGGAATATTGGCCGCGTGCGCGGTCCTGCTCTTCGTCGTCAACGCGGTCAGGCTCACCGCCATCGACTTCCGCTCGCACCTGCTGCCCAACCGGATCCTCTGGCCGTGGTTCCTGGCCGCCGCCGTCCTGCTCGGGGCGGCAGCCCTGCTGGCGGGCGATCCGGCAATGCTCTTGCGGACGCTCTTGGGTGGGGTGATCCTCTTCGCAGGCTACATGGTGTTGCACCTGATCGCCCCCGCCGGAATGGGCCTGGGAGACGTGAAGCTCGCGGCCGTGCTGGGCCTCTATCTGGGGTTCGTGTCCTACACGCACCTGCTCATGGCCACCGCGCTGGCCTTCATCCTGGGCGCGCTGTGGTCCGGCGCGCTGTTGCTCACCCGCAAGGTGACAATGCGTTCCTCGGTGGCGTTCGGCCCATTCATGCTGCTGGGTGCGGCGATTTCGCTGGCCGTGGCCGGCTAGGTTCCGTGGCCGGCGGGATTCGTGGGACGGTACGGGGCGTGGCAGGATGAAAAGCATGGCCACCCCTGACTTCATTCTCGAACTCCGCACGAAGATCGGCACCGGCCCGCTCTGGCTCCCCGGGGTCAAGGTCGTGTTGCTCCACGAGGACCGCGTCCTGCTGGTCCGGCGCGCCGACAACGGTCGGTGGACGCTCCCGGCGGGAATCCTCGAGCCGGGGGAGGAGCCCGCGATCGCCGCGGTGCGCGAGGTGTTCGAGGAAACCGGCGTGCACTGCAAGGTCACGCGGCTGGTCGGCGTAGCCACCACGGACCAGGCCGTCTACCCCAACGGCGACCGTGCGCAGTACCTCGACGTCATCATGGCCGCCAGCTACTTGGGCGGGGAAGCCCGCGTGAACGACGACGAGAACCTCGAGGTCGGCTGGTTCGGGCTCGACGGGATGCCCGATGTTCCGCCGAAGCACGCACGTGCGATCGAATGGGCCCGTGAACCGAGGGACGAAGGCCACTTCATCGCCGAATGACAAAAGCACCCCCTGCCTTGTGGACCCGAAACGGGTACGGCCGCGAGGCAAGGGGGTGCTTTTGGTTGATCGGCTAGCGGGCGTCGCTTCCCGAGATCCGGTCGGCGTTCGACCCGGCAACGTCGGGCTCAGCAGCGACCGACCCGGCGGAACCGCCGGCGCGTGCCTCGGCCTCGAGGTCCTCTGCTTCCTTGCCTCCGATGGCCTCGCCGCGTGCCACCATGCCGGCGGTGTCCGAGAGCTTGACCTGCTTCAGGAACAAGGCCAGCACGAAGGCGATGAGGATGAACGGGATCAGGTACCAGAACACCGGTGCCAGCGAGTCGGCATAGGCGTTCACGATGCCCTCACGCACGGCATCCGGAAGCTGCGACATGGTCTGCGGGTCCAGGGTTGCCGTGGCGCTGCCGGCATCGGCCGCGTTGGCCCCGGCTCCGGTGAAGACATCGGTGAGCTTCTCGGAGAGGCGGTTGGTGAACATCGCACCGAAGATCGCCACGCCCAGGGACGCGCCAACCTCACGGAAGTAGTTGTTCGTGGAGGTCGCGGTGCCCACCATCGAGGGATCGACGGCGTTCTGGACGACCAGCACGATCACCTGCATGATCAGGCCCAAACCGGCGCCGAAGACGAACAGGTACACGCAGATCAGCCACAGCGGGGTGGTGGCGGACAGCGTGGTGAAGGCCAGCATGGCGACTGCGGTGATCAGCGCGCCGGCGATTGGGTAGCCCTTGTACTTGCCGGACTTGGTGATCGCGATGCCCGAGTAGATGCTGGTGCCCATCAGGCCCACCATCATCGGTAGCATCAGCAGGCCGGAGACCGCGGCGGAGGTGCCCGAAGACATCTGCAGGAACGTCGGGACGAACGCGATGGCCGCGAACATGCCAAGGCCAAGGGTGAAGCCGATGGCCGTGGCGTTGACGAAGACGCGGTTCTTGAACAGCGCCAGCGGGATGATCGGGTCCTCGGCACGCGCCTCGGCGATCACGAACAGCACGACCGCTGCCAGCAGGCCAAGACCCCAGCCCCAGGTCTCGATGGCGCCCCAGCCATGGTTCTTCGATCCGCCGAAGTCGGTGAAGAAGATCAGGCAGGTGGTGGCGATCGAAAGCAGCAGCACGCCCAGCATGTCGATCTTCTTGGTGGACTTCTTGTTCGGGATGGTCAACGCGAACCAGGCGATCAGGAAGGCGCCGATGCCGATCGGGATGTTGATGTAGAACGCCCACTGCCAGGTCAGGTGGTCGACGAAGAAGCCGCCGAGCAGCGGGCCGGCAACCGCGGAGAGACCGAAGATGGCGCCCAACGGGCCCATGTACTTGCCGCGCTCGGAGGCCGGGACGATGTCGGCGATGATGGCCTGCGAGAGGATCATCAAACCGCCGCCGCCCAGGCCCTGCATGGCGCGGAAGATCACGAACATCCAGAAGCTGCCCGCGAAGGCCGCGCCGATGGAGGCCAGCGTGAACAGCGCGATGGCGATCAGGAACAGGTTGCGGCGGCCCAGCACGTCGCCGAACTTGCCGTAGATCGGCATCACGATGGTGGTGGCCAGCAGGTAGGCGGTGGTGATCCAGGCCTGGTGCTCGACGCCGCCGAGCTGCCCCACGATGGTGGGCATGGCGGTGGAGACGATGGTCTGGTCCAGGGAGGAGAGCATCATTCCGGCGATCAGCGCCGAGAAGATGATCCAGATGCGCCGCTGCGTCAGCAGCAGGGGCGCGGCGCCCGGCGCGGGCCGGGAAGCGGTGGCGGTGGACATAAGTGTTTCCTTGGGATCGTGTCGGGAGAATTGGTGTGGGGGCGTCGGGCGGGGGAGTGCCTGGCGCGTCCGGCGGGACGGTGCCGGATCAGTCGCGGAACAGCGGCTGGGCGAAAAGCTCCTGGGTGAGCCTCATGAGGTTCAGGAATTCTTCCTCGAGCGAGGTCTTCCGCGATGAGGCCACATAGCGCTGGACCGCCTGGTGCGTTGCGAACTTGATGTTGTGCACGAGCAGGCCCAGCCCCGGGTGGTCGGCCGCGACGCCTTCGCGCCGGGCCACCAATGCCATGAACTCCTTCATGCGTTCCGGGCCGACCTCGACCATCTTGGCCAGCAGCTCCGGTTCTCGGTGCACGGCCTCGAAAAAGCCGTGTGCGCTCAGGATTTCTTCCTCGTCGCGGCGCAATTGCGCCACGATTAGCTCCACGAGATCCGCGAGCAGCGTCGGGGAGATCCCGACGATCCCGGCCGGCCGGGCGTCCATGAAACGTGCCAGGGACTCGGCGGGGAGGCCGTCGTCGATGTGCCCGAAGACGGCGTCCAACTTCGTGGCGAAGTAGTTGAAGAAGGTTCGGCGTGAAATGCCGACCCGTGAGCACAGCTCCTCGATGGTGAACCCGGAAAAGCCGTGTTCGGCAGTGAGCTCGCGGGAGCACCGGGTGATCGCAAGGCGCGTTTTCTGCATGCGCGCGCTGCGGGTCGGCGGGGCCGCCCCCGTTTCACCGGATGAGCTAATTGCACTTTCATTCATATAGTGCAGTTTTGCACTATTGGTTGCAGGGTGCAACTTTTGTGGTTCGGCTCACGGGGCGGATGACACCGGTGCCACCCTCGGCGGCAACCCGGAAGCAACGGGGGAATTGAGATCGTTCTCCCGTGCCCCCGGGAGGGGTGTCCCGGGGGCCGCTTGCGCACTTCGGTCCACTGCCGCGCTGACCTGTGCAGGCGTAGCATGGGGGCATGGAGACGACCGGATGTGCGGTGGTCGGAGGCGGCCCGGCGGGCATGATGCTGGGCCTGCTGCTGGCCAGGGCCGGGGTGCGGGTGACGGTGCTGGAGAAGCACGGCGATTTCCTGCGGGACTTCCGCGGCGACACGGTGCATCCGTCCACCATCCGGCTGCTGGACGAGCTCGGCCTGGGCGAGGAATTCCGCAGGCTTCCGCAAAGCCGCCTGCAAAACGTCGCTTTCCCCGTACGCGGCGGCCGCCTGGTGACGCTGGGTGACTTCTCGTTGCTGAAGCCGCCGTACAACTACGTGGCCATGATGCCCCAGTGGGACTTCCTGGATTTCCTGGCCCGCGCCGCCGCGCTGGAGCCCACGTTCACCCTGCTGATGGAGCACACCGCGACGTCCTTGGTGTCCGACGGCCGGCGCATCACCGGCGTGCGCCATCGGAGATCCGACGGGAGCGAGGACACGCTTCGCGCGGACCTCGTCGTCGCCACGGACGGACGGCACTCCGTGTTGCGGCGGGCCGCCGGGTTGCAGCAAAGGGACTTTCCGGTGCCGTTCGACACCTGGTGGTTCCGGCTGCCCCGCTATTCGACCGAGCCGGGGGAAGTGGCCGGGATCGTTCCCTCCTTCGGGAACGGCGAGGGCGTGATTGCCCTGTTCCGGGACGACTACTACCAGATGGGCTACTTCGCGCCCAAGGGCTCGGACGCGCGCCTCCGCAGCGAGGGGGTGGAGCGCTTCCGGCAGCGGATCGCCTCCGCCCGGCCCGACCTCGCGGACCGGCTTGACGCCATTGGTTCGATGGATGACCTGCACATGCTTGACGTGCGGTTGGACCGGCTGCGGCGCTGGTACGTGGACGGGCTGCTGTGCATCGGGGACGCGGCCCACGCGATGTCGCCCGTGGGCGGGGTGGGCATCAACCTTGCCATCCAGGATGCCGTGGCCGCGGCGGCAAAGCTGGCGCCGGCCTTGCTGCGCGGCAACGTCACGGTGAAGGACCTTGCAGCGGTCGAACGCAGGCGCCGGTTCCCCACCAACCTCATCCAGGGCGTCCAACGGATCATGCACCACGAGGTGTTTGCCCCGCTGTTCACCGGGAAAAGGTCCGGCGGTCCGCCGGCAATGCTGTTTTGGGCCCGGCACGTTCCGGTGGCGCGGACCGTCATGCCCCGGCTGATCGGCCTCGGGCCCCGGCCCGAGCACGCTCCCGACTTCGCAAGGCGCCCGCAGCGGCCGACGCCGCACTAGCAACGACGTCCGTGGTGGGCGGACCTCGCGGTCCGGCCCCGGCAACCGGATACCCGGCCGCGGGGACCGGCCCGCACAGCCACCCCCCGGAACCAACCGCTAGTGGTTGCCGGTCATGGTGGTGACATCGAGCAACTCGTCGAGCTGCGCCTCGGTGACTTCCCCGCGCTCCACAAAGCCAAGCGCGACGGTCGCCTGGCGCACCGTCAGCTGCTCGGCCACGGCCTTCTTGGCGATCTTCGCGGCGTTCTCGTAGCCGATCAGCTTGTTCAGCGGGGTGACGATTGAGGGGGAGGCCTCGGCGAGGAACCGCGCGCGCTCGACGTTCGCGGTGATGCCGGAGACCATCTTCTCGGCCATGACGCGGGTGGTGTTGCCCAGCAGGCGGATCGATTCGAGCAGGTTGGAGGCCATCACCGGGATGCCGACGTTCAGCTCGAAGGCGCCGTTGGTGCCGGACCACGCGATCGCGGTGTCGTTGCCGATCACCTGGGCGGCAACCATGATCGCTGCCTCGGAGATCACCGGGTTGACCTTGCCTGGCATGATCGAGGAGCCCGGCTGCAGGTCAGGGATCGCGATTTCGCCCAGCCCGGTGTTGGGCCCGGACCCCATCCAGCGCAGGTCGTTGTTGATCTTCATGAGCGAGATCGCGATGTTGCGCAGCTGCGCGGAAGCCTCGATCAGGCCGTCGCGGTTGGCCTGGGCCTCGAAGTGGTTGCGGGCCTCGGTGATCGGCAGCCCGGTGTCCTGCGCCAGCAGCTCGATGACGCGCTCCGGGAAGCCCGCCGGGGTGTTGATGCCGGTGCCCACCGCGGTGCCGCCCAGCGGGACCTCGGCCACGCGCGGCAGCGTGGCCAGGATGCGTTCGACGCCGTAGCGCATCTGCGCCGCATAGCCCCCGAACTCCTGGCCCAAGGTCACCGGGGTGGCGTCCATCAGGTGGGTGCGCCCGGACTTCACCACGTCCGTGAACTCGGCGGCCTTGGCTTCCAGCGCCGCGGCCAGGATCTCGAGGCCCGGGACCAGGTCGCCCAACAGGCCCGCCGTCGCCGCAACATGCACGGAGGTCGGGAAGACGTCGTTGGAGGATTGCGACGCGTTGACGTGGTCGTTCGGGTGCACGACCGTCTCGGAGCCGGCCGCCGCGAGCGCGCGGGTGGCCAGTTCTGCGAGCACCTCGTTCATGTTCATGTTCGAGGAGGTGCCGGACCCGGTCTGGAACACGTCGATCGGGAAGTGCTCGTCGTACTTGTTTTCCGCAACCTCGTCCGCGGCCGCGACGATCGCGTGCGCGCGCTCGGCATCCAGCACCCCGAGCTCCAGGTTGGCCAGCGCGGCCGCCTTCTTCACCTGGGCCAGCGCGCGGATGTGCGCGGGCTCGAGCCTCTTGCCGGAGATGGGGAAGTTCTCCACGGCGCGCTGGGTCTGTGCCCGGTAGAGGGCGGCGGCCGGAACCCGGACCTCGCCCATGGTGTCGTGTTCGATGCGGAAGTCAGCAGAATTGTCCATGGCTCCCACGGTACGCCCGCAAGTCGCCCAACGGCAGGTCATCATGCAATCGGCGAAACCGGGAATAGATCAAGACCGTCCGCCGGACCGGCGGCGTGCCAAACGCACGATGCGTGTGCGGGAAGGATCCCGCACACGCATCGAATGCCGTGCCTGCGTGCGGTGCCCGCACACGCCGCCAGGCTAGAGGACGCCGAAGCCCGAGACCATCTCGGCCTTGCCCTCGGCCAGCCGGTAGGTCACGCCGATGACGGCCGTCCGGCCTTCTTCCACGGCATCGGAAATGATGCGGGACTGCTCGACCAGTCGATGTGTCGTCTGCTGCACGTGCTCCACCACGGTGGTGTTCACGTCGTGGATGCCGTTGCGGCGTGCGGCGATGACCGACGGGGTGATGTGTTCGACGAGGTCGCGGATGAAGCCCGGGGGCATCTTTCCGCTCTTGACCGAATCGATGGTCGCCGTCACCGCGCCGCACGAGTCGTGGCCCAGGACCACGATCAGCGGGACGTTGAGCATGGCGACGGAGTATTCGAGGGAGCCCAGGGCCGCGGCGTCGATGACGTGGCCGGCGGTGCGCACCACGAACACGTCGCCCAGACCCAGGTCGAAGATGATCTCGGCGGCAAGTCGCGAGTCGGAACAACCGAAGATCACGGCGAAGGGGTGCTGCTTGTCCACCAGGGAGTGGCGGCGCATTGCGTCCTGGTTGGGGTGGTCTGTGCTGCCTGCAACAAACCGGGAGTTTCCCTCACGCAATTTCCGCCAGGCTTCGGCGGGCGTGAGGTCAAGGGAGTCGACTGAGGTGCCGGGTTCGTTCATGTTTTTCAGCTTAAGCCCAGGAGTGCCGTCCGTCTGCACATTGTTCGAAGCATGAAGCGCGACCGCCGTGTGGGAAAAGTCTCACCGGAAAACCCGATGTGCGGCCGCCGGCCCTAGCCGGAGGGAGGGGTCAGGATCCCGGAATCTGCTGCTGCGCCAGGCGGGCCAGCGCGTCGAGGGTCTCGATGCCGCTGTCGCTGGTGAGCACCACCGTCGAGTCACCGAACTTGGAGATCAGGACCTGGTCCTTGTCTTTCTTGCGCAACTCCCAGGCGTTTCCGTCGACCACGTGCTCGCCGGCCGGTGCGGCGTTGTCCGTGACGGTCGCCAGCCATGACGGGTTTGCGTCGGCGCTCTGGCGGACCCAGACGAACTTCTCGTCGTGGGTGACGACGCCGAGCTCCCAGTACTTGATGCCGTCGATGTTTCCGGTGATCCAGCGCGCGAAGTTCACGTAGTCGCCCTCCGGCATCGCCGGGGCCCAGGGGGTGAATGCGGCGTCGGCTGCGGCCTGCGAGGCAACGGCCGTGACGTCGACGGGCTGGCGGTAGGTGTCGGCCTTGTTGCCCGGGTTGATCAGGACCACCGGGATGGCCACGGCGACGGTGAGCACCACGGAAATGATCATGCCCTTGAGCGTCTGGTTGGCGCGCTTGGCCTGCGATGGGGTCAATACCGGCTTGAACGGCAATGGGGACTCGCCGGCCGCGGGGTTTTCCTGTGCCGCCGGCGGCTCGGTTGCTGCGGCGGGGGCGGATGCGTGCGCGGAACGGTCTTCGGGGTGCTGGGTCACCACACCATTCTCCCGCATCCGTGCCGCAGAATCTAAACGCGGGATCGCACCGGCCCGAGTCGGTGCTTCGGAACGAGTTGACCGCGGACGATATGATGGAACTTGTTGGCCCCCGGCAAACGAACAGATCTCAACGACGAGGAAGACCGTGACTGAAGCCACGAATTTTGCCCACCTGTCCCCACGACTTTCGGTCGGCGACGCCGAACCGGACCGCAACCTGGCCCTTGAGCTGGTGCGTGCCACCGAAGCCGCAGCCATTGCCTCGAGCCCCTGGGTCGGCTTTGGCGACAAGAACGCCGCCGACGGCGCGGCAGTAGACGCCATGCGCTCGCTGCTGTCCACCGTGTCCTTCAATGGCGTCGTCGTCATCGGCGAGGGCGAAAAAGACGAAGCCCCGATGCTCTTCAACGGTGAGCACGTCGGCGACGGCACGGGCGCCGAGTGCGACGTCGCTGTTGACCCGATCGACGGCACCCGCCTGACCGCGCTGGGCATCGGCAATGCACTGTCCGTGCTGGCCGTTGCGGACCGCGGCTCCATGTTCGACCCGTCCGCGGTCTTCTACATGGAAAAGCTCGTCACCGGCCCCGAGGCAGCCGACCTGGTCGACCTGCGCCTGCCGGTCAAGCAGAACCTGCACCTGATTGCCAAGGCCAAGGGCAAGAAGATCTCCCAGATCACCGTCTGCATCCTTGACCGCCCGCGCCACGCCGGACTGGTCGATGAGATCCGTGCCGCAGGTGCGCGCACCAAGTTCATCATGGACGGCGACGTTGCAGGCGCAATCGCCGCGACCCGCGAGGACACCGGCGTCGACGTGCTGATGGGCATCGGCGGCACCCCGGAGGGCATCGTCACCGCCTGCGCCATCAAGTCGCTGGGCGGCATCATCCAGGGCCGCCTGTGGCCGATCGACGACGACGAGCGCCAGCGCGCCATCGACGCCGGCCACGACCTGGACCGCGTGTTGACCACCAACGACCTGGTCACCAGCGACAACTGCTACTTCGCAGCCACCGGCATCACCGACGGCGACCTGCTGCGCGGCGTCCGCTACAAGAACAACCGCATCCACACCCAGTCGATCGTGATGCGCTCCAAGTCGGGCACCATCCGCTTCGTCGAGGGCGAGCACCAGGCCGACAAGTGGGACGCCTACACCCGCTAGGCTCCGCTCCCGCTGCAAACGCTTGAGGGTCCCGCTCGGTTCATCATGAACCGAGCGGGACCCTCAAGTCGTTAATGCGGTATTGAGGGTGCCGCGGCGGGCTAGTCCCGTGCGGAAACCGTGACCGCGAAGGCTCGCGCGCCCGAACCCACGGAATGCCGGGCCACGGCAGGGGCCTCGGAGGCGCCGATGAACACGGATTCGCCCCGGTGCAGGACCAGGTCCCCGCGCGGGGTGTCCACGACAAGCTGCCCGTCGACGCAAACCATCAGCACGGGGCCGTTGGCCGCGATCGGCACGTCGGCATCCGCCATGTCCGTCGCGTCCCCCGCGGCGGGGATTTCGATGTGCTGCAGTTGGAACTCGTCGAACGGCGGCGCGAAGACTTGCTGGCCGAAGGCCGTTGTCTCGGGGGACAACAGGGGAACCTCCTGGGGCTCGAACACGGTGATCCGCAGCAGCTCCGGCAGGTCGATGTGCTTGGCGGTCAGGCCGCCGCGCAGCACGTTGTCGGAGTTGGCCATGACCTCCACGCCGAGCCCGCGCAGGTAGGCGTGGGCGTTGCCGGCGGCCAGGTAGATGGCCTGGCCCGGCGCCAGCTGGATCAGGTTGAGCATGAGCGACACCAGGATGCCCGGGTCGTTCGGGTAGTGGGCGTCCAGCGACGGCAGTTCGGCCAGCGCGGGGTGGGAGCGCAGCGATTCGTCGGACCGGACCGCCTGCAGGGCCCCTGCCGTCAGCTCGGTGAGTTCCGGGGCGCCGCAGAGCAGCCGCCCGAAGGCGTTGCGCAGCGCATCCTCGCCGGCCAGCAGCCCGATGATGTCGGCGCACGCCTCCGCGGCGACGCCGGAAATCCGCGGGAGCAGCAGGGAGAAAAGCCCGCTGATCTCCGCCGGTTCGCGGAAGCCGCTGAGCGCCGCGAAATCGGTGAGCGCGTAGATCATCTCGGGCTTGTGCGCGGCATCGCGGTAGTTTCGGTGCGGGGCGTCCAGCGGGATGCCCGCGGCGTTCTCCGCGGCGAACCCCTCAGCGGCCTGGGCAGCATTGGGGTGGACCTGGATCGACAGCGGCTTCTCCGCGGCCAGGAGCTTGAGCAGGAACGGCAGCGAGCCGTCCTGGCCGGCCAACCCGGTGCCAAGCAGCGTCCCGGCATCGCGGGAAATGAGATCGTCGAGTCCCGGGGTCTCTCCCGGGGCACCGGAGACGACCCTGGACGGGGCACTGGGGTGCGCGCCGATCCACATTTCGGCTTCCGGTTCCGCACCGGGCTCACGGCCCAGCAGGTCGGCGATCAGAGTGCGGGAACCCCAGGGGTAGTTGCGAAGGGGATTTTCCAATCGATACAAGGTGGCACGTCTCTCTACGGAACGGAGCATTCATTGTTGTTGGCCGCGATTTTCGACAGGATGTCGGTGCGGCCGATCTGTTCCAGGGTGACCAGGTACTCTTCCGTGAGCGCGGACCCGTCGGGCTTGGTGGTGGGCACCGAGGCCACACCCTCGTTGACATTGCCCGGTTCGCTGTTGCGTCCGCCGGAGCTGGACTTGCTGCTGGACGGGCTCGGGGCGGCGCTCTTGGTGCTGCCGCCCGAGGTCGCGGGCTTGTCGTCCGTGGCGGCCTTCTTCGGCTTGGCGGATTCTCCCGTGGTGGAGATCAGCGACGCGATGCGTTCGTGGATCTTGTCGAAGTCGGGGTACGTGGAGAACTTGTCGGAGGCCGATCCGAAGTCCGGGGCACCCAGCGTGAGGTGCTTGAACGGGGTGGAGCGGGCCTTGTCCGCCAGGTTCAGGAACGAGCCCAGCTGCTGCTGCGGGATGTTCGTCTCGACGAGGTCCTCGCCGGCATCCATGATCGACGTGAATCGGGTGAGCATGGTCTGCGGGCTGAACTGGGAGATCATCGCCTGCTGCAGGCATTGCTGGCGGGCGATGCGGTGGTAGTCGGTGGTGAACTCGCGGGAGCGGGCAAACCAGAGCGCCTGCTTGCCGGTGAACTTGTGGACGCCGGGTTCAAACCAGTGGGTGTTCACCGAGGAATTCGGCCACTTCTTGGCGTTGTAGGGGACCCAGCCGCCGGAATTGACGGTGACCCCGCCCATGGCGTCGATGAACCCCGCGAATCCTGCCATGTTGATCATGACGTAGCCCTGGACCTTCAGCCCGGTGGTGCCCTCGATGGCCTCCATGGTGGCCTGGGCCCCTGGGTTCTCCACGCCTGGGTAGAGGTCCGCGTGGCTGTCGGTGGCGTTGCGGTAGATGGCGTTGAAGAGGCACTCGTCGCCGCAGTTGTATCCGTTCGGGTACACCTTGCGCATCGGCGAATCCTCGGAGAACTGCGCGTTCTGGAAGTTTCGCGGGATGGAAATCAGCAGGGTCTTGCCGGTCTTGGCATCGACGCTGAGCAGCGACATGCTGTCGGTGCGCACGCCCTCGCGGTTTCCCGCGGAGTCGGAGCCGAAGACCGCAATGTTGTAGCGGCCGTCGACCGGCTTGAATGCGGGTCCCGCGCTGAAGACGTTGGAGATCGTTGCGCGGCCCTTGTTGAGCACGAACGCGCCGTAGCCCAGGGCGCCGCTGGTGGCCAGGATCGAGACGACCAGGCCGCCGGTGACGATCATCCGGGCCCCGGGGGCCAGCAACTTGGGGCGAATGATGGCCAACGTGTTCAGGAACATCAGCAGCCACCCGGCCGCCAGCAAGAACATGATGATGCTGGCCAGCAGCTGAACCCAGGACTGCGCGAAGAAGCTCAGCAGCCAGTCCCGCTTGACCAGGGCCAGCACGACCAGCGCGACGACCAAGGCCCAGCAGGCCATGGTGACGCGCATGGCGATCCCGCCCAACCCACGCTTGCCCGACACCCATTGGGCGCTGCCGGGGAAGACGAGGGTCAACAGCAACAGCACCACGGCGCGCTTGGTGCGCACCGGTGCCGTGGCCGACTCCGGATCCGGCAGAAGATCGGTCGAGCGTGCGGAGGGGCGGGTCGATGTCATAGGGGTCCTTACTCGCCGAACTCGGCGGATGCGGCTGCACGCAACGCGGCACCCTTGTCCGAGGCGACCTGGCGCAGACCCTCGGCGAACTCGATGAGCTGGGTACGCAGCGATGCGGCAAGCTCGTCGGTTCCGGTGGCCAGCATGCGTGCGGCCAGCAGGCCAGCGTTGCGCGCCCCGCCGATCGACACCGTGGCAACGGGGACGCCGGCCGGCATCTGCACGATCGACAGCAGCGAATCCATGCCGTCGAGCGTCTTCAGCGGCACCGGGACGCCGATGACCGGCAGCGGGGTGACCGAGGCAAGCATGCCCGGAAGGTGCGCGGCGCCGCCGGCGCCGGCGATGATGACGCGGATGCCGCGGGTGTGGGCTTCCTTGCCGTAGGCGATCATGTCCTCGGGCATGCGGTGCGCGGAGACGACGTCTGCCTCGAAGGGGATGCCGAATTCGGCGAGGGCCTCGGCGGCCAGGCGCATGACAGGCCAGTCCGAATCCGAGCCCATGACCAGTCCGACGAGCGGGGTTTCATTCGACATTTATGCTTGTCCTTCGGTGCTGGCGGCGGTCGTCGCCGGGACGCCGTCGCGGATCAATGAGGCGACGGTGTTGGCACGGGCGCGCAGCGACTCGGCGCTTTCGCCCGGCTCGGACACGACGTTGACGTGCCCGATCTTGCGTCCGGGACGCACCGACTTGCCGTAGGCGTGGACCTTTACGCGCGGTTCGGCGGCCAGGGCCGCGCGGAATGCCGAGTACAGGTCCTGGTTCTCGCCGCCGAGGTAGTTCTTCATGACGGTGATTTCGGCCAGCGCGTCGGTGGCGCCCAGCGGCAGGTCAAGGACCGCGCGCAGGTGCTGCTCGAACTGGCTGGTGATCGAACCGTTCATCGTCCAGTGCCCGGTGTTGTGCGGGCGCATCGCGAGCTCGTTGATGACAAAGCCCGCGCCGACGCCCGGGGTCTCGAAGAGCTCGGCGGCCATGACGCCGGTGACGCCGAAGGCGTTGGCGATCTTCAGGGCCGCGGCCTCTGCCGTGTGGGCGACCTCGGGGGAGATGTCCTGGGCCGGGGCGATGACCTCGTCGCAGACGCCGTCGACCTGGATGGTGTGCACCACGTCCCAGGCCTTGGAGTCGCCGGACGGGGTGCGGGCCACCAGCGCGGAAAGCTCGCGGGTGAACGCCACCTTGTCCTCGGCCAGCAGGGCGCCGTTGCCGAACCAGTCGGCCGCCTCGCGGGCTTCGGTGGCGTCGTCGATCATGCGCACGCCCTTGCCGTCGTAGCCGCCGCGCGGGGTCTTGAGCACGACGGGCCAGCCGATCTTCTCGCCGAAGGCGACAAGCTCCTCGACGGTTTCGACCGCGGCCCACGCCGGGTTGGGCAGGCCGAGTTCCTCGATCGCGGCACGCATGACGAGCTTGTCCTGGGCGTGGATCAGCGCGGCGGGGCGCGGCTGAACGTTGACGCCCTCGGAAATCAGCGCCTGCAGGTGCTCGTTCGGCACGTGCTCGTGGTCGAACGTGAGTACGTCGACACCGCGTGCGAATTCCCGCAGGGTTGCCAAATCTTTGTAGTCACCCACCGGTGCGTCGGCAACGGAGCGCGCAGCTGAGACATCCGGGCCTTCGGCCAGAATGCGTAGTTCGAATCCGAGGTTCAATGCCTCGGGGGCCATCATGCGTGCGAGTTGGCCTCCGCCAACAACGCCAATTACTGGAAACGTCACCTACATAGCCTACCCAACGCCGGTCGCGCGAAGCGGAGCCGAAGCGACTTTGGACACCATTCTTGGGTAACTTTCAGTGAACCGCATTAGAATACTTAGGTTGACCGGGTCATGAAGTCGCGGTTCGACCGCACCTTTGCACCCGGATCTCGAGTTTTCGGGGCGGTGCTATCAAACCAATCCGTGGAGGATCATGCAGACGAAGATCTGGGGCAGGCTCAACGGCCTCGTGTCGATGATGTGGCGCGAAGTCGCGAAATTCGGTGTTGTCGGCGGTGTCGCCTTCATCATCGATTCGGGCATCTACCTGTGGATGCTTGAGGGCCCGATGCACGACTCCGAGGTCAAGGCGAAGATCGTCGCGGGCGTTGTGGCCACCATGTTCTCGTGGGTTGCAAACCGCTTCTGGACGTTCCGCCACCGCCGGCAGGCCAACGTGGTGCGCGAACTGGTGATGTTCCTCATCATGAACGCCATCGGCCTGGGAATCGCCGCGGCCTGCGTGTGGATCACCAAGTACTGGATCGGGTTGACCGACACCACCAGCCTGTTCATTGCGGGTTCGGTCGTGGGCCTGGTGCTGGGAACCATCTTCCGCTTCTTCGCCTACCGCTTCTGGGTCTTCGGCGCCGAGCTGGACGAGGAAGAAGCCTTCGCGCACGATCGCGAGTTGATCGGCATGGGTGCCGAAACCGGCAGCACCGCGAAGATCGCCGCCCCGGCAGAACCGCAGCAGGCACAGGCCGAGAGCGAAACAGCCAAGTAGCTTTTCCTTGCGGCAGGGCAACGCCCGGCCGCAAGACAAAAAGGTTCCCGTCGTTTCCATCCAATGGGTGGAAACGACGGGAACCTTTTTTGCATCCGGGGGATGGGAGTGCGCCGGGAAGCAGTCCCTAGGCGGCCTGGTCCAGCCGGTTCACCACTCGTTCACCCGACAGCAGGCGGTCGGTGACCGCGACGCCTTCCTCGACGAGCACCACCGGGGTGCCGTTTGCCCACAGGCCGACGAGCGCCGGCAACAGGCGCTCAAGCGGCCATGCTGTGGTTGCGAGCGTGGTTCCCTCCGCGCCCGCCGGGGTGAATAGCTCGCTGAAGCTTTGCCCGCCGTCCGCGCCGTTCGCAGAGGCCAGGGCCACCGCGCTGGTGTCGATGGGCGAGGCAGAGTAGGAGTCCGCGTAGGCTCGCACCTCGGCGGCATAGTCGGTGGAGCCCACCGGAAGCTCGCCGTCGTAGGACATTGCCAGCGAGGGGAGCGGGACAACCAGCACCTCGACCGAGCCGCCCACATTGAGCGTTTCGGGGGAAGCCGTGACAAAGAGGTCCACGCTTCCGGGGTCCGTTCCCGGTGCGACGCAGCGCAATTCGGCACCCAAATGCCAGCACGCCAGGGCCAGCGCGGCGGACTTCCAATGCCCCGGCATGTCGGTGGCGACGGTGTCTCCGGGGGCTAAATCAAATTCTTCGCTCAAAAGGTTCGCGCTCTTGGCGACCCAGTTGTCGAAGACCCGGCCGCTGAGCTCGACGCGCTCGCCGTTTTGCGAGTACCAGGTGAGCCATGGATGGGTGGAGTGCCGGACCGGCGACAGCAGGGCCTCAACGGGAGATAACGAATTGGTATCAAAAGCCATGGGGAAGCTCCTTGTCATGCCCGAAATTCACGGGGAATTCACGGGGTTGCTGTTTTGCTGGTGTCTATCACTGAAGTCGCGGGCGTGGCGTGACTCTAAATCTACGATAACTTTCGCTAAAATCGTCGCCTCCACTTGACGCATCCGGAGTTACACCAGTGTAATTAGATAGTGAACCGTCCGGGAGAGCGAAATTGTCTCGCGGCGGCTTTTTATTGAGGAGCCGTCGCTGTTTTCCTAAGGTCTAGTTTTCAATCGAATTCGTTACAGCGGAAGGTTAATGAACCATGGGGAACGTGGATCGCGGCTTCGAAGAAGCGGCAGTACGGGGCGTCGCGCCGGCCCAGTTCGGGTCGCGAAACGTGCCGTCGGACTGGTTTGTCGATCCGGCAGGGGCCACCTTGGCCGATGGCGACAGTGATTCCCAGGTTCTGAGCAGCGAAGAACAAGTAGCTGCATTCTTGTTGGCCCACGACGCGGTCAACGAACTTGCGGGAGCGCCAACCCCGTCGTGGGCGCCAAGCCTCGACGCGGAGTTGGACGGTGGCAATCCTTCAAAGGCCATCTGGATAGGCTTGGGGGCCGAATCCGAAGATGGCGAACTGGGCTGGCAGTCCCAGGCGCTTTGCGCACAAACCGACCCGGAAGCGTTCTTCCCCGAAAAGGGCGGATCGACAAGGGACGCGAAGCGCGTATGCGGCTCATGCAGCGTGCGCTCCGAGTGCCTGGAATACGCATTGACCAATGATGAACGATTCGGTATTTGGGGCGGATTGTCAGAGCGTGAACGTCGACGTTTACGGAAACGAGCAGTCTAATTCTCCCTACGATCCACGTTACCGCCGTTGTGGCATCCCGCAACGGCTCAGCTTTTCTCCCACGAACCCTCACCGCACTGCGGGATCAGACACGTCTGATCGACAGGTTCGTGGGAGTCGACGCTTCATCCAGCGACGATTCCGAGGCACTGCTGCGCAAGCACCTTCCCTCGGATGCGAGCATCCTTTCCGTCGCGCCACACAGCTTCGGCCGGTCCGTGAAAACAGCCGTCGATTCGCTGGGCCAGCCGAAGGCGGGGCGCACCGAATGGCTGTGGCTGATCCACGATGATTCGGTGCCCGAACTCGATGCGCTGGAGAAGCTGCTCACGGTTGTCGAGGCCACCGAATCGGTGACCATCGCCGGCTGCAAGCAACTCGACCTGGATTCCCCGCGCCGCCTGCTGGACGTCGGCCTGGGCGTGAACGAATACGCCGAGCGGGTCACCCTCATCGAAATCGACGAGGTCGACCAGGGGCAGTACGACGCGCGCACCGACTCCTTCGCCGTGACCAGTGCCGGCATGCTGATCCGCCGCGACGTCTTCGAGGAGCTCGGCGGGTTCGACCCCGCGCTGCCCGGCTTGGGCGACGACATGGACCTTTGCTGGCGCAACCGCCTCATGGGACACCGCGTGGTGGTGGTGCCGCAGGCCCGCATCTACCACAAGGCCGAAGTGGTCAGGGCGCTGGCCGGACCCCACGAGACCCGCCGTGCCGAGGTCTTCATGCGCCTGAAGCACGCCGCCGCCTGGAAGGTTCCGTTCCTGGTGGTCGGCGCCGTGCTCGGCGGCCTCTACAGGTTCTTTGATTCCCTCCTGGCCAAGGACCCGGCCTACGCATTCGGGCAGCTGGGCGCAACGCTGCGCGCAGTCGGCTCGCCCCTGAAACTTTCCCGCTCGAGGGCCTCGGCCGCCGAGACCCGCCGCGTGCCGAGAAACTCGATCGCGCGACTCCTCACGGACCAGTCCAAGGTGCGAGAGCACCGCAAGCACATGCTTGAGAGCATCGACCATGCGCAGGTGTACGGCGACGGCACCGGCGCGCTGACCTCGGAAGCCCCGAGCGGCGATTCCCGCAACGACTTCGCGGCGCTCGCCGCCCCGGCCCGCACCTCGGCCATCGTCAGCGCAATCCTGGCGGTCCTTGGCACCCTGGCCGTCTCCCTGGTCGGACTGCGTGCCTTGATCGGCGCCCCCGCCGTCGCCGGCGGGGCACTGCTCCCGCTCTCGACCACCGCGGGCGAGATCTTCACCAACGCCACGACCTGGTGGCAGAACCTCGGTGCCGGCGTCCCCGGCGGAGCCGACCCGTTCGACTTCCTGATCTGGCTGGGCTCGCTGCTCGGCGGCGGCAACGCAAACGCCGCGGCGGTCGTGCTGACCCTGCTGGCCATGCCGCTTGCGGCGCTCAGCGCCTGGCTGGGGTTGGGTGCCGTGACCCGTTCGCGCGCTGCCCGCATGGTCGGCGGACTGCTCTGGGGCCTGTCCCCGGTGCTTCAGGTGTCGCTTGCCTCCGGCCGCGCCGGCGCCGCGCTGGTGCACGTTGCGGCTCCGCTGCTGCTGATGGCGCTCCTGCGCACGGTCGGTGCCGCGGCGGACACCAAGGCGCGTGCCCCGTGGGCCCAGACGCAGAACATTTCCCGCCCCGGATTCGGCGGTGTCCCGTCGTGGACGGCTGCGGCCTCGGCCTCGCTGTTGCTGGCCGCCGTTGCGGCGGCCTCCCCGTCGCTCGGCCTGGCCGTGGTGGTGCTCATTATCCTGTGCGCCATCCCGTTGGGATCGCGGGCCAAGACCCTGTGGTGGGTACCGCTTCCGGCGATCGTCTTCCAGGCCCCGCTGCTCATCGCCGCGCTGGGCAACCCGCGGGCGGCCCTGGCCGATCCCGGCCTGCCGCTGGCCTTCGCCCCGGCGCCGCTGTGGGCCCAGGCCCTGGGCTTCCCCGTCGACTTCGACCCGTGGACCGTCCCGGCCGGTTTCGGTTTCCTGCCCTCGGGTCCGTGGGCGCTTGTCCTGGCACTGGCCATCGGCGCCCCGCTGATCGTTTTTGCCGTGCTGTCCTTGTTCCAGGGCGGCCGGAAGTCGGCCCTGCCCCGGGCTCTGTGGCTGCTCGGCGTGCTGCTGCTTGTTGCCGGCTACGGCGCGGGCCTGGTCCCGACCGCGGTTTCCGGCAACTCGTTGGTGAGCCCGTCCAACGCCCCGTTTGTCTCCGGTTTCCTCCTGGCGATGCTGTTCGCCGCGGCGCTGGGCCTCGCGGCACTGCGCCGGGAGCAGGAAGACCCGGCACCCGCCGCGCTGGTGGACCGCGAGGGATCGACCGTGGACCCGGCACGCAAGGCCCCGGCCGGCGCGCTGGCCGTGGCATCCTCCCTGATGGCGCTGGCAATCGTTGCCGGCGGCGCCAACTGGGTGCTGTCCCAGGGCGCCCCACGCGATGCCGCCCAGACCTCCTGGGGAACCACCAGTGCGCTGCGCGCGGTTGCCCCGCGCACGTTGCCGGCCACGGCCGCCGACAGGGGGCTTGGCCGCTACGAGGACCGCACGCTGGTGCTGGCCCAGGGCACGGACGGCGCGGTTTCGGCGGCCCTGATGAACGGCTCCGGAACCACCGCGGACGCGCTGTCCCAGGTCGCAACCGCGGAACGCCTCCGGGGGAACCTGCTGAACCCGCAGGTGCGCGGGGACGACGCTGCCGAGAAGCTCATTGAGTCGACGGTGGCCATGCTGGTCTCCGATTCGGCCCTTGACCCGCGCGCGGCGCTGGCCTCCCTGGGCACCGGATTCGTGGTGCTGCAGGAAAGCGACGACACCGCCTCGGCCCTGGTCGCGCAGCTTGACTCCGTACAGGGGTTGGTGCCCGTGGGCAAGACCGATGCCGGCTGGCTGTGGCGGGTCGAACAGCAGACCGAGGTGGCCGGTGCCGACAACGCCACCGATTTCACTTCCCGGGTCCGGGTGACCACCAACGGGCAAACCACCGCGTTGCTGCCGTCTCGCCGGGCCGAGGTCTCCAACGCCACCGTGGCGCCGGGGGAGGGCAGCCGGATGGTCGTGCTTTCCGAGCGCGCCGATGCGGGTTGGTGGGCCACCCTTGACGGGGTTCCGTTGAAGCGGACGACCGTCGGGCCCAACAGCGCGGGGCTGGCCGGGGCCGCCGGAACGCAGTCCCTGGCCTGGGCGCAGGGCTTTGAACTGGGCCCGCAGGGCGGCACCTTGAACGTCGGCTACCGCAGTCCGTTCGAGATTCCCGTGGCCATCGCCCAATGGACCGTGCTGCTGCTGGCATTGCTGCTGGCCATCCCGATTCCGCGCAGCCGCCGGTTCGCCACGCGCCGGCTGGACGAATACCGCACCCGCGGAAACGCCGAAAGCATCAACGAGCTCGATCGCGGACACCGCGAGACGCGAGCCAAGGAGAACAAGTCATGAGCGAATCCCGTCGCGAACGACGTGAGGCCGAACGCGGCTCCAAGCGCCGGCGCATCTCACTGGGCAGGCCCGAAGCCAGTGCACAGGAGCCCGCCCGGCCGGAGCCCGCGGAGCCGGCAGTGGCCGCGGAGGCCCCAGTTTCCGAGGCCCGGGTTCCGGCTCCTGCCGCCCCCGCGGCGGACGCCGGGGATCTTGCCGACCGGGCACCGGCCGGCAAGGAAGATCCCGCCAAGTTTGAATCGATCAAGCCAGAATCCGGCGTGACCGAATCGAACAAGCCCGAATCGGTCAAGCCCGAATCGGTCAAGCCCGAATCGGTCAAGCCCGAATCGGACCAAGCTGGATCGGACCAAGCTGGATCGGACCAAGCCGGATCGAACCAAGCCGGTTCCGGCAAGGGCGAACCCGCCAAGGAAGCCGCCACGACGAACGAGGCGGCGCCGGCGGGTGCCGCGCGTGCGTCGGAGCCGAAGGCGCGTGCCGCAGCGCGCGGGGCAAAATCCGCAGCCGGTGGCCGTCCCGCCAAGGAACCAGCCGCCGGACGCAAGGTCCTGGGCGTCGTCGGCTCGGTTGCCGTGCTCTGCCTGGGGGCCGCGGCCATCGCAGCCGGGTCCTTGTTCCCGCCCGAGCTTCCGGCCCAGGGCGCAACCACGGAACTGACCACGTTGCCCGCCGGCGACTCGCTGGCCACTTGCCCCGCCTCGGTGCGCCTGCTCAAGGGCGCCGGAAGCGGAACCGACCCCGAGTTCGCCCCGGCATCGAAGGACGCCAGGTCGCTGGTTCGTGCCGCGGCGCTCTCCGACACCGCGGGACGCATCCCCGGCGCGCAGCTGCTGGAAGCCAACGGAACGGCCGGGCAGCAACTGGCCCCGCGGCTCGACGAGGCCGAGGCCGCCACGCTCACCGGCTCGGCCAAGGACGGAACCTCGCAGCGCAAGGGCGTGGTCGCGGGCGGCGTCGCCCACGACGCACCGCTGAGCCTGCGCACCCAGCCGTTGGGCGGCGTGCAGTCCCTGTCCGCTGCCGCACGCTACTACACCGCCAAGGACGGGGACCTGGCCGGGCTGGCCGCGGCCCCGTGCACTGCCCCCGCCGCCGAGTCCTGGATCACTGGGGCCTCGACCACCGGAGGAACCACCTCGATCCTGCACCTGGTGAATTCCTCGTCGTCGGTGAGCCAGGTCCGCATCGACCTGCGCGGCACCGGTGGCATGATCCCCGCGCCGAACCTGGAATCCGTGGCGATCGCACCTGGCGAATCGAAGTCGCTGGTCCTTGCCGCCTACGCCCCGAACGAGAAATCGCTCTCGCTGAAGGTCGTGGCATCCGGCGGCCGGGTGAACGCGACCATCCAGCAAAGCACCCTGCGCGGGCTGGTCCCGGGCGGCGTCGACTACCTGGTCGCGGGCACCCCGGCCGCCAACAGCCAGGTCATCCCCGGCGTGGTCCTGCTGGACCCGAAGCAGGCGGGCGAGCTGGCCGGGTCCGCGGCCACCGCCGACGCGGTTCCCGAGCTCCACGTGGCGGCAACCTCCGCCGAGGGTGCCACCGTCAAAGTCCGCCTCCTGGGCGCCGCGGGCGAGGTGGCCGTCCCCGGTGGCGGGGAGCTGGTCGTGGCCTCCAACGCGACGGCCAGACTTCCGCTGACTGGCCTCCCGGCCGGCGCCTACACGGTCGTGGTCGAGGGGGATTCGGCCGTCAGCGCCGCGGTCAAGCTGGTGCGCGGAACCAAGGCCGCCGAACCGATGGACCAGGCCTGGGCGCCCGGCGCCGCGCGGATCGGCAGCGAGCACCTGGTGGTGATGCCGGAGTTCGGCAATGCGAAGCTGGTGCTCAACGCGCCGGCGGACGCTTCCACGGTCACGGTCCGCCCGCTGGGCAGGAACGGGGCCCTGGGCGCGGAGCGGAAGATCGAACTCTCGGGCTCCAAGACGGTGGTGCTTGCCGCCGGCGACCTGGGGTCAGACGTTGCGGCCGTGATGCTCTCGGCCAGCGGCGCCCCGAGCTACGCGGCAACGACCATCGAGGAAGGCTCGGCGGGCATCGCCGTGCTTCCGCTGGGCGACGCCCCGGTGGGACGCGAGGGCGTCCAGGTGCAGCTGCGCCACTAGGTCCGCGGAGCCGCGGTTCGCGGACCTAGTCCCCGAACCCGTTGCCCCATCCGCGGTAGCCGGGGTCGATGTCCTGCGGGTCCATGGCCCACAGCTCAGCCAGTTGTTCGACGACCGCCATGTGCACGAATTCGGCCAGCTCGGCCGGGACCGGGCAGGCCTGCTCGATGGGGCGCCGGTACACGGTGATGCGCTCGGGACGTCCCGGTCGCCCCGGGCGGCTGGTGGCCCACGGCACGCGCGAGCCGGTGGCCTGCACCTTGGCCAGGACCTTCGCGTTGGGCACCAGCATCAGGCGGAAGTCGATGGCCGTCACCCGGTCGCCCCACCGGTCGGCCAGGCGTTCGGCGGATTCGACCAGCAGGTCCTCGAAGTGCTCCTCGCGGGTGCGCGCTCCGGGCAGCCGGGCATCGAGCATCGGCCCGCGCCGCCCGCGCCCGTGGCGGTTGCGCTTGCGCCTGCTGAAGCCGCGCCACTCGCCCTGTTCGGCGCCCTGCCCGGGTTCCTCCGGATCGATGGAATCCAGGTCGATCGACAGGTGTTTGTCCATGACCCAAGACTAGGCCAGGCAGCGCGCCCCGGCACCGCATCGGCGCGGCATTGTGCCGGCCCGCGGCGGTGCGTCGCGGCAAACGGCGCGGAACCGGGTAGTCTGTCTAACCGTGGGATCTTCCAGACTTTGTTCACGTTCGGCGTGCCGTCAATCGGCCATTGCGACTTTGACGTATGTGTATGCCGACTCAACCGCCGTGTTGGGCCCGCTGGCCACGTACGCGGAGCCGCATTGCTATGACCTGTGCGCCACCCATGCGGCCCGCCTGACCGTGCCGCTGGGGTGGGAAGTGTTGCGCCTGGCCTTGCCCAGCGAAGCGCCGTTGAGCAGCGACGACCTGTATGCGCTGGCGCGGGCCGTGCGGGAACAGGAAGCCCAGGTCGCCGTCGAACCTGCGGGCGAAGTCCCGGCCCCGCGCACCTCGCCCCCGGCGATCGAACCCGGCTCCGGCTCCCACCTGACGCGCAGGCACCTGCGCGTACTGCGCGAGGGGAACATGGAGCCCTAAACTGGGTTGCATGTCGAATCTTTCCACTGAACTTTCATCCCTGCTCCGCTGCCCCCTGACGGGCTCGGAACTTGTGCAGTCCGGCGCCGCGCTGGTTTCCACCGGAACCGGCGAGAACGGCGAACGCTACAGCTACCCGATCGTCGAAGGCATCCCGATGCTGCTGGCCCAGGAAGCCACGGTGATCCCCGCCGATTCCGGGGCGGGCCCCGCACCCACGGGGGAGTGAACCGGCGATGGGCATCGATTTCAGGGTCGCAGACCTTTCGCTGCACGCGGCCGGACGCCACCAGATCCGCCTGGCCGAGCACGAGATGCCGGGGCTCATGTCCCTGCGCACCGAATACGCCGATTCCCGGCCGCTGGCCGGGGCCCGCATTGCCGGGTCCCTGCACATGACGGTGCAGACAGCGGTGCTCATCGAAACACTGGTGGCCCTCGGCGCGCAGGTGCGCTGGGCCTCCTGCAACATCTTCTCCACCCAGGACGAGGCCGCCGCGGCCGTGGTGGTGGGCACCGGAACCCCCGAAAACCCCGCCGGGGTCCCGGTGTTCGCCTGGAAGGGCGAATCCCTCGAGGACTACTGGTGGACGGCCGAGCAGATCCTCACCTGGCCGGGGGCCGCCGAAGACCCGGAGCTGGGCCCGAACCTGATCCTGGACGACGGCGGGGACGCAACCATGCTGGTGCACCTGGGCGCGCAGTACGAGGCCGCCGGCGCGGTGCCGGGCCCCGAGGCCGCAGAAAGCCACGAGCACGGCATCGTGCTGGCGACCCTGCGCGCCGCCCTGGCCAAGGACCCCGCCAAGTTCACCCGCATCGCCGGGCGCATCCTGGGTGTCAGCGAGGAAACCACCACCGGGGTCCTGCGGCTGAAGCAGATGTCCGCCGCCGGCACGCTGCGCTTCCCGGCGATCAACGTCAACGACTCGGTCACCAAGTCCAAGTTCGACAACAAGTACGGCATCCGCCACTCGCTGCCCGACGGGATCATGCGCGCCACCGACGTGCTGATCGGCGGAAAGGTCGTGGTCATCTGCGGCTACGGAGACGTGGGCAAGGGCGCCGCGGAGGCCATGCGCGGGCAGGGCGCCCGGGTCGTCGTCACCGAGATCGACCCGATCTGCGCGCTGCAGGCCGCGATGGACGGCTACCAGGTCGCGAGGCTTGAAACGGTGCTCGCCCGGGGCGACATCTTCGTGACCACCACCGGCGGGCGGGACATCATCACCGCCGCCCACCTGCAGGGCATGAAGAACAAGGCGATCGTGGGCAACGTTGGCCACTTCGACGACGAGATCGACATGGCGGGGCTCGCCGACATCCCGGGCGTCCGCAAGGTCGAGATCAAGCCGCAGGTCCACGAATGGGTCTTCGGGACCGGCACCGAGGCGGAGCGCTCCATCATCGTGCTTTCCGAGGGGCGCCTGCTGAACCTCGGCAACGCCACGGGCCACCCGTCCTTTGTGATGTCCAGCTCCTTCACCAACCAGGTGATCGCCCAGATCGAGTTGTTCACCAAGGCCGGAACGGACGCCTACGCCAACGGGGTCCACGTGCTGCCCAAGATCCTCGACGAGAAGGTCGCCCGGCTGCACCTGGACGCCCTGGGCGTTGAACTGACGGTACTGGACCCGGCCCAGGCCGCGTACCTGGGGCTCGATGCCGCGGGTCCGTACAAGCCGGAAACCTACCGCTACTGAGTGCCGTTTTGCCTTCCCGATCGCGGCCGCCGGGGACGGCGGAACCGGGGCCCGGCATCCGACACGCTGGGTCGCGAACACCGCGGTGAGCAGCCGGTTGGGCACATGTCTCGATAGGCTTGCACAGTGGTGTGTTCCGGGCCCGGCAAGTATGCCTCAGTCCCCGCACAGGCACGTCGCCAATTGTCATTAGTTGTGAGGGAGAACATGGCAGAGCAGGACGAACCCCAGGCTGGCAAACCGGAGCCCCGGACGGCGCAAACGGCGGAGCCGGGTGCCGGCGCCGCGGTCCTGGCCGCCGAACCCGTCAAGGTCCCGGCCAAGGCCGAGGCAATGCCGCTGAGCGCCGCCGCAGCGGCCGCCGCAGCGAAGATCGAGGCGACGATCGCCGCCTCCCGTGCCGCAGCCGCAGCCAAGGGATCCGCGCCCTCCCCGATGGTCCTCCCGGAAGCCGAGTCACTGGTGGAACCAGTGGACGAGCCGGTCGAGCACCAACTCCCGGCAACCGCCCCGGCTGCGCCAAACCCGGCCATCAGCGCCGCGGCCGCCGCGGCGTCCAGCATCGCGGCCACCGCCGGCCCCGCGCCGAAGGCGGCCCCGGCGCGCGACCCGCAGGAGATCGACGACGTCATCGCCCGGATCCCCGTCGAACCGCTCAGGGCGCCGGCCCCGAAGCAGGCCCCGACCCCGACCGCCGCGACACCTGCGGACCCGTCCGCGAAGGCCCCGGAAACACGGGCGCTGCCGACCCCCGCTGCTGCCGGATCCGCCGCGGACGACTCCGCCATCGACGACCCCGCCGCGGCAAGCGCGGCGCTGACTGCCTCCGCCGTTGCCGAGGCACGCAACCGGGTCTTCGGCGCGTACACGCCGGTTCCGGAACCGACCCGCGCCGCCCGCGAGCGCCGTGCCGCCCGCGAGGCCGCCCTCGGTGCCAAGCCGCCGCTGGCCCGCACCCTGCAGGTCCTGCTGGCCGTCGCCTACCCGTTCGTGCTGCTGATCCTGGCCATCCGCCTGACCGCCAGCCCGGTCTTCCTCTGGATCGCCTACCAGCGCCCCGGTTTCCCGGCGGACGGCTTCGGCTTCAGCACCTCGGACCGGATGCTCTACGGTTCCTACGGCGTCGACTACCTGAACAACTTCGCGGACTCCCGCTACCTGGGCGAATTGCGCGACACGCTGGGCAACCCGCTGTTCCTGAACACCGAGGTCCAGCACATGCTGGACGTCAAGAACGTCATCTCCACCACCTACTTGGCGGGCCTGCTGCTTGCGGCGCTCGTGGTGGTGGCACTCGTCTACCTGGGCAAGCGCTATGCCGGCGGCATCCGCCGCGGGCTCTTTGCCGGCGCCGTCGCCACGCTGGGGCTGTTCGCCGTGCTGGGCACGCTGGCGGTGCTGGGCTGGGAGGCCTTCTTCACCGGCTTCCACAAGATCTTCTTCGCCAATGGCACCTGGACGTTCAACTACTCCGACACGCTGATCCGGCTCTACCCGCCGCAGTTCTGGGTCGACGCGGCGATCGCCATCGCGCTGCTGGTCGTGCTCACCTCGGTCATCACGCTCATCGCCACCTGGCCGACGGCCAAGCGCCGCGAGGCCTCGCGGCTGCGCCAGGATGCGCGGGTCTTCGGGCTGAAGTAGCAACGACCTGGTAAACAGCGAGGGCCCTGCCGGGTTCGGGATCCAAATCCCCGAACCCGGCAGGGCCCCTCTTGTGCGCCTGTGTCTGTGCGTCGGCGACCGGACTTGTGCCGGCCTGGGTGCCGGTTCTAGCGCTGGTAGAGCTTGTCGATTTCCGCGGCGAACGAGTCGATCACGCTGCTGCGCTTGAGCTTCATCGAGGGGGTCAAATGCCCCGATTCCTCGGTGAAATCGTTCTCGAGCACCACGAACTTCCTGATGGTTTCCGCCTGCGACACCGTGGTGTTCGCCGCATCCACCGCATGCTGCACCGTGGCCAGCACCAGCGGGTGCACCGCGGCCAGGGCCGGCGACAGCGGGGGCAACCCGTTGGCCTTGCACCACGGGCCCAGCTCGTCGGCGTCGAGCGTGACAAGGGCCGCGACGAACGGGCGGTTCTCGCCGACGACGACCACCTGGGAGACCAGCCGGTCGGATCGGACGTATTCCTCGAGCGGGCCGGGCGCGACGTTCTTGCCGCCGGCGGTGACGATGATGTCCTTCTTGCGCCCCGTGATGCTCAGGAAACCGGCCTCGTCCAGGGTGCCGGTGTCGCCGGTCTTGAAGAAGCCGTCGGCGTCGAAGGCGCCCGCCGAGGCCTCGGGGTTGTTGTGGTAGCCGGCGAAGACCCCGATGCCCTTGACCAGCACCTCCCCGTCCGGGGCGATGCGGATAGTGGTTCCCGGGATCGGGATGCCCACGGTGCCGACCCGCACGTCGTCGGCCATGTTCACGGTGGCCGGGGCCGTGGTCTCGGTCAGCCCGTAGCCCTCCAGCAGTCCCAGCCCGGCGCCGCGGAAGAAGTGCGCCAGGTCGGCGTTCAGCTCGCTGGCCCCGGAGATCGTGTAGCGGGCGTGCCCGCCGAGCACCGCGCGCAGCCTCGGGTAGAGCACCTTGTTGAACAGCGCGTGCTTGGCCAGCAGCACGGGGGAGCGGAAGACGCGTTCGCCGCGCCCGCGCGCATCCGCGGCCTTCGAGTACTGGATGGCGACGGCCTCGGCCTGGGCAAAGAGCGCGCCCTTGCCGGCGGCCTCCGCGGTCGCGAACGCGGTGGCGCGGATCTTCTCGAAGATGCGCGGGACAGCCAGCAGGAAGCCGGGCTTCACCGCTGCCATGTCCTCGACCAGCGTCGCGGCGGACGGGGTGTGGGCGATCGTGGATCCCGCGTGCAGGCAGACCTGCTGCACTGCGCGGGCGAAGACGTGGGCCAGCGGCAGGAACATCAGGGTGCGTTCACCGTCGCCCAGCACCTTGGCCATGTGCGGGGCGAGGTTCACGGCGACCTCGGAGAAGTTCGCGTGGGTCATCATGCAGCCCTTGGGGCGGCCCGTGGTGCCCGAGGTGTACACCAGCGTTGCGGTGTCCGCGAGCCCGGCGATGGTGCGGACGGCCTCCACATCGGCCTCCGAGACCACCGACGCGGCGCCCCGCTCCAGCAGCCGCCGCAGCCCGCCGGCGGGGATGGGGGAGTCGGCGGCGTCGTCGGCACCGGATTCGAAGGGCCAGATCGTGACGGTTTCGCCCAGCGAGGCCACCGCCGCGCGGACCACCCCGACGCGCTGGGAGTCCTCGGCGAACACGTGCCTGGCCCCCGAATCACGCAGGATCCATTCGACTTGGAAGGGGGAGCTGGTCTCGTAGATCGGCACGGAGATGGCGCCGGCAAACCAGATTGCCTGCTCGGCCAGAGCCCACTCGTAGCGGGTGCGGGACATGATGGCCACGCGGTCCCCGGGCCGCACGCCGTCGGCAATGAGCGCCTTGGCCAGCGAGCGCACGTCGGCGACGAAGTCGGCCGTTGACACGTCGTGCCATGCGGTGTCGCGCTTGACGCTGAACAACGGGGCGCCGCCGCCGGCTGCGAGCCTGTCCACCAGCAGCTGGGTGGTGTTGAACCCCGGGGGAAGGTCGATGAGTTTTTCGGTGCTTGCTTCGCGCATGAATGTTCCTGCTTGTCGGGGTGGTCAAGGTGTCGGGGTGCGGGCCGGCGCCGGTGCTTCGGATCCGCCGGCCGGATCCGGCGGTTCGGGTCGGGCGGGCCTAGGACCAGCTCGGCATCCAAATGTGGATGCGCCAGTCGTCGTAGGTGACCATCTGCCCGGACCAGATCGGCCAGAAGAAGGCGGACACGGCGACGACCAGCGCCACGAACATGCCCAGCATGAGCAGGCGGCGCCTGTGCCACGGGGAATGCGCGTCCGGGGGCAGGAACCTGCCCAGCACGTAGGTCAGCGCCAGCACCATGAACGGTGCAAAGGGCAGCGTGTAGAAGAAGAACATGGTTCGTTCGGGGTAGGCGAACCACGGCAGGAAGCCGGCGGCGATCACCCCGAGGATCGCCCCGGCGCGCCAGTCGCGGGCGCCGATCCAGTAGAAGATCAGCAACAGCAGGCTCAGCGTTGCCGCCCACCACATGATCGGGTTGGGCAGGTCGGTGATGCCCTGGACGCAATTGGCGTCCAGGCAGCCGTACTCGCCGTTGCTGCGCGACTCGTAGAAGAAGAGCACGGGTCGGCCCGCGAAAAGCCAGCTCCACGGGGATGACTCCCAGCCGTGCGGGGAACTCAGGCCCTGGTGGAAGGCATAGGCGGCGCGGTGGTACTCGGCCAGCGAGCGCAGCGAGGCCGGGACCCAGCCCCAGGTGTCCGACGTGTTCTCCGCGGCCCACTGCCTGTAGCGGCCGCCCGACGTGGCAAGCCAGCCGGTCCAGGTCGCCAGGTACACGGCGCATGCCGTGGGGATGATGGTGATGAACGCTGGGATTCCGTCGCGCAGCACCCCGCCGACGATCCAGTGCCTGATGCCTGCGCGGCGCCGTGCCGATAGGTCCCACAGCACCGTCATCAGGCCGAAGATCGCGATGAAGGACAGCGCCGACCATTTCACGCCGGCCGCGCAGCCGAGCATCACGCCGGCCAGCAGCCGCCAGGGCCGCCACAGGATCCAGGGGCCGTAGGCCAGCAGCCGGGGGTCGGGCAGTTTCCCGTCGACGGTGGCCAGCGCCCTGGCGAGTTTCTCGCGGCCGTGGAAGCGGTCGTTGAGCAGTGCCCAGAAACCGGCGAGGATGAAGAACATCAGGAAGATGTCCAGCAGCCCGGTGCGGGACATGACGATCTGGTGTCCGTCGATGGCTGCCAGCCCGCCGGCCAGACCGCCCAGGACCACCGAGGACAACAGTTTCTGCGCGACCAACGCGATAAGCAGCACCGACAACGTGCCGAAGAGCGCGGCACTGAAGCGCCAGCCCAGGCCGTTGTCCGTGCCGAAGAGCCACATGCCCCCCGCGATCAGCCACTTGCCCAGCGGCGGGTGCACCACGAAGGACGCCGTGTTCTTCGGCTCGGGGTGCCCGTTGATGAACGCGTCGTTGGGGTTCTCGCCCCACTCCAGCTCGTAGCCCGCGTGCATCATGGTGTACGCGTCCTTGACGTAGTAGGTCTCGTCAAAGATCAGCAGGTGGGGGTGGTTGAGGTTGGTGAAGCGCAGCATGCCCGCCAGAACCGTCACGGCCAGCGGAACGATCCAGCCCCACAGCCCGGGGACGAAGACCCTCCCGATGAGCCTCTCGCGCAGCGCTTGGACGCTGAAGGCCTGGTCGGGGTCGATGGCCCAGCGGCGCGTGGTCTGCGGGGATGCTGTGTTCACCGTCATTACTCTACCGGCGGGCCCCCGCGTGCGCGGGGAGGGCGGCGCTGCGAGTAGGCTTGGCGTGTGGAAACTCAAGAAAAGCCGGGCCAGATTGTCCTCGCGGCAACCCCCATTGGCAACCTGTCCGACGCCTCCCCGCGGCTGATCGAACTCATGAAGAGCGCAGACGTCGTCGCGGCCGAGGACACCCGGCGCTTCCTGCACCTGGCCCAGGGCCTGGGCGTTCGGGTCCCGGGACGCCTGATCAGCTACCACGAACACAACGAGACCCACCGCCTGGCCGAACTGCTGGAGCTTGTCGCCGGCGGCGCCACGATCCTGGTGGTCTCGGATGCGGGCATGCCGGCGGTCTCGGACCCCGGATTCAAGCTGGTGGAGGCCGCCGTGGCGGCGGGAATCACCGTCACCGCGGTTCCGGGTCCCTCGGCCGTGCTGACGGCACTGGCGCTTTCGGGCCTGCCCACCGACCGCTTCACCTTCGAGGGTTTCCTGCCGCGCAAGGCGGGGGAGCGCGCCAAGCGCCTGGAGGACCTGGCCACCGAGCAGCGCACCATGGTGTTCTTCGAGGCCCCGCACCGCCTAGATGCGATGATCCGTGCGCTGCGCGACGCCTTCGGGGCAGACCGCCCCGGTGCGATCGCCCGCGAACTGACCAAGATGTACGAGGAGGTCATCCGCGGCAACCTCGGCGAGCTGCTGCTCTGGGCCGAGGGCGAGGTCCGCGGCGAAATCGCCGTGGTCATCGGCGGCGCCCCGGCCGGGGAACCCGCCCGCGCCGTCGACCACGTGGCACAGGTGCAGCAACTCGTCACGGAGGGCCTGCGCCTGAAGGAAGCGGTGGCTGCAGTCGCCGAAACGGAACGCGTCTCCAAGCGCGAGTTGTACGCCGCGGTGCTCGAAGCACGCGCCTAGTCCGGAGCCCGGTCCGGGGCCGGCACCCGATCCTTTGGGATACCTGCACAACGCTTGGGGTGCGTCATAGTGCAGATAGAAATTTACAGCCACACTCTGCCCCACTAGCGTGGGCAGGGAAATGTTCCACCGCCCGATACCTTTCGTTCAAGGGAGAACGCCCCGATGACCATTACCCCAGAGCGTGAAGCCGCGCTGATCGCCTCCGTTCCCACCGGCCTGCTGATCAACGGCGAATGGCGCGATGCCTCCGACGGCGGCACCTTCGACGTGTTCGATCCGGCCACCGGCGAAAAGCTTGCCACCCTGGCCAGCGCCACCAGCGAAGACGCCATGGCAGCACTCGACGCAGCCGACGCCGTCCAGGCCTCGTGGGCCCTGACCGCACCGCGCGAACGCGCCGAGATCCTGCGCCGCGCCTTCGACCTGGTCACCGCGCGTGCCGACGACTTCGCCCTGCTGATGAGCCTGGAAATGGGCAAGCCGGTGGCGGAAGCCCGCGGCGAGGTCACCTACGGCGCCGAGTTCCTGCGCTGGTTCTCGGAGGAGACGGTACGCGACTACGGCCGCTACCTCACCACCCCCGAGGGCAAGAACAAGATGATCGTGCAGACCAAGCCCGTCGGCCCGTGCCTCCTGATCACCCCGTGGAACTTCCCGCTGGCCATGGCCACCCGCAAGGTCGCCCCGGCCATCGCCGCAGGTTGCACCATGGTGCTCAAGCCCGCCAAGCTCACCCCGCTGACCTCGCAGCTCTTCGCCCAGGTCATGATGGAAGCCGGCCTGCCGGCAGGCGTGTTGAACGTCGTTTCCTCGGCCAGCGCCTCCAAGATCTCCGGCCCGTTGATGGCCGACTCCCGCCTGCGCAAGGTGTCCTTCACCGGTTCCACCGCCGTGGGCAAGATGCTCATGAAGGACGCCACCGAGAACGTGCTGCGCACCTCCATGGAACTGGGCGGCAACGCACCGTTCCTGGTCTTCGAGGACGCAGACATCGACGCCGCAGTCGAGGGCGCCATGGCAGCCAAGATGCGTAACATGGGCGAGGCCTGCACCGCAGCCAACCGCTTCCTGGTCCACGAGTCCGTGGCCGAGGAATTCACGGCCAAGTTCGCGGCGGCCATGGGCGCCCTGAAGACCGGCCGCGGCACCGAGCCGACCACCAACGTCGGCCCGCTGATCGACGGCAACGCACGCGACGACGTGCACGCACTGGTCGTCAAGGCCATCGAGGCAGGCGCCGTGGCAATCACCGGCGGCGCGCCGGTCGACGGCCCGGGCTACTTCTACCAGCCGACCGTGCTGACCAACGTCGCCAACGACGCCGAGATCCTCCGCCAGGAAATCTTCGGCCCGGTTGCCCCGATCACCACCTTCCGCGACGAGGCACACGCCATCGAACTGGCCAACGCCAGCGAGTACGGTTTGGCTTCCTACGTCTTCACCA
The DNA here is from genome assembly GCF_042901625.1 of Paeniglutamicibacter sp. NPDC012692. Taxonomy (NCBI): domain Bacteria; kingdom Bacillati; phylum Actinomycetota; class Actinomycetes; order Micrococcales; family Micrococcaceae; genus Paeniglutamicibacter; species Paeniglutamicibacter sp. NPDC012692. Next base: position 312,403 of record NZ_JBIBDE010000004.1, read on the forward strand.
AGGACCACAACCGCCTGTTCCGCGTGGCCGAGAAGATCGAGTTCGGCCTGGTTGGCTTCAACGCCGGCGTCATCTCCAACGCCGCGGCACCGTTCGGTGGCGTGAAGCAGTCCGGTCTGGGCCGCGAAGGCGGAGCCGAGGGCCTCGCCGAGTACACCACCACCCAGTACATCGGCATTGCCGACCCGTACGCCGTCTAACCAAAACCGCCTGCGGCCATGGCGCCGCGGCGTCTAGAGCGGTGTTCCGCCTTCCTTCCGGCATACCGGGAGGAAGGCGGAACACCGCTTTTGTCTTTGCAGGGTCGGACCGGAAACGGCCGACACGGGGCACCGGTGCCGTTAGTGGTACGGGTCCTCGAATTTGTTTGACAGCAGCATGCGCAGGTAGGCGCCGTAGCCGCTCTTGCCGAGCTTTCGCGCGCACGACTCCAGCGAGGCGTCGTCGATGTATCCGCTGCGCCAGGCGACCTCTTCAGGCACCCCGATCTTCAGTCCCTGGCGGGCCTCGATGGTGCGGATGAAGTTCGACGCGTCATTGAGCGAATCGAAGGTCCCCGTGTCCAACCACGCGGTGCCGCGTGCCAGCACGTTGACCCGCAGCGATCCTTCGTCCAGGTACTGGCGGTTGATGTCGGTGATCTCAAGTTCGCCACGCGGCGAGGGCGAAAGGTGTCGGGCTCGCTCGATCACCGTGTTGTCGTAGAAGTACAGGCCGGGCACCGCGTAGTTGCTCTTCGGCTTCTCCGGTTTTTCCTCGAGTGAAATGGCCTTGCCCGTCTGGTCGAATTCAACCACGCCATAGGCGCCGGGATCCTTGACCCAGTACCCGAAGATGGAGGCACCCGAGCTGCCATGGAAATCGGCAAGCTGGGTGCCGAAGCCCGGGCCGTAGAAAATATTGTCGCCCAGCACCAACGCGACGGGCCCGTCCCCGATGTGCTCCTCCCCGATGATGAACGCCTGGGCCAGGCCGTCCGGGGATTCCTGGACGGCGTAGTCCAGCCGGATCCCGAATTGCGAACCATCGCCCAGCAACTCGCGGAATTGGCGGGCATCCGCCGGGGTCGTAATCACCAGGATGTCCCTGATTCCCGCGAGCATCAAGGTGCTCAACGGGTAGTAGATCATCGGCTTGTCGTACACGGGTACCAGCTGTTTTGAAACCCCGTGCGTGATCGGATGCAAGCGTGAACCCGTGCCCCCGGCAAGAATTATCCCCCTCATGGGCACATACTAAGCACACCTAGCCACGAAAGGGGAGGGGCGCTAGCCTAGCAACCATGGAAAGAATCCTGGTAACTGGGGGTGCCGGATTCATTGGGGCAAATTTTGTTCGTTACGTGATTGCGCACTCCCAAGCAAGCATCGTTGTTGTGGACGCACTGACCTACGCGGGAAATCCCGAGTCGCTCAGGGGCCTTCCCGCCGATCGGGTCCAGCTAAGAATCGGGGATATCACCGATGCCACGCTGGTCGACGAACTTGTGGGGGAGGTCGACGCCGTGGTCCATTTTGCCGCGGAATCCCACAACGACAATTCACTCCACGACCCCGCACCATTCCTGAACACCAACATCGTGGGAACCTACACCTTGCTCGAGGCGGTCAGGCGCCACGACGTGCGTTTCCACCACATCTCGACGGACGAGGTCTACGGCGACCTGGAGCTGGACGATCCGGCGCGCTTCACCGAAACCACCCCGTACAACCCCTCGAGTCCCTACTCGTCGACAAAGGCCGCCTCGGACCTCTTGGTCAGGGCGTGGGTGCGGTCATTCGGGGTGCGGGCGACGCTGAGCAATTGCTCGAACAACTACGGGCCGTACCAGCACGTGGAAAAGTTCATCCCTCGGCAGATCACCAACATCCTCAACGGAGAGCGGCCCAAGCTGTACGGCAGCGGAGCCAACGTCCGAGACTGGATCCACGTCGATGACCATTCGTCGGCCGTCTGGGAAATCCTGCAGCGGGGCGAGGTGGGCCGAACCTACCTGATCGGGGCCGACGGCGAGAAGAACAACCGCGAGGTCCTGGAAACGATTCTTGACCTGCTGGGCGAGGACAGGGACGCCTTCGACTCCGTTGCCGATCGGCCCGGCCACGACCTGCGCTACGCGATCGACGCGGGCACCCTGCGCAAGGAGCTGGGCTGGCGCCCGCAGCACCAGGACCTTGCCGCGGGCCTGGCCCAAACCATCGCCTGGTACCGGGAGAACCGCTGGTGGTGGGAGCCGAGCAAGCGGCAGACCGAAGACCGCTACGTGCTTCAGGAACAGGCCCACCAACTCGCGGCCGCAGCGGAAGGTCCCGGCCGGTGAAGGCGCCCGAAATCCTGACCACCGACATCCCCGGGCTGTTGGTGGTCCAGTTGCCCGTGCACGAGGACGCGCGGGGCTGGTTCAAGGAGAATTGGCAGCGCGAGAAGATGACGGCCGCGGGGCTGCCTGACTTCCGCCCGGTGCAGAACAACGTATCCTTCAACCGGGAACCGGGGACAACCCGGGGGATCCACGCCGAGCCTTGGGACAAGTACGTCGCCGTGGTCGGCGGGTCGGTCTTTGGCGCCTGGGTGGATTTGCGCGCCGGGGAAGGCTTCGGCACCAGCTTCACCACGATTCTCACCGCTGGCCAGGCGGTCTTTGTGCCGCGCGGAGTCGGGAACGGTTTCCAGACGCTGGAACCGAACACCGGATACAGCTATTTGGTGACGGAACACTGGTCGCCGCATGCCCAGGAGAACTACACGTTCGTGAACCTGGCCGACGAAACCGCCAATATCCCGTGGCCGATCCCCTTGGACAAGGCGACCATCTCGGATGCGGACAAGTCCCACCCGGCCTTGGTCGATGTCGTTCCGGTGCAGCCGTTGAAGACCCTGGTCATCGGCGGGAGCGGGCAACTGGGGCGCGCGTTGTCGGCGCTCCTATCCGGCGACGACCGCCATGAGTTTCCGCGGCGCTCGGAATTCGACCTCTGCAATCCGGCCCACGTGGCCCGGGTCAACTGGTCGGACTACGGGACGGTGATCAACGCCGCAGCGTATACCCAGGTCGATCTGGCGGAAAGCGAAATCGGAAGACACGATGCCTGGGCCACAAATGTCACGGCGGTGGAACGGCTTGCCCAAATTTGCATCGAGCACCGAATCACCCTCGTCCATGTCTCCAGCGACTATGTCTTCGACGGACGCAAACGCGCCTACGGCGAGGAGGACGCACCTTGTCCCTTGGGCGTCTACGGGCAGACGAAGGCGGCCGGCGACGCCCTGGTGCGGATGGTTCCGCGGCACTACGTCATCCGTACGAGCTGGGTGGTTGGCGAGGGAAAGAACTTTGTCGCAACCATGTCGCGGCTGGCCCAGACCGGTGTGAATCCATCCGTGGTCAACGACCAATACGGGCGGTTGAGCTTCACCACGGACATTTCAGCCGGCATCGTGCACCTGCTCGATTCCGGTGCGCCATACGGCGTGTACAACCTGACCAACGACGGTGAACCAACCTCATGGGCGGACATCGCCAAGCGGGTTTTCATGCTCTGCGGCCATGACCCCGACCGTGTGAACGAGATCAGCACCGCCGACTACTTTGAGGGGCGCCCCCATACCGCCCCGCGGCCGGCCAGCAGCAACCTGCGTTTGGACAAGATCCAGGAAACCGGCTTCAGGCCGATGGATCAGCACGAGCGTCTGGCCGGCTACTTGGAAAACATGTAGCCCAAGGGTTCCAGCGGTCGCGGGGCGAAGACGGACCGCGGCCACAAGCCAACGGCGACCCGAGTCCCCGCGGACAGCCGCGACTTGAAGGCCTGCTCGACGGCGGACAAGGCCCCTGCAAGCGACTGGCCGCCGGCCTTGGCCGGCATTGCCGGAGCGTAGAGCCGCCTTTCATAGGCACCGGCAAGTGTTTGCAGTTCCGTCTTGGCATCGGGCAGGAACCCCGCCAGACGCCGGGCATAGTCCCCTGCCGATTCATCCTGCCGCATGGGTTTTGAGTAGTCCAAGCCCATCGCGACCAGTTCCGCCCATGCGGTGGCCACGCCGGATCCGGCGTCGTCGATTCCGGTCCCGGAGATTCTGCGCAGACGCCCCGCACGTTGGAATCGCCTGATCGACATCGGGACCGAGGCCAGCAAAAGGATGCCGGCAAGCACTGCCAACGGCCAGAGCGGCGGGTCCTTCTTTTCCGGTTGGTTGCTTGCCGCGACGGCAGGCGCGCTGGAACTGGAACTCGGCTTGGCACTTGCCGAGTTCCGGGTCGTGGGATTCGACGGTCGCGGATCCTGGCCGAGGTTCTGGGTCGGCGCCGTTGCGGCCGGGGCGTAGGCCGGCGGTACGCCGCGGCCCGGGGTGGGCTCGAAGGCGACCCAGCCCGCGCCTGGGAAGTACAGTTCCGGCCACGCGTGCGCATTGCGGGAACTGACGGTGAATTCGTTCAGCGTGGTCCCGTTGCTGCCCGGAACGCTGTTGCCGGTGGCGCTTCCCGGGGAGTACCCGGTGACAATGCGGCTGGGAATGCCCAGCGTGCGTGCCATCATGGCCATGGTCGAGGCAAAATGCACGCAATAGCCGGCCTTTTGCTCAAGGAAGGCCTCGATGACCTGCATGCCGCTGCCGTCGTAGCCGTCCTCGACGGGGGTCTTTTCGGAGTAGGTGAAGGCCGCCGAACGCAGGTGTTCCTGAATGGCGGCAGCCTGCTCAAAGGGCGACTTGTCCTCGAGGCCCGCAATGGCCTTCGACGTCGCCGTAAAGAGGGATTCGGGAGTGTCATCCGGCATGCGCGAGTACTCGGGGTCCACCGCGCCGAAGAATTCGTCTTGGCTTCCGTTGGTCCAGCCGACGAGGTCCTTGGCCGTGATCTCCGGGATCTGGTGCAACGTCGTGTAGTCCTGGGCAGCCATCGGCTCGTTCGACCCGGCGAGCATGGTCCCGGTGTCCGGGCTCCAACGCCAGTTGCCGGGCAGGCCGCTGACGACCACCGGATTTCCCGGCATCGGCAGCCACACCCCGCGATACCTGTCGGTCACGACGCGGGTCACGGAGTCCCTCGCGACGCCGTACATGGTCGGAATCGGGGACATTTCCAGCGGCTCGCTGACGGGCACGCGGAGCAGGGCGTCGTCAGGCTGCCACTTGCTGCCTTCAAGGTTCCCGATCACCGAGGTGCGCAGGTACAGGGGCTCCGTGTCATTGGTGTAGTACCGCAGGACCGTTCCGGGGGAGTTGTTGCGCAGGTCGTTGCCCAGGGCGATCATCGGATCGATGTTGGTTGCAACTCCGCCCCAGGAAGGCCTGGTGCCCTCCACCATCATGCCCTTGGTGAACCCGGGGACGGCCATGGGCAGCACCATCAGGCTCGCCACCGCACCGGCGATGATCACCGATCCCTGGATCCACGAATTTCCCGGCTTGCGGGCGGCCGTTGTCTGGCCGCTCCCGCGTTCCCCGACCAGCTCGACCGCCAGGCGCCGGCCCTTGCCACTCGACGTCCCGGACTCCAGCCACCGGGCGGCAGCCAGGACCAAGAGGTATCCGATGGCCGTCACCGCGACGGAACCGATGCCGGCACCGCTGGGTTCGAACAGCGAGGCAATGAGCAGGAGCAACGACAGGGGGATTCCGGCCGTGGCCGCGGCCCGAATCGTAAAGGCAAGCGTGTCCACGGCCAGCGCGACCACAGCGGTCCACAGCGTCAAGGAAAAGACGATGACGCCAGTGGTTTGCACCGGGGGCACCTGGGACCCCATTTGCTCATTGGCCATGGCCCAGACATGCAGAAGCGCCCGGTAAGTTGCGGATGTGGGGATGAAGCCCAGCAACGCGGTGTTCGAGAAGAACAGGAAGGTCAGGCTGAAGACCGCGGCCAGCAGCCCGATCCCGGGAACGAGCGCCCGCGGGGCTGCTAGATGGCGGGCCAGGTTGGTGGCCAGCACGATCGCCAGCACCACCACCGTCACCTGGGTCAGCCAAGCCCAGCCGCTGACGACCCCGTGGAGACTGGCCGCAGCGCCAAGCGTTGCCAGCACCGTGGCAAACGCCGCAAAAAGCAGCGGAGCCGCCGCCCGCAGGTCCTTGCGGGCCGGGGGCGGGGCCTGGAAATGCTCGGTGGATCGCGGTTGGTCCAGGGTTGGGGTGCTCATGACTGCCTGCTTAGTTCGTTCCAGGCCTCGGCAAGCGAGGTCTTGGGGGAGACCGCCACGGCGGACCATCCGGCCTGCCTGAATCGCGTGATGACGGGTTGGGCCTGCTCCGGCCGATGCACAACGCACATGACCACGACCTTGCGGCGCCCGCCGACCGAATCGATCCAGGCGTTTGCGGTCGCGGGGGACACATCGCCGAGCAGCAGCACGAGCCGGTCGCCGTGGGTCCGCAACCGGGTTTTCAACGCGGTGGTCAGCGCCGGCGCTGACTCGGAGACGTGCCGCGAGGGCGGATCCTCGAGCCCCAGCGCCGCCAGTGCGCCCTGCATGTCCTCGACGGCATGGGAACCGCCGAAGACCTCGGAGCCGTCGTCGGATCCCGAAGCCGAGACCTGGTTGATGGGCCGGGCCTCGTGGTCGATCATTTCGATGCCGAATCCGGACTGCGACAGATACGCGCCGATGCCCAGTGCTCCGTGCAAGGCCCACTCGAATCGTTGGGTGGATTGCTTGGGCGCCGAGGTGTATTGCGGGATTTCCAGGCCCGTTTCGGAGCCGGCGCCGTGGGGCAGGAATGCCGCGCGCGAACGGTCAAGCACGATGACGGCGCGCGGGGTTGCGCGGTAGTCCTCCTGGCGCACCATGACCGAACCGCGCCTGGCCGTGGCCGGCCAGTGGATGCGGCGCACCGAATCCCCGTCCCGGTAGTCCCGCGTCATGACGTCGAAGGAATCGGGGGTCAGCCGGCGGTTGGAGCTTGCCTGGCCGTGGGCCCCGCGATCACCGGGCAGCCCGCCCGGTTCCAGGGACTCGATCTGCGGCATTGCCACCAGGGCGCTCGGCTTGTCCAGCGCCGCGGGGCGTGTGGCCAGCCCGAACGGATCGGTGACCTGGGCCTTGATGGGGCCGATGGGGTAGATGCCGCGGGAAGCCAGACGGAGACGGTATTCGTAGTGGCTGCTGGAAACCCCGCCCTGGACCACCGCGGTCCGTGACGGGTACGTGAACTCGGGCCCGTGCCCGAAGTCCTGCGGCAGGGTGTCGCTCAGGGGCAGGATGCCGGGGGAGCGGCCCCGGTGGCTGATGTGGAGCCGGACCCGGAGGCCGGAGTCCGTCACGGCGACGCTCGGGTTGAACGTCCGGGCCACCGTGATCGGCGACCGCCCGTAGCGCAGCAGGAAGGCCGCCAGTAGGGGCGTGAGGATCAGGAAAAGGGCAACGGCCATCATCTCGCGGCGGCCCAGCAGCCAGGCACCCGCCAGCACCACGACGCCCGTGGCAAACAGGCCCCAGCCGCGTGCCGTGAGGAATCCCAGGTGGACGCGCGCCCGCAGGGTCGCCGGTGGTTCGTCGCGCGTCCACCGGAGGTTGTGCGGGGACTCGCGGAATTCGGCGGGCCCCGGGTCCGAAAGGCTCATGTTCCCGGACGGCTTTCGCGGGTTATCCGCGGGCACCGGCACGAACCGGGATGGAGTTGAGGATGGATGCCAGCAGCGATTCGGCGTTGGTGCCGGCGGCCTCGGCACGGCGGTGCAAAATCAGGCGGTGCCCCAGGACGTCCGTGGCGATCTTCCGTACGTCCTCGGGCAGGACGTAGTCCCGGGCATTCAGCGCGGCCTCGGCCTTTGCGGCCCGCAGCAGCTGCAACAGGGAACGAGGGGAGGCCCCCAACCGGATTTCCCCGTGTTCGCGGGTGGCCCGGCCCAGGGCAACGATGTACTCCTTGACCGGCTCCGAAACGAACACCGCAGCAACGGTGTTGATCAGCGTGTGCAGGGTCGCCAGGTCCAGCACGGGACGGACCTTATCCAGGGGCGAAGTGGACTGGTGCGATTCGAGCATCGACATTTCCGCCGCGGCATCGGGGTAACCCATGGAGATCTTGGCCATGAACCGGTCGCGCTGTGCCTCCGGCAGCGGGAACGTCCCCTCCAACTCGATGGGGTTTTGCGTCGCGATCACCATGAAGGGATTTCCCAATGGATGAGTGGTTCCATCGACGGTGACCTGGCCTTCTTCCATGCACTCGAGAAGCGCGGATTGGGTCTTGGCATTGGCCCGGTTGATCTCGTCGCCGATGACGATGTGGGCGAAAACCGGCCCGGGACGGAACTGGAACTCGTGGGTGTCCTGGTTGAAAATCGAAACGCCCGTGACATCAGAGGGCAGCAGGTCCGGGGTGAACTGGATGCGGTGGACCGTGCAGTCGACGGTCTTGGCCAGGGTCTTGGCGAGCATGGTTTTTCCGACGCCAGGGACATCCTCCAGAAGCAGGTGCCCTTGGGCGAGCAGGACGATCAGTGCAGTGCGTGCCACCTCGGCCTTGCCGTCGATCACCGTGGCGATGCTGGACAAAACCTCTTCACAGACGCGGCCAAATTCATCGGCCGACAGGATCTGGGGCTCGGTGGATAGCGACATGCAATGTCCTCCTGATGTGCGGCAGTAAGTAAATGTGAAGTCCTTACTTCAACGATACCGGCATTGCCGTGCTGCGCATCACATTTGGCGAGGCCTGGTCGGGTGAGCCGCGTACCCTTGGTACGTTGCGGGCAAATGCTCCGGGACGACAACCGTGGATTGAGGGAGCTGGATTGATGGCCAAGGGCAGTGGCGGCGCTAAGGGCGGAAGCACCATCGGGGTTCCCGAGGCGTACCTGCCAGCGGTGAATCAGGATGGCCCGAACGGGGACCTGGCCCGAAGTGGCGAAAACGAGCAGGGCAAGAAGCGGAATCTCCATTACCCGCCCGCACCGGAACCCCTGCCGTTTGGTGTTCCGGACAACCACACCCACCTGGATTTCCGTGACGGCTTGGTCAACGTCAGCATTGCGCAGGCCCTGGACGCGGCAAATGCCGTGGGGGTTCCCGGTGTGATCCAGGTCGGTTGCGATGTCGAGTCCTCGGAATTTGCGGTTCGTGCCGCCAGTGAGGATCGCAGGGTCTTGGCCGCCGTGGCAATCCACCCCAATGACGCGGCAGATCTTGGGGCAAGCGGAGAGCTCGACGCCGCGATCGCCAGGATCGAGGCGCTCGCCGGACACGAACGGGTCCGTGCCATCGGGGAAACTGGCCTGGACTACTTCCGCACGGGTCCCGAAGGGCGTCCCGCCCAGGAGGCGTCCTTCCGCGAGCACATCCGCATTGCCAGGGAAAACGGGAAAGCGCTCCAGATCCACGATCGTGATGCACACCTCGACGTGGTCCGTGTCCTTGAAAGCGAAGAGCTTCCGGAGCACGTGGTCTTCCACTGCTTCTCGGGTGACGCTGCGTTGGCTGAAATCTGCAATGCCAACGGCTGGTACCTATCGTTCTCGGGAACCGTGACGTTCAAGAACTCCCTTGACCTCCGCGAGGCATTGTCGGTGGCCAAGCCGGAATTGGTGCTGGTGGAAACCGACGCCCCGTTCCTTACGCCGCATCCGTACCGGGGCCGTCCCAACGCCAGCTACCTGATCCCGCAAACCGTGCGTTTCATGGCCGACCACCTGGATGTTGAGCTGGAGGAATACTGCCGGACGCTCGCCGACAACACCCGGCGCGCCTACGGGTCCTTTTAACGCATTTTTCCCACAACTCAAGCACGCGTCACTTGCAGCCTTATTACGATTCGATTACGGTTAATAAAAAGTAGCCGGGATCGGGGAAGGTTCCCGGGTGCGTTTGACGCTGCAGATGTTGGTCGGGATCCGTTTCGGTACCGGCCATTTCTGCGGCATCGGATGGTGCCTCAAAACACCGACACTGCGCAACAACGGCTCCACCCACGGTTCGTGATCGAACTTTTGGCTGAAGCCGCGCAGGGTTGGGATCCCCGTGCCTGGACCAGAACTAAGTTTGGAATCCTGTGCAGAATGCCTTCAAGAATCGCTGGGTGAAAATCGGCGCGCAAGCAGCCGTCCTAACCGCTTTGATCCTCGGTCTCGTCACGTTTGTCGGTGGCAACAAGACCATCGCCGTGGCCATCGACGGTCAGAGCCAAAACGTATCCACCCGTGCCGCAACAGTGGCCGATGTCCTGAAGGACTCGCAGATTGAGGTTTCCAGCCTCGATGCGATTTCGCCGGCCCTTGATACGGCCGTTTCCGATGGAGCGTCCATCGACATCAAGCGCAACAAGACCGTTGAGGTCAGCATCGACGGCGTTGAGCGCGTGGTTCACACCACCGGCCTGACCGTTGCAGATGTACTCGAGCAGCTAGACGTGGATTCCGACTCGGAGATCGCACAGCGTCCGGCACTCGAGCTTGTTGATCTGCGTACCTCGATCGACATTTCCACTCCCAAGGCAGTGACGATCAAGGTCGACGGCGACACCAAGAACCTGGACACCACGGCCACCACCGTGGCCGATGTGCTGGCCGACGCCAAGGTGAAGCTCGGGAAGGACGACGAGCTCAACGTCAAGCCTTCCGCCGAGGTCACAGAGAACCTGAAGATCAAGGTCACTCGCGTGGAGACCAAGAAGGTCAAGGAAACCGAATCGATCGCCCACGGCACCAAGACCGTCAAGGATGCCACGGCGCTTGAAGGCACCAAGAAGACCTTGACCAAGGGCGTCGACGGCGAACGAACCCTCACCTACGCGGTCACCCTGCGCAACGGCAAGGAAGCCGACAAGGAACTGGTCAGCGACAAGGTCACCACCAAGCCCGTGGAAGAAGAAGTCTCCGTCGGAACCAAGGCCAAGCCCAAGCCGAAGGCGACCACCTCGACCCCGGGCAGCGTTTCGGCCACCTGGAAGGCCCTGGCCAAGTGCGAATCCGGCGGCAACTGGTCGATCAACTCCGGCAACGGCTACTACGGTGGCCTGCAGTTCTCCGCCAGCAGCTGGGCCGGCGCGGGTGGCACCAAATACGCCCCGCTGCCGCACCAGGCCACGCCGGCCGAACAGGTTGCAACGGCCGAGAAACTTCGCGCCAACGGCGGCTGGGGCCACTGGCCCGCCTGCTCGAGCAAGCTGGGCCTGCGCTAGGAACCGACGCATGGCACGCCCTCGGGCAATTGCCGGCAACGGCACAAGCCATAATGACCGATGGGCCCCGCATAGCTGCGGGGCCCATCGGGCTTTCCTGCCCAATGCCGCTCTCCCGGAGCTTTCCACCGACCACCGGTCCGCCCGGCCCGGTGCCTGAACTAAGATTGAAACGTGACTTCCGTAGAATCAACCCCGCCGCCGTTGCTCGGCGCCACCGACATTCGCCGCCTTGCCGGTGAACTCGACGTACGCCCGACCAAGACGTTGGGGCAAAACTTCGTCATCGACGGAAACACCATCCGCCGCATCGTTTCGACCGCGCGCCTGGATCCAAGCGAAACCGTGCTCGAGGTCGGACCCGGTCTGGGTTCGCTGACCCTTGGCCTGCTCGACGCCGCTGCCCGCGTGGTCGCCGTCGAGATTGATCCGAAGCTGGCCGCACGCCTGCCGCAGACAGTTGCCGAATTCCGCCCGGACAAGGCAGAGAACCTGACGGTCGTCCTCTCCGACGCCATGAAGATCACGGAGCTTCCGCACCCGCCCACGGCGCTTGTTGCAAACCTGCCGTACAACGTGGCGGTGCCCGTGGTGCTGCACCTGCTTGAGCACTTCCCGTCGCTGCGCCATGGCCTGGTCATGGTGCAGGACGAGGTCGCCGACCGCATGGCGGCCGGACCAGGCAACAAGACCTACGGGGTCCCCAGCGTCAAGGGTGCCTGGTACGGCACCATGCGCAAGGCCGGCGTCATCGGCATGAACGTTTTCTGGCCCGCACCGAAGATCAACTCGGGCCTCGTCGGCTTCGAACGCAGCGAGCCGCCGGTGACAACCGCCAGCCGCCAAGAGGTTTTTGCCGTCATCGACGCGGCCTTCGCCCAGCGCCGCAAGACGCTGCGCGCGGCACTGGCCGGATGGGCAGGGTCCCCCGCGAAGGCCGAAGCTGCCCTGGTCGAAGCGGGCATCGACCCGCAGGCCCGCGGCGAGAAGCTCGGCATTCTCGAATTCACGGCCATTGCGGAGGCCAAACAAAAGCTGGAATCCGGTACCGAATGAGCCGCACCATCACCGCCCGGGCACCGGGAAAAATCAACTGCTACTTCAAGGTTGGTCCACCCCGCGAAGACGGCTACCACTCGGTGGCCAGCCTTTACCTGGCGGTGTCGCTCTACGAGGACGTCTCTGCAACCGGCCGCGACGACGAGGAAATCCACGTCTCCCTGCACCCCGACTCGACCGCGGTCTCGGACCCCGATTCGTTCCCCTTAGGGCCCGAAAACCTGGTGGTCAAGGCCGCGATGATGCTGCGCGAGCACACCGGCCACTACGCCGGGGTGGACCTCTGCATCACCAAGCGAGTGCCCATCGCCGGCGGCATGGGCGGGGGATCGGCCGACGCCGCAGCCACCCTGGTGGCCTGCAACGCGCTCTGGGGAACCGGGCTGAACCGCGAGGAACTGGCCAGGCTCGGTGCCCGGCTGGGTGCCGACGTGCCCTTCGCCCTGCACGGCGGAGCCGCAGTCGGCCTGGGCGTCGGGGACCTGCTGGCCCCGCTGCTCCTGCGCGAGCGCACCGACTGGGTGCTGGTTCCCGCCTCCTACGGCCTGTCCACGCCGCGGGTCTACGGCATGCTGGACCGGCTGCGCGCCGCCGAAGACGTGCCGACCCCCACCGAGGTGGACCCGGACATGGTCGGGGCCCTGATGGACGCGGACCTCGAGGCATTGTCAGGCCTGCTGGTCAACGACATGACGCGTGCCGCGCTGGCACTTGCCCCGGAACTCGGCGTGGTGCGCGACCTCGGCGAGGCCGCGGGCGCCCTGCACGCGCTGGTCTCCGGATCGGGCCCCACCCTGGCCCTCCTGGCGACGGATGAGTCGCACGCGGAAGAAATCATGACCCAGCTCTCGGACGAGGCAGGCGTGGCGACGATCGCCGTGCACGGCCCGGTTCCCGGAGCCAGCATCCTGCCCACCATCGAACACACCCTCTAGCTAGGAGCCCCCACCCGTGGCACATTTGCTCGGCGCCGAAAACATTTCCATGGCCTTCGGCACCCGTACCGTTCTCGATTCCCTGTCGCTGGGGCTCGAGGACGGCGACCGCATCGGCATGGTCGGTCGCAACGGCGACGGCAAGTCCACGCTCATGCGCCTGCTGGCCGGGCGCATCACCCCTGACGAGGGACGCGTCACCAAGCGCGGCGACGTGCGTGTTGCCTACCTCGACCAGTCCGACGTGCTCGAGGGTCACCTTTCGGTGGGCGAGGCAATCGTCGGCGAGGCCGCGGACCACGAGTGGGCCTCGAACCCGCTGGTGCGCGAGGTCATGGGCGGCCTGGTCGGCGAGGTCGACTGGCATGCCGAGGTCTCCTCGCTCTCCGGCGGCCAGAAGCGCCGTGTCGCGCTGGCCAAGCTGCTCATCGGCGAGCACGAGGTGATCATGCTCGACGAGCCGACCAACCACCTTGACGTGGAGGGCGTGGCCTGGCTGGCCAAGCACCTGAAGAACCGCTGGCGCGCCAACGCCAACGGCCTGCTCGTGGTCACCCACGACCGCTGGTTCCTCGACGAAATCTGCACCCGCACCTGGGAGGTCCACGACGGCATCGTCGACCCGTTCGACGGCGGCTACGCGGCCTACGTGCTGGCCCGTGCCGAGCGCGACCGCACCGCTTCGGTTGTCGAGAGCAAGCGCCAGCAGCTCGTCAAGAAGGAACTTGCCTGGTTGCGCCGCGGCGCCCCGGCTCGCACGTCCAAGCCGAAGTTCCGCATCGAGGCCGCAAACACCCTCATCGCGGATGTCCCGGTGGCTCGCGACACCGTCGCCCTGAACAAGATGGCCACCGCCCGCCTGGGCAAGGACGTGCTCGACCTCGAGCACGTGACCCTCGATTTCGGCACCGGCAAGCCGCTGTTCAACAACATCACCCTGCGCCTGGCCCCGGGTGAGCGTGTCGGCATTGTCGGTGTCAACGGCGCCGGCAAATCGACCTTGATGCGCCTGCTCAACGGCGAGATCGAGCCCACCTCGGGCAAGATCAAGCGCGGCAAGACCGTCAAGACCGCGATCCTGACCCAGGAGGTCAAGGAGCTGGACGAGGTCGCCGACATGCGCCTGATCGAGGTCATCAAGTCCGAACGCATGTCCTTCGAGGTCGGCGGCAAGGAGGTTTCCGCCGGCCAGCTCGCGGAACAGCTGGGCTTCGGAACCGACAAGCAGTGGACCCCCGTCAAGGAGCTTTCCGGCGGTGAGCGCCGCCGGCTGCAGCTGCTGCGCCTTCTCATCGGCGAACCCAACGTGTTGATGCTCGACGAGCCCACCAACGACCTGGACACGGATACCCTCGCGGCGATCGAGGACATGCTCGACGGCTGGCCGGGCACCCTCGTCGTTGTCAGCCACGACCGCTACCTTCTTGAACGCGTCACAGACCACCAGGTGGCACTGCTTGGCGACGGCAAGATCCGCGGCTTGCCGGGAGGCGTGGACCAGTACCTGGAACTTCGATCGGGTGTTCAGGGCGGTGGAAGCTCGGGGGCTCCCACCGACAAGTCCGGGTCCTCGGCGGCCGCGGAGACCACTGGCCCAAGCGAGGCCGAAAAGCGCGAGGCCCGCAAGGAACTGAACCGGGTGGAGCGACAGATGGGCAAGTTGGAGTCACAGATCGACAAGCTTCATGCCCAAATGGCAGCAGCCTCGGAGGCCATGAAGTTTGACGAGGTGAACAAGTTCAACGCCACCTTGCAGAGCGTCGAAGCGGAAAAGGAAGAACTGGAAATGGCGTGGCTGGAGGCCGCCGAGATTCTCGGCGAGTAAGAGCCCGACCTTCCCCGGCGACTGTCCCAAACCACACGGCCGGCCAACCCACCAAGCGCATTTCCGCAGGCGGTCTATCCAATCTTCTTTTTCGATGACAAGATTGCCCCCATGGGGGGAAGGGGTAGGTATACGTGGAGAGGTTTGGGACGCTCGCCGAGTCACAGTCGTCGTCGGCTGATAGGTTCTTCGCTTCGCAGAGCAGCTTGGATTTCAACTGGGACGTCTTTGAGAACGACGGGATAGTCAATCAAGCCGTCGACGCATTGCTCAACGGACCTGGCACGCTACTTGAGGGACCCGCGGGCTCGGGCAAACGAACGATGGCCGCTGCGGTTTTGCGCAGATTGCATGGCAAGGCCCTCATTCTCGATTTGGGCTTTCCCGAGCAGCAACGCGTGACATTGGCTTTCAGCCGAGTCCTGGATCGCGTGGAGCAGCAGGATGAAGAAACAAAGTTCCAAGAGCTCAGTGGTGCTCACGAGATGCTGGAAAGAGAATCCGGGGGGCGACCAATTGTGGTCTTTGTCCCCGAGTCCTTGCGGCTTGGCCCCCATGCCATTTCCTTCCTCTCTGCCCTGGCACTTGCCAATGCCGTTGCGTTGTTGTGCTTGACAACAACGTTGCCCTCCGCAGACCACCAAGAACGCGACGATCTTCTTGGCGTCGTGCGCTTGCAGCGCGTACGGCTAATGCCCTTGACTCTGGCCGAAACCCATCGCAGATTGGGCCTGGCGTTGGGAGGCGACGTCAGCCGCTCTACGTCATATCAACTGTGGCGGTCCTCTTCAGGGCAGCTGCATCTAATCGCGGCGCTTGTCCAGGACTGGTACGAACAGGGCTACTTGGTTCGTTCGGGAAACGTCTGGGTTGTCAACGGCACGATGGGCCCGATTGGGCCACGTAGCCGAGCAATCCATACGACAACGGCACGACGGGTCCATGGCAAGGAACACGAGCTCCTTCAGTTGTTGGCCCTTTCCGAGGAAATCCCACTGAGTGCCTTGATGAGTGTCAGCGATGCCGCTGTCGTTGATTCCGTGCATGCCCAAGGACTGTTGGAAATTCGTGGAAAGTACGCGCGAAAGGTGAGCCTGCAGGGGACTCTCAGTCATCAGGTTGTTGCAGCTGCCACGCCGCCGGGGAAAGCCCGTGAGTTGCTGGACATCTTTCTGAGCGTTCCGGGCAATGAAGCATTGCTGAAGCCCTCGGTATTGCTCAAATGGCAACAAATAGCTGGCATGCACTCCAGCCACGGGCTGATTCATGATGCGGCACTGGAAGCGCTCTCCGGAGGGAAACCCGATCTCTGCCTGGAAATTCTCAGTGAGGGGTACGACGTTTCCCCGGAAACCGAATTGGTTCGGCTTGAAGCCCTCATTTGCGGGGGATACCTGGAACTTGCCGGCGAAATCCTGGGTCGACTACGGGCACGGTTCGGTGTGGGAATACCGGTGCCGGGTTCTAGTCCGGCGCCGGACAACTTGACGTACATGATTCGTCTGGAAATAGCAGCGACTCAACTGGTTGCCGTTCAGTCGCATTCTGCAGAAGTCCCTCTAGGCGAAATCTTTGCCGCGACACGCAACGCCATTGCTGTATGGATCGATGCCGGTTGCCCAGGTTGTGAACGATTGCCGGAACTAGCGGGAAAGCTCGACCTCGTAGAATCCGAGGTTCTTTATCGTCTCGGTGAAAAGCCTGGGGTCATCAATTCACCCTATACGCATCCGAGTTTGAAGGCAGGTGACCTGCTGCGTTGGCAGTTCTTCCACAACCTGCGTTCGCTGCGCGCCGGGAACGTTAGATCCGCCCTTAGACGGGGTGAAGAATTAGTTCTCCTGCTTCAGCAAGACCTTTTGCCGCTATCCACGAGTCAGCGAATTCGTCAGCATCTGGCCGATTTGTACTTGATGTCGGGAGAGTGGAGCAAGGCCTTCGCCTTGATTGAGGCTGCGTGGACCGGGGGCGAAGAATCCCCTAGGATCACCGAGATCAAGGGTCTGTACGCATCGCTTGTGAATGTTTTCATGGGCCACTCGGAGGATGCGTTGCAGCAGATTCGGGTTGAGATAGAACAGCTTCGAGCCGTGGATCCCGATTGCCAACTGCAGCTGGCAATCGCTGCCGCCGCATTGGCGGCGTCGAGTTTCGACGAGGTGGCAGCCGAGGGATACCTTGCGGAATTGGAGCTGATGCCGATCACAAACGACTGGGAGACTTCGCAAGCAGTGGCAGTGCTCACCGCTATAGTCCATTTCAATCTGGGCGCTGGTGAAAAAGCCATTCGGATGCTGCAAGACCAGGCGGAAAAGAATCTTTCACGCGGAGCTCTTACCCCGGAACTGATCAACCGCATGATGTTGTTGCGCTGTGGCGATCGGAAGGGGCTCGACAAGCTGCTTTTTTGCTCGGAAAGAATTGATGGCTCGCTGGCGGCCACCGTCGAATCGCTGATAAGGCATTTCGACGAAACGGAAAGCTCCGAGCGCGCACAAGCAGTGTCGGAGGCATGGGCGATGGGCCATAAGTCCTTCGCAATGGCCGTCGACTTGCAAGTGGAGACCGCGCAACATCAAGGCCCGGACATCTTGTCTCCGGAAACGCCCTTGGTCCTGCATGAATCGGATACCCGCGAAATTGCAGCCTCCAACGGATCTGCGGCTGCACGTGTTTCGTCACTGACATATCGGCAAAGAATGATTGTCGCCGAAGTCGCCACCGGTGCCAGCAACAAGGAGATCTCAAAGCGCTTGCAAGTCAAGGTACGGACCGTTGAGGGACACCTGTATCAGATCTATCAGCGCCTCGATGTCGGTTCTCGTCTCGAACTGGGGAGGCTGTATTTAGACGCAACCACTGGTTCCGCCGGAGGCACTGGCATCCGGACCGAGGATACTTAAGTACCGAGAAAGGGCAAACGAGTGAATCAAATATTCCCGTAACTGATGATTAGGTCACGGAACAGCCGTAGGATGAGGACGAAGTAGCAAAAGGCCTCCTTGGGGGACGGTCTTTCGTTGATTTATCCGGATTTGGGGAACGGGTGACGATGAATGAAAACAATGCTTGGCGTCCTAATTTTGGGGGAAATGCCAATGCAAATGGGGAAAAGTACGTTGAGGGTTCCTTGGGGGGAAAACCTCGTGAAACCTACTTGGGCAAACTGAAAACTGTGCTCCAGGACGACTCTGCAATGGCGCTGCTCATGCTCGGTGAGCACGGCGACGACAGGGGTGCTCTACTTGCGCAGGCACAGCTGGCGGATACGAACGAGTTCATCTACATCGTCGGAACGACTTACGCCCAAAGACTTAACTATGGGGCGCTTGTTTTCCTACTGACCGATGTTGGACCAAACGATTCAGTTGGTCCTGCCGATGTCGTTCGCTCCTTTTCGAAGATGAGGCGTCGTACGGGCTGCCGGCCCGTGGTCGTGGTTCAGTATCCACAACTCCTTGATGCACAATCACGTGCGGTACTGTCGCAAATGGCCTACAGCCGCAGCATTCTGCTGGTCATCTTGGCAGTCCATGCAGAATTCCTTCCGGCCGAGTTCGTTCCGCTTTGCGGTGGCCCGGGATACCACGAAGTAAACGTTGATCCGTTTACCGTGGATGAGGTGCACCAGGCGCTCATTGAGGAGTTTGGTGCTGTGCCCACACCTGTGACCACTGCAGAAATGTGGCACCGGAGCCAGGGAAACCCCGGGTGGTTGGAAGCCCTCGCACTTGACGCCATTGCCAGCGGAAAACTCGCGATTCGTGACGGGCACTTCTTGTGCACGGAACACGGGGTGTGGCCGCACGGAGCCAGAGTCGAGTCGATGGCACTCTCTCAAATTTCCATCCTGAGCGACTCCGAGCGCGGGCTCATTCAACGTCTTGCCGCTTCAAGATCCATGAGAATTTCGCAGTTGAAGGAAAACGATCTTGCCGATGTCGACCATCTGATTGGGTGGGGGTTCGTAGAACGCATCGGCAGCAATCGGGAAGCCATCATCCTCAATTCAAAACTTCTCGAAGACGTTCTCAGAAGTGAAATGCATGTGGAACCGATAAACCTGGACTCGGTTACCGAAGCCGGTGAAGGAAATTTCTTTGCTTTCATCTCTGAGCAATCCAACGAGTACCTAGAATTGGCAAGCAGCGGGACCCCCCGTTCATTGGAATTGTGCCAGTTGCTCGGTGAACTGCGAACGAGTCTCCTGGACGGAGAGGTGGAAGACACCGAGCAGGCCATTCACCGGATAATCCCCGAGTACGTTGAAGAACTTCCGGCGGAACTTTTCGAGGTCGTCGCCGTGGCACAGGCTATCCTGCATGTCGTCTCCGACCGATTTCACCAGGCACAGCCAATTCTGGACTCCATGTTCGCCCAGTTGGAAGACTCCGAGGCAACATACGATTTATGGCTCGTGCGATCCATGCAGAACTTTATTAAAGACATCGACGACCCGTCGCGCCATGCCCCATTGCCTTTCACCGAACACTGGGGTCCGGCGCGATGGTGGTTTTCGGAGTTGCTGGCCTCACCTGAGACTACTGCGGGACACGACCCGTTAACCACCAGCGAAAGCCAGAAAAACGTCAGCCAGCGAGAACTTCTCGAGATGATTGTTGGACTGCGGCATGGATATCAGCTCCCGGACCGGCTCTCGAATCAGATGGTCGAATGTGGATCTTCAAAGCTGGGAACCGCGCTGGCACTCATGGCTTCCAGCTCAGAACGAGATCTCGAGTCGGAGCTGCTGGCGGGGCTGGAAGCAATGATTGACGCTGGCATGGTAGTTTTTGCCCTGCCTGGTGCCAATCGCGCGCTTGAAAAGCTTTCGCCGTCCGGCCAAACGTTGGTTGCCAGCTGCGTCAATCGCCGTCGTAAGAGCATCGTTTCGCGTTCGAGGGCGACGCGAGAAGACGTTCTGGATGGGGAATCCCCGCTTCTCGAAGTCCTGACCCGGCGCGAGAAGTTTGTGGCCGCAGCAGCTGCGCAAGGGCTCAACAACCAACAAATTGCCAAGGACGCAGGCGTTTCGATTCGTACGGTGGAAGGCCACCTCTACCAGATCTACTCAAAGCTGGCGATTGGCGGACGAAGGGAATTGAGCTCAATGGTTGCTTCGCTGGATATCGTCAGTAGCGTCGAAGTATGAGAACCCTTGGACACGTCGTAACCGATCTAGCCGGTCACGATGCACGTTCCGAGCTCCTCAAATTGATGAGTGATCAGACATCGAACGGAGCCGTTATATCCGGACCGATTGGCAGCGAGAAGACTGCGTTGCTGACAGAAGTGCTCGCTGGGGAATTCGTGGGAGCGGTTCATCTACTTTGTTCGCCGGTTTTGGGCGGAAACGTGTTTGGGGCACTGTCGCCGTTGTTGATCGACTTTGAGGCGCAGCTGTCCGAAATCAGCGTTCTAAGGTACCTTTCGCATCGATTCGCAACCACGAGCAACGGACCCAAGCCGCTTGTCGTGGTCGAGGAGGCACATTTCCTGGACCAGGCAAGCGCATTTGTCCTGTCGCAATTGGCCTTGGCCGGTAGCATCAAATTGGTGCTGCTGGCCGTCGGGCAGGGGCATACGGAACCCGTCGTTGCAAGCACGGAACTCGGTGCCCGCTTGGGGCGAGTATCTCTTTCCGCCTTGTCCCTGCATGAGGTGGCGGACTATTCACAGCGTTTTCTTGGCGGGCCGCCAACCAGCGCAACCACGCATTCGATCGCTGTTGCCTGCGCCGGAAACCCCTTGCTCATAAACGCATTCCTGCGTTCTGCCTGCGAGCAGGAGATCCTTGTTGAATCGAAGGGCTGGTACGTCCTTACCCAGTCGCACGTAGACAATGACTTGCATTTGTCCACTGCGGTGTCGGAAATCCAAAAGCGTTTGAATGTAGCAGATGCAAAGGCGCTCGAGGTGCTGGCGCTAGGGGGGGCCGAAGAAGTCACAATCCTGGAGGAAGTCTCTGGTGCGGACATTGGACGGCTGCTGGGCACTGGACTGGTGAATTACGTGGCCGAATCCAGGGTAGAAATCGCCGCACCTTTGTACGCGCAGGTTCTTCGAGACCTCGTACCTCCTGGACGAAGTGCGCAACTATGGGGACACATATCGAAGCTGATGCCGACCTACGGGAGCCTGCCATATTCCCTGCTGTGGGCTTGTGAAAGTGGAGACAGCGTCCCAACCGAACGATTCATTGATGCCATCTCGAAGGCAAACGACAGCCTGGACTTTCACAACGCGTGGAGGTTGTGCCAGCTCACCGGGGCGCTGGATACCAATTCCGCCATTGCCCTGCACGGCGCCAGGGCAATGGCGGGGCTGAAGCGCTTTCAGACAGTCGTTGGGATCGTTGATCGGTCCCTAGGCCAGTGCGACGATCTCACACTCCTGAGAGAACTCAAATCGTTGAGAGCAACCGCCCTGTGGCATGGCGGGGACTCCGATGAAGAGATCGGGGCGTTGCTGCAGGACTGGAAAAACCGCACCGAGCACATTCAAGCCAGGGATGCCTCGGCCGACATCGCCGAGGTTTCGCTCAACAGGCGGGCGATCGAGGTATTGGGACTTTGGGTCGATCTGGCAGTCGGGAAAGACCTACGGACAATCTTGGCGCAGGCCCAGCAATATGCGGCGAGAAGCGAACACGGAAGCCTTGAGTATCTTCTTTGCCGAGATATGAGCAGTGGAATAATGATGGCCCTCGGGCGTTTCGTGGAGGCCGCCGACACTGCGGTGGAGTCGCTCAAGGCCATACCGTCAACTTCGATCAACGAATACGTTGCAGGCTATCAGGTCCTTTCCACCGCATTGCGCGCACTTTTTGCAGTAGGGGACTATGCCAAGATACGGGCATTGGCGGTTTCACATGAACCCGAGTCGCCTGAACTGCATCTGGCCTGGAGCGGAACGTTGCACTTCTGGGCAGCATTTGCCGCGGTCCAGGAAGGGCGCTGGCAACTTGCCAGCAAACTCTTGGGCGAAGCCAGGGCGGAGCTTGCCGTACATGACCCTGATAGGCTCTTGGTCCTCGCCGAGGCCTTGCACGACTATGAACTATCCGAATCCAGCCGTGACCCTGCAAGCGTTGACCGCGCGTTTCGTGACAACCCGACGAACCGCGGGTATGCGGGCATGGAGAACTTCGATGCGGCTTTGCTTGCTGCCGCTTACCGGCATCTTTCGCGAGACCCGCAGAACGACCGTCCTCTGCGGAACCTCATCGATAGAGCACATATCGAAGAACGTTTTCATACGGAGCAGCAGCTGCTGCTCCTGCTGTGGAAAACTGCGCCCGGAGCATCGAAGAACAAAGAGGAAATGGCAAGACTTCAAGACCTTTCAGCAGCCGGCGTGGGACGTCGAAATGGTGCGTTGGCCGCTGCAGTCGCGACCGCGACCTCAACAGACCAGACAAGGTTGGTGAATGCGGCAGACGAGCTGTTTTCCAGCGGTGAAACCGGCCTGGGAACCGAACTCCTTGCCGTTTCCCTGCAGCATCTGGACGGGACGAAGAACGAGCGCCAGCGCGGTGTCGTGCTGCGCAGGCTGGATTCCTGGATCAAGGAACTGGGCGGAAAAACGTGGGGCACCCTGACGGAAGCCATGAATGAAAGGGTCCTGACGAACCGCGAGAAAGAGATAATCTCTCTGGTTAGCCAAGGCCTGAGCAACAAAGAGATCGCACGGGTTCTGGTGGTTTCCCAGCGAACGGTTGAAGGCCACCTTTACAGGGTCTTCGCCAAACTTGGGATCAGCGGACGTGAAGAACTCGACAGCCAGCTGTAAACGAATGCCTCTACCGTGTCGCGTTTTCTTCGAGTAGCACGGATCCGATTTCACGTAATGGACAGGGAAGAATTAGGTAGCTGCTACGCGTGAGCATAGTTCGTTGCATTGTCTAATGTTTGAGATACCCCAGTAAGCCTCGTTTGGTTGATGGTGTGAATCCGGTGCACATGATTCACGATTCCCGGGCATGGATTATCTGGTGGCAAGTGGACCCAAGATACGGGACCACTTGAACACAAAGGACTGGAGCCGGCGGCTGGCGATCCTCTTAACGAGCGATCGACCCCCCAGCAGCCGCCGGCTCCTTCCGGGTTGGCGCAGAGCGCACAGCCCCACGGACCGAATCATCCCCGGGATATTCGCTGCAACGGTCGCTACCCAAAAGTCGGATCGTTTCCCGACAAGACACCAACCAATCGCCTCCACAAAGCAGAGGCAGGTTCGTCGCGGCCACTTCGAGCCACGATATCTACTCGGACGAGTGCTTGAGAGCAACTACCTATGTAGGGGTGACTGCGAATCGAGTATGCGGTTACGCGTGTACCCCAGTTTCTGCAGAATTAGGCTCAAAACAAGTCGGCATGGGAAGCCGGCGACATTTACGCAACACTGCTTGGGGATTTGGGGAACGATGATTACTGCATTGCGTCCGCATGCGCCGGTCGTTTTTTCAGGACCGGGTCATTGCGAAAGTTTCAGCAAATGACCGACATCAATGATTCATTCGATGCAGCATCACGATGGTGGCCGGTGCGGAGCAACTCGCAAGCCCGCACGGCCGACACCACCGTTCATGCTCCTGCCAGGGAATGGCGTCGCAGGTTCACCTGGCGGTTGGCGGCCACGGACTCGGCGGTCATTCTTGTCGTCTGTTCTGCCGGCGCACTTACATTGCCGGACAGAAACTCCTCGACCACGATTGAAGTCGTCGACGTCGCGATCTTCTGGATGATCCTGTTGGCGCTGTACCGCACCCGCTCACCACAGCGCATAGGCGCAGGTTCCATGGAGTACAAGCGAGTCGTAGACGCCACCGTCGTCACAGCCGGCTGGACCGCCATGGCAATAGTCGTCACCGGCTCATTGCACGCGCGATGGATGGTCATCATTGTCTTTCCCGTTGGTCTGGCGGCGTTGCTATCCGCACGTTGGCTATGGCGTCGTTGGCTGACCCGGCAAAGTTCAGAATCGGGGCACTATCTTTCACGAGTGGTGGTGGTTGGCCGCAGCCCCGACATCCGCTACGTAACCGAGAGGCTCTCCCAACATTCAGGTGCCGCATACAAGGTGGTGGGCGCCGTTTACGACGAAGACGTCGTCCCAGGGCATGGCGCCCCGTATCCACAGCGGGCAGGCCTGACAACCTTGGAGAACGTCGTTGCCAGTACCGGCGCCGATGCAGTCATCGTTGCCGGAAGCCTGCGTGAAGGAAGCGAGGCCGTCAAGAACCTGGGCTGGCGCCTGGAGGAATCACGGACACAGATCATCCTGGTCTCAAGCCTGACCAACGTTGCCGGACCGCGCATCAGGATGCGGCCTGTCGAGGGCTTGCCGCTGATGCACGTGGACCTTCCGAACTTTGACGGGGGACACCACGTGGTCAAACGCATGATGGACATCATCCTGTCCGCCGTGGCGCTGATCGTCTTGCTCCCCGCGTTTGCCGTGCTTGCAATCATCGTCAAGAAAGACAGCCGCGGGCCGGTCTTCTTTGCGCAGCAGCGCGTCGGACGCAGTGGAGAGCCCTTCAAGATGTACAAGTTTCGCTCCATGGTGGTTGACGCCGAAGCGAGGCTTGAAGCGCTGCGGGACCAAAACGAGGGCGCCGGGCACCTGTTCAAGCTCAAGAACGATCCCCGCGTCACCAATGTCGGCCGGTGGATGCGCAAGTACTCACTGGACGAGCTTCCCCAATTGCTCAACGTGCTGAAGGGGGACATGTCCTTGGTCGGACCGCGACCACCGCTTGCAAGCGAAGTTGCCCAGTACGAGAAGGAAACGGTGCGCCGCCTGTACATCAAGCCCGGTGTCACCGGGCTCTGGCAGACCCGAGGCCGCAATGACCTGCCCATGGACGAGAGCATCCGCCTGGACTTGTACTACGTCGAGAACTGGTCAGTCACCGGGGACATCATGATCATGTGGCGGACCGTGAAGGTAATGATCAAACCGGAAGGTGCATACTAATGCCGAACCAAGCCCAACCGCTCAAGGTTGCAGTCATCGGTGCAGGCTACTGGGGACCGAACCTGGCCAGGAACTTCTCGACGTCGCCGCTTTGGGACCTCGTTGCCATCTGCGATCTCGACACCGAGCGTGCCGAGGCGTTGGCCGTGAAGGTCGGTCACCCGGCCGTCGTCCCCAGCGTCTCGCAATTGCTGGCGGATTTCGAAATCGATGCGGTGGCCATCGCCACTCCCGCCCGCACACACCACCCGATCGCCATGCAGGCCCTGTCGGCGGGCAAACACGTACTCGTCGAAAAACCCTTGGCCGATCGCGGCAGCGCCGGGCAGGAACTGGTGGATACTGCGGAAGACCTCGGCCTCGTGCTCATGGCCGACCACACCTACTGCTACACGCCGGCGGTCACGAAGATCCGAGATCTGATTGCGTCCGGGGACCTGGGCGAAATCCTGTACATCGACTCGGTCCGGATCAACTTGGGGTTGATTCAACCGGACGTTGATGTGTTCTGGGACCTTGCCCCACATGACCTTTCGATCCTGGATTTCATTCTGCCCGATGGGTTGCGGCCGCTTACGGTCACCGCCCAGTCCGCGGATCCGCTGGGTGCGGGAAAGGCCTGTGTCGGGTACCTTTCGATGCCGCTTCCCGGTGGGGCCCTGGCCCACATCCATGTGAACTGGCTCAGCCCCACCAAGATCCGCAGCATGGTCATCGGTGGTTCCAAGCGGACCCTGGTGTGGGATGACCTGAACCCACAGCAGCGCCTGAGCATCTATGACCGGGGTGTGGACCTACGGGGCCAAGAGCTCGTCAACGGGGACAGCCAGGATCGGCGCAACGCTTCGGTGTCGTATCGGCTGGGCGACACCTGGTCGCCGGCACTTGAGGAGTTCGAGCCGCTGGCACGCATGGTTTCCCAATTCCACGCCAGCATCCAGGAGGAGGCTGTTTCCCCCACCGACGGCCGGGCAGCGATGCGTGTGCTTTCGGTCCTGGAAGCCACCAGCAGAAGCCTGGAAAGGGGCGGTCGCCGGGCACGAGTCATGGGCGAAGAACTCCGTCTGGAAGTCGCGAAGTAACAGGTACAAGTACAAGGAAAGCTTGGGGGCATCATGCTGGAAAACACGTACGACGGCCGGGACCGCAACCCGACCGCACTTGCTGGCGGGCACTACCTGGTGACCGGTGGGGCCGGAACCATTGGCTCGGAAATCGTTGACCAACTCCTGGAATCGGGGGCCGCGCATGTACAGGTGTTGGACAACCTGGTCCGCGGGCGGCGGGCCAACCTTGGCAGCGCCTTGGACAGCGGCCGGTGCACCCTGATCGAGGGCGACCTTGCAGACCGCAAGCTGGTGGCCGAACTCGTCCGGGGAAAGGACGTCGTCTTCCACCAGGCCGCGATACGAATCACCCAATGCGCCGAGGAGCCGCGCCTGGCACTTCAGGTCCTGGTCGACGGGACGTTCAATGTCCTTGAGGCCGCGGCCGCGGCGGGGGTCCCCAAGGTGGTCGCGGCCTCCAGCGCCTCGGTCTACGGACAGGCCGAGGCCTTTCCGACGGACGAAGCGCACCACCCGTACAACAACGACACGTTCTACGGGGCGGCCAAGACCTTCAACGAGGGCATGTTGCGTTCGTTCCGGGCCATGTACGGCCTGAACTATGTGGCCCTGCGCTACTTCAACGTGTATGGGCCGCGCATGGACGTCCACGGGGCATACACCGAGGTGTTGGTGCGCTGGATGGAACGGATCGCCGATGGCCAGCCGCCGCTGATCTTCGGCGACGGGTCCCAGACCATGGACTTCGTGTTCACCGAGGACATTGCCCGCGCCAACCTGCTGGCCGCAGTCGGCCCCATCACCGAGGGCACCTACAACATCGCCAGCGGCACCGAGACCAGCCTGCTTGACCTGGCGCAGGCCCTGCTCAGGGTGATGGGTTCGGACCTCGACGTCGAACACGGGCCGGAACGCGCTGTCAACGGCGTGTTGCGCAGGCTGGCAGACACCTCGGCGGCGCAGTGCGACCTCGGGTTCGCTGCGCGGGTCGGGTTGGAGGAAGGCCTGAAGAAGCTGGTCACCTGGTGGGAACCGCTGCGTGAAGAGGTGGCCGCCGGCCGCCGACTGACCGCCAGGAGCGGGGCAGGTTCCCGATGAGCACCAGTCCGGTGTCGATCCCGAAGTTCGCCCCCGATCGCATCAACGTCATGAAACCCTGGCTGGGCGAGGACGAGGCACGCGCGCTGGCGGAGGTCGTCGCCTCCGGTTGGGTGGCGCAGGGGCCGAAGACCGCGGCCTTTGAAAGCGCCTTCGCCGCGCACCAAGGGGTCGAACATGCCGTCGCGACCTCAAGCTGCACCACGGCGTTGCACCTCGCGCTGATCGTGGCGGGCGTCAAGCCCGGGGACGACGTGATTGTCCCGTCCTTCTCGTTCATCGCCACCGCGAACGCGCCGACGTATGTGGGCGCCTGCCCGGTCTTTGCGGACGTCGACGAGGCCACCGGCAACGTCACGGCGGAAACCCTGGACCGCGCGCTCACGGTGGCCACGAGCGCCGTCATCGTCGTGGACCAGGGCGGCACGCCGGTCGATTTGTCTCCCATCCGCCGGTGGTGTGACCTGCACGGCCTGTTGCTCATCGAGGACGCGGCATGCGCTGCCGGTTCGACGTACGGGGGAGAACCCGTGGGACGCGGGGCCGATGTCAGCGTCTGGTCGTTCCACCCGCGCAAGGTGCTCACCACCGGCGAGGGCGGGATGCTCACCACCGACAACGAGCAGTGGGCGCGGCGCGCGCGGACCCTGCGCGAACATGCCATGGGCGTCTCCGCGGCCGAACGCCACTCGGCGATCGTTGCGCCGGCCGAAAGCTACGCAGAGGTCGGCTACAACTTCCGCATGACCGATCTGCAGGCGGCCATGGGCCTGGTCCAGCTGGCCAAGCTCGATGAAATGGTGGCCCGGCGCCGCCTGCTCGCCGGGAAGTACCGCACGGCGCTCGCCGGGGTTCCCGGGCTGCGCCTGGTTGCGGACCCGGAGCACGGGACATCGAACTTCCAGTCCTGCTGGGTCGAGGTCCTGCCCGGGTACCCGCTTGGCCGCGAGGCCCTGCTGGAGCACCTGGGCACCCTGGGGATTTCCGCCAGGCGGGGCATCATGGCGGCCCACCGGCAACCCGCATATGCGCACGTCGCGTCCGGCGGACTGCCGGTCACCGAACGGCTGACCGATGCAACGCTGATCCTGCCGCTCTACCACCTGCTCACCGACGGCGACCAACAGCGCGTGATCGACGCGTTGGCGAATCCGCGGGGCTGAGGGCATGGCACGGGTGCTGCTGCTCGCCGCCGGCGGGCTGGCGCGCGAGACCGCATCATCGATCCTCGCCACCGGCGACCACCACGTCGTGGGCATGCTTGACGACTCGGCAAGCATGTGGGGCAGCGAGATTTCGGGGGTGGCGGTGCTCGGCGGGATCGAGCTGGCCGCACAGCGCAGCGAGCTGCTCCTGGTGTGCGCGGGCCCGGGGAGGGCCCGCGCACGAATCGTCCGGCGTTTGGCTGCACTCGGGGTGGGACTCGGGCGCTATGCCACGCATGTCAGCGGCACCGCCAGCATCGGCAGCAATGCCTCGGTGTGGCCGGGCAGCATCATCCTGCCCGGCTGTGTCCTGACCTGCGACGTGTCGGTCGGAAAACACGCGGTGCTGATGCCGCGAGTGGTCCTCACGCATGACAATGCGGTGGGGGACTACGCAACGCTGGCGGCCGGTGTCGCTCTTGGGGGCAACACCGTCATTGGTTCGACCGCCTACGTGGGGATGAACGCCAGCGTTCGACAGGGCCTCACGGTGGGGGAGGGCGCCACGTTGGGCATGGGTGCCGTGCTGCTCGTGGACCAGCCGGCTAACAGCGTGTGGGCGGGGAACCCGGCCCGCGCGCTGGGCGGCCACGATCACACCAAAATTACCGCAAGTCCACGCCTGAAAGAGGCCCACTGATGAGCAATAATTCGATGAAGACCAAAACTTCGGTCCCTCTGGTAGACCTCAAGTCGCAGCAGCTCGAGGTCCAGCCCCAGGTGAATTCGGCACTGGCGCAGATCTTCCGCGACACGGCCTTCATAGGCGGGGCCGCTGTCCAGGAGTTTGAAGTCGCCTATGCGGACTTCGTGGGCACCTCACACTGCGTGGGCGTGGGCAACGGCACCGATGCGCTGGAACTTGCGCTCCGGGCGAGCGGCATCGGCGCGGGGGACGAGGTGATCCTTCCGGCTAATACCTTCGTGGCCACGGCGGAGGCAGTGAGCTTGGTCGGCTCCCGCCCGGTGTTCGTGGACGTGGACCCCCACCACCTGCTGATCGATCCGGTGGCCGTGGCCGCGGCCGTGACGGGGAAGACCCGGGCGATCATGCCGGTGCACCTTTACGGGCAGACGGCCTTTGTGGAGCAGCTGGAACCCATCGCAGCGAAGTGCGGCGCGGTGATCATCGAGGATGCCGCCCAGGCCCAAGGTGCGACCCGCCACGGTCGCGGTGCCGGAACCCTGGGACAGTTATCCGGGACCAGCTTCTACCCGGGCAAGAACCTCGGCGCGGCCGGCGATGCCGGCGCCGTGCTCACCAGCGACGCCCAGCTTGCCGAGCGGGTGCGCCTTTTTTCGGCCCACGGCAGCAAGGTGAAGTATGTCCACGAGGCAATTGGCCGCAACTCCCGGATGGACGCCGTCCAAGCGGTCGTGCTCAGTGCAAAGCTGGAACGTCTGGCTGGCTGGAACCAAATGCGTCGTGAGGCCGCGGCACGATACTGGCAGCTGTTGGCAGAGGTTCCGGGGGTCGTGCGGCCCGTGCAGGCCATAGGCAACGAGGATGTATGGCACCTGTACGTCATCCAGGTCGAGGAGCGCGACCGCGTTCTGGCCGAGCTGAACAAGGCGGGCATTGGGGCCGGGATCCACTATCCGTACCCGGTACACCTGACCGAGGCGTTCTCCGACCTCGGCTACAAGCCAGGGGATTTCCCGGTGGCCGAGCGTGCCGCCAGGCGGATCCTGTCCTTGCCGCTCTACCCGCACATTACCGAGGAGCAGCAGGAACGCGTTGTCGAGGCACTTAAGCAGGCGCTGCGGTAATGTCCGAGCGCAAGTCCACAATTCGTGAGGCGCCACCGCACACCGAGACCACCGCCGGCGGGGCCTTCGGCTGGAGCCTTGCCAATACCTTGGTCTCCAGACTGGGAACTTTGGGCATTGGCATTGTGCTGGCCCGTGTGCTGGGGCCCGGGGAATTCGGCACGTTTGCCATTGCGCTGGTGGCATTGATGGCGGTGCTCAGCTTCAACGAGCTGGGCGTCAGCCTCGCCATCGTGCGCTGGCCGACAGATCCGTCGCTGATCTTTCCGACGGTCAACATGTTGTCCACTGCCGGAAGCGTTGTATTCTGCGTGCTGGGCTGGTTGGCCGCCCCGCGGTTCACCCATCTCATGGGAGATTCCGGCGCGACAGATGTTGTGCGGCTGCTGATCTTCTCGGTTCTGCTTAACGGAATTGTGGCTGCTCCGGCCGCCCTGCTCCAACGGACTTTCCAGGAACGGACACGGATGGGTATTGACCAAGTCAATGTCTGGTCCGGGGCGGTCATTTCGGTCGCTCTCGCGTTGCTCGGCATGGGGGCCATGGCTTTGGCCGTGGGACGGCTGGTGGGCAGCGCGCTGTCAGCCGTCATGTTTCTCAGGGCTTCGCCGATGCCGTACCGCTTCGGATGGGATCGGAGCAGGGCCATGTCCCTGGCGAAGTTCGGGTTGCCCCTGGCCGGAGCCAGCATCGTGATGTTCGCAGTTGGATACGCGGACCAGCTGGTTGCCGGGTCGATCTTGGGAGCCGCGGCCCTGGGCTTCTACGTCTTGGCGTTCAACCTCTCCAGCTGGCCGCTAAACATTGTGTCGCAGCCGTTGCGCAGGGTCGCTCCGGCTGTCTTCGCTGCCATCCAACATGACCCGGAGCGCTCCCACCATGCTGTTAGGGGTCTTTTGGGGATTCTGGCCAGCGCCGCATTTCCGGCATTTCTGGCCCTTGCGGGTGCGGCCGGGCCACTGGTTCGACTGGTCTATGGTGAACCTTGGATTCCCGCGGCGAAGGTGCTTTCTTGGCTGGTCGTGGCCGCCCTGTCCAAAGTGTTCTATGAGCTGGTGTATGACTACCTGGTCGTCGCGGGGCGAACAGGTACAGTCATGATGATCCAGCTTGCTGGACTGGTGGTTCTAGTCCCGGCCCTGTGGTTCGGTGCCACGGTGGCGGGCCTGGTCGGTCTGGCGGCAGCGCAGGCAGCGGTGGCATTCGTAGTACTGATGCCCATGTACTTGTGGCAGCTGCGCCGGGCCGGCATCGGGCTGGGCTCCATGCTGGGTATGCTCTGGCTTCCGGCAATCAGCGGGCTGGTGGTGGGTATGGTCTGCTATCTGTGCGCCCGCTTGATTCCGATCCCGCTTCTCGCGCTCAGCGCGGGGGCGCTTTTCTCCCTCCTGGTCATGGCGGGCCTGCTATATCTCCGGCGCGGGGACATCCGCAGTCTTCTCCAGATTTCCCGGCATGAAAGCATAGAGGCAACCCCATGAAAGTCCTGATCTACCCGCACGACCTGCAAATGGGTGGCAGCCAGCTCAACGCCCTGGACATCGCTTCAGGGTTGCGTGACAAGGGGCACGAGGTCATCGTGTACGGACAGCCGGGCGAGCTGGTGGAACGCATCCACGAGCTTGGACTTGAATACATCGAATCGCCGCGCCCGAGCCACCGTCCGACACCGGGCATCGTTGCCGACTTGCGCCGGTTGGCCATCGAACGGGACTTGGACATTCTCCACGGATTCGAGTGGCCGCCTTCGCTCGAATGCCGGCGGGCGACGCGGGGGCTTAAATCCACGGCCAGCATCTCGACGGTCATGTCCATGGCCGTGGCGGATTTCATCCCCCGAGACATGGCATTAACCGTGGGCACGGAGCAGATCATGAAGGAGCGGATCCGCCGCGGCTATGGCCGGGTCGCGCTGCTGGAACCGCCCATCGACGATGACGAAAACTCCCTAGATGCCGCGGCGGGCTCCGCGTTCCGCAGGCAGCACGGCATTCCTGAGAGTGTCCCGCTGGTTGCCGTTGTCAGCAGGCTGGTGCCGGAGCTGAAACTGGAAGGGATCCTGTCGGCCATCCGCGCGATGGGGTTGCTGCGTGAAAGCCGTGACATCCGCTTGGTCGTGGTGGGGGACGGCGCGGCGCGTGGTGAGGTCGAGCGGGAGGCACAGCTCGTCAACCTGCGGTACCCGGGCAGCGTCGTTCTGACCGGCGCAATGTCCGATCCACGCTCCGCTTATTCCGCGGCAGACGTGATGCTGGGCATGGGGGGATCGGCGCTGAAGTCCCTGAGCTTCGGCAAGCCGCTCATAGTCCAGGGCGAGGGTGGCTATTGGAAGGCGGCGGATCCCGAAAACGTGGGCGAGTTCTTCTGGCAGGGATGGTACGGGGTTGGCCCAGACGCTGGGCAGGGCCCGGCGAACTTCACGGCGGCACTTGAACCGCTGCTGGCCGACCCCGGACGGCGGGAAGCGCTCGGTGCCTTCGGTCGGAGCGTCATCGAGGAGCGGTATTCCATCACGGCTGCAGTGTCCGGCGTGGAAAAGCTGTACTGCGGCGCGTTGGCCGATACCCGCCAGCATGCCCGGGAAGCCCTCAGGGCTTCTATGCATTTCGCACGTTACCAGGCTTCCCGAATGGCGCAGCGGATTCGCCGACAGGCAGCCACCGACGATTTCAATGTGGACACGGTGGCAGCCCGCGGGCCGGCCGGGCCAATAGGGGCGGCCCATCCGCCAATCGTGTATGTGCCGGGTACGTTCTGGAACGACCTCAAGGGCACAGACCACATGCTCGCGACGGCCTTGTCCAAAAGGGGCCCCGTCATATGGATCGACCCGCCGCGGACGTTGAGGGCTGCGCTTGCGGCCGGGGCGAAGCCGTCCCTGCGACCTGTGACTGTCGATTCAGCGGCGCCGGGAATCACCAGGGTCAGGACCCAGGTGCCTGCGGGGGTGAGCATCCCCGCTTTGCGCAACCTGTATGACAGGCTCTCGGCATCGGCAGTGCGCCGGATCGTGGCCCGGCGCGGCCTCGCTGATCCGTTGATCGTGCACTCTTCCGCCACCGCCGGTTTTCCGAAGGGCTTGGCTGGAACCAAGGTGCTCTACGTCACCGATGACTGGGTCGCCGGTGAGCAAATGATGGGGTTGCCCGCTGGAAGTGTGGAGCGCCGCTTGGCGGAGAACATCGACTCGGCCGATGTCCTGCTGGCGGTGTCTCCGGGGCTGGTCGATGCGCTGGGCGCCTCCCCAGCCCGACCACGTGTGCGGTTGCTGCCCAACGGGTGCCATGTGCGCGAGATGCTTCCCCCCCAAGCAGGCCGCACGGCAGTGGCACTGCTGGGCCAGCTCAATGATCGCTTGGACTTGCCACTGCTGGAAAAGATCCGTGACAGCGGAATCCGGTTGAAAGTGGCGGGACCCGTGCGCGGAAACGATACCGCCTGGAAGACGCGGATGATGTCGTTCCTCGAGTCGGAAGGTGTCGAGTGGGTCGGCGAGATCGAGCAGACCGAGATTTCCCGGTTCCTCTCCGAATGCGCAGTGGGACTCACCCCCTACGTTGTCTCGCCGTTTAACGAGGCGAGCTTCCCGCTGAAGACCCTGGATTACCTTGCTGCTGGGATTCCCGTGGTTTCTACCGACCTTCCGGCTTCGCGGTGGTTCGAATCGGTCCATGTCCGGGTCGGCCGGTCGGGGCAGGAAATCGTGGGGCTGCTCGCTGAAGCACAGCGGAACACCGAGGACGCGGGCGCCATAGCCGAGCGGCGTGACCTTGCCGTTGCGAACAGCTGGGAGAAACGCACAGACGAACTATTGAGATTAAGTACTGACGATGCGCTATTGCGCCAGTAGAGTGGGGAAACCACCTAAGTGATGGGTCCTGAAATCACGACGTAGTATGCGGAACAAGTGGTTTGGGGACGCAGCCAGAGCAGCGAATTTTTTGGGGGAAGTTCCATGATCGTTAGCGATTTGCTCAAGAGCTTGTTGCGCCGCTGGTACATCGTGCTCATCGGATTGGGCCTCACAGCGGGCATGGTTTTTGTCGCATACTCGATCACTCCGGTAACGTACAAGGCCAGCGCCGCCGTCGTCTTGTTGCCGCCGAAGAAATCAGTCGCCGACGGGGACAACCCGTACCTGTACATGGGAGGCCTGGGCCAGGCACTTAATGTCCTGGTCATCACCATGAACTCGGCCAATACCCAGGAAGAGGTGCTGAAGGAACGCGTTGGACTCGGTTTTGCACTGGAACAGGACACGACGACGACCGGTCCGATCATCAACATCACCACCATGGCACCAACCAATACCGACGCCTTGGACCTGCTGGACCAGGTGGTGGAGCTGATTCCCCAGACACTCGACGGCCTGCAATCGCAACTAGAGGTTCCCGGCAACGCGAAGATCGGCTCGATGACTCTTGCGCAGGCCCATGTGGCCGACACTGAAAACAAGCGCCAGCTTCAGCTGATGGCTGTCGCCGGTGCCGCAGGCCTGGTGGGCACCATCTTGGCCGTGGCTGCTATCGACAAGCTCCTGGCCAAGCGGGCAAGCAAGCGCAAACGCCCTAAGAAAGGCAAAGGCGGCGGCACCGGGGCCGAGCAGGAAAAACCGACGGTTAGGGACACCGACGCGCTGAAAACGCACGTGGTTCCGGACAAGTCGCTGGCCCAGGTTCACCGGTCAGGGATGGTCAGCGGGACGTAGGCCATGCTCCAGAGATTGAGCCGAAAGTCCCCGCCGCGTGTGCCCAAGGCAGTGCAGTTCGATGCAGTCACGGGACTCACCGTCTATGTGTTGTTGCTCCTGTTCGTGCCCAGTGACCGGGTGCTCGCGCAGCTGGGCGGTGCAGGAACCCCGGCGGCAATCTTTTCGATGGGCCTGCTGGTGTGGTGGCTCTGGTACAGGGTCCGCTCCGCAACTCATCGGCGTTTCTCGAATCCGGTAACCATTGCGTTCGCTCTGTTCTGCGCTGCCGTCTTCATCAGCGAGATCGTGGCCGCGGCGTCCTCGCTTCCAAAGACGGACCAGAACGCCGCAGACATGGGTCTGATTCGACTGGCTAGTTATGCAGGGGTGTTCTTTGTGGCGGCCGACGGGATCCCTTCACAGGAGAGACTGCTGGTGCTGTGCCGACGCTTGGTACTGGCGGGTACAGCGGTGGCATTGTTGGGCATCTACCAGTTTGCGACCGGTACCCTGCTGATCGACCGGATACCGACCCCGGGACTAAGCAGCAACGACGGCGGAACCGATATCCGCAACGGGTACATGCGCCCGCGAGGAACCGCGCGGCACGCCCTTGAATTCGCGGCAGTCCTTTCGACATTGCTGCCCATTGCCCTCGCCTTGGCGGTGGGCGACAGGACACGAAAGCTGATGGCCCGATTGCTGCCGGTGCTGTTCCTGGTGACGGCGTCGCTAGTGTCCCTCACGCGGTCCGCGCTCGTCGGTCTCGTGCTTGGATTCGTCTCGATGTTCCTCTTCTGGGAGAACCGGATCCGCAAGATCGTGCTCACCTGCTTCTTCCTTGGCGCGGGTGTGGTTGGCGTGGCCATGCCCCAGCTCGTGCGTGTGGTCGCAGACATGTTCTCGGGCGCGGACTCCAGCGTGAATTCGAGGACGGACAGCTGGGACGTCGCCTTCGAGATGTTTATGGCAAACCCGTGGTTTGGGCGCGGCTTCGGGACCTTCCTGCCGAGCTATCGGATTTTGGACAACCAACTTCTGCAGCTGCTCATCGAGATCGGCATCATCGGGTTAATGGCATTCTTCGGAGTGATGGCAACAGCCGTGTATTGCGCGGTCGTCGCCCGCAGGGAGTATTTCGACGACGCCGTGAACCAGCTGGGGGTGGGTTTGGCCGCCTCGATTGCCGCCGGGGCCTCGCTTCTGGCCTTTTTCGATGCTTTTTCGTTTCCGCAGGCACCTGGCGTGCTCTTCTTGGTGCTCGGCTTGGCTGCAGGATACTGGCGTTTGTCTCGCGAGCAATCGCTGGATAACGCAAGCGTCCGCCTGAGCGGCGTGAGTAAGCGGCGCGCCAAGGTGATCTCGGTTGGTGCAGTGCTGCTGGTTTTCGCCCTGGCAGTTCCCTTGGCGCTCAATATCCGTTCCTTGCCGCCGGTCTACTGGGTTCAGCAGGAGGTCGTGTTCCTGCCTCCGGCCTCGGCGGTGGGCGGCAATTCCTTGCGCTCCGATGCCAGGGACTTGATCCCGTATGCGGCGATGGTGGAGCGTCGGTTTGCAGGCAAGAGTGCCAAACAAGCCCTGCGCACCGTGTCGGCGCCGATCTACGGGACCGGGATCGAGCAGGGGGCCGTGGCCTATGTACCCAATGCGGGTGGACAGTGGGAAACTTTCATGAAGAACGCGGTGATTACCGTGGAGGTTGTCGCCCCGAACAGCGAGGAAGCGCGGGATCAGCTCAATTCCATCACCAGCGAGCTGGTGGCCTTGGCCGCCCAGCCGCAGGACGCGATGCGGATCATTCCAAGCGCCTATATCCTGACCGACACCTACCCGCAGGACGTCGTGCCGGCAGCAATCCAACCTCGCGCGAAGTGGGCCCTGCTGCTCTTGGGATTCGCCACGGTTGTTGCCGCGATGCTGGCCTATACCGAGATCACCCGGCGAATCAGGCCTGCTGGGCTCCGAGAATCTGGCGAACATTAGGGAGTTTTGTGAACCACGTCAAACACTGTCACTCCGCTGTTTCCATGCGCCGGGCGCTCGTCGTGACGAGCGCCGCAGTGGCGGCACTGGCGCTGTCGGCCTGCACAATGAGCGGGCCTGCCCCAACCGTGGAGGTGGAGAGCCTGCCTGTGGATGCGAGAAGCCAATACTACGGGCAGTTTAAAAATCCGCTCCCCGACGACGCGTCATTCTTTCCCCTTGCCGTGTGGCACGAGAGCCTTACTGACCCTTTCCTAGCGGAGAAGGACAAGTCCTTTGGCATCAATACCTACGTTGAGCTGACACCCGATTCGGTGCCCCAAATGGCCCGCGATGCTGGGATGTATGTGCTGGGAAGTACACCGGATGGCGCTTTGAACGGATTCGTGCTCCCCGACGAGGTGGACATGTGGGGCAAGTCCGGCCACGGGGTATGGACGGGTGCTTGGCCGGGAGAGGCACCAATCTGCGAGCCCGAGGAGAGCCGCTGCGGGTACACGGTCATGGAGAAGTCGTTGCTCAAGTCCCCCGAGGGGCTGGTGGTCTACGCCAACTTTGGCAAGGGGGTCACGTTTTGGGAGCCGGACACTGTGGGCACGTACTTCGTTAATGAATATGCGGATATCGTTTCGGCGGACAACTACTGGTTCACCGATCCGAACATTTGCAGCAAGTACGAAGGCGGCACGAAACTAGACGAACCGCGTGACCTGACACCAAGCGAGTGCCGCCTCGCCGCCAACTACGGATGGACGGTCGAGCGCATGCGCGGGTTTGTGCAACCCGCCGGCGCGAAACCGGTCTGGGGATTGGTGGAACTCGGAATGCCTTTCGCCGAGACTACCCAGCCGATCAAGCCAGAGGAAATCCGCGCCGCGGTGTGGCACAGCATCATCGCCGGTGCCCGCGGCATCGTGTACTTCAACCATAGTTTTGCCGGAAGTTGCGCCTCGCAGCATGTCCTTCGTGATTGCGGCGAGGAGTTAAGCGGCTCTGTCACAAAGATCAACCAGGAGGTGCGGGGTATGGCCAATGTCATCAATGCGCCGCTTGTGAAGGACAGCATGCTGTCGGTGCACGGGACTATTCGCAGCACGGTCAGGAAACTCGACGACGCGATGGTCGTGATCGCCGGTTCGGCGCGTCTCGGGGCGCAGGAAGCGGAATTCCGGCTCGCCTGCGAGATTACCGGCGAAATCGAAGTTGTCGGAGAAGACCGTACTGTCAAAGCCCAGGGGAACGTCTTCAGCGATCGGTTCGAAGACGGCAACGCCGTGCACATCTATCGAATCCCCACTGGCTCCTGCTAACGGCAAACGCCGCCTTCCCGGGTCCACGGCTCTGGCGGACTGCGTATCGGATGCTCAGGAACGGCTGGTATCGTCGCGTTCCCAGGCGCGGGCAAGGCCCTTGGCCGTCGTGCGGTTCTGCGCCCGGGCTGCGGCGACGAGCGTGGCGTAGACCAATACGTCGAACGCCGTGACAGGTCCCGCGGCGGAGGCCAGCAGCTCGCGCAAGGTGCGGCCGGTGGAAGGCTGGTGCTCACCCGCTGCGAGCTCGTCCTGCCCGCGGAAGGTGCGGCGCAGGACAGCCAAAAGCGCGCCGACGGTGCGCGGGGTCTTGACTCGCACCGGAATGCTGGGCAGCACGGTTTTCTCCGCGCGCGCGAATTGCTGGTCCACGAACAGGTCATCCGCGGTTAGGTCCGGGAACTCGGCGAAGCGCCCGCGACCGGCGTGGCTCATACCGTAGGCCCCTGCGCCCCAGAGCGCCTGGTTGGTGGACGGGATGCGGCGCCTGGCCCGGTAGAACGCCCGCACTGGCCATGAGGCGCCGGAGGTGTCGTAGTCGAAGGCGGGCCGGGCTGAAAGTGCCTGGGGCGAGGACAAATAGTCGAAGGTCATGCGCAAGGCTGAGACGGTGATGATGATGTCCGCATCAAGGTACAGCCGTGGGAAGACCTCGGCAAGCTGGTCGGCGAGATTCAGGGCCGCCACTTTGGAGGGAATTTTCGATTCGATGACCTTTATCCCGGCGAAGTCGCGGACAATTTGGGCGGTGTTATCAGTGCATCCGTTGCACGCGACAACCACCTCGATCAGTCCCGCCTCCGCAAGGGGCGCCAGTGGTGCTAGTGTGCGGGCAATGACCCCGGCCTCGTTGTGCGCTGGAATAACCACCGAACCGTGGGGGAATCCGTCTCCGCCGTCCTTGGGCTGCGTCCCGGCCGGAAGCCGGTCCCAAGAAGGCTCGTTCGCGACCCTGACGAAGAGCCCCTGATGCCCCGGAATGTGGAAGCGCAAGACATGGTGCAGGGCAACCAGCCCGTGGAACGCAGCTGCGTACCGCGCGGTTCGGTGCTTGCGGACATAACGCACCCGGTTCACAGCCATCAGTGCGTTCAGGTCCGGTGAGGAGCCGGAACCGCCCATCTGGTGGGTCATCACCGCTGAAGGCTCATACCAGATATCCTGTCCGGACTGTCGGGCCCGGCGGAAGTAGTCGGTCTCCTCCGAGTAGAGGAAGAATTGCTCGTCCCAAGCCCCCAACTCCCGTTCGACGTCCGCCCGGATCATCAGGGCGGCGCCGGTGGCCCAGTCCACCCGGTGGGGGTGGGCATAACTCTCCGGGTTGAATTCGATTTCGCTCATCCACCCGGGTCTCGAGGGCAGTTTCGAGCCGAACACAGCGTCGCCCAGCGCCCTGCTCAAGGAGGGTTCGCGACGCAACGATTCGTAGGTCTCGCCGCCGGAATCCAGCAACCTGGGCACGACCACTCCGGCCCCCGACTGTCGCATCCGTTCGAGTAGCGCGCCGATGGCACCCGGGGCCACGGTCAAGTCCGGATTTAGCACCAAAACGGCCTCGCATTCCCCTGTGCGGGTACGCGCCATGTTGATGCCGCCGGCGTAGCCAAGGTTGGCCTCGTTGGCCAGTACGATGACATCCGGATGCTTCCGGAGCAGATCCAAGGTCTCGTCGTGCGATCCGTTGTCGGAGATAACCACGCGCAAGGCGTGCTCCCGCGCTTCGATGCGCAGACTCTGGATGAGCGCCTCGACGGAGTCGGCATTGTTATACGTGACGGCCAGCACCGAGACGGTCGAAAGCCGCCCGTCGGGAACGAATTCCCCGAGAGCATGCTTCGGGTCCTCTGCAGCTGGCACACGCCCAGGTTCAACCCCTGCAGTGCTCCCGACGGCACCGTCCAGCAGTTGGCTGTCTCGGCGGATCTTCAGTAGCCCGGGCGGGTCGTCGACCAGGTAGCGTTGGGCGAGCCGCTTGGGCTCCAACCCTAGTCGCCAGGCCCATTCCAGTCCGTAGCTGCTGACCCATTCCGGGGCACGCTGCACGGCGCCGGCCAGGAAATCGACCACCGCGCCGAAGGCCAGCAGCACCCGGGCCCCTGTCAGATCCCCGTAGCTGGCCATCCATAATTCTTGTCGGGGCTTGCCCAGCCCCACTACCAAGATGTCGGTTCCGGCCCGGCGCACCTGCCCGGCCAATTCGCGTGAAGCTGCGCAGTTCTCGATTTGCGCGCGTTCCGGGGCCCAGAAACCGCTGATTTTCAGCGCTGGACGCGCGGTGGGCAGGCTCTGGGCCAGTTGCTGTTGCACTTGCGGGGAACCACCGAGGAATCCTACGGACAGCCCGTTGCGTTCGGCGGCGTCCAGAATCGGGCCGATCAGGTCGCTGCCTGCCAGCCGGGGCCAACGACGCCCGGTGAGGCGATTTGCCTGAGCCACCAGCGGTGCCCCGTCCAGCAATGTTAGCCAGTTGATCCGCGGCGCCGTGGCGACGGATTCCTCCTCGTCGTGGCGGCGAAGCACAGGGCTCGGGGTTCGCGAGTCACCCAGTACGCTGTCCCAGCGTCCTCCGTGACCGAAATGGATGATGTGGTCCATATTCGCGGATACGACCGACAGGGGCGGAGGGCTCGCGGAGCCCGGGCCCGGCACATGGCTTGCACGTTCTGTAACGCGATCCAAGGCGTCCTCAAGATCCAACAGATCAACGACGACACCGGCAATGTCCACCCGCTGCATAACGCCCCCCAAGGCCACTACTATTCAGCGTTGCCCAGCTGCGGCAACTTCCCCATTTGTGTCCAATCTATGTGCAGATCTGCCTCGTGAACAGGTGATTTCTCAAGTGCCAATACTCTAATTCTTGCCCAGGTAAACGTAAGTGGCACCCCGAATCCGGCGCCAAGACCAATGCAAATCACGTCACGTACCTAGTCCCGGCGCCCGGGGAGAAAATGGAACTGAACGGTTTCAAGGAACCGCGATTCCGGTGCAGAGGATCCAAGCTGCAATCCACCAAGGCGGAGTGAACACCAGTGGCCCCAGGGCACCGAGCGGCAGGAAGAAAAGCGCGTTCGCCGCGGCTTCAACGTGGCCGAAACGGACGCCGATGAGCCAGTAGGGGTCATGGAATTAGCGGAGAATCCTTCCTGCGGGTTCGGGCGCAGGAATGTCTCCACCCTTGCGCACGAAAACGATGACCAGCGTCATATAGGCCGCTAGTGCGAAAAGAGCCTAGCGTTTCCTGTCCATTGGCTTGCTCATAGGGGCTGGAGGTGCCCGTCCATTTCGACAAAACGGCCATGGGTAAGCGGGCAAACCCAATGGTCGCCGTCTTGTTTTAGAGGGTGTCCTGCTTGCCCCACCCAACCCACGCGCTTGGCCGGTACGCCCGCAACAATGGCGAAGTCTGGTACATCCTTTGTCACGACTGCGCCGGCTGCCACAGTGGCCCATTTGCCAATGTTCAACGGGGCAATGCAAACAGCCCTGGCCCCGATGGCCGCTCCCTGGCCAACGGTTACACCAACCATTTCCCAGTCGTCGCCCGACTTGAGCGTGCCATCGGGGTTGATTGCACGCGGGAAGAGGTCGTTGGTCAGCACCACCGCAGGGCCAATGAACACGCCGTCGCCAAGTACTGCTGGCTCGTAGACAAGTGCGTAGTTTTGTATTTTGCAGCGATTGCCAAGCCGGACGCCGGGCCCGATGTATGCGCCCCGGCCCACATTGCACTGCTCACCCAGTACGGCATCTTCACGTACCTGCGCCAAATGCCAGATATTGGTTTCGGCTCCCAAAAAGGCACTGAAAGCGACATCTGCAGATTCCTCAACATGCGTCATTACTGATTCCCCAAATCATCAGCCAGCGAGATTCATATGCTCACCTAACCTTGGGGGAAGAGTCGCCTCAGCACAAGGGCCAGCCCGGGGATTCGTGCGGGCTACTGCTCGGTGGCGGGTACTGCTGTCTGATCGCGCAGCCCGGGTTCCTTGCGAAGACCCGTGAGCCCGTACCATGCGAGGTTGACCACGTGAGCCGCGACGGTGCGCTTGTCTGGATGGCGGGCATCGAGCCACCACTGTGCGGTCATGGCGACCATGCCCACCAGCATCTGGGCATAGATCGAGCCGTCTTCGGCGCTGAAGCCTCGGCGTGAGAATTCGTCGGCCAGAATGTGCTCAACCTGTTCGGTGACCTTGGTGAGGAGCGTTGAATAGGTGCCTTCGGGCTGCGACGGGGGAGCATCGCGCACCAAGATGCGGAAGCCTTCGGTGGAGTCCTCTATGTAGGTCAAAAGAGCGAGCGCGGCCTTTTCGAGCAACAAGCGCGAAGAATCGTCGCCGGAAAGCGACTCCGTGATGCGTGCCAGCAATTCCCTGTACTCGTTGGTCACTACCTCCATGTAGAGGGCTTCTTTTGAGCTGAAATGTTCGTAGACAACAGGTTTGGAAACCCCTGCGGCGGTGGCGATTTCTTCGATGGTGGTTCCGTCAACGCCGCGCAAGGAGAACAACTGGCGGGCGAT
Source organism: Paeniglutamicibacter sp. NPDC012692 (assembly GCF_042901625.1). Classification (NCBI taxonomy): domain Bacteria; kingdom Bacillati; phylum Actinomycetota; class Actinomycetes; order Micrococcales; family Micrococcaceae; genus Paeniglutamicibacter; species Paeniglutamicibacter sp. NPDC012692. Next base: position 354,972 of record NZ_JBIBDE010000004.1, read on the forward strand.
ATCGAGCAGTTGCAGGCGGCGCTGAACGCCGGTCATACGTGTGCGGGGGCGTTGAATGGAGCTCATGTACTTCATCGTACGCAGGAAATGGCGGTTGCACGGTTATCGAGGGTCCGGACACGCATGCACGCCAAGTCGCATCAAAGGTCCCAGTCGTGGCAGAATAGTTGACTGTGTCGCAGAGCAGGTCTCGAAGCACAATCCGCCCTGGTGTAATTGGCAGCACCCCAGCCTTTGGAGCTGTGGAGTATAGGTTCGAGTCCTATGGGCGGAACGCATCACCCAATGAAATTCTTGGTGAAATTCACGAGATAGAATGGTGAAGCCAGGCTGGGCCGGTCCGGCTAGCCAAAGTACAGGGAGTACAAATCTTGAGCGTTCAAGCCAACGCACCAGCTGCTGTCATTGTCCTAGCCGCAGGCGCGGGAACCAGAATGAAATCGGCTAAGCCCAAGATCCTTCACGAAATCGGTGGCCGTTCCATGCTCGGGCATGCAATTGCCGCCGCGCGTGGACTGGAGCCCGCGAAGCTTGTGGCAGTGGTTCGCCACGAACGCGACCGAGTCGTCGAGCACCTCCTGCAGATTCACCCTGATGCAGTCATCGCCGACCAAGACGAAATCCCGGGCACCGGACGTGCGGTGCAGGTTGGCCTGGAAAAGCTGGATGAAGGCCTTGAAGGCACCGTCGTGGTGACCTACGGCGACGTCCCCTTGCTGACGACCGAACTGCTGTCGGAACTTGTCGAAGTCCACGACCGCGAGGGCAACGCCGTTACCGTGCTTACCGCATTGCTTGACGACGCCACCGGATACGGCCGCATCCTTCGCGCCGAGGACGGAACCGTCACCGGCATCCGCGAACACAAGGACGCCAGCGACGAAGAACGCGCCATCCGCGAAGTTAACTCGGGCATCTACGCATTCGACGCCGAGATCCTGCGCTCGGCATTGAACGAAGTGACCACGGAAAATGCCCAGGGCGAAATGTACCTTACCGATGTCCTGGGCATTGCCCGGGCAAACGGCGGCCGCGTGGCAGCAGTTGTCACGGAGGATCGCTGGCAGGTCGAAGGCGCGAACGACCGCGTCCAGCTTGCAGCATTGGGCAAGGAAATGAACCGCCGCATCCTCGAGGCATGGATGCGCGCCGGCGTCAGCATCATCGACCCGGACAGTACCTGGATCGACGTCGAGGTAGCACTTTCCAACGATGTCACCATCAAGCCGGGCACCCAGCTCCATGGCACCACCGCGATCGGCACCGATGCAGTGATCGGCCCTGACACCACGCTGACCAATACCTCCGTGGGGCGTGGCGCCAAGATCGTACGCTCGGACGTCACCGACTCGAACATTTCCGAGGGCGCAACGGTCGGCCCGTTTGCCTACCTGCGCCCCAAGACCATCCTTGGCCCGGACGCCAAGATCGGCGCCTTCTACGAAACCAAGAACGTCGTTGTTGGTCGTGGCTCGAAGCTCTCGCACCTTGGCTATGCCGGGGATGCTGAAATTGGTGAATTCACCAACATTGGCTGTGGAAACATCACCGCCAACTACGACGGTGTCAACAAGCACCGCACCGTCATTGGTTCGCACGTGCGCACCGCCTCCAACACCGTCTTTGTCGCCCCGGTGACCATTGGCGACGGTGCATACACGGGGGCCGGCGCCATCGTACGCAAAAACGTTCCGGCGGGGGCGCTTGCCCTCTCCGTGGCACCGCAACGTAATGCCGAGGGCTGGACGCTTTCCAAGCGCCCGGGCACCCCCGCTGCAGAAGCTGCCTTCAAGTCGGCCCTTGATTCCGGTGTAGCCACCGAATCAGCGGATTCGGCAAAGTAAAACCAATCACCTTCGATCCCCGTTCGAGCGAGAAAGCGATCCCATGAGCGAATTGAGCCATAACGTCGATAAGAAGCTGGTTCTAGCTTCAGGGCGTGCCCACCCGGAACTAGCCGAAGAGGTGGCAGCGGAGCTTGGCACCGAATTGCTTCCGATGAGTGCGTATGACTTCGCCAACGGCGAGATCTATGTTCGTTCGGGCGAGTCGGTACGCGGCAAGGATGTCTTTGTCATCCAGGCCCACCCGGCTCCGTTGAACAACTGGTTGATGGAACAGCTGATCATGGTTGACTCCATGAAGCGCGCCTCCGCCCGCCGTATCACCGTTGTGGCACCGTTCTACCCGTATGCCCGACAGGACAAGAAGGGCCGCGGCCGCGAGCCGATCTCGGCCCGCTTGGTTGCCGACCTGTTCAAGGCAGCCGGCGCGGACCGCATCATGAGCGTTGACCTGCACACCGCGCAGATCCAAGGCTTCTTCGACGGCCCGGTCGACCACCTCTTCGCCATCCCGCTGTTGGCTGATTACATCCGTGAACTCGTCGGCGACGACCAGGTCACTGTTGTTTCCCCGGACACCGGACGTGTCCGCGTGGCCGAGCAGTGGGCAGAACGCCTGGGCGGCGCTCCGCTGGCCTTCGTGCACAAGTCCCGCGACCTCACCGTCCCGAACCAGGCGGTCTCCAAGACCGTTGTCGGTCAGATCGAGGGTCGCACCTGCGTGCTGATCGACGACATGATCGACACCGGCGGAACCATCGCCGGCGCCGTGAAGGTGCTGAAGGATGCAGGCGCCAAGGATGTCATCATCGCGGCCACCCACGCGGTCTTCTCCGACCCGGCAGCCCAGCGCCTTGCCGAATGCGGTGCGCGTGAAGTCGTTGTCACCAACACCCTGCCGATCCCGGAATCGAAGCGCTTCGACACCCTCAAGGTGCTTTCGATCGCCCCTTTGCTGGCCCGTGCCATCAAGGAAGTATTCGAAGACGGCTCGGTCACCAGCCTGTTTGACGGCAACGCCTAAGGCCAACGCCTCATAGGTTTTCCGAGGACCTCCCGACACCTGCACGGTGTCGGGAGGTCCTTGTTTTTGGTTCGTGGCTAGCTGCTGCGGAATTCCGCGATTACCTTGTGCAACGCAACTCCTGCTAAAATCAATGCTTGTGCCCAGGCGAGGGAACTGCATGCAAATGCGGGGTCCGTTATCGACGAGGCTAGAAACGCATTTAGCGTCCTTCTCCTGACAAGGAATCGGATGATATTGCTTCTAGGCCCGAGCGGGGCAAGAACCAATTCATCATCTTCCACAAGGAGAAACACCATGAGCACGATCATCACGCTTGACGGCGAACTGCGCACCGACTTCGGTAAGGGTGCTGCACGCCAGGCCCGCCGCGCCGGCAAGATCCCGGCAGTCATCTACGGCCACGGCACCGAGGCTGTACGCGTTCTCCTCCCGGCTGCAGCAACCACCCTTGCTGTTCGTGGCGCCAACGCCCTGCTGAACATCTCGGTTGACGGCGAAGACACCATCACCCTGGTGAAGGACATCCAGCGCCACGCACTGCGCCAGACCGTTGACCACCTTGACCTCCTGATCGTCAAGAAGGGCGAAAAGGTTACCGTTGAGGTTTCCGTTCACGTTGAAGGCGACCTCGCCGCCGGCGCTTCCCTGTCGCTGGACCACGCCGTCATCGCCGTTGAGGCCGAGGCAGTTGCCCTTCCGGAGTTCGTTGTTGCCAACGTTTCCGGTGTTGCTGCAGGCACCCACATCCTGGCCTCGGACCTGATCCTGCCGGAAGGCACCGCACTGGCCATCCCGGGCGACGTTGTCATCGCAACCGTCGATGCAGCTGAAGCCGAAGCAGCTTCTGCCGAGTAGTCTTCAGGTATTCTTCATCGCATGACTAGCGATACCTGGCTCGTAGCCGGGCTCGGGAACCCCGGGCCCGGCTACGCGCATAATAGGCACAATGTCGGACAGATGGTTGTTGATGAATTGGCTTCCCGAATGGGCGGAAAATTCAAGACCCACAGTTCGCGCTCCCAAATTCTTGAGGGCCGGCTGGGGATCGGCGGACCGAAGTTGATCTTGGCCAAGCCCATGACGTACATGAACCTTTCCGGGGGACCGGTGGGCAACCTTGCCAAGTTCTTCAGCATCGATGCCGCCCACGTCATCGCCGTGCACGATGAAATCGACATACCCTTCGACACCGTCAAGCTGAAGCTCGGTGGTGGCGAAGGTGGGCACAACGGGCTGCGGGATATTTCGAAGGCCCTTGGCACCAAGGATTATCTGAGGGTGAGAGTCGGCGTGGGGCGTCCTCCTGGGCGCATGGAAACCGCAGATTACGTGCTCAAGGATTTTTCCAAGGATGAGAAGAAGGATCTTCCGTTCCTGGTCGATAACTCAGCGGATGCGGTGGAATATCTCGTGCGGTTGGGCCTTGAAGCCGCCCAATTGAAGGTTCACACTTCGTAACAAGAGCGGGCCGGGCGGACCGGTACCCGGCGCTGACAGCGGTTGACGGAAATAGTAGTACCTAGAATGATGATTCATCAATTTGTTCAACCATCGTGTAGCTCCTAGAATGATCTAGTGCCTTTTTGGCCCCAAAGACTAGGGGCCGGTAGCGGGCGGCCTCCGAGACTGGGCCACCCCCATCCTGCTACCGGCCTCTTTTTTGTGCCCTGGGAGCCTGGGTAAGGTTTGGCTTAGGTGCCCACGTCGCCATGGCATGGGACAATTAGCGAAGAAATTGATGCCGTAATCAAGACGCGGTCCCGGCCAAGCAGCCAACCAAACTGGCAGCTCCCGCGGGGACGTTTCGGCATGAAATTAGACTTCGGAGGATCCAACAGTGTCCAGTGCATCTCCCCAATCGCAAGATGCCCGCATCGAGCCCCTCGACGACGTTGAGGTATCCCGGCTTCGAGCGGATTTCCCCATCCTCGAACGCAGGGTCAACGATTCTGCGCTGGTCTACCTGGACTCCGGCGCGACTTCCCAGAAACCCACTTGCGTTTACGAAGCCGAGCAGCACTACTACGAGAGCTACAACGCAGCTGTCCATCGCGGTGCCCACTCGCTATCCGTTGAAGCGACGGACGTTTTCGAGCAGGCACGTGCAACGGTTGCCGGCTTCATCGGAGCAGGCGAGAACGAACTCGTCTGGACCTCGAATGCCACCGAGGCCCTGAACCTCATCACCTACTCGTTTGCCAACGCGAGCGCGGGACTCGGGGGAGAAGCTGCCCGGCGCTTTGCGCTGGGGCCGGGCGACGAAATCGTCGTGACGGAACTCGAACACCACGCAAACCTGATTCCGTGGCAGGAACTGGCATTCCGCACCGGGGCAACGCTGAAGTACATTCCCGTTGACGAACACGGCGTCCTGAGGATGGACATCGCCGAGCAGATCGTATCCCCACGGACCCGTGTGCTGGCGTTCACCCACGTTTCAAACGTGCTGGGAACCGTCACGGACGTCCCGAAAATGGTTTCACTTGCCAGGACCGTCGGGGCGCTCACGGTCCTGGACGGCTGCCAATCCGTCCCGCACCTGCCCGTGGACGTCAAGGCGCTCGACGTGGACTTCATGGCGTTCTCCGGCCACAAGATGCTGGGCCCCACCGGAATCGGCGGCCTCTACGGACGAAGCGAATTGCTCGATGCAATGCCGCCCTTCCTCACCGGCGGCTCCATGATCACCTCTGTCACGATGGAGAAGGCCGAGTTCCTGCCGGCCCCCATGCGCTTCGAGGCAGGCACCCAACGCATTGCCCAAGCCCACGGACTTGCCACTGCCGTGTCATACCTCCAGGAAGTGGGAATGGAGCGCGTCGCGGCCTGGGAGGAGCACCTGGGCGAGCGCATGCTCGTCGGCCTGCAGCAGATCCCGGGCGTCCGCCTGCTGGGTCCGGCGCGGGGCGTCGCGCGAATCGGCGTTGCACCCTTTGCGGTCGAGGGCGTGCACCCGCACGACGTGGGGCAGTTCCTGGACGCCCGCGGAATCGAGGTGCGAGTGGGACACCACTGTGCGCAGCCGTTGCACCGTGCGCTGGGCGTGAACTCGAGCACCCGCGCCAGTACATACATCTACAACACCACCAGCGACATTGATGCACTGCTGAACGCGGTTGCCGATGTGCAAGGATATTTCGGAGTCGGCAAATGAGCGAACTAGACCAGCTGTACCAACAGATCATTCTGGAACACTCCAAGGCGCGCAAGGGGGACGGCTTGATCGAAGCCGATCCTGCCGGCGCACATGGCGAATCAATGCAGCACAACCCCGTCTGCGGGGACCAGATCCGTCTGCGCGTGCAGATGGACGGAACCAAGCTGAAAGACGTTTCCTGGGAAGGTGACGGATGTTCCATCTCGATGGCTTCCGCATCGGTGCTGGCTGAAATGGCGGTTGGCCTGGAACGCGAAGAATTCCTGGCGATTCTCGAGGAATTCCGTGAACTCATGCGATCCCGCGGAACCCGTGAGGCCGATGAGGAGATCCTCGGTGACGCGGCCGCGTTTGCGGGAGTCTCGAAGTTCCCTGCTCGGGTCAAGTGCGCGATGCTCGCGTGGGTTGCTGCCGAGGCTGCGTTGCTGGCGGCGAACCCCCAAGCCTGACCCGGTTGCGGCCGCGGTTGCGGCCGGGACTCCTGCGGGAGGGTGTCTACTGCTTTCAAAAAGGGCCATGGTCTGGTTCCCGATTCTTCATCGGAAACCAGACCATGGCCCTTTGCCGTGCCGCAGGCTTGCCGCCCGGCTACTGCTGGTAGACGTCCGGGATTCCGTCGTGGTTCTCGTCCACGGCGTCGCGTTCGGCAATCAGCCGGTAACGACGGTCGCGCGGACGCAGCCACAGCGACCCGAGAATCGCGGCCAGCAGCGAGGCAAGAAGGATCGCGACCTTGGCGTGGTCGTAGTGCGGGGACTCGAGCCCGAACGACAACTCCGAGACCAGCAGCGAGACCGTGAAGCCGATGCCTGCCAGGAAGGTGACGCCGAGCAGGTCGCCCCACTTGACGTCTGGGTCGAGGTTCGCGTGGACGCTGCGGGTCACAAGCCAGGTGGAGCCCATGATGCCCAGCGGCTTGCCGAAGAGCAGACCGAAAACGATGCCCCAGAGCACCGGATCGCCGAATGCGGAGGCGATGCCGTTCGCGCCGCCAATGGCGACGCCTGCCGCGAAGAAGGCGAAGACTGGAACGCAGAAACCGCTGGAAAGCGGGCGGAAACGGTGCTCGAACTTCTCGGCCAGGCCCGGCTTCTCGGGTGCGTCCTTGCGGATCACCGGAACACAGAAACCAAGGACAACGCCGGCGATCGTCGCGTGGACGCCGGACCCGAAGACCAGGGCCCAGCTGACGGCACCCAGCGGCAGCAGGATCAACCACGGTGCCCACCACTTGGAAGCGAAGAACTTGGGCCACTTGTGGGTGAGGAACGCGTAGAACGCGATCGGCGCGATGGCCATCAGCAGGTACGGAGGGCGCAGGTCGTCGGTGAAGACGAAGGCGATGATGACAATGGCGATCAGGTCGTCGACCACTGCCAAGGTCAGCAGGAAGATGCGCAGCGGGGAAGGCAGGTTCGAGCCGATGACGGCCAAGACCGCCACGGCAAACGCGATGTCGGTGGCGGTGGGAATCGCCCAGCCCCGGAGGGTTTCCCCGCCGGTGGAGGCATTTATGGCCACGAAGATCAGTGCCGGGACCAAAACGCCGCCAAAGGCAGCAGCAACGGGAACGACGGCGCGTTTGAAGTCGCGCAGGTCGCCGGCGACGAACTCCTTCTTCAGCTCGAGCCCGACCAGGAAGAAGAACACGGCCAACAGGCCGTCCGCGGCCCAGTGGCCGAGCGAAAGGTTCAGGTCGATGCCGGCGATCTCGAAGCCGATGTGGAAGTCGCGCAGCGCGAAGTAGCTGGCCGAGGCGGGGGAGTTTGCCCAGATAATGGCGACGACGGCTCCGAGAATGAGCACCATGCCGCCGACGGTCTCCTTGCGGAGGATCTCACCGATGCGCAGGTATTCGGAGTAACTGCCGCGACCCAGAACCGTCCTGGGCGTAGGTGTGGGGGGCTGTGAATGAGTCATGGATTTATACCAATTCTTTTCGGGTACGTTGAATAATGGCCGACCAGACTTCCCGGCACACCAGAGTCCACAGTATCGGAAAAAGTCTGCCAAGCGCACATTTTTTGTATGGGGGCCTATGCCGGACTCAGGGTACAGGCCTTGCCGGTCAAAGAAATCGGGGTGTGCCAAAAACAGCGGACCCGTATCTTCCCGCCTATTTCTAGTGGCTGGAAGATACGGGTCCGGGGAGCCTGGCTCCGGTGGTCACACCGGGCCGAGCGGGTGCTGGATTAGCCGCGTTCGATCCATGAGGAGACGCTGGTGGCCTGCAAGGCAAGCGCCTTGGAGATGAACGGTTCGGCCGCAGCGGCGATTTTTCCGCCAACGAACGGGATCGAGGAGGACACCGTTGCCTCGAGGCCCAGGGAGGAGCCCTCGGCGTTTGCGCGCAGCGATTCGGAACCGGCGACCGAAACCGGCAGGGAACCGACGGTGACCTTCAGGGTTGCATCGCGCGAGCCATCGGCGGCCGGGGCCGACCATGACTCGACCTGGGTGACCTCAACGGTCTGCCCGACGAACTTCCGGGCAATCTCGGGTGCGCGATCGGTCGGCAGGGACCGGACGGTGGTCAGGGTGAAAGCTGTTGCTACATCCCCGGCCAGCTCAAAACTCTTCAGTTCGCCACCGACCATGGAGGTCAGGTGTTCGGCGAAAGCGCGATCGGTCAACGTGGCGATGACAGCCTCGGGGGCGTGCATCAAATCAGTGGTGGCATTAAGTGCCATAAGGCAAACTCCGTAAAATAGATCGGCCGAAGCAAACATTCTTGCGCCTCCAAGGGTACCCGTGCCACCTGACAGGAGCTGTACGCTTGGATATGCGCACCCCGGGATTCACATGGAATTCCGGGTAGTTGTGTTGTGCGCGGGAACCGGTTTTTCGAAAGGTAGCTAGTCGATGGCGCTTCATGGTCTGCGCAGTGCACTGCGAGCCGACACGTCTTTTTCCAGGGTGCATTCCAACGCGGCCACCGGCTACGCGACGCGGGCCAACCAGCTGGAGATCGCCGCGCCCACGGGCATGCGACCTGTCATCACGGCTGAAACGCTCGAGGCCCTGCAGTCCAAGGTGCCGGGGGCCGTGGTGCTGGCCGTCACGGCCACCGGCCGCGAGGCCGAGGACCTCAGCGCCGGGCTGCGCAGCTACCTGCCCGATGACGCCATCGCCGAGTTCCCGTCCTGGGAGACGCTTCCGCACGAACGGCTCTCGCCGCGCTCCGACACCGTCGGACGCCGCCTGGCAGTGCTGCGCCGCCTCGAGCTGAAGGACCCGGGACTGAAGGTCATCGTCGCCCCGATCCGCGCCGTCATCCAACCCCTGGTGGCGGGGCTCGGCAAGCTCGAGACCGTCGACCTGAAGGTGGGGGACGAGTACCCGTTCTCCTCGGTGGTCAGGGCCCTGGCTGATGCCGCCTATGCGCGGGTCGACATGGTCACCCACCGTGGGGAGTTCGCGGTCCGCGGCGGCATCCTCGATGTCTTCCCGCCGACCTACGCCCACCCGGTGCGCATCGACTTCTTTGGCGACGAGATCGAGGCCATGCGCTTCTTCTCGATCGCCGACCAGCGCTCACTCGACTCCGAGGCGCCCGTGCAGATCCAGGCGCCGCCCTGCCGCGAGCTGCTGATCACTCCCTCCGTCATGTCCAAGGCCGCGAAGCTGCAGGAGCACATGCCGGCGGCCCGCGACATGCTGGCCAAGATCGCCGGCGGTGTTGCGGTGGAGGGCATGGAATCCCTCGCACCGCTGCTGGTCGACTCCATGGTTCCGCTGCTGAGCCAGCTGCCCGCCGAGTCCATCGCCCTGGTCATGGAGCCCGAACGCGTGCGTGCCCGCGCCCACGACCTGGAGGCGACAAACGCCGAGTTCCTCGCCGCGGCCTGGGCCACGGCCTCAGACGGCGGGGCCGCGCCGCTGGACCTCAGCCAGGCGCAGGCGCAGGCCGCCGCCGACGAGCTGGAGGCCGGCAACTTCACCTCCCTGTCCACGACCCTGCTCGACGCGCAGGCCGCAAGTGTGTCCTGGTGGACGCTGACCTCGCTGGGCACCGACGCCGAGCTGCTGCCGGAGGTCGACTCCATCCGCGTCGACGCCCGCGAGCCGCGCGGCTACCAGGGCGACGTGGCCGAGATGATGCAGTTCATCTCCTCGCGCATCAAGGACAACTGGCGCCTGGTGGTCGCCACCGACGGGCCCGGCCCGGCCCAGCGACTGGCCGAGCTCTTCCACGACGCGGACATCCCCACGCACCGGATCGACTCCCTGGAGGGCGAGCCGACCGAGGGGCTCATCGAGATCACCACGGCGCAGGCGGGCCGCGGCTTCGTGCTCGATTCGCTGAAGCTCGGGCTGCTCACCGAGGCCGACCTGCTGGGCCGCTCCAGCGCCTACGCCCCGCGCGGGGCCAAGCGCATGGCCGTCAAGCGGCGCAACGCGGTTGACCCGCTGTCCCTGGTCGAGGGCGACTACGTGGTGCACGAGCAGCACGGCATCGCCAGGTTCGTCGAGCTGATCGCCCGCAAGGTCGCCGGCGGCGCGGACGCCAAGCGCGAGTACCTGGTGCTCGAGTACGCGCCGTCCAAGCGCGGGGCGCCGGGGGACAAGCTCTTTGTCCCCACCGACCAGCTGGACCAGGTGACCCGCTATGTCGGCGGCGAGGCCCCGAGCCTGTCCAAGATGGGCGGCTCGGACTGGGCCAGCACCAAGTCCAAGGCGCGCAAGGCCGTCAAGGAGATCGCCGGGGACCTGATCCGGCTCTACTCGGCGCGCATGGCCAGCCGCGGGCACTCCTTCGCCAAGGACACACCGTGGCAGTCGGAGCTGGAGGAGGCCTTCGCCTACGTGGAGACCCCGGACCAGCTGACCACCATCAACGAGGTCAAGGCGGACATGGAGCGGGAGATCCCGATGGACCGGCTGATCTCCGGCGACGTCGGCTTCGGCAAGACCGAGATCGCGGTGCGCGCCGCGTTCAAGGCCGTGCAGGATTCCAAGCAGGTCGCCGTGCTGGTGCCCACCACGCTGCTGGCCTCCCAGCACCACCAGACCTTCACCGACCGCTACTCGGGCTTCCCGGTGCGCGTGAAGACGCTCTCGCGCTTCCAGACCGCGAAGGAATCCAAGGACATCGTCGAGGGGCTGAAGAACGGGTCCGTGGACGTGGTCATCGGCACCCACCGGCTGCTCTCGGACACCGTGCAGTTCAAGGACCTGGGGCTGGTGATCGTCGACGAGGAACAGCGCTTCGGCGTGGAGCACAAGGAACAGCTCAAGAAGATGCGCACCAACGTGGACGTGCTGTCCATGTCCGCGACCCCGATCCCGCGCACCCTCGAGATGTCGCTGACCGGCATCCGCGAGACCTCCACGCTGGCGACCCCGCCGGAGGAACGCCACCCGGTGCTCACCTACGTGGGCCCGCGCACCGACAAGCAGATCTCCGCGGCGATCCGCCGCGAGCTGATGCGCGACGGCCAGGTGTTCTTCGTGCACAACCGGGTCTCCTCGATCGACAAGATCGCCTCCGAGCTGCGCGAACTGGTGCCCGAGGCCCGCGTGGAGGTGGCGCACGGCAAGATGAGCGAGTCCCGGCTGGAGAAGATCATCCAGGACTTCTGGGAGAAGAAGTTCGACGTGCTGGTCTCCACCACCATCATCGAGACCGGCCTGGACATCTCCAACGCGAACACGCTGATCGTCGACCGGGCGGACAACTACGGCCTGTCCCAGCTGCACCAGCTGCGCGGGCGCGTGGGCCGCGGGCGCGAACGCGCCTACGCCTACTTCCTGTGGAACGCGGAAAAGCCGCTGGGCGAGGTGGCGCTGGAACGCCTCAAGGCCGTCGCCGCGCACAACGAGCTGGGCTCGGGCTACCAGCTGGCCATGAAGGACCTGGAGATCCGCGGCGCCGGCAACCTGCTGGGCGGGGAGCAGTCCGGGCACATCGCCGGGGTCGGGTTTGACCTGTACCTGCGGCTGGTCGGCGAGGCGGTGGCCGAATACAAGGGCGATGCCGACGAGAAGACCGCGGAGATGAAGATCGAGCTCCCGGTCAACGCGCACCTGCCGCACGACTACGTGCCGGGGGAGCGGTTGCGCCTGGAGGCCTACCGCAAGATCGCCGCCGCCACCGACTTCGAGGGGCTTGCCGAGGTGCACGCCGAGCTGGTGGACCGCTACGGCCAGCCGCCGGCGGCGGTGGTGAACCTGCTGGAGGTCGCGCGCATCCGGATCCGCGCCCGCGCCCTGGGGCTCACCGACGTGGGCATGGTCGGCAACTTCATCAAGTTCGCCCCGGCCGCCATCGAGAACCTGCCCGATTCGCGCCAGCTGCGCCTGGCCCGCATGTACAAGGGTGCCGCGGACAAGCCGGCGCTGGATGCCATCTTCGTCCCCAAGCCGAAGACCTCCGCCGTGGGCGGGCGGGACCTGGTGGACGAGGAGATCCTGGACTGGGTGTCCGGGGTGCTGTCCAACATCTTCGAATCCGAGCCGCTGAAGGTGAAGAGCTAGCGGATGGTAGCCGCCCCGGGCGGCAAGAAAAATGCCCTTCCCGGTTGGACCGGGAAGGGCATTTTGCGTTTGTTGCGTCTATTTCTCGCCGTGGTGGATCAGCACGGGGCAGTGCGCGTGGGCTGCCAGCGAGCTGGAGACCGAGCCAAGCAGCAGGCCCTTGAAGCCGCCGCGGCCGCGGGTGCCCATGACGAGCATCGCCGCGTCCTTGGACGCCTCGATGAGCGTGGGGGCCGCGGGGCCCATGACGACTTCGCGTTCAAGGTGGTCCGGGACGTCGTCGCCGAAGGCCTCGGCGATGGCCGCGTCGAGGGCCGCGCGGGCGTCTGCCTCCGGGTCCCATTCGGGGGTGTAGTCCTCGAGGGAGATGCGGGGCAGCCACGAGGCGAATGCCTGCAGCTCATGGCCAAGTGCCTTGGACAGCGGTGCCGCGTAGCGAAGCGCTGCGATCGACTGCGGGGATCCGTCGACTCCGACGATGATCTTGGTTCGTGGGGCGTTTTCCATGTGCGGCTCTCATTTCTTCAAGCGGGGGCTCTTGTTCGGATCTCCGGGGATCCGTTATGCACCATCGTACCGGTTCCCACATGGTCTTTTCTACAACACGTAGAAAAGTTGCAGCGTGTCGCCGCGGGACCGGAGTTCCCGGGCCGAGGCCGCGCGAGGGCACAAAAAAACCAGGGCGCGCGGTTACCGGACCCGCCGCAGTGGCGGGTGCCGGGGACCGTGCGCCCTGGCTGAAGACCTGGTTTAGCGCTCCGAGGCGGTCTTGGCCGGGGAGCGGTCGGACATGCCCAGGATGTGCTGCGGGATGGCGAAGGCCAGGACGGTCAGCGCGAGGCATGAGAGGCCCGGGATCCAGGCGTTGTCCAGCGTCCAGAAGGACAGTGCGTAGATCGCGCCGCAGAACATTGCCAGGAACACCAGGGTTGCGATGAAGTTGCCGACGAAGCGTCCCTGGCCCGAGTGAGCCACATTCTTGCCGTTCGAGTACACAGCGATTCTCCTTGAGTCTGTTTTCAGTGCCCGGGAGAGTACGTCTTAGTACCCCTCGGTGCCTTGTTCACCCTCTACAATAGCAACTCCGGAGCTGGATCCGAGCCGCGTGGCGCCGGCCGCGATCATGGCACGGGCGGTTTCCAGCGAGCGGACCCCGCCGGAGGCCTTGACACCGAGATCCGGGCCCACGGTGGCGCGCATCAGGGCCACGTCCTCGAGGGTCGCACCGCCGCCGGCAAAGCCGGTGGAGGTCTTCACGAAATCGGCCCCGGCGGCCACGGAGGCGCGGCAGGCGAGCACCTTTTCGTCGTCGGTGAGCAGAGCGGTCTCGATGATGACCTTCAGGATGGCCCCGCCCTCGTGCACGGCGTCGGCGATGGCGGCGATGTCCGCAACCAGTGCGGCCTCGTCCCCGGCCTTGGCCGCGGCGATGTTGATGACCATGTCGATCTCGTTGGCGCCGTCGGCGATGGCGCCGCGTGCCTCGAAGACCTTCGACGCGGTGGTGGTGGCGCCGAACGGGAAGCCGATCACCGAGCAGGTCAGCACGCCGGAGCCGGCCAGCGCTGCTGTCACGGTGGAAACCCAGAGCGGGTTCACGCAGACCGACTTGAAGTTGTACTTGGCGGCCTCGGCGCAGATGCGCTCGATGTCTGCGCGGGAGGCGTCGGCGGCCAGTATGGTGTGGTCGATGTAGGAGGCGATGTTCTCGATGTTCGTCTCGGTGCTCATGTGGGGGACAACTCCTGTGGTTCTGGTGTGGCGGAACGGGTGTGAAGAAATGGGTGAAGAGCGGGGCGCGGGCGCCGGAGGCATCCGCGCGACGGGCTAGGCGCGCAACATTAGCAAGAGTTCGGCCTTGATCGCATCCAGCCGGCGCTGGCCCTGCGCGCGCAAGGCGGACAGGTCGTCGCCGGCGGCGGCCGGTGCGATGATCTCCAGGTAGCACTTGAGCTTGGGCTCGGTGCCTGAGGGGCGCACGATGACCCGGGTGCCGGCGTCGGTGAGGAACAGCAGGCCGTCGGTCGGCGGCAGGTGCGCGCCGAGGCCAAGGTCCTCGAAGTCGACGACGGCTTCCCCGGCGAGCGTCCGCGGCGGGGTGGCCCGCAGCGCATCCATCATGGTCGAGAGCAGGCCGAGGTCCTTGACGCGTACCGAGAGCTGGTCGGTCTGGTGCAGGCCGTGGTCCAGCGCCAGCCGGTCCAGCACCTGCGGAAAGCCTGATCCCGCGGCCTTGAGTTCGGCGGCGTATTCGGCCAGCAGCAGGGCCGCGGAAATGCCGTCCTTGTCGCGCACCAGTTCCGGGGCCACGCAATAGCCCAGGGCTTCCTCGTAGCCGAAGGCCAGGTGCGGGGCGCGGGAAATCCACTTGAAGCCGGTCAGCGTCTGCTCGTGCTTCAGCCCGCTGGCCGCCGCGATGGAGGCCAGCATGCGGGAGGAGACGATCGAATTGGCGAAGACCGAGTCCGCGTCGGCGGCCGGGGCAAGGCGGGCGCCGAGCAGCCATCCGACCTCGTCGCCGCGCAGCATGCGCCACCCGGTGCCCGGGAATTCCACGGCGGCGGCGCAGCGGTCGGCGTCCGGGTCGTTGGCGATGACCAGGTCGGCGCCGGTTTCTCGGGCCAGCGCCACGGCAAGGTCGATGGCGCCTGGTTCCTCGGGGTTGGGGAACGCGACGGTGGGGAACTCCGGGTCCGGGTGTTCCTGCTCGGGCACGATCGAGACCCGGGTGAAGCCCGAGAACGCGAAGCCCTGCGACATGGTGTGCCCGCCGACCCCGTGCATCGGGGTCAGCACGATCTTCAGGTCGGCGCGCGCCGCATCCAGGTCCGCCGTCGTCTCGCCGCCGGGAGCGGTGAGCAACGCGGTGACCTTGCCCAGGTAGGCGGCCTCGACGTCGCCGGCCTCGCCGCGGCCGGGCAGGACGTCCCAGCCGGAGTCCGCCAGGGCGATGGCAGTGATCGGCTCGTCGTGGTCGATCTGCGCGGCGATCTGCGCGTCGGTGGGCGTGACGATCTGCGCGCCGCGGCCCCAACCGGACTCGACGCGTCCGCCCAGGTACACCTTGTAGCCGTTGTCGGCGGGCGGGTTGTGGCTGGCCGTGACCATGATGCCGGCCTCCGCGTCCAGCTCGCGCACGGCCCAGGCCAGCACCGGGGTGGGCAGCGGCAGCGGCATCAGCGAGACCCGCACGCCCGCGGCGGTGAGGATCGCCGCGGATTCGCGGGCGAACTTGTCCGAGTTGTGCCGGGCGTCGAACCCGACCACGGCGCTGGGGACGTAGCTTCCGGCGGCGCGTTCGACCAGGAAGCGGCCGATGCCCGCGGCGGTCCGGCGGACCACCATGGAGTTCATCCGGTTGGGGCCGGCACCCAGCTCGGCGCGCAGGCCCGCCGTGCCGAAGGCGAGGTTGCCCGCGAACCTGTCTTCCAGTTCCTCCAGCGCCTCGGCTTCCCCGGCGCGCACGCGCCAGCACAGGCCGCGCAATTGTGCCTGCGTCTGCGCATCGGGGTCCTGGTCCGCCCAGGCCGCTGCGCGATCCAGCAACTCGGTGTGGTGGAGGTTCTGGCTCATGGGCGTGTCCTTAGGTCGGATGGGGGAGGAGGGAAGTGGAAGCGGTGCGGCCCGGGTGGCCGGGGGGCGCACGTGCGCGCACCCGGCCACCCGGTTCCGGTCTTTGCTAGAGCTTGGCGACGATGTCTGCCAGCAGCGCGGAGATGCGCGGGCCGGCCGCTGCGCCCGC
This sequence comes from Paeniglutamicibacter sp. NPDC012692, assembly GCF_042901625.1. NCBI lineage: Bacteria > Bacillati > Actinomycetota > Actinomycetes > Micrococcales > Micrococcaceae > Paeniglutamicibacter > Paeniglutamicibacter sp. NPDC012692. The sequence goes on from NZ_JBIBDE010000004.1 coordinate 371,219, forward strand.
CTCGATGACTTCCTCGTGGCTCAGGGCGGTGGCGGAGATGCCCGCGGCCAGGTTGGTGACCAGCGAGATGCCGAAGACCTCCATGCCGGCGTGGCGTGCGGCGATGGCCTCCAGCGCGGTGGACATGCCCACCAGGTCGGCGCCGATCACCTTGGCGTACTGCACCTCGGCAGGGGTCTCGTAGTGCGGGCCGGTGAACTGCGCGTACACGCCCTCGTCCAGGGTCGGGTCGACCTCGCGGGCCAGGCCGCGGATGCGGGAAGAGTACAGGTCGGTGAGGTCCACGAACGTCGCGCCCTCGAGCGGCGAGCTGGCGGTGAGGTTGATGTGGTCGGAGATCAGCACCGGGGTGCCGGGGGTCCAGGCGGGGTTCAGCCCGCCGCAGCCGTTGGTGAGCACCAGGGTCTTGGCGCCCGCGGCGGCGGCGGTGCGCACGCCGTGGACCACGGCGCGCACGCCCTTGCCCTCGTAGAAGTGGGTGCGCGCGCCGAGCACCAGGACGCGCTTGTTGTCGCTGGTCAGCACGGAAGAGATGGTGCCGACGTGGCCGGGCACCGCGGCGGCGTGGAAGCCGGGCAGTTCCGTGGCGGGGATGCGGTGGGTGGTTTCGCCGATCAGGTTCGCGGCTTCGCCCCATCCGGAGCCAAGCACCAGGGCGATGTCGTGGACAGGTACGCCGGTAATTTCGGCGATTTTGGCGGCGGCGGCTGAGGCCAGGGCAAAGGGGTCAGTGGCGTTATCGATCACGAGGTTAAACTTACCGGCGGATACCGTGCTTGTCAGCCGCCAAAGCCGGTCTTCGGGTGTGAGCTGCGGCAAGCGCGTAACGGCGGCTTCACTGGGATCTCCGGTTCCCCTGACGGCTACTGCGCCGGCCGTTGTGCACTTGGCGCCGCAGTAGGGGAGAATAAGTGATCGTGAGTGCACAACACGATTTCAATTCCCACAGGCTCGTAATTCTAGGTGGCGGCCCCGGCGGCTATGAGGCGGCCATGGTTGGCGCTCAACTTGGCGCGCAAGTCACCATCGTCGAACGCGCCGGCATGGGCGGCTCCGCCGTCCTGACCGACGTCGTCCCGTCCAAGACGCTGATCGCCACGGCCGACGCCATGCGCCGCGTGATCGGCGCACGCGAGTTCGGCATCAAGGTCGGCGATGACTCCACCGCGGCCGTGGCCGACCTCTCGGTGGTCAACGCCCGGCTTCTGGGGCTGGCACGCGACCAGTCCTCGGACATCCACGTGGGCCTCGAGCGCGTCGGCGTGCGCGTGGTCATCGGCGAGGGCAAGCTGCTCGACGCACAGAGCGTGCAGGTCACCCGCGCGGACGGCAGTATCGAGACCGTCGAGGCCGATGCAGTGCTGGTCTCCGTGGGTGCCCACCCGCGCGAGCTGCCCACCGCCAAGCCGGATGGCGAGCGCATCTTCAACTGGACCCAGGTCTACAACCTGAAGGAAATCCCTGAGCACCTGATCGTCATCGGTTCCGGTGTCACGGGTGCCGAGTTCGCCTCCGCCTACAACCTTCTGGGCACCAAGGTCACCCTGGTCTCCTCGCGAGACCGCGTGCTCCCCGGCGAGGATGCCGACGCCGCCGAGGTGCTGGAGGAAGCCTTCAAGCGCAACGGCGTCAACGTGGTGGCCCAGGCGCGCGCCGAGGCCGTTGAGCGCGACGGCGACGTGGTCCGCGTGACCCTGGCCGACGGCCAGGTCATCGAGGGAAGCCACTGCCTGGTGGCTGTCGGCTCGATCCCGAACACCGCGGGCATCGGCCTGGAAGAAGCGGGCGTGAAGCTCACCGAATCCGGCCACATCAAGGTCGACGGCGTCTCGCGCACCACCGCCACCAACGTCTACGCCGCGGGCGACTGCACCGGCGTCTTCGCGCTGGCCTCGGTCGCCGCGATGCAGGGCCGCATTGCGATGGCCCACCTGTTGGGCGACTCGGTGAAGCCGCTGAAGCTCACCGAGGTCTCCTCCAACATCTTCACCTCCCCGGAGATCGCCACCGTCGGCGTGACCGAGCGGATGGTCGCCGAGGGCAAGTACCAGGCCGACATCATCAAGCTCGACCTCGCCACCAACGCGCGCGCCAAGATGATGAACATCGACCAGGGCTTCGTGAAGATCATTTCGCGCCGCGGCTCGGGGACCGTCATCGGCGGTGTCGTGGTCGCCCCGCGCGCCTCGGAGCTGATCTTCTCGATCGCGCTGGCCGTACACAACAAGCTGCACGTCGACGACGTGGCCGAGACGTTCACCGTCTACCCGTCGCTGTCCGGGTCCATTTCCGAGGCCTCGCGCCGGCTGCACGTCCACCTCTAATCGACGAAGCCCGCCTGCAGCCGTGAGGCCGTAGGCAGGCAGGTGCCGGAACCCGAAGGCGGGCCTGCCGCAAACCATTGCGTTTGCGGCAGGCCCGCCTTAGTCTTTTCCGGGTGTGCAGGCCTTTCGGGAACCTGGCCTGTGACCTGCCCCTCAGTGCTGGGCAAGAGTTCCGATTCAAGCCACGGATTGTGTCCACATATTGGACGCGACCGTCCATCTGGTGAACAAGCGGCCTAAAGTTGTTATCAGCTTTATTCCACGAAGAGAGTCGCAAGCCATGTCTACCAAGTCAGCAGTCACAGCGCCAAAGGAGAACACTCGCGGACGCGTGCTGTTCGCCAGCCTCATTGGCACCACCATCGAGTTCTTCGATTTCTACGCCTACGCCACCGCGTCGGTGCTGGTTTTCCCGACGTTGTTCTTCCCGAACGCGTCAAACGTCAACGCGATCCTTTCGTCGTTTGCCATTTTCGGCGTCGCCTTCGTGGCCCGCCCGGTCGGCTCGGTTCTCTTTGGCCACTTCGGTGACAGGATCGGCCGCAAGGGAACCCTGGTCGCCTCGCTGCTGCTGATGGGCATCGCCACCTTCCTGATCGGCTTCCTGCCCCCGGCGCAGGGCAGCTTCGTGGTGCTTGCACCGCTGATGCTGGTGCTGCTGCGCTTCGCACAGGGCCTGGCCCTGGGCGGCGAGTGGTCGGGTGCCGCGTTGCTGGCCACCGAGAACGCTCCGGCCAACAAGCGCGCCATCTACGGCACCTTCCCGCAGCTGGGCGCGCCGATCGGCTTCATCATCGCCAACGTCATCTTCGTGGTCCTGCAGACCACGCTGACCGAGGAACAGTTCATGGCGTGGGGCTGGCGCGTGCCGTTCGTGCTCTCGGCCGTCATGGTCGCCGTCGGCCTCTGGGTCCGCCTGAAGCTTGTCGAATCCGTCTCCTTCCAGAAGGTCGTCGACCAGAAGAAGGTCGCCAAGTCGCCGTTCAAGGTGACCATGCAGTACCACTGGCGCCCGGTGCTGGCCGGCACGTTCATCATGCTTGCCACCTACGTGCTCTTCTACCTGATGACCTCCTTCACGCTGACCTACGGCACGGCCCCGGCCACCGTCGAGGCCGCGCGGGCCGCAGCCGAGGCCAAGGGCAAGGTCTTCGATGCCGCCGCCGAGGCCGCATTCGCCCCCGGCCTGGGGATCGCCCGTCCCGAGTTCCTCACCATGCTCATCATCGGCGTCGTCTTCTTCGGCATCTTCACCGTGGTCTCGGGCCCGCTGGCCGAGAAGTTCGGCCGCCGCAAGTTCCTGATCGCCGTCACCGCCGGCATCCTGGTCTTCGGCCTGGCCTGGACCCTGATGTTCGGCCCGGGCAAGGCCGCGGCCATGGTCGGCCTGATCCTCGGGTTCACCCTGATGGGCCTGACCTTCGGCCCGATGGCCGCCTACCTGCCGGAGCTCTTCCCGTCGAACGTGCGCTACACCGGTTCGGCCATCGCCTACAACATGTCCTCGGTCATCGGTGCGGCCCCCGCGTCGTTCGTGGCAATCGCCCTGTGGCAGTTCGGCGGCGGAAACACCGTCTGGGTCGGCGCCTACCTGGCCCTGGGCGCCGTGCTGACGCTGCTTGCCCTGTTCCTGACCAAGGACACCACAAACGTCGACTTCGAGAACAACGTCTCGTAGCTCGAACACGCCCCGGCCGCCGACCAGCGGCTCGCGAGGCAAGGCCGCGGCGCCCGCCACCCCCACAAGGGGTTGCGGGCGCCGCGGTGCGTTAAGGGGGGCTATTCCCCGACGACCCCGTCTATGCTTTCGCGCAGCAGGTCGGCGTGCCCGTTGTGGCGGGAGTACTCCTCGACGAGGTGGGTGATGATCCAGCGCACCGACACCTCCCCGTGGAGCGCAACGCCCACGCGCAGCTCGAGCGGCTCCTGGATCAGTGCGGCGTCGCTGAACGCGGTTTCCTTGCGCCACGCCTTCCAGGACCGGCGCACCAGGGCCTCGGTTGCTTCCGGGTGTTCGAAGTCTGTGTCGCGGCCATCCTCATGCCAGTAGAGCGGCGGATCGGGTTGCCCCAGCAGGTTCGACCTGACCCAGAAGCGTTCCACGTCCGTCAGGTGCCGCACCAGCCCCAGGAGTGAAAGCGTGGAGGGCGGCACCGCGCGCGAGGACATCGCCACGTGGTCGAGTCCCGCACACTTGGCCTCGAGTGTTTGCCGTTGGTAGGCCAGGAAGCCCAGCAGCGTATCGCGTTCGCTGCCGCAGGCCGGAGGGTTCACGCGCGGGTCCTGCCCGGCGGAGGCAAACATGGGTGTGCTCATGGGCTACAGCTTAGGCACACGACCCATTGGCAGGGCAACGGGTTCGGCCGGTTCTTGTGGATCGACGCACAAAGGGATGGCCGGGCTTCCCGCGTGGGAAACCCGGCCATCCCCGGCCTCCGAAGTCGGAGGCGTGAAGGTGCGTTGCTATTCGCCGATCGAGGCCAGCACGGTGCCGGCGGAGACGGTGTCCCCGGCCACGGCGCTGAGTCCGGAAACGACGCCGGCGCAGTGCGCGGTCAGCGGCTGTTCCATTTTCATGGCCTCGAGGACCATGATCAGGTCGCCCTCGGCCACGGTGTCACCGTCGGCGACGGCAACCTTGACGATGGTGCCCTGCATGGGGGAGACCAGGTCCGCGCCCGAGGCGCCGGCGGCGGCGCCGCCGCGGGCCTCGCGCTTCTTCTTCTTGGACTTCGAGCCGTTGCCGGAGGCCGAGAACGAACCCAGCGATGCCGGGAGCACCACCTCAAGGCGCTTGCCTCCCACCTCGACGGTGATGGCGTTGCGGGCCGAATCCTCGTCGGCGGTTCCCGCGGTGGACGGATCCCAGGCGGGGATGTCGTTGGCGAACTCGGTTTCGATCCAGCGGGTGTGGACCGTGAACGGTCCCTCCGCCGGGGTGAACGCCGGGTCGGCCATGACCGCGCGGTGGAACGGAAGCACGGTCGGCATGCCCTCGATCTGGAATTCCTCCAGGGCGCGGCGGGCACGCTGGGCCGCCTGCTGGCGGGTGGAACCGGTGACGATGAGCTTGGCGATCATCGAGTCGAAGTTGCCGGAGACGGTTTCCCCCGCCTCGACGCCGGAGTCCAGGCGGACGCCGGGACCGGACGGAAGCTTCATGGTGGTGATGGTGCCCGGGGCCGGCATGAAGCCGCGTCCCGCGTCCTCGCCGTTGATGCGGAACTCGAAGGAGTGGCCGCGGATTTCCGGGTCGGTGTAGCCGAGCTCCTCGCCGCGGGCCAAGCGGAACTGCTCGCGCACCAAGTCGATGCCCGTGACCTCCTCGGAGATCGTGTGCTCGACCTGCAGGCGGGTGTTGACCTCCAGGAAGGAAATCACGCCGTCCTGGCCGACCAGGAATTCGCAGGTGCCGGCGCCGACGTAGCCGGCCTCGAGCATGATCGCCTTGGACGCCTCGTAGAGGCGCGCGTTCTGCGCGTCGGTCAGGAACGGGGCCGGAGCCTCTTCGACGAGCTTCTGGTTGCGGCGCTGCAGCGAGCAGTCGCGGGTGGAAACCACCACGACGTTGCCGTGCGCGTCGGCCAGGCACTGGGTTTCGACGTGGCGCGGGGCGTCCAGGAAGCGTTCGACGAAGCACTCGCCGCGGCCGAAGGCGGCAATGGCCTCGCGCACTGCGGATTCGTAAAGCTCGGGGATTTCCTCGCGGTTGCGCACCACCTTGATGCCGCGGCCGCCGCCGCCGTAGGCGGCCTTGATGGCCAGCGGTAGGCCGTGCTCGTCGGCAAAGGCCAGGACCTCGTCCGTGGATTCCACGGGGTCCTTGGTGCCGGGCACCAGCGGGGCTCCGACCTTTTCGGCCAGGTGGCGTGCCTGGACCTTGTCGCCCAGCTGGTCGATGGCCGACGGGGGCGGGCCGATCCAGGTCAGCCCGGCGTCGATGACGGCCTGGGCGAACACTGCGTTTTCGGCCAGGAAGCCGTAGCCGGGGTGGACTGCGTCGGCGCCGGCGCGCTTGGCTACCTCGATGATCTTTTCGATGCTCAGGTAGGAATCTGCCGCGGTGGAGCCACCCAACGAGTAGGCTTCATCGGCCAGGCGTGAATGCAGTGCGTCGCGATCGGGTTCGGCGTAAACGGCAACCGAACCGATGCCCTCGTCTCGGGCTGCACGAATGATGCGTACTGCGATTTCTCCGCGGTTAGCGATGAGAACCTTGGTCAACTGACTCATGGCAGGGTTTTCTCCTTAAATGTGCTCTTGTGGAGCCTACCCGTCGTTGTGGGATATGCACCCACAAACCACCCGGTGTCGGATGAAAGTCGCGATTTTGTTGTAGGAACCCTACAAGATGGGGCCAGGTTTCCGCGCCGCTGTATTGGCGGCCGGGTCGATGCGGGCCGGGCTACGGGTTGCCGCCCGCGATGGCGTTCAGCGCGGCCAGGTGTTTGGCCCATTTTTCCCGGCCCTCGGCCGTGAGGGAAAGCCAAGTGCGTGGGCGCTTCCCGACAAAGCCCTTGCGGATCCCGACGATTCCGGCCGCTTCCAGTGCCGAGGCCTGGCGACTGAGGACCGAATCGGAAACCTGCAGGTGTTCGCGCACCGCGGCGAATTCGCTTTCCTCGGTTCCCGCGATGGCGGCAACCAGCGAGAAGCGGACGGGATGGGCGAGCTCGTCGCAGAGCTGGTGCCTGGGGTGCTCCGGATGGTTCATGCGCGCACCTCACGCCAGGCGCCGATGACCGAGTTTGCGGTGATGGCCGTTGAGACTGCGATGAAAAACCACAGGGACCTCGGAAAGAAAACGAGTCCGACGACGGTTCCCACGATCCAGAGCCCCGCCCAGATTCCCATGAAGGTCATCCAGCGGCGCGTGAAGCCGAGCTTGGTCGTGCGCCCGTTCGCAAGCATGAAACCCATGAAGATTGCTAGCCAAACCAGCATGGCCATCATCGGGAGCGCAATGAGGGATTTGTTGAACTGCCCGACCAGCCAGAAGGACAACAGGCTCAGTGAGCTGATGGCGCCGAGGCCGAGCAGCATGGCGATGTGCGGCCAGCTGGCACCCGCCCGGGAGGCCGCGCCGAGCCTTCCAGCCTCCTGCAGCAGCTCGCGGGCCGTCTGGGCCGAAGGCCCCGTGGGTTCCTCGCTCATTTTGCTTCCCGCTTCTTCAACACAACCCGGGTGGCGCCCCAGGTGGCACCCAGGACGGCCGCGAGGGAGGAGCTCATGACAATCAGGCCGGGCTGGCGGATGACCAGGCCGTAGATGAACAGCGCGGCCATGCAGGCGATGCCCATTGCGAAGCCGATCCATGCGTAGCGCGCGCCGGACTGGGTCTGCTTGATGTTGTTCACGTTTGCCTCCCGTGTGGTCGTTGTCCCCAGCCTAGAAAGTACTTTCCACTTTGGCAAGTACTTTCCGGAAAGCATGCAGATCAAGGGTCGCGCGGCCTGGCTGATTAAACGCGGAGGCGGGGGGGGGGGGGGGGGGGGGGGGGGGGGGGGGGGGGGGCCGCCCCCCCCCCCCCCCCCCCGGGGGGGGGGGGGGGGGGGGGAGAAGAACAACAACAAAAAAAACCCCACCACCCCCGCCCACCCCCCCGCCCCCCGCCGCGGCGCGCCCCCGCCCCCCCCCGGGGGGGGGGGGGGGGGCGCGCCCCCCCCCCCCCCCCGCCGCCCCCCCCCCCCCCCCCCCCCCCCCCCCCCCCCCCCCCCCGCCTCCGGACAATGCTGGTTTCGGTTAGGCCCAGACGTCCGTGATGGACAGGCCTGCCTCGTGCAGCAGCTCGCGCAGTGTCGAGACGTTCAGCCCGACGACGGTGTGCGGGTTGCCCTCGATGCCGCGGATGAACGCGGCCCCGCGGCCGTCGATGGTGAACGCGCCGGCGCACGGCAATGGTTCGCCGGTGGCGACGTAGGCCGCGATCTCCTCCGCGGTGACCTTCTCGAAGTTCACGACCGTCGAGGAGACGGCGCCGATGGTCGCGCCGCTGCCGCCGTCCTCTTCGTCCTCCGAGCGGTTGTCGATGAGCCAGTGGCCGGTGTGCAGGATGCCCGACTTCCCGCTCATAGCCTCCCAGCGTTCGGTGGCGACCTGCGCGGTGTACGGCTTGCCGTAGGCGACGCCCTCGAACTCGAAGACCGAATCGCAGCCCAGCACCACGGCCCCGTCGGTTTCCTCCAGCGCGGCCACGTCCTCCGCCTTGGCCTTGGCCAGCAGCAGGGCGGTGTCGGCCGGCCCCAGGGCGCCGAAGCGCTCGGTGGCGGCGGCCAGTGCTGCGTCCTCGTCAACCGTGGAAACCTGCACGTCGAAGTCGATCCCCGCATCCTTCAGGATCTTCGCGCGGCCGGGGGAGGCCGAGGCCAACACCAGCAGCGGGAGCTCCTCGGGGTTCTCGATTTCCCCGCGCGGGTCTTCTGCCATCGTCGTTTCTTCAACCGTCGTTTCTTCAACCGTTGCCTCTTCAACCGTTGCCTCTTCCGACAGGTCGGCGGTGTTGCTCGTCATCTCGCTCATGCATCCACCGTATCCCGGGTCGCGGGTCCCTGGGGATCCTGCGGGTAGCCGTCCCCGTCGGCGCCGTCCTGCAGCGGGGCGGCGTCCGCCTCCGCGAGCGCGGCGATCTTCGAACCCTCCACGTCGACGTCCGGCAGGATGCGGTCCAGCCAGCGCGGGATGTACCAGGCGTGCCGGCCCAGCAGGTGCATGATCGCCGGGGTCAGCGTCATGCGGACGATGAACGCGTCGAAGAGCACGCCGATGGCCAGCGAGAAGCCGATCGCCCGGATCATCGTCAGGTGCGAGAACACGAACCCGGCGAAGACCGAGGTCATGATCAGCGCCGCGGCGGTGACCACGGGTGCCGAGTGGGCGAAGCCGGAGCGCACCGCGGCGCGGGCCGTCTGCCCGTGCGCGTAGGACTCGCGCATGCCGGCAACCAGGAACACCTGGTAGTCCATGGCCAGCCCGAAGAGGATGCCGGTGAGCAGGATCGGGAGGAAACTCATGATCGGGCCGGGCACGTTGACGTCGAACAGGTCGCCCAGCCAGCCGAACTGGTACACGGCGACCGTCGCGCCGAACGCGGCGACCAGGGAGAGCAGGAACCCGGCGGTGGCCAGCAGCGGCACCACGACGGAGCGGAAGACCAGCAGCAGCAGGATCAGCGAGAGGCCCACGACGATGCCGATGTACAGCGGCAGCGCCTCGGCGAGCTTCTCGGAGACGTCGACCTGCGCGGCGACCTGCCCGGTCACCGCGATCTGCGAGCCCGTGGCCTCCTTGATGGCGCCCGCGGAATCGCGCAGCGTGTGCACCAGCGCCTCGGTCTCGGCGCTGGAGGGGCCGGCGACCGGGATGACCTGGATGGCGCCGAGGGTCTGCGCCTCGTTGGTCTGCACGGGGATCGCGGCCACGACGCCGGGGATCTTGCGCAGCTCGTCCGCGACGTCCAGGTTGGCGGTCGCCGCCCCGCGCTCGTCCAGCCCGGCCGGCAGGTCCGCGAGGACCAGCAGCGGGCCGTTGTAGCCCGCGCCGAAGGCGTCGCTCATCTGCTCATACGCCTTGTAGGCGGCCGAATCCACAGGTTCGGCGCTGCCGTCGGGCAGGGCCGTGCGCAGCTGCAGCGCCGGCAGCGCCACGATCGCCAGGACCGCGATGGACGCGATCGTCGCGATCCACGGCCTGCGGGTGACGATGGCGCCCCAGCCGCGGTTGCCCGCGTCGTTCTTCGGGGCCGCCTGTTCGCGTCCCGCGGCCTCGTTGCGTGCCCAGGCGCGCTTGGAGACCAGCCTGGTGCCGATGAAGCCGAGCAGCGCCGGGGTCAGCGTGATGGCGATCATCACGGCCATCGCCACGGTGAACGCGGCGGAGAAGCCGAGGATGGCCAGGAACGGCAGGCCCGGCACGGCGAGTGCGGAGAGCGCGATGACCACGGTCAGGCCGGCGAACACCACGGCGTTGCCGCTGGTGCCCGTGGCCCGGGCGATCGATTCGCCCACCGGGACGCCCTCGAGCAGCTGCCGGCGGTGCCGGTGCACGATGAAAAGCGAGTAGTCGATGCCCACCGCCAGGCCCAGCATGAGCGCCAGGGCCGGGGTGATGGAGGCCATTTCGATGGCGGAGGACAGCGCCAGGGTTCCACCCACGCCCGCCCCGACGCCGAGCACGGCCATCAGCAGCGGCAGCCCGGCGGCCACCAGGGTGCCGAGCATGATCAGCAGCACGGCGGCGGCCACGGCCAGGCCGATGACCTCCGCGGCGCCGAAGAGCGAGGAGAGGTCCTGCAGGATCTCCTTGGAGAAGAGCACCTCGACGCCCGCGGCCTCCGGGCCCGCGGCGATCGACTTGATGTCCGCGCGCTGCGCGGTGGTCAGCGAGTCGGTCTGGCCCTTGAAGCCCACGTGCGCCACGGCGGTGGACCCGTCCAGGGAGATGAAGCGCATGCCCTCGGAGGCGCCGGCCTGGCGTGCGGCGAAGGCGAGTTCCGCCTCGCCGGTGGCCAGGTCCTTGGCGCCCCGCTCCAGCTTGGCCTCGGCCTCCGGGATCTGCGCGGCCTTCTCGTCGAGGGTCTTCTGCCCGGCGACGAGCTTCGACTGGTTCTCGTCGATGGCCTTCTGGCCGGCGGCGAGCGTGGCGGCGTTGGCGTCGATTTCCGCCTGGCCGGCACGCAGTTTCGCCTGTCCGTCGGTTACCTGGGCCGCCGCGGCATCCAGCTTGGCCCGGTTGGCGGCGAGTTCCTTGGCCCCGGCGTCGAGCTTCTTCTTGGCGGCGGGCAGCTTGGCGGCGCCCGCCTCGAGTTCGGCCTTCTTGCCGTCGAGCGTCTTCTGGCCCGCGGCCAGGTCCTTGTTGCCGGAGTCGATCTTCTTTTGGGCTGCGTCGAGGGCCTTGAGGCCATCGGTGCCCTTCGCGATCTGTGCCAGGCCGGCTTCGGCCTGCTGCTTGCCGGCAACGGCGGCGGCGCGCTGGGCGATCATGCCCGGCTGGCTGGGGTCGCCGGCAACGCCGTTCAGGGCGGTGTTCATTCCGGCGATCTGGCCCTGCAGCGTGGCGATCTGGGTGTTTTGTTCGGCGGTGCGGTCGGCTTCGGGGATCTGTTCCAGTGCCGCCAGCCCGGCTTGCGCCTGGGCAAGGCCCGTCTGGGTCTGTGCGATGCCGGCATCGAGCTGCTTGATCCCGGCCTCTGCCTCGGTGATTCCCTGCTCGGCGGCGGCCTTGCCCTGGGCGAGTTCCTTCTCCACGGCGGCGCGCGACTTGCCGCCGAGGATCTGCGACATGCCCGCGTCGTGCTTCTTTTGCCCGGCGGCCAGGTCCTTCCTGCCGGCGTCGATCTTCGCCTGCGCCTTGGCGATTTCCGTCCGGCCGTCGGCGATCTTTGCGGCGCCGGCCCGGTACTCGCGGTTGCCCGCGTCCCACTGCCTTTGCCCGGCGGCCAGTTGGGCCTTTCCGTCCTTCAGCTGCGCCTCGCCGGCGTTCAACTCGGTGCGTGCGGAATCGATCTTGGCCTGCCCGGCGGCCAGTTGCCTGCGGCCGTCGGCGATCTTCGCCTTGGCCTCGCCGAGCTGCACCATGCCCGAATCCAGCTCGTCCTGGCCCTTCTCCAGGGCCGCCTTGCCGTCGGCCAGCTGCTTCCTGCCCTGCTCCAGCTGCCTGGCGGCGTCATCGAGCTTGGCCCGGCCCTCGTCGAGCTGGGGCTGGGCGTCGTCGAGCTGTTTCTGCAGCTCAAACGGCTGCCGGACCTCGGTGACCTCCGACTGGCCGGCCAGGTCGCCGAGGGAATCGGCGATGGCGCGGTGCTGCGCCTGGGTCAGGGCCGTGCCGTCCTGCGTGCGGAAGACGATCGACCCGGTGCCGCCGGCAAGTTCCGGCATCTCGACCTTGAGCCGGTCCAGCGTCCGCTGGGTTTCGGTCCCGGGGATGGAGAACGTGTTGGAGAGCTTGCCCATGAAGGCCCCGGCACCGACGCCGATGAGCAGCAGGATGACGGCCCAGATGCCGAGCACGGCCCAGCGCCGGCGATACGCCAGGGCGCCGAGTCGGTAGAGGAAGGAAGCCATATGCTTAGGCCTTTCGGGGGTGGGCGGCGCGTTGCTGCAGCGAGGGGAAGCCGTCGCGCAACTGGGAGATGGCATCGGCCAGGGTGGCGCGCAGCAATTGCGTGCTTTGCGCGTCGAGCGGTCCGTTGAGGTTCCGCGACCACTGGGCGAAGGCTGCCTTGCCGGCCCCGACGATCGAGTGCGCCAGGACCATGGCGGCCAGCTCCGTGCCCTGCGGGGCCCGGGCGGTGATGATCTGGGTGAGCTGCTCGGCGCAGGTGTTCCACGCCTCAAGCTGCATGCGCCCCATCTGCGGGTGCGCCGCGGCATGCAGGTAGAGCGTTGCAACGGGTTCCAGGTAGGCCGGTTCCACCAGGGACTCGATGGACACCACCGCGGCTTCGAGCAGTTCCACGTCCTCGTCCATGCCGTCGAGGGCGGCGACTGCCCGGTCCAGCAGCTGCCTGGTCGGCTCGTTGAGCGCGGCCTCGAGCGACGGGAAGTAGTTGAAGAAGGTCCGGCGCGACACCCCGGCGGCCTCGGCCACCGATTCGGCGGTCAGCGCGGCGAACCCGCCGTCGTTCAACCGTTCAAATGCTGCGTGGACGATCGCGTCGCGGGTGGCCGTCTTGTTCAGTTCGCGCCTCGAGGGCGCACTTGTCTCTGGGGAGCTCACATTTCTACACTACGTGCAAACTTGCATGCTGTGCAATTTGTGGGAGTTGGCCGGGCGGAGACAGTTTCCAGCGCCGGTGCACGGGGTGCTGTGGCGCCGGCCGGAGCGCCCTTAAAAGACGAAGGCCGCACCCGATCGCCGTCCGCTCCCTGCGGGGAACGGTAGCGATCGAATGCGGCCCGCCGTGAAGCGACTACATCCGGGGGCTTGTTAGCCGACCGGCACCTTTTCGGGGGCGATGTCCTGTGCGGACTCGACCTTGGAATCGGAGGCGAACTCGTCGTTGAACGGATCGCCGTGGCGCGGTGCGTTGTACAGCTCCTCGTCCAGGATTCCCTCGCGCTTGGCGACGATCGTCGGAACCAGGGCCTGGCCGGCGACGTTCACCGCGGTGCGGCCCATGTCCAGGATCGGGTCGACGGCGAGGATCAGGCCGACGCCGGCCAGCGGCAGGCCGACGGTGGACAGCGTCAGGGTCAGCATGACCACGGCGCCGGTGGTGCCGGCGGTTGCGGCCGAGCCGAGCACCGAAACCAGTGCGATCAGCAGGTAGTCGGTCAGTCCCAGGTCGATGCCGAAGAACTGGGCGACGAAGATCGCGGAGATCGCCGGGTAGATCGCGGCGCAGCCGTCCATCTTGGTGGTGGCGCCCAGCGGGACTGCGAAGGATGCGTAGCCGGAGGGCACGCCCAGGTTGCGTTCGGTCACGCGCTGGGTCAGCGGCAGGGTGCCGATCGAGGAGCGCGAGACGAAGGCCAGCTGCACGGCCGGCCAGACGCCGGAGAAGTACTGCTTGACGCTCAGGCCGTGCGCCCGGACCAGCACCGGGTAGAAGGCGAACAGCACCAGGGCCAGGCCGATGTAGATCGCCACGGAGAACTTGCCCAGGGCGCCGATGGTGTCCCAGCCGTAGGTGGCAACGGCGTTGCCGATCAGGCCGATGGTGCCCAGCGGCGCGAGGCGGATGATCCACCAGAGGATCTTCTGGATGACCGCGAGGGTTGCGGTGGAGAACTCGAGGAACGGGCGGGCGGCGTCGCCGACCTTAAGCGCGGCGACGCCCACGGTGATCGCGATGACAAGCACCTGCAGCACGTTGAAGTTCAGCGCGGTGGTCACGGTGCCGGCCTCGGAAATCTTCGAGGTGGCGCCAAGGCCAAGGAAGTTGGACGGGATGAGCCCGATCAGGAACGCCCACCAGTCGCCGGTGCGCCCGGTGTATTCGGCCGGTGCGGCCTGACCGGTGCCGTCGCCCGGACGCAAGACCAGACCCAGCACGATGCCGATGATCACGGAGACCAGCGAGGTGATGCCGAACCACAGGATCGTCTGCCAAGCCAGGCGTGCCGCATTGGTGACCTTGGAGAGGTTGGCGATCGATGCCACCACTGCGAAGAAGACCAGCGGAATGACCGCGGACTTCAGCAGCGAGACGTAGCTGGAGCCGATGACGGCCAGGGTGGCACCCAGGCCGGTAGGGGTTTCCTCGGTGTGGCCGGTGTACTTGGCCAGCAGGCCGAGGCCGAGGCCCAGGATCAGGGCGATGATGATTTGCGGGCCGAATGCGGTGGCCCAGGAGGGCAGGCGGCGCTTCGGCGTGGAAGTTGATGTAGTCACCTTTAGAAGGTAGGCGGTGCAAATTACCAAAGAAAGCCAGCATTGAGAAATGTTACGAAGCGGGGATTTGTTCCCGAACATTGCACTTCTTTTGTGATTTGTTACACAATTCAAAGTCGCGGTGTTAAGCTTTACTTTCCAACCGCTTGGTTGGTGAACCACTTGTTTTGCCTTGTGACGAAGTGGTTTGGGGGGTAGGTGCGGCTCGTCCGACATTCGCAAGGGCCGGGGTGGGATACATATGGGTTGGGGTCGCACAGACAGCGCGGTCGTTCGCAGTCGACTCGATATCCTGCTCGAACGAGCGGTGGGTTCGTCGATCGTGATTGCCAGGGGACCTCGGGGCGCGGGCAAGACCACTGCGGTTCGCGACTGGTTGAAGCGCCAGGACCGGATGGCGGAGACCTGGAGCTGGATCAACCTTCCCAAGCTCGATGAACAGCTTGCACTCGAAACCGTCGACGGGGAAGCGGGCCCTGCGGCATCGAACCTTCTCGCAGGCGACAGCGTGGCCGAACTGCGTCTCGCGCATATCCGCCGGAAATTCGAACAGGCTGCAAATCCAGACTCCCATTTGTTGGTGCTTGATGCGTTTGCCGCGAAGCACGATTCGGCGCTGTCGGCCATGCTGGAGGAAAACGCCGAGCAGCATCCAGGCCGGCGCCTGATCATCATCACGCACGAATTCCTGGCGATCGAACGCCGCAGGACCTTGGCTCCCGTGGACATCTCCGTGATCCCCCCGCATGAATTCGCATTCACCGCCGAGGAAACCAAGCTATACCTCGCGGGGACGCTGTTGGCCGACTTCGCGCTGGAATTGACCGAGGAATCCTGTGGCTCCGCTTCGCTGCTTCGGCTGGCGAAACTTCGGGCGGAGACCATCGACATGCCCCGGTCGTTCGGCGGCACATTCCCGCCGGCCCCGCGCAGCAGCCTTGAAGCGTCCTTGGGCTCCGATCGTGGCAGATTCGATCCGGAGGCGCGCGCCATTGTGGATGCCGTCCAGGCCGCGGTCCGCCGCGACGTGTTGTTACTGATCGAAAACGAGCACCTGGAACCGGAGCAGCTGGAGTTCTTTGCTGCGTTGTCGGTGCCGTCATTCGTGGACGAATCCATCCCGCCCCAGCTTTTTCCCGCGGCGCAGCCACAGTGGCTCGGCGATCTGGAATCGCGGGGACTTGTCTATCGATCGTCGCGAAACCCCGAGCGGGAACATCGAATCAATCCCATTTTTCGCAGGGTCCTGCAAGACAAGTACCTGGCCCCGCAACCCGAGCGGTTCCGTGATCTGCATGAACGCTGTGCGCGACTTGAGCTGGCCAACGGATCGTCCTTCCGGGCCCTGCGCCACGCGCTGGAAGCCGCCGACTACAAGCTGGCTTCGGATATCCTTCGGCTGCGCGCCGATGAATACTTTGACGGGGACCTGGGAAAACGCGGATCCCTGCTGCTCGACAAGCTGCCGATGACGGTATTGGCCAAGTACCCGATGCTCTCGGTCTGCCTGGCCGTTGCCTATAGCGCCACGGGGAAGTTCAAGTTCAAGACACTTGAGCTGTTGGCCTTGGCCGCGACCGGTGCCCATACCGTCGCCAGGAAGGGACCCGCTGCGGACCGGCTGGTCATGATCATGATCGAATCGGTGGCCATGCGGCTGAGCGGATTCGGCGAGCGTGCGGCTCGCGCGGCCCGGGCTGGGGTCTCGTTGTATCGGGAAATGGCGCCGAGCGAGCGGGACGAAATCGGCCCCTTCGAGGGCGCGATTTTGGTTCAATTCGTGCTGGCATTCCACAGCAGCCTGCTGCACCAGGAAGCCTTGGAAGTCGTGGAACTCGGGGTCGCCGCGGACCACCGGCACGATCGCGGTGAAAGCGACATGTACGCCGGCACGTTGCGCGCCTATCTGCATGCGCTGAGGGGTGACATCCACATGGCCAAGGCGCAGCTGCTGGAATCGCGGCCGGAGCACTGGTCCAACCCGGCGACCAGCGCCTACTTTGCCACGCCCTTTAGGCTCACCTCGTTCCTCTGCGCCCTGGAAGAACAGCGTTTTGACGAGGCCGAACGGTGGCTGGCACTTCTGCAAATCGACCAGGAAGGCAACGAATTCTGGCCGGCAATCCGGTTGGCGGAATCGGTGCTCGCGATCGTCAACGGCGAAACGACGGCCTCCCTCGTTCGTATGCAGAACTACTTGGTGCGAGAACGTGAGCAGCCTGTCGCCCAGAAAGTTGGGCGGCAGATGCTGATTGACGCTTCCAGCCTCTTGAACCTGGCGACCGGCGACGCCAGTGGGGCGCATCGGGTGACGTTGAAATCCACCAATCCGGTGGCGAAGCGGTTGCTGCAGGCGCGCGTCCGTTTGGCCGAAGGGGACGCGGCCGAGGTGTTGCGACTGTGTGCGACCGTGGGGATTCCGGTCTCGCCGCGTCCGCGCTTTGAGCAGGCGGTCTTGGTCTTGGCGGCAACCCTGCAGCAAAACAACCGACCGGCCATCGGCGGAGCCATGCGTCTTGTCGCAGCACTGAGTGACGAGTTTGGGCTGGGGATCGCGTTGAATCTGTTGCCGGCACCGGATCTTGAACGGGTGCTCAGCCATGCACGAAGCATGAACGTGCGCCTTGTTGTCGATGACAACGCCGTCTCGAGCATCCCCTGCGGTCTGGGCCGTGTGGTCCTGAGCGAACGGGAGCGGGCGGTGCTGGGCGAGCTGGTCTCCACGGCAAGCGTCGCCGAAATCGCGGAGCGCCAGTTTGTTTCGGTCAATACCGTCAAGAGCCAGTTGCGGAGCGTGTATCGCAAGCTCGGTGTCTCGGAACGCGCGGCCGCCATTGACATGGCGCGGGCCCAAGGACTTCTTGTTTCGCAGGTTCCACACGACGGGGGATAGCGCCAACTAATTGCGGCCTGCCCTGGACGTCCAGTCCTTTGCGGGGAGTCGATTCCACCATGTACCAACCCGGAATCTTTCCCCAAATGCCGGTGCAGCCCCCAAGCTTGCACTAGCGCACCTCCGCGATCGTTTCCCCAAACGGCTTTCGCTTTACTACCTGAAGTGGAGTTTCTCGAGTTTCCGAGCCGTGGTCACCTCAGGCTATTTCGCAGTGATAGAAACAACTATCTCAAGAGATCCGTTGCCCCATAATCGATTGACCGATTATTCACCCTGCCGTTCACCCTCAAACGCACTCATTTCGAATCACTGAACGGTATTCACCGAGCGTTTTCCAAGATTGGCACCCCAATTGTCCTACAAGGTGAGAAAAGGTGGAGTCGGTCACGCCGGTGATGATTCGGGGAGTGGAGCCACCGCGGGAACCGGGCTTCCGTTTCTCGGTGACGTTCCTTGTGATGTCAAGGGCACATTTCGGCAGCGCCGCGCGGTGGTCAGCCGCCGTGCGCGATTTCCGTGCCGGGCAGCCGTCGACGTCCCACCGGGCCGGGTCGAACGCGGGAAGGCCCGCTTTCCTCCTTCTCGATCGAAGGGAGAAAACGGGCCCAATCCGTCGGGAGGGGTTTAGCCCAGCAGCGCGCGGCGCAATGTGTCAAGACCCACCGAGCCGACGTTCAGCGCCTGGGAGTGGAACGCCTTCAGGTCGAAGTCGTCGCCCGCGCGTGCTGAACGCTCGTCGCGAATCTGTTCCCACAGGCGCTGTCCGACCTTGTACGAGGGTGCCTGTCCGGGCCAGCCGAGGTATCGGGTGAACTCGAACTGAAGCTGACCTGCCGAGATGTCCAGGTTCTTTTCCAGGAACGCAAAGCCGATTTCCGAGTCCCAGATTCCGCTGCCCCAGGCCTCGGGGATTTCCAGCTCCAGGTGCACGCCGATGTCGAAGACCACGCGGGCGGCACGCATGCGCTGGGCATCGAGCATACCCATGTAGTCTCCCGGGTCGGAGAGGAAGCCGAGATCGAACATGAGGCGTTCGGCGTACAGTGCCCAGCCTTCGCCGTGTCCGGAGACCCAGCAGGCGTGGCGGCGCCAGTCGTTGAGCGTCTCGCGGGCCAGCACCGCGGTGGCGACCTGCAGGTGGTGGCCCGGCACGCCCTCATGGTAAACGGTGGTCAGCTCGGACCACGTGGTGAACTTGTCCTCGCCGACGGGTACCGACCACCACATGCGGCCGGGGCGCGAGAAGTCCTCGGACGGACCGGTGTAGTAGATGCCGCCTTCCTGGGTGGGGGCGATCATGCACTGGATCTGGTCCATGGGTGCGGGGATGTCAAAGTGCGTGCCGGCGAGGGCGCGGATGGCGGCATCCGACTTTTCCTGCATCCAGGCCTGCAACGCGTCGGTTCCGTTGAGCTGGCGTGCCGGATCCTCGTTGAGGATCGCCTTGGCCTCCGCGATGGAGGCCCCCGGGGAGACCAGCTTGGCCACGCGCTCCTGTTCGGCGATGATGTTCGCCAGTTCCTGCACGCCCCAGGCGTACGTTTCCTCGAGGTCCACCGTGGCACCCAGGAAACGGCGGGACATCAGCGAGTAGTACTCCCGACCGACGGCGTCCTTTTCGGGTGCCTGCGGCAGCAGCTCGTTTTCCAGCACATCGGCCAGGTTGAGGTAGGCGGCGTTGGCCCGCTGCGCTCCCGAGGCCAGGCGCTCGCCGAGCTCCGGTGAGACCTTGCTGCCGGCCTCGGCCAGCGTGTCGAAGAAGCCGCCGTCCCTGGCGTAGTCGCGGGCCTGCGTGGTGACGATCTTGACCTGGCGGGTCGAGGAGACCAGCCCGCGGGAGGCCGAGTCGCGCAGCGAGGCGATGTAGCCCTCCATGGCAGCCGGCAGGTTGTGCATGCGTTCGGCGATGAACGCGAAGTCCTTGGCGCTTTCCTGCGGCATCAGGTCGAAGATGGCGCGGATGTCCTGGGCGGGGGAAGCGATGTTGTTCAGCTCGGTGCGGTGGGTGTCGGCGATCTCGATTTCCAGGCCGAGGCGCTCGCGCATGGCATCGAGGGTGATCTCATCAACGCTGTCCGCGGGCTGCAGCGATTCGAGCGCGTCCAATGCGGCGCGTGCGGCCTGGACCTGGGCGGCGGTTCCGGCGGGGGAGTAGTCGGAGTACGCGGATTCGCTGCCCGGCAGGCCAAGCGACGTGGCGAATTCGGGGGAGAGTTCGAGGAGCTTCTTGAAGTAGTCGGTGGCTACCGTGTCGATCGCGCTGGATGTGCGCGTGGCTGTGGTGTTGGTCATAGAACCAGCCTATGCGCTTGTGAAGCTGTTGTTGAAGATTCCGGCCGAATAATTTCGGCCGTTTTGCGACGGTGAACCAGCGCGGTCGGCGGAGGGATGTCGCTGCCGAAGTTGTGATGGCTGGTGCATGCGCAGGTGCGGCCGCCGGTGAGATCGATGCGTTCCGAGTCCAGGGAGAGGGGAACTGTGACAAGTCAGGGTCCGTGGCAGTGCCTCCCTCAGGGCTGCCAGGGTTCCGTCCCCGCGCAACCATTCGCACGGGGACGGAAGGGTGGTCAAGCTACGCATCACCGCCAACGGGCGCCGGAAGGAGAAGGTGGAGATGGGCGTGTTTTCGGGGGGCCGCAGGCCAACGGGCGCGGCCTAACCCGGCGGCATCCCGTGCTGCCGGCCTGCCGCGAAGGAGAGCACCGTGGCGGAGAAGTCCAGCAGGCTGCCGGCGGCACGCTGCGCATGTCCACCGCCGTGTTCCCGATGCAGCCAGGCCCGGCCGCCTTGGCGGCGGATCCCGTAGGCGAATTCGACCGCCGCGGAGTTGTCCACCCGTTCGTCGTTCCCGACCAAGCAACACAGGATTGGAGGAAGATGGCCGGCCGAATCCAGGGCAGCCAGGAGGTGCAGAGGCGAATATGCTGCCCGCTGCTGCCCGGTGGTTTCCCCGTCGGCCCCGAACTCGTGGAGCCATTGGGTCCCCAGCCCGTGCCGCCGTAGTTCCACGGTGTCGAGCAACGGGGCCACGGCTATCACGCGACCGAAGGCGCCGGGGTCCAGCAAGGCGGCGGCGCAAACAACCAGGCCTCCGTGGGAGGCGCCCACGGTTGCGAGGTCCCCGACGCGTGTCCAACCCTGTTCCGCCAGGTAACGGGCCACGTCGATCAGGTCGTGGATGGCGCGCAACTTGTTGGTCCCGCGCCCGGCTTCGTGCCATTGCGGGCCAAGTTCCCCGCCCCCGCGCACCTGTGCCGCAACATGGATTCCGCCGGCGGCAATCCAAGCCGCCACGCTGGGTTCGGGCTCGGTGCGATGCACGACCCCGAACCCTCCGTAGCAGGAGAGCAGCAACGGCCGTGGGGAACGGGGCAACTGCCCGGCCAGGTCCCCGGTGCGAGCCGAGACGATCACTGGAACCATCACGCCGTCCCGGGCCGGAATCGCCAATCGCAGGTGCACGAAGGCACCTGCATCCTTGCCTGGTGGCCGTGATGTGGTTGTCCCGGATGCTTTCGGCAGCTCGAGGCAGGTGACTCCAGACGGCAGCTCCGGGGAAGCGCTCTGGATCCACAGGGCGTCACCGTCCGGATGGGTGCTCACCGACAATGCAGTGAGTTGCTCGGCCGGCTCCAGCCGCCACAGTGTTGCCCCGTTCCGCGTGAGCGTGGTGCCGGCGGGCGACTCGACGGCCAGCACGTCTCCCTGCGGGCAACCCGCCCGGGCCAGGATCTTGTGTCCCGCGATCTGCTCGAGGCCGCGGTCGGGATCGAGGTTGGGGTCCGCGGTCGTGGCAGGGTTCCAGGTGCCCTCGCGGTGGATCCAGCAGCGGGATCCGGCCCCCGGTGTGCGCACCGTGAGCAGCAGCGCGCCGTCCCTGATGCCCAGTCGCAACCGAGCCCCGGCCGCGGGCGTTCCAAGATCCCCGGGAAAGGGCAACGGCTCGGGCGGCGCAGCGGCGCCGCTCCCGCCAAACTCGCAGCGCCAAACGGCTTGCTCTGGAGGCTTGCCGGAAAGCACCCATAGGCTCCCGCCGTCCGGCGACCACACCGGGGCTGCATGCCAGGACCGAGGACCCGGCAACGGCAGCGGTGCGGCACCGGCTGAGAGCAGCCAAAGCCCGGCCAGCTCGGTGTCCGCCGGACCGAGCAGTGCGGCGACCCTCGTGCCGGAGGGATCGAGGGCGAATCCACGCACCACCTGGTTCGGGGGCACCGGCAGCGCGGAGCCCGCCGGCGGCGGGGGTGGAGGCGCATTGCACGGGGAAAGGGCCCGGCGCAGCCATTGGTCGGGAACCGAATACAGAGCGGGGAAATCGCCCTCGGAATCCCGCCAAGTGAAGACCGCGGTGCCGTCGGCGACCTGGGGCATGCCCTGCCTGGCCGTGGAATCCCACTGCCGCACTTGGGCCCGGAAGTACTCGTAGAGCGGGGGCTTTTGCCCGAGCCCCAGCGAAGCCTCGTCCGCGCCCCCATTCCTTTGCGCGCCGGTGGTCCGGTTCACCGGCCCACCGTGTCCCCGGGGCCGGAGTCGGCGAGGTTGAGCCATCCGAGGTGGCCGCCGTCGTGCAGCGGCGTGGGAACGTTCACGGTGTGGAGTGCCGACCCGGGCGTACCGGCGTCGACCAGGTGCACCTCGCCGTGC
Organism: Paeniglutamicibacter sp. NPDC012692; assembly: GCF_042901625.1. Classification (NCBI taxonomy): domain Bacteria; kingdom Bacillati; phylum Actinomycetota; class Actinomycetes; order Micrococcales; family Micrococcaceae; genus Paeniglutamicibacter; species Paeniglutamicibacter sp. NPDC012692. The sequence goes on from NZ_JBIBDE010000004.1 coordinate 393,413, forward strand.
CCGCCCCGCGTCACGGCGACCCATTCGCCACAGGGTGAGCCTGCGACGGCCCGGCGGTCCGCGTCGTCCCACGGTTCGACGCCGGGACGCGGCGCCTTGTCCATGGGCGGCAGGACCCAGCGCCCGCGCTCTTTCAGGGTTTTGGCGTCGTATGTGCGCAGGTCGTCCCCGGCGGGGTGGATCCGGGCCACGGCGATGGAGGCGCGGGTCAGGGCAAAGCGGAAGATCATCCCGTCGCCAAGCGGCGTCGTGCGCGAGGTGTTGGCGTCGATGTCATGGACCCAAAGAGTATTGCGCCAGGTGTCCCACCGGCGCGCGTGCTCGCCGCCTTCGCGCAGCACGGCCACCAGCAGGCGCCGCCGAGGGCAAAAACGCAGGAAGTAGGCGCGACCCGGCGCCTCCCAGGGACGCGTCGGCAGGGGGATGGGCGCCGGTCCGCGCACGTCGAAGCACTCGAGGCCGCGCTCGGTGGCCACGAACATGGTGCCCGTCGCCGGGTCGTAGGCGTCGCCGTGGCCAGCGCCGCCAACCGTTTCGACGCTCTCGCCGCGCAGCTGCGGGCAATGGGCGCCCTCGGTGAGGATTGCGTCCACCGAAACCGATTCGATGGCTCCTGGCTCGCGGTGCCGCACCACCACCCGGGGGCCGTCCGGGGTGGCGGCGACCACGACTCCCGGCTCGCCGGCGCGCGTGCGGATCCTCCGGGAGCGCGGCGTTCCCGGTGCCTGCAGGTCCACCACGCTGAGCAGGTCGCTCCACGGTTCCCATGATTGCCCGAGTCCCGTGCTGACGGCAACGAACCGGCCCGAAGGGTCGCAGGCAATGTGTTCGCCTGGGATGGCAACGGAGATGCGGTGTTCGATCGCCGTCGTGGGATCGGGATGCGTGGCGGCAAAGGGATCCATGACGATCAGTGAACCGCCGGCATCGTCGACCCAGGCGCATCTGCCGTTGCCCAGGGGCAGGATCCCGGCGTGTTCCGCCAGAACCATGCCGGGAATCCAGCCGGCCACCGTTTGGAACGCGGGATCGATGAAGCCGATGGCTCCGGCCCGCTGATCGGCCACAACGAGTACTTCCTGTTTCATGACGCCTCCATTACGCGTGTTTGATAATGATTCTCATTAAGCATAGTCTCTAGTTGTTGCCAGAACGGCAACGCAAATAACACCTACGAAAGGAACCCCCATGGAAAACACCGTGGTACTGGCTGAAGTTGAAGAGGCCGAGCAGTTGGCCCACCTGTCGGCCACCCACTCGAACGCACTCGTCGAGAACCCGTTCGACTAATTGCGTTTCCGCTGCGGGGGTGGATGCCTGGCATCCACCCCCGCAGGGGCGTGCCCCCACCGAGCCAGGAATCTTGAAAGGACCCATGAGTAGCCCGACAATCGACGTCTTCGAGCTCAGCGGACGCGCCACGGTGCGTTCCTCCGATGGCACATTCCTACGGGTTCAAACGCCCACCGGTGCTCCGGCACCCGTGACGGACGCGCTTCGCAGCCAAATCAAGGAACAGCTTGAAGCACGATCAGCCCAAGGAATGCAGCCGCGACCCGGGCGGGATTCTCTTGCCCTGCTTGCCCCGGATGTCGGATGGGAGCCCATCGCCTCGGCGTTGACAGGACTCGATGTCCAGCACGTCACCAAACCCGAGATCCCGGAGCAGTCGCATGGATTGGTTGTTCAGGTCGCAACGACCCGGGCGGAGCGAATCGAATTGGACGCGCTGCCGGCAACCGGAACTGCTGTGCTGCGCTGCTACCGCGAGGGGGAGATCCTCTTTGCGGATCCACTCGCGCTGTGTCCCTCCGATCCGACGGGTTCCCAGGTGATACGCCGCCGGCTGGCAGCCTCCGTCGCCTCGGTGGAACTGGACGGCTGGCTCAATGCGGCCCGACCAGCCGACGCCACCCTGGATGGGTTGCCGCTCCTGGCCGCTCAATTCCTTGCGGTCCGGGTCCGTGCCGTGGCCGCGGCTTGGCAGCATGACACCCGGGAACTCCCGAAGCTGCGGCGCACCCTCTGGCGTCTGGACACCCGGACGTTGTGCAGCAGTGAACATCCGGTCCTCGGATTTGCCGAACCGGCAAAACGGCCCGGTCCAACGCGGTGAACGCCGGAGCATGGGTCGTCCCAACATCCCTGAGCACACCGCTGCGTGACGGCACAGTGCTTGCAGGCGACCATTATCGTTCCGGCCAGAACAACGGCCGGGGAATCGTGTTGGTCCGCACGCCGTACGACCGCCGCGAATACCGGGCCCAGGCCGAAGCCTGGCAGGCGCAAGGACATGACGTGCTCGTCCAGGACGTGCGCGGCCGCTACGGTTCCACCGGCACGTGGCTGCCCTACGCTTCCGAGGGCCCGGACGGAGCTGAAACCGCCCGATTCCTGGAACGCGAGAACCTGCTGAATGGTGCGCTGATCCTGGCCGGGGCCTCCTACGATGCGCACTGCGCATTGGAAGCCGCCCGATGCCTCGAATTCGAAGCGCACCGGGTGCAGGCCGCGGCGGTGATCGCCATGGTCCCCGCCCTCGGGCTCTTTGAGACTGCCCGCAACCCCGATGGCACCGCACGCCTGCGCGACCGGATCGGATGGTGGCACATGCACGGATTCACTGCCGAATCACGCCAACCGCTGGCCATCGCCGAACTTGAACGGCGGTGCCAGGAAGCGAAAACACGCGGGGTGCACAGTGCAATGCCCGCGGGCATCTACGGTGAGCACGCCCCCGGCCAATGGGAGCGGCTGTGGACGGCGCCGAAGCTGGACCTTGGTGCCCGCTACGGAAGCTGCAAGGCGCCGCTTCTGGTTGTTTCCGGGCACCGGGACTTCTTTGCCCGCGAGGCGCTGGAGCTGGCCGACGCCTGGGCCGCGGGAAACACCGGTTTCCTCACCGGCCCGTGGGGCCACCGGCTGGCCGCCGACCTGGACCACGGCACCGCGGCCACGCTGCGCCGCCACGGCGGCCTCATGGCGCAGATCCAGGAATTCCTTGCCGACGCCCGTCGGCGCCCGTTCGCCCGGGAATTCACCGAAAACCTCAACGGCACCCATTCCTGGGAGCCTGCCGACCCCACGCGGCCGCGCGCCGCGGCCACCCCGCCGGCCCCACCAGAATGCGAAGGATCCCTATGACTACCGCCGAACACCTTGGCCTGCTGCCGCTGCACACCCTGGTGGATGAACACACCGGGATCATCCGTCGAGTCCGCTCGGTGCTCACGCCCGAACACGCCCCGCCCGCCTACACGTCCATGACGGCCGAGGTCTCCGACGCCCGCTGGCTGGGGGACTGGCCCGCGGACAGGGTGTCGTTGGGAACCACCTTCGGCGACGAACGACAGGCCTGGATCGCGGCCGTGGCCGAGGGTATGGAACGCTATTGCGGCAACTTCCTCCCGGCTGAGGTCCCCGATGCCGAACATTTCATCGGCAGCGCCCGGCAGGCTGAGGCCGCCGGGTACCGCGTGGTGCCGCTGGACCAGCTGCCCCGCTTTGCCCCCTGGCAACTGGCGCGCCCCGGCTTCCCCTACCGCGATCTGGATGCCGGCACCGAAACCCTTTGGACCGCCTGCCGCCGGCAGGGCGACGGGGAAGAGGTCTGGCTGCCCGCGAGCCTGGTCTACCTGAACTGGCGCCAAAGGCGATTCGCCCACCTGCTGCGGATCCACCACCTGAACTACGCGGGGATCGCCACAGGCCAGGGATTCGCAGATGCGCGGGACCGGGCACTGCTGGAAACCGTGGAACGCGACGCCCTGGAACTGTGGTGGCACCTCGACGGCCCCACCCGAGGGATTCGCACCGAGTCGATCCCCGGGCTGGACGAAGCCATGGAAGGCTGCCGCCTGAAATACTGGGTTGTTGAAATGCCCAGCGAGTTCGCCCCGGCCATGGCCGCGCTGGTCTTCGATCCCGACACCGGGCTCTACGCCGCCGGATTCTCCTGCAAGAACGATCCGGCCGATGCCGCACGCAAGGCGGTGCTCGAGGCGGTCCACACCTGGATCTACACCCAGGGTGCCACCGAAGCGGAGGGCTGGGTCTTCCAGGCCGTCGAGGCCGGGCTCATGGCACGGGGCCTGTACCTGGAGCATCGGGAAGACCGCCGCTACCTGCAGGACGCGGGCGAGCACTTCGAAGCCGTCCGGGACCTGGGCGCGCATGTGCAGGTGTGGCTCGATCCGGGGATGCACGCCCTGGCCGACCGCTTCAGGGCACCGGCCGGCGGGCTGGCGGGAATCGACGAGGTGGCCGCGGTGCCCATGGAAGAAGTCCACCGGCGTCTGGCCGACGCCGGGCACGAGATCTACACCCGCGAGCTGACCACCGACGACGTTGCCCTGACCGGGCTGAGCGTGGTGCGGGTCGTCGTCGGCGGACTGGTCCCCAACGCCCCGGCGGCCTTCGCCTACCTGGGTTGTCCGCGCGTCGCAGAGGCCGCGGTGGCCCGAGGCTGGCGGGATACCGCACCACACGGCCCGGAGGATTTCACCCTCGCCCCGCCACCCCACATGTAGGAACCATGACACCCGATAGCCGTCCGACCCCGTGCGGGGACTTCGCCGCGGCCTGGTCCGAGAACGTCCCCGGTGCCATGACATACCCCGGGCCCCGGCACAACACCTGGGGCCCGACCGCATCCGGGAGCCGCGCGCGGTCCGGGGCTCCGGTGCCGATCGCCGCTGTGCTCGACACGCTCTGGCTAACCCGCGGCTTCCATGAGAACCCCTCCACCGGGGAGCCGGGCAGCATCCCGCAACGGGCCATTCCGTCGGCCGGGGCCTGCTACCCGGTGCAGGTGCATCTGCTCTGCGGCACCGGCTGCGACCTGCCACCGGGAATCCACGCGTACGACCCCGCCGGATCCACCTGGCACCGTCGCACCGGATCCGCGCCCGCCACGGCCGGCGCCATCGTCGTTTTCACCGTGCTGCCCCAACGCACAGCGGCGAAATACCACCACAGGGCCCTGCCGCTGCTGCTGGCGGACACCGCCTACGCCCTGCTGGGCACGGCCCGCCATGCGGCCTCCCGGGGGCTGGCGAGCAGGTGGCTCACCGCGGACCCGGCCACCCTGGCCGCCGCAGCCAGGCTGCACGACTACGCGCGGTGGCAGCGGCATTGGCCGGACACCGGAGCGGAACTGGCCTTGGCCGCTCTGGCGGTGGGCGCCGGTGACGAACTGCCCGAACTGGCCCAGTGGCTTGGTGCCGCGGGACCCGCGGGCCGGGCGCTGCCGGAACCGCAACGGCAACCGCGCACGCTGGCGGCCGTGGAGCGGTGGGCAGCCCGGCCGGGACTACGGTACCCCGAGGAGCCGCTGGACCTGACGCCGGGCACCGCACCCGGGGCGGAAGTACTGCAGCGCCGGCGCAGCCTGCCGATCGGCGGACCGGTTGCCGCCGCGGATCACCCGGATCACCAGACGCACCCCGCACCCGCACCGGAGCTGCTGGAGCTGCTGGAGACCTTTCCGCTGCCCGCGCCGGCCGGGTGCGAGGTCCTGTTCCTTGACCGGGAGGCCATCCGCGGCAGGCAGCTGCACCGGCACTGCGCGGGACAGGAATGGATCGAATCACTGGACGGGATGCTGCTCTTTCGCACCCGCTCCGACCCGGATGAAGCGGCCATGTGGTGGGCATCCGGCGCCGCCGCCCACCTGCTCTACTCCGCCCTGGCCGCATCCCCGGAAACCAGCTTCCGGCCCGTGGCCGGCTGGACCGGGACCCACGGCGGGTCCACCACGCTGCACGCGCTCGGATTCCGGGCACCCAGATCGGAAGGAAACACCCATGTTGGTCAATAGGCGCCTGATGGCCCTGACCCGCGGCCACGGCCGAACCCTCAACGCACTCACTGTTGTCGTGTGCCTCTGCACCGCCAGCTACTGGGTGCAGGCCTGGTTCCTGGCCAACGCGCTGGCCGGGCTGCTGCCGGGCCAGACACGCTCCGCTGCGCAGGTGACCGGAAACCTGCTGGCCGTGCTCGGCTGTGGCCTGGCCCGCGCGGCATTGCAACAGGTGCAGGCCAGGCTGGCCAGCACGCTGGGGACCGCGGTGCGCCTGGAATTGCGTGCCACACTGGCCTCGGCCCTGCTGCGCCCGGAGCGGTTGCGTGACAATTCCGAACGCGGCGGGGCCCGCAGGCTTGCCCTGAGCGAGGGGGCCGACGGCGTGGAACCCTACGTCACCGCCTACATTCCCCATGCACTGCAGCTGCAGGTTCTGTGCCCGATCCTGCTCGCCGGGGTGGCCGTGCTGAACCCGGTGCTCGCGGCGGCGCTGCTGGCCGCCGTGGCAGTGTCCGTGGGAGCACCTCGGCTGTGGGGCAGGCTCCTGGCCCGGCGCGGAGCCACGCACTGGGACTCCTACGAGGCCCTGGGCGCCGACTTCCTCGAAGCGCTTCAGGGCATGCGGACGCTGAAGATCCTCGATGCGGTCCCGCGCTTCCGCACCCGGCTGCAGACACGCTCCGACGCGTTGCACAAGGCCACCGTGGCAACCATGCGGGTCTCGCTGGCCGACACTGCGCTGGCGGACCTCGGGATCCAGGCCGGGTTGCTGGCCGCCGCGGCACTGACAGCCATGGATGTGCTCGGCGTCCTGCCCGGGGGACTCGGCGGGGAGCCGACGCTGGTCTTTTTCACGCTCATCCTGGCCTCTGAAATCTTCCGGCCGATCCGCGACCTGGCCCGCCAGTGGCATGCCGGCTACCTGGGCATCTCCGCACTGGGCAGCATCGATGCGGCGATCGGTGCCGACGGCGAAATGCCAGGGTTCCCTGCCCGCCCCGAACTGGCCTCCGCCGGTGCCGACCTCGCGGACTCCGCCGATGACTCGGCCGGCGAAACCGGCGGCCGGCCACCGGCCGGCCACACCCTGGCCCTGGAAAACCTGTCCTTCCGCTACGGACCCGGGTCGCCCTGGGTGCTGCACCATGCCGCGGCCCGCATTCGCCGCGGCGGCATCACCGCCGTGGCCGGGCCCTCGGGCACCGGGAAAAGCACGCTCTTCGACATCCTGCTGGGCTTCCTGCCCGCCGACGGCCACTGCCTGCTGGACGGGCGGCCGCTGCAACCCGGGGACGTCAGCGTGGTGTCCCAACACAGCTACCTGTTCCCCGGCACCATCCGGGCGAACCTCGCGGCCGTGCGGCCCGGTGCCGACGACGCTTGCATGCGCGGCGCGCTGGCGCGGGCCGGGCTGGCGCGCGAGCTGGATTCGTGGTCACTCGGCCTGGACACCGTGGTCTCCGAAGCCGGGCACTCGTTCTCCGGCGGCCAGCTTCAGCGCCTGGCCGTCGCCCGCGCCATCCTGGCCGACCGCCCGGTGTTGCTCCTGGACGAACCCACCTCGGCGCTGAACCCGGAGTTGGCGATCGAGCTCATGGAATCCCTGCGGGCCGAGGCCCGGAACCGCATCGTGGTGATGATCGCCCACCGCGCAGAAGCGCTGGACGCCGCCGACACGGTGCTGTACCTGCGTGACGGCACACTGCACGACGGCGCCCTGCGCCAGGACAACCAGCGCGAAACCATCCCGTCCGCATCCCCGGAGGCATTATGAGCACCCAGCACACCGACGCCGCCGGGCGCCGGGCCGATCCCCTGTGGGGGCTTGTTCCACACTTGGCCGCACACCGAATGGCCCTTTTCTGGACCGGGGTGGTGGGCCTGGCCAACAACCTGGCCCTGGTCTTCCTGGCCGTGGCCGGGTCCTACGCGGTGACCCTCGCCCTGGTCGAGGGCGAGCTGGCTGCACCCGGGTGGTGGATCGCCGGGGCCGCGGCCGTGCTGCTGCGCGCGGTCCTGACGTGGCACGAGATGGACCTCTCGCACTCCATCGCCTACCGGGTGCTCGCGGCGTTGCGCATGGCACTCTTCGACGGGTTTTCCCGCGGGGTGCCATCGCGCACGCCGGGCCGGCATACCGGCCGGCTGGCTGCCACCGCCATGGGGGAGACGGAGAAACTCGAGTTCTTCTACGCCCACACGCTGACCCAGCTGGCCGGCGCCGCGGTGCTGCTCCTTGGAGGCACCGCGGCGCTGTACCGGATCGGCGGCACGCTGGCCGCCGCCCTGCTGACGGGTTTTGCCCTCCTGGTGCTGCTGACGCTTCCCTGGCTGCGCGCCAACGCACGCCTGGGTGAAGCCGTGCAACGGGCCAAGTCCGACCAGTCGGCCCTGGCCGTGGACCTGCTTTCCGGCGCCCGGGAGATCCTGGGCTTCGGGCTGCAGGGGCAGGTGCAGCGCCAGCTCGCCTCGGCAACCCGCACCGTGGCCCGGGCCGAGCGACGGCTCAAGGCACGGGAGGCCGCGGCGGCAAGCGTGCGCGAATTGTGTTCGCTGGGCATCCTGGTCGCGGTGTTCCTGGCGGCCTGGAACCAGCCGGGGCTGGACCGGCTGTGGATCCCGGCGGTGGTCGCCGGGACGCTCACGCTGCTTTCCCCGTTGATGGAGGCGGTCGCGGTGCTCACCCAATTGCAGCCTCACCGCGCCAGCGCGGCCCGGGTGCTGGAGGGGATTTCCATGCCCGACGAATCTCCGGCGTCGGTTTCGGGTCACCCCTTTGCCGCGGTGGGTCCGCTGGGGCTCCATGTCAGCGGAGCCGGGTTCTCCTACGGGGACGGAGCCACGGCGCTGGAACGCTGCTGGCTGTCCGTGGCGCCGGGGGAACACCTGGGCATCTCGGGTCGGTCCGGGTCGGGAAAGACCACGTTGGCGCGGCTGCTGGTGCGCCTCTGGGCACCGGACACCGGCACGATCGAGCTGGTTCCGCGCACCGGCGGGCCCGTGGACGTGGCGTCCGTGGACCCGCACGATTTCCGCTCGCTGGTCACCCTGGTGGAGCAGGACGCCACGATCTTCCACGGGACGCTGCTGGAGAACATGCGCCTGGCGGTCCCCGGGGCCACCGCGGAGCAGGCCCTGGACGCATTGGGCCGCGCGGGGCTTCGGCTGGACACCGGGCGCTGGCCCGACGGGGTGCACACCATGATCGGCGAGGCGGGCGCCAGCGTGTCCGGGGGAGAGCGCGCCCGCATTGCCTTGGGCCGGGCCCTGCTGCTGCGGCCCCGTGTGCTGGTCATGGACGAGACCACCGCGTCGCTGGACGCCGCCACCGAAGCGATCCTGCTCGATGCCGTGTCCGCGCTGGCCGGTGACACCACCGTCATCACGATCTCGCACCGGGAGTCCACGCTGGTCCGCTGCGACCGCAGGGTCAGCCTCGCCGACCTGCACTCAGCACCCTTGGCCCAGCCGGCATAGCCCGCCGTCCCGGGAGGGATCCGGGGCGAAACACCGGCAGAGACCCCGGCTCCGGCCCTGCCGTTTGCACGTATTTCCGGCGCGCCGGCAAGGCGCAAGACCCGGCCTTCCTGATCCCTTCCGGATACACGAATGCCTTCGGGGTCCGCCACGTGGCGGACCCCGAAGGCGACGGGAGGTGTTGCGGGGCGGCGGCCCTAGAACGCGTCGGGGTGAAGCCCGGCGGCAATCTGCTCCACGGCCCGGAGGTTGCCCCAGGTGCCCGGCATGACGTCGTCGGAGTCGATGGCCACCAGTCGGTTGTTCTTCACGGCGTCCAGTTGCGGGAACCTGGTGCGCAGGAAGTCGCGTGTGGCCTGCTCGTGGGCCTTGTCGATCGTGGTGAAGACGATGACCTCAGGGTTCTTGGCGACCAGCGTCTCGGGGGAGATGACGGAGGAGAAGAACTGGGCAAACGCCTTGTCGTCGGGGCTGAAGACGTTCTCGCCCCCGGCGACCTCGATCATGTTGTACTCGATGCCCGCGCCGATCGCGGCGATGGTGTTGCCCTCCACGAAGAGCTCGGCCACGGTGGGCTTCGCCAGGCCGGAGACCCGCTGCGTGACGCCGTCCAGGGTTCCCCGTGCCTCGCCGGCCAGCGTCGATGCCTGCCCGTCGACGCCGAATACCGCACCCATGTTCTCGATGTCGGTGAGCAGGTCCGTCACCTCGGCGCTGCTGCGGCGTTCGGGGCAACCTGCGGTGGCGATGTAGGCCTGCGCGCCGGCGGCCTTGAGCTGGTCGATGCCGGCGAAGCCCTGTTCCGCGGTGAACTCGTATCCGGTGGGCGAGTAGACCAGGTCCGGGGTGACGCCCAGCAGCACCTCGCGCGAGGGCGGTCCCTGCTCGCTCAACTGCGTGGCGGTGCCGAGGTCCGCGAGTTCGGGCGTGAGCGCCCGGCCCTTGCTTTGGGCCTCGGCGACGACCTTGTCCGCCTGGCCCAGACGCACCAGCATCTCGGACTGGCCCGGCGTCATGGCCACGGCACGCTGCGGCACCGCATTGAAGGTGAGCGTGCGGCCGCAGTTCTCGATGGTTTTCGCGGCGCCGGCGGATTCCGTCGGCGCCGTGGCGGAGACCGCCTGGCCGCATCCGGCCAGCAGGGTTCCGCCCAGCAGCAGGCCGGAGGCGAGAAGAAGGTTTCTGTTGTTCATGCGAGTTCCTTGTTTTGGTTTGGGTTCGTGGTCGGAATGTCGTTGCGGAGCAGCAGCCACGGGAGCAGCAATCGCCGGCGCCGCATGCACCTGCTCCCGGGCGAGCCGGGCGACGGCGATCAGTGGCCGGCCGGTGAGCGGATGCTCGATCCTGCGCGAGTCGACGCCGAAGCCGGCCCGGATGGCGTCCTCGTCGAGCACCTCGTCAGGGTGGCCGACGGCCTGCAGTTCGCCCGCCCGCAGCACGGCCACGCTGTCGCAGAATTCGGTCGCCAGGTTCATGTCGTGCAGGGCGGTGAGCACCGTGAGCCCGCGCGAGGTCGCCAGCGACATGAGCTCGAGCTGGAAGGAGATGTCCAAGTGGTTGGTGGGTTCGTCCAGAACTAGCACCGGGGTCTGCTGCACCAGGGTCCGGGCCAGCAGCACGCGTTGCTTTTCCCCGCCGGAGAGCCCGGCGAAGTAGCGCACGGCCAGGTGCGCGGCCCCGACCTCGCGCAGCGCGGCGTCGATGAGGTCGTGGTCGGCGGGGGAGTCGGAGCCGAATCCGCGCTGGTGCGGCACCCTGCCCAGCATCGCCATCTCCCGCACGGTGATGGGAAACTCCTGGGTGGATTCCTGGGCCATGACGGCGATCCGCCGGGCCAGCTCGCGCCCGTCGAGCGACCTGACATCCGCCCCGTCCACACGCGCCACCCCGGAGGAGGGCTTCCGGGCGCGGTACAGGGTGCGCAGCAACGTCGACTTGCCGCAGCCGTTGGGGCCGAGCAAGCCCAGCACCGTGCCGGAGGGCACCGTCAGGGAAACGTCGTTCACGATCCGGCGGCCCCCGAGGGTGACGGACACATTCTCGAAGGAGACGTTCATCGGTCCACCCCCGCCGCGCGGGCGCCGGAGGTGCGCATGAGCCAGAGGAAGAACGGGGCGCCGACCGCGGCCGTGAGGATGCCCAGCGGGATCTCGGCCGGCTGGGCCACGGTGCGGGCGAGCAGGTCGGTGAACATCAGGAAGAGCGCGCCGCCGGCGATGGCCAGCGGCAGCATCCTCCGGTGGTCCGAGCCGACGATCATGCGCACCGCGTGCGGAACCACCAGGCCCACGAAGCCGATGCCGCCGCACACCGCAACGGTGGTGGCGGTCAGCAGGGCCGTGGCCAGCAGCAGTGTCCGGCGCATGGAGGTGACGTTCACGCCCAGCGCGACGGCAGTTTCATCCCCGGCGAGCATGGCGTTCAGGGCCCGCGAGCGCAGCATGGCATAGACCCCGACTCCCGCGAGGGCGAGCGCGGGCAGGATGAGCTGCGGGTAGCTGGCCGCGGAGACGCTGCCGAGCAGGAAGAAGAGCACGCTGTAGACGTTCTGCGCCTCGGTGGTGATGGTCAGGAAGTTGGTGACGGCTGCCAGGAGCGACCCGAGGGCGACTCCGGCCAGGATCAGCCGGGAGGGTGCGATCATCCCGCCCTGTCGGGCCAGCAGGTACACCAACACGGTGGCCCCTGCGGCCCCCGCGAAGGCCGCCGCGTTCAGGCCCAGCCCGGCCACGGCGGTGGAGCCCGCCACGATGGCCAGCACAGCGCCGACCCCGGCTCCGGCGGAGACGCCCAGGATGTAGGGCTCGGCCAGCGGATTGCGGACGTTGGTCTGCAGCAGCGCACCGGCCAGCGCCAGGGAAGCCCCGGCAATTCCGGCAAGCAGGGTGCGCGGCAGGCGGAAGTTCCAGACGGCCTGGTCCTGCGAGACCGTGATGGTGCCGTCGTTCATCCACGCCATGCCCGGAACCAGGTGCCCGGTGATGATCTTCGCGGCCTCAGGCAGGCTGGTGGCCAGCGGCCCGGTGCTTGCTGAGATCAGGATGACCAGCACGATGCCGGCGGACAGCAACCAGGTGGCGCCGTGCCGCCGCCACGCTGCGGGCGCCACGGGGCGCGGAGGGTTCAGGGCTGTTATCGGGGAAGCTTTCACGCTTCACACCATACAGTAAATGAGAATCATTATCGTTAAAGGTTTCGACGGGTTGCCATCGGCCGAGGCTTTGCGGTCCAGCGCTGTGATGCCCGCCGCGGGTGGAGGCCTGCCCGGAACCCGGAGCGGGATCGCCCGCTTGTTAAAAAAGACACCCCCTGCATCCCGCCGACGGCGGATTGCAGGGGGTGTCTCGGGTTAGCGGCGGCCCGAGCGCCACGGCTGCGGGGCGGTGGCAAGCAGCCGCCGGCGCTGCATGCGGCTGCGGCGCACGGTGCCGGAACGGGTCTCCGGCTCGGCGGCCGAACCCGCGCTTTGCATGGCCGCGACGACCGCGGTGACCGCGGCGATTTCCTCGGCGGTCGGGGCGCCGTGCGTGAAGCGCAGGGAGGACTCAGCCGGAGCCTGGTGCTGGTTGCCGATCACAGCGGGATGTTCCCGTGCTTCTTGGCCGGCAGCGCCGCGTGCTTGTCGCGGGTGGCGCGCAGGCCGCGCACGATCTGCAGGCGGGTGTCGCTCGGGGCGATGACCGCATCGACGTAGCCGAGCTCGGCCGCCTGGTACGGGTTGAGCAGTTCCGCCTCGTAGCCCTCGATGATGGCGGTGCGCCGTGCCTCCACGTCGCCGCCCTCCGCGGCAACCGCCGCAAGGTCGCGGCGGTAGAGGATGTTGACCGCGCCCTGGGCGCCCATGACGCCGATCTGCGCCGTCGGCCAGGCCAGGTTGATGTCCGCGCCGAGCTTCTTGGAGCCCATCACGATGTACGCTCCGCCGTAGGCCTTGCGGGTGATCACGGTCAGCTTGGGCACGGTGGCCTCGGCGTACGCGTAGAGCAGCTTGGCGCCGCGGCGGATGATGCCCTGGAACTCCTGGTCCTTGCCCGGCAGGAAGCCCGGGACGTCCACCAGGGTGAGGATCGGGATGTTGAAGGCGTCGCAGTGGCGCACGAAGCGTGCGGCCTTTTCGGAGGCGGCGATGTCCAGCGTGCCGGCGAACTGCATCGGCTGGTTGGCGACGATGCCGATCGTCGAGCCCTCGACGCGGGCGTAGCCGATCATCACGTTCGGCGCGTAGAGCGACTGCATCTCCAGGAAGATGCCGTCGTCGACGATGTGCTCGATGACCTTGCGCATGTCGTACGGCTGGTTGGCCGAGTCCGGGATCAGCGTGTCGAGCTCGAGGTCCTCGGCGGTGAGCTCGAGTTCCTCGTCGAACTCGACGGACGGGGCCTCGGAGATGTTGTTGGAGGGCAGGAACTCAAGCAGTTCCTTGCAGAACTCGATCGCGTCCTGCTCGTCGGTGGCCAGGTAGGTGGCGGTGCCGGTGGTGGCGTTGTGCTGGCGGGCGCCGCCCAGGGTCTCCATGTCCACTTCCTCGCCGGTGACGGTCTTGATGACGTCGGGGCCGGTGATGAACATGTGGCTGGTCTTGTCGACCATGATCACGTAGTCGGTCAGCGCCGGGGAGTACGCGGCGCCGCCGGCGCAGGGGCCCATGATCAGCGAGATCTGCGGGACCACGCCCGAGGCGTGCACGTTGTTGCGGAAGATGTCCGCGAACATGGCCAGCGAGGCCACGCCCTCCTGGATGCGCGCGCCGCCGCCGTCGTTGATGCCGACGACCGGGCAGCCGTTGCGCATCGCGAATTCCTGGACCTTGACGATCTTCTCGCCGTTGACCTGGCTCAGCGAGCCGCCGTAGACGGTGAAGTCCTGCGAGTAGACGGCGACCTGGCGGCCGTCGACGGTGCCGTAGCCGGAGACCACGCCGTCGCCGAGCGGGCGCTTCTTCTCCATGCCGAAGGCGTTGCTGCGGTGCACGGCCAGGGCGTCGAACTCGATGAAGGAACCCTCGTCGAGCAGCATGTCGATGCGCTCGCGGGCGGTGTGCTTGCCCCGTGCGTGCTGCTTCTCGATGGCGTCCTGCCCGGAGGGGGCCTGCGCGAGGGCCTCGCGGCGGCGGAACTCGGCGATCTTGCCGGCCGTGGTCGACAGGTCGATCGATTCCGTGAGGTCGTCGATGCGGCTCTGGGTCATCCCGGGGCTCCCTTGGGGTAGTTGCGTAGTAGGAAAGGCACAATAACTATGCCACCTCGGCCAGTCTAGTGAGGGTTTGGGTCGATTTGTGTGTAGGAACCCTACAAAATCGCTCCGTGTTGGGGGCCGAGTCGTCCATAAAACAAGTTACTGGCGGGTAGCTTGTGGGTGCCGCGTGGCGTAACGTGTGTCACATGAGTGAACCACGACGCGACATCATCGCCGCCAACGCGCGATCCCTGAAGGGCAAGACCATCCTGATGAGCGGGGGGAGCCGCGGCATCGGCCTGGCCATCGCCCTGCGCGCCGCGGCCGATGGCGCCAATGTGGCCATCATGGCCAAGACCGGCACGGCCCATGCCTCCCTGGAGGGGACGGTCCACACCGCCGCCGCGCAGATCGAGGCGGCGGGCGGCGCCGCGCTGGCCATCGTGGGGGACGTGCGCAACGACGAGGACGTGCTCGGCGCCGTGGCACAGACGGTCGAACGCTTCGGCGGGATCGACGTGGTGGTCAACAACGCCTCCGCGATCGACCTCTCCAAGACCGACGACGTGTCGATGAAGAAGTACGACCTGATGATGGACATCAACGTGCGCGGCACCTTCCTGCTCTCCAAGACGGCGCTGCCGCACCTGCGCGCCAGCGACAACGGGCACATCCTCACGCTGTCGCCGCCGCTGAACCTTGACCCCAAGTGGGCCGGCGCGCACCTGGCGTACACCATGGCCAAGTACGGCATGTCGCTGACCACCCTGGGCCTGGCCGAGGAACTGCGTGAATCGGGCATCGGCGTGAACTCGCTGTGGCCGGCCACGCTGATCGACACCGCAGCCATCCGCAACATGCCCGGCGGCGAGCAGCTGGTGAAGGCCGCTCGGTCCGCGGACATCGTCGCCGATGCCGCCCGCGCCATCCTCACCAGCCCGGCCGGGACCTGCAGCGGGAACTTCTTCACCGACGAAGCGGTGCTGGCGGCGGCGGGGGTGGCCGACCTGGGCGGCTACTCCATGGGCGCACCCGAGGACCGGCTGGTCCCCGACATCTTCCTCTGACCGCCGCACCCGGGGGTGCCGGCCGGCGCGGAGGTGGCTAGGCTTGTGCCCATGAGCCCCGAACCAGCACCCGTCCAGCGTCCGCCCCTCGATGCAACCCGCGTGCGGGAAGCGATGAAAAGCCGCGGCATGGGGGAGCTGTGGGTCAGCCGGGCCACCGGGTCCACCAACGACGACCTCGTGGAGCGGGCCAAGGCCGGGCGGTTGGCCCACCTGAGCGTCGAGACCACCGAGCACCAGGAGGCCGGGCACGGCAGGCTCGGTCGCGGCTGGGAAACCCCCGACCGCAGCGCCCTGGCCGTCAGCATCTACTTCCGCCCGGACGCGGGATTCGACCCCGCCGGGCTGCCCTGGCTCTCGATGCTCTGCGCCACGGCCATGGTGCGGACGCTCTCCGAACGGGCGGGGCTGGCGGCCGGACTCAAGTGGCCGAACGACGTGGTCGCCGGCGGCCACAAGCTCTGCGGCGTGCTGGCGCAACTGGTGCTCACGGCCGACGGGCCCGCGGTGGTGGTCGGGGCCGGGCTGAACGTCAGCCAGGACCGTGCGGAGCTGCCCGTTCCCACGGCCGGTAGCGTCGCCCTGCTGGGGGGCCGCACCACCGACCGGACCGAACTGATGGCCGGCTACCTGGACCGGGTCGCCGAGCTCTACGCCGGATTCGCCGCGGTGCACGGGCATGCGGATGAGCCCGGCCCCGGGGACCGGGTGTCGCTGCGGCAGGCCATCGCCCGGCACATGGTGAGCATCGGGCACGAGGTGGACGCCCACCTGCCCGACGGCACGGTGCTGCGCGGCACGGCGGAGGACCTCGGCGCCGAGGGCGCGCTGGTTCTGCGAGACGCGGCCGGAAAGCTGCACCACGTGCTGGCCGCCGACGTGTTCCACCTGCGCCGCAGCGACGGCAGCTACGTCTAAGGAGCGGCAAAACACGTGGAGAACCGGGGGGTTCTGGCCTAAGCGTGGGTGCACTGGCCCTACGATGGATGGGTAGGGATAGACCGGCACACACAACCGGTGTGGGGCCGAAGGAGCCGGACGTGAAGCTGATACTGGAAATGCGCGAACGCGTGATCGTGAAGACGCGCGCGCACCCCCGCGCGCTGCGCGGAGCGCTGCTGCGGTTTTTCCTCCTGCTGGCGGCAACCAGCTTCCTGGCCGGGCTGCTGATCCGCACCGACCTGCCGGATTGGGCCGCCGAGGCCAGCCCGCTGCTGCTCGCCCTGCTAGCGGTGGTCTTCTGCGTGCTGCTGGTCATCTGGTGCCTGCGCCCGCTGGTCCGCTGGGCCGGCACCTACACCTACCTGACCACCGAACGCATCGTGACAAAACGCGGCCGATCCGCCGCCGGCCAGCGATCCATCGGCCTCTACGCGATCCAGGACATCGTGGCGCTGACGGGCAGGCGCGCCCCGTACGAGGCACCGGGCACGCTGCAGATCGTGCTGGCCGAACAGCGAATCAACATCCCGCACGTGCCCGCCGTGCAGAAAATGCGGGAGCTTGGCATCGGCGCGATAACCGCCCTGCCACACTTCCCCCGGGTTGATGGTGTAAACATGGAAGAGCGCGTTGAACAGGATCAACCAGCGCACCCACAGCAAAGAGATTGGACTGAGCATGAGTGAGCGGTCGCAGGCAACGGGTTCACAGCCCGTTGCACCCACCGCTGCCCGTGATGCGGCACGTGCCCAGGCCATGCGCCAGCCGAGCGACGGCGAGGACCTCGGCGGCGCCGAAGCACCGGCACCGGAGGCTGCGCGGGACATGCCGGCGCTCGCCGACCCCATCGCCGACCTCGCGGCGGCCATGAGGCGCCCCGAGCAGGTCGACCAGACGACCCCTGCCTCCTCGCGCGACGCCGTGCGCGAACTCGAACGCCGCCTGCTGGGCGCCGATCGGACCATGAAGCGACGCGAGGTCGCGGCCGCGGCCGGCGTCTCGCTGCTCTCCGCCCGCAAGATCTGGCGCGCCCTGGGCTTCCCGAACCTCGGGGACGAGGAGGTCTTCTTCACCGAGGTCGACGAGGGCGCCCTGGAGCTGATGCTCGGCATGGTCCGCAAGGGCATGCTCACGGAGGAAACCGCGATCTCGTTGACCCGCTCGATCGGCCAGATGACTGACCGCATGGTGGTCTGGCAGGTCGAGGCGCTGGTCGAGGACATGGTGCAAAACCAGAAGATGAGCGACCCGGAGGCCCGGCGCAACCTGGTGAACCTGCTGCCGGACCTGATCGACCCCATCGAGCAGATGCTGGTGTACTCCTGGCGCCGCCAGCTCAACGCCGCCGTGCACCGCCTGGCGGTGCGCGCGGAAACCGGGCTGGCCGCCTCCGAGGAGGGCCGCGACGGCTCCGAGGACGACATCTCGCTGCCGCTGGCCCGCGCCGTGGGCTTCGCCGACCTGGTCTCCTACACCTCGCTGTCCCGCCGCATGAACGAGCGCACGCTGGCCCAGCTGGTGCAGCGCTTCGAGTCCAAGTGCGCGGAAATCATCTCCGTCGGCGGCGGCCGGCTGGTCAAGACCATCGGCGACGAGGTGCTCTTCGTCGCCGAAACCCCGCAGGCCGGCGCGCTGATCTCGCTGGCCATGTCCCGGGAGTTCGCGGCCGACGAGCTGCTGCCCAACACCCGCGTCTCGCTGGTCTGGGGCCGCATTCTCTCGCGGCTGGGCGACATCTACGGGCCCACCGTGAACCTCGCGGCGCGGCTCACCTCGCTGGCCGAGCCGGGCACGGTGCTCACCGACGAGCTCACCGCCTCCACGCTGGCCGGCGACGACAGGTTTGTCCTGCACCCGCTGGAAACCACGGCCGTGCGCGGCTTCGGCGACATCAACCCGGTGCGCCTGGCCCCGGGAACCGGAACGGGACTGGTGCTGGACTGACATGCACACGCAGATGGGCCGAATCCACGGCGCTGCACTGACCGACATCGGGTTGCGGCGCGCCGTGAACGAGGACGCCGTCCTCAGCGCCCGGAGCATCTTTGCGGTGGCCGACGGCATGGGCGGACACGAGGCGGGGGACCTCGCCTCGCGGCTGTGCATCGAGACCCTGGCGCAGATCGCCGTGGACCCGGCGGGAGTCGGGCCCACCGGGCTTCCGCACGCCCAGGCGGTGCTGGCACAGGTCGAGCGGGCCGACGCGATGATCCGCGATGCCATCGGTTCCCGCGGCGGGACCACGCTCTGCGCGCTGGCCCTGGTCAGCTGCGAACCCGGCGGCGGCACCTGGCCGCAGGAAAAGCCCGCGGCCGTCACCACGATTCAGCTGCCTGTCCAACCCGATGCCGCCGCGGCGCCGCAGGCGGAGGTGTCCCCGGCGCGCTACCTGGATGCGGTCCAGGAGGCGCATGTGCATCCCGGCGATGCGGTGTTCCACCACGGGGCGGCGGGACCCGCGGAGCCGGCGCCGACCACCGACGTGCTGCCCTACACGCCCGCGGCGGGCGCCGGAACCCCCGCCGTGACGCGGCTGGATGGCGGGGAACAAACCCCCGAAAACCAGCGCGGGGCAACCCAAGGTGCCGTTCCCCAGGGCGATCCATCACGGGACCCCGAGCCGGGCGAGGAACCCGCGGTGCGGCTGATGCTGCTGAACGTGGGCGATTCCAGGGGCTACCGCCTGCGCGACGGTCGGCTGACCCAGTTGACGCTCGACCATTCGGCGGTGCAGGAGCTCATCGACGCCGGAAGCATCACCGAGGCCGAGGCCCGCATCCACCCGCAACGCAACCTGATCACCCGCGCGCTGGGTGCCGGGGGCAACTCGGTTCCCGACTCGCAGTTCCACGAGCTGGCGGCCGGGGACCGCTACCTGCTGTGCAGCGACGGACTCACCGGCGAGGTCGATCCAGCCGGCATCGAGCGCATCCTCAACGAGACGCCGGACCGCGCCGAGGCGATGGCCCGGCTCGTGGACGCGGCCCTGGCCAGCGGCGGCCGGGACAACATCTCGGTGGTCATCGTCGACGTTTCGGAGCCGGGCCAGGCCGCCTGAGCCGCCCCTCCGCACCCCTGCCACGCCACGCACGAGCACCGCAATGGCGGCCACGTCATCACGCGAGGCGCGATCGTGGGGCAAAATGGGAGGGTGAGCCACCAAGAAGCGACCCAGCCCGCAACCATGACCCAGCAGCCGGAGCCAATCCCGGGTGCCGACCCGACCGTGGACTTAGCCTCCGGCGACGGCCTGCCCAGCGAGGCCCTGCGCGCCGAGTACCATGACCTCATCGACCAGGTCCGCAAGCACCGCGCCGCCTACTACAACAACGACGCGCCGCTGATCTCCGATGCGGAGTTCGACCAGCTGTACTCGCGGCTGGAACTCATCGAGGCCCAGCACCCCGCGATCGTCGCCAACGACTCGCCGACCCAGGAAGTCGGCGGCGAGGTCTCCGCAGCCTTCACCCCGGTCGAGCACCTCTCGCGCATGTACTCCCTGGAGGACGTGTTCTCGCTGGAGGAGGTCGTGGCCTGGGGCGAAAAGACCATGGCCAACGCGGCGCTGCGTGCCGCCGGGCACCACCTGAAGTGGCTCTGCGAGGTCAAGATCGACGGCCTGGCCGTGAACCTGCTCTACCGCAACGGCAAGCTGGTGCGCGCGGCGACCCGCGGCGACGGCACCACCGGCGAGGACGTCACGCACAACGTGCTGACCATCAAGGAGATCCCGACCCAGCTGGCGGGGGAGAACTGGCCCGACGAGGTGGAGGTGCGCGGCGAGATCTTCATCCCCTCGGCCGAATTCGCCGCCTACAACGAGGCGCTCATCGAGGCCGGCAAGGCCCCGCTGGCCAACCCGCGCAACGCGGCGGCCGGTTCCATCCGCCAGAAGGACCCGGCGGAAACCGCCAAGCGCCCGCTGAAGATGTTCGTGCACGGCCTGGGCGTGCGTGCCGGGCTCGAGACCGCCACCCAGTCCGAGACCTACGCGCTGATGGCCTCCTGGGGCCTGCCGGTCTCCCCGTACTCCAAGGTCGTCGACACGCTCGACGAAGTGCTGGGGTTCATCGCCGCCAACGGCGAACACCGCCACGACCTGCTGCACGAGATCGACGGCATCGTGGTGAAAACCGACGCGTTCGAGATCCAGCGCAACCTGGGCTTCACCTCCCGCGTGCCGCGCTGGGCCGTGGCCTACAAGTACCCGCCCGAGGAGGTCAACACCAAACTGCTGGACATCCAGGTGCAGGTGGGCCGCACCGGCCGGGTCACCCCGTTCGGCATCATGGAACCGGTCAAGGTCGCCGGCTCCACCGTGGAGCGCGCCACGCTGCACAACCAGGACGTCGTCAAGGCCAAGGGCGTGCTGATCGGGGACACGGTGATCCTGCGCAAGGCCGGCGACGTGATCCCGGAGATCGTCGGCCCGGTGCTGGCGCTGCGCGACGGCAGCGAACGCGAGTTCGTCATGCCCACCACCTGCCCCTCCTGCGGCGAGCCGCTGGCCCCGGCCAAGGAGGGCGACGTGGACATCCGGTGCATGAACGCCGAGTCCTGCCCGGTGCAGCTGACCGAGCGCGTCGCCCACCTGGGCGGGCGCGGCGCGTTCGACATCGAGGCGCTGGGCTACGAGGCGGCGCAGGCGCTCACCGTCGGCCCGGGCCCGGACCCTGCGGAGAACGGCGGCGTGATCGCCCCGGCCGGCCCGGGCCCGATCACCTCCGAGTCGCAGGTCTTCGCGCTGGCGGAAAGCTACCCGGACCCGGCCCTGCGCGAGGCGCTGGCCGGCGTCAACGTGTGGCGCGAGATCCGTTCCAAGGGCGCGGGCACCGGCAAGTTCCAGCTGGTCCCGTACTTCTACACGAAGGCCACAGCCAAGAAGGAATCCGTCCCGTCCAAGACCACCGCGAAGCTGTTCACGGAGCTGGACAAGGCCAAGTCCCAGCCGCTGTGGCGGGTGCTGGTGGCGCTGTCCATCAGGCACGTGGGTCCCACCGCCTCGCGCGCCATGGCCACCAAGTACGGGTCGATGGATGCCATCCGCGAGCAGCTCGCCGCCCCGGACGCGCGCGAGGCGCTGGCCGAGGTCGACGGCGTCGGCGCGATCATCGCAGACGCGCTGATCGAGTGGTTCTCCGTCGGCTGGCACAACCGGATCGTCGACGAATGGGCAGCCGCCGGGGTGCTGATGAAGGACGAGCAGGACGAGTCGATCACCAAGCACCTCGAGGGCATGAGCATCGTGGTCACCGGGACGCTGCCGACCTACAGCCGCGATGCGGCGAAGGAAGCGATCATCATCCGCGGCGGCAAGGCCGCAGGCTCGGTCTCCAAGAACACCGCCTACCTGGTGGCCGGCGAGGCCGCGGGGTCCAAGCTGGACAAAGCGATCAGCCTGGGCGTGCAGGTGCTCGACGAGGAGGGCTTCAAGCTGCTGCTCGACGGCGGGCCCGAGGCCGTGGAGGGACGCCCGAACCCCGAGGCCTGACCGATCGGCCGATCGGTCGGTTCATCCTCCGGCTGAAGCCAAACAGCGGCCCCGTCTCCTGCAAATGGAGGCGGGGCCGCTGTCATACAAGCCGTGCGTGCCGTGCGCGCCGTGCCAGGTGCCGGCCCTTGACCCGGACCGGCCGCGCATCGCGCACCACGTAGGCGGACAGGTCCTGCGCGGGGTTGCCGCCGAACACTCCGTCCGCAGGCACGGCGGATCCCTTCATCAGGAACGAATCCGCCTCCAGCTTCGACCCGTCCTGCATGGTCACGCCGTAGTGGACGAACGCGCCAACGCCGAGTGTGACCCTGGAGCCAATCGTGATGGGCTCGAGTTTGAAGGCGCCATCTTCCATCGAGTGGCATTGGAGGACGCTCCCGGAGTTCAGGGTCACATCGTCCCCGATGGTGACAATTGTCTTTTCCGGCATTCCGCAACCGTCATCGAAGAGCCTCTTGCCCACGCGCACGCCCAGTAGTCGCCAAATGATCGACTTGAAGGGCGTGCCGCTGAACAGGCCAAGTGCCCTTCCGGCGATGAACTTCCAAAAACGCTCGTGCTCCCAAAAGTAAACGTCGTAGATGGAGGAGAAGGTAGGAACCAACTTGTGGCGGACCTGGGCGAGGCGTTCGATCGCGATGGTCATGGCCTCCAACGCCGCGCCAATGATCAGCAATCCGATCATGACGGCCAGTGCACCGGCCGCTTCAAAATGGGTAAGGACAACCGAACCGATCCACAGGGCGAGGAAGAGCTCGAACCAGCGTAGCAATAGGAACATCGCCAGGGTGAGGCCGTTGTGACGGTTCTTGGCGGGAAGCCGCGTCTTAAGTTCCTCCGTCGTCTTCATCTCATCGAAGGCGGCATCTCGCTGGACCGACCGCGGGATCTCGAAGGGAGGCGAGCCCAGGAGCCCTACTCCTTCACGGATGGGACCGTCAACCGGGACCATGGTCATGGTTCCGAACAAACAGTTCTCGCCGGTCTTCCCCGTAGGTGGGTAGGTAATGGCGTTGCCCAAGAAGTTCTTGGCGCCGATGGCGGTGGGTACGATGCGGAACGAAGTGTTCGATACCTCGGAGGTAATGACCGACAGGCCGTCCGACACCATTGTCCCGGAGCCGATGGTGACCGTGTAAGGAGTGTCGTGCTTGACGGCGGGCCCGAAGTTGGACCCGGTCTGCACCGGGTTCGGCTGGTGGTACCCGAGATAGCTCAGGTAATAGAGAATCAGTGAGCTGTCACCCGTGAGGTGGGTGAAGAACGAGATGTTCGTGAGTCGTTTAACCATCCCGTGAATGGCGTAGTGGAAACCATAGAGGGGGTAGATCTTGCCGGGTGTCAGGAGAAGGTATAGCAGTCGCGGTAGGACGGCCACTGCCACCAGACCAGTGACAATGCCGACGGTTGTCAGGCCAAAGGAAATGATCACCAAGTCGGCGAAGAACCCGCCGGTCTCGTTCCAGAGTAAACCTGATTGCAGGTAGTCCGGCAGCAACGCCGAGATCAGCGAAGTTGCGAGGGAAGCGAATCCAACTATGCGGATGCACACGACCCAGAAGCTGTAGGTGATCTTCCTTCTCATCGTGATCCGTGCGGGGTCGACAGACTTGTAGTTGAAACCGGAGTACCGTCCGGGAGATCCGTGCCAACTTTCGTTGGCCGGTACCGATTGCCCGCGGTGCAGGGCCGATGAGTGCCCGAGCTGGGAGTTGTCGCCCATCTCCGTGTATATGTCTATGACCGTTTGCTCACCCACCCAGACGTTTTTGCCCAGTGTCACCGGCCCCACCTGGATGACTCCACGGTCGGCTCGGTAGCCCTTGAAAACGCAGTCCTTTCGGATCACGGTGCCGTCACCGACGGTGAGCAAATCCGTGCACATGGGCACTGAGGTTGAGAACAGTGCAACGTCGTGCCCGATCTTGGCACCCAGCGCCCGCAAATAGACATTGAACAACGGTGTCCCGGCAAACATTCGAAGTGGATTGCTGCTGATGAGCGCCCTCACGAACCAAAAGCGGACATAGGCCAATGACCAGACCGGAATTTCCATTTCCTTCCATCGCCCGACAATTGCCCATTTCAAGGCAATGGGCATCACCGACAACAAGACAAACATCGAAACGGTGAAAATGACCGACCGTGCCCAAATCTGCAGAGCGTCCGGCGCCGCCGACGCCCAGTGGTATCCGGCGACCGCGAGGACGGTGAACGAGTAGGTGTAGGCGAGGAAGATCAGAGCCTGCAGAATCCCGGTGGTCACGAATTGGCGGGTGCTGGCCGGTTTGGTTTCGGCTGGCTCGGGATACGTGACCGGAAGGGCGGCTGCGGAGCTGTTGCTAGCAAGCACCCCGGCTAGTTCTTGAACTGTCGGGTTTTGGTAGACATCCCTCATGGCAAGCGCGGGAAGGGCAGTGTTCTTCCTCGTGCGAGAACAAAAATATGCAAGCAACAGGGAATTGGCCCCGAGATCGGTGAAGAAGTTTGCCGTAGTCGATACGACCTCGACCTTGAGGACTTCGGCCATTGCAGCCGCTAGGAGTTCCTCTGTTTCGTTGGTCGGAGCCGTGTACTCTTGGGCGTTGGAACTTGAACGCTGTGACTTCGGTGGTGGCAGGCTCTTTCGGTCCGCCTTGTCGCTGGGAAGCATGGGGATGACTTCCAGATGCTCCAGATATGCAGGAACCATGTAGCTGGGCAAGCGCGATTGGAGCCGTTCCCTCAGATTCGCCGTGTCCAGGGCTTTCGTGTCTTGCCGCAGGCTGTAATAGGCGACGAGCTCGATCATCCCCGGTGCCGACTCATAGGTGTCGACGACTGCTTGGGAAATGCCGGGAACCTGCATCAGCACCGACTCGATCTCCGTGAGTTCGATCCGGTAGCCGCGGACCTTCACCTGCGTATCGATTCGGCCGAAATACTCAATTTCTCCGGCGTCGTTGATCCGGCCGAGGTCGCCGGTGCGGTAGATCCGGCCCGAAGGGTTGTTTTCGATCGCCAAGAAATCGGAGATAAAGGCCTTCTCGGTTAGGTCGTCGCGCTTGATATAGCCCCTGGCCAGCCCGATACCCGCCAACCCGATTTCGCCGAGTGTCCCCACCGGCAGGGCCAGTGGTTCGCTCGGATCAAGGATGACCACCGCGTAGCTGGGTAGCGGGATTCCCAAGGTGACAGGTTGAGTTGGATCGACCACCGAGTAGGTCGCCGTGACGGTGGCCTCCGTTGGACCATAGACATTGAGAAAGCGGCGCCCGGGTCTGTGCCAGCGCAGGATCAGGTCTCTGGGGCAGGCTTCCCCGGACACCAGCAGAAACCTGAGGCCGGGAATGTCATCATCCAAGGTCGCCAACAGGGTCGGCACACAGCAAATGGCCGAGATCCGTTTGGCAACCAAGAAGTCTGCCAGCTCCGCGCCCAGCAGCGTGGTGCCGCTCGGCTTGGGAACCAGCGTGCAACCGGACATCCAAGGAACCCAAATTTCCTCAACGGAAAAGTCGAAGGCAATGGTCATGCCCTGGTAGACCCGGTCTCCTTCCTGGAAACCGTATGAATCGGCGGCAACCCGCACGAAATTGCAGATGCTGGCATGTTCGATCGCTACTCCTTTGGGGCGACCCGTGGTTCCGGACGTGTAGATGATGTAGGCAAGCTGCTCGGTTGCCGACCCCTTTTCCACAGCGCTCAAACGTGCCTCGTCGAAGGAATCGATCTGTGTGTCTTCCCTATCCAGACAAGAAATTGGAGCAATGACGTCCACAAGCCGGTCGCTCAAATGAGACAAGGTCAACACCATCGATACGTCGGCATCGGCAATGATGTAGGAAAGCCGGTCCGCCGGGTATCCGGCATCTAGAGGAACATATGCTGCGTGGATCTTCAATACGGCGAGCATTCCCACGAAGGATCGCAACGGCTCATCAAATAGCAATGCAATCTTGTCACCGGGGCGGCATCCACGCGCGATCAGGTACCGGGCGAGTTGGTTGGCCAAGCCATCCAACTGATCGTAGGTGAGCGTGAGCGTGTCGGAATCAACGGCCAGATGCGAGCCCAAGCCCGCCTCCCGCAACCGGTCGCAGCGTTCCTCAAAGAGCTGATCCAACCGTTCACCCGGCAGCCAGCGGGCCCTTTGGTTTTCGCCGGCAGCCACCAAGACCTGACCTTGCATCAAACTCAGAGACTTGGGTGCGGTCACGGAGGTTTTTTCAGATGTGGTGTGAACCTGCTTGTTCTTGAACACGAAGATCTCCATCTCGGGCTTGCACCGGCCGAGTAAACCTAGGCGGGTGCGGTGTGGCTAGCCGACCTTCGACTCAAGCTGGTCAATGCAGTCGACCAGGATACGGCAGGCGGCCTCCATGATCTCCTCGGTAACGTTGAGCGGGGGTAGCAATCTCACGACACAGCCGTCACGGCCGCCTAGCTCCAGGATCAGCCCGCGGCTGAGCGCTTGGGTCTGTACCTCAGTGGCCAAGTTTCCCGCCGGGAGCCCGCTGGAAGGATGCATCAGCTCAATGCCCAGCAGCAATCCCTTGCCACGGATTTCCCTTACCCATGGATGCTGCTGCAGCGGTGCAAGGAGACCCATGCATTGTTCGCTGCGCCGGACGACGTTGCCCATGACATCGTCGCGCTTGATGATCTTGATCGCTTCAACGCCGGTGGCGAAGGCCAGTTGGTTGCCGCGGAAGGTCCCGGTGTGTGCCCCGGGAGCCCAGACATCCAACTCCTTGTCATAGAAGATCAGAGCAATCGGCAAGCCCATGCCGCTGAGCGCCTTCGAAGCAACGATGACATCGGGCTCGATGCCGTACTGCTCGAAGGAGAACCAGGTTCCGGTGCGCCCGCAACCGGTCTGGACTTCGTCGACAATCAGGGGGATCCCCAGTTCGCGGGTCACCTCACGGACTCGCTGGGCGAATTCAATGGTGGCGGGAATTGCTCCGCCTTCGCCTTGGACAAGTTCGATAATCACCGCGGCCGGCAAAGGGATTCCGCTGAGATCGTCCTTGAGCGAATGCTCAAAGTAGGTGGCGCAATTGGTGCTGCAGGTCTCCCGGGTAAGCCCCAGAGGACACCTGGAACAATACGAATACGGGAAGAAATGGACACCCGGAAGTCCGTTGCTCACAGGCTCTTTTTGAGACACCAAGCCCGTGAGTGCCATGCCTGCGGCTCCACTGCCGTGGAATCCGCCCTGGAAGCTGATGATTTCCCCCCGACCTGTCGCTGTCTTGCACAGCTTGATTGCTGCATCGACGGCGTTGGTCCCAGCGGGGCCACAAAAATGGATCTTCATCCGGTCACGCATGGTGGCAGGAAGCATTGAAAGCTGGGCTTCGATGAAGGCGTCCTTTGCCGGCGTTGGGAAGTCCAACCCGTGGGTCAGGACGGAGAGTTGCTCCGTGGCTGCACCGACCAGCTCCGGATGGTTGTGTCCGAGCGAAAGTACTCCGGCCCCGGCAAGAAAATCGATGAAAATATTGCCATCGACATCTCGGAGAAAGCTACCTGCAGCTTCAGCGATGGCGATTGGCAAATGCCGAGGGTAAGTGCGGGCATTGGATTCCCTGGCTGCTTGCCGTTCAAGCAATTCGGCGGATCGCGGTCCGGGCACGGGCCCCGACACGATCGGACCGGTCAAATCGGCTAGCTCAGTTTGGAAGGTCATGGAAATCTCCGATTACAGCGACTGCTACTTGGGTAAAAGGACGCGGTGGTTTTCCGGCGCCTTTGGCCGCGCAAAGTGCGGTTGAAGTCGGTACGGGGCGTTCCGCATGGTGCTCGCGAATTCCCACCACATCTCCAATTTCCCGGTTGGTCGAAGGGATCGGCTGGCGAATCTCGGATGAAGTCTAAGGAACGAACCTTGTGGTCATTTCACGTGAACTCAAAGTCACGAGCAGAACATTTGGCTTGGGCCGTGCTTGTATCGAGCCCGGCCATTTCACCATGCTGCGAAAATTTGTTTCCCGGTACCTGCAAGGGCTTCTCATGAGTGGGGCTGGTACGACGAACTGTGGATTCAGTCGATCCGATGCCAGGTGGACTGGGGTGGCGGTCCGTTTTGTGACCGCGAGCCCCGCCATCGGGCAACCATTTGAGGAGCCGATGAGTTGGATCATGGAATGAACATTCGCTAGAGCAATAGTTGGATGCGGTCTTGGCCTTGAAACGTTTGGATGTCTCAAGGCCAAGACCTAGTTGGCGTCCGTCTACCCGATGAGCAAGTCACCGGATAAACGGAACTCTTTGTGAACTGCACGAACTGCCTGATCCAGCATTCCGATATCCGTTACTGCGGAAATACGGGTATCTGAATTCGAAATTAGCCGAAGGCTGACTCCAGCTTCTGAAAGCGAACTCATAAACCGGCAGAAAACGCCGGAGTCGTTGAGCATTCCGGAACCGATCAGCGACAGCCTGCCAACCTCATCGCACTGCAACGAGTGGAATCCGATGGCGCTCTGTGCCTCGGAAAGGGCCTTGAAAATCGGCTGTCCCAGGGAGCTGGGTACGGTAAACGCGATATCGGGACGGTGACCCGCTGCAGCATAATTTTGTGTGATCATGTCTGGGCAGGCCTTTGCAGCCTCTGTGATGCGGAAAATCTGCGCTGCCTTGCCAGGCAAATCAGGCACCCCGGTGACAGTGAGCTGCACCGCCGAACGATCATCGGTGACACTGCGGATAAACGGTTGTTCCAAGGATTCGGAATCGGGATAAGGGACCTCGTCCGTGGGGGTAGCAACTACCAGCGTTCCTTCGCCGTGGTCGAATGATGAACGCACATGGATCGAAACACCGAATCGTCGAGCGTACTCGACACAACGCAATTGCAGAACCTTCGCCCCGCCTGCAGCCAATTCCAACATCTGGTCATTGGAGATCATATCGATCTTTTGCGCCAGCGGAACGATCCGCGGATCCGCGGTGTAGACGCCGTCAACGTCTGAGTAGATTTCGCATACTCCGGCGTTCAGCGCGGCGGTCAGGGCAACTGCGGACAGATCCGATCCGCCCCGTCCCAAAGTCGTGACCTCGTTGGTTCTGCGGCTAGTTCCCTGGAACCCGGTCACAATGGGAATCTCGCCACGATCGAGAGCATCGCGTACTCGCTGCGGATACACTCCGACGATGCGCGCCTTGCCATGCGTCTCGTCCGTGATCAGCCCGGCCTCGTTGCCAGTAAAGACATGGGGGGAAGCCCCAAGACTTGAAATGGCAATTGCCAGCAATGCAACCGAGATTCGTTCGCCCGTGCTCAGCAACAGGTCGAGTTCGCGGGATGCCCGCAACGGTGCGACTCCAGCGGCGAGATCCAATAATTCGTCGGTGGTGTCGCCCATGGCCGAAAGAACCACGGCCACAGGATGTCCAGCAAGATGGGTGTCCACGATTCTTCGTGCAACCCGCTGAATTCCTTCAATATTCTCGATCGATGAGCCGCCGTATTTTTGAACGATCAGGCTATCGCCGGTGAGAGATGGTGGGAACCCCTGATTCCCTACTCTCCAATTTACGCGAGTATTTAATTGCATGGGAACGATCTGTCATCGCAACAGGATAAGTTTTCTCCCCGAGATCCCCGATTTGCAAAAAACCGGCAGATCGAGGACTCGGCATCTCCACTTCTAATGAGTGGGCTCGACTAATCGATGTTTTCGGTTCGATTATTTAGATAAAGTCGCCGATGGTTGTCAGGCCCCTCAAGTGGCACGGCAACCATTTAGGGCACTAGTCTGACACCGCACATGTGGGGATTCAATACTTCCACGAGCCATGACATGAATGTATGCGAAATCTTGACGTTCGCCCGTCTTGGCTGAGAACTCGGGCATCGTGGGGCAAAGAGATTCCGACGAACTTCGTTGTGGCTGGCTGGATTCAGTTGCCGGCATTTGAACACGGGAAGAAACTCGGCTCTGAGCAGGGACTAGCAATAAAGTTAGCCAATGAAATGGTCAATCTAGGGTCAGGGGAGGATACATAGCCACGAGCGTGCCATCTCGTTTTCCGACCACCGGCCCGCTATCAGGCGACGCCAAAGGCTGCAGGGAACGTCAATCCCATTAAGAATCTTGGCGCGGAAACCATCGTTACGTGCACAAAAGATAACGATGGCGTCTTCAGTATCAGCCAATAAGGCGCGTGAAGCAGTACCTAGCATGCGGATTTCGTGGCGGAAAAAGCTGCTGGCCGGACCGTGTTCTGCGTGCTTCGACCTCCAACTCCGCCGACCACATCCGTTCATGTGACCTCGACAGCAACTCAGCCTGGTCTTTTTGCACGCCTCCTGCGACTCATAGCGCCGGAACCTTTACCGTGATCACGGTTATCGAGTGCAGGTTGGGTACGCTCGAAATGTCCGGGCGCGATGGGTTCCACGCTCCGTCTGTCCGGCCATCCCGCACCATACGCAACAGATCCGCAGAAGCAGCATTTCGATCCCAGGAGCAGCACATGAACCAGCACCCAAAGCATCTGCACTCGGCCAGTCCCGGGGGACCGTCTGCCCCGTTGGAGGGAACGGACCTGGTGGCTCAACTGCTCGAAATCGCCCGTGAGGCAGCCGCCGCGGGTGCTGCGGTGCTGGCCGAGCGCGGCAGGTCCAGGGTCGATGCGGACACCAAGAGCGCCGCGGGGGACTGGGTGACCGACTTTGACCGGCGTGCGGAAATGGCGGTGCGCGATGTCATCGCCGCTGCCCGCCCCAACGATTCGATCACCGGCGAAGAATATGGCCGCACGATCCCGCAGCTGCCGTCGGGCTACCGGTGGTCGATCGATCCCTTGGACGGAACCGCGAACTTTGTCCGCGGCATCGTGTACTACTGCACCTCGGTGGCTGTTTACGGTCCCGACCATGGGGCGCCGGGGACGGGGCGCTGGCTGGCGGCCGCCATCAATGCGCCCGCCCTGGGCAGCGAGTACTACGCCGCGGCAGGCTCAGGAGCCTGGCTTGCCGAACCACGCGATGGCGTCCGGGCCGGTGGGCCGTCGGCTGCCGGACCCCGGCCGGTGATGCGGTTGCACGGTGGCGACAAGGAGGAAGCCGGCCGATTGCTGGCCACGGGCTTTGGCTACGACGCCGACCGCCGGCAGTTCCAGGTCGGCGCACTCTTGGGGCTCATGCCGGGATTCGCGAACGTGCGGCGGTTGGGATCGGCTGCGCTGGACCTGTGCTTGGTGGCCGACGGCACGCTGGACGCCTATGCGGAGTATGGCACGCAGGAATTCGACTGGGCGGCTGGTGCCCTGATCGCGGAGGAGGCTGGGATCCCGGTGCTGCGTCCGGCCAGCGAACCGGGTTGGCAGGCCGCCGGACACTTTGATTTCACGGCGCTGCCCGCCGCCGAGTAGCTCTCGCAGGCACCTGCATCGGCACCTGAACCGGCACCTTGTGGACACGCAAAGAGCCTCATCCCGCGATGACTGGCATCGGCGGGATGAGGCTCTTTGCATGCGCCCGCGGGCGCGGAACAGGTTTTGGTCGGTGCTAGATGCCGAACTGGAGTCCCGCGGCGGCATCGTCGTAGTAGGCACGGTTCTTCAGGCGCGAGGCGGCAGCCTCGTCGAGCACCACCACGGCATCCGGGTGGAGCTGCAGCACCGAGCCCGGGCACGAGGCGGACAGCGGGCCCTCGACTGCCGCGGCAATCGCCTCGGCCTTGTGGCTGCCGGTGGCGATGAGCACCAGGCGGCCGGCTTCCTGCACGGTGCCCAGGCCCTGGGTCACGCAATGGGTCGGGACCTGGTCCAGGCCGTCGAAGAAGCGCGCGTTGTCCTCGCGGGTCTGCGCGGCCAGGCGCTTGATGCGGGTGCGACTGCGCAGCGAGGAGGCAGGCTCGTTGAAGCCCAGGTGCCCGTTGGCGCCGATGCCCAGGATCTGCACGTCGACCCCGCCGGCGGCCTTGATCGCCTCGTCGTAGGCGGCTGCCTGCTCGGCGATCTGCGCAACGGTTTCCCCGTTGCCGTTGGGCACGTTCAGCCCGGACTCGGGCAGGCCGATCACGTTGCAGACCTCGCGGATCAGCGTCTGGCGGTAGGACTGCTCGTGCGTGTCATCCAGGCCCACGTACTCATCGAGCGCGAAGCCCCGGGCGGCGGAGAAATCGACTTCCCCGCGTTGCGCCGCGGCGGCCAGCTCGGCATAGAGTCCCAGCGGCGACGACCCGGTGGCCAGGCCCAGCACCGGGTTCCCCGTGCCGTAGGCCCGCAAACCATCGAGCACTGCCGAAGCGGCAAACGCCGCAGCTTCCTCGGGGGTATCGACGATCAAAACTTCCATGTAAACGTGTTCCTTAGTGCTAAAGCTGATCTCGTGCCGGCAGCAGCGCCGCACCAAGGGCGGCGACCGGTACGTCGGAGGGCAGCAGTTCAAAGCGGTCGGCCAGCTCCAACGATGCGACGAAGTCGGAGGCCGCCGCATCACGGGTCAACTCCGAGCGTATCCCGTTCTCCAGTGCGTTTCCCAACGCGCACAGCCCGCCGCCGATCACGATCCGCTCGGCGCCCGTGGTGAGAACCAGCAACTGGAGGGAAAGCGCGATCCCGTGGCAGAGCACCTGCGCGGCGTGCGCCGCCACGGGGTCCCCGGACGCCGCGGCGGCAAAGGGATCGCGCCCGCGGCCCCCCGGCACCCGCCACAGCCTGTCCAGCGCCGAGCCGGAGGCCAGCGTCTCCAGACAGCCGAACTGGCCGCACTTGCACCGGGTCCCGCCGGCCACCGGAAAGTGTCCGATTTCCCCGACGATTCCGTCACGACCGCGTAACACTCGGCCGTCGCGGACCACGGCCGCGGCCAGGCCGGTGCCGAGGTTCAGGTACGCAAGGGTGCGGCCGTCGGCGAAAGTCGAGGGCGGCGCGGCTGGCACACCCGGTGCGCCGGACCTGGCACGCAGCAGCGCATCGGCGCCGAGCGCGGCCGCCTTCACGTCGTTCTCGACGCTCACGTCCATGCCCAGCGCCTCGGAAAGCCCGCGGCGCAGGTCCATGGAGTCGACCCCCAGGTTCACCGCGTGACGGACCATGCCGCTGGCCGGATCCACGAGCCCCGGCATGCACGCCCCGGCGCGGAGCGGCAGTTCGCCGCGCGCCGGCATGCCCGCAGCGGGGCCGGTGCCGCGGGCTGTGCCTGCGGCCGCGAACCCCGCCACGGCGAACCCCGCGGCCGCGACCTCGGCGATCGCGGCCCTGGCCAGCATCGCCGCCACCGCGATGACCTCGCCCGGGCCGTGCCCGGACGGGGCCGTGTGCAAGGTGGCCACCGAGCCGTCGTCGTGCAGGATCGCGGCGGCAGTCTTGGTGCCGCCGATGTCCAGTCCGAGGTTCATGCACTCGTTCCAGGTGCAGATTCGCGGGTGGCGCGCCGCGGGTCGAGCAGCCCGGCCAGCGCGGCGGAGACGGTCAGCGAGGCGCCGAAGGTGACGAGGTCGGCGCCGCCGCGCGGCCAGCCGCATTCGACGACGACGACCCGTCGGCCGTCGGCGCGCAGGGAATCGGCGAGTTGCCAGACCGGGTGCCCGGCATCCAGCCCGCGGCCGACCAGGGCGATCTTCGCGTACCGGTCCACCGCGTCGAGGTCCGTGTCCGCGCCGACCGCGGCGGCGCCCCAGGGCACGTGTCCCACCGCCATGTTCGCCTCGGAGCCGACCTGCACCAGTGCCGGGAGCGCAGGGTCGGCCAGCCAGGTGCGGGCGGCGTCGGAGACCTCGAAGGCGGCGGTAATGGTGGCGGAGTCCGGTGCCTTCCCGGTTCCTGCGGGGGCCGCCGGCTGGTAGGCTCCGGCCAGTTCCGCGGTGCGTCGCGCGGCGTCGCACAGCCTCTCCAGCGGCAGGTCGCCGGCGCGGACGGCCGCGACGATCGCGTCGAGGATGCCGTCGTAGCGTTCGGCCGAGGTTTCCGAGCCCAGACAGAGCAGGTCGGCGCCGGCGGCCAGCGCGCGCACGGCGGCGACCTCGATCCCGGTGATCGCGCAGGCGCCTGCCATGTCCAGGGCGTCGGTGATGATCGCGCCCTCGAAGCCCAGGGCCCCGCGCAGCAGCTCGCCCAGGATGGCCCGGGAGAAGGTCGCGGGGTTGTCCGCATCCAGCGCCGGCACCATGATGTGGCTGGTCATGATGCTGGCGACGCCGGCGGCGATGGCCGCGGCGAAGGGCACCAGCTCGCGGTCCCGCAGCGTTTCGACGTCCACGTCGATCGTCGGCAGGGCAAGGTGCGAGTCGGTGGCGGTGTCCCCGTGGCCGGGGAAGTGCTTGGCGCAGGCGGCGACGCCCGCGTCCTGCAGGCCCGTGACCCAGGCCGCGGTGTGTTCGGCGACCAGCGCGGCGTCGGCGCCGAAGCTGCGCACCCCGATCACCGGATTCTCCGGGGTGGAGTTCACGTCGGCGTCGGGGGCCAGGTTCAGGTTGAAGCCCAGCGCGGCCAGCTCGTCGGCGATGGCGGCGGCGGAGGCTGCCGTGGTTGCCGGGTCGTTGATGCGGCCCAGCACCGCGTTGCCCGGCTGGTTGGACCCGGTGAGGTAGTGCAGGCGGGTGACGTCCCCGCCCTCCTCGTCCAGGGTCAGCAGGACGGTGGGCGACGCGGCGCGCAGCCGGCCCATGAGGTCGGCCAGCTGGCCGGGGGAGGTGAGGTTGGTGCCGTAGATGCAGACCGAGCCCAGCCCGGCGTCGAGCGCGGACCCGATCCAGTCCGGCATCGTCGTGCCGGTGAAGCCGGGCATCAGGGTGCCGGCGGCGAGGGCGCGGAGCCCTGCGTCGGACAGGAGATCTGACACCGGCTCGGTGGCGGGGTTCAAGGAGTCCACGTTGTTCATCAGCCCTTCACCGCCCCGCCGACCAGGCCCGAGGACATCTTGGACTGCACGATCATGAAGAAGATGATCACCGGGACCGCGACCATCATGGAGGCGGCCATGACCAGGCCCCAGTCGGTTTCGCGGGTGGCGGAGGCCTGCACGAATCCGCGCAGCCACAGCGGCAGCGTCTTCATCTGGTCCTCGGTCATCACCACCAGGGCGACGGTGAATTCGTTCCACGCCTGCAGGAACGCGTAGACGCCGGAGGCCACCAGGCCCGGGGCCAGCAGCGGGAAGGTGATGCGCATGAACGCCTGGGTGCGGGAGAGACCGTCGACCATGCCGGCCTCCTCGAGCTCCGCCGGGACGCCGGCGACGAAGCCGCGCAGCATCCAGATGGTGAACGGGATGACGGCCGCGGTGTAGAGCAGCGTCAGGCCCAGCACGTTGTTCAGCAGGCCCACGGAGCTCATCATCTTGTACTGCGCGATGAACATGCCCTCGGCCGGCAGCATCTGGATCAGCAGCATCGCCAGGATGAAGGACTTGCGGCCCTTGAACTTGAAGCGGCTGATGGCCAGCGCGCCCAGGAACGCGACGAACAGCGCCACGGCCACGGTGGTGAGCGTGACGGTCAGCGAGATGCCCAGCGCCGCGACGAACTTGCCGTCTGCGAAGACCGCAGTGAAGTTGTCGAACGATCCGCCGAAGGGCAGGAACGTCGGGGTGGCCGACTGCAGCACCGAGTTGGGCAGGAATGACGAGTTGAACATCCAGTAGACGGGGAAGGCCCAGGCGACGGCGACGACGAGCGCAACGGCCGTCCAGACGCCGGTCGAGATCGATTTAAGCCGCATTCTAGTCTTCCTCCTTCATCAGCGAGCGCACGTAGTACCAGCTGACGGCAATGGTGATGATGAGCATCAGGATGGACACCGCGCTTGCCGCGCCGAAGTCGCCGGAGCCGACGCCCATTTGGTAGATGTAGGTGCCCAGCAGGTGGGTCTCGTTGGCCACGCCGCCGGCGTCCTGCAGCAGCTTGATCTGGGTGAACACGCGCAGGTCCCAGATCAGCTGCAGCAACAGCACGATCGAGAGGACCGGGGCGATCAGCGGCATGATGATGTACCGGATGCGCTGCATTCCGGTGGCGCCGTCCATGGCCGCGGCCTCC
Source organism: Paeniglutamicibacter sp. NPDC012692 (assembly GCF_042901625.1). Taxonomy (NCBI): domain Bacteria; kingdom Bacillati; phylum Actinomycetota; class Actinomycetes; order Micrococcales; family Micrococcaceae; genus Paeniglutamicibacter; species Paeniglutamicibacter sp. NPDC012692. The sequence goes on from NZ_JBIBDE010000004.1 coordinate 429,347, forward strand.
AGCACCTCCTCGGAGATCTGGGTCAGGCCCGCGTAGATGCTCAGCGCCACGAACGGCACGGACATCCAGACGACGATGACCAGTGCGATGGCGAAGAAGGTGAGCGGTTCGGCGAGCCAGTTGTGGCCCTCGGCGTCGAACCCGAAGCGGGTCAGCAGCCAGTTCAGCACGCCGCGGCGCCAGTCGACCAGCCAGACCCAGACGGTCATGGCGGCGACCACGGGCATGGCCCAGGCCAGCAGCATGGAGACCTGCAGGGCCAGGCGGGCGACGGTGCCCACGCGCTTCATGAGGATCGCGAGGAGGAATCCGATGAGCACGGTGATGCCGGCCGCGAGCAGGCAGAAGAGCAGGGAGCGGCCCAGGATGACCCAGAAGTCCGGGTCGCCGAGCAGCGTCGTGTAGTTCTCGAGTCCGACGAATTCCGGCGGTGCGCCGAACTGCTGCTTCAGGCCGAACTTCTGGAAGCTGGTGTAGATCTGCCAGCCCACGGGGTAGCCCAGGGCCGCGATGAGGATGACCAGCGTCGGGGCGATCAGCCAGAAGGGGGCCCTGGAGGTGCGCTTCTTGACAATGGGAACGTGGGTCGTGGCGCTGGCGGGTTCAACCTGTTGCGGTTGCTGCGCCGGCGGTGCCGGGGCGTGGGTGGGCATGAGCTTCTTACGGCCTTTCGTCTCGGCGGATGCCGACGTGCGGGGGGTGCTGCGCACCAAGCGGAAGGCCGGGGCGAGTTCGCGCCCCGGCCATCGACAAGTGCTACTTCAGGTTCAGCATCGGGGTGATCTGGGCGTCGTATTCCTTCGCCAGTGCCGCCAGGTCGGCGGTGTCGCGGATCTTGCCGAAGAACTCCTCGAGCTTCATCGAGGATTCGACGGCCGCCCAACCCGGTGCGGCCGGGGTCAGCTTGGAGTTCGAGGCCGAGGCGATGCCGGCCTTGGCGAACTGGTCGTCACCCATCGAGGCGTTGTTGTCCGAGTTCGCCGGGCCCAGGCCGTTCTTGCCGAGCATGTCCTGGTAGTCCGAGGAGAAGATGATGCGCATCAGTTCCTTGGCCAGGTCCGGGTTTTGGGACTTGGCGGAGATGCCGATGTTGGAGCCGCCGGCCAGGACCGGGGCCGGCTTGCCGTCGTTGCCCGGGAGCACGAAGGCGCCGAACTTCTTGTCGTCCCAGGTGCGGACGTCCTTGCCGGTCTTCGCGTCCTTCTCCAGGTCGCCGATCGACCAGTGCGCCCATCCCGGGGCCATGATGGTGGCCGCGGCGAGCGAGGTCTTGCCGGTGGGCTTGCCCGCTTCGTCGAGGATCTGGTCGGCATCGTTGATGTAGAGCCACGGGGTGGCGTCCTTGGCGTCGGCCGGGGCCTGGGAGGCGCTCTTGTACAGGTCCTGCAGCTGGGCCAGGCCCTTGAGGGTGTTCGGGTCCGAGAGGGTCGAGACCCACTGATCGCCTTCCTTCTTGGCCAGCTCGCCGCCGTTGGCGAAGACCCAGGAGATGCCGTTGCGCCAGTCCTGGCCGCCGAGGAAGAAGCCCGAGAAGTTCTTGATGTCGCGCGGGTTCTTCTCGGTGATGGTCTTCACCGCGGTGTTGAACTCGTCCAGGGTCTTGGGGGTCTCGACGCCGGCTTCCTTCCACACGTCGGCGCGCTGGAACATGTAGCGGGAGCCTGCGTAGTAGGGAAGGGTGAATTTCTTGCCATCGACCGAGCCGGCCTCGACGAAGGACGGGATCAGCTTGGCGCCGCCGAGCTCCTCGAACATGTCGGAGACGTCCAGGAAGGCGCCGATGTTGGTGAAGGTCGGGGACTGGGTGTTGCCCATTTCCACGACGTCCGGGGTGTTGTTGGCATCGGGAAGCGCGGTGGTCATCTTGGTGACCAGATCGCCCCAGCCCTGCTCCTCGATCTTGAGCGTGGCACCGGTCTTGGTCTTGAAGGTGTCCTTCAAGTAGGTGCGAAGCTCGTCCGGGGTGTCGCCGCCGGCCAGCCACAGGGTGATGGTCTTGCCCGCATTGCCGGCAGGATCGCCGGCCGCCGCGGATCCCGTGGACGCCGGTGCGGACGACGCAGCGGGTGCTCCGCTGCCGCCACAAGCGGTCAGGGACAGTGCCGCGGCGGTCGTGAGAGCCGCAAGCCCAAGGTACTTCTTCATTGGAGATCCTTTCGGAGGGTGACTGGGTTTACTGCGAGTAATCCCATGCGAAGGGTCGTGCTGGTTACAACGGGTCAGGCCACTCCCAGTTGGTTCCAAAGAACCATGACCGCGGTACCGCGCAGGACCACGTCCTGCGGTTCCTTGGCGAGGCGGACTTCAACCAAGGGTGGCCTGTGTGGAAGCATCCGTTCCGCCAGCGTCTTTTCGACGCTTTGGCGCAAGGTCCCTTCCAAAAGGTGTGCCGGGCCGCTGAGGACGACTTCGGCCAGATCAAGGGCGCCGACGATGGGCGCGAGGGCGACGGCCAGGCGCTCGCCGGCGATCTGCAGGACGTTCTCGGCAGCCGCTTCGGGGTCCTCGAAGGCCGCGGCCGCCGCGAGTCCGCGTTCGAGGAACGGGACCGAAAGCCAGGTCTCCAGGCAGCCGCGCTTGCCGCACTTGCACTCGAGCCCGCCGTCGGTGCCGACCACGACGTGGCCGATTTCCCCGGCCGCCGAGTGCACGCCGCGGGCGCGCTGGCCGTTGACCATCAGGCCGGAGCCCACGCCGCGGCCGACCTTGACCAGGATCATGTCGCTCGCGCCGCCCCCAAAGGTGAACTCGGCGAGAACCGCTGCATCAGCGTCGTTGGCCACGAGCGTGGGCAGCCCGGTCTGCCGCTCGAGCAGTTCACGCAGCGGCAGGTCCTTCCAGTCGAGGTTCGGCGCGGTGAGCACCACCCCGTCGTGGTCGACGATGCCCGGGGTTCCGACGCCGATGCCAAGCAGCGGCGCGGTGGCCAGGCCGATGGCACTGGTTGCCAGGTCGAGCACCAATTGCGTGACTTCCTGCCCCTTTTCATCCCCGGTGGAGGTTTCCACACGGTGCAGGATGTTTCCATCCAGGTCCAGGACGGCGGCGCGGAGCACCGAGTTCTCTGCGAGGTCCAGACCGATGATCTGAAGCCCCCGGCGGTTTAGATCGACCATGATGGCGGGTTTCCCGGGTCTGATTTTCTCGGACTGGCCGAGTTCGATGACGTGTCCGCGCTCGAGCAGTTCGGAAATCAGGTCCGAAACCGTGACGCGGGTGAGGCCGAGGGTGCGCGAAAGATCCGCGCGGCTCATCGGGCCCGTTGAATGGAGCGTCTGCAGTGCGAGGGACAGGTTGTGTGCGCGGCCGTGTGAGGGCAGTGCTGCTGCGCCTGTTGCCATGCTGCGCAGGGGACCCCGTGAGGTGTTCATGGTTGTTAGTAAACTGTACTAACAAACAAACCACAAGGGTGTCGGGTTAGGTTCTTCCTTTGTGATCGAATTGTGACGTGGGACAAACTGCGAAAATCCGGAGTGGTCCGCTTCATGCGGACTTGGCGTGAGGCGTCGGGGCGGCGGATGGATTGCCGATCGTGAGCTTGGCTACATGCGCCGAGAATTTCCGGCCCGACGCACGCCCTGCTGTCACACTGGAAAGTGATGACTACAGCAACCCTCACCGATGCCAGCACCCTGACGATCCGTCCCGCCGTGGAGGCCGACTACCCGCACATCGCGCGGATCACCGTCGACTCCTACCTTGACGCGGGCCACTTCGACGACCCGGACCACGAGTACCTGCAGTTCGTGCAGCAGGTCGCCGCGCGCCACGCGGCCGCCGAGATCCTCGTTGCCGAGCGCGACGGTGTTGTCATCGGCTCGGTCACCCTGGTGCGCCCGGGCAGCGAGTATGCCGACATCGCGCTGGAAGGCGAGCTCGAATTCCGCATGCTGGTCATCGATCCGGCCGTGCAGCGCACCGGCGCCGGCCGCGCGCTGCTCAACGCGGTCATCGACCGTGCCCGCGAGATCGAGGACGTGCACACCGTCTCGCTGACCACGGGCGGCCACTGGGTTGCCGCCCGCGCACTCTACGAGGCCGACGGATTCCAGCACGCCTCCGAGCGCGACTGGTACGTTCCGAACACCGAGATCGTCCTGGTCGTTTACACGCTGGCGCTCTAAGCCGGCGCCGGCGCCGTTGCCGGCACCGCACCTGCAACCGAGGCTTCCGTGTCCCATCCGTTTCGACGGGTGGGGCACGGAAGCCTCGTCGTTTAACCGCCGGAGTCCAACCGCCCGAATCGGTGCCGAGGTTGGGCATTGCGCGTGTGCAGGAGGGGATCGGGCGCAGGATTTGGATACGCTCGACGGTGTGCGCACGATGCGTTCCAGCCGCCGAACGAAGGAAGCCCCCGCCATGAGCGTCATCCACGATACGACAATGGTCCCGAGCAAGCGCGAACTGATGGCCGGTTGGCTGCCGAAGCAGGCCTGGTTCGAGGGCGATGCGACTCCCGTGCTCAGCGTGGTCGGAGGATTCCGCCTTGACGATCCGGCCGGCGAGGTAGGCCTGGAAATGATCCTGGTGCTCGATTCCGGATCGGGGGATCCTGTGGTTTACCACGTCCCTCTGAGCTATCGCGGGGCCGCACTGGCCGGCGCCGAGGACCACCTGCTGGGCACCAGCGAGCACGGGGTGCTGGGCACCCGCTGGATCTACGACGCCGCGGGCGATCCGGTGTGGCAGGAGCAGATGCGTGCACTGGTGGCCGGCAAGGCGCGGGCGCAGCACCAAAACGATTCGAACGTGCCCGATGGATCGATCACCGTGGTGCCGGCGCTGCAGGCCGCGCCGGCGGATGCCCGTGCGACGGACACCGGCGAGCACCCCGGCCTTGCCGTGATCCGCCGCCCCGAAGCCGACGGATCCGGTTCCGCGGGTGCGCTCGCATGGGTCAACGCACCGTGGACCGATCTCGAAGGCGGCAGCGTTTCGGGTGCCGTCGTCGAACTTTCCTGACGCGTTGCCGGTCGCCCGAAAGGGACTCCTGGTCGACGGGTTGGCGGCACGGGCGTCGGACCGGCCGCGGCGTCGGCGAATGCACATGCGAGATCACGCGTCGACCCGGAAATTCGGCGCTGTTCGGACCCGCGGGGCGTACTAGACTAGTGGGGAAACCCATCCGCCCACTTAGGGAGATACATGTCTGCCATCAGCCGTGAGGACGTTGCGCACTTGGCGCACCTGGCCCACATTGAGATGAGCGATGCCGAGCTGGACAAGATGACCGGCGAGCTCGGTGTCATTGTCGAAGCAATCGCGTCGGTGTCCGAAGCCGCGTCCGCCGATGTTCCGGCCACCACCCACCCGATTGCGCTGTTCAACGTCTTCCGCGAGGATGTCGTCGGCCCGACGCTCACCGCCGAGGAAGCGCTGATGAACGCGCCGGATTCCGCCGACACGCGCTTCAAGGTGCCGGCCATTTTGGATGGAGAGTAATTCATGAACGAGATTATTCGTTACTCCGCAACCGAGCTTGCGGCCAAGCTGCGCGCCGGGGAAATCACCAGCGTGCAGGCCGTGCAGGCGCACCTGGACCGCATCGCCGAGGTTGACGGGGGAGAGCACGGCGTTCACGCATTCCTGCACGTCAACGGCGAAGAGGCACTGGCCGTTGCCGCAGAGGTCGACGCCATCCGCGCAGCGGGCGGCGCCGCGGCGGAAGCGCTGCACCCGTTCGCCGGCGTGCCGATCGCCATCAAGGACCTGATCGTCACCAAGGGCCAGCCCACCACCGCGGCATCGAAGATGCTCGAAGGCTGGATGAGCCCGTACGACGCCACCGTGATCACCAAGATCCGCGCCGCGAAGCTGCCGATGCTGGGCAAGACCAACCTCGACGAGTTTGCGATGGGTTCCTCCACCGAGCACTCGGCGTACGGCCCGACCCGCAACCCGTGGGACCTGAACCGCATTCCCGGCGGCTCCGGCGGCGGCTCCGCCGCTGCGGTTGCCGCGTTCGAGGCGCCGCTGGCCCTGGGCACCGACACCGGCGGCTCGATCCGCCAGCCGGGCGCCGTCACCGGCACCGTCGGCGTGAAGCCGACCTACGGCGGGGTCTCGCGCTACGGCGCGATCGCCATGGCCTCCTCGCTGGACCAGATCGGCCCGGTCACCCGCACCGTGCTGGACTCCGCATACCTGCACGAGCTGATCGGCGGGCACGACCCGGCCGATTCCACCTCGCTGAACGAGCCGGTTCCGGCGCTGGTTGCCTCCGCCGAGCTGGGCGCCTCCGGTGACATGACCGGCGTGCGCGTCGGCGTCATCAAGGAACTGCAGGGCGAAGGCTACGAGCCGGGCGTGCAGGCACGCTTCGACGAGTCGCTGGAGGCGCTGCGCGCCGCGGGCGCCGAAATCGTCGAGGTTTCCTGCCCGAACTTCAAGTACGCGCTGGGCGCCTACTACCTGATCATGCCCTCGGAGGTCTCCTCCAACCTGGCGAAGTTCGACGGCGTGCGCTTCGGCACTCGCGTGCTCCCCACGGAGGGTCCGCTGACGATCGAACGCGTCATGGGTGCAACCCGTGCCGCGGGCTTCGGCGAAGAGGTCAAGCGCCGCATCATCCTGGGCACCTACGCGTTGAGCGCGGGCTACTACGACGCCTACTACGGCTCGGCCCAGAAGGTCCGCACGCTGATCCAGCGCGACTTCGACGCCGCGTTCGAGAAGGCCGACGTGCTGATCTCCCCGACCAGCCCGACGGTCGCCTTCGAGCTGGGCTCGAAGACCGGCGATCCGCTGGCGATGTACCTCAACGACGTTGCCACCATCCCGGCGAACATGGCCGGCGTCCCGGGCATCACCGTTCCGGGCGGCCTGTCCGAGGGCCTTCCGGTCGGCATCCAGTTCCTGGCCCCGGCCCGCGAGGATGCCCGCCTGTACCGTGCCGGCGCGGCACTTGAGAAGCTGCTGGAAGACAAGTGGGGCGGCCGTCTGATCGACCAGGCCCCGGAACTGTCCGCCGCCACCACTGGAGGGGTTGCCTAACATGGCCATGCACACCGATGAACTCGTCGACTTCGACGTCGCGCTGGAAAAGTACGATCCGGTGCTGGGCTTCGAGGTCCACGTCGAGCTGAACACCAAGACCAAGATGTTCTCCGCGGCACCGAACGTGTTCGGCGACACCCCGAACACCAACGTGACCCCGGTCTGCCTGGGCCTGCCCGGCGTGCTGCCGGTGGTCAACAAGACCGCCGTGGAATACGCGATGATGATCGGCCTTGCACTGAACTGCAAGATCGCCGAACGGTCCGGTTTCGCCCGGAAGAACTACTTCTACCCGGACACCCCGAAGAACTTCCAGACCTCGCAGTACGACGACCCGATCGCGTACGACGGCTGGCTGGACATCGAGCTGGAGGACGGCGAGGTCTTCCGCGTCGAAATCGAGCGCGCCCACATGGAAGAGGACGCCGGCAAGCTCACCCACATGGGCGGGGCCACCGGCCGCATCCAGGGTGCGGACTTCTCGCTGGTTGACTACAACCGCTCGGGTGTCCCACTGGTCGAGATCGTCACCAAGACCATCGAGGGTGCAGGCAAGCGCGCCCCCGAGCTGGCCAAGGCCTACGTTGCCGCGATCCGCGAAATCGTGAAGGCGCTCGACGTGTCCGACGCGAAGATGGAACGCGGAAACGTGCGTTGCGATGCAAACGTCTCGCTGATGCTCAAGGGCGCCGAGAAGTTCGGCACCCGCACCGAGACCAAGAACGTGAACTCGCTGCGCGCTGTCGAGCACGCCGTGCGTTTCGAGATCGAGCGCCACGCCGCCGTTTTGAACTCCGGCGCGGCCATCGTGCAGGAAACCCGCCACTGGCACGAGGACACCCGCACGACGACCTCGGGCCGCCCGAAGTCCGACGCCGACGACTACCGCTACTTCCCGGAGCCGGACCTTGTCCCGGTCATCACCACCCCGGAGTGGATCGAGGAGCTGCGCGCCCGCCTGCCCGAGCCTCCGGCCGAGCGCCGCAAGCGATTGAAGGCCGACTGGGGCTACTCTGATGCAGAGTTCCGCGACGTCGTGAACGCCGGCGTCACCGAGGCCATCGAGGAGACCATCGCCGCGGGCACCACCGCGGCCGTGGCCCGCAAGTGGTGGATGGGCGAGATCGCACGCCTGGCCAAGAACGCCGACGTCGAGATCCTGGACCTGGGCGTCACCCCGGCCACGATCGTCGAGCTGAACTCGCTGATCGAGGGCAAGAAGATCAACGACAAGATCGCCCGCCAGGTGCTCGAGTTCGTGGTTGCCGGCGAGGGCACCCCGTCCGAGGTTGTCGCGGCGCGTTCGCTGGCCGTCGTGAACGACGATTCGGCACTGGGTGCCGCGATCGACGCCGCCATGGAAGCCATGCCGGACGTTGTCGCCAAGGTGCAGGCCGGCAAGTTGCAGGCCATCGGCGCGCTGATGGGCCCGGTCATGAAGGCCACCCGCGGACAGGCCGACGCCGGCCGCGTGCGGGAGCTCGTGCTTGAGAAGCTCGGCATCGAGGGCTAACACCCTCCGACGCCACGAGGCCCCGGTTCCTTTCCCTGCGGGAGGAGCCGGGGCCTCGTGCTTTGTGAGGCCGGGAATCAAAACAGCGTGGGGGCGGTGAACGTTGGCCGGCGGTTCCAGTACGTGTTGCGCCGCGGCTGCTGTCCCGGATCCATGAAGGCGGGAAGGATGGCCGCCGGCAAGCCGTCTTCGTTGTGGACAATTTCGATCAGGCCCGCGTGGACCGCGTGGTGGTGCCCGCTGCACGCGGGTGTGCCGTCCTCGACGCGTGTCAGCCCGCCGAGTTCCCACGGTTTGAGATGGTGGATCTCGCAATGTTCGGGCGGCACGGTGCACCCGGGAACCACGCACCCGCCGTCCCTGGCGAGGATCGCCCGGCGCATGTAGTCGGGGAAGTATCGTTCCGAGCGCCCCAGGTCCAGGATCCGGCTCTTGCCGTTCATGACGATGGGGATGGCCCGGCAGTTGCAGAGATGTTGCCTCAATTCCGCGGCGCTGAGCCGCTGGCCGTGCCTGGTGATGCAGCTGGTGCTGGCGCGTTCCTCGAGCTCGGCCAACGTGGCGATGATGACCATGTCCGGTGACGGAAGGCCCGTGGATTTCTTGTCCGCCATGCCGTTGGATTTCAGGAGGTTGAGCAGGCCCTGCAGGTGGCGCTGCGGGGGAGTGAGGCCGTCGGCACCCGTTGCACCCTGGTTCAGGACCTCGAACGGATCCGGCGTTGGCGTTGTCGCCTGCGGCAGGTACTGGACTGGCTCGTTGCCGAGCGTGATTGCGGCGAGCTCTTCGGGAGTTGCCAGTGGTTTGTCGTGTGTCGGCGACGCGGCCAGCAGGAAGTCCGGATAGGTGGTTCGGCTTGCATCAGCCGGTTCGGAACCGGGGGCTCGGCGGTTGCCTTGGGCGGCGGATGACTTCGAACCCGGGTCGGGAACCAGGCCCTCCCGAGGCGAGGTGCCGAACGGGGATTGTTTAAGCAAGCCCGCGCGGTCGCCCGCCTTGGTGCGGGGATTATCCGTTTGGGCGCAGAGCGAGAGAACGAATTCGGCATCGCCCGGCAGCATCCGCAAGAGGAATTCCGCGGTGCCCGAATTCATTCCGCGGTAGAACAACCCGAGCCTTGAACGCAGGACTTCCTCGGAGGGCTGGGTGATTCCCTGTTCCAGAGAGCTCTGGATGCTGCTCAGGAGCCGCCGGGTCGTTCGGGGATCCTGGGTGCGGACGGATTCGAGTACCTGGTCTTCCAACTCGGTGGAGAGCGCGACCGGATCGGGCTGCTGGTTGATGTGCGGGCCCAGGGCATCAAGTTTCTTCGCAGCGGTGCCGATCTCCCGGGGGGATGCGTCGCCCGAGACCAGCTCATCGGCAAGCTTGGGGAACTTCGGCGGCAGGTCAAAGCCATTGACGTCCGTGTGCGGCAGCAGGTTGGTGGCCGATTGCAGTCGATCGCGCGCCTCGAAGAACGAAATGTGCAGCAGGTTCTGCAGGAAATCGATGGTGTTCTTGAACGTCGGGCGGCCGGCGGGAACCGTGCGTGGATCGTCGGGCAATCGCGTCGCGCCGCTGATGTAGTCTTCGGGATCCTTGGCGAGGGCGCGCAGACCGTTCAGCTGTGCGACGGGCAGCTCATGGACGAGCGTACGTTGGGCAAGATCGGCGGCTAGGATCTGCGCGTGGGCCGCGGTCCGCTGGGCCTGCTCCGCCAGCAGCGCGTAGTAGCTTGCGTGGGTGGGCGAGGCAGTGTGTTTGGCGATCCTCGGCCCCAGGGACGCGGCGATCCGCACCGCAGCGGCGTAGGCGCGCAGTTCATCGTCCGGGGTCGCCAGGTGCCCCGGGACGTTGCCGTTGCCGGCAACTTCCGCGATGAATGCGTCGGTTTGCATGGGTCAAGGGTGCGACGGATTGGTGCGCCGCGGGCCGGGCGGGTGCGGGAATGTGGATAACGGGCAGACTCCGCAAGGCAGCTCTTGACAGGCAAGTCGGCGCTTGCCTTAATGGTGGGTGTGGAATTGCTGCTGAAGGCGCTCGCCGACCCGACGCGGGCGCACATCCTTGACGAGCTGGTGGGCAGGGACGGGCAAACGCTTTTTGAGATTTGCGCCAGGCTGGCCGCGAAACACGGAATCACCCCGACCCGACAGGCGGTCTCCCAGCACCTTGCGGTGCTTGAGGACGCGGGGCTGCTGCGCAGTGAACGCTCGGGCCGCTACAAGTTCCACTACCTTGACACTTCTCCGCTGCAGGAAATAGTCCGCAGGTGGCCGCAGCAGGCGCCGGCGGACAAACAGGCCTCGTCCGAGGCCGGTTCGGGCAACGGCGGAGGACAGGACAACCAGATTGCATCGTCGTCGGAAAGGGCGAAAGCATGAAAATCCACCTTGCGAGCATTTTCGTTGATGACCAGGCCAAGGGGCTTGAGTTCTACACCGGCAAACTGGGCTTCGAAAAGAAGACCGACATCCCGATGGGGGAGTTTTCCTGGCTGACGGTCGTCTCCCCGGAGGCCCCGGACGGCGTGGAACTGGTGCTGGAACCGGCAAACCACCCGGCGGTGGGGCCGTTCCGCGACGCGCTGGTGGCGGACGGCATTCCGTTCACCTCGTTTGCTGTCCAGGACGTGCACGCGGAATACGAGCGGCTCTTGGGCCTCGGCGTGGTCTTCACCCAGCCGCCGACCGTCATGGGGCCGGTGACCACCGCGGTGTTCGACGACACCTGCGGCAACCTGATCCAGATCGCCGCCATGGCGCAGACCCCGGGCGAATGAACGCGGCGCCCTCCGCAGGGCCCAAGCCGGACGCGGACGTGGATACGGGGCCGGAGCTGGTCCGGGCCCTGCTGTCCGCCCAGCACCCGGAGCTTGCCGGGCTGGAGCTGGGGTTTGCCGACGACGGCTGGGACAACGCCGTCTACCGGCTGGGCCCGGATTTGGCCGTGCGGTTGCCGAGGCGCGCCAGCGCGCACGCGCTGTTGCTCAACGAGCTGCGTTGGCTGCCGTTCCTGGCGCCGCGGCTGCCCGCGCCGATTCCGGTGCCTGTGCACGGCGGCAAGCCGGCGGAGGGCTACCCCTACCACTGGGCGATCATGCCGTGGTTCGAGGGCGCGAGCGCGGCCACGCTTCCTGCGCCGGAGCGCGATCGCTACGCGGTCGGGCTGGCCGCGTTTTTCCGGGCGCTGCACGTCCCGGCCCCGTCGGACGCCCCCAGGAACGCGGTGCGCGGCGTGCCGCTGAAGGACCGGGACGCGACGGTGCGCGGGCGGCTGGAGGAATCGGGCCTTGCCGATCGCGATGCGTTGATTGCTTTGTGGGACGCCGGGATCGGCGCCGCCGAGCATCGTGGTCCGCGGCTGTGGGTCCATGGGGATCCCCACCCGCACAACGTGATCGTCGGCCCCGGGGACGGTGCCGGGCAGGCAGGCACCGGACTGCGGGCTGTGATCGACTTCGGGGACCTGACGGCCGGGGATCCGGCCTGTGACCTGGCCGTTGCTTGGCTGCACTTCACCGGGGCCGGCCGCGAGGCCTTCCGCGGTGCGCTGGCCCGCCACGCCCTGTACTCGCCGGGGACCTGGGTGCGTGCCAGGGCCTGGGCGGTGAACTACTCGTCGCTGATGGCGGCGCTGCCCGAGTCCGATCCGCTGCATGCCGTCGGGGTGCACGGGATCGGGCAACTGCTTCGAGACCAATGAGAAGCTCTCGGGGGAAGCCAGGTCCGGTGCAGCACACGGTGAATGGCGGGATGGTTGTTGCGGGGTCACAAACCGCAGTGATTTCACCTAATGCGTCTCGACTGGGTAGTGTCTAGCTTTCGATCGGCAAATCACGGCCCCGCGCAAGCAGCTCCCGCGGTCTTCCGGGGCGGGCCATGGGCCGATCGGCCCGAGGGATGCGTGGCTTTTGCACGAGGTGGCGGCAAGCGTTGTACCGTGGACACGTTGTTTCCGGGATTGCGCCGCCTCCGCGGTGGTGCACGGTGGCGCGGTCCGCCGTCGAATCCTCGGGCAGAAAACATGTCTTGTCCGGACGCGGGGATCCGTTGTGCAGCACTGGCTGCGGCCGAGTGCCGGACATGGAAAAATTACGTCGAGAACCGACCCGGGTCCAAGCCCGGAGGACAGGGAGTGAACAAAGGGTGGACATGCTTGAACGCGATCAAGCGGTCGGCCTGCGCAATGGACGCGGCCATCGGGGAGACGACCTGCGGAGGCTGAACACCGCCGCCGTCATGAAGCACGTCTTCCATCATCCGGGGACCTTCAGATCCGAGATCGCGGCCCAACTCGGCCTGAGTGCCGCTTCGGTCACGAACATCACCTCCGTGTTGATCAATGACAACCTCCTGCAGGCGCTGCCGTCGCCGATGGGTGCGCAAGGCCGTCCGCGGGTGCCACTGCAAGTGGACCACCGCTCGAGTGCGGTCCTGGGGATCCACTTGGGTCCGCGCACCACGGGCGTGGTCCTCATGGGCCTGGACGGCAAGGAACGCGCGGCGGTCCTGGTGCCCCATGCGGGGATGGGACCGGAGGAGTCCATCGACCTGGTGGTGGCTGCCGCGGAAAATTTGCTGGACACCTATGCCGGGACCTGCACCATCCTTGGTACCGGCATCGCCACTGGCGGGATCGTGGACCGCGAAGCCGGCATTATCGTGGATAACCCGAGTGCCGGATGGCAAAATGTGCGGGTTATGGACTTATTGCGCGGCAGGCTGCCCTCGCCGGTGATCCTCGACAACAATGCGCGTGCGGCCGCGCAATCCGAGCTGCTCTACGGCAACGGGCGACGCACCGACGACTTCGTTTTGATGGTCATCACAGCCGACATTGGATCGGTAATGGTCAACAGCGGACGAATTCGTTCCGGGTATAGCCAGACCGCAGGCCAGATTGCCCATCTGCGTGTCAGTGATGAGCCGCGGGAATGCCCGTGCGGCCGCACGGGTTGCCTGGCGGTCATGGCCTCGGACGACGCGGTGACTCGAACTGCGATCGAACGCGGGCTGCCCGCCAGAAACATTGATGAGGTCCTGGCATTGGCCTCGGCAGGTGACGCCGCGGCCATCGGGCTCCTGGAACAGCGAAACCGGTACGTAGGTCGCGCCGCGAGTTCGCTGTTGGATATCCACGATCCGGAACTGCTCGTGGTGGCGGGCACTCCCGCCGAAGCGCCCGCATTCTTCGGTTCGCTGATCGCCGAGGTCGGCAAGTACGCGCATGCCGGACATGACGCCGCGGGACGCGTGGTGCTGTCCTCGGACCACGTATTTTCCCTGTCGCTCTTTGCCGGGGCAACGTTGGTCGACGCCCTGCTGGCCGATCCGCTGGGTGTGCTCGGCGTGGGTGAGGGTGAAGGGCCCCTGTCCTAGCGGGCGGAGCCAATCTGCCGTCGCTGGAAAGTGCCTAGTCGGCTAGCTGAAGTCACTGCAATGCGTATGAGCGGCGCGTGAATCTTTCGAAAATTTTTGACAGGCTCCGCTGTATCTGGTTTATTTTAGAGCGTAAAAAAAGTGGTGAGGACAATCACAGGCAGTGGTTATCTCGCTTACACCGCCGACCGTTCGGCGGGATACACGGATCATTTGTACGGGAGGAGCATCATGTCGAAGAAGAAGATGTTGGCAGTAGCAGCGGCTTCGGCGGCGTTCATGCTGGCAGCCAGCGGTTGCGCAGCAGGAACTGGAAACAATGCCGGTGCCGAGGGTGAAAAGAAGCTTTCATTCCAGCTCACCGAGCCGAAATCGCTGGTCCCGCACGAGGATCCGGGAAGCCAGGTCGCGATGGCCACCTGCGCGAACCTGATGGAAGTCAACACGGAGACCCAGAAGCTGGAACCGCTGGCCGCCAAGTCCGTCACGAGCAAGGACGCCAAGACCTGGAAGATCCAGTTGCAGGACGGCTGGACCTTCCAGGACGGCGCCCCGGTCACCGCAAACTCCTTCGCCGATGCATGGAGCAAGACGGCCACGGGCTCCAACGCCTGGCAGGGCAACGGCTACTTCGCGACCTTCGTCGGATACAAGGACCTGAACCCGACCGACGGTTCCAAGCCGAAGACCGACAAGCTCTCCGGCGTGAAGGTCATCGACGAGAACAACCTCGAGGTCACCCTCACCGCGGCGAACGCAGACTTCCCGAAGCTTTTGAGCACCTCGGCCCTCTGCCCGCTGCCCGAACAGGCCTTCAGTGATCCCAAGGGTTACGAAGCCAACCCGATCTCCAACGGCCCGTACAAGTTCGCTTCCTGGAACCACAACGTTGAAGTTGTCCTGGAAAAGTGGGACGGCTTCAAGGGTGCCGCAGGATTCTCGGGCGGAGCCGACAAGCTCGTCGGCCAGATCTACACCGCCGTCGACGCCGCCTACACCGACATGACCGCCGGCAACCTGGACATGATCCGCAATGTCCCAGCCACCATGGTCTCCAAGGCGAAGAGCCAGCTGGGCGAGGAATCCCTCTACGAGGTCAAGACCGGCTCCAAGCAGTACACGCTGCAGATCCCTGGCTACGTCAAGGGACTTGAGAGCCCCGACCTGCGCAAGGCGATCTCGATGTCGATCGACCGCGAGTCCATCGCCAAGTCCCTGCTGCAGGGTTACGCGACGTCCTCCGACTCGCTGGTGCCGCCTTCCCTGGATTCCTACAAGGCTGGTTCCTGCGAATCGTGCACCTTTGATGCCGCGGGCGCCAAGGCGCTGCTGGCCAAGGCCGGCGGATTCGACGGCACGCTGATCATCGAGCACAACTCGACCGCCGACCAGCAGCTGGTGCAGGCGATCTCCAAGCAGATCCAGGACAACCTGGGCATCAAGGTCCAGCTCAAGCCGATGATGGGCACCGAGCTGGAAGCGCGACGCAACGGCAAGAAGCTCGAAGGCGCCGTCTTCGGCCTGTGGGGTTGGTCCTACAAGAGCTCCGACCAGTACCTGAGCCAGTACGAAACCGGCGGCGACGGCAACGTGACCACCGGCTACTCGAACCCGGCCGTCGACAAGCTGATGGTTGCCGCCCGCGGCGAGCAGGACGAAGCCAAGTCCGCAGGCCTGTACGCCGATGCCGAAGCACTGATCATGAAGGACATGCCTTCGATCCCGCTGTTCATCCCGACCGACTTCGGGCTTCGCTCCAAGTGCGCTGCAATGAATGACTCGCAGGGCGACCTGCAGTTCTACCGCGCCGGATACGGCTGCTAAACAAGCACAACACTTGCGCTGGCGGGGGTGCACCGACGATGACTCGACGGTGCACCCCCGATTCAGAGCAGATGCGGCCGGATGGTCGCGAAAGGAAGCAGTTGCATGCTTGGATACACACTACGCAGGGTCCTGCAGATGGTCCCCGTGGTCCTGGGCGCCACGTTCATCATCTAC
>NZ_JBIBDE010000005.1:0-27970 GCF_042901625.1 Paeniglutamicibacter sp. NPDC012692
TTCTCCGGTGGCGACCGCCGCGAAGGTGGCTTCAAGCCCCGCGAAGACCGCGGTGGATTCTCCGGTGGCGACCGCCGCGAAGGTGGCTTCAAGCCGCGCGAAGACCGTGGCGGATTCTCCGGTGGCGACCGCCGCGAAGGTGGCTTCAAGCCCCGCGAAGACCGCGGTGGATTCCAGGGTGGCGACCGCCGCGAAGGTGGCTTCAAGCCGCGCGAAGACCGTGGCGGATTCCGTGGCGGCAACGACCGCCGCGAAGGTGGCTTCAAGCCCCGCGAAGACCGTGGCGGATTCAAGCCTCGTACCGATGCCAGCACCGCTGATCTCGAATCGCTGCGCGACGAAGAGAACGCACGCCGCAACCACAACCCGGCCGACCTGCGTAGCTCCAACAGCCCGGACCGTGGCCGTTCGCCGGAAATCGACGCCGATGTAACGGGTAAGGAACTTGACCGCATCACCCGTGCGGAACTGCGCTACCTGGACGACACGAACAACGAGTGGGTCTCCAAGCACCTGGTCATGGCCGGTCGTTTGATCGACATCAACCCGCAGCTTGCCTACGAGCACACCATTGCAGCCAGCCGCCGTGGCGGCCGCGTTGCCGTCGTTCGCGAGGCAGTTGGCCTGGCCGCATACGCGGCCGGCGAATTCGCCGAGGCACTGCGTGAATTCCGCACGCACCGCCGCATCAGCGGCAACAACCTGCACCTTCCGCTGATCGCCGATTCCGAGCGCGGCATCGGCCGTCCGGAGAAGGCCCTCGAAATCGCACACAGCGACGTCATCGAGACCCTCGACGCCAACGGCAAGGTCGAGATGGCAATGGTTGCCTCGGGCGCCCAGAACGATCTCGGCAACCTCGAGGCAGCAGTCGCCGAGCTTGAGATCCCGCAGCTGGAACTCAACCGCGCCTTCAGCTACAGCCCGCGCCTGTTCTCGGCCTACGCCGACGCACTGGAAAACGTGGGACGCACCGAGGAAGCCGCAACCTGGCGCAACCAGGTCGCCGTCGCCGAGGAAGCCCTGGGCACCGGACAGTTCGAAGAGCCGGAAATCATCGACTTCGGTGAAGACGACGAGACCGAAGCACGCCGCCCGCGTGCCCGCGACATCGTTGGTTCCGAAGCCCGCGAGGACGAGGCATCGGAAGAAACCACTTCGGTGTCCGACGAAGATGCGGTCGCCGAAATCGATGCCGAGTCGCTGGAATCGTCGACCGACGAGTCCAACCCGGAGCTCGATGACGAAGACGAAACCATCATCAACGTCAACGGTGCCTCCCCGGTCATCGACCAGGACGAAAACGACGAAAAGTAGGAATTCGATCCACCCATGCTGATCTCAGGTTTCGACGCGCTGCTCTCCGATCTTGACGGCGTCGTCTACGCCGGCAACGGTGCAATACCCAAGGCCATCGAGGCCCTGAACGGATTGAGCGAGCATGCTGTTGCGTTGGCTTATGTCACCAACAATGCCTCGCGCTCTCCGAAGGCCGTTGCCGCGCACCTGAGTGAACTGGGCGCCCCCGCATCCGCCGGCCAAGTATTTGGTTCGGCGGATGCGGGAGCCGAACTCCTCGCACAAAAGCTCCCGCGGGGATCCAAGATCCTCGTGGTCGGCAGTTCCTACCTGCGTGACTGTGTCACCGCATTCGGCATGGAACTGGTCACCAGCCACCTTGAGGGCCCGCATGGCGTCATCCAGGGATTCGACCCTTCGATCGGCTGGAAGGACCTGGCCGAGGCCGCCTTCGCGATCAACCGCGGAGCCGTCTGGGTGGCCACCAACACCGACCAAACCATTCCACGTGCCGAGGGCATCGCCCCCGGGAACGGAATGCTCGTTGCCGCCGTGCAGGCCGCAACCGATGTCAAGCCATTCGTGGCCGGCAAACCCGAACCGCTGCTTTTCCAGCGAGCGGCCGAAAACTTTGAAGCAACACGCCCCCTCGTGGTGGGCGACAGGCTCGACACCGACATCCTGGGCGGAAACAACGCCGGCTACAGCACCGCGCTGGTGCTGACCGGCGTCGACACCACGGCCACGGCGCTGGCTGCGCGGACGGCCGAACGCCCGGACTTCCTGATCCGGGACCTGGGCGAACTCTATGTTCCCTACCCGACGGTCCAGGCCACAGGATTCGGCATCCGCTGCGGCGAGGCCTTCGCCTCGGTCAACGGCGAAACCATCACCATCGACGGGGACGAAAACGATCTCAACGCCTGGCGTGCCGCCTGTGCCGCCTGGTGGCTGGCCCATCCGCATGTCGACGAAGAGACCTCGCCGCTGACCGTCTTTACGCAAACCGTCGGCAGCAGGGCGTAAGCTCGAAACCGATGATGAGCACCAACAACTCTCCAAACCCCGGCGCTTTCGCGCGCCCGGTCCCGGCCGCGCCACAAGCGACGCATGGCGGCGACGATCCGGACACGACCACGGATCTGGACGTCCTGGACTCCCTGGCGGGGCTGCCGGTTGCACAGCACCTAGCCGTCTACGAAGAACTCCACGGCCGGCTTTCGGCAGACCTCGGATCAACCTCACAGGAGCAATGGTGAACAGGCTCGACCAAGAACTAGTCACCCGCGGGCTTGCCCGGTCACGGACCGAGGGCGCGCGCCTGATTGCCGACGGTCGGGTGTTGATCGGGGGAGTGGCACAGACAAAGGCCGCCAAGATCGTTGATGCGGCAACGCCCATCAAGGTCAAGGCAACCGAGGGCGAGGAATTCGTCAGCCGCGCCGGCCACAAGCTCGCCGGCGCGCTTGCCGTGTTCGACCGCGTATCCGTCGCCGGAAAACGCTGCCTCGACGCCGGCGCCTCGACCGGCGGCTTCACCGACGTGCTCCTGCGCCGCGGCGCCGACCACGTCGAGGCCGTGGACGTCGGACATGACCAACTCGTACCCGAACTGCGTGCAGACCCCCGCGTCCACGTCCACGAAGGCATGAACGTCCGCTACCTCGATCCCGAAAACATCGGGGGAACGGTGCAGCTGGTCGTCGCAGACCTGTCGTTCATTTCCCTGACCCTGGTCATGAAGGCCCTGGCCGGAGCCACCGTTCCAGGTGGCGACCTGGTGCTCATGGTCAAGCCGCAATTCGAGATCGGCCGCGAACAGCTTTCCCGAACGGGCGTCGTGAACAGCCCGACCCAGCGGCGCAAGGCCGTAGACGCCGTGCTCGCCTCCGGGTACGAGGCCGGGCTTTCGGTCCACGGCCTCGCCCGAAGCCCCCTGCCAGGCCAGGACGGGAACGTCGAGTTCTTCCTGTGGCTGCAAAAGGACGCCGAGCGCAACGTAACAGCTTCCGCACTATCCCGCGTCGACACCGGCGCCTGGCCGGACGTTGACTATTCTTAGACTTGTTGGCACGGACCTGATGTCCCTGGCCTTCGGTTACCCGAGGAAAGGAACGCATGCGTAGGATCTTAGTCCTCACACATACCGGCCGAAACGATGCGCTATTGGCGGCCGTGGATACCTGTTCACGGCTACGTGAATCCGGCTTGATCCCGGTGATGCGTCGGCTCGAAATGCAGGCAGTACGCAACACCGTCGAGGGGGAGCTCCTCGAGGTGGAGATCCTCGACGAAGACTCCAGCCTTGACTCGATCGACCTCGGAGTGGTCCTCGGTGGCGACGGCAGCGTGCTGCGTGCAGCCGAACTGGTCCGCAACGCGGGAGTCCCCTTGCTGGGCGTCAACCTCGGCCACGTCGGCTTCCTTGCCGAAAGCGAACGCACGGCCCTGCAAGAGACCGTGCAGGCCGTGGCCGATCGCAGTTACACCGTCGAGGAGCGCATGGCCATCGACGTTCAGGTGTGGCTGGACAACCGCCGCATCGCCCATACCTGGGCCCTGAACGAGGCCGCCATCGAAAAGGCGAACCGCGAACGCATGATCGAAGTGGTCATGGAGGTCGACGGACGCCCGCTGAGCACCTTTGGCTGCGACGGGGTCGTCATGGCCACCCCCACGGGCTCCACCGCCTACGCCTTCTCGGCCGGAGGCCCCGTCGTGTGGCCGGAGGTCGAAGCCCTGGTGATGGTCCCGATCAGCGCACACGCGCTCTTCGCCAAGCCGCTGGTCGTCGCACCCACCTCCAGGCTGGCCATCGAGATCCTGACCCGCACCGACGCCCAGGCTGTGCTCTGGTGCGACGGACGGCGCACCATCGACCTGCCGCCGGGGGCCCGCGTGGAGGTCACCCGGTCCGGGACGCCGGTCAAGCTGGCACGACTGAACCAAACGCCGTTCTCGGAACGGCTGGTCAACAAGTTCGAGCTTCCGATCCAGGGCTGGCGCGGACCGGTGGAACCAAAGGACCGGGAAACCGCAACCACGGCCCTGCCGATCATCACCCCGCCGCTCGTGGTTGTTGAACCACGCCATCACGGACCAAAACCGGAAGCGGACACAACCACAGGCAAGGAACACCGGAGGCAGCTGTGATCCAGGAAATCCGAATAAGCGATCTGGGCGTCATTTCCCAGGCAACATTGCCGCTGGGGCCCGGCTACAGCGTCGTCACGGGTGAAACCGGCGCGGGCAAGACCATGGTCATCACCGCACTGGGGCTGCTGCTGGGCCGTCGTGCCGACGCCGGTGCCGTGCGCCACGGTTCCAAGCAGGCGGTTGCGGACGCCACGTTGGTGCTTCCCGCAACGAGCAAGGTGCTGGACCGGGCCGAAGAGGCCGGAGCCATCGTTGAGCGCTTCGACAACGAGGCCGAACTGATCATCACCCGAACGCTGTCCGCGGAGGGGCGCAGCCGCGCCTCGATCGGCGGGCGTGCCGCACCGGTGGGTGTACTGGTGGAACTCGGCGAGGACCTCATCGCCATCCATGGCCAAACCGACCAGATGCGACTCAAGGGTGCCGCCACGCAACGGGCCTCGTTGGACAAGTTCGCAGGTTCGCCGCTGGGCAAGGTCCTGGCCTCCTACCAGGACGTCTTCGACCGCTGGGGCCAGGCCAACAGCGAGCTCGAGACGCTCACCGCGGCCTCGCGCGAACGCATCCGGGAAGCAGAGTCCCTGCAGGTGGCCCTCGAGGAAATCGACGCGGTTGATCCGCAGCCGGCCGAGGACGCCAACCTCAAGAACGAATCCCTCAAGCTCTCCAACGTCGAGGCGCTGCGCAGCTCTGCAAACCTGGCGCACGAGTCGCTGAACAGCGATGCCTACGATGCCGTCAGCGTCATTACGCTCGTGGAAACGGCCAAGCACGCGCTTGACCAGGTGGCGGGCGACGACCCGGAGATGAAGGCGCTGGCCGAACGCCTCAGCGAAATCGGGATCCTCGCCGCCGAGGCGTCAACCGACCTTGCGGCATACCTTTCGGACCTGGATTCCGAGGGGCCGGAGCGCTTGGCCGCCTTGGAGGAACGCCGTGCGGACCTGAACAGGCTCATCCGCAAGTACGCGCCCAGCGTGGACGAGGTCATTGCCTGGGCGGATGCGGCACGCATCCGCCTGGCCGAGATCCAGGGCGACGACGGACGCATCGAGGCCCTGCAGGCGGAGACCGAGGCGCTCAAGGCAGAGGTCGGGGTGCTGGCCGACAAGCTCAGCAAACTGCGTGCCAAGGCCGCCAAGGACCTTTCCGCGCGCGTGACCGCCGAACTTGCCGCACTCGCCATGCCGGATGCCAAGTTTGTCGTGGAGATCGAATCGCTCGGTGAACCGAACCGCTTTGGCCGGGACGCCATCTCCATGCTGCTCCAGCCCCACGCCGGCTCCACGCCCCGCCCCCTGGGCAAGGGCGCCTCGGGCGGCGAGCTCTCACGCGTCATGCTGGCCATCGAGGTCGTGCTGGCCGCTGTCGACCCCGTGCCGACCTTCGTCTTCGACGAAGTCGACGCCGGCGTCGGCGGAAAGGCCGCTGTCGAGATTGGCAAGCGGCTGGCCATGCTTGCCAAGCATGTGCAGGTGATAGTTGTCACCCACCTGCCTCAGGTTGCGGCCTACGCGGACCGGCACATCCGGGTCATCAAATCTTCCAACGCGGCCGCCGCCGACGGCGCGGGATTCACCGCCAGCGACGTCGTTCTGCTTGATGACAATGAGCGGGTGCGCGAGTTGGCGCGGATGTTGGCGGGGCAGGAAGATTCCAGCACCGCCCAGGCCCATGCCGAGGAGCTGCTGAGCGACGCGCAGGAATTGGTTAGCTCGCTCTCCTAAGTACGTTTTTCCGCCCGCCCCAACCGGCGAGCATGTAGAGTCAATCCCAATAAGCCAACAACGAAAAGGTGATAGGGTAGAACCCCGTGGTGCAGCGTAATCTTTCCCCTGATTCCCGGTCGTCTGAAACGACAAAGCATATCTTCGTCACCGGCGGTGTGGCCTCGTCCCTTGGTAAGGGACTGACGGCTTCCAGCCTCGGTCACCTTCTTCGGGCACGTGGCCTTTCTGTCACGATGCAGAAACTAGACCCGTATCTCAATGTTGATCCGGGCACAATGAACCCCTTCCAGCACGGTGAAGTCTTTGTCACCGATGATGGCGCCGAAACCGACCTCGACATCGGTCACTACGAGCGCTTCCTGGACGAAAACCTCACCGGCATGGCCAACGTGACCACCGGTCAGGTCTACTCCGAGGTCATCGAAAAGGAACGCCGCGGCGACTACCTTGGCGATACCGTGCAGGTCATCCCGCACATCACCGATGAGATCAAGCGCCGCATGCGCCTGCCCGCCATCGAGCCGGGCAAGGGCAAGAAGGCCCCCGACGTAATCATCACCGAAATCGGTGGAACCGTCGGCGACATCGAATCCCAGCCGTTCCTCGAATCCGCACGCCAGATCCGTCAGGACATCGGCCGCGGAAACGTCTTCTTCGTGCACGTATCCCTGGTTCCGTACATCGGCCCAAGCCAGGAACTGAAGACCAAGCCGACCCAGCACTCCGTTGCTGCGTTGCGCTCCATCGGCATTCAGCCTGACGCCCTCGTGATCCGTTCGGACCGCGAGATCCCGGCCGAAATGCGCATCAAGCTCGGCAAGACCTGCGACGTTGACCCGGAGGCGGTCATCAACTGCGCCGATGCGCCGAGCATCTACGACATCCCGGTTGTCATCCACTCGCAGGGACTGGACGCATACATCGTTCAGCACCTGGGTATGAAGTTCAAGGATGTGAACTGGTCGAAGTGGAACAAGCTTCTCGACGCCGTTCACAACCCGAAGCACCACGTGGAAATCGCGTTGGTCGGCAAGTACATCGACCTGCCGGACGCCTACCTTTCGGTGACCGAAGCCCTGCGTGCAGGCGGCTTCGCCAACAAGACCAAGGTCCAGATCCGTTGGGTACCTTCCGACGACTGCCAGACCGAAGCGGGAGCCAAGAAGGCACTTGCCGGCGTTGACGCCATCTGCGTTCCCGGCGGCTTCGGCATCCGCGGCCTCGAAGGCAAGCTCGGCGCGCTGAAGTTCGCCCGCGAACACGGCATGCCGACCCTGGGCCTGTGCCTGGGCCTGCAGTCGATGGTCATCGAATACGCTCGCAACGTTGTCGGCCTGGCCGACGCGTCCTCGACCGAATTCGAACCGGACACCAAGCACCCGGTCATCGCGACCATGGAAGAGCAGCTGGCCATCGTTGACGGCAAGGGCGACCTTGGCGGCACCATGCGCCTGGGCCTCTACGACGCCACCCTCACCGAGGGTTCCGTTGTCGCGGAGACCTACGGCACGACCGCAGTGGCCGAGCGCCACCGCCACCGCTACGAGGTCAACAATGCCTACCGTGCGCAGATCGCCGAAGCCGGCTTGGTCTTCTCCGGTACGTCCCCGGACGGCAAGCTCGTGGAATTCGTGGAACTCCCACGCGAAGTACACCCGTACTACGTTTCCACCCAGGCCCACCCGGAACTCTCCAGCCGCCCGACCCGCCCGCACCCGCTCTTCGCCGGGCTGGTAAAGGCTGCTCTGGATCACCAGAACGCTGGCAAGTAACACCATGGCAAAAACAGACGGCGAGGTGCTGAGCGATTCGTTCAGCCCTCGCCGCCTGCTTAACTCCGAGACTGTCTATGACGGACGAATCTGGGATGTTGTGCAGGAAACATTTGAGTATGCGCCCGACATGGCTCCGTTGGTCCGTGACTTCATTGCCCACCCGGGTGCCGTGGCCGTACTGGTCCTCAACGAGGCCAATGAGGTGCTGATGATCAATCAGTATCGGCACCCCGTGCGCATGAAGCTTTGGGAGATCCCCGCGGGTCTCATGGACATCGAGGGCGAGGCTCCGCACCTTGCCGCGGCCCGCGAACTGGCCGAAGAAGCAGACCTCGTGGCCACCGACTGGTCGGTGCTCGTTGATCTGTTCCTTTCCCCGGGTTCCTCCTCCGAGGCCATCCGCATCTTCCTCGCGCGCAATCCCGTGCCCGTTCCTGAAGACGAACGCCACGAACGTACCGATGAAGAATCGGACATGGAAATCCGCTGGGTCCCGCTTGACGATGCAATCGGCGCGGTTCTCGCCGGCAAGATCCACAACCCTTCTGCCGTGGCCGGACTTCTAGCTGCAGGGGCGGCCCGCAATGATGGCTTCGCCTCGTTGCGCCCGGTTGACACGCCGTTTGAAGCCCACCCGCGGCTGCGTTCCGCCGATCCCAAGCTCTAAGGTCGCGATCCAATGACCATCGGTACCGATGACGCGACCCTACGGTTGGAAACGATCTCCCGGACGGTTTCGCTCCCCGTAGCGTCGCCGGACGAAACAATCAGGCTAACTGCCGTCGACGCGACCCAGCGCCTGGAAACAATCCCGGACCCGGTTCCGACACCGGGCCCGGATCCGGCTACTCTGCCCATCGGCAAGCACCTGGCGACCTACCTTCAGCACCTGGCCATTGAGCGCGGTATGGCCAAGAACACCGTGAGCGCCTACCGCCGGGATCTGTTCCGCTATGCGCTCTTTTTGCATGCGCAAGGTCTGACGGGCCCGGGTGAGGTGACATTGCAGCACCTGACGAACTTCGCCCAAGCCGTGCGTGACGGAGCAGACGGCGCCGCGCCCTTGAGCGCACGCTCCGCTGCGCGGACCATCGTTGCCGTGCGTGGTGTCCACAAGTTCTGGGAACTCGAAGGGCTGACCCTCACCAACCCGGCGGTCGACCTGCACCCGCCGACCACCGGGCGGCGGCTGCCCAAGGCGATCAGTGTCGACCAGGTCGCGGCCATCATCGAATCGGTTTCGATCGATACGTCCGCGGGTCTGCGGGACCGTGCGATCCTCGAATTCCTCTATTCCACCGGCGCACGCATTTCCGAGGCCGTCGGGCTCGACGTGGACGACCTGCACTTGGAGCGTCCGGCACAAGGTCCCGCCGTGGTCCGGCTTTTTGGCAAGGGATCCAAGGAACGGATCGTTCCGTTGGGCTCCTACGCACTTGATGCACTTAACGCCTACCTGGTGCGCGGACGGCCCGAACTGGTCGGCAAGGGCAAGGGAACCGCGGCGTTGTTCCTCAACCAGCGCGGAGGCAGGCTTTCACGCCAGTCGGCGTGGACGGTGCTGACCAAGGCCGCGGAACGTGCGGGCATTGAACAGGATGTTTCCCCGCACACCATGCGGCATTCCTTTGCCACCCACCTGCTTGAGGGCGGCGCGGACGTGCGTGTGGTCCAGGAACTCCTCGGCCACGCCTCGGTGACCACCACACAGGTCTACACACTGGTCACTGCCGACACGCTGCGCGAAGTCTACGCCGCGGCACACCCGCGCGCTCATAGTTAGGGCATGCACCACATGGGCACCACGGATCCTTCGAACCCGACCCAGGTCGTGCTCTGCCTTCCCGTCTTGCGGGGGCTCAACGGTACCCAAGTCCTCTTGGGCCTGAAGCGGCACGGATTCGGCGCCGGAAGGGTCGTTGCACCCGGAGGGAAGATCGATCCGGGGGAGACCCCTGCCGAAGCAGCCGTCCGGGAATTGCGCGAAGAAACCTCCGTCATCGCTGAACTGGAAGCACTGGAACCCGCCGCCCGGGTCTATTTCCGCTTCCCCTTTGCACCCTTAGCTGACATGGATTGCACCGTTTTTGTTACCCGGAAATTCTCCGGGATGGCCGAGGCAACCGACGAGCTCGAACCTGCGTGGTACCCAGTGGGGCATTTGCCGTTGGAAAAAATGTGGGACGACTCGGCCCTGTGGCTGGGCCTGCTGCTTGCCGGGGAACGATTCGACGCGCAAGTCGTCTTGGCCGAAGACAACGAATCCGTTGCCCGATTTTCCAAGGTAGATTGGCCCGAGAACAAAATTCCAAGTCAACCTGCAACCAATGCGGATTTTCCGGACATTACACAGTAGAAGGCCGGTAGACCGCAGGCCTTGACCCGGGGGAGGGGCCAGTGGAAGCACGCACCGAATTGGATGTGGAAGAACTGCACAGGTTGTATGCGCAGAACGTCTACAGGTATGCGTATCGCCGGATCCTGGATATTGAAGCTGCCCGGCAAATCACCAACGACGCCTTTCGCCTAGCCTGGCAACGCGCGATTCCCGTGGGGCCCGAGGCGTTGCCGTGGCTCTTGGTGACGGCCAGACATCTCGTCAGCAATGAAATCCGGTCTCTTGGCCGGGAACGAAAACTGGCCCTCAAGGTCACAGACCAGCACGTCACTGCACTGAGAGAGAACGGCTCCCCGTTGGGTGAGCAAGTCCAAGCGGTACTCGAAAACCTTCGAGGGAAAGACCGCGAGGTCCTCATGCTGGCATATTGGGACGGGCTCTCGACCACGGAGCTTGCTGCTGTGCTGGCATGCTCTCTCGAGTCCGCCAAGTCCCGGCTCTTCCGGGCCCGCAAAGCATTTGCCCGCAAGGCACCAACGAGCATGTTGAAGGGTGGCAGCAACTAATGGACAACATCGAAAAGCTCATCTCCGGTGCCGATCCTGCCAAGCAGGAAAATGCCGGGGGGCCCGGACCGCTCCAGCTGCAAGACCCCGTCCCCATCTTCACCCAGAGCCCGTGGCCGATCAAACGCGCCAGCCAGGCCAACGGGTGGCGGATCTTCGCTGCCGGAACGGCGGTCGTAGCCGTCACCGCGGGAATCATCGTATGGTCGCCCTGGAACGCCCCGCCGGTCACCGTCCCCGCGGCGCCCACGACAACATTGCCGGTCGACCCGTCGCCGGATCCCTCGGGAAGTGCATCAATCGACGACTCGTACCGGCCGCAAACCGACTACGGGCTTCCCAACTTCTTGGTCCCAGCGCACCAGAACGTGTTTTTCGAGGACTCGACGGCCTGCAATGCCCTTGATGTTTCCAGGCTCGTCGTGCGGACCTCGGCGGGGATCCTCGGCACGCTGCCCGGAGGGCCGGCGGCCCACCCCGTCATCGGTTGCCGGAAGGGGGTGGCCACCATCATGACTTCCGACATGGCCAGCGACAGGTCCGCCGCACCCGGAACCCTGCCCGAGGGGATCCTGGTGGCACGCTGGAAGGACGATGCCTGGTCCATCGAAGTGCCCGCAACCGTGGGATCCGAGCATGAGATGTTCACCTGGCCGCAGCTGCGAGCCCAGGGAAACCCAGAATCCGCCGCGCGAATCATGGCGGGCCAGCTAAGTGATATGGGAATCAAGCCTGAGGACAGCACCAAACTGATGGGCCCGAATGTCCCTTCGTGGATGGGGAAAACAGCGTCCACCGATTTCATCGAGTACGGGAACAGGCTGGTTTCGTTCACCTACCCGAACTGGGAGTTTAAGGAATCGATGTCCGATGAAAACGGCAACCCCATTGCCGAGGAGAAGGGGACCGAGCTGACGGAAGCCGCAAGATATGACTTGCAAGCGTTCGATTCCCGGGGAAAACAGGTTTTCGGACTGAGCAGTGTGAAAAAGGGATCGATATTCGAGCCCACCGCTTGTTCCGACCCCGAGACCACCTACAGGCTCGACGGCGAATCGCCGAGCGGGGTCATGGCGGATTCGGGACCGCTCAAATTGGCGCTGATCACCAAGACGACGGCCGAAGGGGGCGAGCATTCCTGGGTGGGTTTGTTCCCGGTCTCCTTGCCCGCCACCGGCAAGGCGTGCAACGTGCGAATCGGCGTCGACAGGAAGGATCGCACCCTGATGCTTACCGAATGGGTAGGTCCCATGGGGTTCAAGGACCAGTCCGAACGGAACGCCTACCTGAAGTCGCCGGAGTACGCCGATGCCAAGAAGGTTGCCTCGCTCTTGAACTTCGACCACGTCGGGTAGCCCGGCGCGGCGGATACGACCTGCACGCCGATCCGAACGGGACATGTGGGTCCTTGGCCTCCTGCTGGGGTCAACGGATCTACACTGGTCTTCGGCATGCCGGGCTCGTATCCTCGGGGTATGAACCAACATGCGATTCCCGAGGACCAGGTTGTATTCCGATTGCCGGCAAACCTTGGCAAGAACACGCTCCGGGTGGCACGTGCCGTGGCGCCTGTCGTGGTGATCTTCGGCGGGCTCTCCCTGATGGGTGTCGCGGATGCCCCGCTCTTGAATGCGGCCGGTTTGGTGACGGCGGTTCTGGCCCTGATGCTCTGGGTGACCGGTGCGATCGCACACAAGGGAAATGCGCGGCAACGTCCCGAACGCCGGGCAAGGAAGCACCGGGGTCATGCGGCAGCAGCACAGGTGAACACGGCTTCGCGCTCGTTGGTCCAAGACCTGGCACTGCTGGCGGCCCTTCATGCGCGGGGGCAAATCACCGATGCGGAGTTCGCTTCCATCAAGGCCAAGCTGCTGGCGGGTTGAGAACCCAAAGCCGTTGACCGATTCAGGAACACTCGGAAGCCTACGACAAGAGGTGTGCAGCCACATGGCCGCACACCTCTTGTCGTTGTCTGGCTCCCGGTTAGAAGGAGCGTTGTTCCGGGCCGTTGTATGCCGAGAGCGGGCGGATCAGCGCATTTGAGGCGCGCTGTTCCATGATGTGTGCCGTCCAACCCGTAATGCGCGAGGCAATGAAGATCGGGGTGAACATCTCGGTGTCGAAGCCCATCAGGTGGTACGTCGGGCCGGCCGGGTAGTCGAGGTTCGGCTTGATGGCCTTGGCCTCGTCCATGGCGGCCTCGAGGCCGTCGTAGAGGCCGAGCATTTCGTGGCGGCCGTAGTGCTCGATCATGCGGTCCAGTGCGGCCTTCATGGTCGGCACCCGGGAATCGCCGTGCTTGTAGACGCGGTGCCCGAAGCCCATGACCTTCTTCTTGGCCGCCAGCGCCTCTTCCATCCATGCCTTGGCGCGGGCCGCGGCGTCCTCGCGGGATTCGTCCTTGTCGATCCCGATCTCGTGGAAGGTGTGCATGACGGCCTCGTTGGCCCCGCCGTGCAGCGGGCCCTTGAGGGCGCCGATGGCGCCGGTGACGGCCGAGTGCAGGTCCGAGAGCGTGGAGGTGATCACGCGCGCGGTGAAGGTCGAGGCGTTGAAGGAGTGCTCTGCGTACAGGACCATCGAGACGCGGAACGCGTCGACGACCGCGGGTGCCGCTTCCTCGCCGAAGGTCATCCAGAGGAAGTTCTGCGAGTAGTCCAGGTCCTCGCGCGGTTCGACGACTCCCAGGCCGCGGCGGCGGCGCTGGTCGTAGGCGACCACCGCCGGGAAGGCCGCAAAGAGTTCCTTGGCCTTGACCAGCTCGGCCTCGCGGGAGGAGTCGTTGGCCAGCGCGTGGTTCGCGCCGATGACCGAGACGGCGGTGCGTCCCACGTCCATCGGGTGGCAGTCCAGCGGCAGCAGGTCGATGGCGGCCTTGACGCGGGCGTCCAGGGCGCGTCCGGCGCGCTCGGCGGCGATGAACTCGGTGAGTTCGACCTGGGTCGGCAGCTCGCCGTTCCACAAAAGCAGCGCCACCTCTTCGAAGCTCTTGGAAGCGGCCAGGTCCTGGACCGGGTAGCCGCGGTAGAGCAACGAGTTGGTGTCGGGGTTGACCTTGGACACGGCCGTGTAGTCGACGACGACCCCGGCCAGGCCCTTCTTGATCTCAGTTTCGGTAATCACTTCGCTCCTGATTCCTACAGATTCGCGTTGTTTGAATCGATGTCCAGGTCCGGGACCTGGAAGTTGAAGATGCCGTTGTCGAAGCGGTTGTATGCCTCGTAGTCGACCAGCTCGTACAGGCGTGCGCGGGTCAGCATCGAATCGACCCGGGCTTCCTGGGTGCCGTCTGCCTTGATGGCGTCGAGGGTGCGTTCGGCTTCACCCATCGCACTACGCAATAGTGTCACCGGGTAAATCACCATGGCAACACCCGCGTCCGCCAGCTGCCGGCGGGTGAAGAGCGCGGACTTGCCGAATTCGGTCATGTTGGCCAGCACCGGGACGTCGACCGCGTTGCAGACGGCCTCGAACTCGCCGATGTCCTTCATGGCCTCCGGGAAGATCGCATCCGCGCCGGCGTCGACCAGGGCCTTGGCCCGGTTGATCGCCGCGTCCAGTCCCTCCACGGCGCGCACGTCGGTGCGGGCCATGATCAGGAAGTTCGCATCCCGGCGCGCGTCGGCGGCCGCGGCGATGCGCTTGACCATGGTGTCCAGGTCCACGACGTTCTTGCCGTCCAGGTGCCCGCAGCGCTTCGGGTTGAACTGGTCCTCGATGTGGCAGCCGGCCAGGCCGGCATGCTCGAGTTCCTGGATGGTGCGCGCCACGTTCATCGGCTCGCCGAACCCGGTGTCCGCATCCACCAGCGAGGGCAGGTCGGTCATCCGGGCGATCTGCCCGGCCCGGGTCGCGACCTCGGTGAGCGTGGTCAGCCCGATGTCCGGCAGGCCCAGGTCGTTGGCCAGCACGGCGCCGGAGATGTAGACCCCGTCGAAGCCCTTTTCGCCGATCAGCCGCGCCGAGAGCGGGTTGAAGGCCCCCGGGAACTGGCGGGCGGCACCCGGTGTGAGCATCTCGCGCAGGGCACCGCGCTTTTGCTCCGGGGTGATGGTCGAGTACAGCATTAGAACAGTCCCTTGGGGGCGGCGGCGAGGTCGATGACGCCCGGGGCCGCCACGATGTTCAGCGCATCCAGCTCACCGGCGCCCAGCTTCTCCAGGTTCTCGGCGGCGGCGATGAAGCGGTCGATCTCGTCTTCCTCGACCAGGCCGGCGGCGAGGGTGCGGAACTTGTTGATGTACTGCTCGCGGGCGAACGGGCGGGCGCCGAGCGGGTGCGCGTCGGCCACGGCGATCTGGTCGGTGATGACGGTGCCGTCGTGCAGGGTGATGACCACCGTGCCGCCGAAGGCCTTCTCGCTGATGTCCAGCGAGTGGTAGCGGCGGGTCCACTCGGCGTCTTCCTCGGTGGTGACCTTGTTCCACAGCTCCACGGTGTCCGCACGTCCGGCGCGTTCGGGGGCGTAGGAGTCGACGTGGTGCCAGGAGCCGTCCTGCAGGGCGACGGTGAAGATGTACGGGATCGAGTGGTCCAGGGTCTCGCGCGAGGCGGTCGGGTCGTACTTCTGCGGGTCGTTGGCGCCGGAGCCGATCACGTAGTGGGTGTGGTGGCTGGTCTTGATCAGCACGGAGGCGACGTTCTTGGGGTCCGTGGCCTCGGGGTGTTCGCGGTGCAGCTTGCGGGCCAGGTCGATCCAGGCCTGCGCCTGGTACTCGGCCGAGTGCTCCTTGGTGTAGGTGTCCAGGATCGCGCGCTTGGCCTCCCCTTTCTCCGGGAGCGGCACGGTGTAGGCGGCGTCCTTGCCGTCGAGCATCCAGGCGATGACGCCGTCCTCGCCCTCGTAGATCGGCACCGGGGAGGTCTGGCCGCGCATGGCGCGGTCCGCGGCCTCGACGGCCATCTTGCCGGCGAAGGCCGGTGCGTGGGCCTTCCAGGTGGAGATCTCGCCCTTGCGCGACTGGCGGGTGGCGGTGGTGGTGTGCAGGCCCTGGCCGACGGCCTGGAAGATGGTTTCCACGTCCAGGCCCAGCAGGGTGCCGATGCCGGCCGCGGCCGAGGGGCCCAGGTGCGCCACGTGGTCGATCTTGTGCTTGTGCAGGCAGATCGCCTTGACCAGGTCGACCTGGATCTCGTAGCCGGTGGCGATGCCGCGGATCAGGTCCTTGCCGCTGGCGCCGGTGTGCTGTGCCACGGCCAGGATCGGCGGGATGTTGTCGCCCGGGTGGGAGTACTCGGCCGCCAGGAAGGTGTCGTGGTAGTCGAGTTCGCGCACGGCCACGCCGTTGGCCCAGGCCGCCCACTCGGGAGAGACCTTCTGGGGAATCCCGAAGACCGAGGCCCCGGCCCCGCCGGTGGACGGCGCGTGGGTCAGCGCCTGCGCGCGGGCGGCGATGATCGGGCCGCGGTTCAGCGAGGCAACGGCCACCGAGGCGTTGTCGATGATGCGGTTGATGATCATCTCGGTGACCTCGGCGGTGACCTCCACCGGATCGGCGGCGACCGTCGCGATCTTGTGGGCCAGCTGGTCCTCGCGGGCAAGGTTTTCTTCACTCTTGTACACGCGTACGGGGTGGTTGATCATTCGGTGTCCTCTCGGGGTCCGGCATGGGTTTTGATGTGTTCAAGGCTGTGGTGCAGGTGCAGCTGCGTTGCGGCCGCGGCCACCTCGGGGTTCCGTGCCGCGATGGCCTCGGCGATCGCCGCATGCTCCAGGGCCGACATCGCCAGGCGTTCGGGGTCGTCCTGGGCCAGCCGGCGCACGCGGGCCAGGTGCACGCGCAGCGAACGGAGCGACTGCTCGATGTAGGGGTTGTTGACCGCCTCGTCGATGCTTCGGTCCAGCTCGCCGGCCAGCTGGTAGTAGGCCTCGCGGGAGCCGGAGTCGTTCGAACGTCCGGCCTCGATGAACCGCTCACGCAGCGACCGGAAGGCCTGGGGGTCTGCGCGGCGTGCGGCGATGCGTGCCGATTCGACCTCCAGGGCCCGGCGCAGCGCAAACAGGTCATCGACGTGTTCGTGCGAGACATCGGAGACCACCACGCCGCGGCCGCGCTGCTGCACGGCCAGCCCGTCGGCGGTGAGCCGGGCCAGGGCCTCGCGCAGCGGTGTGCGGGAGACTCCCAGCCGTTCGGCCTGTTCGACCTCGCCGAGGACGGCGCCGGGACGCAACCGCCATTCGACGATGTCCGTTCGCAGTGCCTCGTAGGCCTTGTCGCTTGCCCTCATGGAATCAGTGTATACAAAAATCGCACATTGTCACGCTATTCAGCAAATTTGATGCCGTTTTTACGTGAAATGTATACACACCTGTTGAAATCCCGTGGTGCGGGTCATATGCTCGACGCAGCAAGACTTCATTGCACGAATGCAGAACGAAGGGGTTCCCATGTCAGCGACGTACGCCGAAACCTATGCCGCATCCGGCCGCGATCCGGAGCGCTTTTGGCTCGACGCGGCCGCAACCCTGGCCTGGGACAAGGCACCCACGCGCGCCATCGACGACTCCCGGGCGCCGATCTACGCCTGGTACCCCGACGGCATGCTCAACGTGTCCTTCAACGCACTGGACCGCCACGTACTCGCCGGGCACGGGGAGACCACCGCCCTGGTCTACGATTCCGCGGTCCTGGGCATCCAGCGGCGCTTCAGCTACTCCGAACTTCTCGAACAGGTCGCGACGTTCGCCGGCGTGCTGCGTTCGCAGGGGGTGGAACCGGGGGACCGCGTGCTCATCTACCTGCCCATGATCCCGCAGGCGCACATCGCCATGCTCGCCTGCGCCCGGATCGGCGCGGTGCACTCGGTGGTCTTCGGCGGCTTCGCCCCCAAGGAACTGGCCGCGCGCATCGACGACGCCACTCCCAAGGCGATCGTGACGGCGACCGGCGGCATCGAGCCGGCCCGCCGCGTGGAATACCTGCCCGCCATAGCCGAGGCCATGGAACAGTCCTCCCACCACGTGCCCACGGTGATCGTGGCCCACCGCGACGGCTTTGCCCACGACCGCTCGGAGTATTCCGGCGGCGACACCGTCTGGCACGACTGGGACGAGCTCGCCTCCGCCGCGCAACCCGCCGGTGCGGTGCCCGTCGCCTCGACGCACCCGCTCTACATCCTCTACACCTCCGGCACCACGGGGGCGCCCAAGGGGGTTGTCCGCGACAGTGGCGGCTACGCGGTGGCCATGGACTGGTCGATGCGCAACATCTACGGCGTCGGGCCCGGGGACACCATGCTCACGGCCTCGGACGTGGGTTGGGTGGTCGGGCATTCCTACATCGTCTACGGGCCGCTGATCGCCGGCGCCACCACCGTCCTCTACGAGGGCAAGCCGGTGGGGACCCCCGACGCCGGTGCGTTTTGGCGGCTCATCGACGACCACCAGGTCGACGTGCTCTTCACCGCACCCACGGCCCTGCGCGCCATCCGCAAGGCAGACCCCGACGCCGACCTGCTGGGTGCGCACGACACCGGAAGCCTCAAGGCCCTCTTTGTCGCCGGCGAACGCCTCGACCCCGACACCTACCAGTGGGCGTGCGACAAGCTCGGCGTCCCGGTGCTGGATAACTGGTGGCAGACCGAAACCGGGTGGCCGATCGCCGCCAACCCGATGGGCCTGGAACTGCTGGAACGCAAGGCGGGGTCTCCCACGGTCCCGGTGCCCGGCTACCGGGTGGAAATCCTCGACGGCTTCGGCGAGGCGCTCCCCGCAGGGACGGAAGGCAACATCGCCATCCAGCTGCCGCTGCCTCCGGGAACCCTTGCCACGCTCTGGGGCAACGACCAGCGCTTCATCGACACCTACCTCCAGGCGTTCCCCGGCTACTACACCACCGGGGACTCCGGTTACCTGGACGAGGACGGCTACCTCTTTGTCATGGGCCGCACCGACGACGTCATCAACGTCTCCGGGCACCGGCTGTCCACCGGCGCCATGGAACAGGTCCTCGGGGCGCACCCCGCGGTGGCCGAATGCGCCGTCATCGGCGTGGCCGACGACCTCAAGGGCCAGCGGCCGTGCGGCTACGTGGTGCTCAAGAGCGGCGCCGACATCGGCGAGGAACAACTCGGTGCCGAACTTGTGGCCATGGTCCGCCGGGAGATCGGCCCGGTGGCGGACTTCCGGGAGGTGCGCATCGTCGAGGCGCTGCCCAAGACCCGCTCCGGCAAGATCCTGCGCAAGACCATGCGGCAGATCGCCGACGGCAAGGCCTACTCGGTTCCCTCGACCATCGAGGACCCGAGCGTCATCGATGACCTACTACCGCTCCTGAGGCTCAACCTGCAGTAAGTGAAGCGGTTGGTTGCCAAAATCAGATTCTCAGCGAGCGGGTATCCTACGGGGTAGCGCAAATCCATGCGCTCACCGTGGGTCCGTCCCCAGTCTTTGAGTCCCGTCGACCAGCGACACTTCCAGAAGAACCGTACCGAGGTGATTTTGCCGCGCCGTTTTTCTGGGCAGGACGTCACATCGCCTTGCAAGGGCGGCAGGTCCCGAGGTACTCGATTCGATACGCTCTCGAAATCCTTCGTTTCCGAGAACCATCGTCAGGCCGCAGCCCCAGCGGAATAGCCGACTTGGGACAGTCCGTGCAGACGGTTTAGAGGAAAATGACGGCCCGTTCCACTGTCACCGCGCCATGCAACGTGGAGGCGACACCACGTAACCGCTAGCGTGAATTTCCCGACCGATCCTCCTCCGACCCCAGATAGCGCTCGATGCTGACGGGGCAGTGGCCCAGCCCGCCGCCCTGCCCCCGACCGCGGAAGTTGACGACCTGGCCGGTTCTCCCGCAGCCGCAGGTACCGGTCTCGACGTCGCCCAAATCGTCGGTGAGAAGGAAACCGGGGTAGCTGGTGTTGAGGGCGTCCAGTACCGCGATGGTGCCGGTGCCCCCCGGAGCGAGCTCCTTGCCGATCTGGGCAGGGTCCCGGATGGAGATGTAGCACCACGGCGGGACGTGCTTGCGATGCAGCTGGCATTCGACAGCGAGCATGTTCGACTCGATCATCCCGTACATGTCGCGCACGTTCCCCGGGCGCACGGCGAGCCGGTCGTGGCACCGCTCCCG
Organism: Paeniglutamicibacter sp. NPDC012692; assembly: GCF_042901625.1. NCBI lineage: Bacteria > Bacillati > Actinomycetota > Actinomycetes > Micrococcales > Micrococcaceae > Paeniglutamicibacter > Paeniglutamicibacter sp. NPDC012692. Next base: position 19,939 of record NZ_JBIBDE010000005.1, read on the forward strand.
TAAGTCTTCGGCAGGGATTGCCTCGGCCGTGTGCCGCTTCCAACCGCCGAGAGTGATGATCATGCTGTACGGGTCCAACCGCATATTGAAATTCTCCTGCTCGAGGAACCGGAGGAGCCGGCTGATGAGGAACGGCGGACAGACAATGTGCCGGGTCATATGGCCCTTCCACCGGCCGAGTTGCTCCAGAGCCTCCTTGGCATCGAACGCCTGGTCGGCAACGAGATATGCATGGTCGTCGAAGACGCTGTTCAGGATGTTGAAATCCTTGAGCAGACCCATCTCCGAGGATTCGGGGTCCGACGGGTTCAAGAAAAGGCCCGCGCCCCCGGACAGACTGAAGAACTCCCGGTAGGTCCCGATCAGGCCAACCAGCGCCCGGGTCACTGTCTCGCTGTTGCGGAGGGCGACGGACGGGGCACCGCGGGTTCCGCTGGAGCTGGTCTCGGTCTCAACGTCGGCCAGGGAGCAGGTGAGCAGCACCTGCGCGTCGGGACGCTTAAACATGCCGATCGGCAACAGGGGCAGGTCTTGCAGGTCGTTGATGTCTTTGATCGCGGCGGGATCGACTCCCAACGCGTCACACTGGGCACGGTAGAAGCCGTTTCCGGCCTGGTGGTAGATGGCGGCGTCCCGCAGGACGACGGTGAGCGATCGTGCCCAGTCCTCAGGGGACTGGACGTGAGCCTCGGACACATTCCCCAGCATCTGCGATAACGAGAGCATTGTGTCCCTCCTCAGTGGTTGCGAATGGATAAACGTTGTTGGGCCGCCGGGTCAGCCGTACCTACGCAGCTCGGAAAAGAAGTCCTCGACCACCCGGAGCTGGCCGCTGCTGGCAAGTTCGTCGTAGACGTACTTGCCCACCGCGAGGTCGAGCACGCCCAGACCGAACGGCGAGAACACCACGGGGCGGTCAACTGCTGGCGATACCTTGCCTTCCATGACGTCGACCAAGGTGCCGTCCACGAAGTCCCGGTGGCCGACCATCTGCTCCACAAGGTGGGCCGATGTCCCGGCTTTCAAGCAGTGGTCGACGTCGTCGAGGATGTTGGTCGACGCCAACAGGATCTCCGGGGCCAAATCGCGCAGGGACACGTGAAGTACCAGCGGGTTGTGCGCGAACCACGTCGTGTCGTGCACGTGCGGCTCGCCCGCCACCGTGGCGAAGACGACGAGGTCGCTGCTCCGGATCAGCTGCTCGGGGCCGTCGTGCACGGTCACCCGGGCTCCGGTGCCGCTGCGTTCAAGATAGCCCTTGAAACCCTGCGCGCTCTCGCCCGCGAGGTCGAACACCCCGATCTCGTCGAAGGACCAGTCGGTCGCGTTCAAGAAGGTGTGGATGTAGCGGGCGATGAGTCCCACGCCGAAGAACCCGATGCGCCTGGGTCGCCCCCGTCCCCGGCTGAGCCAGTCCGCAGCCGCGGCGGCCGACGCAGCCGTCCTGGAGGCGCTGATAATGGAGCTCTCCATGCACGCGAAGGGGTAGCCCGTCGCCCGGTCGTTGAGGATCAAGACCGCTGAGGCGCGCGGAATCCCCGACGCCACGTTCTCCGGGAAGCTGGAGACCCACTTGATGCCGTCAACCTCCACCTGTCCGCCGACCGAGGCGGGCAGGGCGATGATGCGCGAGGTGGGCCGGTCCGGGAAGCGCAGGAAGTAGGACGGGGGGTTCACCGAGTCTCCGGCCGCGTGCGTCCGGTAGGTCTGCTCGACGAGTTCGACGACCTGTTTCTCCCGCCCCTGGAGCACCTGCTGCACCTGGGCTCCGGGGATGACCGCGAAAGGGGGAACCGTCTTCGGTTCCCCGGCGGTTGTCACTGGGGAAGCTGCGAATTCTGTCATCATGCACCGTCCTGGGTGTGGGTAGCGAGATCGAATGCATTGCGTGGCTCGGCCATGCCCACGAGGATTTCCCGTGAACCCTCGTACGCCTCGCGGCTGTGGGCCATGCGCACGTTGTCGACGAGCATGAGGTCCCCGGTCTCCCACGGCGTTCGAAGGGTGTGGGTCTCGTAGACCTCGTTCAAGAGGGCGATGACGTCCTCGCCGATCGGCTCGCCGTTGCCGAATCGGGTGTTGAACGGCAGCCCGTCGGAACCGTAGACGTCCACCAGGTACTCCCTCACCTCGGGCGCGATGGTCCATTCGCTCAGGAACGCGACCTGGTTGAACCAGCAGCGTTCGCCGGTCACCGGGTGCCGGACCACGGCAGGGCGCCGTTGCCGGGTGCGGAGCTCCCCGTCGGGCTGCCACTCGAACTCGATCGCGTGGGCCCGGCAGTAGCTCTCGACGCCAGCGCGGTCGCCGACCCCGAACGCCTCCTCGTAGGTGGCTCCGATGTCCCCGTTGTAGCTGCGGGTGAGCAGCCACCCGTCGCTTTCGAACCGCTGGACGATGTCCGCCGGTATGGCGTCGAGCACCGAGCGGGCGTCCGCGACGCCGGTCACGCCACCGACGCCGGGTGCCTGGAGGCAGGCGAAGAGCATCAGGCCGGGGAACTCGAGTGCGTAGCTGAGCTCGTGGTGCATGCACATCGGCTGGTTCGCTGGCCACGTGAGGGACGAATAGACGCCGTCCAGGTAGGGATGCCTGGTGGCAAATGCCTCCCGGTCCGGTATGAGGCCGCTCGGGACCAGCCGTTGGTAGACCTCGGCCACCTGGGCTGGATCACTGAGGCCCAGCCCGCGGACCAGGACCGCGCCGTGCTCGTCCACGGCCGCGCGCAGCGCCTCGCGGTTCTCTTCGGCCCACTGCACGGGGTCGTGGCCGTCCTCGACGGCGAGCATCGGTGAACGGCCGGCTTGGCGTTTCACGTCGAGCTGGATCCTGGGTGAAGGAGACGACATCAGAGGTCCTTTCGTTTCATGGGTAGCGGGTTGGAGCGTCTTGTCGGTGTCCGGGGCATGGAGGCGGTCTCTGCGGCGGTTTCCGCCGGCGCGGGCGGTTCGGCAGCGACCTCCAGGGACGAAGCATCGAGCAGGGTCGCGAGGTCCGCCAGGACGGGCGTTTGCATGATGTCCTTGATCGACACCTCGCGCTTGAGCAGGACGGCGAGCTTCACCGCGGACAGGGAGGTGCCGCCCAGCGCAAAGAACGAGTCCTGCCCGCCGATCCGACCCGCCGGTAGGCCTAGGACGCTCGCCCATGCCTCGGCAAGCCGCTGCTCGGTGGCCGTGAGCGCCTCCGTGGGGGTGCCGGCCTCGGGTGCGACCTCCTGCGCCATGCGGGTCAATGCCTTCCGGTCGATCTTCCCGTTGCCGGTCAGGGGCAGGCTCTCCTGCCATCTGTACGCCGACGGAACCATGTAGCCCGGAACCCGCGAGGCCATCTCGCTGCGGATCTCATCGACCTCGAGGGGCCAGTTGCCAGCGTAGAACGCCACCAGGAACTTGGACTGCCCGCCGCCCTCGCCGACGACGACCGCGCCGTCGCGGACGCCGGGAACCCGCAACAGCGCGTTCTCGATGTCGCCGATCTCGATACGGAACCCGGAGATCTTGACCTGGTTGTCGCGCCGGCCAAGGTACTCCAGCTTGCCGTCCAGTGACCAGCGCCCAAAGTCGCCAGCCCGGTAGAGCCGAGCGCCGTCCACGTAGGGGTCGGTGGAGTAGGCCTGTGCCGTGCGCTCCGGGTCGTTGATGTAGCCGCGGCCCACGCACACCCCGGAGAAGGCGATCTCGCCCGGCGCTCCGAGCGGTACGAGCCGCTGCCGCTCGTCGAGGATGTGGATCCGGACGTTCGGGATCGGCGGGCCCAGCGGCACGGAGCCGCCCGCTGGCGTTGCGCTCATCACCTCGTGGTTCGTGTCGTCCGAGGTCTCCGTCAGTCCGTAGGCGTTGACCAGCTTGACGTTCGGCATCACGTCGAACCAGCGGCGGACCAGCTCACGTTTCAAGGCCTCACCGGTCGCAGAGACGCTGCGTAGGTGCGGCAGGGTGCGGGGATTGCCGCCCAGGTACGACACCACCGCATCCAGATACGACGGGACGACCTGGAAGACCGCCACCGCGCCCCGTTCCACCGTGTCGACGAACCGCTCGACGTCCAAGATGCGGTCCTGCCCGACGATGAGTGTGCGGCCGCCGACAAGCAGGGCCGAGACCAGTTGCCACAGCGAGATGTCGAAGCACTGGGGGGCGCTTTGGGCGACGACGTCGCCGGGGCCGATCCCCAGGTCCTCGATCTTGGCGTACAGGTGGTTCACCATCCCGTCGTGCGCGCACATCGCGCCCTTCGGCTCGCCCGTGGAGCCCGAAGTGAAGTAGACGTAGGCGAGTTGGTCCGGACGCACCTCCACGCCGAGATCGTCGTCGGCGTGCCCCTCGGCCTCGATGTCCTCGAAGAGGATCCTTGTGACCGAAGGCATCCCGTCAAGTGCTTCGTCCAGCGTGGCGGTGCTGCCTTCCTCGGTCAGCGCCATCCGGCTCCCGGCCCGCGTGAGCGTTCTGGCAATCCGGTCGGCGGGGAAGTGCGGTTCGATCGGTAGGTACGCGCCTCCGGCCTTGAGGATGCCGATGACCGCGGCCATCCACTCCAGGTCCCGCTCGGCGACCACCGCCACGACGTCCTCCGCCTGCAGTCCGCGTGCCAGCAGGGCGCGGGCCAGGCGGTTGGCGCGGGCGTTCAACTCCGCGTACGTCCACTCCCGCGCGTCCTGGACGGCCGCGATGCGCTCGGGATGCTGCCGTACGCGTTCCTCGAACAACTCGTGGAAGCGGCGTTGGGGCCGGGGCCGCTCGGGCCCGGCCAGCTGCTCGAGTTGGAAGCGGCGCTCGTCGGGATCGACGAGGTCGGCGTCGGCGGGCTCCGCTTCGGGGTCGGCGACCAAGTGGCGGAGCGCGGCCAGATGGTAGCCGGCGATCCTGAGGGCGGCACCGTCGTCGAGGACGTCCCGCCGGTACCGCAGCAGGAGCACCTCGCCACCGGCCACGGTCCGGAGGGTGACCCCGAGGACGATGCCCTCCGGCAGCTCTGCATCCTCGCCCTGAAGCGCGCCGAACACCACCTCGTATCCCGGAGATGCGGTCTCGTGACGGGCCTCCCCGCGGCCGGCCTTCTCGGTGTCGGCAGGCTCGGCCCCGGCCCGGACCTGCCGGTCGTGTGCCTCGGCGACCAAGCCCCGCCAGGACGGGTGGCCCAGATCGAGCTTGCACCGCCAGATCCCCGCCGTGTCCACGCATCCGGTGTCGATCTCCGTCTCGCCGGTCAAGGCCTGCAGTACCCGCGCGTGGGCCGCCAGCCAGAGCGAGCCAGGCGTCGTCTTCAGGGCACGGGCCGTCAGCCTGACGGACGTGTGCAGGTCCTCGGGAACCGCCACCTCGACCTGCTGCTGGCCGGACTGCGGGTCCCGGGTCCACCTGGGAATCGCCGTCGGTACGGCAGCCGGGACGGAGCGCCGGCCGTCGACCGGATCTGACGTTTGGCCGGCGGTGCGGCAGGTGAGCGCTGGAGTGGTAGTCATGACGCGGGCCCTTTCAGTGCGACGGGGGACGTGGCGGCGGCACGGATCTCTTCGGCCGGGTTGCCGCCCCACAGGGTTCCCCGGGTGAGGGCCGTCCCCTTCATCACGAAGGAGTCGGCGGTGACGATCACGCCGTCTTCGATGCTCACGCCGTAGTGGATGAAGGCGGCGACGCCGAGCGTGACGTCGTCCCCGATGACGTTGTAGTCGGACTTGAACATCCCGTCCTCCTGGGAATGGGACTGGATCGTGGTGCCGACGTTCAGGGTGCAGCGGGAGCCGATCGTCACGAGGGAGCGCTCGACGATCCCGCAGCCGTCGTCGAAGACCCGGCTCCCGATCCGCACGCCCAGCAGGCGCCAGACCATCGGCTTGAACGGCGTCCCGTTGAAGAGCGCCACGTACCGGCTCTGGGCCTGCAGCTTCCAGTACCGCTCGTGCCACCAGAAGTAGGGGTCGTAGATGGAACACAACCGGGGCCGGAGCCGCCGGAACCCCGTGGCGAGGTGCTGGAGGCCGACGGGCACCAGCACGCCGAGCAGGAGCATCACGACGAACGACGCGCTGATCGCGAGGAAGCCGAATTGGTCGGAGAATTCGAGGCCGGCGAACATCGCCAGCAGGGCCACCGCGGCGTTGAACCACCGCGCCAGCATCAAGAGGGCCATGGTGCGCAGGTTGTGGCCGTTCTTGGCCGCCAGCTCATGGCGGAGCTGTGCACGGCCCCTGTGCTCCTCGGGGAGGGTGTCCCGCAGCACCGAGCGGGGGATCTCGAACGCCGGCGATCCAAGCAGGCCCACGCCCTGGCGCACCGGCCCGTCGATGGGGACCATGACCTTGGTCGCCAGCAGGCAGTTGTCCCCGGTCCTGGCTTCGGCCGGGTACAAGACGGCGTTGCCCAGGAAGTTGTGCGCGCCGATCGCCACCCCGCTGAGCTTGAACGACGTCGAGGAGTATTCCGTGTTCATGAACGACACCCCGTCGGCGATCATGGTGCCGGTGCCGATGGTCGAGAGGAACGGGTTGTCGTGCTTGAACCCGGTGCCGAAATTCGAGCCGGTCTGTTGGACGTGCGGCTGGCGGTACCCGATGGCCCGCACGTAGTTCACGACGTAGGAGCTGTCACCGAACAACATCCCGAGCATGGGGCTGTTGGTCATCTTGCCCACCGCCCGTGCCGCCGCGTCACGCAGCCCGAACATTGGATACACCGTGTCGGGCTTCAGCGCGAGTTGCAGCAGCCGCGGCAGGGTGGTGATGAGGACCAACGCCACGACCGTTCCACCGATAACGCCCAGGGCCGCGTAGGCGGCCGCCTCGGCGTAGAAGACCCAGTCGGTGAACGCCCACGCCTGCGACTCCAGAAGGGCCGCGACGTTCGGGTTCGCCAGGACGACCAGCGTGATCGCCAGTCCCCACATGGTGCGGCCCAGCCCGATGGTGCTCACGAGCTGGGAAACGGCGAACCATCCCCGGTGCCACGGCCGGTAGGGCGTCGGCTCGACCGTCGCGTAGTCCGCACCCCCGGGCCTGCCCGGCGAACCGTGCCACCGCTCGCCGTCGGGCACGGCTTGGCCGGTGTAGAGCGTGGACCGGTGGCCCAGCTGCGCGCGGTCACCCATCGACGTGTTGATGTCCAGGACGCTGCCCTCGCCGATGGTCACTTCCCTGCCCAGCGTGATCCCGCCCACCTGGATGACGCCGCCGTGGGCGCGGTACCCGTTGAGCATGACGTCCTTGCGGATCACCGTTCCCTCACCGATCGTGAGCAGGTCGGTGCAGATCGGCAGGCGGTTGGTCATGATCATCACGTTGCGGCCGACCTTCGCGCCCATGGCCCGCAGGTAGAAGGTGGTCAGCGGCGAACCGGCCATCAGCGAGAGGGGGGAGGTGCGCATCAACGCCTTCACCAGCCAGAACCGGAAGTAGGCCAGGCTCCAGATGCGGATCTCCCTGGGCCGGAAGCGACCGACGAAAATCCACTTGGCGGCCACCGGCAGGATGCACAGCAGCACGAACGTCGCAGCAGTGTAGGCGATCGACCGCAGGTAGAGCTCCCAGAATTCCATCCCGTGGCCCAACCAGTGGTGGTTGCCCGGCCCCGCGGCCGGGAACAACCACTGGTACCCCACGACCGCGATGAGACCGGCGAGTAGGCAGTAGCCGATGTAGACGAGCACTTGCAGGGCGCCGCAGGTGACATACTCCCACGTCCGCGCGTCCATGGGCGGCGGCGTCTCCGGCACGGAGGCCACGGCTGGCGAGGGCTCCGTCTTTTTGTCCTGCTGCGGGGGAACCTGCAGGGCCGCTGCCAGTGCGGCGATATTCGGGTTGCCGTAGATCTCCTTCATGGATATCTGGGGAAGATCCGGCTGCTTGCGCACCCTTGCGCAGAACTTGGCCATCACCAGCGAGTCCGCGCCCAGGTCCTGGAAGAAATCAGCGCCCACCGGGACCTGCTCGATGCCGAGCACGCCGGCGAGAATCTCGGCCAGCCGGCCCTGCGCGGGCGACTCCGCCGGTTCCGCCGGTGCCAGGGCCGCGGCCAGGGCCGCGATTGACGGGTGC